>NZ_JOFH01000020.1 GCF_000721235.1 Streptomyces olivaceus
CCCGGGGGTTGTGCGGGTGCGGGGCGGGGCGGGGGTGGGTGTGCGCGGCCCGGCGTCGGTCGGGTGCTGGGCGTGGGTGCGGGGCGGGGGTGGGTCGCGCTGCCCGGCGCTTGCGGGGTGCCGCTGCGCCCACCCGTGCCGCCCCAGCGGCACGACTGCCCGCAGCTGGGGCGGCACGACTGCCCGCAGTGGCGGGGGCGTGCGGCTGCCCGCAGCTGGGGTGGTAGTCAGGCGGGGCGGGGTAGGGCTGCGTGGTGGTTCAGGAAGGCCGCGACCGTGCCGGTGCGGCGGTGGGGGAGCAGGACGCGGGACGTGCCGGCCAGCATCGTGCGGACGCGGGACGACTGGACCTCGCCCAGCAGGTCCAGGACCCGCATGCCCGCCGCCGCGGCCTCGTCGGGCCGGCCGCCGCGGGCCAGATCGTCGGCCAGCTCCGCCGAGTACAGCGCGAGGTTCCGGGTGAAGTGCGGGTCCTGCAGGTCCGCCGCCCGCCGCGCGTGTCGTGCGGCGCGGGGCCAGTCGCCCAGGGCGGACCAGCACTGCGCCTCCAGGCCCGCCAGTTCGGCCGCGCCGTAGAAGCTCATCCACTCGGGGTCGGTGTCCGAGGGGCCCCGCTCGAAGAAGGACTGCGCGCGGCCCAGCGCCTGCTCGCAGCCGACGCGGTCGGCGAGTCCGGCCCAGCCGCCCGCCTCGCGCAGCGCCAGCAGGGACATCAGCCGGGCCGAGCCCAGCGGTCCGGCGGCGCGCTGCGCGGCCTGGGCCGCCCGTACCGCCTCGCGCGGGCGCGCCGCGTCGCGGGCCAGGAACGCCATGTTGCAGAAGGCGTGCGCCTCCAGGCCCGGGTCGCCGGTCATCCGCGAGGTGGCGAGGGCCTCGGCGTAGTGCGAGCGCGCGTCGTCGAAGCGGCCGGAGTCGTGCGCCAGCCAC
This sequence comes from Streptomyces olivaceus, assembly GCF_000721235.1. Taxonomy (GTDB): domain Bacteria; phylum Actinomycetota; class Actinomycetes; order Streptomycetales; family Streptomycetaceae; genus Streptomyces; species Streptomyces olivaceus. Next base: position 928 of record NZ_JOFH01000020.1, read on the forward strand.
CCCACCGAGATGGCCAGTTCACCGGCGCCCGTGCAGAGCCGGTCCGTGGTCGCCTGCCGGGAGGCGCCGGCGTCCAGCAGCGCGTAAGCGGTGCGCAACGGAGCCCCCGCGCGCCGGTACAGGCCGTCCGCGCCGTGCCGGTCGTCCAGCAACCGGATCCGGCGGACGGCCTCTTCGAGCGCGTCGGCCTCGTCCGGTCCGGCGCGGCGCACGGGGCGTCCGGCCGCCGCCGCGTCGAGGGCGAGCCCCAGGGGGCCCAGCGAGGCGGCGGCCACCGTGGCACCGCTCGTCATGAATGCGCGACGCAGCACGTCGCTCTCCTCGTTGTCGTCGTACGTCTCATGCGTGTCATACGGCTCATCCGTGCTCCGCGTCTCACCCGCGGCGCGCGCCTGGCGGCCGCGTACCGACGCGCGGGGTGCGAAACCCAGGTCGGTGAGGGTGCGGCCCGGGAACATGTGCAGGAACACGCGTTCATAGGCGTAGTTGGGGCAACGGATCTCGCCCGCCTCGACCCGGCCGACGTAGCGCGCGTCGCAGCTGACCCGCTCGCCGATCTCGCGCGCGGCCCGGCGGACCGCCGCCGCGAACTCGGCCGGCGAGCGCTTGCCGCGCAGCCGCCGGAAGGCGAGGTTCGGCCGCGGTGGCCGTTCGGGCTGGGCGGAGGTCACCGTTGACGACGCCATGGCCGGGTCCTCTCGTGCGAACCGTCGAACCATGCCGGGAAGGGCGCGGGCCTGTTTCCGGCGAGCAAGAACGTACCGGCTGTGACGGAGTGGACACAGGCTGTTTGGCTACAAATCGGATATCTCCCCCGTGATCTGCCATGAAGTGCCATCCTTTGCGGCGGCTTTGCGCGTAGCCGTTGACGGTCCGCCGCGTTGAACCGGGTGGACCGGGAGGTCCCGACTCGTGTGACTCGTCCGAGGAGGAGTTCCGTGGTGGAGGTCCGGATGGACATCAGGATGGACACCGGCGTCAGCGATCCGACCTGCGACGCCTGCGACGTCGTGACCGTGCCGACCCGGCAGGGTCTGGAGGCGGTCGACATCCTCAGGCGCGCGGCCCGCGAGGGGGTGGGGTCGGTGATCCACGACGACGGCTGCGACACCCTCGGTTTCCTGGTGCCGCCGGGCACCGCCGCCGCCTGGGACGTGCCGGGCAGCACCTGTCTGGAGACGGACGGCCGCGGCCTGAGCGTCGACGTGGAGGCCGAGCCGCCCGTGGAGGGCTCCGACTGGCTGCTGCCGCCCGGCGAGGCCGACCTGGCGACCGACCCCGCCGTACTGCGGGCCGCGCTCGGCGAGGCCGCCCGGCTGATCAGGGCGGCGGACAGCTGCCGCTGAGCGCCCGGGCCGCGTCCGCCCGGTCGTGCTCCGTGGAACTTCCCGGCCCGGCGACCGCCGATAATGGGCCGATGGGAAAGTCCGGTCATGGGCCGATGGGAAAGTCCAGGAACAGTCGCCGCGGGCGTGCTGCGGCCGAGTCCGTCGTCGAGGACGTCGACGGCGGGCGGGCCGAGCTGGTGCCCGACCGCGACCGGCCCAGGGCCTGGACGCTGCTGATCGACGGCGCCCCGCAGTCCCACGTCGACCTCGACGACCCGGCGTACCTGTCCTTCGAGTACCAGCGCCGCATCGGGCACGTCATCGACCTGGCCGCCCCGCCGGGGAAACCCGTCCGGGCCGTGCACCTCGGCGGCGGCGCCCTCACCCTCGCCCGCTACGTCGCCGCCACCCGCCCCCGCTCCACCCAGCAGGTGGTCGAGCGGGACGCCGCCCTCGTCCGGCTGGTCCGCCGGGAACTCCCCCCGGACCCCGGCGCACGGATACGGGTGCGTTCCACCGACGCCCGCGCGGGGCTGGCCAAGGTGCCCGACGGCTGGGCGGACCTGGTCGTCGCCGACGTCTTCGGCGGGGCCCGTACGCCCGCCCACCTGACGTCCACCGAGTTCCTCGACGACGTACGGCGCGCGCTCGCGCCCGGCGGGGTCTACGCCGCCAACCTCGCCGACGGGCCGCCCCTGGCCCACCTGCGCGGCCAGATCGCCACCGCCGCCTGCCGGTTCGCGGAACTCGCCCTCGTCGCCGACCCCGCCGTACTGCGCGGCAGGCGGTTCGGCAACGCGGTCCTCGTCGCCCGCGACCACCCGCTGCCGATCGCCGAACTGACCCGCCGCGCGGCCTCCGACCCCCACCCCGCGCGCGTGGAACACGGCCGCGCGCTCACCGACTTCACCGGCGGCGCCGTACCCGTGACGGACGCCGCGGCGGTCGACTCGCCGGCGCCGCCGGACTCGGTGTTCACCAAGTGAGCCCGCGGGCCGCTCAGTACGTGCCGATCTCCACCCGCGGCGGGCCGTCGTGCCAGGTGCAGAAGACCGACACCCGGTCCGCGCCCGACGTGAACTCCACCCGGATCCACGACTCCGTCTTCCACACCTGCATCGACCAGCCCGCGCCCGGCGTCGCCGACACCAGCGACGCGGACGCGGTGCCGAGGTCGAAGACCGCCCGGCCGCCGTCGGTGTCGTAGCTCTTGACCTCGCCGGACGCCGCGGGCGCGGGGTCCGACGGGGTCTTGGGGGCGGAAGGCGGCGCCGGGTCCGACGGGGCGGGGTCCGGCTTCTCGGAGGTCTTGCTCGGTTCCGGCGACGGACTGGCCGAGGGCGAGGCGGAGGGCGACGGCCGGCTGGTGGAGGACGCCAGGGACTCCTCCTCGGCCCCGTCCCCGTCCCGCACGCTCGCGTCGGCCGCCGTGATGGGGAGCGCGCGGGGCGCGTCGTAGGCCGTGCCCGCCATCACCGTGTGCACGCCCCACCACGACAGCGTGACCGCCGCGCCGGTGGCGAGCAGCCAGGCGATCAGGTGGACGAGTCCTCTGCGCATCGCGGCCATACTGCACCACCCGCCCCACCCGTGTCGCCCGAACGCGGTGTGACGGTGGCCCGTGCGGAGTTGTCCACAGGCTCGGACCGCGTTGGTCCACATGGCGTACGGTGCCGCCCATGGCAAGTGTGCTCGTGGTCGAGGACGACCAGTTCGTACGCTCGGCGCTGATCCGGCACCTGACCGACGCCGCGCACACCGTGCGCAGCGTCGGTACGGCGCTGGAGGCGCTGCGCGAGGTCGCCCATTTCCGGTTCGACGTCGTGATCCTCGACCTCGGACTGCCCGACCTGGACGGCTCCGAGGCGCTGAAGATGCTGCGCGGCATCACCGACGTTCCCGTCATCGTCGCCACCGCCCGCGACGACGAGACCGAGGTCGTACGGCTGTTGAACGCGGGCGCGGACGACTACCTCACCAAGCCGTTCTCCGTCGAGCACCTGTCGGCCCGGATGGCCGCCGTCCTGCGCCGTGCCCGCAGCGGACCCGCGGAAGCGGCGCCCTCCAGCGTCATCCGCGTCGGCGGCCTCACCGTCGACCCGCTGCGCCGCCAGGCCGAACTCGACGGCGCACAACTCGACCTGACCCGGCGCGAGTTCGACCTGCTCGCCTTCCTGGCCGGGCGGCCGGGCGTCGTCGTCCCCCGCAAGGAGCTGCTCGCCGAGGTGTGGCAGCAGTCGTACGGCGACGACCAGACCATCGACGTCCATCTGTCCTGGCTGCGCCGCAAGCTCGGCGAGACCGCGGCCCGCCCCCGCTACCTGCACACCCTGCGCGGCGTCGGCGTGAAGCTGGAGCCGCCGGCCGCCCAGTCTCCCGGAGCGGAGCCGCCACGATGAGATGGGCCCTGGTCAAGGTGTCGCTGGCGGTCACGGCGATGGTCGTGGTCGCCTTCGCCGTGCCGCTCGGACTCGTCATCCGCGAGATGGCCCGGGACCGAGCCTTCTCCAACGCGGAGCGGGAGGCCGCGGCGGTCGCCCCGGCGCTGTCCATCACCACCGACCGCGAGCAGTTGGAGCGCGTCGTCGCCTCCGCGGGCTCGGACGCCGGAATGGCCGTGCACATACCGGCGACCGGAGCGGGGAGCAGGAACGGAGCCGGAAGCGAATCCGGAAGCGGAGCCCCAGCCGGAAGCGGGGGCGGAGAGGCGGACGGTGCCACCGACATCGGCCGGCAGCGTGCCACCGACGAGGACATCGCCGCCGTGCGCGAGATGGGCCGTGCCTCCACCACCGAGGTGGACGGCGGCTCCACGCTCCTCCAGCCGGTCGCACTCAGCTCCGGCGAGATCGCCGTCGTCGAGGTCTACGTGCCCGAGTCCGCGGTCACCAACGGCGTGAACACCGCCTGGGCGGTGCTCGCGGCGGTCGGCGCCGCGCTGATCGTCGGCTCGGTGGCGGTCGCCGACCGGCTGGGCGTGCGGATGGTGCAGCCCGCGCAGCGCCTGGTCGAGGGCGCGCACGAGCTGGGGGAGGGGAAGCTGGGCGCGCGGGTGCCCGTGGAGGGGCCCAACGAACTGCGGCTCGCGGCGGTCGCGTTCAACTCCATGGCCGACCAGGTCGTACAACTCCTCGCCAACGAGCGCGAACTGGCCGCCGACCTGTCCCACCGCCTGCGCACCCCGCTGACCGTGCTGCGGCTCAACGCGGCCTCGCTGGGCGACGGTCCGGCCGCCGAGCAGACCCGGACCGCCGTCGAGCAGCTGGAGCGCGAGGTCGACACCATCATCCGTACCGCCCGGGACGCCAAGCCGCAGACGGCCGCGGCCGGGCCCGGAGCCGGGTGCGACGCCGCCGAGGTGGTCCGCGAGCGGATGGGGTTCTGGTCCGCACTCGCCGAGGACGAGGGCCGCAAGTGGCGGGTGGCCGGCGCCGACCGCCCGGTGCGCATACCCGTGGCCCGCACCGACCTGGCCGCCTCCCTCGACGCCCTGCTCGGCAACGTCTTCCGGCACACCGCCGAGGGCACCGCCTTCGCCGTCGACCTGCACAACGGCGAGGACGCGGTGATCGTGCTCGTCTCCGACGCGGGCGCCGGCATAACCGACCCCGATGCGGCGATGGCCCGCGGCCGCGGCTCCGGCACCGACGGCTCGACCGGCCTCGGCCTGGACATCGTGCGCCGGATGGCCGAGTCCACCGGCGGCGACGTACGGATCGGCTCCTCCGTCCTCGGCGGCACCGAGGTGCGGATCTGGATCCAGCTCGACGGACAGGCGGCACCGGCGCGGCGCGGCCACCGCGGGTCCGTACGGCGCCGGCGGCAGCTGCGGCAGCCCCGGCAGGGCGCGACCATTAATCGCTCCCGATCCCTTCCTTAAGCCCACCCTAAGATCGCCAACCGCCTTCCGTAACAGGGCCTTTGCCCGTTTGCGGGTCGCTAGCGTGCTGTCGCACCCCCACCCCCGCTCGTCCCCGCGGGGAACCGTGAACAGCGAAGGCAGGCACGTGATGCGCACGCACCGACGCAAGGTCAGTGGCAGGAACAAGGCGATCGGCGCCGTCGTCGCGGCGGCCGTGGCCGGTGGCGGGGCGCTGCTGTTCACCAGCACCGCCCAGGCGGCCCCGGTGGGTGCCGCGTACACGAAGACCAGCGAGTGGTCCACGGGCTACACCGGCCAGTACGTCGTCACCAACACCAGCGGCGGGGCGAAGACCGACTGGTCCCTCGAGTTCGACCTGCCCGAGGGCGCGAAGCTCGGCTCGCTGTGGAACGCCGAGTCGACGACCGACGGACAGCACGTCACCGTGACCCCGCCCAAGTGGGACACGGACGGCCTGAAGGCCGGCGAGTCCGTCACCGTCGGGTTCGTCGTCAACGGCACCGCCGACCCCACCGGCTGCCTCGTCGACGACGCCGCGTGCTCGACGGACGACGGCGCCACCCCCGAACCCAGCGGCCGCCCCACCGAGCCGCCGGCCCCCGAGCCCGGCGACACCGCCGAGCCCGCCCCGACGGACACCGGCACGGAGACCGCCCCGGCGCCCACCGGCGCCCCCGGCAACGGCACCAAGGCCGGCGCGGGCTTCGCCCCGTACGTCGACACCTCCCTCACCCCGGCCTACGACCTGCTGGCGAACGCCGAGGCGACCGGCGTGAAGAACTACACCCTCGCCTTCGTCACCGACGGCGGCGGCTGCACCCCGAAGTGGGGCGGCGTCACCGACCTCGGCGGCGACGCCGTCGCCGACCAGATCGGCGCCCTGCGGGAGGCGGGCGGCGACGTGCGCGTCTCCTTCGGTGGCGCCTCCGGCTCCGAACTCGGCACGACCTGCACCTCGGCCGACGCGCTGAAGGCCGCGTACGCCGAGGTCGTCGACACCTACAACCTCACCAAGGTCGACTTCGACGTCGAGGGCGGCGCGCTGCCCGACACGGCCGCCAACACCCGCCGCGCCCAGGCCATCGCCGCACTCCAGAAGGACCACCCCGACCTGGACGTCTCCTACACCCTCCCGGTGATGCCCGAGGGCCTCACCCAGGCGGGCGTCGACCTCCTCGCCGACGCGAAGGAGAACGGCGTGGACATCGGCAGCGTCAACATCATGGCGATGGACTACGGCCCCGCCTACAGCGACGACATGGGCACCTACGCCGAGCAGGCCGCCACCGCCACCCAGGCCCAGATCAAGGGCGTCCTCGGCCTCTCCGACGCGGACGCCTGGAAGGCGGTCGCCGTCACCCCGATGATCGGCGTCAACGACGTGGCCAGCGAGGTGTTCCAGGTCGAGGACGCCACCCAGCTCGTCGAGTTCGCCACGTCCAAGGGGCTCGGCGGACTGTCCATGTGGTCCGCGACCCGCGACAAGGCCTGCCCCGGCGGTCCCAAGCCGTCGGCCGACGCCACCTGCAGCTCCATCGACCAGGAGGACAACGCCTTCGCCAAGGCCTTCGCCGCCTTCAACTGAGCGAACTGAGCGAACTGAGCAACTGGGGCACTCCCCAGGGTCCTTCCGGCCGGGGCCGGCGCGCCCCGCCCGGACCGGGCCCTCCCGACCAGGGCCGGGCTTCCCCCCACACCGGCCCCACGAGCGGGGCGCGGTAACCCCCCACGGGTACCGCGCCCCGCATCCGCCGCTCCGGCCCCGAGGAAGTACCCCGGGGCCGGAGAGTCACTCGGCCGCGTCCACCGGCGGCAGCGTTCCCGTGCGGGCCGCCCGCCCGTACCACAGGGCGCTCGACTTGGGCGTGCGCCGCTGGGAAGCGAAGTCGACGTACACGGCGCCGAACCGCTTCTCGTAGCCGTACGCCCACTCGAAGTTGTCCAGCAGCGACCACAGGTAGTAGCCGCGGACGTCGGCACCGTCGGTGATGGCCTGCCGGACCGCCGCGAGGTGGCCGTTCAGATAGGCGACGCGCCCGGGATCGTCCACCGTGCCGTCGGCGTCGGGCTTGTCGTCGTAGGCGGCGCCGTTCTCGCTGATGTACAGCGGCGTGCCGGGCGCCTCCCGGTGGTAGCGCATGATCAGCTCGTGCAGGCCGGTCGGGTCGACGCTCCAGCCCATCTCCGTACGCTCGCCCGGCGGCTGGTGGAAGGCCACGTCGTCCGCTGCCGGCCACGGCGAGTACTCGCTCGCGCCGTGACCGTCGGCGCCCGGGACGCGTGCGCCCGGGTCCGCCGCCGACACGACGGTGGGCGTGTAGTAGTTGAGGCAGATCGCGTCGATGGGCTGCCGGATCTGCTCCAGGTCGCCGTCCTGGACGAACGACCAGTCGGTCAGCGGCGCCGTCGCCTCCAGCAGGGACTGCGGGTAGGCGCCGTGCAGGACCGGGCCGTGGAAGATCCCGCCCGACAGGTCGTCGATCTTCCGCGCCGCCGCCAGGTCCGCCGGGCTCTGCGTCAGCGGCCGGACCGGGGCGGTGTTGAGGCTGATCGCGACCGAGTTGCCGGCCGGCATCACCGAGCGCAGTGCCGCCGTGCCCAGGCCGTGCGCCAGGTTCAGGTGGTGCGCCGCGCGCAGCGCGGCCGCGGGCTCGGTGCGGCCGGGGGCGTGCACACCGGAGGCGTACCCCAGGAACGCGCTGCACCAGGGCTCGTTGAGCGTGATCCACTGCTTCACCCGGTCGCCGAGCGCCTCGCCGAGGAGCCGCGCGTACTCCGCGAACCGGTATGCCGTGTCCCGCTCGGGCCAGCCGCCCGCGTCCTCCAGCTCCTGCGGCAGGTCCCAGTGGTAGACGGTGAGGGCCGGTTCGATGCCCGCGGCCAGGAGCTCGTCGACCAGGCGGCGGTAGAAGTCCAGGCCGCGCTGGGCGGCGGGGCCGCGGCCGGTGGGCTGGACCCGGGACCAGGAGACGGAGAAGCGGTACGCCTTGAGGCCGAGGTCCTTCATCAGGGCCACGTCGTCGCGGTGAGCGCTCCCACCCACAACCAAGGCTTCCACCGCGAAGAAAGGCATCCGCGCCCGGCGGAAGAGCGCGCCCGCCCACCCCCGCTCAGGACGACTCCCGCACCACGAGGCGCGTCGGCAGCACCACCGCGTGGCGTCCGGCGCCCCGGTCGGCGATCTCGTCGAGCAGCAGCCTCGCCATGGTGCGGCCCATCTCGTCCAGCGGCTGCCGGACGCTGGTCAGCGGCGGATCGATGTGCCGGGCCACGATGGAGTCGTCGAAGCCGACGACCGCCACGTCCTCGGGCACCCGGCGGCCCGCGGCGCGCAGTTCCAGCACGGCACCGGAGGCCATCACGTCCGAGGCGGCGAAGACCGCGTCCAGGTCGGGCCGGCCGCACAGCAACTCCCGCATCGCCTCGCGCCCGCCCTCCTCGGTGAAGTCGCCGTTCGCGACCAGCTCGTCGGCGACCGGGGCGCCGGCGTCGCGCAGCGCCTGGCGGTACCCGTCGAGCCGTTCCCGGGCCGCCTCCATGTCGAGCGGCCCGGTGATGGTGCCGACGGTGCGCCGGCCGCCCGCCAGCAGATGCCGGACGGCGATCTCGGCACCGCCGCGGTTGTCGGCCCGGACGTGCCCCAGCGGCTCGCGGTCCCCGCGCCGGCCCGCCAGCACCGTCGGGATGGCGAGGGCGTCCAGCTGGTCGGGGAGCGTGTCGTCGCTGTGCACCGCGACCATCAGCACGCCGTCCACCCGCTGGCCGGAGAGGTACGGGGCGAGCCGCGTGTACTCCTTCGCGTCGTGGACCATGACCAGCAGCAGCCGCATCCCGGCGTCCGCGAGGCCCGCGGACACGCCCCGGATGATCCCCGAGAAGTACGGCTCGGAGAACAGCCGGGTCTGCGCGTCCGGGACCACCAGGGCCACCGAGTCGGTGCGCCGGGTGACCAGGGAGCGGGCGGCCGGGTTGGGGACGTAGCCGAGTTCGGCGATGGCCCGCTCCACGGCCGCGCGGGAACGGTCGCTGACCTTGGGTGAACCGTTGATGACCCGGGAGACCGTGCCGCGGCCCACGCCGGCCAGGGCGGCCACCGCGTTCAGGGTCGGACGCCGGGCGTCCGGGGCGCCGGGCGGGTGTTCGGCAGGGCTCATCGTTCACCTTCCGGCGTTTCGGTGGGGGACCGGCTTCATTCTGACCCAGAGTGTCCGGGTGGTGCCCGCGCGGATCCCTCCGGAGCACGCCCTCCTGGTTAACTCGTCGGTGACCTGCGGGAATTGCTGAGGCAACGGCCAAATGACGGGGGGATCACGGCTGGTGGCGTGACACATTCACGTGACGTGCGGAACACGCTTGCGCAACAACGCCGTTTTCAACTCTTGACACCTGGGTCCGCTAGCAACCAGTCTTCGGGACAAGCCGCGTGGGAGCGGTCCCACGGAGTTCCGGGACTGGCTTCCGTGTGGAACGAAGCACCATCGGCCCTCCCTCCACCTCGCATGGCACACCGTTGACCAGCATCTTCGCACCGCTTGCCGCGATGCGCGGGGCTGGCCGCTGCTCGAACCGAGAGGGCAGTCCGGACCGTCGAACCCGGCGGTCTGATTCCTGAGGTTTCCTGAGGTCCCCGTTCCCACTGGAACAAGGAGTAGTGGAATGCGCATCACCCGAACCGGCGGCGGTCGTGGCCGCAGAGCAGCGGTCCTGACCACGTCGGTCCTGACGGCCTCGGCCCTGCTGCTGACCGGCTGCAGCAGCGACAGCGACTCGGACTCCTCGGACTCCGACGGGAAGATCACCCTCAAGCTCACCGACTACGGGCAGTTCGGCTACAAGGAAGCCGGCCTGCTGAAGAAGTACGAGGAGCTCCACCCGAACATCAAGGTGGAGGAGGAGACGACCTCGACCGAGCCGGACTACTACCCGAAGCTCCTGCAGCAGCTGAACTCCAACAGCGGTCTGGGAGACGTCGTCGGCGTCGAGGTGGCCCGCATCAAGGAGGTCGTGGACACCCAGGCGGACAAGTTCACCGACCTCAAGGACAGCATCGACGTCAGCCAGTGGGTGGACTGGAAGGCGAAGCAGGCCACCACCAAGGACGGCGCGGTCATCGGCGCCGGCACCGACATCGGCCCGATGTCCCTCTGCTACCGCCGGGACCTCTTCGAGAAGGCGGGCCTGCCGACCGAGCGCGAGGAGGTCGCCGAGGCGGTCGCGGGCGGCTGGGAGGACTACCTGAAGCTCGGTGAGCAGTACAAGGAGAAGGCGCCCGAGGGCACCTACTTCATGGACTCCGCCAGCGCCATGTTCAACGGAGTCGTCAGCTCCTCCGAGACCCAGTACTACGACGCCGACGGCAAGGCGATCTACAAGGACAGCCCCGGTGTGAAGAAGGGCTGGGACCTCGCCGCCGAGGCCGCGGAGAAGAAGCTGAGCCAGGGCCTGCCGCAGTTCCAGGACCCGTGGAAGGCGGCGCTGCGCAAGGGCAGCGTGGCCTCCGTCGTGTGCCCCGCCTGGATGTCGCTGCAGATCCAGGACTACTCCGGTGAGGACTACGCCGGCAAGTGGGACATCACCAACTCGCCCGGCGACACCGCGGCCAACTGGGGCGGTTCCTTCCTGACCGTGCCCAAGAGCAGCAAGCACGCCAAGGAGGCCACCGAGCTGGTCAAGTGGCTGACCGCGCCCGAGCAGCAGGCCGCCGTGTTCAAGGCCGCCGGCCTCTTCCCGTCCAACCAGAAGGCCTATGAGCTGGCCGACGTGAAGAACGGCAAGCTCGAGTACTTCAACAACGCCCCCGTCGGCCAGATCTACGCCGAGGAGTCCAAGTCCATCCCGGTGGCGGTGCTGGGCCCGAAGGACGGCGCGATCAAGGAAACGTTCTCCAACGAGATCAACAACATGGAGCAGCGCGGCACCGAGCCCGACAAGGCCTGGGGCGCGGCGACCGAGGCCATCGACAAGGCCATCGGCTGACCCGCGCCGCTGCGGGCGGTACACCAGCCCGCCCCGCACCGCCCGCACCGGCGCACCGGGGGCCGTGAAGGAACGACGGCCCCCGCCCGCAGACGCGGGGGCGTCCGCAGCAGGCCCGGCCGAACCCGGCGGGTCTGCTGCGCGGCGTCAGGTCCGCGTCCGGTCCGTGGGAGGCAGCGCCGCCGCCCCGGCCCGGCGCCCTGCCCGGACCCACTCCGATCACTCCGACCGGGACCGGTCGCCGGGGTCACCGGCACCGGCACCACCGACCGTCCCGAGGACCGCACGCCGTCCACGCACCACCGGCCGCCCGCACACCACCGGCCGTCCCGAGCGCCGCAGGCCGCCTCCCGCCCCACCAGGCCCGACCTCCCAGGGAAGGACTCCCTCCGTGGCAACGACAACCCCCACCCGGGGTGCCAGCACACCGCCGCCCTCCGGCGGCCCGCGCACCGCGTACAAGGAACGCAGCGCGTGGCGTTCGCGGCTGTGGCGCTTCGACGACAAGGCGTCGCCGTACGCCTACATCGCCCCCTTCTTCCTCATCTTCGGCGCCTTCGGGCTCTATCCGCTCATCTACACCGGATGGATCGCCCTGCACCGGGTGGAGATGACGAGCCTCGACCAGTCCGAGTGGGTCGGCCTCGACAACTTCGCCACCATCCTCCAGGACTCCGAGTTCTGGACGGCCGTCTCCAACACCTTCCTCATCGGCGTCATCTCGACCGTCCCGCAGCTGATGGTCGCGCTGGGCCTGGCCCACCTGCTCAACTACAAGCTGCGGGCCAGCACCTTCTGGCGCACGATCATCCTCACCCCGTACGCCACCTCGGTCGCGACCGCGGCCCTCGTCTTCGCCCTGGTGTTCCGGGCCGACGGCGGCCTCCTCAACTGGGTGCTCGAACCCTTCGGCGGCGGGGACATCGACTGGGGCAACGGCCACTGGACCTCGAAGATCGCCATCTCGATCATCGTGATCTGGCGCTGGACCGGCTACAACGCCCTGATCTACCTGGCCGCCATGCAGGCCGTGCCGAGCGATCTCTACGAGGCGGCCTCGATCGACGGCGCCTCGCGCTGGCAGCAGTTCCGCAAGGTGACCATCCCCTCGCTGCGGCCGACGATCCTGTTCACCATCGTCATCTCGACCATCGGCTCGATGCAGCTGTTCGGTGAACCGCTGCTGCTGCAGGGCGGCACACTCGGCTCCATCGGCGGCAGCGAGCACCAGTACGAGACGCTCAGCATCTACCTCTACAACTACGGCTGGAAGCTCCAGCACCTCGGCCTGTCCGCCGCCGTGGCCTGGGCCATGCTCGTCCTGCTGCTGCTCATCGCCCTGATCAACTGGATCGTCAGCCGGTTCGTGCGCAAGAGCGCGGCCTGACGGGAGCGACAACGATGACCACGACAAGTACTCCCCAGCAGATCGCCCCGGGCGTGGCCCCGGCCGCGCAGCTCCCCGGCGGCCCCGGCAAGGGCCGCCGCCTCAGGATCGGCGCCGGCCAGCAGCTCAAGGGCGGTCCCTTCACCTATCTCGCGCTGATCGTCGTCGGGATCGGGTCCCTCTTCCCGCTGTACTGGACCCTGGTGGCGGCCTCGCACGACCAGCAGCGCGTCCTCGACAACCCGCCGCCGTTCATCCCCGGCGGCAGACTGTTCACCAACCTGGAAGCGGCCTGGGAGCAGGCCAACCTCGGCAAGGCCATCGTCAACAGCGTCATCGTGTCCGGCTCCATCACGATCGCCACGCTGTTCTTCTGCACGCTGGCCGGCTACGCCTTCGCCAAGATGCGGTTCCGCGGCCGCAACATCCTGATGACCGCGGTCATCGCCACCCTCACCATCCCGCCGCAGCTCAGCGTCGTGCCGCTGTTCATGCTGATGTCGGACATCGGCTGGAACGGACAGCTGGAGTCGGTGATCTTCCCGACCCTCGTCGGCGCCTTCGGTGTGTTCTTCATGCGCCAGTACCTCATCGAGGCGCTGCCGTACGAACTGATCGAGGCGGCCAAGGTGGACGGTGCGAACAACCTCCGCATCGTGTGGAGCATCGTCCTGCCCGCGGCCCGGCCCGCGATGATGGTGCTGGGCATGCTCACCTTCGTCCAGGCGTGGAACGACTTCTTCTGGCCGTTCCTCGCCCTGACCCAGGAGAACCCCACCATCCAGGTCGCGCTCGGCCAGCTCAGTGCCTCCTACACCCCCGACCAGTCCATCGTGATGGCCGGAGCGCTGATCAGCACGCTGCCCCTGCTGGTGGTCTTCGTCGTCTTCGGCAAGCAGATAGTCGGCGGCATCATGGCGGGCGCCGTCAAGGGCTGACCCGACGCGCCCCGCGCCGCTCCGGCAGGGACCCGCCCGCGTGCGGGCCCTGCCGCCCACCGCGGAGGGCGCCCGCCCCGCTTTCCCCCAGCGCCGGACCCCCGTCCGGCCCCTCCTCACGCCACCTGGAGCGTTCTCACCATGACCGCCGTACGACCCGAGACCCCCGCCCAGTCGGCCTCCGGCACCTCCTTCCCGACGGGCTTCGTCTGGGGCGCCGCCACCGCCTCCTACCAGGTCGAGGGCGCCGCCGCCGAGGACGGCCGTACGCCGTCCATCTGGGACACCTTCAGCCACACCCCCGGCAAGGTCCGCAACGGCGACACCGGCGACACCGCCGCCGACCACTACCACCGCTACCGCGACGACGTGGCCCTGATGAAGGACCTCGGCCTCAAGGCGTACCGCTTCTCACCGCCGGCCGCTTCGCCGAGTACGCCGACATCACGGCCCGCGCCCTCGGCGACCGGGTCGGCGTGTGGACCACCCTCAACGAGCCCTGGTGCAGCGCGTTCCTGGGCTACGGCTCCGGCGTGCACGCCCCCGGCCGTACCGACCCGGCGGCCACCCTGCGCGCCGCCCACCACCTCAACCTCGCCCACGGCAAGGCCGTCGGCGTCCTGCGCGACGCCCTGCCGCCGAGCGCCCAGGTCTCCCTCACCCTCAACCTGCACCAGGTGCGCCCGCTCACCGACGCCCCCGAGGACGTCGAGGCGGCCCGCCGGATCGACGCGGTCGGCAACCGGGTCTTCACCGGCCCGGTCCTCGACGGCGCCTACCCGGAGGACCTGATCGCCGACACCTCCCACCTCGTCGACTGGGGCGAGCTGGTGAAGGACGGCGACCTGGCGGAGATCTCCCGGCCGATCGACGTGCTCGGCGTCAACTACTACTCGCCGACCGTGGTCTCCCAGCCCGCCGCGGGCGCCGGCACCACCAGCAACGACGGGCACGGCGCGAGCGACCACTCGCCCTGGACCGGTTCCGACGACGTGGCCTTCCACCTCGCCAACGACGACCTGACCGCGATGAACTGGGCCATCGACGCGAACGGCCTGCACGCCCTGCTGACCGGCCTGGCGAAGTCCCACCCGGACCTGCCGCTGATGGTCACCGAGAACGGCGCCGCCTTCGACGACTACGTCTCGCCCGAGGGCCGGGTCAACGACCCGCAGCGCATCGCCTACCTCCGCTCCCACCTGGACGCGGTCCGCCGGGCCGTCGCCGACGGCGCGGACGTGCGCGGCTACTTCCTGTGGTCCCTGCTGGACAACTTCGAGTGGTCCTACGGCTACTCGAAGCGCTTCGGCGCCGTCTACGTCGACTACGCCACCCAGCGCCGTATCCCCAAGGACAGCGCCCACTGGTACGCCGACGTCATCCGGCACAACGCGCTGCCCGCGGACGGCCAGACCGGCTGACCCGCGGCGCACTTCGCGTCACCCGCGCACCGGGAGGACCGCGGCCGGACTCCCCGGCCGCGGTCCTCGCGCGTTCCGCCCCCGGCACCGGGGAGGGGCTGCCGCCGCCCGCCGGGGACGACGAGGCCGGGGACGCACAGGTCGGGGCTGTTACATTCCTGGCTGACAGCTGCGAAGGGAAGGCGGCGACCATGGCGGTCAACGAGGGGCGGAGCCGGGGCGCCAGACGCCCCACCCTGGAGGAAGTGGCCGTCCACGCCGGTGTCGGCCGCGGCACGGTCTCCCGGGTGATCAACGGCTCGCCCCGGGTCAGCGACGCGACCCGCGCGGCCGTCGAGGCGGCGGTCGCGGAACTCGGTTATGTGCCCAACACCGCCGCCCGCGCCCTCGCCGCCAACCGCACGGATGCCATAGCGCTCGTCGTCCCCGAGCCGGAGACGCGGTTCTTCGCCGAGCCCTACTTCTCGGACATGCTGCGCGGCGTCGGCGCGGAGATCACCGACACCGAGATGCAGCTGCTGCTGATCTTCGCGGGCAACGACCGGGAGCGGGAGCGGCTCGCCCAGTACCTGGCCGCGCACCGGGTGGACGGCGTCCTGCTGGTCTCGGTGCACGCCGACGACCCGCTGCCCGACCTGCTGGCCGAGCTGGAGATCCCCGCGGTGATCAGCGGACCGCGTTCGGCCGCGGAGACCCTGGCCTCGGTGGACTCCGACAACTACGGCGGCGCCCGCTCGGCCGTCGAGCACCTGCTGTCCCGGGGCCGGCGCCGCATCGCCCACATCACCGGCCACCTCGACGTCTACGGCGCCCAGCGGCGCGTCGACGGCTACCGCGACGCCCTGGGCGACGCCGGCCACGGGGCGGACGGGGCACTGATCGAGGCGGGCGACTTCACCGAGGAGGGCGGGCGCCGCGCGATGGCCCGGCTGCTGGAGAGCCGCCCGGACGTCGACGCCGTCTTCGCCGCCTCCGACGTCACCGCGGCGGGTGCCCGGCAGGCCCTGCGCGAGGCGGGCCGGCGCATCCCGGACGACGTGGCGCTGGTCGGCTACGACGACTCGGCCATCGCCCGGCACATGGAGCCGCCGCTGACCAGCGTGCGCCAGCCCATCGAGGAGATGGGCCGCGCGATGACCGACCTGCTGCTGACCGAGATCGCGGACCGCCGCCCGGCGACCCGGCGTGCGCCGCGGCGGCAGATGGTGCTGGCCACGGAACTGGTGGAGCGGCGCTCGTCGTGAGGCCGGGGGGCGCGTAGTGCCGCAACGCAATCAGCCGGTGACCTTCTTTCGAAGGTCACCGGCTGATGACACAGGGTGAGTGACGGGACTTGAACCCGCGGCCACCTGGACCACAACCAGGTGCTCTACCAACTGAGCTACACCCACCAAGGCCGGTGCTCGAACCCCGCATGGCGGGACTTCCCGACCGGCTGAGAAAAAGTGTACAGGGTCCGAAGGGGTGCTCGCGCCCGGCTTTCCGGGGGTGCCCGCGTCCCTATCCGGCGGACACGACGTGCTTCGCGGCGATCGCCTTCGCGGTGTCGGAGTCGGGGCCCGGCTGCGGCACGAAGACCGCCTCCCGGTAGTAGCGCAGCTCGGCGATGGACTCGCGGATGTCGGCGAGCGCGCGGTGGTTGCCGTTCTTCTCGGGGCTGTTGAAGTACGCCCGCGGGAACCAGCGCCGGGCCAGCTCCTTGACGGAGGAGACGTCGACGATCCGGTAGTGGAGGTAGCCCTCCAGGGCCGGCATGTCCCGGGACAGGAAGCCGCGGTCGGTGCCGACGGAGTTGCCGCACAGGGGCGCCTTGCCGGGCTCCTTCACGTGCTCCCGCACGTACTGGAGGACCCGGGCCTCGGCGTCCGCCAGCGTCGTGCCGCCGTCGAGCTCCGCGAGCAGCCCGGACGCGGTGTGCATCTCCCGCACCACGTCGGGCATCGTCTCCAGGGCCGCCTCCGGCGGGCGTACGACGATGTCGACGCCGTCGCCGAGGATGTTCAGCTCGGAGTCGGTGACGAGGGCGGCAACCTCGATGAGCGCGTCGTCGGACAGCGAGAGGCCGGTCATCTCGCAGTCGATCCACACCATGCGATCGTTCATGCGGACACCTTACGGTGGGCGCCCGTTCCGCGGGCCCCCGGCGTCCGTGTGGGCGTCTCCGGGGCTGCCGCCCCCGGACCCCCGCTTCGGCCTGAACGGCCTCGTCCTCAAACGCCGGACGGGCTGAGAGCATCGGTCTGCCCGGCGTCGAGGGCTGCACCGGGCGTACGGGGCGGAACGCCGGGCGGGCCGACGGGCCCGGCCGGCGTTCCTGTCGCGCCTACGGTGCCGGGCTGCGCTGCCCCGGGACCGTCGTGGCCGCCGCGGGCAGCGGGCTCGCCGTGCGGCGGGTCTGGAAGGGGACCGCGTTCTCCGGGTGCAGGGCCGCCGGCTGCTGGCCGGGGTCGGGCGGGGGCAGATGCCGGGGGGTCGCCCCCGCGGCGCCGGCGTCCGGGTCCGCCGGGCGGTCGCCCTGGGGGCGGCGCGCCCGGTAGGCCGCCCGGTAGGCGGCCGGGGACGAACCCAGCTGGCGGCGGAAGTGCCCGCGCAGCGCCACCGGCGAGCGGAAACCGCAGCGGCCCGCCACCTCGTCCACCGAGTAGTCCGACGTCTCGAGGAGCCGCTGCGCCTGCAGCACCCGCTGGGTGATCAGCCACTGGAGCGGGGCGCTGCCCGTCAGCGAGCGGAACCGGCGGTCGAAGGTGCGGCGGCTCATGTAGGCGCGCGCGGCCAGAGTCTCCACGTCGAACTGCTCGTGGAGGTGCTCCAGCGCCCAGGCGACGACCTCGGCGAGCGGGTCGGCGCCGATCTCCTCCGGTAAAGACCTGTCCAGGTAGCGCTCCTGGCCGCCGGTCCGGCGCGGCGGCACGACCAGGCGGCGGGCCAGCGCACCGGCCGCCTCGTTGCCGTGGTCCGTGCGCACGATGTGCAGGCACAGGTCGATCCCGGCCGCGGTGCCCGCGGACGTCAGCACGTCGCCGTCGTCCACGAACAGTTCGCGCGGGTCCACGTGCACCGACGGGTAGCGCTTGGCCAGCGTCGGCGCGTACATCCAGTGCGTGGTGGCGGGCCGGCCGTCCAGCAGGCCCGCGGCCGCCAGTACGAAGGCGCCGGTGCACAGCCCGACGATGCGGGCTCCCTCCTCGTGCGCCCGGCGCAGCGCGTCGAGCGCCTCCTGCGGTGGCGGCGAGGTGATCGACCGCCAGGCCGGCACGACGACCGTGCCGGCTCGGGAGATCGCCTCCAGCCCCTGGGGCGCGGTGAGTTCCAGGCCGCCGGTGGTCCGCAGCGGGCCTTCCTCGCCCGCGCACACCAGGAGGCGGTAGCGCGGCACGCCCGCGTCCTGGCGGTCGATACCGAACACCGAAAGCGGTATGGAACTCTCGAAGATGGGGCCGCCGCTGAACAGCAGCACCGCGACGATCTCCTTGCGGCGTCGCCCGGACAGCTTCCGGGTCGCGGCTTCCGGCGCGGCAGTGGAGTCGTGGCTCATGAGTGCTAAGCCCCCCTCGGTGGTCGCGGCGCCCTGATCCTTTCGGGTCTGTCGCTCCAACACGTTTCCCCTCGGTCCTGCACGAGTCCCCCGCCGTAGACAGTCAAGATCGAATCTACTGTGTCCCGTAGCGCCGAGGTGGCCGGTTCGGCACTCGGGACATTGTCGACATGGCAACTTGGCGTGAAGCAGTCGATCACGAAGCGTTGCACTCTGGGGCGCCCCAGGGAAGTGCGCCTTGTGTCAGTGGCCAATCCCCGTAGGGTGCGCAGGGTCTCCGAGACCCTTTCCGTGCAGGTGGAACGGGGGTTGGGGGGTGGTGGAAGACCAGGATGAGCCAACCTGGGAAGTTGGCTGAAAAGATGCGGAACTGTGCGCGGAAACCGGTCAGTCAACCGGTGTGTTTTCTCCAGTGTGCCGTCTGCCCCTGTGCGTCGGGTCCCCGGGGCCGGCGCCGACGGCCGCCCCGCACCGGCCGCCCGCCGCCGGACGGCCGGGCCGCGAGGTGCTCCGAACGCCGCAGCAGCAGACGGCAGACGGCGGTGACGGCGGTCAGCCCGGCGGCCGTACCGGCGGTGCCGGCGAACGAGGCGCCGTACCAAAGCAGGGCGACCGGTACGAGGAAGCAACTGAACGCCGCCCACCGGACGAGGTCCGTCACGCCGTCCCGGGCCGGTGCGGCCGGACCCGGGCGCACGGGCGCACGGGAGATGCGGGGCGTCGGCTCGGCGGGGCGGTAGGGACCGGACACGGGTGCTCCCTGGGGTGGCGGGCACGGAGATCAACGTCCGCGCGGCGCGTCGGTCACGACCGGTTACACACAGTTGAATCCTGTGCGAACCGCCTGTACAGCGCAGCAACCATTGCGTTACGGGCGCCCCCTCGGGCATGCTCCGGTGAACCCCGTGGCGGGCGCCGCGCGGGATCTGGCGAAGGAGGCGTGCCGCCGTACCCTTGGGGGTATGGGGTTGGGAAGACCATTCCCGGACACAGCTCCGCCGCACTCTGTTGTCCCCCATAGAGGATAAAAACGCCGAGACAGCCATGGCCGGTCACGAATTCTTCGAACCCGCGGACCGCAAGCGGCCCGTCGCCGAACCCACGGCGGCCGAGCCCCTGGCGGCGGAAGACCCCCGCCAGTCCTGCGATCCAGCCTTCAAGCACGGCGTCGTCGTCGGCTTCGACGGCTCCACCTCCAGCGAGCGTGCCCTCGCGTACGCCATCGGCATGGCCTCCAGGCTGGGCTCCGGCCTGGTCATCGTGCATGTCGCCAACCGGCTGCCCACCACGGTGTGGGCCGGCTGCGAACCTCCCGTCTTCGTCGACGTGCCGGACCACCGCACCGAGGTGCTGGGCCTGGAGCTGGCGTGCGCGGACTATCTCGCCGAGGTCCCCTGGATCCTGGTCGAGCGCGGCGGCGACATCTGCCACGAACTCGAGGAGGTGGGACGGGAGTACGAGGCGGACGCCATCGTCGTCGGCTCCAGCCACGGCCTCGTGGGCCGCCTCTTCGGCTCCGTCGCCGGCCGGCTCGCCAAGCGGGCGAAGCGGCCCGTGGTGGTCATCCCGTAGCGGCCCGCTCGTGCCGGGTGAAGCTACCGGTGCGTGAAGGGCGCCCCCCCCCCCGGCAGGGCGGCGGCCCTCCGCGTGCCGATGGCTCACCCGGAGGGCCGTTCGCCGCACGGACCGGCAGACCTTCTGTGCCGCCGGCCGGCAGACCTTCTACTCCACCGTCACCGACTTGGCGAGGTTCCTGGGCTTGTCGATGTCCCGGCCCAGCGCCAGGGCCGTGTGGTAGGCGAGGAGTTGGAGGGGGATGCCCATCAGGATGGGGTCCAGCTCGTCCTCGTTCTTCGGGACGACGACGGTGTGGTCGGCCTTCTCCTGCTCCCGGTGGGCGACCGCGAGGATCTGCCCGCTGCGGGCCTTGATCTCCTCCATGGCCGCGCGGTTCTTCTCCAGCAGGTCGTCGTCCGGCACGATCGCGACCGTCGGCAGCGCGGGCTCGATCAGGGCGAGCGGGCCGTGCTTCAGCTCGGAGGCCGGGTAGGCCTCGGCGTGGATGTAGGAGACCTCCTTCAGCTTCAGGGAGGCCTCGCGGGCGACCGGGTAGCCGCGGACGCGGCCGATGAAGAGCATCGAGCGGGCCTCGGCGTACTGCGCGGCCAGCTTCCTGATCTCCTCCTCCTGCTCCAGCATCTCGGAGATCTGCGCGGGCAGCCTGCGCAGCCCCTCGATGATCCGCTTGCCGTCGCGCACCGACAGGTCCCGGGTGCGGCCCAGGTGCAGCGCGAGCAGCGCGAAGGCCACGCAGGTGTTGGTGAAGCACTTGGTGGAGACGACGCAGACCTCCGGCCCGGCGTGCACGTACATGCCGCCGTCGGCCTCGCGGGCGATCGCCGAGCCGACCACGTTGACGATGCCGAGGACGCGGGCGCCCTTGCGCTTCAGCTCCTGCACGGCGGCCAGCACGTCGTACGTCTCGCCGGACTGGGAGACGGCGATGTACAGGGTGTCGGGGTCGACGACCGCGTTGCGGTAGCGGAACTCGGAGGCGGGCTCGGCGTCGGCGGGGATCCGGGCCAGCTCCTCGATCATCTGGGCGCCGATCTGGCCCGCGTGGTACGAGGTGCCGCAGCCCAGGATCTTCACGCGCCGCACGGCCCGCGCGTCGCGGGCGTCCAGGTTGAGGCCGCCGAGGTGCACGGTGGAGAAGCGGTCGTCGATGCGGCCGCGCAGCACGCGGTCCACGGCCTCGGCCTGCTCGTGGATCTCCTTGTGCATGTAGGTGTCGTGGCCGCCCATGTCGTAGGAGGCGGCCTCCCACTCGACGGTGGTGGGCTCGGAGGTGGTGCGGGTGCCCTCGGTGGTGTACGTGCGGAAGTCGTCCGCCTTGAGGGTGGCCATCTCGCCGTCGTCGAGGGTGACTATCTGGCGGGTGTGGGCGACCAGCGCGGCGATGTCGGAAGCGACGAACATCTCCTTCTCGCCGATGCCGAGGACGACCGGCGAGCCGTTGCGGGCCACCACGACGCGCTCGGGGAAGTCGGCGTGCATCACCGCGATGCCGTACGTCCCCTCGATGACCCGGAGGGTCTCGCGGACCTTGTCCTCCAGCTTCTCGGCCGAGGAACGGGCGACGAGGTGGACGAGGACCTCGGTGTCGGTCTCGGAGAGGAACTCGACGCCGTCCGCCTCCAGCTTGCGGCGCAGGTCGGCGGCGTTGTCGATGATGCCGTTGTGGACGACGGCGACCTTGTTGTCGGCCGACATGTGCGGGTGGGCGTTCACGTCGGAGGGGGCGCCGTGCGTGGCCCACCGCGTGTGGGCGATGCCGGTGGTGCCCTTGAAGCGCGCGGGGACCTTCGCCTCCAGGTCACGCACCCGGCCCTTGGCCTTGACCATCTTCAGCCCGGCCGCCTTCGGGGAGGTGACGACGACGCCCGCCGAGTCGTAGCCGCGGTACTCCAGCCGCTGGAGACCTTCGAGCAGCAGGGGCGCGACGTCACGCTTGCCGACGTATCCGACGATTCCGCACATGTATCTGTAAACCTCGTGTCCTTCTCGGCCCGGTCAGCCGTAGACGACGCGGCGCAGCTGGCGGAGCGACAGCTCCGGCGGCGCGACCGCCCGGTATTTCAGTTCCGCCTCGATCCGCTCGAAGATCGTCGCGTTCACCAGGCCCTGGGCCTGGAGCTCGCGGTGGCGGCGACGGACGTACTCCTCGGTCGTCTCGTCGAAGTAGGCGAGCACGTCCTGGACCACGCGCAGCGCCTCGCCCCGGCTCAGGGGGGTGGACCGCGTCAGATGGTCAACGAGTTCGTCGTGCACCCGGTAGATCCTGGGGCAAGGGGCATACTTGTGCAAGATTTCTGCCCGATATCGGGCAGGAGTGGCTCCATCTGTGTGTCGCCGCGCCTACATCCGCTTCAGGACCGCCTGCTTGGCCAGGGTGAACTCCTCGTCGGTCAGCACCCCGGAGCGGTGCAGCTCGCCCAGCTCCCGCAGTCGGCGCAGCAGCGCGTCGTGGTCGTCCTCGGCGACCGGCGCCGGTGCGGGCGCGTCCCCGGCGGGAGCCGCCTCCTCCTCCACGGCGACCGGTGCGGACGGGTGGGGGAGCCGGGCCTGCACGGCCGCGGCCACCAGGGCCATCAGCGGGTCCTTCTTGAACCCCCACAGCTCCACGGCGTTCGGGTCGTACTTCGGCGGCACCTTGCTCGGCGCCGCCCGCACGGTGAAACGCAGGTGCCCGTTCTCCAGCCCGACCGTCGGCTGCCACTCCACCCCGACGATGTCACCGAGGGGAAGGGTGCGCGGTCCGGCGGCCGACTTGGAGTCCTCCGCCTGCCACTTCCACTCCAGGCGCACCCGCTCGCCGTCGAAGCTCGCGACGCCGTCCCCGGCCGACACCGACAGCGGCACGGCGGGGCCGGGCAGCAGATAGGCGTCGACCGGGTCGGACGGGACCTGGTCGAGCAGCAGCGCGTTGCGCACCTCGTCCACGAAGTACTCCGCGACGCCGTACCGGTCGGACTCCACGAGGAGCTGGTAGGGATCGTGCGGCTCGGCCAGCCGGCCGCCCGTCGCGTGCAGCAGCGGATCCGAGCCGTCCCGCAGCCGCAGCCTGAGCCGCCCCGACTTCTTCCCCTGCTCGAACGATATGCCCGCCAGCGCCGCGAGCGGCACGAGCAGTTCACCCAGCTCCTTGCGGAGCAGACTGACGTTCTTGTCCCGCCCCGGTGTCAACCGCAGGGCGTCGCCGTCGAAGACCCACGTTCCGTCCTTCTGGATGATTTCCGCCATGCGGCGATTGTTTCACCGCTCCCGCGGACGGCGGTGGCCCGCGAGGGGGTTCTTCAGGGTGCCGGCCAGCTGGAGGGCGCCGGAGGGGTCGGCGAGGTCCACCATCTGGTGGTTGTCGCGCAGTTGCAGCCGGTTGAGGCAGGACAGGGCGAACTCCGGCGCGAACATGTCGTACCGGGCGAACTTGTCGGCCAGTTCCGGCACCGACTCCTGGTACTCGCGGGTGACCTCGGCGACCGTCCGCCAGAAGGCGTCCTCCTCGATGATCCCCTCGTCGGCGAGGTTCGAGGCGAGGAAGCGGAAGAAGCAGTCGAAGACGTCCGTGAACACCGACAGGAGCTTCTTGTCGTCCGGCACGTCCACCGCGATGCGGGAGACCTCCGGCGGCAGCACCGCGTCCGGGTCCAGCACCGCGATCTCCTCGGCGATGTCCTTGTAGACCGCGCGCCGCACCACCCCGTCCTCCAGGACCAGGATCACGTTCTCGCCGTGCGGCATGTAGACCAGGTCGTAGGCGTAGAAGCTGTGCAGCAGCGGGACGTAGTAGGCCCGCAGGTAGTGCCGCAGCCACTGGGCGGGCGCGAGCCCGGACCGCTCGATCAGCGCGCCCGCGAAGGAGGCGCCCTCGTGGTCGACGTGGACGAGGGAGGCCATGGTGGCCAGGGTCTCGCCCTCCCCGAGGGACGGGACCGGGCTCTCCCGCCACAGTGCCGCCAGCATCTTGCGGTACGGCGAGTAGCGGTCGGTCGCCCGCTCGTACTCCAGGTGCCGGTAGCCGACGGCCGCCCGCTCCCGGATGATCGACAGGCCCGTCGCCTTCAGCACCGGGTCGTTCCCGATGAGCCGGGCGAGCCAGTCGTTGATGGCCGGGGTCGCCTCCATGTACGCCGCCGACAGACCGCGCATGAAGCCCATGTTGAGGACGGACAGGGCCGTCTTCACGTAGTGCTTCTCCGGGTGCGAGGCGTTGAAGAAGGTGCGGATGGACTGCTGGGCCACGTACTCGTCGTCGCCCTCGCCCAGGCAGACCAGGTGTCCGCGGGCGACCTCGGCGGCGAAGGTGACGGTGAGCTTGTTCCACCACTGCCAGGGGTGGACCGGGATGAGGAGGTAGTCGGCCGGGTCCAGGCCGCGGTCGCGCAGGACGCCGTGGAAGCGGTCGACGGTCGCGGCACCCAGCTCGTCCCTGACGAAGGACTCGTACTCGATGCCCACGCCCGCCGTGAACGCCGCCCGCGAGCGGTGCGCGGCCAGCCACACCAGGCGGACCGGGCTCGCGGTCTCGGGCGCGTACGACAGGTACTCGTGGACGCCGAAGCCGAGCCGCCCGTTGTTGGCGACGAAGCAGGGGTGGCCCTCCGTCATGCCGGTCTCGACGGCCTGGAAGTCGCCGCCGCGGGCCAGCTCGGCGGAGGTGACCGGCGGCTTGGCCAGCTTGTAGCAGGTGCTGGAGAGGGTGGAGGAGATCTCCTCCAGGTACACGGGGAGGACCTCGTCGCTCAGGCCCAGGGTCTGCTGCAACTCGATGAAGAAGTCCAGTGCCGAGAGCGGGAGTTCGCCGCCGTCGCGGTGGCGGGTGATCGAGGCGGCGTCCACCTGCCAGTGGTCCAGGGCGCGGACGGTGGCGGTGAAGCGGTACGTGGTCCCGCCGTCGTCGCTGCGGACCGCGTATCCCTGCGCGCCTTCGGGCTCGGGGGTCAGCAGGCGTTCGTGCGCGAACTCGGCCAGCGCCTTGCGGATCAGGAGGCGGCCGGCCTCCTCCCAGTGCTCGGGGGTCAGGTGGGCGACGGCGTCGGCGAGGGTCATGCGGACACCGCCCTCTCGAACTGCTCGCGGGTGCAGAAGCTCAGCAACGCCTTCTTCTCCGGCTTCTGGATCTCGCGCTCGGGCACGAATCCGACGGTTGCGTTCAGGGCGTGGACGGCGGTGTTGGCGACGTCCGGTTCGACGACGACCCGCCGGGTGGCGGGGTCGGCGAAGAGGTCGGTCATGACGGTGGTGATCACGGCGCGGGTGAAGCCGTGCACGGGCCGGTCGGTCGGGGCGACCAGGAAGTGCATGCCGACGTCGCCCGGCTCCGGCTCGTACAGCCCGACCAGCTCGCGGTGGGCGGGGTCGTAGCGTTCCACGAGGAAGGCCGGGACACCGTCGTGCAGGCCGAGGTGGGCCTGCTGGTGCTCGTCGGCGGCCAGTTCCATGAACGCCCGCTCGACGTCCACCAGTCCGGCGTCCTGCATCAGCCAGAACGCGGACTTCGGGTGGGTGAGCCAGCCGTGCAGCAGCCCGGCGTCGGTCAGCGGGTCGACGGGGCGCAGCGTCAGTGCGCCGACCGCCGGGGCGGTGCCGGTACGGGGCCTCATGCGGCGAACTCCTGGAACGCGATGGTCTGCTCGACCGGGTAGTACTCGCGGCCGAGCAGCTCCCGGACGATGCAGCTGTTGCGGTAGGCGCCCATACCCAGGTCGGGGCTGGTGACGCTGTGCGCGTGGACCCCGGCGTTCTGCAGGAAGACGCCGGCCCCGGTGACGTCGACGGCGTAGTTGCGGCCGATGTCGAAGTTGCCCCGGGAGTCGTAGCGCAGCCGGTCCCGGACGGGCTTGAGGAACTCCGGCTCGGTGTACCGGTAGCCGGTGGCGAGGACGAGGCCCTCGGTCTCGATCTCGAAGTCCTCGCCCTGCTCCTCCTGGCGGAAGCCGAGCGTGTAGGTGCCGTCCTCGTACCGGGCGCCGGTCAGCGCCGAGTTGGTGAGCAGACGGGTGGGGACCGGACCGCCGAGTCTCTTCCGGTAGAGCAGGTCGAAGATGTCGTCGATCAGGTCGCCGTCGATGCCCTTGTACAGGTTCTTCTGCTCGGCCGCGAGGCGGTAGCGGGTCTCCTCCGGGAGCGCGTGGTAGTAGTCCACGTACTCCGGGGAGGTCATCTCCAGCGTCAGCTTGGTGTATTCGAGCGGGAAGAAGCGCGGGGAGCGGGTGACCCAGTTGAGCCGGTACCCGTGGACGTCGATCTCGCTCAGCAGGTCCTGGTAGATCTCGGCGGCGGACTGGCCGCTGCCGACCAGCGTGATCGACTTCTTCCGCACCAGCTCCGCCCGGTGCTGCACGTAGCGGGAGTTGTGGACGAAGTCGCCGGCCAGTCCCCGGCAGGCGCCGGGCAGGTGCGGCGGGGTGCCGGTGCCGAGGACGAGGCGGCGGGCGCGGTAGGTGTCGCCGGACGTGGTCGCGACGGCGTACAGCTCCTCGCCCTCGTCGTACGTCACCTCGGTGACTGTGGTGGAGAAACGGACGCTGCTCAGCCGGTGCGCGGCCCAGCGGCAGTAGGCGTCGTACTCGACGCGCAGGGGGTAGAAGTTCTCCCGGATGTAGAACGAGTAGAGCCTGCCCTGCTCCTTCAGGTAGTTGAGGAAGGAGTACGGGGAGGTCGGGTCGGCGAGCGTGACCAGGTCCGACAGGAACGGGGTCTGGAGGTGGGCGCCCTCCAGGAACATGCCGGTGTGCCACTCGAAGTCCGGCTTGGATTCCAGGAAGACGCCGTTCAGCCCGTCGATCGGCTC
The DNA here is from genome assembly GCF_000721235.1 of Streptomyces olivaceus. GTDB lineage: Bacteria > Actinomycetota > Actinomycetes > Streptomycetales > Streptomycetaceae > Streptomyces > Streptomyces olivaceus. The sequence goes on from NZ_JOFH01000020.1 coordinate 27,749, forward strand.
GGTGAGGCAGGCGAGGCCGAGATTGAAGGGGCCGAGGCCGATGCCGACGAAATCGTACGGCGCGGAGGCTTCGGCGGAGGCTTCAGGAAGCGCGGTCAAGGGAGTCTCCCAGGTACTGCTCGGCGTGGCCGGCGATCAGGTCGAGGACGGCGGCGATGTCGGCCGGGGTCGTCCCGGGGTTGAGCAGGGTGAACTTCAGGTAGTGGCGCCCGGCGACCTTGGTGCCCGCGACGACGGCGTCGCCGGAGGCGAACAGGGCCTTGCGGGCGTAGAGGTTGACGCGGTCGATCTCGGCGGGGGCGGTGACGGCCGCCGGGATGAAGCGGAAGACCAGGGTGGAGAGCGACGGCTCGACCACGACGTCGAAGCGGGGGTCGGCGGCGAGCAGCTTCCAGCCCTCGGCGGCCAGGTCGCAGACCTCGTCGAAGAGCTGTCCGACGCCGTCGGCGCCCATCGTCCGCAGCGTCATCCACAGCTTGAGCGCGTCGAAGCGGCGGGTCGTCTGGAGCGACTTGTCCACCTGGTTGGGGATACGTTCCTGCACCATGCGGCGCGGGTTGAGGTACTCCGCGTGGTAGGTGGCGTGGCGCAGCGTGGCGGCGTCGCGGACCAGCACGGCGGACGAACTCACCGGCTGGAAGAAGGACTTGTGATAGTCCACGGTGACCGAGTCGGCCCGCTCGATGCCGTCGATGCGGTGCCGGTACTTCAGGGAGGCGAGCAGGCCGCAGCCGTAGGCCGCGTCGACGTGCAGCCACACGCCGTACTGCTCGCAGAGCCCCGCTATCTCGGGCAGCGGGTCGATGGAGCCGAAGTCGGTGGTGCCGGCGGTAGCGACGACGGCCATGGGGACCAGGCCGTCGCGCGCGCAGCGCTCCAGTTCCCGGGCGAGGGCGACGGTCTGCAGGCGCTTGTCGTGGTCGACCGGGACCGGTACGACGGCGTCGGGCCCGAGGCCGAGCAGCTTCGCCGACTTCTGCACGCTGAAGTGGCTCACCTCGGAGGTGAGGATCCGCAGGTCGGCGAGGCGCTCGGCCTTCGCCTCCTCGCGGGCGAGGAGCAGCGCCTGGAGGTTGGACTGGGTGCCGCCGGAGGTGAACACCCCGTCGGCCGCCGGGCCGAGGCCGATGCGGGCGGTGGTCCAGTCGATCAGTTTCCGCTCGATGAGCGTGCCGCCGGCCGACTGGTCCCAGGTGTCCAGTGAGGAGTTGACGGCGGAGAGCACCGCCTCGCCGAGCAGCGCCGGTATGACGACCGGGCAGTTGAGGTGGGCGAGGTAGCGGGGGTGGTGGAAGTAGACGGCGTCGCGGAGGTAGACGTCGTCCAGCTCGTCGAGGACCGCGGCGGTGTCGTGCAGCGGCCGGTCGAGGTCGATCCCGTCGACCCGGGGCGAGAGGGCGTCGACCGTGACACCGGTGAACGGGCGGTCGGTGGTGCCGATTCTGGCGGCCACCCGCTCGACTCCTTCGGTCACGGAGCGGCGGTACTGCTCCGCGGTGGCGTCGTTGAGCAGGTGCGAGCGCATGTGGGGGGGCCTCCGGTGGGGACGGTCCGAGAGGGGCGGGGGAGGGCGGAACCCTCGCTTCAACTTAGGGGAGCCTAACCTAACTACTCCCACTCACGCGCATGCCTGTGCGTGACTGTTGTCACTCAGGCCCCACTCGTGCGCTACGGACGGTGAGCGGCGGGGCGGTTCGCCCGGCCCTGCCCGCGGAGTTGTTCCTCCGTCAGGCCCTGGCGCCGGTGGCCGGCGAAGGTGGCGCGGCGCCGGCCGACGCCGCGCTCGCCCCCGCCGCGACGTCCCCGGCGTGCGGTACCTCCAGGCGGGTCAGCCGACCTTCTTGGCGTTCTCGATCGCCTCGGCCAGGTTGTCGAGCAGCGGCGTGCACTTGTCGTAGGACAGGATCGGCTCGGGGGAGCGGGCGATGACCTGCCCGGCCTTGACCGCGGGCAGCTTCTTCCAGGTGCCCTCGGTGATGTCCGCGGGCTGGATGGTCGAGGCGCGGTCGTCCATGATGATGACGTCGGCCGGGTACTTGTCGACGTTCTCCCAGCTCAGGTTCTCGAACCAGCCGCCGGTCGCCTTCTTGGCGTCCTCGGAGGGCTCGACGAAGTTCACGCCGAGGGCCTTGAAGTACTCCAGGTCCACGGAGAGGTTGGTGCCGGAGACGTAGAACAGGTCGGCGCTCGCGGAGCCGGCCAGCACCCGGATCTCGGGACGGGCCTTGGCGGCGGCACGCAGCCGGGCGGCGGCCTTGTCGAAGGCGGCCTTGGCGTCGGTGACCTTCTTGGCCTTCATGTCGGCGCCCAGCGACTCGGCCAGCTCCCACATGCGCTGCAGCGGCTGAGTGAGCTGGCGGTCGAAGACCGAGACGGCCACGCTGGGCGCGAGCTTGGCGACCTTGTCCTTCGACTCCTCCGGTACGGACCACAGGGTGCCCGCGTCGTCGAACGTCGTGGTGACCAGCAGCTCGGGGGAGAGGCTCGCGTACTTCTCGACGTTGAGCTTGCCCCACTCGTTGCCCAGGACGGTGACCTTGTCGACGTCGAGGTCGCCGGCCTGGACGTCGGGCTTGCCGTCCTTCGTCGTGGTCGGGCCGAAGACGCCCTCGACCTGGACGCCGTAGTCGAAGAGGGCGGCGGCGACGCCGGTGAAGGCGACGATGCCCGTCGGTACCCGGTCGAGCTTCACGTTCGTGCCGCGGTCGTCCTTGAAGGACCAGGGGCCGGACTTGGCGGCACCGGTGCCGCCGCCCGAGCCGCCGCTTCCGCCGTCGTCGTCCCCGCAGGCCGCGAGCACGGCACCGAGGCCGAGGGCGCCGCCGGCGGCGAGTATGCCGCGGCGGGTGGGGCGGGTGACACTGGTGTGGGACATGGTGGTGGCTGCTTTCGGACGGGTGCGGCGGTTCCGGTGTGCGGGGCGCCCACGGGACAATTCGAGGGTAGGTTAGCCTAACCTCACGTTATGTCCAGGGGTGGCCCGGAGCGGACCACCCCCCTCGCACGAGCCGGGTCAGCTCACCAGCCCCAGCTCCCGCGCGATCAGCATCCGCTGGACCTCGCTGGTGCCCTCGCCGATCTCCAGGATCTTCGCGTCCCGCCACATCCTGGCCACCGGGTACTCGTTCATGAAGCCGTAGCCGCCGTGCACCTGGGTGGCGTCCCGGGCGTTGTCCACGGCGACCGTCGACGAGTACAGCTTCGCCAGCGCCGCCTCCTTCTTGAACGGCTCGCCCGCCACCAGCCGGGAGGCCGCGTCGCGCCAGGCGAGGCGGGCCGTGTGGGCCTTCATCTCCATGTCGGCGATCTTGAACTGGATGGCCTGGTTGGCCCCGATGGGCCGGCCGAAGGCGTGACGTTCCTTCGCGTAGGAGACCGACTCGTCCACACAGCCCTGCGCGAGCCCCGTGCCGAGCGCGGCGATCGCGATCCGGCCCTCGTCGAGGATGCGCAGGAACTGGGCGTAGCCCCGGCCCTGTTCGCCCAGCAGGTTGGCCGCCGGGACCCGCACGTCGGAGAAGGCCAGCTCACGGGTGTCCGACGCGTTCCAGCCGACCTTCGAGTACGGGGCGGCCACCGTGAAGCCCGGGGTGCCCGACGGCACGATGATCGCGGAGATCAGCGGCCGGCCGTCCGGCTTGCGCCCCGTGACCGCGGTGACCGTCACCAGGCCCGTGATGTCGGTGCCGGAGTTGGTGATGAAGCACTTGGTGCCGTTGATCACCCATTCGCCGGTGGCCTCGTCCAGCCGGGCCGTCGTCCGGGTCGCGCCCGCGTCCGAGCCGCCGTCCGGCTCGGTCAGGCCGAAGGCGCCGAGGATCTCGCCCGAGCAGAGCCGGGGCAGCCACGTGCGCTTCTGCTCCTCGGTGCCGAACAGGTGCACCGGCATCGCGCCCAGGGAGACGCCCGCCTCCAGCGTGATCGCCACCGACGAGTCGACCCGGGCCAGCTCCTCCAGGGCGATCCCCAGCGCGAAGTAGTCGCCGCCCATGCCGCCGTACTCCTCCGGGAACGGCAGCCCGAACAGCCCCATCCGGCCCATCTCGCGGACGATCTCGTAGGGGAACTCGTGCCGCTCGTAGAAGTCGCCGATCTTGGGTGCCACCACGTCGTGCGCGAACTCCTCCACCGTGCGGCGGAGTTCTTCCAGTTCGGGGGAGAGCTTGTGGTCCATCGTGGTCACGACTCCTGGTGGGAGAGGGCTCGTACGGTGCGGGAGGGGCTGGGTCGGCCCAGGTGGGCGGCCATCCAGACGCTGGTGGCGACGAGACGGCCGAGGTCGATCCCGGTGTCGATGCCGAGGCCGCGCAGCATCCACACGAGGTCTTCGGTGGCGAGGTTGCCGGTGGCGGACTTCGCGAACGGGCAGCCGCCGAGGCCGCCCGCGGAGGCGTCGACGGTGCGCACGCCGTGCCGCAGGGCGGTGAGGGTGTTGGACAGGGCCTGGCCGTAGGTGTCGTGGAAGTGGACGCCGAGCCGCTCCACCGGGACACCGGCCCCGTCCAGCGCGGTGAGCAGCGCGCTCACGTGCCCCGGGGTCGCGACGCCGATGGTGTCGCCGAGGCTCAGCTCGTCGCAGCCCATGTCGAGCAGGGCCCGGCAGACCCGCACCACCTGCCCGACGGGCACGTCGCCCTCCCAGGGGTCGCCGAAGCACATCGACAGATAGCCCCGCACGTGCAGGCCGCCCGCGTCCTTCGCCCGCGCCACCACCGGCTCGAACATGGCCAGCGACTCGTCCACCGTGCGGTTGAGGTTGGCCTTGGCGAACGACTCCGTGGCGCTGGCGAAGACCGCGACGCGGCGTGCGCCGAGCGCCAGCGCGCGCTCCAGTCCGCGCTCGTTCGGCACCAGGACGGGCAGATCGACCGGCAGGTCCGCGACCGCCGGGAACAGCTCCTCCGCGTCCGCGAGCTGGGGCACCCACTTGGGGTGCACGAAGCTCGTCGCCTCGATCGTGGTCAGGCCGGTGCCGGCCAGGCGGCGGATGAACTCGGCCTTCACCTGCGCCGGTACGACGGCCTTCTCGTTCTGCAGGCCATCGCGGGCGCCGACCTCGTGGACGCGGACGCGGGCGGGCAGGCCCTCGGCCGGCACGGTCGCCGGCAGGCCCACTTCCATGGCGTTCATGCCGTCTCCTCCTCGTCGGCGGGCGTGACGACCGCGAGCACCTGGTCCATGGCGACGGTGGTGCCGGGCGCCACGTCCAGCTCGGCGACGGTGCCGGCGTGCGGGGCGGAGACGACGTGCTCCATCTTCATCGCCTCCACCACCAGCAGGCTCTGCCCGGCGGCCACCTCGTCGCCGACGGCGACCTTCACCACCGTCACCGTGCCCGGCATCGGCGCGGTCAGCGAGTCGGCGCCCGCGTGCGCCGCCCGGCTGAGGGAGGCGGCGACCGGGTCGTGGTCGCGCACGTGCCAGGCGTCGCCGTCGCGGCCCAGCCAGGTGCCGTCCGGCACGGTGGCGAAGGTGTGCGCGGTGCCGTCCAGCAGGAACGTGAACCGGTGGTCGTCGCCCGGCCGCGGGAGTCCGCCCCCGGGTCCCCGGACCGGGGTGCCGGATCCGGGCAGCAGCAGTTCGGTCCCTCCGCCCGGTGCGCTGCGCACGCGCACGGTCACCGGGTCGTGGCCCCCCACCCGCAGGTGGTGCACCGTCCATGCCCGCTCGCCGCCCATGCGCCAGCCGTCCGCCGCGTCGAACGGGCCGGCCCGGCCAGTGCCGCCGACGGGGGCGAGGGCGGCCTGCCGCAGCAGCGCGGCCGCCGCGTACGTCTCCGCCGGTACGCCGTCCGGTACGAGCCCGTCCACCTCGCGCTCCACCAGCCCGGTGTCCAGGTCGCCCGCGACCACCGCCGGATGGGCGAGCAGCCGGCGCAGGAACCCGGCGTTGGTCTGCACGCCGAGCGTCACCGTCCCGGCGAGGGCCGCGCGCAGCCTGCGCAGGGCGGTGGCCCGGTCGGGGCCGTACGCGATCACCTTGGACAGCATCGGGTCGTACAGGCTGCCGACCTCGGTGCCCTCGCCGAGCCCCGAGTCGGTGCGCACGCCGTCGCCCTCGGGCTCGTGCAGCCGCAGCACCGTGCCGCCGGAGGGCAGGAAGCTCCGCGCGCCCTCTGTCACGGACACGGTCTCGGCGCAGATGCGGGCCTCGATCGCGTGCCCGGTCAGCCGTACGTCCTCCTGCGCGAACCCGAGCCGCTCCCCGGCCGCCACCCGCAGCTGCCACTCCACCAGGTCCAGGCCGGTCACCAGCTCGGTCACCGGGTGCTCCACCTGGAGGCGGGTGTTCATCTCCATGAAGTAGTACCGGGAGGGATCGCCGCCCGGCACGATGAACTCGACCGTGCCCGCGCCCCGGTACCCGCACGAGCGGGCCGCCTGCACGGCCGCCTCGCCCATCGCCGCGCGGGTCGCCTCGTCCAGGAGCACGCTGGGCGCCTCCTCGATCACCTTCTGGTGCCGGCGCTGGAGCGAGCACTCGCGCTCGCCGAGGTGCACCACATTGCCGTGGCCGTCGGCCAGGACCTGGATCTCGATGTGCCGGGGCCGGTCGATCCAGCGCTCCACCAGCAGCGTGTCGTCGCCGAAGGAGGCGCGGGCCTCGCGCCGCGCCGCGGCGATCTCGTCGGCCAGCGCGGCCTCGTCCCGCACCAGCCGCATGCCCTTGCCGCCGCCGCCCGCCGACGGCTTCAGCAGCACCGGTGTGCCGATCTCGCGGGCGGCGTCGGCGAGCTGCCCGTCCGTGAGGCCGCTGCCGCTGGAGCCGGGGACGACCGGCACCCCGGCCGCCCGCACCGCCTCCTTGGCCCGGATCTTGTCGCCCATCAGCGCGATCGCGTCGGCGCCCGGCCCGATGAAGACCAGCCCCGCCTCCTCGCAGGCCCGCGCGAACCCGGCGTTCTCGGCGAGGAAGCCGTACCCCGGGTGCACGGCCTGCGCGCCCGTCCGCGCCGCCGCCTCAAGGAGCCGCTCGGCGCTGAGGTAGCTCTCCGCCGCCGGTGCCGGGCCGATCCGCACCGCCTCGTCGGCCTCCCGCACGTGCCGCGCGTCGGCGTCGGCGTCGGAGAAGACCGCCACCGAGCGCACGCCCATCGCGCGCAGTGTCCGCACGACGCGGACGGCGATCTCGCCGCGGTTGGCGACGAGCACGGTGTCGAACATGCGTGGTGTGCCGTTCGTGTTGTCCATGGGTCCCCTCCTCACATCCGGAAGACGCCGAACCGGGGCTCGCCCAGCGGCGCGTTGGCACACGCGGTCAGCGCCAGGCCCAGCACCTGCCGGGTGTCGGCGGGCTCGATGACCCCGTCGTCCCACAGGCGGGCGGTCGCGTAGTAGGCGTTGCCCTGGTGCTCGTACTGGGCGCGGACCGGCGCCTTGAAGGACTCCTCCTCCTCGGCCGCCCACTGCTCGCCCCGGGCCTCCAGCTGGTCCCGCTTGACCGTGGCCAGCACGGACGCGGCCTGCTCGCCGCCCATCACGGAGATCTTGGCGTTGGGCCACATCCACAGGAAGCGCGGCGAATACGCCCGCCCGCACATCGAGTAGTTCCCTGCGCCGTACGACCCGCCGACGACGACCGTCAGCTTCGGCACCCGCGTGCACGCCACCGCCGTGACCATCTTGGCGCCGTGCTTGGCGATGCCGCCGGCCTCGTAGTCCCGGCCCACCATGAAGCCGGAGATGTTCTGCAGGAAGACCAGCGGGATGCCGCGCTGGTCGCACAGCTCGATGAAGTGGGCGCCCTTCTGGGCCGACTCGGAGAACAGGATGCCGTTGTTGGCGACGATGCCGACGGGGTGGCCGTGGATCCGGGCGAAGCCGGTGACCAGGGTCTGGCCGTACTCCGACTTGAACTCGGCGAAGCGGGAGCCGTCCACCACGCGGGCGATCACCTCGCGCACGTCGTAGGGCGTGCGGGAGTCCACGGGGACCGCGCCGTACAGGCCCTGCGGGTCGGCCTTCGGCTCGACGGCCGCCCGCACGCCCCAGGGGAGCGGGCCGCGCTCCGGCAGGGTGGAGACGATCTGCCGCACGATGCGCAGGGCGTGCGGGTCGTCCTCGGCCAGGTGGTCGGTCACCCCGGACACGCGCGAGTGGACCTCGCCGCCGCCCAGCTCCTCCGCGGTGACCACCTCACCGGTGGCCGCCTTCACCAGCGGCGGGCCGCCCAGGAAGATCGTGCCCTGGCCGCGGACGATGACCGCCTCGTCGCTCATCGCCGGGACGTACGCCCCGCCCGCCGTGCAGGAGCCGAGGACGGCGGCGATCTGCGGGATGCCGGCGGCGGACATCCGGGCCTGGTTGTAGAAGATCCGCCCGAAGTGCTCGCGGTCCGGGAAGACCTCGTCCTGCATCGGCAGGAAGGCGCCCCCCGAGTCGACCAGGTACAGGCACGGCAGCCGGTTCTCCAGCGCCACCTCCTGGGCGCGCAGGTGCTTCTTCACGGTCATCGGGTAGTACGTGCCGCCCTTGACGGTGGCGTCGTTGGCGACGACCACGCACTCCCGGCCGCCGACCCGCCCGATCCCGGCGATCACGCCGGCCGCCGGGGCCGCCCCGTCGTAGAGCCCGTCGGCCGCGAGCGGCGCCAGCTCCAGGAACGGCGAGCCCGGGTCGAGCAGCGTGTCCACGCGGTCGCGCGGCAGCAGCTTGCCGCGCGCGGTGTGCCGGGCCCGCGCCCGCTCGCCGCCGCCGAGCCGGGCCGCCGCGAGCTTGGCCCGCAGCTCCCGAACGAGGACGCCGTGCGCCTCCTCGTTGGCCCGAAAGGCCTGCGAGGCGGGGTCTGCCGCCGTCGTCAGCTCCGGTGCCTCCTGCATCGTGCGGTCCCCTCACCCAGTGATCGACCAGTTAATGAGCGTTAACGCGCTCCCTTCAGGTTAACGAGCGCTAACCTCCCTGTCTAGAATCGACTCCATGGCCACCAGAACCGACGCCCCCACCCGCCGCGAGCAGATCCTCAAGGAGGCCGCCCGGCTCTTCGCCGAGCGCGGTTTCCACGGGGTGGGCGTCGACGAGATAGGCGCCGCGGTCGGCATCAGCGGGCCCGGCCTGTACCGGCACTTCGCCGGCAAGGACGCGATGCTCGCCGAGCTGCTCGTCGGGATCAGCGACTCGCTGCTGACCGGGGCGAAGCGGCGGCTGGCGGAGGCCGGCTCCGACCGGGCGGGGGCGGCGGGTCCCGAAGCGGTCCTCGACTCGTTCATCGAGGGGCACATCGACTTCGCGCTCGACGACCGCCCGCTCATCACCCTGCACGACCGCGAGCTGGACCGCCTCCGGGACGCCGACCGCAAGATGGTGCGCCAGTTGCAGCGGCAGTACGTGGAGCTGTGGGTCGGGGTGCTGCGCGAGGTCTACCCGGCGCTCGCCGAGCCCGCCGCCCGCTCCGCGGTCCACTCGGTCTTCGGCCTCCTGAACTCCACCCCGCACCTGGGCCGCGCCGGTTCCCTGCCGGGCCGCGCGGTGACGGCGTCGCTGCTGCACCGGATGGCGCGGGGGGCGTTCGCGGCGGTGGGGGAGGAGGGGCAGGGGCGGTAGGGCGGTATCCCCCTCTCCGGTCTCCGGCCGGGTGGGCCGAGCGCCCCCGCCCGCTGCCGCGGAGTGACGCGCGTTACCCGCCGCCCGCTCTGGACGCCCCTGGCTACCCGCCGGTACCGTGGTATCTGAGCAAGCGCTTAGATATTCGTACCCTGGAGGTGGCGCGGTGCGCCGTACGGTGTTCAACGAGGACCACGAGGCGTTCCGGGAGACCCTGCGCGCCTTCATCGAGGCCGAGGTCGTCCCCGTCTACGACGAGTGGTTCGCCGCGGGCCAGGCGCCGCGCGACTTCTACTACAAGCTCGGCGAGCTGGGCATCTTCGGCATCAACGTGCCCGAGGAGTTCGGCGGCGCCGGCATGGACAGCCACAAGTTCGAGGCCGTCCTCTACGAGGAGACCGCCCGCGCCGGCGTCCAGTTCGGCGGTTCCGGCGTGCACGTGCTGCTCGCCCTGCCCTACATCAACATGCTGGCCACCGACGAGCAGAAGAAGCGCTACCTGCCGAAGTTCGTCACCGGCGACGAGATGTGGGCCATCGCGATGACGGAGCCCGGCACCGGCTCCGACCTCGCCGGCATGAAGTCCACCGCCAAGCTCTCCGAGGACGGCACCCACTACGTCCTCAACGGCGCCAAGACCTTCATCACCGGCGGCGTGCACGCCGACCGCGTCATCGTCTGCGCCCGCACCGACGCGCCCACCGCCGAGGACCGCCGCCACGGCATCTCCCTGTTCGCGGTGGACACGAAGTCCGAGGGCTACTCCGTCGGCCGCAAGCTCGACAAGCTGGGCCTGCGCACCTCCGACACCGCCGAGCTGGCCTTCGTCGACGTCAAGGTCCCCGTCGAGGACCTGCTCGGCGAGGAGAACAAGGGCTTCTCCTACCTCGGCCACAACCTCGCCTCCGAGCGCTGGGGCATCGCCTACGGCGCCTACGCCCAGGCCAAGGCCGCCGTCGCCTTCGCCACGCAGTACGTGCGCGAGCGCACCGTCTTCGGCAAGCCGGTCGCCCACTTCCAGAACACCAAGTTCGAGCTGGCCGCCTGCCAGGCCGAGGTCGACGCCGCCGAGGCCGTCGCCGACCGCGCCACCGAGGCCCTGGACGCCGGTGAGCTGACGCCCGCCGAGGCCGCCAGCGCCAAGCTGTTCTGCACCGAGGTCGCCCACCGCGTCATCGACCGCTGCCTCCAGCTGCACGGCGGCTACGGCTACATGAACGAGTACCCGATCGCCCGCCTGTACGCGGACAATCGCGTCAACCGCATCTACGGCGGCACCAGCGAGGTCATGAAGATGATCATCGCCAAGAACATGGGCCTGTAGACCGAGCACCACGGACGGAACATCACGGGCGAAGACCCAGAAGACTCAGAAGACTCACAGGCGAAGACCCACCAGCCATGAGCGAAGCACTCCAGTCCCTCCTCGACCTGCTCGACCTCGAGCGGATCGAGGAGGACATCTACCGCGGCCACTCCCGGTCCGCCGTCGTCCCCCGCGTCTTCGGCGGCCAGGTCGCGGCCCAGGCCATGGTCGCCGCCGGGCGCACGGTCCCCGAGGACCGGCACGCGCACTCCCTGCACGCGTACTTCCTGCGGCCCGGCGACCCCGGCGCGCCCATCGTCTACAGCGTCGACCGCCTGCGCGACGGCCGCTCCTTCACCACCCGCCGCGTCGTCGCCGTCCAGCACGGCAAGCCGATCTTCACCCTGTCGGCGTCCTTCCAGACGTACGAGGAGGGGCTCGACCACCAGGCCCCGATGCCGCCCGCACCGGACCCGGCGACCCTCCCCACCGGCGAGGACCGCCTGCGGAGCTACCCGCACCTGCCCGCCGGGACGGTGGAGCGGTTCCTGGAGGCGCGGGCGGCGGTCGACCTGCGCTACGTCGACGACCCGCCCTTCGGCGACTTCGGCACCCCGCGCGACCCGCACTCCCAGGTGTGGTTCCGCACCAACGGCAAGCTCGCGGACGACCCGCTGCTGCACGTCGTCCTCGCCACCTACGTCTCCGACATGACCCTGCTCGACTCGGTGCTGCTCGCGCACGGCCGCGGCGGCTGGGCCGTCGGCGACGTCGTCGGGGCCTCGCTGGACCACGCCATGTGGTTCCACCGGCCCTTCCGCGCCGACGAGTGGCTGCTGTACGACCAGCAGTCGCCGTCCGCGTCCGGCGGCCGGGGCCTCGGCCAGGCCCGCATCCACACCCGGGACGGCCGCCTCGCCGTCTCGGTGGTCCAGGAGGGCGTGGTCCGCGTCCCACGGGAGCGCTGAGGGCGGGCCGGACCGGGGTGCCGGGGGCCGGCCGGGTTACTTCAGCCCGGCCTCCGTCAGCAGGTACGCCGTCATCGGGTCGTAGTGGCGCGGGCTGACCACGTGGTCGTCCAGCGGCACCGCGACCTGCAGCGTGCCCTCGGACTCGGCGAGGAAGAGGGCCGGGTCGTTGCAGTCCGCGTAGCCCACGGAGTCGACGCCGTGCTGCGCCGCGTACCCCGCCCAGCCGTGGTCGGCGACCACCAGGTCGGGCAGCGGGCGGCCCTCGCGCTCCAGACCGGTCAGGATCGCCTTCATCGGCTCGCCCGAATGGGTGTGCCACAGCGAGGCCCCGTGCTCCAGGACCGAGACGTCCGCGAACTGCTGCACGTACCCCTCCTCCGTCGTCAGGCCCTCCGGGATCACGACGATCTCGCAGCCCGCGGCCCGCAGCGCGGCGGCCGTCGCGCGGTGCACGTCCAGCAGCCCGCCGGGGTGACCGGTCGCGAACAGCACCCGCTGCCCGCCGTCGGCCGCCTTGCGCAGCCGCCCCGCCATCCGCTCCAGCGCGGAGACCGTCAGCTCCGGGTCGATGGTGTCCTGGCCGTACCGGTGCTCGGGGTCGTCGATGACGCCGACCCGCTCCGCCATCACCGCGAGCACGTCCTGCTCGTCGCCCCAGCGGTCGCCCAGCTCCAGACCGAGCCAGTAGTGGCGGTCGCCGTTCGCCAGCTTCCGGTAGTGGGAGAGGTTGTTCTCGCGGGGAGTGGCGACGTCGCCCGCGATACGGGTACGGACGAGGTGCTCGGCGAGTTCGGCGCGGCTGGGTGTCCCGGGTATCGGCATGCCTCCATTGTGAGGCAGCCGCCTGTGGGCGTCTTCGGCGCGCCCCACGCCGTTTCCTCCAGTCCCGGAGACGGATCTGGACCGGATGTACATTTCACGGCCGCGTTCCGGGCTCCTAGTCTTCGAGCAGGCCGACGGCCGGACCCGGCCCACCGGCCCACCGGTCCCGGCCGCCGGCCCCGACCGGCTGTCCGACCCCACCAGTACAGTCGGACAGCAGCAGCACATACGCGACGAAGCGTAAGAAGGAAGGCAGTGCATGAGCAGCAACGAGCCGCCCCGCGGTCCCGTCGACTCCTCCAGGATCCCGCGCTACGCCGGACCCGCCACCTTCGCCCGGCTGCCCCGCCTGGACGAGGTCGGCAGCGCCGACGTCGCCGTCGTGGGCGTCCCGTTCGACTCGGGCGTCTCCTACCGCCCCGGCGCCCGCTTCGGCGGCAACGCCATCCGCGAGGCCTCCCGCCTGCTGCGCCCGTACAACCCGGCCCAGGACGCCTCGCCCTTCGCCCTCGCCCAGGTCGCCGACGGCGGCGACATCGCCGTCAACCCCTTCAACATCCACGAGGCCGTCGAGACGGTCGAGGCCGCCGCCGACGAGCTGCTCGGCACCGGCGCCCGCCTGATGACCCTGGGCGGCGACCACACCATCGCCCTGCCGCTGCTGCGCTCGGTGGCGAAGAAGCACGGCCCGGTCGCCCTGCTCCACTTCGACGCCCACCTGGACACCTGGGACACCTACTTCGGCGCCGAGTACACCCACGGCACCCCCTTCCGCCGCGCGGTCGAGGAAGGCGTCCTCGACACCTCCGCCCTCTCCCACGTCGGCACCCGGGGCCCGCTGTACGGCAAGAAGGACCTCACCGACGACGAGAAGATGGGCTTCGGCATCGTCACGTCCGCGGACGTCTACCGGCGCGGCGCCGACGAGGTCGCCGACCAGCTCCGCCAGCGCATCGGCGACCGCCCGCTGTACATCTCCATCGACATCGACTGCCTCGACCCCGCCCACGCCCCGGGCACCGGCACACCCGAGGCCGGCGGCATGACCTCCCGCGAACTCCTGGAGATCCTGCGCGGCCTGGCCTCCTGCGACCTGGTCTCCGCCGACGTCGTCGAGGTCGCCCCCGCGTACGACCATGCCGAGATCACCTCGGTCGCCGCCTCCCACACCGCGTACGAACTGACCACGCTCATGTCCCGCCGGATCGCCGAGGACCGTTCGAAGTGACCCACGTGCTGTCTGTCGGCCGACGGCTGCCGTCTGTCGGTGAACGGGCGCGGGCCCGCGGTTCAGGAGATGGCCCGCAGACCGCCGTGTCCCCCGCGCCCGAGGCGCTCGACGGCCCGCGCCGTCTCCTCGTCGGCGGGCAGCATCACCAGCAGATGCTGGGCGTCCGGGGCGATGTCGAGGGTCTCGCGCCGCAGCCGTAGCTCCGGCCCGGAGGGATGCCGCAGCCGCAGCACTCCCCGCGCCGGGACGACGTGCCGGTTCAGCCGCCGGGTGAACTCCGGTCCAGCGAGCGGCGCGAGGCCCGCCGTGAACCGCTCGGCGTTCTCCACTGCGGGCCCGAGCCACAGGTCGAAGGCCTGCTCGTCCGCGACGTCGTCCCAGTCGGCGAAGAACTCCCGGGCCCGGGGGTCGGTGAAGACGTACCGCGTGAGGTTCGGGGCGTCGCCGTCGAGCAGTCCCGTCCCCCTCGTCACCGCCTCGTAGGCGCGGGTGCGGGCGAGGACGTCCCCCAGTCGGTTGGTGACCAGTGCGATGCCCGGTTCCAGCAGCCGCAGGGTCTCCAGGACGGACGGGCGCACCTCGCGGCCGGGCGGTGCGGTCCCGGCGTGGTGGGTGCACTCTCCACCCGTGATCTTCGCGAGGTAGCGCAGGTGGTCGCGCTCCGAGGGGGCGAGGCTCAACGCGTCGCCGATTGCCCGCAGTACGGCGGGGGAGGGGCGGCGGTCCCGGCCCTGTTCGATGCGGGTCAGGTACTCGACGCTGATCCCGGCCCGCGCCGCGACGTCCGAGCGCCGCAGTCCCGGCGACCGGCGCCTGCCGTGGTCCGGCAGCCCCAGTGACTCCGGCTGGGTGGTGTCCCGCCTGGCCCGGATGAAGTCCCCCAGAGGTGTCCCCATGCCGCCCGAGCATAGGACGCCTCCCGCCGGCCCGGGCAGGGCTCAGCCTGGCCCTGCCGGGGCCAGCCCGAACACGGCCTGGCCCGCCGCCCGGTGGCCCGCGACCGTGAGGTGCATGACCAACGACACGCACAAGCTCGTGATCCTCGTCGGCAGCGTCCGTGAGGGGCGGTTCGGGCCCGTGGTGGCCTCCTGGGTGGCTGAACGGGCCCGCCTCCACGGGGGGTTCGACGTGGAGGTCGTCGACCTCGCCGACCACGACGTCCCGCTCGCCCTGCCCGCCGCCTCGCCCAAGTACGCGGGCGACGCCTACCCGCGCCCCGACACCATGGCCCCGCTCACCGCCGCACTGGACGGCGCTGACGCGTTCGTCGTGGTCACGCCCGAGTACAACCACAGCTATCCGGCGTCCCTGAAGGCCGCCATCGACTGGCACTTCACCCAGTGGACCGCCAAGCCGGTCGGCTTCGTCAGCTACGGCGGCGCGGCGGGCGGCCGGCACGCGGTGCTGCACCTGGAGAACGTCCTGACCGAACTCCACGCCGTGACCGTCCGCGACGGCCTCGCCTTCCCGAAGTACTACACCGCCTGGCAGGACGGCCGCTCGCTCGACGCCGACGCGCCCGGGTACGCCAAGACCCTGCTGGACCAGTTGGCCTGGTGGGCGGCGGCGCTGCGCAAGGCTCGCGCGGCCGCCCCCTACCCGGGCTGAGAACCGCTGCCGGAACGGCTACCAGATCGAGCCGACCCACTCCGGGTGGTCGACGAACGGGTTGCGGTTGTGCTGGAAGTCGTCGTAGATGACCTGGTTGCGGTTCTCCTCGAAGGCGTCCGGCGGGTCCTCGTCGCTCCACTGCTTCAGCACGTCGAGCTTGCCCATGTACGGGGCGCTGCCGTTGTCGACGTTCCCGTTGACCTCCAGGTCGGCGAAGCCGTCGTCGCCCTCGTAGCGGACCGCCATGTAGAAGATCATGCGGGCCACGTCGCCCTTGACGGCGTCGCGTGGTTCGAAGGAGTCCGAGTCGGTGAGGCTGCCGCCGCCGTTGGCGACCTCGCTGCCGCCGTTGTCGAAGTCCTTGTTGCCGCGGGCGCTGTTGACCTGGACGTCCGAGGGACGCAGGTGGTGGATGTCGGTGCCGGGGCCGGTGGCGGTGCCGAAGTCGCCGTGGGACTTGGCCCACGTGTGCTCGCGGTTCCAGTCGCCGTTGTCGCCGCCGTTGAGCGACTTGCTCCGGGAGTCGCCCGAGTAGAGCAGGATCACGTTGCTGCTGTTGTCGGGGTCCTCGTCGGTGACCTTCAGCGCGTCCCAGACCGCCGAGTACGACAGCTTGGTCTGGTCGCTGATGATCGTGTGGAGCGAGGACTTGAGGCTGTCGCCCGTCTTGCCGACCGCGTCCTTGTAGTACGTGTCGTCGTAGTCCGAGTTCGCCGTCGTCGAGGGGCCGGACGGCGCCGTGACCGGTGCCGTGGCCGCCGTCGCCGGGCTCGCCGTCAGTGAGGGGGCGGCGAGTCCGGCGAGGACCGCGGCCGCGGCGAGCGCCGCCGCCTTACGGCGCCGGGTGCGTATCGCGAGCATGTGGGGTGTCCGATCTACGCGTGTGGATTGAACGGTGGAACGAGCGTGACATGTGCATGTGGGAGGTGGGGTGTACAGAGCGTGTTGATTACGTGACGGCGGCCCCCGGCCGGAAAAGGCGGGGGGCCGCCGTGGCGGTTGGGGCGGGTGATCGCCGTGGGGAGTGGTTAGTCTGATGATCCTTCCGGTGGGTGGTGCGGTGGTCAGTCCACGTCCGCGGGGTCCAGCCGGTAGAGGCCGGACGCGCTGTCCGACTGCGAGCCCTGTGAGCCGGACTGCGAATCGGACTGCGACTCGGAGTCGGACGCGTCGGTGGAGGTGCCGCCGTACTCGCTCTCGTCCACGGCCGTGCCGTGCTCCTGGATCCACTCGGTCACCTGGGAGCTGAGTCCGTCGCCGCCGCCGGGGCCGCCGCCCATGCCCCCGCCGACCTGGACGTAGTGCAACTCGCCCTTCTGCACCAGCTCCTTGAGCCTGGCGAGGGTCATCGCGTTGTCACTGCCGGACCAGCCCCACATGGAGATGACCGGTTCGCCGCTGCTGAGGATGAGCTGCGCGGCGCTCTGCGAACTCGACACGGCGAGCAGCCACTTGGCACCGTCCTGGTGCTTCTTCAGGTAGGCGACCAGTTCGGTGCTCGCACCGCCCATGCCGCCGCCTCCGCCGCCCGGACCGCCCATGCCCCCGCCGCCGCCGTTTCCGCCGGAGCCTCCGGTGTCGCCCTGCTGCCCGTCCGTGCCCGCGCCGCTGCCCTCCGGGGCCGTGCCGGTCGAGTCGCTCGCACCCTCGGAGGCCCGGCCGTCGCCGCCGCCCGGGGTGGACCCGCCGTCCGGGGCCGATCCACCGCCGGGGAAGCTCCCTCCTCCCGGACCGCCCCGGCCGCCGCCCTGCGGCTGTCCGCCCGGGCCCCCGCCGCCGGGCGCGCCCTCGCCGCCGCCCGGGGCCCCGCCCCGGCCGCCGCCTCCGCCGCCCGGACCGCCCATGCCGCCGCCCGTCGAAGGCCCCGCGGTCGGGTTGGTCCCGCCCATGCCGCCCCCGGAACCGGACGGCACCGACCAGGCGTACGCCGCCGGACCCGCGATGCCCGCGACGACGGCCGCCGCCACGGACACCGCCAGCAGCCGCACCCGGCGCCCCGAGCGGAAGACCAGCAGTCCGGCGACCGCCAGCGCCATGACCACCGCGACCGACGGCCACAGCCAGGTGTTCCAGCCGGAGGCGCGGCGCAGCAGCACGACCGCCCAGAGGCCGGTGACCCCGAGGGCGAGCGGCAGGACCCACACCCAGCGCCGGTCGGCCCGGAAGGCGCGCAGCAGCATCACGCCGCCGCCCCCGCAGAGCGCGGCGATGCCCGGTGCGAGCGCGGTCGTGTAGTACGGGTGCATGGTGCCCTCGGCCATGCTGAACGTCAGGTAGTGCAGGACCGTCCAGCCGCCCCACAGCACGAGCGCGGCCCGGGTGAGGTCGGTACGGGGCGCCCGGCCGCACAGCACCAGGCCGCCGGCGAGCGCGATGCCCGCGAAGGGGAGCAGCCAGGAGATCTGGCCGCCGAGGACGTCGTTGAACATCCGCCCGATGCCCGCGGTGCCCGAGAAGCCACCGCCGCCGCCACCTGCTCCGCCGCCTCCGCCCATGTTGCCGTCGCCGCCGAGGATCCGGCCGAGCCCGTTGTAGCCCAGGATCAGGTCCCACGCCGTGCCGTCCGTCGAACCGCCGATGTACGGCCGCTCGGAGGCCGGTACCAGGGACACGGCAGCCGCCCACCAGAAGCTGGCGACGGCCAGGGCGACCGCGGCGAGCGCCAGGTTCCGGACGCGCTTCGCCCAGCCGAGGTCGCTCGCGTACACGTACACGAGGAAGACCGCCGGCAGCGCGATCCAGCCCTGGAGCATCTTCGTGTTGAAGGCCAGCCCGAAGCAGACCGCCGAGCCCAGCAGCGGCAGCAGCCGCCCGTCGCGGGTCGCCCGCAGGCCGAGCGCCGCCCCGGCCACCATCAGGAACACCAGGAGGGTGTCCGGGTTGTTGTCCCGGTTGATGGCGACCGTGATCGGGGTCAGCGCCAGCGCCAGCGCGGCGACCGCCGCCGCGCCGTGGCCCCACACCCGCCGCACGGACGCGTGCAGGATCCAGATCGTCGCCAGCGCGGCCCCGATCAGCGGCAGCATCATCTGCCAGGTTCCGTAGCCGAAGAGGCGGCAGGACAGGCCCATGACCATCAGGGCGAGGGGCGGCTTGTCGACGGTGAGGAAGTTCCCCGCGTCCAACGAGCCGAAGAACCACGCCTTCCAGCTCTCGGTGCCGCTGAGCACGGCGGCACTGTAGAAGCTGTTCAGTCCGGACCCGGAGAGGTTCCAGGCGTACAGCCCGGCCGCCAGCGCGAGGATCGCGAGCAGCGCGGGCCGCGACCACCGGGGCGGGGCGTCGGCGGGGGAGGGGGCGGGCGGCTCGGTGGCCGCGTGCGGTGAAGCGGTGGCAGAAGATGTCACCGGGCCACCGTCTCCACGGCCGTTGGGCGCGGGCTGTGGTCCGCCTGGGGACAGGCTGTGAATCTCCGGGCGGGAGCGCCCGCCCCGCGTCAGGTCGGGCCGTGCGGTCACACCGTCGGCCGGGCAGCGCCCTTCCTGCGGTTGCGGCGGTCGGCGGCGAGCATGAGGACCAGGCCGACGGCGGCCCAGGCGGTCAGGACGAGCGCCGGGCCTCCCGCGCCGGTGCCGTCGAAGTAGGCGTTGGCGCGCAGCAGGCTGCCCGAGGCGCCGGGCGGCAGGAGCTGCCCGAAGCCGGACCAGCCGTCGGGCAGCCAGTACGGGCCGGTGGGGAGGCCGGAGAGCGGGTTGCCGAGGAACATCGTTACCGCGGCCCCGGCGCCGAATCCGGCGAAGCCGAACAGAGACTCGAGCCCCAGGAAGGGAACGGCGAGTGCGGCCATGCCCAGGGCGAGCCCGAGCGAGGTGATCCAGAAGTTGCCGTCGAGCGTGCCGGTCCCGTACGTGAGAACGGCGCTGACGGCGGCTCCCGCCGCGAGCGCGAAGGCCACCACTCCGGCGAGCCGGGTCCGCAGCCTGGCGTGGCCGGGGAAGACCTGGAGCAGGACGATCGCGGGGAGCATGCCGCCGAAGACCATCGGGAGCGCGGCGCCGGTCAGTCCGGTGCCCCGCGGGTCGTCCTCCGGGAACGGCACGAGGTCCTCAACGGTGGCGGAGACGTGCTGCTGCTCGGCGAGCGTCTCGCCGAGCCCGCCGATCGCGGTGGAGATCAGCTGACCGCCCGCGGTCGCGGTGAGGACGGTGACGCCGTCGGAGCCCAGGACGATGCCGCCCACGGCGTCACGGTCCTCGATGGCGTCGGTGAGGGCCTCGGCATCGTCGTACACCGTGACGTCCCACGCGTCGCCGTCCAGCTTCGCCTGCACGCTCTGCGCGGCGGGGCCGGTGACGCCCAGCGGGGCGTGGTGGGGGCCGCCGTTGACGGACGGCAGGGCGAAGGCGCACAGCATCACGGTGATCGCCGCGGTCAGGCCGACCACGATGGCGGCGAGCCGTATGACGGGCTTCCGGCCGCCCGGCGGCGGGGCGGCGGAGGAGGCGCCGCCGTCCGGCTCCGATGCGGCGGAGGTGGTGAGGTTCGTGGACATGGCAACCGTCCCGGGAGAGAGGGAGAGAGGGAGAGAGGGAGAAGGAGGCGGGGAGGATCTGTCTCACTATAAACTCATCATGCGCTGAGTTCATCATGTGATGACTTAATGCGGACCGACGGGCGGCGGGCATCATGGGGGCATGAAGAGCGTCGACGATGTGCGTGAGGCGGGCGGTGCCGACCGCGAGCGGGCCGGGGCGGTGGCCGGGGCGGTTCCGGCGGGCAAGCACGCCGGTGGCCGGCGGCCCGGGGAGACCCGCACCCGGGAGGCGATCCTGGACGCGGCCCGGGCGTGTTTCGCCGAGCGCGGGTTCGACGCGACGAGCATGCGCCGCATCGCGGAGGCCGCGGAGGTGGACCAGTCGCTGGTCCACCACTTCTACGGCACGAAGGAGAACCTCTTCCTGCAGGCGCTGGAGGTGCCGCTGAAGATGCCGCAGGCCCTCGCCGCCGCCGCGGAAGGCGGACGCGAGGGGGTCGGGGAGCGCATGGTGCGCGCGCACCTCGCGCTGTGGGACGACCTCTCGACGCGGCCCGCGCTCATGACCATGGTGCGTTCGGCGTCCGTGCACCGCGTGGCCGCCGCCCGGCTGCGCGAGACCGCGACCACGATCCTGGCGGACGCGCTCGGCAACGTGGTCACGGGCGAGGACGCGGTCCTGCGGTCGAACCTGATCGCCACCCAGCTCATCGGACTCGCGATGATGCGGTACATCGCGGTCCTCGAACCCCTGGCCGCTGCCGACACCGACACCGTGGTCCGCTACTACGGCCCCGCTCTCCAGGCGATCGTGGAGGGCTGAGGCGCCGTCCGGCGGCAAGCCCCAACTCCCGGGCGGCCCGTCCGGCGGCCGGCCGGGCCCGGGGCGCGGACTCGCGGGGTGCCGGAAATCCCAGGGGTGCCGGAGACTCCGGGGCGCCGGAAACGCCCGGGCGCGCGGAACCCCGTCCTTCGAGAAGCGGCCAACTCCCGGCCACCCCCGCGCCCTAGGGTGACGGCCATGCGCCCGAGAATCCTCCGTACCGCCCTCGCAGCCCTCACCGCAGGCCTCGCCGCGGCCGGCTGCCTCACCGCCGCCGGACCTGCCGCCGCCCAGGGAAGCTCTCCGGGGAACTCCCAGCGGAACGCCTGCTCGCGCTCCGTCTCCCTCGCCGGCTTCTCCGACGTCCTCGACAAGACGACGTACGACGGCACCTACGTCGGCAACCTCTCCGCCCTCGCCCCCGACCGGCGCGGCACCGTGGCCGCGCTCGCCGACCGCTCGTCCCTCTTCCGGCTGGACGCGCGGACCCTGCAGCCGTGGGGCGTGGTCCCGCTCGCCGACGAGGAGGGCGCCGCGCTCGACTCCGAGGGGCTGGTCGTCGACCGGGACGGCACCTACCTCGTCTCCTCCGAGACCGAGCCGTCCGTCCGCCGCTACTCCCGCACCGGCGAGATCCTCGGCCGCCTCCCCGTGCCGGACGACCTCCGCACCGCTCCCGAGGGACGCGCGCAGGAGAACGGGAGCTTCGAGGGGCTGACCCTCCTCCCCGGCGGTCGCACGCTGCTCGCCTCGATGGAGTACCCGCTCGACGGCGACCCCGCCGACCTGGTCCGCCTCCAGACCTGGCAGCGGACGCGGGACGGCGGCTTCCGGCTCGGGGACCGGTACACGTACCGGACGGACGCCGGGCTCGGCGTCTCCGAGGTCACCGCCCTGCCCGACGGGCGCCTGCTCGTCCTGGAGCGGGGCTTCACCTCCGGCGTCGGCAACACGATCCGCCTCCACCTGGCCGACCGCCCCGGCCGCGGCACCCCGCGCGGCACCCCGCTCCCCAAGCGGCTCCTCGCCGACCTCGCCGACTGCCCCTCGCTCGGCGCCACCGCCGGGCAGCCCCAGCCCAACCCGCTCCTCGACAACTTCGAGGGCATGGCCGTCACCGGCCGCTCCCGGGACCGTACGGACGTCCTGATCGTCAGCGACGACAACCAGAACGACGTACAGACGACCCGCTTCCTCAGGCTCCGCGTGCGCACGTGAGCGACTGCCGCCCGTGAGCGGTGCCCCGAATTGTTACAGCGGGATGAAATCCCACCTCGCCCGTGTTGGAGCCTTCCGGTAGATCAGGTGAGCAGGACGACCGACCGGAGGGCACCGCGTGGACGCGCAACGGGGATGGGCACGACGACTGGCGGCCTACGCCCGGCGCCATCCCAAGGACGTCGTACTGGCTCTCGGCGCCTCGCTGGGCGGCATGGCGGTCATGGCCCTCGTCCCCCTGATCACCAAGGTGATCATCGACGACGTGATCGGTGCGAAGGCCCGGTCCATGGCCGTCTGGGCCGGGCTCCTCGTCGGCGCCGCGGCCGTCGTCTACGTCCTGGCGTACATCCGCCGCTACTACGGCGGCCGCCTCGCCCTCGACGTCCAGCACGACCTGCGCACCGACATGTACGCGACGATCATGCGGCTGGACGGGCGACGGCAGGACGAGCTGTCCACGGGACAGGTCGTCGGGCGGGCGACCAGCGACCTCCAGCTGATCCAGAGCCTGCTCTTCATGCTCCCGATGACCATCGGGAACGTGCTGCTCTTCCTGATCTCCCTGGGCATCATGGCCTGGCTGTCCCCGCCGCTCACCCTGATCGCGCTGGCCGTCGCCCCGGCGCTGTGGTTCATCGCCCGCCGCAGCCGGACCCGCCTGCACCCCGCCACCTGGTACGCGCAGGCGCAGGCCGCGGCCGTCGCCGGGGTGGTCGACGGCTCGGTCGGCGGCGTACGCGTCGTGAAGGGCTTCGGGCAGGAGGAGCAGGAGACCGGGAAGCTGCGGGAGGTCGGGCGCAGGCTCTTCGCCGGACGGCTGCGGACGATCAGGCTGAACGCCACCTACACCCCGGCCCTCCAGGCCGTCCCCGCGCTCGGGCAGGTCGCCATGCTGGCCCTCGGCGGCTGGCTGGCGGTGCGCGGGCACATCACGCTCGGCACCTTCGTCGCCTTCTCCACCTACCTCGCCCAGCTCGTCGGCCCGGTCCGCATGCTCGCCATGGTCCTCACCGTCGGCCAGCAGGCCCGTGCCGGCACCGAGCGGGTCCTGGAGCTGATCGACACCGAGCCCGCGATCAAGGACGGCACGAAGGTGCTGCCGGCCGACGCCCCCGCGACCGTCGAGTTCGACGACGTCGCCTTCGGCTACGACACGGACGGCGAGGACGGCCGCCCGGTCCTCGACGGGCTCTCCTTCGAGATCCGCGCCGGCGAGACGCTCGCCGTCGTCGGCTCCTCCGGTTCCGGCAAGTCCACGGTCTCGCTGCTCCTGCCGCGCTTCTACGACGTGCGGCGCGGCGCCGTCCTCGTCGGCGGGCACGACGTGCGCGAGCTGACCCTGGACTCGCTGCGGGCCGCCGTCGGGCTGGTGCCCGAGGACTCCTTCCTCTTCTCCGACACCGTGCGCGCCAACATCGCGTACGGCCGCCCCGACGCCACCGACGAGGAGGTCGAGGCCGCGGCACGGGCGGCGCAGGCCCACGGGTTCATCGGCGACCTGCCCGACGGGTACGACACGACCGTCGGCGAACACGGACTGACCCTCTCCGGCGGCCAGCGCCAGCGCGTCGCGCTCGCCCGGGCGATCCTCACCGACCCCCGCCTGCTGGTCCTCGACGACGCCACCTCCGCCGTGGACGCCCGCGTCGAGCACGAGATCCACGAGGCGCTGAAGCAGGTCATGCGGGACCGCACCACGCTCCTCATCGCGCACCGCCGCTCCACCCTCGGCCTCGCCGACCGCATCGCCGTCCTCGACCGCGGCCGCCTCGCCGACCTCGGCACCCACGAGGAGCTGCAGGAACGCTCCGCCCTCTACCGGCGCCTGCTCACCGACCCCGACGAACTCGGCGGCGTCTCGCCCGGGCACACCCGCCCCGCCGAAAAGCTGGAGGACACCTCCGTACGCGACGAGCTGGACGCCGAGTTCGACGCCGAGCGCGGGGTCACGCCCCGGCTGTGGACCGGCGACCGGACCCCGAAGGACGCCGCCCTCGCGGGCACCCCGGCCACCCCGGAACTCCTCGCCCGGGTGGACGCGCTGCCCCCGGCGGACGGCACTCCGGACGTCGACGAGGCCAGGGCGGTCCGGCCGGAGGAGTCCTACGGCCTGCGCCGCCTGCTGGCCGGCTTCCGCACCCCCCTGCTGATCAGCCTCGCCCTCGTCGCAGTGGACGCGGGCACGGGCCTGCTGCTGCCCGTACTGATCCGGCACGGCATCGACGAGGGCGTCACACAGCTCGCCCTCGGCGCGGTCTGGGCTGCCTCGCTGCTCGGGCTGCTCGCCGTGCTCGCCCAGTGGACGGCGCAGACCGGCGAGATCCGGATGACCGGCCGCACGGGCGAACGGATCCTGTACTCGCTCCGGCTGAAGATCTTCTCCCAGCTCCAGCGGCTCGGACTCGACTACTACGAGCGCGAGCTGACCGGCCGGATCATGACCCGGATGACGACGGACGTGGACGCGCTGTCCACGTTCCTGCAGACCGGCCTGGTCACCGCCTTCGTCTCGGTCGTCACGTTCTTCGGCATCCTCGTCGCGCTGCTGGTGATCGACGTGCAGCTGGCGTTCGTCGTCTTCGCGACGCTGCCGCCGCTGATCATCGCCACGTACTTCTTCCGCCGGGCCAGCGTGAAGGCGTACGAGCTGGCCCGCGAGCGGGTCTCCACGGTCAACGCCGACCTCCAGGAGTCGGTGGCCGGGCTGCGGATCGTGCAGGCCTTCCGGCGCGAGCACGACGGCGGGCGCCGGTTCGCCGAGCGCAGCGACGGCTACCGGCAGGCCCGCATCCGCGGCCAGTGGCTGATCTCGGTCTACTTCCCGTTCGTGCAGCTGCTGTCGTCGGCCGCCGCGGCGGCCGTACTGATCGTCGGCGGCACGCGGATCGACAACGCGACCCTGACGACCGGTGCGCTGGTCGCGTACCTGCTCTACATCGACCTGTTCTTCGCGCCGGTCCAGCAGCTCTCCCAGGTCTTCGACGGCTACCAGCAGGCGTCCGTCTCCCTCGGCCGCATCCAGGAACTCCTGCGCGAGCCCGCCTCCACCCGGACCGCCGACCGGCCCCGCGGGGTGACGTCCCTGCGGGGCGAGATCGCCTTCGAGGACGTGCACTTCCGGTACGGCGACGAGGAGGAGGCCCTCACCGGCATCGACCTGCGCATCCCCGCCGGGCAGACCGTCGCCTTCGTCGGCGAGACCGGCGCGGGCAAGTCGACGCTGGTCAAGCTGGTGGCCCGGTTCTACGACCCGACCGGCGGCCGGGTCACCGCCGACGGGCAGGACCTGCGCGCCCTCGACCTGACCGCCTACCGGCACCGGCTGGGCGTCGTCCCGCAGGAGGCGTACCTCTTCCCCGGCACCGTCCGGGACGCCATCGCCTACGGCCGCCCCGACGCCACCGACGCCCAGGTGGAGGCGGCGGCACGGGCGGTGGGCGCCCACGAGATGATCGCCACCCTCACCGGCGGCTACCTCCACGAGGTCGCCGAACGCGGCCGCAACCTCTCCGCCGGCCAGCGCCAGCTCATCGCGCTGGCCCGCGCGGAACTCGTCGACCCGGACGTACTGCTCCTCGACGAGGCCACGGCCGCCCTGGACCTGGCCACCGAGGCGCAGGTCAACCACGCCACCGACCGCATAGCGGGACGCCGTACGACGCTCGTCGTCGCCCACCGGCTGACCACCGCCGCCCGCGCGGACCGCGTCGTCGTCATGGCCGACGGACGGGTCGCCGAGGACGGCACGCACGACGAACTCCTCGCGCTCGACGGCCGGTACGCCCGGCTGTGGCGGACCTTCGTCGGCGCGGCCGAACCGGAGGAGCCGGTCGGCGCGGCGCACTGACCCGCCCGGCCGCGCCGGCGGCCGTGCGACGTCCACGGCGCGCCGTACGCCTGTGCGCGGGGGCTGTACCGACCTGTGCGCAGGTGCCGCCGCGCCGCTCGACCGCGTCTCCCGGTACTCCCGGTACTCCCGCCGGAGGCGCGGACGGTCGCCACGACGCCGTCCGCGGTGGTGGGCGGACTGTTGGGCACACAGACCACCTCGCGCAGACCTCCTCGCACAGGCGCTTGTCACTCGAACAGGTGTCGTGCGCCCGAGTGGCCCGGTCCATAGCGTTGTGCCAGGCGGACGGGCCGAGTGAGCGCAACGGATCGTCCCGTCGGACCGACACCCGGCGTCCGGGACCGACCGGCGCCACTCGACAGACGGAGGTGGCTTTCATGGCCAAGGAAGACGTGTACGAGGTTCCCGCCCTGATCGAGGTCGGCGACTTCGCCGAGCTCACCCAGCTGACGTCCCAGGGCTACTGGATCGACAGCCCGTGGGGCGCCTGGTGGCTCTGAGCCACCCGTAGGCCCCACGGGGCCGGGTGACGCGGGAAGCGGCGCCGGAGCAGCAGTCCCACGCACCGGCCGTCCGCTGCCCGGTCACTCCACATCGGGGGAGAGGTCCGGCCGACTCCACACGCCGGCCGGGCCGCCCCCCTCGGCACTCCGGTGGAGGATACGCATGGAGTTCGTGGTACTTCCCGACCATCCGGCCGGTGCCGAGGTCCTCGCATCGGTGCCGTCTCCCGGGCTGCCGCGCCCCAAGGTGCTGGAGCACCACTCCGGGCGCCCCTGGCTCGTGGGCGACTGGCCGGACGACGAGATCGTGTGCGTCGGCACTGGTCCGCGCCGCCTGGTGCTGCTCGGTTGCGCGGGAGTCGACCCCGGGGCCCTGGCGGCCCGGCTGGACCGGGCCCGGTCCCCGGCGGACCTGGACGACCTCGCCCGCCTGCCCGCCGGCAGCTTCCACCTGGTCGCCTCGCTCGACGGCGAGGTGCGGGTCCAGGGCACCCTGTCCACCGCGTGCCAGGTCTTCTACACCCGGGCCGCCGGTGTCACGGTGGCGGCCTCCCGGGCCGAGAGCCTCGCCGCCCGCGCCGGCGCGGGCATCGACGAGGAACGCGTCGCCCTCGAACTGCTGTCCCCGTTCGGCCCGCCCGCGCCGCTCAGCGAGGGGTCGGTGTGGCGCGGCGTGCGCAGCCCCCGCATCGGGCACTGCCTGGAGATCCGCCGCGACGGCACCGCCCGTACCCGGCGCTGGTGGACCCCGCCCGAGCCCGAACGCCGGCTCGGCGACGGCGACTTCGTGCGCGAAGCACTGTTCGACGCCGTCGCGGCACGGACCGCGGGCCAGCCGACGGTGAGCGCCGACCTCTCCGGCGGCCTGGACTCGACGAGCCTCTGCTTCGTCGCCGCCCGCACGCCCGGCACGGACCTGGCCACCCTGCACTACGAGGGACACGGCGGCCGGGGCGAGGACCTGGCCCACGCCCGCCGGGCCGCGGAAGCGCTGCCGCAGGCCCGGCACCTCGTGGTGCCGCCGACGGACACGCCGGACTGGTACGCGCCGTTCGAGCACACCCCGCACGACCGGGAGGGCCCGTTGATGTTCGTCCGGGCCAGGGCCACCGTCGAGCACCAGGCCGGCCTCGTCGCCTCCCTGGGCGCGCGCCGCCACCTCCAGGGCGTCGGCGGCGACGAACTGTTCCTGCCGGGAGCGATGTGCCTGCACGGACTGCTCCGCCGCGACCCGGCGGCCGCGCTGCCGCACATCCGCGCGCTGCGCGCCAAGCGCCGCTGGTCGCTCGCCACGACGGCGCGCACGATGGCGGCCTCGCCGTCCTACCGCCGCTGGCTGGCCGACGAGGCGGACCAGCTCGACGCGGACCGGTCCTGGGGCTCGGGCGCCTCCTGGGAAATCCCGGCCAGGCTGCCGCCCTGGATCACCCGGGACGCCGCGTCGACCGTACGCCGCCTGATGCGCGAGGCGGTCGCGGCGGACCCCGAACCGCTGGCCGCGCTGCCGGTGCAGCACGAGATGATCTGGATCAACCGGGTCAACGGCACGGTGATGCGCCGCAATTCGAGCATCGGCGCCCACGCGGGCGTCACCTTCCACGCCCCCTACACCGACGACCGGGTACTGGAGGCGGTCCTGTCCGTGCGGCTGGCCGACCGGGTCGCCACGAACCGGCTCAAGCCGGTGCTCGCACGGGCCCTGGACGGCGTCGTACCGGCCGGGATCCTGCACCGCACCGGCAAGGACGACGCCAGCCCCACCCTCTACGCGGGCCTGCGCCGGCGCCGCGGCGAACTGCTCGACCTCGCCGAGGACACGCGCCTGGCCCGCATGGGTCTGATCGACACGGCGGAGCTGCGCCGGCTGCTGCTCGCCACGCACGCCGACACCCGGCCGCTGATGCCCTTCGACCCGACCCTCGCCTGCGAGTTGTGGCTGCGGGCCCTGCCCGCGGCGGGCGCGACCACCGCCGCCCCCTCGTCCCGAACGCCATAAGGAGGCCCGATGTCCTTCGCCCTGAAGCCCGGGGTGTCCGTCGCCGACACCGAGCACGGCACCGTCCTGCTCGACGAACGCAGCGGGCGCTACTGGATGCTGAACCGCACCGGTGCCGTCGTCCTGCGCTCTCTGCTGGACGGGGAGTCGCCGCAGGAGGCGGCGCGGACGCTGCTGCGGCGCTACCCCGACGCGGCCGACGGGGCCGGCGGCCACGTGGAGAGCCTGCTCGACGCCCTGCGCACGGCCAAGGTGATCGTCCCGTGAGCGGGGGAACCACCCTGCGCCTGGAGTCCGCGGACCCCCCGCCCTGGCCGCTGCGCCCGCCCGCCGTACTCGCCGCCGCGGTGGCACGCGTGCTGACCCGGCTGCCTCCGGCCCGGCTGCGCCGCGTACTGACGTTCGCGAGCCGGGGCGCGGGCCCCGCGAGCGCGGCGCAGGCGCTGCGGGCGCGCAACGCCGTGGTGCACGTGAGCCTGGCCTGCGCCGGTCCGCGCTGTCTGCAACGGTCCGTCGCCGCCGCGCTGCTGTGCCGGCTGGGCGGCACCTGGCCCCAGTGGTGCACCGGTGTGGTCACGGAGCCCTTCGGGGCACACGCCTGGGTGGCCGTGGACGGCGAGCCCGTGGGCGAGGCCGACGCACACGCGCGCGCCTTCCACGTCATCATGTCCGTACCGCCCCGCCGGTGAGCGCCCCCGGCTCCACGGCGATCCGCACCCGCGGCCTGCGGCGCGTCTACGGCGGCACCGTGGCCGTGCACGGACTCGACCTGACGGTGGCCGCGGGGGAGAAGTTCGGCTTCCTCGGCCCCAACGGCGCGGGCAAGTCCACCACCATCGGCATGCTCTCCACTCTCCTGCGTCCCAGCGGCGGGCGGGCGGTCGTGGCGGGAGCGGACGTCGCGCACCGCCCCGACGAGGTCAGGCGCAGGATCGGCGTCGTCTTCCAGGACCCCTCCACCGACCGTGAACTGACCGGGTGGCAGAACCTGTACTTCCACGGGCGCCTGCACGGCATGCCGCGGCGCGAGGTGCGCGCCCGGGCCCGTTCGCTGCTCGACCTGGTGGGCCTCGCCGACCGGGGCGACGCGCCCGTCGGCTCCTACTCCGGCGGTATGCGGCGCCGGCTGGAGGTGGCCCGCGCCCTGATGCACCGGCCGCGGGTGCTGTTCCTCGACGAGCCGACGACCGGACTCGACCCGCAGAGCCGGTCCCAGGTCTGGCAGAAACTGCACGAGCTGGGCCGGCGGGACGGCGTGACCGTCTTCCTGACCACGCACTACCTGGAGGAGGCCGAGAACTGCGACCGGATCGCGGTGATGGACCACGGCCGCCTGGTGGCGCAGGGGACGCCCCACGCACTCAAGTCGGCGATCGGCGCCGACGTCGTGCACCTGCGGACGGACGACGACCGCAGCACCGCCCGGTCGATCCGCGAGCGGTTCGGTCTGGACGCCGAGGCGACACCGGAGGGCGTGCGGGTCGGCGCGGCGGACGGGGCGGGCTGGGTTCCGCGGCTCTGCGCCCACCTGACCACGGGCGTCACGTCGGTGACCGTGACGAGACCCAGCCTGGACGACGTTTTCCTGCACCACACCGGCCGCTCCCTGCGCAACCCGTAGCGGCCGGACACGAGGACGAGGGAAGGAACCGACGTGCTGGAGTCCACCACGGAGCGACCCGGCCGGCTCGCGGCGCGGTCGCCCGGCCGGCGCGCCGCAGAGTTCGCCGCACTGCGGGCACTGATCCGGCGGGAGACGGTCCGGTTGGTCGCGAGCCCCGCCCAGGCGGGCCTGACGCTGCTGAACCCGCTGCTCTACTTCGTGGTCCTCGGGACCGGACTGAGCGGCATGGTCGGCTCCGAATCCGGCGGCGGGGACTACATGGCCTACGTCTACCCGGGGATCCTGATGATGGCCGTGCAGATGCCCGCGCTGAACGCGGGGATGTCCATCGTCCGCGACCGCGAGACGGGGCTGCTGCGCGCCGTGCTGGTCGCACCGGTCCGGCGCGACACCTTCCTGGTCGGCAAGTGCCTCGGCAGCACCGTGACGGCGACCGCCCAGGGCGGCCTGCTGCTCGCGTTCGCCGGCCTCGCCGGCCTGCCCTACGACCCGCTGCTGCTCCTCGCCCTGCTCGGCGAACTGGCGCTGGTGGCGTTCACCCTGACCGCGCTCGTGACCCTGGCGGCCGTCCGCATCACCCGGATCGAGACGTTCCAGTCGGCGCTCGGGGTGACCATGCTGCCGCTGTTCTTCCTGTCGGGTGCCATGTTCTCGACGGACGGCCTGCCGGTGTGGCTGGCCGCGACGACGCTCGTCAACCCGCTGACCTACGCCGTGGACGCGCTGCGGCAGACCGTGGCCGGGGCCGTGCCGGGCGGTGCGCTCCCGACCGGGCCCGACTGGGGCGGCTGGACACCGCCGCTGGCCGTCGAGCTGCTGGTGATGTGCGCTCTGGGCGTCGCCGCCCTGGTGCTGGCGGCCCGCCGCTTCTCCCGTGCCGGTTAGGGGGAGGGGGAGGGACAGGGGCGGGCGTCACGGCGCCGGCGGTCTCCACTGCGCGGAGCCCGCCAGTTCGGCGGGGGTGACCAGGCCGTCCTCGATCGCGCGGGCCAGCATGTCGGACTTCGTCGGTGCGGGCCTGCCGACCTGGGCGTACTTGACCCGGGCCCGCTTGATGTACATGTCCACGGTGTGCACGGACACGCCCATGCGGCGGGCCACCGACGCCTTGGACATGGACTGGAACCACCACAGCAGCGACGTCCGCTCCTGCTGGGACAGCCGGGGCGCCACCGGGCTGCGGTCCGAGACCAGAACGCCCGCCGTGGTCGGCGGCACGTAGGGGCGGTCCGCCGCGGCGGCCCGTACGGCGTGCAGCAGATGGGCCTGGCCCTCGTTCTTGGTGACGAACCCGTTGACGCCCGTGTTCAGTACGTCCAGCACCAGCGACTCGTCGGTGAACTGGGAGAAGACGACCAGCCGCCGGCCCTCCGCGGCGAGTTCGGCGATGTCCGACAGCACCAGCCGGCCGTCGAGGCTGAGGTCCGCGATCAGCACGTCCACGGTGCCGGCGCGCAGGTCCGCCGTGGTCTCGCCGGTGTGTCCGACACGGATGCCCGGCTCCTCGGCCAGCCAGGCCCGGACGCCGTCGATCACCACCGGGTGGTCGTCGACGATGCCGACGTCGAGCGCGGTACCGGTAGGCGCCATCGGGATTCCAGCCACAACAGGTTCTCCTTCTCGTCGAACAGCACCGATGTGCCGGCGGACCGGACGGCACGCGGCACCGCGCCGGCCGACGCGTCGGCCACCACGCCCACCGTCACCTCGCCGGCCGTCACGACGACCGTGACCCGGGCGGTGTTCCGCGCCGACGCGAGGGCCAGGATCGGGCCGTCCGTCAGCCGCCGGCGCACCGCCACGGGGAGGTCGGGCAGCTCCCCGTAGCAGACGAACGTGACGTCCACGTCGCGGCGTTCGGCGACGTCGGCGCAGGCCCGCAGCTCGTGCAGCAGCGGATGGTCCGCGTCCTCCGTCTCGGCGAACAGCCTGCGCAGCCGCGCCGCCTCGATCGCGCTCGCCCGCCGCACGCCCTCGTCCCCCGGGTGCGCCCGGCCCTCGGCCAGCTCGTGCAGCAGCGGTGCGATCCGGTCGCGCAGGTAGCGGTACCGGCGCCGCCGCTCGGCGTGCAGGGCCTCCCCGGCCGCCCGCCGCGCCATGCGGTCGGCCTGTGCCCGAGCCGCGTCGGCGGTGAGCCGGGCGGCGTGGTGCAACTCCCGGCTGAGCAGGACGAAGGCGAGTTGGATACCGGCCGTGGTGTAGGACTGGGCGATCAGGCGGGCCCAGGCCTCACCGGTGCCCAGTTCGCCGTGCGCCCCGAGCGCCACGGTCGTCAGCGCGACGGTGCAGGCCAGCAGGGCGACCAGCTCACGCATCGGGCGCTGCGCCAGAAGCAGTACGCCGAACCAGCCCACCGTGTTCGCGGCCCAGCTGAGGTCGCTGATCGCCCCGCCCCGCGGATACGCCGCGACGGCCACGACGCCGGCCAGCAGCGCGACGCACGTCAGGAGCGGGGCCGGCGGGCCGCGCAACGCGCCCCGCAGCAGGAGGACGGAGCCGACCAGCTGGACGGCGGAGAGCACCAGCCAGGAGGCCAGGGCCGCCCAGGCCGGCTCGTACCGCGACCAGCCGCGCACCAGGATCAGCGAGTCGTAGCCGAAGTGCCAGACGGCGACGATGAGCACGACCACGACGCTGATCACCCGCGTGTACCGGACCGCGACCGACTCGCCCGCGGAGGGGCCCGCACCCCTGTTCACCCGGGCCACCGCAGCGTGACGCGGGTCCCGGCGCCCGGCCGGGACTCCACGGACGCGTTCCCGCCCACGGCCGCCATCCGGCCGGTGACCGACTCCCGCAGGCCCCTGCGGTGCGCGGGCACGGTCGCGGGGTCGAAGCCGCTTCCCCCGTCCAGGACCTCCACGACCGCACCGGCCCCGACCTCTCGCGCACCCACCCGGGCCGTGGTGGTGCCGGCGTGCCGGGCGACGTTCGTCAGGGCCTCCGCGACGGCGTCCGCCAGCGCGGTCGCGACCGGACCGGGCAGCAGCACCGGCGCGGCCCTGAACTCCACGGTCAGCGGGGGCAGTCCGGGCCGCGCGGCGAAGACCGCGGTGCGCAGCGCCGCGTCCAGCCGGGCCGGCGGCGCGGCCGAGTGCCCGGAGTCCGCCGCGTCGTCCGCACCGGCACCGAGCGCCCGGATGACCCGGAGGTCGGCCGCGGCACGGTCCCGCAGCACGTCGGAGTACTCGGTGATCGCACCGGTGCTCACCATGGTGAGGGTGGCGAGCACCGTGTCGTGCAGGCGCCGCTGCTGGTCGCGCTCGTCCGCCCGGGCCGCCGCCCCGGCCGCCTCGTTCGCGCGCGCCTGCGCCCTGGCCACCAGTACGGCGTCCGTCGAGTGCGCGGCGCGGCGCAGCAGGACGAACATCCCGGCGCTCAGCAGGCCCTGGAGCAGCAGCACGACGGGCGCCTCCCGCACTCCGGGGGCGCCGGCCGTGTAGGCCGAGGCGATCACGACGGTCGCGAGCAGTCCGTGGGGCTGGCGCAGGAAGCACTGCGCGTTGAGCACGGTGACGCTGGCCACGAGGTCGATCCACCCGGTGCCGGCCGACGCCGTCAGCACCGAGGGAGGCACCAGCCGGGAATGGAGCAGGCAGAGCAGGACGCAGACCACGACGTCACCGGCACCGAACCGGCCGGCCGGGCCCCCGCGCAGGGTGCGGACGCCGAACAGGCCCGCCCACACCAGCACCGCGGCGACGCCCGACAGCACCCACCACGGACTCGCCGCCGATCCCAGCCCCAGGAGCGCCACCACCGCGGCCACCGCCGCACTCGACGTCCGCAGGACCACGGTGACCAGCAGCGCCTGACGCTCCAGGCTGCGTACGGCGGGCCCCTGGGCGGACACCGCCGCCCCTGACGGCGGGAGGAGCGGGAGAGGCAGGAGGGGAGGGGCGGCCGTGGCGGAGTCCGGGGTGCGTCCCATGCCGTCGGACGCGGCTCAGCCGGCTCGGTCGAGACGCCGCCGGGCTGCTGCCGCGACCGCGCCGGAGTGTCTGTGGTCCGCTGATCGCACGACGTGATCCTTCAGGTCCGTGGTCCCGTGTCAGTGAGAGTCCCGCCCGTGGACCCTAAGGGCACCGCGGGCCCCGGAATGTGTCACGGGTGCACGGGACTTGGTCAGTCCTGCACCGCCGCGGACCCACGACGGCCGGCGGTATCTTCCCGTCACCCCTGGTGTCCGCGCGACTTGCTCCGATAGCTTCCGGCGGACATCTGTTTCACAGGGAGGGTGCATGCGCAAGGCGCTCAGATGGCTGCTGGCGCTCGTGGTGCTGATAGGCACCGTCAGCACGGCGGGCGCGGCAACAGCCGCCGAGCCGAAGGCCGTCGACATCAAGGACCGGCTGCTGTCCATACCGGGCATGAGCCTGATCGAGGAGAAGCCGTACACCGGCTACCGCTTCTTCGTCCTCAACTACACCCAGCCGGTCGACCACCGGCACCCGTCCAAGAGCACGTTCCAGCAGCGGATCACCGTGCTGCACAAGGACACCGACCGCCCGACGGTCTTCTACACCGGCGGCTACAACGTCTCCACGACCCCCAGCCGGCGCGAGCCGACGCAGATCGTGGACGGCAACCAGATCTCCATGGAGTACCGCTACTTCACCCCGTCGCGGCCCGCGCCGGCCGACTGGTCCAAGCTGGACATCTGGCAGGCCGCCAGCGACCAGCACCGCATCTTCCAGGCGCTGAAGCCCGTCTACTCGGAGAACTGGATCTCCACCGGCGGCTCCAAGGGCGGCATGACCGCCACCTACTACGAGCGCTTCTACCCGCGTGACATGGACGGCGTCGTCGCCTACGTCGCCCCCAACGACGTGGTGAACAAGGAGGACTCGGCCTACGACCGCTTCTTCGCCCGCGTCGGTACGGAGGAGTGCCGCGACAAGCTCAACGGCGTGCAGCGCGAGGCGCTGGTGCGCCGGGCGCCGCTGGAGAAGAAGTACGCGGCGTACGCGGCCGACAACGGCTACACCTTCGACACCATCGGCAGCCTCGACCGCGCCTACGAGGCCGTCGTCCTCGACTACGTGTGGGGCTTCTGGCAGTACAGCACCCTCGCCGACTGCGCGGACATCCCGGCCGACGCCGAGAACGCCACCGACGAGGCGATCTGGGACTCCGTCGACACGATCTCCGGCTTCTCCGCCTACACCGACCAGGGCCTGGAGACGTACACGCCGTACTACTACCAGGCGGGCACCCAGCTGGGCGCGCCGACGATCCACTTCCCGCACATCGAGAAGAAGTACGTCCGCTACGGCTACCAGCCGCCGCGCAACTTCGTGCCCCGCTCGATCCCGATGAAGTTCGAGCCGTCGGCGATGCGGGACGTCGACACGTGGGTGCGGCACAACGCCCACCAGATGCTGTTCGTGTACGGCCAGAACGACCCGTGGGGCGCCGAGCCGTTCCGGCTCGGCCACGGCGCGCGCGACTCCTACGTGTTCACCGCGCCCGGCATGAACCACGGCGCCAACGTCGCCGGTCTGGTGGCCGACCAGAAGGCCGAGGCCACGGCCCGCATCCTCGACTGGGCGGGCGTCGCACCCGCCGAGGTCCAGGACGACCCGACGGCGGCCAGGCCGCTGGCGGCCTTCGACGCCAAGCTGGACAAGAGGGACGTCGAGCGGGAGACGGCGCTGCGCCCGTAGCACCGCCACCGCGTCACACCCGTGGGCTGTGCCCGGCCGCCGCTCACAGCGGCCGGGCACAGCCCACCGGCAGCTCGCCGCCCAGGCGGACGTACAGGACGGTGGCGGCCGGGCAGTCGGCGCGCTCGGCGACCGCCCGGACGACCTGGTACCGCGGCTCCTCCCCGCCTTCCGCGTCGCAGGCGGTCTCGCGCACCTTGCCGTCCCCGGTCTCGCGCACGCAGTCGCCGACGACGGTGCGCGGGCCGCCCCCGCCGCCCGGGTCGCCGGGGTGCGGCGGCCGGAGCCCGCGCATGCAGGCGTATCCGCGGGGCACGTTCCCGTCGCCGTCCTCGTCCGCGGACGGGCGCCGCTCACTGATGTGCAGGACGAAGTCGGTGGTGGCGGGGCACGGCGGCCCGTCCCTCGCACGGCCGTCCTCCCGGGCGACGACCCGCGCCGCCGCCCGCTCGCTGTCGCACGGCACCTCGGTGAAGCCGACCGTCCCCGACGAAGCGCACTCGCCGACCGCCAGGAACACCGCCCCGTACCCGGACGGCCGCGCCCCGGCGGACGTCGCCGCCGACACCGGCCGTTCCCCGTCACCGCCGTCCTCGCCGGGCGCCCCCTGGCAGCCCGTCAGCAGCACCGCCCCCAGCGCCCCCAGCGCCGGCAGTGCCCGCCGCACTCCCGCGGCCCCTCGCTCACGCATTGCGCCCCCCACCGGATTCCCCGTCCAGCGTGGCCCGCCGGAGCGGGCGCACGCCAGACGCGCGGGATGCTTGGGGCAGGAGCGCCGGGGTACCCCCCGGCGCGCGTCGCAGCCCGCGCTCCGACCGGCCGCGACGGCTGCGAGGACCGGCCGCGACCGCGACGAGTACCGGCCGCGGCGGCTGTGCGTACCCGCCGCGCCGGCTACGACCGGTAGGCCAGGCCGTGTCCCAGCGGGTAGAGCACCGTGTCCGGGTCGTCCGCGGAGACCACCGGCACCGGCAGCCTCCCGCGGGGCCGCACCCGTCCGGCGATCACCCGGGCCGCCGCCCGCACCTCGACGTCCGTCCAGGAGTAGGCGGCGAGGAAGGCGGGCACACCGGGGAGCTGGGCGACGTCGTACGGGTTGCGGACGGCGACCGCGACGACGGGCTTCCCGGTCTCCAGCAGCCGAGCGACCAGGGTGCGCTGACTGCTGCCCGCGGTGACGTTGTACGTGGCGACGACCACCGCGTCGGCGTCCCCGGCCGCCGCGACGGCCCGGTCGACGACCTCGGCGGAGGGCGCGGTGCCGGTGGACAGGGCGGTGGCCGTGAAGCCCAGCTCCGTCAGGGCGTCCGCGAGGACGCCGGTGGGCGGCCCGGTCGTGCCCGAGGGCGAGGCCGGGTCGGCGCCCACCACCAGCAGCCTGCGGTGCGCCCGGCGCGAGAGCGGCAGCAGGCGACCCTCGTTGACCAGCAGCGTGGTGCTCCGCTCGGCGATCCGGTCGGCCGCGGCCCGGTGGGCCCGGGTGCCGACGGTCCGCTCGACGTCCCGGCGACCGGTGTACGCGTCCTGGAAGAGACCCAGCTTCGCCTTCAGCCGCAGCACGCGCAGGATCGATTCATCGAGCCGCGCCTCGGTGAGTTCGCCCTCCCGTACGGCGGTCAGGACCGCGTTCCAGGCGAGCGGCAGGTCCGGCGGGTTGAGCAGCTGGTCGACGCCCGCCTTCAGCGCCAGGACGGGCACGCGCTCGTCGCCGTACTTGGTCCGTACGCCCTCCATGCCGAGGGAGTCGGTGACCACGACCCCGTCGTAGCCCAGCTCCTCGCGGAGGATGCCGGTGAGGATGGGACGGGAGAGGGTGGCCGGGTCGCCGGAGTCGTCGAGCGCGGGGACCATCAGGTGCGCGGTCATGATCGCGTCGATGCCGGCCTCGATCGCCGCGCGGAAGGGCGGTGCGTCCAGCTCCTCCCACTGCTCGCGGCTGTGCGTGATCACCGGGAAGCCGGTGTGGCTGTCGGTGGCGGTGTCGCCGTGCCCGGGGAAGTGCTTGGCGCACGCGGCGACCCCGGACCGCTGGAACCCCGTCACCTCGGCCGCCACCAGCCCGGCCACGGCATCGGGGTCGGCGCCGAAGGACCGTACGCCGATCACCGGATTGGCCGGGTTGACGTTCACGTCGGCGTCGGGGGCGTAGTCCTGCCGGATGCCCATCGCGCGCAGCTCGGCGCCCGCGATCCGGCCGAGGGTGCGGGCGTCGGAGCGCGAGCCGCCGGCGCCGACGGCCATCGCCCCCGGGAAGAGGGTGGCGGGCTCGCCCACGCGGGCCACCGCGCCGTGCTCCTGGTCGGTCGAGATCAGCACGGGGAGGCCGCGCGGCTGTTCCAGGGACGCCTTCTGGATGCCGTTGGAGAGGTCGGCGATCTGGTGCGGGTCGCGGGTGTTGTGCGCCCAGGCGAAGTAGATGACGCCGCCGACCCGGTACTCGGCGATCAGCTCGGCCGCGGTGCGGACGCCGATCTCCTCCAGGTTGGCGTCGATGTCGGCCTGGTCGGGGTCGGTGGCGGAGTGGCCGTAGACCCGGGTGACGAAGAGCTGCCCGACCTTCTCCTCCAGCGTCATGCGGGAGATCAGGGCACGCAGCTTGTCGTCGCCGGGCCCGCGGGCGTCGGCGTACGCGGTGCCGCTCCCGGCCGCGAGGGCCGTGCCGGCGACCGCGGTGGCGGTGGCGGTGGCGATGAGGACGGTGCGTCTGGAGGGCTGTGCGGTGCTTCCCGTGCCGGCCGTGCTGCTGTGGTGCACGTGCGCTCCTTCCGGAGGGCTGGTGAAGGAAACTTCCAAGGAATCAGCAATATCCGGAAGGTTTCTGCCAGTCAAGGGACCGCACACGAGTGGCCCGGCCGTGGTGTCGCGACGCCCGGCGACGGCGTGCGGCCGGGCGCCGTCGCCGGGCGGCGATCGGCGGGTCAGGCCGGGTGCGCGGCGGGACGGCCGGAGCGGTCGGAGCGGTCGGCACCTGTCGTCGCCGGGGCGGCGTGGGTCGAGGCGGCCGGCCAGTGGGCGCGCAGGGTGCGGACCGTTTCCGCGATCGCCGGGCGGCGTGCCGCGCCCGTGCGCCACAGCGCGTACAGCCGCCGTACCGGCATCGGTTCGAGCGCCACCTCCACCACGCCGTCCGGCAGCGGCCCGCGCCCCAGCCGGGGGATGAGGGCGATGCCCAGCCCGGCCGCCACCAGCGCCACGAGCGTCGGGTTCTCGTCCGCCTGGTGGACGATGTCCGGCTCGTGCCCGGCGCCGCGCAGGGTCCGCATCAGCCAGTCGTGGCAGACCCGGCCGGGCGGCTGGCAGATCCACCGCTCGCCGCCCAGCTCCGCCCGCCGCACGGCCGCCCGCCCCGCGAAACGGTGCCCCTTCGGGACCAGCAGGTCGCACAGGTCGTCCCCGATCGACGCCTGCTCCACGCCGGCCGGTGCGGGCAGCGGCGCGATGTCCCAGTCGTGCGCCACGACCAGGTCGACGGCGCCGTTGGCCACCAGGTCCACGGACAGATGCGGGTCGACCTCGGTGAGCCGGGCGTCGAGCGCGGGGTGCCGTACCGCCAGGTCGGCCAGTACGGACGGCAGCAGACCCCGCGCCGCCGACGCGAACGCGGCCACCGCCAGCCGTCCCGACGGCACCCCGCGCCGCTCCTCGAGGCGGGTCTCGGCCCGCTCCACGATGTCCAGCAACTCACGTGCGGTTGCCGCAAGTTGCCACGCCTCGGCGGTGAGCCGCACTCCGCGCCCCTCTCGTTCGAGCAGCACCGTGCGGGTCTCCCGCTCCAGCTTGGCGATCTGCTGCGACACGGCGGACGGCGTGAAACCGAGCGCGGCGGCCGCCGCACCGACCGTGCCGTGCACGGACACGGCGTGCAGGGCGCGCAGACGCTGCAGATCGAGCATGAAGGGCTCCCCGGAACGATCGACGAGTGGATCAATCAACGGATCAATCAACGGATCAATCAACGCATCAGTACGCATCAACCAACGGATCGATTAGTGGAGCTTCATCCAACCATGCAGTAATCATCGCTGGTGCTACATGGTCGTCCGGCCCGATCCTCGACCCATGCGACCTTCCCACCTCCTCCTCGCCGTGCTCGTCGCCGCCGTCTGGGGCGTCAACTTCACGGTCGTCGAGATCGGCCTCGGCCATTTCCCGCCGCTGCTCTTCTCCGCCCTGCGCTTCCTGGCCGCCGCGCTGCCCGCCGTCTTCCTGGTGGGCCGCCCGAAGGTCGCCTGGAAGTGGATCGCGGGGGTGGGGCTGGTGCTGGGCGTGGCCAAGTTCGGGCTGGTCTTCGTGGGCATGGACGCGGGCATGCCGGCCGGCCTGTCCTCCCTCGTCCTGCAGATCCAGGCGGTGTTCACCGCCGTGATCGCCGCCGCGGTCCTCGGCGAACGCCCCTCCCGCGTCCAGGCGCTGGGCATGCTGGTCGCAGTGGCCGGCATCGGCGCGGCGGCGGTCGACGAGGGCGCCTCCGGACCGCTGGGCGCGTTCGTCATGGTCGTCGGGGCCGCGGCGGCGTGGGGTGTCTCCAACGTCCTGACCCGCAAGGCGGCCCCGCCGGACGCGCTGAACTTCATGGTGTGGGTTTCGACCGTCCCGGTGCTCCCGCTGCTGGCCCTCTCCCTGCTCACGGAGGGCCCGGCCGACGACCTCGCGGCCCTGCGCGGCCTGGACTGGCAGGGGGCGGGCACGATCCTCTTCGTCGCCTGGGTCTCGACGGTCTTCGGCTTCGGCGCCTGGGGGTGGCTGCTGCGCCGTCACCCGGCCTCGACGGTCGCGCCCTTCTCCCTGCTCGTCCCGGTCTTCGGGATGTCGTCGGCGGCGCTGTTCCTCGGCGAGTCGGTGACCGTACCGCGCTGGTGCGCGGCGGCGCTCCTGGTCGGCGGCGTGGCCCTGACGACCCTCGCACCGTCCCGGCGCGCGGCGGGGGAGGCGGGGACGCCGGGGACGGCGGGGATGGCGGCGACGGCCGCGAACCGCAGGCCGGATGGGTCCGACGCGCCGGACGCGCGGGGTGCGTCGGGTGCCCCGGACGCGTCCGACACGCAGACCCCGCCCGCCCGGCGTCCGGAGCCCACGCTCACGCCGCGTCGGTGAGCAGCCGGGTGAGGTGTTCGCGCCCCGCGCCCAGCAGCTCCGGCAGCGGCGCGGCGGACTCGTACCACCGCTTCTCGTACTCCCAGCACAGCCAGCCGTCCCAGCCGTGCCGGGACAGCACGTCCACCACCTCGGTCAGCGGCAGTACCCCGGCGCCCAGCGGCAGCGGGGTGGTGTCGTCGGCCGAGGCGATGTCCTTGACCTGCACGTAGCCGAGGTGCGGGGAGAGCGCGGCGTAGGAGTCGGAGGGCTGCTCGCCGCCCAGCCAGGTGTGCATCACGTCCCACAGGACGCCGGCCCGCAGGTGCCCGACCGGCCCGAGGACGCGCATCGCGTCGGCGCCGGTGCGGTGCGAGTCGTGGGTCTCCAGCAGGATGGTCACGCCGCGCTCGGCCGCGTACTCGGCGGCGGTGCCCAGCCGCCGGGCGGCCGTGGCGTCGGCCTCGTCGGCGTCCTGCTCGGTGCCGCCGCCCGGGAAGACCCGGATGTACGGGGCGCCCAGGTCGCCGGCCAGGTCGAGGAGGCCGCGGATCTCGGCGAGGACCGGCTCGTCATCCCCGGGGGCGGCGACCCGCGCGTACCCCGCGAGACCCAGTACCTCGATGCCCGCCACCCTGAACTGCTCGGCGACGGCCGCCCGTTCCTCCGGGGTGAGGCCCGGATGCACCGGCTCCTCCGGGTGGGCACGCAGTTCGACGCCGTGATAGCCGTGCGCGGCAGCGAGCCCGAGCACGTCGTTCAGGGGCAGTCCGGGAACACCGAGGGTGGAGAACGCCAGCTTCATGCCCACGCAGCGTACCCGCCGACACGACGGCCACTCCTGACGCAACCCACCCCGCGCGCCCTCGACGCCGCAGACCGCCCTCACGGCGCAGGCCGCCCCCCTCAGCCCGTACGTTGCTCCGTGGCGCAGGCCGCCCCTCACCCCGTCCGGCGCTCCGTGGCGCAGGCCCCCCAGCCCGTCCGGCGTTTGAGGACGAGGCCGTTCAGGCCGAAGCGGGGGCCCGGGGGCGGCAGCCCCCGGAGACGCGCGCACCGACGCGGGGCGCCGCGTCACCCACGTACACCTCGCCCCCGTACACCCTCCCGCTCAAACCCCCCGCGGCTGTCCGCAGGACCCCCGCACCATCAACTCCCCCCGCACCGTCGCGATCCCCCCGATCGGCGCCTCCTCCCGCCCCATCGCGATCCGCCCCGCCCGCGCCCCCGCCTCCGCGAGCGGCAGCCGCACCGTCGTCAGCGCGGGCACCGCGTCGATGCTGAACGGCAGGTCGTCGAAGCCGGCCACGGACACGTCGTCCGGGATCCGCCGCCCGGAGTCGCGCAGCGCCGCGCACGCGCCCAGCGCGACGGAGTCGTTCGCGGCGACGACCGCGGTCAGGGACGGGTCCCTGCGCAACAGCTCCAGCGTCGCCTCGTACCCGGACTGCCGGTCGTAGCGGCCGTGGACGGTCCAGCGGGCGTCCTCCTCGATGCCGTGCGCGGCGAGCGCCGCCCGGTGGCCCTCCAGTCGGTGCCGGGTCGTGGTCCGCTCCTGCGGTCCCGCGATGTAGCCGAGCCGCCGGTGGCCGAGGCCGATCAGGTGGTCGGTCAGCTCCCGGCCGCCCCCGCGGTTGTCGAAGGTCAGCGCGACCGCCCCGGTCTCCGGCGCGGGCGGCCGCCCGCACAGCACCACCCGGGTCCCGGCCTCCGCCAGCCTGCGCAGCTTCGCCGCCATCGCCGCCTGGTGCGCCGCGTCCTCGATCGCCCCGCCGGTCAGCACGACCGCCGCCGCGCGCTGGCGCTGCAGCAGGGTGAGGTAGGTCAGTTCGCGCTCCGGGGCGCCGCCGGTGTTGCAGACCACGGCGAGTCTCTCGCCGCCCGCGCGCCCGCCCGGCCCGCCGATCTCGGACTGGACGGCGCCGGCCATGATGCCGAAGAACGGGTCGGCGATGTCGTTGACCAGGATGCCGACCAGGTCGGAGGTGGCCGCCGCCAGCGCGCTCGCGGGGCCGTTGAGTACGTAGTCCAGCTCGTCGACGGCCTTGAGCACCCGCTCCCGGGTGGCGGCGGCCACGGGGTAGTTGCCGTTCAGTACGCGCGACACCGTCGCGGGGGAGACCTGGGCGCGGGCCGCCACGTCCGCCAGTGTCACCGTCATCGTCCTCGTCCTCCGCCTCGCGCGTCGCGCGCCTGTGCCGTACGCCGTCCGGGGGTGACTTTACGGCCACCGCGACGGCCGCCGCCCACGGTTGTTCGCCCCCTCGAACAACTCGCCCGACCCGCGGTCTTGTCCGGACCGCCGTCCACAGGCTAGCTTCGTTATACATAGAAAGCGCTTGCTGTACGGCTCGTTCCGTTCGTTCCGCTCCACGGCTCGTTTACAGCTCGCGGCATCGCTCGTACGAAGGGAATGACGTGACACGCAAGACGGTGCGTATCGCCATGAACGGTGTGACCGGGCGCATGGGCTACCGCCAGCACCTCGTCCGCTCCATCCTGGCGCTGCGCGAACAGGGCGGCCTCGACCTCGGCGACGGCACCGTGCTGTGGCCGGAGCCGGTCCTGGTCGGCCGCCGCGAGCACGCGCTGCGGGCGCTGGCCGAGCGGCACGGTCTCGACGACGTCTCCACGGACCTGGACGCGGTGCTGGCCGACGACAGCATCGAGATCTACTTCGACGCCCAGGTGACCTCGGCCCGCGAGGAAGCGATCAGGAAGGCCGTCGCCGCGGGCAAGCACGTCTACACCGAGAAGCCGACCGCCACCGGCCTCGACGGCGCCCTCGAACTCGCCCGCCTCGCTCAGGCGAAGGGCATCAAGCACGGCGTCGTCCAGGACAAGCTCTTCCTCCCCGGCCTGCTCAAGCTCAAGCGCCTCATCGACGGCGGCTTCTTCGGCCGCATCCTGTCCGTGCGCGGCGAGTTCGGCTACTGGGTCTTCGAGGGCGACTGGCAGGAGGCCCAGCGCCCGTCCTGGAACTACCGCGCGGAGGACGGCGGCGGCATCGTCGTCGACATGTTCCCGCACTGGGAGTACGTGCTGCACGAGCTGTTCGGCCGGGTGAAGTCGGTCCAGGCCCTGGCCGCCACCCACGTCCCCGAGCGCTGGGACGAGAAGGGCAAGCCCTACGACGCCACCGCCGACGACGCCGCCTACGGCGTCTTCGAACTCGACGGCGGCGCGATCGCGCAGATCAACTCCTCCTGGGCGGTGCGCGTCAACCGCGACGAGCTGGTCGAGTTCCAGGTCGACGGCACCGAGGGCTCGGCCGTCGCCGGGCTGCGCAACTGCCGTGTGCAGCACCGCTCCGCCACCCCCAAGCCGGTCTGGAACCCGGACATCCCGGCCACCTACTCCTTCCGCGAGCAGTGGCAGGAGGTCCCGGACAACGGCGAGTTCGACAACGGCTTCAAGGCCCAGTGGGAGCTGTTCCTCAGGCACGTCTACGCCGACGCCCCCTACCACTGGGACCTGCTGGCCGGCGCCCGCGGCGTCCAGCTCGCCGAACTGGGCCTGAGGTCCTCCGCCGAGGGCCGCCGCCTCGACGTACCGGAGATCGCGCTGTGACCCTGCACCTCCCCGACGCCCACGGCGCCCTGCGCGCCTACGAACCGCGCGCCGAGCCCCTGTCCCTCGCCGGGGGAAGCGCTTTCACCTCCCGTACGGTCTTCTCGGCGGCGCACGTCGTCGCCGACCCGTACGCGGACACCACCCCCGACTCGCCCGCCGCCGTCGACTGGGACGCCACCCTCGCCTTCCGCCGCCACCTGTGGTCCCACGGACTCGGTGTCGCCGAGGCGATGGACACCGCTCAGCGCGGCATGGGCCTGGACTGGGCGGGTGCGGCCGAGC
This sequence comes from Streptomyces olivaceus, assembly GCF_000721235.1. Taxonomy (GTDB): domain Bacteria; phylum Actinomycetota; class Actinomycetes; order Streptomycetales; family Streptomycetaceae; genus Streptomyces; species Streptomyces olivaceus. The sequence continues at coordinate 72,314 of NZ_JOFH01000020.1, forward strand.
TGATCCGCCGCTCCGCCGCCGAGGCGAAGTCGGCCGGCGGCCGCATCGCCTGCGGCGTCGGCACGGACCAGCTCACCGCCGCCGGCACCCTCGCCGAGGTCCGGGCGGCGTACGAGGAACAGCTCGCCGTCGTCGAGGAGTCCGGCGCCCAGGCCATCCTGATGGCCTCCCGCGCCCTCGCCGCCACCGCGCAGGGCCCGGACGACTACCTGGAGGTCTACGGCCACCTCCTGCGCCAGCCCGCCGAGCCGGTGATCCTGCACTGGCTGGGCCCCATGTTCGACCCGGCCCTGGAGGGCTACTGGGGCTCGTCCGACCTGGACGCGGCGACGGACACCTTCCTGGAGGTCATCGCCGCCCACCCCGACAAGGTCGACGGCATCAAGGTCTCCCTCCTCGACGCGCAGCGCGAGATCGAGCTGCGCCGCCGCCTCCCGCAGGGCGTGCGCTGCTACACCGGCGACGACTTCAACTACCCGGAGCTGATCGCGGGCGACGACCAGGGCTTCAGCCACGCCCTGCTGGGCATCTTCGACCCGCTCGGCCCGCTGGCCGCCGAGGCGGTCCGCGTCCTCGACACCGGGAACACGGACGGCTTCCGCGCCCTCCTCGACCCCACCGTCGAACTCTCCCGCCACCTCTTCCAGACCCCCACCCGCTACTACAAGACCGGCGTGGTCCTCCTCGCCTGGCTGGCCGGCCACCAGAGCCACTTCACGATGGTCGGCGGCCTCCAGTCGGCCCGCTCCCTGCCGCACTTCGCCCGCGCCTACGAACTCGCCGACGGGCTGGGCCTGTTCCCCGACCCCAAGCTCGCGGAGGAGCGCATGCGGAACCTGCTGAACCTGTACGGAGTGAACCAGTGAGCGACACCGCACCCGACACCGCCGCCGCGCCCGACCTGAGCCGCTTCAGCATCAACCAGATGACGGTCAAGCAGCTCTCCCTGCCCGAACTGACCGCCGCCTGCCGCGAACTGGGCGTCGGCAACGTCGGCCTGTGGCGCGAGCCCGTCCAGGCGTACGGCGTCGAGGCCGCCGCCGAACTGGTCCGCGACGCGGGCCTGCGCGTCACCACCCTGTGCCGCGGCGGCTTCCTCACCGCCGTCGGCGCCGACGCGCGCGCCGAGGCCCTGGCCGACAACCGACGCGCCGTCGACGAGGCCGCCGCCCTCGGCACCGACACCCTCGTCCTGGTCTCCGGCGGCCTCCCGCCCGGCGACAAGGACCTGCGCGCCGCCCGCGAACGCATCGCGGACGCGCTGGCCGAACTGGGCCCCTACGCCGAAGAGCACGGCGTGCGCCTCGCCATCGAGCCGCTCCACCCGATGTTCGCCTCGGACCGCTGCGTGGTCTCCACCCTCACCCAGGCCCTGGACCTCGCCGAACGCTTCCCCGCCCAGCAGGTCGGCGTCACCGTCGACACGTACCACATCTGGTGGGACGACCGGGCGCCCGAGCAGATCGCCCGGGCCGGCGCGGGCGGCCGCATCCACACCTTCCAGCTCGCCGACTGGACCACCCCGCTGCCCGAGGGCGTCCTCAACGGCCGCGGCCAGATCGGCGACGGCGCGGTCGACATGCGGGAGTGGAAGGGATACGTCGAGGCGGCCGGGTACACCGGCGCCATCGAGGTGGAGCTGTTCAACGAGGGGCTGTGGGCGCGCGACGGGCGCGAGGTGCTGGCCGAGACGGCGGCCCGGTTCGCGGCGTACGCGGGGGACTAGGCCGCGGGGGACGGGGAGGGGACACCGGCCCGAAAAAAGTATCGGCGACCGGTACAACCCTGCCCGGGGTCCGCGGGTCGTACTTGGCATCAGGACATCCGTGGGGGTACCCGGGGGGGAATTCACGGGGTTCTGAAGGGGAGGGAAACACGAGGGGGCCCGGTCGGTGACCGGGCCCCCTCGGGGTTTTCCGCACCGCGGTCCTCCCGCTGTCCTCGGGGCGAGACCGTCTTCGGGGTGAAGGCGGTGTCAGAAGAAGACCCCGCACCGCAGCAGCACGTTGGCGTACGGCCGCGCCTCGCCGGTGCGCACGATCAGCCGCGCCCCCGCCGACAGCTCCTTCAGCCGCTCGTGCGGGACGAGGCCGAGCGCCGGGAAGTATCCGTCGAGCAGCGCCGCGGCCGCCGCGTTGGCGTCCCGGACCTCCGTCGCCGCCGTCGCGCCCTCGACGACCAGCTCGGCGAGGAGCCCGTCCAGCACCTCGGCGAACGACGGCACCCCGGCCCGGAAGGCCAGGTCGACGACGCGCGGGCCGTCCGGTACGGGCATCCCCGCGTCGCACACCAGGACACCGTCCCCGTGGCCGAGTTCGGCCAGGGCACCGGAGAGGTGGCGGTTGAGTATCCCGGCCTTCTTCACCGGCCCTCCCCCTCCAGCGCCCCGGCCTCCGCCAGCGCCCCGGCCTCCGCCGCCGTCGGATACGACGCCTGCGCTCCCGCCCTCGTGACCGACGCCGCGCCCACCCGGGCCGCGTACGCCGCCGCCTCGGTCAGCGACTCGCCGGTGCCGAGCCGCCAGGCCAGCGCCGCGGTGAACGCGTCGCCCGCGCCCGTCGTGTCCACGGCGTCCACCTTCACGGACGGCACCCGGGCCACGCCCCCGGCCGCCGACGCGACCAGCGCGCCCTCCGCGCCCAGGGTCACGACCACCGAACGCGGCCCCTTGGCCAGCAGGACGCGGGCCCAGTCCTCGGGGCGCTCGCCGACGCGGGCGTCACCGAGGACGACCTTCGCCTCGTGCTCGTTGACGATCAGCGGGTCGCAGGCCGCCAGCACCTCCGGCGGAAGGGGGCGCGGCGGCGAGGGGTTGAGCACGAAACGGCTGTCCGGTGCCAGACTCCGGACCACCTCCACGACCGTCTCCAGCGGGATCTCCAGCTGCGTGGAGACCACGCGGGAGGCGTGGAAGAGGCTGGCCGCGGCGCGGATGTCGCCGGGCGCCAGCCGGCCGTTGGCGCCCGGCGAGACCACGATGCTGTTGTCCCCGGACGGGTCGACCGTGATCAGTGCCACGCCGGTCGGCGCGCCGCCCACCAGGACGCCGACCGTGTCGACACCGGCCGCCTGCTGCGAGTCGAGCAGCAGCCGTCCGTGGCCGTCGTCGCCGACCCGGGCCAGCAGGGCCGTACGGGCGCCGAGCCGGGCGGCGGCCACCGCCTGGTTGGCGCCCTTGCCGCCCGGGTGGACGGCCAGGTCGGAGCCGAGCACCGTCTCGCCCGCCCCCGGCCGCCGTTCGACGCCGATCACGAGGTCGGCGTTGGCCGATCCCACGACCAGGAGGTCGTAGTCGTACATCAGTCGTTCTCCGATCGAGAGAATCCGAGCGAGTGAACCCGAGCGAGGTGGTCTCAGCCCTCGAAGCCGGCCACGTTCTCCGCGGTGACCACCTTCACCGGTACCTTCACCGTCTTGTCCACCTTCTTCTCCTCGGCCGCCCGCAGGGCGTTCTGTACGGCGATCCTGCCCAGTTCCCTCGGCTGCTGCGCCACGGACGCGAACAGCGTGCCCTCCTGGACGGCCTTCAGCCCGTCCGGAGTGCCGTCGAACCCGACGACCTGGACCGACTTGCCGGCCTTGGAACCCAGCGCCTTGATCGCGCCGAGCGCCATCTCGTCGTTCTCCGCGAAGACGCCGTCGACGTCGGGGTGCGCCTGGAGCAGGTTGGTCATCACGTCCAGGCCCTTGGTGCGGTCGAAGTCCGCGGGCTGCTTGGCGACGACCCGGATGCCCGGGTACTCCTTGAGCCCGGCCGCGAAGCCCGCCCCGCGCTCCCGGCTGGCGGAGGTGCCGGCCTGGCCCTGGAGGATCACGATGGTGCCCTTGCCGCCGAGCTTCTCGGCGAGCGCCCTGGCGCCCAACTGCCCGCCCTCTACGTTGTCGGAGGCGACCAGGGCGGAGGCCTCCGCCTTGTTGACGCCCCGGTCCACGGCGATGACGGGGATGTCGTCCTTGTTCGCCGAGCGCACCGAGGGGCCCGCGGCGTCGGAGTCGACCGGGTTGACGATGATCGAGGACAGGCCCTCGCTGGTGAAGTTCTGCAGCTGGTTGGCCTGCTGGGAGGCGTCGTTCTGGGCGTCCGTGACGGTCAGGTCCACGCCCAGCTTCTTCGCCTCCGCCTCCGCGCCGTTCCTGATCTGCACGAAGAACGGGTTGTTGAGCGTGGAGAGCGACAGCCCGATCTTCTGACTCCGCCCGTCCGAGGAGCCGTTGTGCAGCAGCGAGGTCGCGCCGACCACGGCGACGGCGACGACGGCCGCGATCACGTACGTCAGTGCCTGCCTGCCCCGGTTGCCGCCGCCGGACGCCCCGGCCGCCGGCGTGCCGGCCCCCGCCTTGCGCCGCAGCGTGTCGAAGAGCACGGCCAGCGCGATGACGGCACCGATGACGACCTGCTGCCAGAACGCGGAGACGGACAGCAGGTTGAGGCCGTTGCGCAGCACCGCGAGGATCAGCGCGCCGATCAGCGTGCCCGAGGCCTTGCCGGTGCCGCCCGCCAGCGAGGCGCCGCCGATCACGACGGCGGCGATGGCGTCCAGCTCGTAACCCTGCGCGGCCTGCGGCTGCGCGGAGGAGAGCCGGGAGGCGAGCACGATGCCGGCCGCGGCGGCGAACAGGCCGGAGAAGGCGTAGATGGCGAGCTTCTGGCGCTTCACCCGCAGCCCGGACAGCCGCGCGGCCTCCTCGTTGCCGCCGATGGCGTACATGGACCGGCCGATGTAGGTCCGCCCGAGGACGAACGCGGTGATCAGCCCCATCACGATCATCACGAGCACCGGCACCGGCAGCCACCCGCCGAGCGTGTCGCCGAGGTGGGAGACCGAGTCCGGGAAGGCGATCGGCGAACCCTGCGAGATGACCAGCGAAAGACCGCGTCCGACCGACAGCATGGCGAGCGTCGCGATGAACGGCGGCAGCTTCCCGTACGACACGAGGAAGCCGTTGACCAGGCCGCAGGCGATGCCGGTCGCGACGGCCAGCAGCACCGCGAGTACGACCGGTATCCCGGCCTCGGTGGCGCTCCAGGCCAGCACGGTGGCCGACAGCGCGGCGACCGAGCCGACCGACAGGTCGATGCCCGCCGAGACGATGACGAAGGTGACGCCGAAGGCGAGGATCGCGGTGACGGCGGCCTGGACACCGACGTTGAGGAGGTTGTCGGTGGTCAGGAAGTCGCCGGACAGCGCCGACATGGCGACGACCAGGACGATCAGCGCGGTCAGCGCGCCGTTGTCGAGGAGCAGGCGGCGCAGCCCGCCCGTGGCGCCGCCCTGCGCGCCCGGCTTGCCCTTGAGCGTGTCAGTGGCCACGGGAGGCCTCCGTTCCGTCCGTTCCATGGGTGTACGTGCTGACGGCGAGGGCCATCACGGCGTCCTGGGTGGCCCGTTCGGCGGGGAGTTCGCCCGCGACGCGCCCCTGCGCCATGACCACCACGCGGTCGCTCATGCCGAGCACCTCGGGAAGGTCGCTGGAGATCATGAGCACGGCGGCACCGGCCGCGGTCAGTTCGTTGACGAGCTGGTAGATCTCGACCTTGGCGCCGACGTCGATGCCGCGCGTCGGCTCGTCGAGGATCAGCACCTTGGTGTCCGCCAGCAGCCACTTGCCGATGACGACCTTCTGCTGGTTGCCGCCGGACAACGTCCGCACGTGCTGCCCGAGCCCGGCCATCCGCACGCCGAGCTGCCCGGCGATCCGCTCGGCGGCCTCGTGCTGCGCCTTGAGGTCGACGAGTCCGGCGCGGGCGGTGGAGCGCAGGGTGACGAGCCCGAGGTTCTCCTCGACGGAGGCGTCGAGGACGAGCCCCTGCCCCTTGCGGTCCTCGGGCACGAGCCCGATCCCGGCGGCCAGGGCGGCGTTCACGTCGTGCCGCCGCAGCGGAGTGCCCGCGACGCGCACGCTCCCGGAGTCGTACGGATCGGCGCCGAACACCGCCCGCACGACCTCCGTCCGCCCGGCGCCGACGAGTCCGGCGATGCCGACGACCTCGCCGGCCCGCACCTCGAACCCGACGTCGTGGAAGACCCCGTCCCGCGTCAGCCCCTCGACCTTGAGCAACGCCTCGCCCGCGTCGGTGCGTTCACGCGGGTACTGCTGCTCGATCGACCGCCCGACCATGAGGCGTACCAGCTCGTCCTCGGGCGTGGTGGCCGGTACGTGCCCGACGCTGCGTCCGTCCCGGATCACGGTGACCCGGTCCCCGAGGGCGGCGATCTCCTCCAGGTGGTGGGTGATGAACACGATCCCGACGCCGTCCTCGCGCAGCCGCCGCACGATCGCGAACAGCTTCTCGACCTCCTCGGAGGTCAGCACGGCGGTCGGCTCGTCCATGATCAGCACGCGCGCGTCGAGGCTGAGCGCCTTGGCGATCTCGACCATCTGGAGCCGGGCGATCCCGAGGTCGCGCACCCGGGCACGGGGAGACACGCTGACTCCCACCCGCCGCAGCAGCACCTCGGCGTCGGCGTCCATCCGCTTCCGGTCGATCATCCCGAACCGGCGCGGCTGGCGCCCCAGGAAGATGTTCTCGGCGACCGTCAGATCGGGGACGAGGTTGAACTCCTGGTAGATGGTGGCGATCCCGAGCCGCTCGGAGTCCTGCGCACCGTGGATGCGCACCTCCTCACCGCCGGCCAGGATCCGCCCGGCGTCGGGCGTGTAGGCGCCGGAGAGCATCTTGATCAGCGTGCTCTTGCCCGCGCCGTTCTCGCCGAGGAGCACGTGCACCTCGCCCCGGCGCAGGTCGAAGTCGACGCTGTCGAGCGCGACCACGCCGGGGAAGGTCTTGCGGATGCCCTCGATGCGCAGCAGTTCGTCCGGACTGCGGCTGCTCACGGCGTACTCCTTTGTACGGGGGAGGGGGACTCGGTGGGGCGGTTGCGTACGGAGGAGGGGGACCCGCCGGACCCGCCGGGCTCGCCGCAGGAGCGGCGCACGACGAGCCGCGCCGGAAGGGTGACGGACTCGCCGGCCCGCCCCGCGATCCGCTCGACGAGGGCGCGTACGGCGGCCTGCCCGAGGTCGCGGGTGGGCTGGGCGATCGCGGTGACGGGTGGATCGGTGTGCACGAACCAGGGGATGTCGTCGAACGCGGCCAGCGCGATGTCCTCGGGCACCCGCAGACCCCGCGCGCGTACGGCGTCCAGCGCGCCCAGCGCCATCAGGTTGTCGGCGGCGAAGACCACGTCGGGCGGCTCGGGCAGGTCGAGGAAGCGCTCGGTGGCCCGGCGCCCGCTCTCCGCCTGGAAGTCGCCCTGGCCGATGTACGCGCCGGGCAGGGAGAGCCCGTAGGCGCCGAGTGCCTCGCGGAAGGCGTCGACGCGCTCGCGTCCGGTGGTCGTGGCGGCGGGCCCGGCGATGATCGCGAGCCGCCGGTGCCCGAGCCCGTGCAGGTGGGCGACGAGGTCCCGCACGGCGGCCCGCCCGTCCGACCGTACGACGGGCACGTCCACGCCGGGGATCCACCGGTCGACGAAGACCATCGGCGTCCCGGCCCGCGCGGCGTCCAGCATGCCGGGGGAGCCGCCGTCGGTGGGGGAGACGAGCAGCCCGTCGATCCGCCGGTCGAGCAGCGTCGTCACGTGGTGGTCCTGGAGGTCGGGCCGCTCGTCGGCGTTGCCGATGACGACGCTGTAGCCGAGCGCGCGGGCCTCCTCCTCGACGGAACGGGCCAGCTCGGTGAAGTACGGGTTCATGACGTCGCTGATGACCAGGCCGAGGGTGCGGGTCTGGTCGGTGCGCAGCGACCGGGCGACGGCGTTCGGGCGGTAGCCCAGCGCCTCGACGGCGGCCCGCACGCGGTGCCGGGCGGCAGGACTGACGGACGGGTGGCCGTTGAGCGCACGCGAGACCGTCGCGACGGACAACCCCGCCTCGGCGGCGACGTCCTTGATGCTCGCCATCGCCGTTTCCACCTCCTTGTGGAACCGATGGAATCGATTACACGGAGGATTGGAAACGATTACACGAGGCGGAATCAAGAGGGGAGCCGGGGCCGAGACCCAATCGAGACGTGCCGGGGGGCGTTGGCGGTGTCCCACCAACGCCCCCTCTCGGTGCGGATGCGCGCCGTCAGCCCGTCGCCGCCGCGAACATCCCCGCCTCGTACGAGCCTCCCGGCTGATGCGTGATCACGGCGAGCCGGTTGGCCGCGTTGATCAGGGCGACCAGGAGGATCAGCGCGGCGACCTGGTCGTCGTCGTAGTGCTTGCGCACCTGTGCCCAGGTCTCGTCGGACACGCCCTGGTGGGCGTCGGCGAGCCGGGTGCCCTCCTCGGCGAGGGCCAGCGCCGCCTGCTCGGCCTCGGTGAACACGGTCGACTCGCGCCAGGCGGCGACCAGATGGAGCCGTACGGCACTCTCGCCCGCGGCCGCGGCCTCCTTGGTGTGCATGTCGATGCAGTGCCCGCAGCCGTTGATCTGGCTGGCCCGCAGCGACACCAGCTCCTGCGTGGCCTTCGGCAGCGCCGACTCGTGCATCAGCGTGCCCATGCCCGCGAACCGCTTCATGCCCCGGCCTGCGAACTCGTTCTCGAAGAGGTTGAATCGGGTGTCCATGATCTCGTCCTCGCTGTCGGTGTCTCGGTGTCTCGGTGTCTCGGTGACGAACACAAGACGCCGGTGCACCGGCCCCTGTGACAGGCCGCCGATGTGACGCGGGCCGCCGTCGGCGGGTGTCACGGAATCGCGCCGGCCGGTGTCCTGTGCGCGTGACACGGTGCGAACCGAACGAACGGGAGAACTGGTGACCAGCGAGAAGAACGGACGCGAACAGCGCGACGCGACCGGGCGGCGGGCGGCTGCCGCCGGAGCGGGAGCGGGAGCCGGAGCCGGAGCGGGAGCCGGAACGGGAGGACCCGTGGACGCGGCCACCGAGGACTTCGTCACCCACCGCAACCTGCTCTTCACCGTCGCCTACGAGATGCTCGGCTCGGCCGCCGACGCCGAGGACGTCCTCCAGGAGACCTGGCTGAAGTGGGCGGGCGTCGACCTCGCCACGGTGCGCGACCGGCGCGCCTACCTGGTCCGCATCACCACCCGCCAGGCCCTGAACCGGCTGCGCACGCTCGGGCGCCGCAAGGAGACCTACGTCGGCCCCTGGCTGCCCGAGCCGCTGCTGACGACGCCCGACGTGGCCGAGGACGTCGAACTGGCCGACAGCGTGTCGATGGCGATGATGCTGGTCCTGGAGACCCTGGCGCCGGTCGAACGGGCGGTGTTCGTCCTGCGCGAGGTGTTCGACCTCGGCTACGGCGAGATCGCCGAGGCGGTGGAGAAGAGTCCGGCCGCCGTCCGCCAGATCGCGCACCGCGCCCGCGCGCACGTCGCGGCCCGCCGCCCGCGAGGCGAGGTCTCGGCCGCCGAGTCCCGCGAGGCCCTCGCGGCGTTCCGGCGGGCCGTGGAGACGGGCGATCTGCAGGGCCTGCTCGACATCCTCTCCCCGGACGTCGTCCTGCTCGGCGACGGCGGCGGCATCAAGCAGGCCGTCCTGCGGCCCGTGACGGGGGCAGGCAAGGTGGCCCGGTTCATGCTCGGCGGCCTGGCCAGGCAAGCCGCCGCGCTGTCGCTGGGGGCAGCCCAGGTCAACGGCTACCCGGCGCTGATCGTCCGCCTCGACGGCGAGCTGGACACCGTACTGGCGGTCCGCTTCGACGAGGGCCGCATCACCGGCCTCTACGCCGTCCGCAACCCGGAGAAGCTGTCGCACATGCACCGTGAGACGGCCCTGCGCCGGTGAGTGCGGCGCGTCAGCGGGCTTCCGGCAGCGTCTCTCCGGTCTCCAGCAGCGTCTTGAGACCGGAGACGAGCGCGGGCCAGCCGTGCTGGATCATCCCGCGGGCGGTGCTGCCGGGCTCGAACCCGTCGTGCACGACCGTCAGTTTCACCGTCCCGCTCCCGCCGAGGTCTTCGATCTCGAACGCGACCCTGGACCGCCGCTCCGCGGAGAGCCGGGCGAGTGTCCCGTCGTCGATGCCGTTCCTGCGGGCCCACTCGGGGGTGAAGGTGTGCCAGGTGTACGACAGGCGCCGGTACGGATCGGCCTCCAGCACGACCTGCTCCGGATCGGCGGTCTCCGCACCCCGCTCCTTCCAGACCACGGGCGACCCGACGGCCCAGTCGGTGCCGAACTCCACCCCCCAGTAGCGCCGGGTGAAGGCCGGATCGGTCAGCCCCTGCCAGACCTTCTCGGGCGTGGACCTGATGTAGGTCGTGTAGACGAACGCGTTGCCGTCGTCCATGGCGGTGTCCTCCTCCAGTGCGAGCTTGAGATCGGCGAGTGCGCGCACCCGCTCGCGGTCGTAGCGGCTGATCCAGCGGTCGGCGATGGCGTTGATCGGCTCGGCGTTGAGGTAGTGCAGCTTCTCCCGGCCCCGCCGGACGGTGGTGACCAGGTTGGCGGCCTCCAGCAGCGCGAGGTGCTTGCTGACCGACTGGCGGGCCATGTCCAGACCGGCGCACAGCTCGCGCAGGCTCTGCCCGTTGCGCGCGTTCAGACGGTCCAGCAGCCGCCGCCGGCTCCCGTCGGCCAGCGCCCTGAAGACCTCGTCCGGCCTGAAGACCTCGCCCGCCGTGAAGACCTCGCCCGGCGTGAAGACCCCGTCCGCCTTGCCGACCTCTTCCATCTTCGCCCCTCCGACATGCAGCCCAACAGCTACCTTTCACGTTAGGCAGCCATCAGGCTGCATGTCAAAACCCGCTACCGCGACGGCGGGCGCGGGCGGACACTTTCCCCATGGCGGACATGGGGACGTTCCGGAACGCGGTCACCGAGTGGGCGGCCGCGGGCATCCCCCGCGTCCCGGCGCAGGACCTGCTCGACCGGGAGCACGTCCACTCCGCCGTCCACACCGCCGTCCTCCTCGAAGGACCGAGCGACGCGGCGGCGGTCGACGCGATGGCCGCGCGGCACGGTCGGGACCTGGCGGCGGAGGGCATCTGCGTCCTCCCGATGGGCGGCGCGATGAGCGTCGGCCGCTTCGCCGCCCTCCTCGGCCCGTCCGGCCTGGACCTGCGCCTCATCGGCCTGTGCGACGAACGCGAACAGGACTTCTACGTCCGTGCCCTTCGGCGGGCCGATGCCGCACCGCACGACCTCTTCGTCTGCGCGGCCGACCTGGAGGACGAGCTGATCCGCGCCCTGGGCGTGCCCGTGGTGACCCAACTCGTCGAGTCGGAGGGCGAGTCACGGCAACTGCAGACCTTCCTCCAGCAGCCCGCCCAGCAGGGCCGCCTCGCCCAGCAGCAACTCCGCCGCTTCCTCGGCACCAAGTCCGGCCGCAAGATCCACTACGGCCGTGTCCTCGTCGACGCCCTCGCCCCGCACCACGTCCCGGCACCCCTGGAGGGACTGTTCGCGGCGCTGTGACCCGTGAGCGGCGCCCGGCAGGAAGCTCCGCGTTCCGGCAGGCCGTGAACGCTGTTGACCGGCCGACAGGCGTCACGGCAACCGGGAGGCGGCGGTGCCTCCGAAGCGAGGCGGTCCGTCCTCCACGACGACGGTGGCTGTGACGCGTTCGCCGCGTCGTTCGGCCGTGCCCCTGCCCGACCGGCCGCCGCCGCGGGCTCTACCGGTACCGGCCGTTGTGCCCGGCGCAGTCGCTGTCGGCCTCCGCGGTGGTCTTGAGCCGGTTGACCCAGTCGACGAGGCCGGTTTCGAGGGCGGCCTGGTTGCCGGGGACGTCGGCCTCGACGGGGGCGCCCGCCCAGGACTCCTCGGTGGTGGCGAGTACGCCGCCCCTGACCTTCTTGAACGTGAACAGGTGGACGCCGTCGATCCCGTTGACGGGCGCCGCCCAGGCGGTGCACCGGTTGCGCTGGATGGTGGTGACGGTGGAGGTGACCTGCATCCCCTGGGGTGACCAGTCGAAAACGGTTCCGGGCCGCAGTGGTCCGGGGGTCTTCTTCTGGGCCGGCGTGATCTCGGGAATCCAGGTGTCCCAGGCGTCGATGTTGGTGTGCAGGTCCCAGATCTCGTGCACCGAGGCCTTGATCAGGACGCTGGCGCGGGCTATCACGGGAGCGGTCCGGTCGACGGTCACGCCCTGGCACTTCTCCAGAGCGGTGGTGTGGCTGACTGCGGGACGGGCTTCGCCTGCCATCGCCGGGGCGGGGACAGCCGTCGCTGTGGCCACTGCGGCGACGGCCGCCGCGCCCCACAGCACTGTGCGTCGTGCCTTCATCATGTCAGTCGGTCCCTACTTGGTTGCGTACTCGACTTGCTTGCGTACTACGGGTGAGGCTGCGGGGCGGCCGTCGACCTGGTTGCTGATCAGCCCAGGCCCGGGACCGCGCTGCTGCCGGTGTGCGAGGGGAGGGCCTGGACCAGCCGGACGAGCTCCGGGTCCTCCGCGTAGTGGCGCTTCTGCAGCTCCGCCACCTTGGCGGGGAAGTCCGGGTCCGGGTCGTCCGTGATGTCGTACGCCTCGAACTTCTCCATCAGGGGAAGCGCGAACCGTTCCGACCTGGTGTGGAGCGGGTGGGTGAGGTACTCCCAGTAGGCGTCCAGGTCCTTGAGCCCGAAGAACGCGTTCCACTCGAACCCGGCGCCGTACTCGCGCCCGATGAAGTACGACTCCACCGCGGGCATCCGGCCCTGCTCGTGCCACATGGCCAGCGCCTGCTCGAACTGCTCCGACGTGACGTCCTTCTTCAAGGTGAGCCGGTTGCCGTGGTAGATCATCGGTTTGCTCCCGTCAGGTTCAGTCGTGCGGCGCGTCCCGTGCGGCACATCCCCGACCAGCCTCGGGGCGGCGCACCACCCACCGCGTCGGTGGGAATCGCCTATGCGGGGACGGCTCGCCCGCGTGCGTGCGCAGAGCCTTTGAGACGAGGCTCCGGAGCCGAGCGGTCGTCCTGGCCGCACCCGCGCACGACCCGCTGCGACGTGGACCCCTCGGTGGAACTCGTGGCCGGGTCGGGCCGTCGCTCCTCGCCCGCACCTGCGGGTCATGCCATCGCGGGGACTTGAACCCGACCCCGCCCCCGCGATCAAGCCGACGCTCTCCCCGTCACGCCGCGCAGCGCCACCGCCGGTATGACGGCCACGGCGAGTACCCCGCCCGCGACGGCGAGCAGAGGGTAGCCCGCACCCGCCACCGTCAGGCCGGAGACCATGCCGCCGGTGGCGCCCGCGAGGGACATGCCCACGTCCACCTGGCCCTGGACGGCGGCCGCGGTCGCAGGGGGCGCCGCCTCTGTGACCATCGCCGAACCGCTCACCAGGGCCAGGTTCCACCCGATCCCGAGCAGCACCAGCGCGAACGCCGGACCGGCGAAGCCCTGCGGCGGCAACACGCCGGCCAGCACACCGGCCACCAGCAGCACCACTCCGGAGGCCACGGCGACAGGAGGTGCCCCCAGCCGGTCGACGAGCGACCCGCTCAGCCGCGAGGGCAGGAACATCGCCCCGACATGCAGGGCGATCACCGTCCCCGCCGCCTGCGTGCTGTGACCGTGCGCGGCCATGTGCACCGGCGTCATGGTCATCACGGCGATCATCACCAGCTGCGCGGAGATCGTCACGGTGGCACCGGTCACCACCCCGGACGGCCGGCGGCGACCCGGCCGCCCGCTCGGCGTTCTCGACGCTTCGGTGTCCTTCTCGGTGTTCGTCTCGGTGTCCGTCTCCTCCGGGTCGGTTGCCACGCGAGCCTGCCCCGGTCCCGGAACGGTGGCCGCCTTCTTCGCCGCGGCTCCCCCGTCCGACGGCGGCGCCGGGCCCGCAGCGGCGGCGCGTGCGCGGGCCACCGCCATCGGGTCGGGCCGCAGCCAGAGCAGCAGCACCAGGCAGGCCGCCGTGTACGCGACAGCGGCGAGCAGGAACGGCCCGGTCAGCCGGGGCAGCCCGTACGCGGCGGCCACCGCGCCGGTCGGCCCCACCAGGTTGGGCCCGGCGACCGCACCCAGCGTGGTGGCCAGCAGCACCGTGCCGGTGGCCCGGCCGCGACGCTCCGGCGGGGCCAGATCGGCCCCCGCGTATCTGGCCAGCAGCCCCGTGACCGAGCCGGCTCCGTAGACGAACAGCGCCGTCAGCAGCAGGGCCGTCCACCCGGCGGCGGCCCCGGCCACCACCCCGACGCTGCCGAGCGCGGCGGCTCCGTGGCCCAGCGCGAGCCCCGGGCGGCGGCCCCGGTGCTGCGAGACCCGCCCGACGGTCATCGCCCCCACCGCGGCGCCGCCGGTGTAGAGCGCGGCGGGCAGTCCCGCCAGGCCCGTCGAGCCCAGCAGGTCCTCGGCGAGCAGCGCGCCGACCGTGATGCCGGCCGCCATCCCCGCGCCGCCCAGAGCCTGGGAGACCACCAGCACGGACATCGGACGGCGACCCGGCGCGGCGGGCACGGTGTCGCGGGTGCGGACGGGCGCCGGGTCTGCCGCGGTCACGTCGCCGGGGTGCCGCCGAGGTCGGAGATCTCCGCCAGGGAGAGACCGAGCTGGGCGTGCAGGAAGCCGACGATCGTCCAGTGCGGCAGCGCGTCCTCGTCGAACGGGCCGAACGCCTCGACGTAGAGCGGCAACCAGCGCAGCGCCTCCTCCGCCGCGGTCTCCCGGCCCGGCTCCTGCTGGTAGTCGCCGTAGGCGATGCTGCGGTGGTGGATGAAGTGGCCGCCGGGCAGCCGTTCCTCGCACAGCGTGCGGTACTCGCGGGTCTGGAGGATCAGGTAGTGCCAGATCTCGTCGATGTCCTGTTCCACCGGGAGGAACAGGCCCGCGAGCCGGTCCGGGTGCGCGGAGACGAGGTAGAGGTAGCGCAGACACTCACGGACCTGATGCACCACCACCTCCTCGGCGGGTGCGCCGGGTCGGCCGAGGGCGTACTGCACCACCTCGTCGTGCAGTACGTCTCCGAGCAGCTCCCGCGCGCCCGGGGCGGCGGGTGCGATGGGCGCGGTGGTCGCCGTACCGGAGGCAGGGGCGGCGGTGGCGGGCGAGGAAGCAGACATGGCGGTCCTGACGTCGGGGTGGTGCGGGTACGAACGGGTACGGCCGCAGGGGCGGGGTCAGGCAGCCGCTGACGAGGCGGATGGTGCCGGGGCGGCCAGCCACGCGTACTTGCCAGAGCGCCCGACCGCTATCCGTTCCCGGTGCGCCACCCGGCACCGCATACCGGTCAATCTGCTGACGGCGGTGACCAGTTCGGCTTCCTCGGGAGCGCTCAGCGCCGCGTCCCCGAAGGTCGTGTAGAGCAGCTCGCCGGAGACCGGCCGCTCTGCTGCGCCCTCCGGGGCGTCCTGCACCAGCTGGTGCAGGAAGACCTCCGCGGAGACCCCGGCGATCCGGGCGTCAAGATCGGCCTGGGCCACCGGTCCGGTGGGCGTGGGCAGCAACTCCTTCTCCCGACCGCAGAAGGACGTGATGGCTGTCGGGTCGGCGTCGCCGCCGCGGGTGCGTACGCAGTCACCGGAGCGGTAACGCACCAGCGGCATGTACGGGTTGCGGATGCTGGTGACGACGAGGCTGTGGATGCCGCTGCCCGGTGCCACCGGATGCAGCTCCAGGCTCATGCCCTCCAGGTACGGGTGGTAGCGGCCGTCTGCGTCGCTGTAGAAGAGGTAGCCCAGCTCGGTGCTGCCGAAGAGGTCGATCACCGGGCAGCCGAAGTACTCGCGCAAGTAGGCCCTGACGTTCACGGGGGCGTACTCGTAGGCGTGCACGATGCCCGCGGGGCGCGGGAAGGAGTCCTCCAGTCCCCAGGCGCGGACCTTTCGCACCAGGTGGGCGAGGTGGTAGGCGGAGCAGTCCAGCAGGTAGGCGCCGTCCGGATGCGCGGACGCCACCTCCCTCAGGTCGGCGAGCATGTCCGTGACGTCCGCGAGGTCCCAGTCGGCCGGCTCCAGGCGGCGGTTGAGGTACAGGGTGCGGTCGTCGAGCCAGCGCTTCCCGGGCGTCGCTCCGGGGGGCCGGGAGGCGTTCACCCGGGCGACGTGCTCGGTGGCGAGCACCGTGGTCAGCGAGGCGCGGCGGGCACCCGCGTGCCAGAGCGGTCCCAGATCGGGGTGCTCGCTCCACAACCGGTAGTAGGAGCGCAGCAGGAACAGCGGGGGCCGGATCAGCTGCATCCGCGCGTGGTTCGTGCCGGTCGACAGCACGTACTCGGCCTCTCCGGACTCCAGGGCGGCCGCCAGGGCGGGCGTCATCCAGTTGTCCGGGAAGCCCTGGGCGATCCGGGGCTTCTCCAGTACCGGGAAGTCGCCGCTCGCCACGGACTCGCGGTAGAGCGGGACGTCCCGCACGCGGTCGAGGACGTCGGGGCTCGGCTGGGTGTTCACGGGACCTCCGGTGGGGGAGCGGACGGGACCGGTGCCGGTGCGCCGCAGGCGGGTGCGTAGGGCGCGGGGCGAGCATCGCGCCCCGCGGGTCGCGGCCCGGACCACCCGCGCCGGTCTGCCGACCGGCGCGGGGGCGGCGGGTCAGCTGATGCAGCCGGCCTTGGGCGCCGCGCTGATGCAGCCGCTCTTCGGCGCGGCGCTGATGCAGCCGTCCTTCGCACCGGCGCCCTGCGCCGAGTTGGCGGCGACCCACTTCTGCCAGACGGACTCCTCGGTCATCCGCTTGATGAGCTGCTCCATGTCGGACCTCCATAGGACGGGAAGAGATGTACGCACTGATCGGTAGTGACTACCGACAGTAAAGGTAAAATGCGAGTCAAAGGAAAGTCAAGGAAAATCCAAGAAGTCGACCTTGGTCAGGCAGTCGTCGCCCCGGCGGAAGTCGTCGCTCCGGCTGCGGGCTCCGCCGCGTGGCCGGCGGCGCGGGCCAGGGCGAAGCCCGTGTATCCGTCCCGGGCGGCGGCGTCGCAGCGGGCCCGGTACTCGACCATGCCTCCGGTGTACGCGAGGAACGTCCGTGCCTTCCCGGGCACGTTCGCGCCCGTGTACCAGGACTCGACGGACGGGTAGAGCGTCCGCCCCGCCAGCTCCGCGACGTGAGCGCACCATTCCCGCTCCGCCTGCGGGGTCGCATCGATCTCGGTCAGCGCGTGCCGCCGGAGGTGGACGAGGCAGTCGGCGATCCACTCGACGTGCTGCTCCGCGGCCGTCACCGCGTTGCTGAGGACCGAGGGGCTGAGCGGGCCGAGCACGGTGAAGAGGTTCGGGAAACCGGACGCGACCAGGCCCAGGTGGTTCGCCGCGCCGTCGGACCACTTCTCCCGCAGCGTGACGCCGCCCCGCCCGCGTATGTCCATGGCCGTCTGCGAACCGGTCAGCGCGTCGAACCCGGTGGCCAGCACCAGCGTGTCCACCGGGTACTCCCGCTCCGTCGTCCGCACCCCGCCCGCGGTGACCTCCACCAGCGGTGTGCGCCGCAGGTCGACGAGGCCCACGTGCGGCTCGTTGAAGGCCGCGTAGTACCCGGACTCCAGGCAGGGCCGTTTGGTGCCGAACGGGAAGGTGCGCGGGGACAGCGCCTCGGCGGCCCCGGGGTCGGCGACCGTGTCCCGGATCTTTCCGCGGACGAAGGAGGCGACGGTCTCGTTCGCCGCCTCGTCGGAGAGCAGGTCCGTGTACGTGCGCAGCAGGCCGCTCAGCACGCCCGACCGCCAGCCCTCCTCGTAGGTCGCGGTGCGCTCCGCCGCCTCCACCGACAGCGCCGAGCGGGTCGGCGGCGTGAAGAGCGTGCCCCCGCGGGACGCCCGCTGCGCACGCCGGTAACGGGGGTAGTCCGCCTTCGTCGCGGCGGTCTCCGCGGCGCCCAGCGGCCGGTTGTGCGCGGGCAGCGCGTAGACCGGCGTGCGCTGGAGCACGGTGAGCGAGCCGGCCCGCGCCGCGAGCTCCGGCACCGCCTGCACGCCGGAACACCCGGTGCCGAGCACCGCCACCCGCTGCCCGCTGAGGTCGGGCTCGTCCCGGGGCCAGTCGGCGGTGTGCAGGATCCGCCCGCCGAACCTCCCGACTCCCGGTATGTCCACCTCCTTCACGGCGGACGTACAGCCGGTGGCGAGCACCACGAAGCGCGCGGTCACCGTCTCCCCGCCGGACAACGCCAGCGTCCACACATGGCGGACCTCGTCGTAGACGGCCCGGTCCACGCGGGTGTTGAGCGTGATGTCCCGGCGCAGGTCGAAGCGGTCGGCGACGTGGCGCAGGTAGCGCAGGATCTCCGGCTGCGCGGCGTAGCGCTCGCTCCACTCCCACTCCTGGTCCAGCTCCGGCGAGAAGGAGTACGAGTACGCGGTGCTCTCGATGTCGCAGCGGGCCCCGGGGTAGCGATTCCGGTACCACGTCCCCCCGACGTCCTCACACGCCTCGAACAGGCGCGTGGCGAAGCCGAGCCGACGCAGCAGATGCAGCTGATAGAGCCCGGCGAACCCGGCCCCCACCACCACCGCGTCCAGCTCCGGCGCTTCTCCACTGCCGCTGCGAACCTCGCCCATACCGCCCCCTGTTGCCCGGTCGCCGCCCTCACCGGTGCTTCCGGGCAGTCGCCGACCGATCACTGCACGTCATCGAAAAGGTAAAGGGCGGGTCATGCAAAGTCAACGGATGGTCAAGTATCAGCCGCCCGTCGGCCTGTTCGTCCCGCGTGAAGGAGCGCGTGAGGCGCTGGCCGGTGGGCGACCGGTGGGCGACGAGGGTCATGTGACGTGGATCACCGCACGAGGAAAACCTGTCGCCCGCCCCGGGCGTCTAGCGGGTGTGAGATCAGTCAGGATTGCGCGGCGCCGCCCGGACGCGGACGAGGAGCACCTCGTCCGGCTCGTCGCCAAGGGCGACCGTGCGGCGTTCGAGGAGTTGTACCGGCGGACGTCCCCGTGGATGGCGGTGCGGCTGCGCCGCCGTTGCGCGGACGAGCAGATCGTCGCCGAGGTCATGCAGGAGACGTACCTCGCGGTGTGGCGGGCGGCCGGCGCGTTCGCCGGGGCGGCGGTCGGCGGGTCGGCCGTCGGGTGGCTGTGGACCATCGCGGCACGGCGCCTGGTCGACGCGTTCCGGCGCCGCGCCCACCACGCCGAGCCCCCGCCCGAGGCGGCTCCGCACCCGACGGCGCCCGCCGCCGAGGAGGAGGCCCTCGCGGCGACCGTCGGCGGCGACGTCGGCGACGCGCTCAGGTGCCTCGCCCCGGAACTCAGACAGGTACTGCAGGCCATGGTGCTCGACGGGCTGTCCGTCCGGGAGACCGCGGCCCTGCTCGGACTGCCCGAGGGCACCGTCAAGACCCGTGCCCGCCGGGCCCGGACCGCGATGCGGAAGGCGCTGACATGAGTACGGAGGGCGCTGACATGAGCAGGGAAGGCATGGACATGGGCGGGGAAGGCGTGCACGCGGGCGGGGAAGGCGTGCACGCGGCCAGGGGAGGCGTGCGCAGGGGCAGGAAAGGCGCAGACCCGGGCACGCGCCACGCGTCGGCGCGGATGATCGGCGCATACGCACGTGGCGGCACCGGCACCGGCACCGGCACCGGCACCGACCTGGCCGCCGACGAGGTGTGGGCCGTCGAGGCCCACCTGGAGGCGTGCCCGGTGTGCCGCGAGCGGCTCGCGGCCGCCGTCGGGACCGAGGCTCCGGCCGTGGCGGCGCTGGTCGAGGACGTGTGGGCCGGCCTCGAACCCCGGCTGGCCCGGGACGTCCCGACGCCGCCCCGGCGGCGCTGGTCGGCGGGCCTGTCCGGATGGCTCACCCCGGCGATGGTGCCGTGGCTGGTCATGGCCGTGGGCGTGACGCTGACCGCGCTCCTCCTCGACGTGGCCGGACGCGGCTTCGGCGACGTGTCCCTGGTGCTGCTGTTCGCCCCGGTGCTGCCGGTCGGCGGTGTCGCGGCGGCGTGGTCGCGCGGCCTGGACCCGGCGTACGAACTGACGGCGGCGGCGCCGAGAGCGGGCCTGGAACTGGTGCTGAGGCGCACCACCTCCGTGCTCGCCGTGGTTGTGCCCGTGCTGCTGCTCGGAGGGTGGGCGACCGGGGTGACGGCCGCGCAGTGGCTGCTGCCCTGTCTCGCCTTCACCTCCACCACCCTCGCGCTCGGCGGACTCGTCGGGGTGCCCCGCGCGGCGGCGGCGCTGGCCGTCCTGTGGGCCGCCGTGATCGTGGTGCCGTCCGTGGCCCTCGGCCGTACGGCCGTCGTCCTGCACTCGGCCGGTCTGCCCGTGTGGGCGCTGGTCCTCGCCCTCGGCACCGGCGTCGTGATCGCCCGGCCGGGCGCCTACTCCGTACTGAGGAACCCCCGTTGACGACAGGAAGGAACCACCACATGATGCCCGTGGTGAGCGCGGCCGACGTCGCGCCGACGCCGTACGCCTGGGAGATCGTGGCCACCGGGCTGAAGGTCAGGGTCGGCAGGGACCGGATGGCGGTCGACGGGCTCGACCTGTCGCTCGGCACCGGCGTGCACGGACTCCTCGGCCCCAACGGCGCCGGGAAGACCACCCTCATCCGGACGCTGGCCACCGTGCTGCGGCCCACCGAGGGCTCCCTGGAACTGCTCGGCGAGCCGGCGGGCGGACCGGGCGGGCAGCGCGCGCTGCGGCGCCGGGTCGGCTACCTCCCGCAGGAGTTCGGCTACTACAAGCGGTTCACGGTACGGGAGTTCGTGGAGTACATGGCGTGGCTGAAGGAGGTCCCCAAGACGGACGTCCCCGCCGCGGTGCAGCGCGCGGTGGAACGGGTGGGGCTGGCCGACCGCGCCGACCAGCGGATGAAGACCCTCTCCGGCGGCATGGTGCGCCGGGTGGGCATCGCGCAGGCCATCGTCAACGACCCGGCGATCCTGCTCCTCGACGAGCCCACGGTGGGACTGGACCCGGCGCAGCGGCTGCGGTTCCGCGAACTGCTCCAGGAGCTGGGCACCGACACCTGCGTGCTCGTCTCGACCCACCTGGTGGAGGACGTGGCCGCGGCCTGCACCGACGTGGTGCTCTTCGCCGAGGGACGGCTGGTCTTCCAGGGCACCCCGGACGAACTGGCCGCCGCGGGCGGCCCCGAGGACGTGGGCGACAGCCCGCTGGAACGCGGCTACTCGGCGCTGCTGCAGGGCGACGGGCGGACGGGGGGCACCTGGTGAACCTCCGTGTCCTGGGCATCGAGTTGCGGCGCTCCGTCGCCCCCTGGGCGGGCGGCATCGTCCTGGCGAGCGCGCTGGCCTTCCTGTACCTGCTGAACGGCGAGTGGTGGCAGGGCACCACCGCGTGGACGGCCCAGTGGACGACGCTGGCGCTGTGGACCCGCGGCCTGCTCTTCTACCTGTGGCCGGTCGCCGTGGGGCTCGGGGCGCTGCAGGGCCTGCGCGACCACCGTTCCACGATGTCCGAACTGCTCGCCAGTACCCCGAGGCCGCCCCGGCACCGTGCGGCCGCGTCGGCGGGCGCGACGACGGCCGCGCTCGTCTCGGCCTTCGCGCTCGTCCTGCTCGTGGGCGCGGTCCAGGTGTTCGGCAACACCGAGTACGCGCACCTCGGTTGGCTGCCCATCGCGCTGGTGGGGGCCCTCTCGCTGGTCGCGGGGGCGGTGCTCGGGATGGGCGCCGGGCGGGCGCTGCCGTCGCCGCTCACCCCGCCCGTGCTGGCCATGACCGCCTTCGTGTTCACGGCACTGCTGCACTCGACCCTGGGCCGGACGGACACGACGGCGCAGACGGGCATGCCGAGCAGCGAGCCCAACCGGCTGTCGCTGCTGTCCCCGGCGGTGCAGGAAGTGCGCCACGCGCTCCTGACGTTCCCCGCCCCGGTGAACGCCGGGCAGGCGATCTGGCTGCTGGGCATGGCCGTGACCGGCTTCGCCCTGCTGGTCGCGGCGACCCGGCGCGGACGGCTGCTCGCCCTGGCGCCCATGGCCGCGGCGGCGGCGCTCGCCCTGCTCGTCCTGCCGTCCGACCCCCGCCGCATCCTCGTCGTCGACGAGGCCGCCGCCGCGCCGGTCTGCGACGGGCGCGTGTGCGTGGCCGAGGCGCACCGGGACCGGCTCGCGGGCCTGGCCGGTCCCGGCCGGGACGCGCTGAGCCGGCTGCACGACGCGCTGGGCGAGGACGCGCCGGACTCGGTCGGCGAGAACACCACCGTGGTGCCGGACGGCGTGGTGCCGCGCTGGTCCCGGGAACGGGTGCTCTTCACCTTCGACGACGAGACCGTCGCCGACGCGCGGGGCGAGGGCCTGACCGCCGCCCTGATCGGCAGGGCGATGGTGCCCGGCTGCGTTCCCGCCGGGTGGAGCACCTTGGGGACGGACGAGTACGCGCGGGCCGTCGCCGTGGCCTGGGTCGTCGGTGACCTCACGCCGCTGCCCGGCACTTCGAAGACCCTGAGCGCCGAGATCGACGCGCAGGCACGACCCGTGTGGAACGAGCTGAAGGCACTGCCGCGGTCCGAGCAGCTCGCGCGGATCAACACGATGCGCCGCGTGGCACTCTCCTGCGACGGCGACTCCCTCGACGCGCTGAAGGGCGGTACGGGACGGTGAGGTGGCTGACGCTGTACGCGCGTTCGCGCGGGGTGCCCGCGTCGCTGGCCGCGGTGGTCGTCGGCGCGGTGGCCGTGGGGGCGCTGGCCGGGGGCGAGGGGCCGGGCGATCCGCGGCTGCCGGTACTGGTCCTGGCCGCGGGGGCGATGGCGGCCTCGACCGGGTTCGGCGGGCAGGACCACGCGCTGGACCGCACGGCCGCGATCCGCTGGGCGCCCCGCAGGGCGGCCCATGTACTCCTCGCCGGCGCGGTCGTCGCCGGGGTGCTGCTGGCGGTGCAGTCGGCGGGCGGGGCCCTGGCCTCCACCGCGTTCGTCGTCCGGGACGGCGCGGGCCTGATCGGACTGGCCGCCCTGGGCGCGGCGCTCTCGGGCGCCCGGTACGCGTGGACGCTGCCCTTCGCGTGGCTGTCGTTCTCCTTCCTCGCCCCGCCCCCGACGAGCGCGCCGATGCGGGTGGCGACCTGGATGCTGCTGCCGGCCGGCACACCGGCGGCCACATGGACGGCCCTCGCCCTCACCGCCGCGGGCACCACGGCGTACGCCCTCACGGGGACGCGCCGCTGACCTCCGCGCCCGGGTGACCGGGCCGGCGGTCAGCCCGCCGCCAGCTCGCACCACACGTACTTGCCCCGGTTGCCGTGTCTGGCCAGCGGATGCCACCCCCACCCGTCCGCGCAGGCCCGCACCAGCTCCAGTCCCCGCCCCTCCTCCAGCTCCTCCGTCGGCCCGAACACCATGGGCGGCTCCGGCGGTTCGGGGTTCGCGTCCCACGCGCCGATCCGCAGCGTGCCGGGCGGCGACCAGCGGACGCGCAGGGCGGCTGGCCCCTTGGTGTGCCGCACGGCGTTCGACACCAGCTCGGTGGCGAGCAGTTCGGCGACGTCGACGAGCCGGATCAGCCCGTGCATGGTGAGGATCAGCCGCAGAGTACGCCGGCTGACGGTGACGGCACGCAGGTCGTTGGGGATGTAGAGGGAGTACTCCCACGGATCGTTTTCAGGCATGCGGGGCTCCTCGCGGAGGGCGGTGGGGGTGAAGGCGGGGCCGGTGTCATTGCCGCCGTCGTCATGGCAGGACGGAGCGGTGCGCTTCCGGTAGCCCGGTGTCGCACGGTGTGCGGTGCGTCACTGACGGTAGGGCTAACTAGTAATCCGTGGCAAGCTGATCGCGTAATCTGGCCTCGAACGAGGGGTCTGAACGGGCATGTTGAAAGAGGAGCCATGGTTCTCAGGCGTGAGCCGACCGCGCGTCAGAAGCGCCTTGGCCTCGAACTCCGCCGACTCCGCGAGGCGGCAGGCCTGACCGCCACAGAGGCGGCGGCGTTGCTCGGCGCGAACAGGGTGCAGATCACTCACATCGAGTCCGGGCTGACGGGCGTGAGCGAACAGCGGCTACGACGCCTGAAGTCGCACTACGTCTGCACGGACGAGGAGCTCATCGCGGCGCTGACTTCCATGGCGACCGACCGGACGCGTGGTTGGTGGGAGGAGTATCGCGGGCTACTGCCCACGCCCTTCCTCGACCTCTCGGAACTGGAGTACCACGCAACCTTCTTGTACGACGTCGCGATCCTCTACGTCCCGGGTCGCCTGCAAACCGAGAACTATGCGCGTGCCGTCTTCTCCTCGCGTATGCCCAGGCTGGCCGATGAGGAGATTGATCTGCGCGTCCAGCACCGCATGGCTCGACAGGAACTTGCTGTTCCGCACGATGTCGTGATCCATGAAGCGGCACTGCGCATCAGGGTCGGCGACCGCAAGGTCGCTCGCGGCCAGCTTGAGCAACTCCTCGAACGCTCCGAGGCGGACCATGTCACCCTGCGGGTCGTGCCGTTCGATCTGGACGGCTTCGGCAAGGCGTCGAGCACGATGACCTACGCGGGTGGCCCCGTCTCCAGGTTGGACACTGTGGTCCGTGATGCTCCCCATGGCGTGGTGTTCGTAGACGCAGAAGCGCAATTGAACACTTACCGAACGAACTTCCGTATGGTGGCGGCTGCATCGCTCGAACCCGCACGGTCGCGCACATTCATCCACGAACTTGCGAAAGAGCTGTGAGACTCATGACTACGTTCGACAACTGGCGCAAGTCCTCCTACTCCGGAGAGGGCGACGGCAATAGCTGCGTGGAAGTTGCCATCTCGTCCAGCCGCGTGGGCCTCCGCGACTCCAAGACTCCAGAGAGGGCCTCTCTCGCCTTCCCGCCGGAGGCCTTCGAGGCTTTCGTGGGTGCAATCAAGAGGGTGAGGAGGCCGTGAGGGCACTCATGGAGAACTGGCGGAAGTCGTCGTACTCGGGTCCTGGTGACGGCAACGAATGCGTGGAGATCGCGAACGCGCCCACCCACGTGGCCGTCCGGGACAGCAAGACCCCCGCCCGAGCCACCCTCACCTTCCCGCCGGAGGCCTTCGCTCCCTTCCTCGAAGGTCTCAAGGCGGACGCGCCCCGTTAGACGTCCCTGCCGTACCGGCGGAACTCCGACGTCTCGACCGTCCACGGCCCGAACGCCACCGAGTCGCCGAAGATGTACGGCTCCTTACCGCTGTAGCGGCCCTTGCACGGCTCGGAGTGCACCTGGATGGTGCCGGTGCGCGGGTCGACGATCATGTAGTGCGGAATGCCCATGGCCGGATAGTCGGCCAGCTTCTCGTCGTAGTCGTTGCTCGGGTTGGACGGCGAAACGATCTCCACGGCAGCCAGCACCTGCGTCGCATCGACGGCGAGGCCTTCTTCGTCGAGGGTGGCTTCGGGGATGACGACGGCATCCGGGCGGCGCATGCGGCCGAGGGCGGGATGTTCGATCTCAGGGCCGTTCGCGCAGATGTAACCGGGGTGGGTGTTGGGCAGTTGTGCGTCCAACTGCTTGCAGATGCGGCGGACAGTCCCCTCGTGGCGCTTCGACGGGCACATCATCGCCAGTATCGGACCGGACGGCCCGATCTCGACGCTCCACGAACCCTCGAGCTGCTCCGAGTAGGTCCCGAGCTCTGCGGCGATGGCGCGCATCCTCGCGTAGTCCATGTCTCCAGAGTACTGAGAAGGCGCCTCCCCGGCTGCCTGTCAGTCCACACCGGTACCGTCACACCATGCCCAACCAGTCCGCGACCGCCGCCCCCGGCGAGCGGCGGCTCGCCACCCTCGAAGGCGTCCTGGAACGCGTCACGTACGCCAACGAGGAGAACGGCTACACGGTCGCCCGCGTCGACACCGGCAGAGGCGCCGGCGACCTGCTGACCGTCGTCGGTGCGCTGCTCGGCGCGCAGGTGGGGGAGTCGCTGCGGATGGAGGGGCGCTGGGGGTCGCACCCCCAGTACGGCAAGCAGTTCCACGTCGAGAACTACACGACCCTCCTGCCCGCCACCGTCCAGGGTATCCGGCGTTACCTCGGGTCCGGGCTGGTCAAGGGCATCGGGCCGATCTTCGCCGACCGGATCACGCAGCACTTCGGGCTGGACACCCTGACGATCATCGAGGAGGAGCCCAAGCGGCTCATCGAGGTGCCGGGGCTCGGGCCGAAGCGGACCAAGAAGATCGCGGAGGCCTGGGAGGAGCAGAAGGCGATCAAGGAGGTCATGCTCTTCCTCCAGACCGTCGAGGTGTCGACCTCCATCGCCGTGCGGATCTACAAGAAGTACGGCGACGCCTCCATCTCCGTCGTGAAGAACCAGCCCTACCGACTCGCCGCCGACGTCTGGGGCATCGGCTTCCTCACCGCCGACAAGATCGCCCAGTCCGTGGGCATCCCGCACGACAGCCCCGACCGGGTGAAGGCCGGGCTGCAGTACGCGCTGTCGCAGGCCACCGACCAGGGGCACTGCTACCTCCCCGAGGAGAAGCTGATCGCCGACGCCGTGAAGCTGCTCCAGGTGGACACCGGGCTCGTCATCGAATGCCTGGGCGAGCTGGCCGCGGAGCCCGAGGAAGAGGGCGAGGACCCCGGCGTGGTGCGGGAGAAGGTGCCCGGCCCCGAAGGGGGCGAGCCCGTCACCGCCGTGTACCTCGTGCCCTTCCACCGGGCCGAGTTGTCGCTGGCCGGGCAGCTGCGCCGGCTCCTGCGGGCGGAGGAGGACCGGATGCCCGGCTTCCAGGACGTGGACTGGGACAAGGCGCTCGGGTGGCTCGGGCGGCGGACGAAGACCGAGCTGGCCCCCGAGCAGGAGGCCGCCGTCCGGCTCGCGCTCAGCGAGAAGGTCGCCGTGCTGACCGGTGGGCCGGGGTGCGGCAAGTCCTTCACCGTGCGGTCGATCGTGGAGCTGGCGCGGGCCAAGAAGGCCAAGGTCGTGCTCGCCGCGCCGACCGGCCGGGCCGCCAAGCGGCTCGCCGAGCTGACCGGCGCCGAGGCGTCCACCGTGCACCGGCTGCTGGAGCTGAAGCCCGGCGGGGACGCCGCCTACGACCGCGAACGGCCGCTCGACGCCGACCTCGTCGTGGTGGACGAGGCGTCGATGCTGGACCTGCTCCTCGCCAACAAGCTGGTGAAGGCCGTACCGCCCGGTGCCCACCTGCTCCTCGTCGGCGACGTGGACCAGTTGCCCAGTGTGGGGGCGGGGGAGGTGCTGCGGGACCTGCTCGCACCCGGCAGCCCCGTCCCCGCCGTCCGGCTCACCCGCGTCTTCCGGCAGGCGCAGCAGTCCGGCGTCGTCACCAACGCGCACCGGATCAACGCCGGGCAGCACCCCGTCACCGACGGCATGAAGGACTTCTTCCTCTTCGTCGAGGACGACACCGAGGAGGCCGGCCGGCTCACCGTCGACGTCGCCGCGCGGCGCATTCCCGCGAAGTTCGGCCTCGACCCGCGCCGGGACGTGCAGGTGCTCGCCCCGATGCACCGCGGACCCGCCGGCGCCGGCACGCTGAACGGGCTGCTCCAGCAGGCCGTCACCCCGGGCCGCCCGGACGTGCCGGAGAAGCGGTTCGGCGGCCGGGTCTTCCGGGTCGGCGACAAGGTCACCCAGATCCGCAACAACTACGAGAAGGGTGAGAACGGCGTCTTCAACGGCACCGTGGGCGTCGTCACCGCCCTCGACCCCGTCGACCAGCGCCTCACCGTACTGACCGACGAGGACGAGGAGGTGCCGTACGAGTTCGACGAACTGGACGAACTGGCCCACGCCTACGCGGTCACCATCCACCGGTCCCAGGGCAGTGAGTACCCGGCCGTCGTGATCCCCGTGACGACCGGCGCCTGGATGATGCTCCAGCGGAACCTGCTCTACACCGCGGTCACCCGCGCCAAGCGGCTCGTCGTCCTCGTCGGCTCGCGCCGGGCGATCGGCCAGGCGGTGCGTACGGTGTCGGCCGGGCGGCGCTGTACGGCGCTGGACTTCCGGTTGGCGGGCTCCTGACAGGGAAACCCTGCGGTAAACCTCCCGCCCCGTGTGAAAAAAATGATCGATCAAACGAGTCGGAAAGGTCACACAGCACTTCCGCGCGGGCGAGCGAGCGGGCAGGATGAGCAAGTTGACGGCACTCAGTGCCGCCAATAGGCCCGATGGTCGACCCCGAGTGCACTCTCCTGAGCCAAGTGGGGGATGGTAGAGACAGTCAGGGCACCTCGAAGATGAGGCACTACGTCGGTGAGGGAAAGACGTGAGCGAGCACACCAACAACTCGGTAGTACTGCGGTTCGGCGATGACGAGCACACCTACCCGGTGATCGACAGCACTGTCGGCGACAAGGGCTTCGACATCGGGAAGCTCCGCGCCCAGACCGGTCTGGTGACGCTGGACAGCGGTTACGGCAACACCGCCGCCTACAAATCCGCCATTACGTATCTGGACGGCGAGGCGGGCATCCTCCGGTACCGCGGCTATCCGATCGAGCAGCTGGCGGAGCGCTCCTCCTTCGTGGAGGTCGCCTACCTGCTGATCAACGGTGAGCTGCCGACCGTCGACCAGCTCGCCTCGTTCAAGGACGAGATCACGC
Organism: Streptomyces olivaceus; assembly: GCF_000721235.1. GTDB lineage: Bacteria > Actinomycetota > Actinomycetes > Streptomycetales > Streptomycetaceae > Streptomyces > Streptomyces olivaceus. The sequence continues at coordinate 100,629 of NZ_JOFH01000020.1, forward strand.
AGCACACCCTGCTGCACGAGGACGTCAAGAACTTCTACAAGGGCTTCCCGCGCGACGCCCACCCGATGGCCATGCTGTCGTCGGTCGTCTCGGCGCTGTCCACCTTCTACCAGGACAGCCACAACCCGTTCGACGAGCGTCAGCGCAACCTCTCGACGATCCGGCTGCTCGCCAAGCTCCCGACGATCGCCGCGTACGCGTACAAGAAGTCGATCGGCCACCCGTTCGTCTACCCGGCCAACAACCTCGGCTACGTCGAGAACTTCCTGCGCATGACCTTCTCGGTCCCGGCGCAGGAGTACGAGCTGGACCCGACGGTCGTCTCGGCGCTGGACAAGCTGCTCATCCTGCACGCGGACCACGAGCAGAACTGTTCGACCTCCACGGTCCGCCTCGTCGGCTCCTCGCAGGCGAACATGTTCGCCTCGATCTCGGCCGGCATCAACGCCCTCTGGGGCCCGCTGCACGGCGGCGCCAACCAGTCGGTGCTGGAGATGCTGGAGGGCATCCGCGACTCCGGCGGCGACGTCGACACCTTCATCCGCAAGGTGAAGAACAAGGAGGACGGCGTCCGCCTGATGGGCTTCGGCCACCGGGTCTACAAGAACTTCGACCCGCGCGCCAAGATCATCAAGGCCGCCGCGCACGACGTGCTCTCCGCCCTCGGCAAGTCCGACGAGCTGCTGGACATCGCCCTGAAGCTGGAGGAGCACGCGCTCTCCGACGACTACTTCGTCGAGCGCAGCCTCTACCCGAACGTCGACTTCTACACCGGCCTGATCTACCGGGCCATGGGCTTCCCGACCGAGATGTTCACGGTCCTGTTCGCCCTCGGCCGCCTGCCGGGCTGGATCGCCCAGTGGCACGAGATGATCAAGGAGCCGGGTTCGCGCATCGGCCGTCCGCGCCAGATCTACACGGGCGTCGTCGAGCGCGACTTCGTACCGGTCGAGGGGCGCTGAGCCTCCAGGCACCCCCGCAGCGTCCGAGAAGAGTCCCGTATCGCCCCGAGTGGTACGGGGCTTTTTCGTGCCCGCGGGCACGCGGGGCGGAGGGCGCCGGCGCGCCAGAAGGGTCCCGGCACAGCAGAAGGCGCCCTGGCGCCGGTCCCCCCACGGGCCGACGATCCAGGGCGCCTTCCCATGCCCCGGTGCGGATTCCCCCCACGGGATCCGGCCGGGCGTCTGTGAGGACAGCGCCTGAATTCGCTGTGCGAGCACAACGAGCAGAACTCGCCGTGCCGGTCGTACGTGTACTGCCTGTACTGCGTGTTGCCTGTACTGCGTATCGCTTGTACTGCCTGTCTGCCGGGACAACGCACCCGGGAGGGCCGCTCAAAGCTTCCCGGTGTACGTGGTCCCGGCAACGCAGCTCTGGGAAAGTCCCCCAAGACATCCCCAGATGTCAGTTTGCGCCCCCCAAGACGCTCCCTGACATCGCCAACTTAGACCTTCGAACCCCTCCGATGGTTACCTTCGCAGCCATGTGATCTGCGTCTCTTGCACATGTCCGTCAGGCATGCAAGAGGGCCGATGTTCAAGGTGCGACCCCAGCGTAAGGAAGATGCGCGACTCTTGTGAAGAGCTTATGTGAGAGGAGTGTCGGACTCCAGAGGCGCAGCCCCACGACCTGCGTGGAGCGCGCATCTCAGTGGAAGGCCCGCAGCCGCAGGCTGTTGGTGACCACGAACACCGAGGAGAAGGCCATCGCCGCCCCCGCGATCATCGGGTTCAGCATTCCGGCGGCGGCCAGCGGCAGCGCGGCCACGTTGTAGCCGAAGGCCCACACCAGGTTGCCCTTGATGATGGACAGGGTGCGCCGGGACAGCCGGATCGCGTCCGCCGCCACCCGCAGGTCCCCGCGCACCAGCGTGAGGTCGCCCGCCTCGATCGCCGCGTCCGTGCCCGTGCCCATCGCCAGGCCGAGATCGGCGGTGGCGAGGGCGGCGGCGTCGTTGACCCCGTCCCCGACCATGGCGACCGTACGGCCCTCGCTGCGCAGCCGCTCCACCACGGCGACCTTCTCCTCGGGCAGCACCTCGGCGATCACCTCGTCGATCCCGACGGCCGCCGCGACCGACTCGGCCACCCGGCGGTTGTCGCCGGTCAGCAGGACCGGGGTCAGACCCAGCCGGCGCAGCCGGGCCACCGCCTCGGCGCTGGTCTCCTTGACCGCGTCCGCCACGGCGACGACTCCGCGCGCGGTGCCGTCCCAGCCGACCACGACGGCCGTACGGCCGTTTCTCTCGGCCTTCTCGGCGGCTGCGGCCACCTCGGGCGGCAGGGCATCGTGGAGGCGCCCCACGGCCACCTCACGGCCCGCCACGCGCCCGCGTACGCCCCTGCCGGGAACGTTCTCGAAGTCCTCCACGCCCGGCAGCGTGCCGAGCCGCTCCTCGGCGCTCGCCGCGACCGCGCGGGCCACCGGGTGCTCGGAGGCGTGCTCGACGGCGCCCGCGAGCCGCAGCACCTCGTCCTCGTCGGTGCCCTCGGCGGCGTACACCTCGTGCAGGGTCATGCGGCCCGTGGTGACGGTGCCGGTCTTGTCCAGGACGACCGTGTCGACGCGCCGCGTGGACTCCAGCACCTCCGGCCCCTTGATGAGGATGCCGAGCTGGGCGCCGCGGCCCGTACCGACCAGCAGCGCGGTCGGCGTGGCGAGGCCCAGCGCGCACGGGCACGCGATGATCAGTACGGCGACGGCGGCGGTGAACGCGGCGGCGGTGTCGCCCGTGGCGCCGAGCCACCCGCCGAAGGTGGCGAGCGCGATCACGAGCACGACGGGCACGAAGACCCCGGAGATCCGGTCGGCGAGGCGCTGCACCTCGGCCTTGCCGCTCTGCGCGTCCTCGACCAGCTTGGCCATCCGCGCCAGCTGCGTGTCCGCGCCGACGCGGGTCGCCTCGACCACCAGCCGGCCCCCGGCGTTCACCGTGGCGCCGGTGACGGTGTCGCCCACGCCCACGTCCACCGGCACGGACTCGCCGGTCAGCAGGGAGGCGTCCACCGCCGAGGCGCCCTCGGTCACCGTGCCGTCGGTGGCGATCTTCTCGCCGGGCCGTACGACGAACCGGTCGCCCACGGCCAGCCGGCCCACCGGTATCCGCACCTCGCGGCCCTCCCGCAGTACGGCCACGTCCTTCGCGCCCAGCTCCATCAGCGCCCGCAGCGCGGCACCGGCGCTGCGCTTGGAGCGGGCCTCCAGCCAGCGGCCGAGGAGGAGGAATACGGTGACGCCGGCGGCGGCCTCCAGGTAGATCAGGGAGGCGCCGTCGGTGCGGGAGACGGTGAGGTCGAAGCCGTGCCGCATGCCCGGCATGCCCGCGTCCCCGAAGAACAGCGCCCACAGCGACCAGCCGAACGCCGCCAGTGTGCCGAGCGAGACCAGCGTGTCCATGGTCGCCGCGCCGTGCCGGAGGTTGGTCCAGGCGGCGCGGTGGAAGAGCAGTCCGCCCCAGACGACGACGGGGGCGGCCAGGGTGAGCGAGAGCCACTGCCAGTTGTCGAACTGGAGCGCCGGAACCATCGCGAGCAGGACGACGGGGGCGGCGAGGAGGACGGAGACGACCAGACGCTGCCGGAGGACCGACAACTCGGCATCGGCACCCGCGTCCCCGGTGTCTGCCGCGTCGGCTTCGTCCGCGGACGCCTGCGGGGCCGGTGCCGGCTCCTCGGCGGTGTACCCGGTCTTCACGACGGTGGCGATCAGGTCGGCGACCCCGGTGGTCGCCGGGTAGCTGACCCGGGCCTTCTCCGTGGCGTAGTTCACCGTGGCGGTGACGCCGTCCATGCGGTTGAGCTTCTTCTCGACGCGGGCGGCGCAGGACGCGCAGGTCATTCCGCCGATGAGCAGCTCGACCTCGGCGGCATCCGGGTCGGTGGCCGTGGGACGGGTGGCGTCGGTGGCGCCCGTGGGTGTTTCCGCGGTGGTGGTCATCCGGGACTCCAGACGGGCCGGCCGGACCGCGCGGGGCCCGGCCGGAGGGACGGGGCGGGGTGGAAGGGGTGGGCGTGGCGAGGCGAAGCGGACGGGGCTCAGGCCCTGCCGACCAGCTCGAAGCCCGCCTCGTCCACGGCGGCCCGTACGGCCGCGTCGTCGAGGGGGGATTCGGAGACGACGGTGACCTCGCCGGTGGCGGCCACGGCCTGCACCGAGCCGACGCCCGCGATCTCGGAGATCTCGCCGGAGACGGCGCCCTCGCAGTGTCCGCAGCTCATCCCGCTCACCTTGTAGACGGTGGTGACGGAACCCTGGGTGTCGGTCTGGGCGGTCATGTGGTTACTCCTCGTCGGGGGTGCGCATGGTCGGGTACCCGTGGCCCGCTCCGGACCACGCACCATCCACTGTACCCCTAGGGGGTATGAACCGAGCCCCACCCGTCCCCTGCGCCGCGCCCGTGCCCGATGTCCGGGACCGGGGAGTCGGCGGGCGCCCTATCTGTTCCGGTTGCGGGGGCGGGAGGCCACCCAGGCGCGGATCGTGTCCGCGTACCAGTACGGCTTTCCGCGTTCCACGTGGTCGGGCGGCGGCAGCAGTCCGTGCTTGCGGTACGAGCGCACGGTGCCCGGCTGCACCCGGATGTGGGCGGCGATGTCCTGGTAGGACCAGAGCCTTCGGTCGGTCACTGGTTGCACCTCCCCGCGCATGCCGCGGCGGCGGCCGGGGACGGCCGCCGGGGGGAGCCGGGCGCTGCGCTGGCGATCATCAGCCTGTGCCGGGTGAACGACGCGAGGGGGTGGACGGCCGGGTGCCGTTCCCGGGTGTGACGGAAAACCCGCGAGCCCGTGACAAGCGTGACCAGAAGGTCGATTTTGTGACACGGACGGCACAAACGGCGTACGCCGGGTGCGTCTTCGTCGCGGGACTCGCGTCGTGCGCCCGGTGCACTCCCGTACGCCCGTGGTGCACCGGGCGTACACCTGCGCGGTGCCTCGGGCCACCCTCTCGGGGCAAGTCGTCCGAATGTCCGGACAAAACATTGACAGGCCGCACGCGCGGGGCTAGAAACCGGGGTGACGTACGGCGGGCACGAAGGGAACGCGATGGCGCACGGCCTGATCGCCGGGGGACCGGAGTCCGCCCGCGCCGCCGACCGTTCCCCCACCGAACGCCTCCGGCGCGGGCCGGCCGCCCCGCCCTGGCAGGAGCGAGGCACGAGCACCGGCTCCCGGCTCGCACCGGCCCCGCGCCGGAGGTCTCCCCGTGGTCGCACCGATGGGCGCAGGCGCCGGGGCGCGCACACTGCTCCACGTGTCTACGCCGGCCCCCGAACCGCAGACACAGTGTCGGGCGCGTCCGCGGCGCCCGGCTGCTGGGATGGAGTCACGGCCGGGACCGGAAGACGACCGCCACCGGTCACGGCTCGTACGCAGCTCGCACAGCCACCGCAGCACCCACGGCACGTCGTCTCGACCCGTCGCCGCCATCTGTGAAGGAGTTCCCGGTCATGACGAAGATCGTCAACCACTGGATCGGCGGCAAGACCGCCGAAGGCGCCTCGGGCACGTACGGGCCGGTGACGGACCCGGCGACCGGCGCGGTCACCACCAAGGTCGCCTTCGCCTCCGTGGACGAGGTGGACGCCGCGGTCGCCGCCGCCAAGGAGGCGTACCTGACCTGGGGTCAGTCCTCGCTGGCCCAGCGCACCTCGGTCCTGTTCACATTCCGGGCGCTGCTGGACGCGCACCGCGACGAGATCGCCGAGCTGATCACCGCCGAGCACGGCAAGGTGCACTCCGACGCGCTCGGCGAGGTCGCCCGCGGCCTGGAGATCGTCGACCTCGCCTGCGGCATCAGCGTGCAGCTCAAGGGCGAGCTGTCGACGCAGGTCGCCACCCGCGTCGACGTGTCCTCGATCCGGCAGCCGCTCGGCGTGGTCGCCGGCATCACGCCGTTCAACTTCCCGGCGATGGTGCCGCTGTGGATGTTCCCGATCGCCGTCGCCTGCGGCAACACCTTCGTGCTCAAGCCGAGCGAGAAGGACCCGTCGGCCGCCGTGCGGCTCGGCGAACTGCTCGCCGAGGCGGGCCTGCCGGACGGCGTCTTCAACGTCGTGCACGGCGACAAGGTGGCCGTGGACCGCCTGCTCGAACACCCGGACGTCAAGGCCGTCTCCTTCGTCGGCTCGACCCCCATCGCCCGCTACATCCACACCACCGCCTCCGCGAACGGCAAGCGCGTGCAGGCCCTCGGCGGTGCCAAGAACCACATGCTGGTCCTCCCGGACGCCGACCTCGACGCCGCGGCCGACGCGGCGGTGAGCGCGGCCTACGGCTCCGCGGGCGAGCGCTGCATGGCGATCTCCGCAGTCGTCGCGGTCGGCGCCGTCGGCGACACGCTGGTCGAGAAGATCCGCGAGCGCGCCGAGAAGATCAAGATCGGGCCCGGCACCGACCCGTCCTCCGAGATGGGCCCGCTCATCACCGCGGCGCACCGCGACAAGGTCGCCTCCTACGTCGAGGGCGCGGCGGCCGAGGGCTGCGAGGTGGTCCTGGACGGCACCGGGTACACGGTCGACGGCCACGAGGACGGCCACTGGATCGGCATCTCGCTGCTCGACCGGGTGCCGACCACCGCGAAGGCGTACCGGGACGAGATCTTCGGCCCGGTGCTGTGCGTGCTCCGCGCGGAGACGTACGAGGAGGGCGTGGCCCTGATCAACGCCTCGCCGTTCGGCAACGGCACCGCGATCTTCACCCGGGACGGCGGCGCGGCCCGCCGCTTCCAGCTGGAGATCGAGGCCGGCATGGTCGGCGTGAACGTCCCGATCCCGGTCCCCGTCGGCTACCACTCCTTCGGCGGCTGGAAGGACTCGCTCTTCGGCGACCACCACATCTACGGCAACGACGGCACGCACTTCTACACCCGCGGCAAGGTCGTCACCACCCGCTGGCCGGACCCGGCCGACGCCCCGGCGGGTGTGGACCTCGGCTTCCCGCGCAACCACTGATCCCTCGCAACCCTTCGGCCGCCCGGCGGCGTCCTCCCCACCGAGGACGCCGCGAGCCGAGCGCCGGGAAGACCCGCCCAGCGCCGGAAGACCGGAAAAGCCGTCCCGGCGACCGCGGGGCGGCCCGCCGCTCCTACCGCGCCAGCGGTACGCGGCACCGGTCCCGTACATCCCTGGGAGGGGCGGCGGTTCAGCCCCGGGTCTGCCTCCGTTGTCGGTGGCTGCCCGTACCGTTGACGCATGGATCTTCGACTGCCCCGCGTGCGGGGGCTGCTGCGGGAGCCGCGGACGCTGCTGCGGGGCCCCCGGCGGGTGATCGCCGCCGCGGCCGCCGTCGTCGTGCTCGCCGGGGCCGGGACGTGGACGGCCGTCGCCGGCGACGACCCGCCCGCGGTGCAGCGGGCCGACCGGACCGTGGCCGTGGGCGACGGAGTCCGCCTGGACACCTCGTACTTCACGGCCGGCTCCGACGGCCGCCGCCCCGCCGTGCTGCTCGCGCACGGCTTCGGCGGCAGCAAGGCGGACATGCGGGAGCAGGCCGAGGACCTCGCGCGCGACGGGTACGCCGTCCTGACCTGGTCGGCACGCGGCTTCGGCAAGTCCACGGGAAAGATCGGGCTGAACGCCCCGGACGGCGAGGTCGCCGACGTCTCCCGGCTGATCGACTGGCTGGCCGAGCGGCCCGAGGTCCGGCTGGACGGGAAGGGCGACCCGCGCGTGGGCGTGGCCGGGGGTTCCTACGGCGGGGCGGTCTCGCTCCTCGCCGCCGGGCACGACCGTCGGGTGGACGCCATCGCCCCCGCCCTGACCTACTGGAACCTGTCGGACGCCCTCTTCCCGAACGGCGTCTTCAAGAAGCTGTGGGCCGGCATCTTCGTCACCATGGGCGGCGGCTGCGACCGCTTCGAGGACGAGCTGTGCCGGATGTACCAGCGGGTCGCCGAGTCGGGCAAGCCCGACGCCGAGGCCACCGGGCTGCTCGACGCGCGCAGCCCGCAGGCCGTCGGGGACCGCATCGACGTGCCCACGCTGCTGACGCAGGGCCAGACCGACTCCCTCTTCCCGCTCGGCCAGGCCGACCTGGCCGCCGAGGCGATCCGGGGCAACGGCGCGCCGGTCGCCGTCGACTGGGTCGCGGGCGGCCACGACGGCGGCGACCTGGAGGCGGACCGCGTCGCCGACCGCACCGAGGCCTGGTTCGACCGGTACCTCAAGGGCGACGAGTCGGCCGGCACCGGCCCCGGATTCCGCGTCAGCCGCACCCTCGGCACCGGCAGCGGCGACGGCGAGCCCCGGCTGGAGGGCGTGAGCGGCGACTCCTACCCCGGCCTGCGCGGCGACCCGCACACCGTCGCCCTGCGCGGCCGCGAGCAGAGCTTCGACAACCCGGCCGGCGCGAGCCCGCCCGCCGTCTCCGCGCTCCCGGGCATCGGCGGCGCCGGCGGGCTCTCCCGGCTCTCCTCGCTCGGCGTCGGCATCTCCCTGGACTTCCCCGGCCAGTTCGCCGCCTTCGAGTCGGCGCCCGTGCGCGAGGACCTGCGGATCACCGGCTCGCCGACCGCCACCGTCCACGTGAAGTCCAGCAGCGACGACGCCGTGCTCTTCGCCAAGGTGTACGACGTCGGTCCGGGCGGCAGCCAACAGATCCTCCCCGCCCAGCTGGTCACCCCGATCCGGGTGGCGGACGCCAAGGCCGGCCGGGACGTACGCGTCACCCTGCCCGCCGTCGACCACGAGGTGGACCGCGGACACCGGCTGCGCCTGGTCCTCGCCTCCACCGACCTCGGGTACGCCTCCCCGGCCGCGCCCGCCACGTACACCGTCTCCCTCAAGGGCGGCGGCCTGTCGGTGCCGACGGCGCTCGGCGACACCGGGGCGGCGGCCGGGCTGCCCGCCTGGGTCTGGTGGGCGCCCCTGGCGGGCGCGGCCGTGGCGGCGGCGCTGCTGCTGACCGCCCGACGCCGCACCTCGGCCCCGCCCCCCGACCCGGCGCTGGCCGAAGTGCCCCTCCAGATCACCGGCCTGACCAAGCGGTACGCCAAGTCCGCCGACCGGTACGCCGTGCGGGACCTGTCCTTCCGCGTGGAGCAGGGCCAGGTCCTCGGCCTGCTCGGACCGAACGGCGCGGGCAAGACGACGACCCTGCGCATGCTGATGGGCCTGATCGCCCCGGACGGCGGCGACATCCGCGTCTTCGGCCACGCCATCGCGCCCGGCGCCCCGGTGCTCTCCCGCGTCGGCGCCTTCGTCGAGGGCGCGGGCTTCCTGCCGCACCTGTCCGGCCGGGAGAACCTGGAGCTGTACTGGCGGGCCACCGGCCGGCCGCCCGAGGACGCCCACCTGGACGAGGCTCTGGAGATCGCCGGTCTCGGCGACGCGCTCGCCCGCGCGGTGCGCACCTACTCGCAGGGCATGCGCCAGCGCCTCGCCATCGCCCAGGCCATGCTGGGCCTGCCCGATCTGCTGATCCTGGACGAGCCGACCAACGGCCTCGACCCGCCCCAGATCCGCGAGATGCGCGAGGTGATGATCCGCTACGCGGCGGCGGGGCGCACGGTGATCGTCTCCAGCCACCTGCTGTCCGAGGTCGAGCAGAGCTGCACCCACCTGGTCGTGATGGACCACGGGCAGCTCGTGCAGGCGGGGCCGGTCGGCGAGATCGTCGGCTCCGGCGACACACTGCTGGTGGGCACCTCCGCGCGCGTGGACGGCCCGCTCGTCGAGAAGGTCGCCGCGCTGCCCGGCGTGTCCTCGGCCACCGCCACCGACGGCGGCCTGCTGGTCCGCCTCGGCGGCGACGGCACCGCGCGGGACCTGATCCCCGAACTCGTCCGCCTGGACGTGCCCGTGGAGTCGGTGGGCCCCCACCGGCGCCTGGAGGACGCCTTCCTCACCCTGATCGGAGACTCGGCATGAGCAGCACCAGCACGCCGCCTGCCGACCGCACCGAGGCCACCGAGGCCACCGGGTCCACCGGGCCCGCCGGGTCCGCCGGTCCGCGTGAGGTCGCCGACGGTTACCGCGCGGGGCGCACGCTGCCCGTGCGGGTCGAGCTGATCCGGCAGCTGAAGCGGCGGCGGACCATGATGATGGGCGGCATCCTCTTCGCCCTGCCGTTCGTGCTGCTCGTCGCCTTCCGCATCGGCGGCGAGCCCGGCGGCGCCAACAACCAGGTCAGCCTCATGGACTCGGCCACCGCGTCGGGCGCCAACTTCGCCGCCGTCAACCTCTTCGCGTCCGCCGGCTTCCTGCTTGTCGTACCCGTCGCCCTGTTCTTCGGGGACACGGTCGCCTCCGAGGCCGGCTGGTCCTCGCTGCGCTACCTGCTCGCCGCGCCGGTACCGCGGGCCCGGCTGCTCTGGTCCAAGCTGGTCGTCGCCCTCCTGCTGAGCCTCGCCGCCATCGTGCTGCTGCCGCTGGTCGCCCTCGCCGTCGGCAGCGTCGCCTACGGCTGGGGACCGCTGGAGCTGCCCACCGGCGGCAGCCTGGCCACCGGCACCGCGGCCGAACGCCTGGCGATCACGGTGGCGTACGTCTTCGTCTCGCAACTGGTCACCGCCGCACTGGCGTTCTGGCTCTCCACCAAGACGGACGCGCCGCTCGGCGCCGTCGGCGGCGCCGTCGGTCTGACCATCATCGGCAACGTCCTGGACGAGGTGACCGCCCTCGGCGACTGGCGCGACTTCCTGCCCGCGCACTGGCAGTACGCCTGGCTGGACACCGTCCGCCCCGACCTGGACTGGACCCGCCTGATCCAGGGCACATCGCTGTCGGTGACGTACGCCCTCGTCCTCTTCGCCCTGGCCTTCCGCAACTTCGCCCGCAAGGACGTCGTGTCCTGAGCCGCCCCTGAGGGCGCGGCGACCCGGCCTCGCCCCAGCCCTCGCGGACGCCGGCGGACTCCGGTCCGCCGGCCGGTGATCCGCCCATTGACGTTTCCTTACTTCCGGGTAAGTTTACTCGGAAGTAAGTAAGCGGGACGTACCCGCGACAGCGCAGCAGCCCCACCGCGACCGGGAGCCGTCATGGGCGTACGCAAGGACCTGAAACGGGCGAGACACCGCGGCGACCTGGTGTCCCGCACGAGGACCGAGACCGTCCGGGACGCGCACGGGACCGTGCGCGAGGCCCGCACCGAGCCCCTCGCGTCCCGTCCCACCGCGGGCAGCACCGCCGACATCCCGTTCACCAACGCGGCCGAGGCCCCCGACGCGGTGGTCCTGCGCCGGCAGGTCGGCGGGGCCTGGCGGCCCGTCACCGCCGCGGAGTTCGCCCGCGAGGTCACCGCCGTGGCCAAGGGCCTGATCGCCGCCGGCCTCGAACCCGGCGGCCGGGTCGCCGTGATGTCCAGGACCCGCTACGAGTGGACGGTCCTGGACTTCGCGATCTGGACGGCCGGCGGCCAGACCGTCCCGGTCTACGCCACTTCCTCCGCCGACCAGGTCGAATGGATCGTCCGCGACTCCGGCGCCCGGCACGTCGTCACCGAGACCGCAGCCAACACCGCCACCGTCCGGTCCGGCACGTCCGGCCATCCGCACAGCCCCCGCGCGTGGGAACTCGACGCCGGAGCCCTCGCCGACCTCACCGCCCTCGGCCTCGGCGTGAGCGACGAGGAGGTCACCAAGCGCCGCACCGCCCTCACCCCGGACACGGTCGCCACCGTCTGTTACACCTCCGGCACCACCGGCCGCCCCAAGGGCTGCGTCCTCACCCACGCCAACCTGCACGCCGAGGCCGCCAACACGGTCGAGCTGCTGCACCCGATCTTCAAGGAGGTCACCGGCCAGACCGCCTCGACCCTCCTCTTCCTCCCCCTCGCCCACATCCTGGGCCGCACCATCCAGATCTCCTGCCTGCTGGCCCGCATCGAGATCGGGCACTTCCCGAGCATCAGGCCCGACGAACTGCGGCCCGCGCTCAAGGAGTTCCGCCCGACCTTCCTGGTCGGCGTCCCGTACCTCTTCGAGAAGATCCACGACACCGGCCGTGCGACCGCCGAGAAGATCGGCCGCGGCGCCTCCTTCGAACGCGCCCACCGCCTCGCCGTCCGCTTCGGCGCGGCGCACCTGGAACGCTTCCTCGGCCGCGGCAAGGGCCCCACCCCCGCCCAGTGGGCCGGCTGGGCCCTGTACGACCTGCTGGTCTACCGCCGGGTCCGGCAGGAGCTGGGCGGCCGGATGCGGTACGCCATCAGCGGCGGCTCCCCGCTCGGGAGCGACCTCAACCTCTTCTTCTACGCCGCCGGAATCATGGTCTACGAGGGCTACGGCCTGACCGAGACCACCGCCGCCGCCACCCTCGTCCCCCCGCTCGGCCCCCGCCCCGGCACCGTCGGCCCGCCGGTCCCGGGCACCGCCGTGCGCATCGCGGACGACGGCGAGGTACTCGTCAAGGGCGGCATCGTCTTCGGCGCCTACCGGGGCGATCCCGGTGCCACCGACGCCGCGCTGACCGACGGCTGGTTCGCCACCGGCGACCTCGGCTCCCTGGACACCGACGGCTACCTCACCATCACCGGCCGCAAGAAGGACCTCCTGGTCACCTCCGGCGGCAAGAACGTCTCACCGGCCGTCCTGGAGGACCGCCTGCGCAGCCGGCCACCCGTCGCCCAGTGCCTCGTCGTCGGCGACAACCGGCCCTTCGTAGCCGCCCTGATCACCCTCGACCCGGACGCCGTCGCGCACTGGCTGGCGGTGCGGAAGCTGCCCGCCGACACCCCGATGTCCGAGCTGGTGCACGACGACAGGATGCGGGCCGACGTCCAGAAGGCCGTGGACCACGCCAACGCGGCCGTCTCCCGGGCCGAGTCGATCCGCGCCTTCCGGCTGGTGGAGGGCGAGTTCACCGAGGCGAACGGCCTGCTGACCCCGTCGCTGAAGGTGAAGCGCGGGGCAGCGGTGGCCGCGTACGCCGACGAGATCGAGGCGCTGTACGCGCCCCCCGGACGCTGACCCGGACATGCGGAAGGGGCGGGGCCCCCGCCTGTCTCCTGGGCCCACCCCCCGCGCGAGGGGGGGGGGGGGGGGAAGGGCCCCCCCCGGCGGGGGGGGCGGCCCCCGGACCCCCCCGGCGGCCCGCCCCTCGGGCGGTGTCAGCCCTTGCCGCCGCTCTCCCCGTTGGCGGAGAGGATCGAGACGTCCTCCAGCAGGTGGGCCAGCGCACCGTCGCGCTTGGTCTGCGTGGAGTTCTCGGCGCACTGCTGGTTCAGGTCGTCCGACAGGATCGGGATGTCCTGGATCGGGACCAGCCCGACCACGCTGACCGGGATGTCGCTGACCGCGATGCACGGCTTGTTGAACGAGCCCTGGATGAGCGCCATCTGCGGGCTCATGTTGCCCGTGGTCATCGAGTTGCCGAAGTACTGCGAGGCACCGTTGCCGTTGGAGGCGTTGGGCCCGCTGTCGTCCCCGATGGCCATCGCCTGGGGGGCCGCGGCAGCGGAGGCGCCCATGACGGAGGCGGCGATCGCCGCGTAGGCGGCTACCTTCTTGATCACTTGCCAGTCCTTTCTGAGGAAACCCCGTCCACCGGAGTGCTCTGGTCAACTCCGAGAGTCCGTTCGGGTTTCTCCCGTTCACTCTGTCGGCGGACAACGGGAAATGTGTGCGGGTCCGGGTTTCGCTCATGGGGTAAATCAGCTTTTACGCACGGGCTGCGCCTGTGATTCCGGCGGCTTTCCGCACTCTTTTCCCGATCGCTGGTCCAACCGGGTGAACGCCCGCAACCAATCATGTCGCATCGGGTTGATGAGGCCGTAGGACAGTGCGTCGCTACGACGAAAGGAACGCGAAGTGCTCAAGAAGGCAATGGTCGCCGCGGCGGCTGCCGCTTCTGTGATCGGCATGTCGGCTGCCGCTGCTCCCCAGGCCCTGGCCATCGGGGACGACAACGGGCCGGCCGTGGCCAACGGCAACGGCGCCAACTCGGCGTTCGGCAACTCGGCGACCAAGGGCGACATGAGCCCGCAGCTGTCGCTGGTCGAGGGCTCGCTGAACAAGCCGTGCCTCGGCATCGAGGACGTCAACGCCGCCGTGGTCAACCTCGTCCCGGTCCAGGACATCAACGTCCTGTCGGACGACCTGAACCAGCAGTGCGCGGACAACTCCACGCAGGCCAAGCGGGACGGCGCCCTGTCGCACGTCCTGGAGGACCTGTCGGTGCTGTCGGCGAACGGCGAGGGCCGCTGAGCCGGTCCCGTCGGGCACGGGCGGCCCGCTGACTTCCTCGCGGGCCGCCCGGCCGTGAACCGGTCGTGAACCGGCTGTCGACAGGCTGTCGACCGGCCGGGGCTTCACCGGGAGGCGGATGGACGTCGTCGCTCTCCTGGGGGAACGGCCGGACCGTGTCGTGAGGCATCCGAGTGAATGTCGGGGTGTCTCACGTTCGGGAGTTTCTCCGGCCGTCAATTCCTCGTTTGCAGGCTGCAGGTCATGGTGCGAGCCGTCAATGCTGTGCTCGCGCGGTTTCGGCCGTCATTCAGGCATGACCGCAGAGAAGGGAAATCTCATGAAGAAGAGCGCTGCTGTGGTCGCGGGTGCAATCATGGCCCTTGGCATGGCCGCCCCGGCCTTCGCCGACGCCGGTGCCGAGGGCGCCGCCGTGGGTTCCCCGGGCGTCCTGTCCGGCAACGTCGTCCAGGTCCCGGTGCACGTGCCGGTGAACGTGTGCGGCAACAGCATCAACGTCGTTGGTCTGCTGAACCCCGCGTTCGGCAACGCGTGCGTGAACGACTGACGTAGTTCCGCACCGACCGGCTGCGTCACGGCCGGCCTTGGCCAACTCGTTTGGTTCGGGGCCGGCTTTTCCCCTCTCTGCAGCCCGGCCTCCAGATCTTTCTCCCACCTCTACCAGCAGGAAGACAACGAGAGTGCGACAGACTCTGAGCAGGGGGATGGTCGCGGCAGCCGCCGCGACGGGCATCCTTTCCCTGTGCGGCAGCCCCGCCCTTGCCGACTCACAGGCGGACGGGGCGGCCACGAACTCGCCGGGCGCCGTGTCCGGCAACGCCGTCCAGGCACCGGTCCACATCCCGGTGAACGCGTGCGGCAACAGCATCGACATCGTCGGTGTGCTCAACCCGGCCTTCGGCAACGAGTGCGAGAACAGCTCGGACGAGGAGACCGGCGGACACGACGGCGGGTACGGCGGCGGGTACGGCGAGGACGCCCAGTCCTCCTCCGGCTCCTCGTCCTCCGGTGGCGGCGCCCACGCGGAGGGCGGCACGGAAGGCTCGCCCGGCGTCGGCTCCGGCAACAACGCGCAGATCCCGGTCGACGTGCCGGTCAACCTCTGCGGCAACACGATCGACGTGATCGCCGCTCTGAACCCCGTCTTCGGCAACGACTGCGAGAACACCGCCGAGGAACCCCCGGGCTACGGCGAGGAGGAGCCCCCCGGCTACGGCGAGGAAGAGCCGCCCGGTGAGGAGGAGCCGCCTCCGGCCGAGGAGGAGGAGCCGCCTCCGCCCGCCGCCGAGGAGGAGCCCCCGCCGCCCCCGGCGGAGGAGCACCACCCGCCCGCCCCGCAGACGGAGCAGCCGCCCGTCCTCGCGGAGACCGGCAGCGCCGGTGCCCTGGGCGCCGGCGCCGCGGGCGCCGTGCTGATCGCGGGCGGCGCGATCCTGTACCGCAGGGGCCGCTCCGCCGCCGGTCTCTGACCTCCGGCCGCCCACGCCCCCGGTCGCCCGCACGGGCCGCCGGGGGCGTCGCGCGTGCCGGATCAGTGGCTGCCCGCCCGCTCGTCGCCGGGGAAGCCGGTGCTGTGGCTGTGGCTGTGGCTGTGGCTGTGGTTGTGGCCGCGGTCGCTGTCGCTGTCCCGGTCGGCGTGGTCGTCGGCCGGGGCGTGCGCCTGGCGTACGACATGGGGGCGGGCCGGGACGCCGGTGGTCTGTCGGTCCCCTCGGCCCGTGCGGCCGGTTCCCCGGCGCAGCCGGTCCCGCAGCCGGACGGCGACGTGGCGGCCCCACAGGGTCCACAGCGCCCGGCCCGGCGCCCGGTCGTCCGGGGCGTTCCAGGCCAGCTCCCGCCCGCCGGGCGCCGGACGCAGGGCGCTCAGCGGCGCGTAGTTCTCCACCACGAACTCCCGCCCCGGCCGCGGCGCCCCCTCGGGCAGGGTGCGGTGCGTCAGGTCCAGGTGCAGCGCGCGTACGACGTCGAGTCCGGCGGAGTCGGTGAACAGCCGGAACTGGGCCCCGGGCCGCGGATTGAAGTCGAGCAGGTGGTAGCGCCCCGTCGTGCCGCAGCGGCGGAAGTCCAGGTCGAGGACGCCCCGGTAGCCCAGCTCCGCGCAGACCCGTTCGGCGAGCGCCTGCACTGCCGGGTTCGGCGTCCAGCGGCCCACCGCGGTCAGACCGGCGCCCCGCGGCCTGGCCCGGATCTTCCGGCCGGGCCCGCCCGCGCGGACCGTGCCCGAGCGGTCGGCGTACCCGTGGAAGAACCAGTCCTGGCCGGGACCCGGCGGCAGGAACGCCTGGAGCAGCAGTCTGCTGCCCGCCTCCTCGGCCCGCCGGCACAGCTCCCCGGCCTCCCGCGCCGAACGCACCAGGACCGTGCTGCGCAGCCCGCCGCCCGGAGGCACCAGCCAGGGCCGGCTCCACTTCGCCACCACCGGCAGCCCCAGCCGCCACGCCGCCCGCGCCGCCTCGGCCGGCCCGTCCGGGACCAGCGTCTCGGGGTGCGGGACGTCCAGCGCGGCGCACACACCGGCCAGCTCCGCCTTGTCGGCCACGCGCTCCGCCAGCCCACCGGGCAGGTCGGGCAGCAGGTACAGGGGCGCCAGCTCGTTCCGCGCCCGGCTCACCGCCACCGCGCACGCGTCGTCCATCGCGACCAGGACGGCGGGACGCGCGATCCGCGCGGCGACGCGGCGCAGGACCGACGTGATCTCGGCGGGCGACGCGCCCGGCGGCGGCGGAGTGTGCAGCCGGCTCGCGTAGCGCGAGGCGCGGACCGGGCTCCCGGCGCAGTCGGCGACCACGTGCACGTCCACCCCCGCGCGGCCGAGCGACCGCACGGCGCCCAGCGTTCCGTGGTGGAAGGGATTGCGGTCGGTCCGCAGCAGCACGGCGGGGACACGGGTGTCGAACAGCGACACGTGAGACGTCCTTCGTATTCGGTTCGGTTCACCGGTGCGGACGAGTGGCGCACTCGGAAGCCGTAACGGCGGTGGCGTGATGGCATTTCATATGACTGAGTGTCAGTAGAAAAGATGATTCGGTGATCAACGGTGAGGAAGGGGCCGCCATGGCCGTACGGGAGTCACGGATCCGGTCCAGGCGGCCGGCCTGCGCCGTGGCGGCGGTCGCGGCGGCGGCGCTGGTGGCCGCCGTCCCCACGGTCGCCGCCGGTGAACCGGCCCCGCCCGCCCCGGTCCCCGCCCCGTCCGCGTCGGCCCCGCCCGCCGAAAAGCCGGCCGGGGAGCCCGCGGGAAAGCCGGCCGGTACGCCCGCCGAGAAGCCCGCCGTGCCTCCCGCGTTCGGCGCGTACCTGGACTACGGGGCGCGCGGCGTGGCCCGCATGGACGAGCTGAGCCGCTGGCTCGGCGACGCCGAACTGCGCGTCGGCCACACCTACCTGCCCGGCGACCGCTGGAGCAACATCGAAGGCGCCCCCGGCTTCCTCGACGTATGGGCCGACTGGCGCACCCGCAAGGCCGACCGGATGCTCGTCCTCAACGTGCCCATGATGGAGCGCAACGAGGAGCACGTCGGCGACGACGAGGTGCGCGCACTGCTGAGCCAGGGCGCCGCCGGACGCTTCGACCAGCACTTCCGCGCCCTCGCCGAACACCTGGTCGCCCTCAAGGTGCCGGACACGGTGCTGGTGCTCGGCTGGGAGATGAACGGCACCACGTACACCCACCGCTGCGGTCCCGACCCGGAGGCCTGGAAGACGTACTGGAACCGCATCGTCACCACGATGCGGTCGGTGCCCGGCCAGAAGTTCAGGTTCGACTTCGCGCCGAGCCGCGGCCGGGACGCCGTGCCCTGGACGCAGTGCTACCCCGGGGACGCGACCGTCGACATCATCGGCATGGACTCCTACGACCAGCCGCGCGGCATGCCGTTCGACGAGCAGGTGAAGGAGCCCTACGGACTCCAGGCGCACGTGGACTTCGCGAAGGCGCACGGCAAGCCGGTCTCCTACCCGGAGTGGGGGCTCTTCCGCAACGGCGACAACGCCGCGTACATGCGGCGCATGCTCGCCTGGATGGACGAGCACAAGCCCGTCTACAACACCGTCACCGACTACTGCCCGCACGGCGTCTTCCAGTGCGACGACAACCCCCGCTCCACCGCCGTCTACCGGTCCGTGCTCTTCGGCCGCACCGACGACCCGGCCGCCGAACCCGCCGACCCGCAGACCCCGGAGCCCACCCCGACCACCCCACCCGCCACGCCCACCGCGCCGCCCGTGCCCCCGGTGCCGTCCACCACGCCCGCGCGTCCGGCCGACTGCTCGCCGCTGGAGCTGGGCGACTGGGTCGAGCACTGGCTCGGCGGCAAGCTGTGCCTGCGGCTCGACTGGTACGCGCGCAACAACGCGTCCGACAAGTAGCGGCGCCCGGCGGGGCCGTTCAGGTGCCGCCGCCACCGTCGTGCTCCTTCCGCTCCGCCCGCCGCCGCAGCAACTCCTTGCCGTACCGCCGGGCGGCGGCGTCGCCGAGGGCCGCCGCCAGCAGCGGAGCCGTACGCCGGCGGGCCAGCAGCAGCCGCCGGTTCGGCACCGGCTCCGGGCGCCAGCGGTGCTTGTACGGCTCGTCGCCCCGCAGCAGGCTCAGCACCTCGCGCCCCGGCCGCCGGGCGTGAGAGGCGCACGCCTCCAGCAGCATCACCGCCACGTCCGCCCTGCGCTCCCGCAGCCGGGGGTGCGCGCCGTACAGGTAGCCGCCGGCCAGCCGGTGCGACAGCAGCGTCACGTCCACGGCCACCACCTCGTCGTCCATCCGGAACTCGGTCACCACCGCGTCCCCGGCCCGCACCATCGGCCCCACCGCCCGCACCAGGTGCTCGCGGAACCGGGGCCGCAGGTGCTCGCCGGTCACCTTGCGCCCCTCCCACTGCAGCCGGTGCAGTTCCAGGAGCCGGACGAGCGCCGCGTCCACCTCGCCGGGCAGCACGGTCCGGCTCTTGACGCCGAGCGAGTCCAGCCGGCGCAACTGGGCGCGGACCCGCTGCCGGGCCTTGGCCGAGGGCAGCCGGGCGGTCAGTCCGTCGACGGAGAGCGCGGGCAACTCCAGGCAGAGCGAGTCGGCCACCGTACGCCGGGGCCCGCGCCACCGGTCGTAGACGCGTTCGGCGGCGGCGCCGGGGCGCACCTCGCGCAGGTCGACCAGCGCGGTGCGGGCCGCCGCCGCGAGAGCCGAGGTGAGCGCCGCCGCCGCGTCCGGCCCGCGCTCGTCGTCCAGCAGTACGTCCCCGTAGTCCGAGACCGCCCCGCCCAACGGCACCAGCGCCGGAACCGGACGCCGTACGAGGGTCAGCGGGGCGGCGCCGGCCAGTTCGCCGCCCTCGCGGGCCAGCACCAGCCGCAGCCGGCCCGCCCGGCCGTACGAACGCCACCACGAGTGGAGCCAGGCGTGGCTCTGGAACGGCGTCGCGGCGGCGCACCGGGCGTGCAACCGCCCCCACTGCGCGGCCAGCGCGGCGAAGTCGCCCTCGTCGGTGACCAGTTCGGCCGTGTACCCGGGCGGGAGCGCGGGCGTGCCGGTGTGCGGCTGCCCCGGATACGTCACAGCTGCGCGCGGACGTCGGCAGCCGGCGCGGGCCCGGGGACGGCCGCCGGCGTGCGGTCCCGCTCCCGGGCGGCGCCGCGAGGCCGGACCAGCAGGGCCAGTCCGCCCAGGAGCCCGCCCGCGCAAGCGCCGACCAGGCCCGTCACGGCGGTGGACGCCGACGACGCCGCGGTGGGCTTTGTGGCCCGCGCGAACTGCCGCAGCTCCACGTGGGTGTCGTCGGCGGCGGCGTCCGCGTGCCGGGTCAGGGCACGGGCGACCGCGTTCGCCATGTCGGCGGCCTGCTCCGGGTCGGCCGAGGTGGCCGTCACGGAGACCATCGGCGCGTCCGGCGAGGTCGCCGTGCGCACGCTCTCCTCCAGCGTCGCCACCGGCACGTGCGCCCACATCTGCGCGTCCCCGAGCACCGCGAGCTGCGTTGCGACCCGGCCGTAGGCCTGCGCGAAGCCCAGCGCGGCGGCCGGGTCGGACTTGTCGGTGGGGACGGCGACGACGTAACCGGTCGCGGTGTACTGCGGGGCGGTGAGCAGGCCGTAGCCGGCGCCGAGCAGCCCGCCCACGAGGACGCCGGCCGCGAGCGGCGACCAGGGCGGCAGGGCGCGCGGGCGGCGCGGCACACGGCGGCGGAACCGGCGCAGGGCGGCCCGGACGCGGTGCGGACGGGCGGGCGGTTCGGGCTCCTGGTCCGCCGCGGGCTCGGCCGGGGACTGGGTGAGGGACTCGGTCATGCGGAACTGCCTCCCTGGGGTGCCGGGGACGTGGATACGGGCGGGGGTTCGGGCGAGGAGGGGGACGGAGACGGCGGGGGCGGGGGCTTCGGGTGGGTGAGGGCGGTCGCGTACACGTCCAACAGCCGGGCGGCGCTGCGGGTGACGCAGTAGTGGCGGGCGGCCCCGGGCACGGTGCGCGCGCCGGGCCCCGGACCGGCGGACGCGCGGACCTCGGCGAGGGCGCGGGCGAACTCCACGGCGCCGCCGGTGACGCGCCGGGCCGTCGGCGCCTCGGCGTGGGGCAGGTCCTCGATCGCCGGGCACGAGGAGTACAGCACCGGCAGCCCGGAGGCGAGGCCCTCCACCGCCGCGAGGCCGAACGCCTCCTCCGGCGACGGCGACGCGAGGACGTCCATCGCGGCGGCGAGCGAGGGCAGGTCGGGGCCGGGGGAGCCGTCGGCGGCGCAGGGGCGCTCGCCGGTGAGCAGGACGCGGTCGGCCACCCCGGCCTCGCGGGCGGTGCGGCGCAGCAGATGCTCCTCCGGCCCGCCGCCGACCAGCAGCAGCCAGCAGTCCGCCGGGAGCAGGGCCAGCGCGCGGACCAGGACGTCGAACCGCTTGCCCGGGGCCAGCCGGCCGATGCCGCCGACGACGTACGCGCCCTCGGGCAGGCCGAGGCGGCGGCGGGTGCGCAGCCGCCGGACCGGGTCGAAGCGGAAGCGGGGCAGGTCGATGCCGTTGGGGACCACCTCGATGCGCGGCGCGGGCACGCCCCACCGCTTCAGCCGGTCGGCGACGGTGGGCGAGACGGCGACCGTGGCGCTGCCCAGCCGCTCCCCGGCCAGGTACAGGGCGCGGACGCCCGGGGTGAGCGGACGGCCCTCCATCTGGGAGTCGCCCAGGGAGTGTTCGGTGGCGACGACCGCGCGTACGCCGGCCAGCCGGGCGGCGAGACGGCCGTAGAGGCAGGCCCGGTAGAGGTGGGTGTGGACCAGGTCGTAGCCGCCGGTGCGGACGAGGCGGGCCAGGCGGGGCAGGGCGGCCAGGTCGCGGTTGCCGGTCATGCCGAGGTGGACGACCTTGACGCCGTCGGCGAGCAGGCCGTCGGCGACCGGGCCCGGGTTGGTGAGCGTCACGACGTCGCAGTCGACGGGGAGGTGGCGCAGCAGCAGGCGCAGCTGCTGTTCCGCCCCGCCGACGCCGAGTCCGGTGATGATGTGCAGTGCCTTCACGCCGGCCGCCTCACACCCCGGCCGCGGCCCGGCGGCGCAGGCGGTGCAGCCGGGTCTTGAGCAGCAGCCGTACGGACGTGTCGCGCTGCCCGACGTGCACGCGCGGCAGGGCGTACGGGCCGGTCAGCGGGCCGGGGTCGATGGCGCAGGCGTACGTGTAGCCGGCGGCGCGCACGGCGTCGGCGGCGCGGGCGTCGACCGTGCCGTACGGGTAGCAGAAGCCGGTGACCGGAGCGCCGGTCAGCTCCGCGAGCAGCGCCCGGCTCCCGGCGGTCTCGGCGGTGAGCACGGTGTCGTCCGCGGCGGTGAGGTCGACGTGGGTGAGACCGTGCGAGCCGATCTCGACGCCCTCGGCGGCGGCGTGCCGGATGCCGTCGGCGGACAGCAGCGGCTTGCGCGGGCCCAGCGGGTCCCAGGCGTTGTCGCCGGCCAGGCGGCCCGGCAGGACGAACAGGGTGGCGCCGCAGCCCCAGCGGCGCAGGCACGGCAGCGCGTGCTCGACGAAGTCCGCGTACCCGTCGTCGAACGTCAGCCCCACCAGATCTCCGCCGGCGCCCCTGGCACGGGCGGCCAGCAGCTCGGCCACCGGCACGCCGCGCAGCCCGCGCCGCCGCAGCCAGCGCAGCTGCGCCTCCAGCCGGTCGGGCGTGACCGTGATGCGGTACGGGTCGTCCGAGCGGTCGCCGACGGAGTGGTACATCGCCACCCAGGGGACGGTGCGGGTGCGGGGGCCGGTGCCGGGGGTGCGGGGGCCGGTGCCGGGCCGGGTGTCGGTCGTCGCCGCCGGAGCCGCGTCGGCGGATGCGAGGGCGGGGGAGGCGGGGACGGGAACGGGGGTGGACGCGGTCATGCGGATGCCTTCGGGTGGGAGGAGGGTGGGGGCGGCGGACCGGTCTCCGCGCGGGGTGGCGCCGGGGGCCGGGTGGCCTCGGGGACGGGGCGGCCGAGGACCCGGAACCCCAGGGCCGGGCAGAGGGCGGCGAAGACGCCGCCGACGGTCGCGGCGCCGACGGCGAGTGCGAGGGCGGGTGCGGCGATCCGGTCCGAGGCCAGCGCGCCCGCGCCGGTCGCCACCGCCGCCGCCGGGACCAGCCGGCCCAGGTCGCCCAGGACCCGCCGGACGCGGACCGGGACGCTGCGCGGGCCCATGCCGGCGAGCAGCAGGGCGGCGGTGACGGTGATGCCGGCGGCGTTCGCGGCGGCGATGCCGGTCACGCCCCACGGGCCGACCGCGCAGGCGCCGACGACGGCGGTGGTGAGGATGCCGGCGGCCATCGCGGCGAGCGGGTACCAGGAGGCGCGGCCCGCCGAGAAGTAGGAGCGGGCCAGGGCACCCACCATGGTCTGCCCGAGCAGTCCGAGGGCGTACACGCGCATGACGCCCGCGGTCGCCGCCGTGTCGGCCGCGGTGAACGCGCCGCTCTGGAAGAGCAGTTCGATGATGCGCGGCGCGCAGGCCACGACGGTGGCCGCGCCGAGCAGCACCACGCAGGACGCCAGCGCCACGTCCCGCTCGACCCGGTCGCGGGCCCGTTCGGTGTCGCCGTCGGCGAGCGCGCGGGCGACCACCGGGAAGGTGACCGTGCACAGCATCAACGACAGCGTCATCGGGACCTGGGCCACCTTCTGCGCGTAGTTCAGGTGCGAGATGGCCCCGGCCGGCAGCCCGGCGGCGAGGAAGCGTTCGATGAGGACCTGGGACTGCCGGCACAGCGCGAAGAGCAGGACGGTGGTGAACAGGGCGATCGCGAGCGGGCGCGCCCGTTCCTCGGCCCCCGTGCCGGCCGCCCGGCCGCCGCCCTCCCGACGGCGCAGTTGCCGCAGCAGCGACGGCAGTTGCGCCGCCACCATCAGCAGGCCGCCGAGCGCGACCCCGGCCGCCGCCGAACGCACCCCCCAACGCCCGCCCAGCACGAACATCCCGGTGATGATGCCGGTGTTGTAGGCGACGTAGATCGCCGCCGGCGCCAGGAAGCTCCGGTGCGCGCGCAGTACGGCGCTGCAGTACCCGGCGAACCCGGAGCTGACCACGCAGGTGGCGGTGAGCCGCGTGCAGTCCACGGCCAGCTCGTGGTCGGGCAGCCCGGGGGCGAGGGCCCGGACCAGCACCGGAGCGGCGGCGGCGACCAGCGCACCGGCCGCGGTGAAGGCGAGGGCCAGCCGGGGCAGGGTCGAGGCGATCAGCGCGCGGACCGGGTCGCCGGGGGCGCCCTGCGCGCGGCGGGCCAGGGCCAGGCTGAACATCGGCACCAGGGCGAAGGCCAGCCCGTCCTCGATCAGCAGCGTCGCCGCGAACTCCGGCACCGTCCACGCCACCAGGAAGGCGTCCGTCTCGCTGCCGGCCCCGAACAGCCGGGCCAGCGCCTGGTCCCGGACCAGCCCGAGCACCGACCCGGCCACCGACAGCACGGCGGTGAGCAGAGCGGCCCGGGCCAGGAAACGCCCGGAGGACCGGCCCTCGGCGGACTCGGCGGACTCGGCCACGCCGGCGGTCTCGGCGACCTCGGCGGCGAGCGCGGGGGCCGGGGGCGGTGGGGCGGCGGTCGGCGCGGGGGCGGGGGGCGCTCCGCCGGCCGTACGCGGCTCGGTCGCCGTCACCGCGCCGACGCCTTCTGCGGGGTGGGTCCGGAGGCCTGCGGTGCTTCTTCCGCGGTGGGTTCAGGTGCTCGCGGTGCTCCTTGCGCGGTGGGTCCGAGCGTCCCCGGCGCCCCCTGCGCGGTGGACGCGAGCGCCCCCGGTGCCCCCTGTGCGGGAGACCCGAGCGCCCACCACGCCGCCAGCCCGAGGCAGACCGCCGTCAGCACGGTCGAGGGCCCGCCGATGTCGGCGTACGCGAAATCGGTCAGCTGCCACACCAGCAGCCCGCAGGCGACGAACGCGCACTCGGGCGCCGAGCCCCGCTCCCGCCGGGCGCCGCGCAGCCTGCGGAGCCCCAGCACGAGCAGGGCCAGCCAGCTCCCGGCGAGCGCGACCAGCCCGGTCAGCCCCTGCTCGGCCAGCACCAGTACGTACATGTTGTGCGGGGACAGCAGCGGCTGCCGGCGGTACCCCGCGCCGGCCCCGTCCGTCTCGCTGCCCGAGGACAGCGCCAACGAGGCGTGCGTGTCACGGTGTTCGGGAAAACCCTTCAGCCCCACGCCGGTCAACGGCCGCTCCCGCCACATGCCGGCCGCCGCCGCCCACATCGTGTAGCGGTCGGTCACCGACTGGTCGGGGGCGTCGGCGACCTGCGTGATGCTGCCGACCCGCTCCTGGAGCAGCGCCGTACCGACTCCGAAGCCGCCCACCAGCACCACCGCCGCCGCGACCACGGCCGCGCCCACCGCCAGCGCCCTGCGCGCCCCCGCGAGCAGCAGCTGCACCGCGCACGTCACCGCCGTCGCGATCCACGCCCCGCGGCTGAACGACAGGGCCAGCGGCAGCAGCAGGGCGAGCGCGCACCCGGCGGCGAGCAGCCGCCGCCGCACCGGCGCCGGGCCCAGCGCCAGCCCCACCGCGCAGACCAGCCCCAGGGAGACGACGGTCGCCATCCCCATCACGTCCTGCGCCCCGAAGGTGCCCACGGCCCGGATCTGCTCGCCCTGGTAGGAGGCGCCGGTCCCGGTCGCGTACTGGTGCACGCCGACGGCCCCCTGCCACACCGCGAGACCCACCATCGACCAGGTGAGCAGCCGTACGTCGGCCCGGTCGCGGACGAGCAGCAGTACGGCGGCGGGGACCAGGACGAAGACCTGGAGGTACCGTCCGAGTCCGGTCAGCCCGGCGCCCGGGGACACGGCGCCCGCCGCGGCGACGGCCAGCCCGAGCACGGGCAGGCCGAGGACCACGGCGGCCGTACGGGACAGGGGGCGCCGCCGGTTCCGCACCAGTCGCAGCGCGCAGTACACGACCACCAGCGCCGAGACCGCGTCGGCCGGGTGCGCGCCGCCTCCGCCGTCCGGCGCGACGGGCAGGGCGAGCAGCGCGACGACCGCGACGACGGCCAGCACGGGCGGCGGCAGCCGCCGTACCCGCCCGGCGGACGACGCGTGCGGGGGCGCGGGGCGGCCCGGTGGCAGGGGGTGGTCCAGGGGCAGGGCGTGGCCGCTCACTCCGCTCAGCTCCCCGTGGGACGCACGAGCGCGGCGGCGGTGCGCAGCAGAATGCAGACGTCCTGCCACAGCGACCAGTCGTCGATGTAGGCGTTGTCGAAGCGGGCCCGGTCCTCGATGGAGGTGTCGCCGCGCAGCCCGTTGATCTGGGCCAGCCCCGTGATGCCGGCCGGCGCCCGGTGGCGGGCCGCGTAGCCCGGGTAGGTCTGGCTGAACCGGGCGACGAAGTAGGGGCGTTCGGGGCGCGGCCCGACCAGGCTCATGTCGCCCCGGAAGACGTTCCACAGCTGGAGCAGTTCGTCGAGGGACGTGCGCCGCAGGAACCGGCAGAACCACGGCATCCGGCGGTCGTCGGCCACGCTCCACCGGGTCGCCGACTCGCGCTCGTCGGCCGGGCGGTGGGTGCGGAACTTCAGCAGCGTGAACGTTCCGCCGTCCCGGCCGACGCGCTCCTGCCGGAACAGCACACCGGGACCGCCCACCCCTCTCAGTACCGCCGCGCAGGCCAGCAGCAGAGGGCTCAGCAGCAGCAACAGCACCCCGGACACCGTCACGTCCAGCATTCGCTTGCCCGCGCCGCCCGGCCGCCGCGAGGCGGGTTCCAGGGGCCGGCAGGAGAACCCGGCGATCCGGTGCGGGGCGTGCGGGGTGTGCTGGGTGTGCTGCGCAGGGGCGTGCGGCGGAGGGGCGCCCGCGTGCGCGTGGGCGTCCGCGTCGACCTCCCACACCGTGCAGCCCGACTCGGCCAGCGTCCGCAGCAGCGCCGCCTGCCGGGGCCGTACGGCGGGGGCCACGGCGAGGACGTCGCGCACGCCGTTCTGCACCACCGCCCGCCGCGCCTCCTCACCCGTGGACAGCACGGGCAGGCCCGTGGTGCCGTCGGGGTCGTCGGTGACGACCCCGACGGGACGCACCCCGCAGCCCGGGTGGCGCAGCAGCGCCGACGCCACCCGCTGGGCGGTCGCGGCGGGCCCGACGACGAGGGCCGCGCGGGGACGGTTCGACAGCGCCCTGTGGCGCCTACGATGCACGGCGCCCCGGCCGGCGCAGCCCGTCGCCGCGTGCAGCAGGAAACCGGCGAGCAGCGTGCGGGCGGACAGCGCGTGCGCCGGGGCGTACGCCGCGACGAGCGCCGCCAGCGCCAGCCAGACCACCGCGACGCGGGCGCACAGCGCCGGCAGTTCGTCCAGCACGCCGAAGACCGGCCGGGCGGCGGCCGGGTGCGGCTTCCGGCGCAGCAGGAGCGAGGTGCCGACCAGCAGGGCGGTGAGCAGTGGCTGGTGCGGGGCGCCGGTGAGCATCAGCGAGCCCGGCAGGGCCGCCGTGCCGTCCGCGACGAGCAACGGCAGCGGGGAGTCGGGCCGTGCGGCGGTACGCCGGGCGGGCAGTCGCGGGCCGCCGCCCGCCGCACCGGCCCGCTGCGGCAACACCGAGACGGGGGACGGGCCGAGGCCCCGAGGCCGGCCGGCGGGGGTGGGGACGGTGCTTTCCGCGGTCACGGGTGGGTGGACTCCCTGCACTCGAAGGGCTCGACGCGCTTGAGGGGCTCGACGCGCTTGAGGGGCATGCCGTGCTTGCGGGGCACGTCGGCCTGCCCCATGTCGCCGGGGGCCGGGCGCCGCGCGCCGGGCCCGGCGGTGGCGGGGGCCGGGCGCCGCGCGGCAGTCCGGGTGTCGTCGCAGGCCAGGGCCCGGTGGGGACCGGGGGCCGTGG
Organism: Streptomyces olivaceus; assembly: GCF_000721235.1. Lineage (GTDB taxonomy): Bacteria > Actinomycetota > Actinomycetes > Streptomycetales > Streptomycetaceae > Streptomyces > Streptomyces olivaceus. The sequence continues at coordinate 128,059 of NZ_JOFH01000020.1, forward strand.
CCCGGTCGGACGGACGTGCGGCGTCGAGCACGGCGCCGTACAGCCGTGCGACCGCCGTGGCCGTGTGCCGTACGTCGTGCGCGGAGCGGACGTGGGCGTGGCCGTCGCGGGCGAGCGACGCGCGCAGGGGCGCGTCGAGCAGAAGGCCGGCGACCGAATCGGCCAGGGCTTCCGGGTCCTCGGGCGGCACCAGGCAGCGCGGCGCGAGCGCGGGCGGCAGGGCCTCGCGGGCACCGTCCACGTCGGTCACCACCACGGGGCGCCCGCAGGCCATCGCCTCCAGCGGGGCCAGCGCCATGCCCTCCCAGCGCGACGGCAGGACGACCAGGTCGGCGGCCCGGTACCAGCCGGAGGCGTCGGCCACGGCACCCGTGAACAGCACGGACGCCGCGGCCCCCCGGCCGGGTGGCGGCGCGGGGGTGTGCCGGCCGGGTGGCGCGGGGGCGCCCGGGACGCCGAGGAGGCCGTACGCCGACGCCCGCGCGGTGAGCGCGGCGCGGTCCGGTCCGTCACCGGCCAGGACCAGCCGGGCGTCCGGCACGCGCGCGAGAACCGACTCCCACGCGGTGAGCAGCACGTCCTGGCCCTTCTGCCGGCACAGCCGCCCCACGCAGACCACCAACGGGGTGTGCGGGTCGATGCCGTGCCGTCGCCGTACGTCCTGCGCGTCGTCCGGGCCGGGGCCGGGCCCGGCGTGGAAGCGGTCCGTGTCGACGCCGTTCGGGACCACCGCCCAGCGCCCGCGGATCCCGGCCCGCGCCCCGCGCAGCCGTTCCGCCTCGCTCACGCACACCGTGCGCGCCGCCCACCGCGCGGCCCACCGCTCCCAGCCGAGCGCGAGGACCCCGGTGGGTCCGCCGGCCGCCTCGAACGACCAGGCGTGCGGCTGGAACACGGTCGGGACCCGCCCCCGTACGGCGAGCCGCGCGGCCAGACCGGCCTTGGCGCTGTGGGCGTGGACCAGGTCGGGCCGCACCTCCTCGATCACGCGGGCGAGGCGACCCACCTCCACCGGCAGAGCCCGGCCCGGCGAGCGCGTCGCCGCCCAGGGCCGCACGTCCGCGCGCAGGGCGCGGAGCCGGTCGGCGAGACCTCCCTCGGGGCAGGCGACGGACACCCGCAGCCCGGCGGCGAGCTGAGCACGTGTCAGGTCCGTCACCACCCGGGCGACCCCGCCGTCCACCGGCTGGGTGACATGCAGAACCCGTGGCCGTAGGCCGATCGGTGGCAGGTGCATACGCGTGTCCTTGCGCGGCATGGATGAGACAGGGGCGCAAACGGAGTGCGACAGGGGCGTGACAGAGGTGCGTCGAACGGTGTGGGACTCTAGCCGCTATCCGTACTAATACGGTGAAACCGGGAAGTGTGTTGGATTTGTGAATGGCGGTCCCCGGCGACATCACCCCTTTGGCGGCACAACTCCCGTACCTGCCACGCGTTGACACTGCGCCGGGCACCCCCGCCCGGATGTATGTCGCAACCCCAAGGAGCACTTCTCCATGTCGCGTATCGCGAAGGGCCTGGCCCTGACCTCCGTCGCCGCCGCCGCGGTGGCGGGCACCGCCGGTGTCGCCGCCGCCGACAGCGGCGCGCAGGCCGCCGCCGCCCACTCCCCGGGCGTCCTGTCCGGCAACGTGGTGCAGGTTCCGGTCCACATCCCGGTCAACGTCTGCGGTAACACCATCGACGTCATCGGCCTGCTGAACCCGGCGTTCGGCAACGAGTGCGAGAACGACTGACGTCGGCTCGCGACTCCCGCACCGGCCGTCCGTAACGCGGTTCTTCCGCGAGCGGGCGGCCGGTTCGCGTTGCCGCGCGGACGGTGGTGTGCTGCCCCGAATGGGGGGTCCGGGCGCCGACACGGACCACGGACCTTGACAGGGCGTCTCACCAGGTAAGACGCGAACGGCGGCACGTGCGGCCCGGCACACCGGGTCACCGCTCGGTTGCAGAGCGCCGGGGCCGCTTCCACGGTGGGCACAAGATCCGACGCGCCACCGAAAGGAACCCCCCTCATGCGTCTGCCCGCACGGCGAATCGCCACCTCCGCTCTCTGCGCCGGCCTGCTGATCGGTCTCTCGGGTCCGGCGGTGATGGCGGCCGACGGCGACCCGGTCCGGGAACGCACCCGCGCGGCCTCCCTCGCCCCCCTCCCCGACGCCGAGGAACTGCAGGGCCAGGTCGGCAGCCTGGCCGGTCTGGGCGACATGCTCGCTCCGGTCACCGACATGCTCGACGCGATCCTCAAGGCCGACGGCGGGCGGCTCTCCGCCACGGACGCGGACAAGCTCGCCGCCGCCGTCAAGGACGCCCTCGCGAAGGCCGACGCCGCGGACACCGGCACGGACACCGGCGACGCGGCGACCACGCCCGGTACGACCACTCCCGGCACCAGCACCCCGGCCCAGCCCCCGGCCGCGCCGGACGCCGACACCCCCGTCACGCTGCCGGCGCCCGTCACCGCGCGGAGCGACGACCCCGCCGCGGCGGCGCCCGGCCTGGCGGCCACCGCCTACGCCGAGCTGCAGAAGCAGGTCGATGCCCTGACCGAGGCCACCACCGCCGGTGACGCCGCGAAGGTGAGCCCGGCGGTCAAGGAGGTGGTGACCGGCATCGTCAACGTCGTCGCCGCCACCATGGTCGGCAACGGCCTGCCCGCCGCGGACCTGGCCGGCCTGCCCGGCGTACCGACCGCGCCGGAGGCCACGACGCCCGAGGCCACCACTCCGGAGGCCACGACTCCGGAAGCCGCCGCCCCCGAGGCCGCCGCGCCCGCGAACCCGCTGCCCGCCGACCCCTCCTGACCTTCGCCGACGTCGGCCTCACGGGCCGCCGCGCCTCCCTGTCGGACGGCGCGGCGGCCTTTCCGCTTTTCGGGCAGTCTCGGCTCCGGAGATCTCATATGTCTTCCGGACGGCGGAGTTTCCGGGCCCTCGGCAGATCGTTAGGGAGGAAAAGTCGAAGAAAGGAACACGATGAAGTCTCTCAAGGCCGCCGCCGTCGTCGCCGGTTCCCTGGTCGCCGCCGGTTCCGCCGTGCCCGCTTTCGCGTACGACGCCGCCGACACCGCCGCCCTCACCCCCACCAGCCTCAACGGCGCCGTGAACGCACTGACCGCCGAGCCCATCGACATCATGCCGATCAAGCACCAGTCGGACGCGCTCGACACCGAGAACAAGGACTCCCTGCTGCACACCGTGAAGGGCGCGACCACCGACCTGAATTCCGCGGGCGGCCTCCTCGGCGGCCTCCCGCTGGGCCGCTGAGCCGCTTCTCCCTCGGCATCCTCCGCCGCTCTCCCCCCACTGTTTCCCCGCATTCTCGAAAGGGGCCGTGCCTGACATGAGGCCGACCACCAGACGAACCCTGGCCGCCGTCGTCACCGGCGTGGCCGCCGCCCTGGGTGCGGCCGCGACCCCGGCCGCCGCGGCCGGCGCGGTCCCCGTGCCGGTGCCGCTGGACGGCGCCGAGACCGCCCTCGGCATGGAACTGCCGGAGGTGACCGGCGCGCTGCCCGTGCCGACCGCGGGCGCCCCCGAGGGGCCCCGGTACGTCGAGGGACGGCTGCTGCCCGAGCGGACTCTCCCGCAACTGCCGGTGCAGGCCGGCCTCCCCGGCGCCGACGTGCGCCAGCCGCTGCCGCGCGTCCTCGGAGACGACTTCGACCACGCCGCCCTCGACGCTCCCGCCGCCGAGCTGCGGACCCTGGCGCCGGGCCTGTCCCTGGACGCCCCGCTCACCGCGCCGAACCCCGAGGCCCTCGGCCTGCCGTCCGCCAAGCTGCCCGAGGTCGGCGTGCTCACCCCCGTGCTGCAGACGGGGCCGGTGGCCGACCTGGGCGTCGGCCCGGGGCTGTAGCTTCCACGCGTACTCCGCGCTCCGTGGCGCGGCCGTGCTCCGACTGGCCCTGCGGACAGTGACCGCTGGGCCCGCCGTGCGGTTAGCGGTGGGAAACCACCGGAACCGGACGAGGAGCGAGTCATGGTCGTCAACGCGGGTGCGCCGGCGAACGGCGCGGAGCGGAAGAGAGAGCATCCGCCAAAGGGCGGGGGCCCGGCGGGCAACGGTTCGCCGGGTGGCGGTGCGGCGGACGGGGGACCGGCGTCCGGCGGGGTGACATCCGTCGGCGCGGCGTCCGGTACGCGGCGGCAGATGATGCGGGGGCTGCTCGCCCCGGCCCTCGCCGTGACGCTGGTCCCCCTGGTCGCCGCCTCCCGGCCGTTCCGGGCCGAGGCCACCGCCCAGGGGGCGGACGCCGCGCCTCCCGGGCCACGCCCCGCCGAACGGGCGGGGCAGGAGACCGGGGGCACCGCCTTCGACGAGATGTACCGCGGCCGGCGCATCCGCGGCATCCGGTCCGCCGCGGGGCGGGCCGTCGGCGCCGGCACCTGGCACGTCACCGTGGACGGCCGCCCGCTGCACCTGATGCGCCGGGCCGACGGCAGCTGGCTGAGCATGATCGACCACTACCGCTCGTACCCCACCCCGCTGGCCGCGGCCCGGGGCGCCGTCGACGAACTCGGCCCCGCCGAGCAGGTGCGCGACACGCCGGGCGACGACGCCGGGCACGACCACCACACCGGGGGGCGGCATGGCGTACACGCGTAAGGACGTCAGCACGCTGACCCGCACCGAGAAGCGTCGGTTCGTCAACGCGCTGCTGGAGGTCAAACGGCGCGGTGAGTACGACGAGTTCGTGCGCACCCACATCGAGTACTACGTCTCCGACGGCGAGGACGGCCTGCGTACGGCGCACATGGCGCCGTCCTTCCTGCCGTGGCACCGCCGGTTCGTGCTGGACCTGGAGGAGGCGCTGCGCCGGGTCGACTCGTCGGTCACCGTGCCGTACTGGGACTGGACGAAGGACCGCGGCGCCAAGTCGACGCCCTGGACGGCCGACCTGCTGGGCGGCACCGGGCGGCGTTCCGACCGGCGCGTCACCACCGGCCCCTTCGCCCACGCCGAGGGCAACTGGACCCTCAGGGAGAACGTCACCGACACGGAGTACCTCACCCGGGACCTGGGGCGCGCGGCCGACCCCATCGACCTGCCCTCCAAGAGCGACCTGGAGTGGGCGCTGGACGACGCGACGTACGACACCTCGCCGTACGACTCGACGGTCCGCAAGGGGTTCCGCAACAAGCTGGAGGGCTGGGGCACCGGCCGGGGCAGTGTCTCCTGGCGCAACCACAACCGCGTGCACCGCTGGGTCGGCGGCGCCATGGTCGGCGGCGCCTCCGTCAACGACCCGGTGTTCTGGCTGCACCACGCCTTCGTCGACCTGCAGTGGTCGCGCTGGCAGGCCCGCCACCGCGGCGCCCGCTACCTCCCCGCCGAGCCGCCAGGCCGGGGCAGCGCGCAGCGCGGACGGATCGTCGCACGGCACGAGAAGCTGCCGCCGTGGGACGTGACGCCGGACGAGCTGGAGGACGTCGGCCGGATCTATCGGTACGCCTGAAGGTCTGGAGGTCTGGAGGTCTGGAGGTTTGAAGGTCTGGAGGCTTGAGGGTTTGGAGGCTTGAAGGTCTGAACGGGGCGGGCAGGGGAAGAGCCCCGGCCGGGGCGGCCGGGGCTCTTCGTTGCCTGCGGGGCACTCAGCCGCCGTAGCCACCGCTCTTGTCGGAGTGGTGGCCGCTCTCGTTTTCGCAGCTGTTGCCGAAGGCCGGGTTCAGCAGGCCGATCACGTCGATGGTGTTGCCGCACACGTTGACCGGCACGTGCACCGGGACCTGGACGACGTTGCCGGACAGGACGCCGGGCGAACCGACGGCCGCGCCCTGCGCGCCCGCGTCCGCCATGGCCATCCCGGTGCCGCTGAGCGCCACGGCACCGGCGCCGAGGACGACACCGGCGGCCTTCGCGATGCGAGACATCACGTACTCCTTCTGACTCGGGGAGCGCGACGGCAGGACGCGCCGCCGCACTGCAGGTTCAACGCACCCGGTCGCAGCGGGTCACGGGGAGAATGTGAGGATCACCCTTTTTGAACGGGAGGGTGAGAGGGAGGGGCGACGGAAAACCGTTCCCCTGAGCGCCGGGGCGTCCACTAGCCTCCCGGCATGTCGAACGACCCGAACGACCTGTCCCACGCGTTCCCTCCGGCCACCGGGGCCGGTGTGCCGTCCGCCGTGGCCGCGCTGCCCGCCCTCTTCGCCGAGGAGAGCCGGGTGCGCGCCTTCGCGGCCGTGGCGCTGGGCGCGGGCGACGCCGTGCAGGTGGCCCGCGCGGCCGGCCTCTCCGCGAAGGAGACGGCGGGTGCGCTGCGCCGGCTGCGGGAACACGGAGTGGTGGCCTCCGGGGACGACGGTGGACTCGTCGTCGCCCAGGGCCGTTTCCGGGAACTGGCGCGCGCCGCACGTCCCGCGGCGGAGGCGGCCGGCACCCCCGGGGCGGCCGGCGGCGGCCGGGAGGGCATGATCCTGCGGACCTTCGTCAAGGACGGGCGGCTGGTCCGGCTTCCGGCGCGCTGGACACGCAAGAAGGTGGTGCTGCGGCACATCGCCGAGCAGACCTTCGCCCCCGGCGTGGAGTACCCCGAGCGCACCGTCGACGGAAAGCTGCGGGCCTGGTGCGAGGACGGGGAGGTCGACCATGTGACGCTCCGGCGCCATCTCGTGGACTTCGGCCACCTGCGCCGCAGCGCCGGAACCTACTGGCGCCCCGCGGAGCCCGCCCGTGCGGGAACCGCGTGACCGACCTGCCAGACCAAACTGCCTGACCTGCCTGACTGTCCGAACCGCCTGACTGTCCGAAGCGCCTGACCGCGCGAGCCTACGGTGCGGGCAGGCGGCGTACGGGGGATCCGGCCAGGTAGGACCGGATCGCCTCGACCGCCTGGCCGTAGTACGTGGCGTAGTTGGCCTGCGAGACGTAGCCGAGGTGCGGGGTGGCGAGCAGGCGCGGGGCGGTGCGCATCGGGTGGCCGGGGGGCAGCGGCTCGGTGTCGAAGACGTCCACGCCGGCGCCGGCGATGCGGCCCTCGTGCAGTGCGGCCAGCAGGGCGTCCTGGTCGACGATGGCCGCACGCGAGGTGTTGACCAGGTAGGCGGTCGGCTTGAGCAGGGCCAGTTCCGCGGGGCCCAGCAGACCGCGGGTGCGCTCGCCGAGGGCCAGGTGGACGGAGACGAAGTCGGCGGTCCGCAGGAGCTCTTCCCTGGAGGGCGCCAGTTCGACGCCGACCTCGTCGGCGCGCTCCCGGGTGAGGTTCTGGCTCCACGCGCTCACCCGCATGCCGAAGGCGAGGCCGACCTGCGCCACCCGGCTGCCGATCTTCCCCAGGCCCAGCAGCCCGAGCCGGCGGTCGTGCAGGTCGGCGCCCACTGTCTGCTGCCAGGGGCCGCCCTCGCGCAGCCCGTTGCTCTCCCGGACGAGCCCGCGGGCCAGGCCGAGCAGCAGGGCCCAGGTCAGTTCGACGGGCGGGGCCGAGGAGGAGGCCGTGCCGCACACGGTGACGCCGTGCGCCTCGGCGGCGGCGTAGTCGATCACGCTGTTGCGCATGCCGGAGGCGACGATCAGGCGCAGGCGGGGCAGCCGGGCCAGCAGCGAGCCGGGGAAGGCCACGCGTTCGCGCAGGGTGACCACGATGTCGAAGTCGGCGAGCGCGGCGGCGAGGGCGTCCTCGTCGGGGAGGTGGGCGTCGAAGGACACGACGTCGACCTCGCCGGTGACCGAGGACCAGTCCGCGGCCTCCTTCGCCACCTGCTGGAAGTCGTCGAGTACCGCGCAGCGCAGTCGCACGTCGTCCGGTCCCTTCCGCCGAGCGGGCAGTGACACCCCCGGCGGGGCGCCCGGCCCAACGTACAGCGGGCGCCGCGCCCCGTGTACGACGGGGTGCGGCGCCCAACGCCGGTACGGCGGACCTGCCGTCCGCCCGACGTACGTACGGCGGGCCTGCAGGGTCAGGCGGTGACCGCCACCGCACGTACCGCCGGTGTGCGCAGCGTGCGCCGGGCCGTCGCCACGCTGGTGGCCAGCGTCGCCGCGGCGGCTACCGCCACGATGCCCAGCCATGTCCCCAGGCCCTGGTCCGGCACGAGCGCGGAGGCGCGCACCGAGCTGAACGGCAGGATGCCCGCCACGGCGGCCGCACTGCCGAGGACGACGCCGGACACCGTGAGCACCAGGGCCTCCACACCGACCATGCCGAGGACCTGACCCGGCGTCGCCCCGGCCAGTCGCTGCTGGCCGAACTCCCGGCGGCGGTACGAGGTCGCGGCGTACAGGCTGTTGATCAGCATGATGCAGGAGAAGACCACGATGATGCCGACCACCGTGAGGTTGAGGGTCTCCAGGTTCTTGTCCTCGACGGAGCGGGTGAGGCCCGAGGCGTCGATCGCGTCGTTCTCGATGGACTGCATGTACAGCGTCCCGGTCGCCATGCCGGTGAACAGGACCAGCGGCATCAGTACGCCGGACAACTGCGTGGCCCGCCGCCGCATGTTCTGCACGGCCAGCAGGCCGCTCGCCCCGAACAGCGTGCCCAGCGGCCGCTCCAGCCGGTCGAGGAGGAGGCGCAGCAGCGCCGGGGAGAAGACGGCGAGACCGACGGAGAGCAGGATCGCGCCGTACGCGGGGGCCGCCATCAGGGCGGGATCCGTCGCGTCGAACGTGAACGTGGCGCACACCGCCGCCGTGCCGAGGGCGAGCGCCGCCCAGCCGCCCAGCCGCCGCCGCCACCGTCCGGAGGCCCGCGCCGTGCCCGCCGCGGCCCGCGTCGCGCGACGCACCGCGAGGAAGGCGGCCCCCATGGAGGCCGGTACGGTGACCCCGAACCCGGCCGCCACCGCGACCGGCCCGAACACGTGGTCCACGTCCTTCGCGACCTGGCCGCTGTCCTGGAACCCGGTCAGCAGGGCCTGTCCGCCGAGCACGGCCGGGCCGACGGCCAGCAGCGCCGCCACCACGGCGACCGCGGCGGCCTCGCCCACCACCATCCACCGGATCTGCGCCGGGGTGGCGCCGGCGCTGCGCAGCAGGGCGATCTCCTCGTCGCGCTGCCGGACGTTGACGGTCAGCGTGGACGCGACGGCGAAGAACACCAGCAGGGTGCCGTAGCCGCCCACCACGCCCGCGGCGAGGCCGAGCGTCTCGGAGCTGACGTCGTCGACGCCCGGCGCTCCGGCGGTGTCGTGCAGCGAGTTGAACGCCATGATGATCGCGGCGCCCAGGAACGAGGCGAGCAGCGTGGCGCCGAAGCGCCCGGGGCGGTGCCTGACGGAACGCATGGCCAGGGAGAACACGGCTCACACCTCCAGACCGGCGGTGTCGCCCGCGGGAGCGGGGTCGCCCAGGTGCGCGAGCCGCTCGGCGACGGCGTCCACGGTCGGCGCGGTCAGGTGTCCGGCGGGCCGTCCGTCCGCGAGGAAGACGACGGAGTCGGCGTACGAGGCGGCCACCGGGTCGTGCGTCACCATGACGACGGTCCGGCCGTGCAGCCGCACCGCCTCCTGCAGCAGCCGCAGCACGTCCCGGGCGCTGCGCGTGTCGAGTGCTCCCGTCGGTTCGTCGGCGAAGACCACGCTGGGCTCGGTGACCAGCGCGCGGGCGATGGCGACGCGCTGGCGCTGGCCGCCGGAGAGCTGGTCGGGCAGGGCGTCGAGACGGTCGCCGAGACCGACCTGGGTGAGGATCTCCCGGGCGCGGACCCCGTCCACGCGCCGCCGGGCCAGCCTGAGCGGCAGCACCGTGTTCTGGGCCACGGTGAGCGTGGGCAGCAGGTTGTACTGCTGGAAGACGAAGCCGATGCGCCGGCGCCGGAACTTCGTCAGCGCCGCCTCGCCGCTGCCCGTCATCTCCTCGCCGTCCACCACGACCGTCCCGCTGTCCGGCCGGTCGAGCCCGGCGGCGCACTGCAGGAGGGTGGACTTGCCGGAGCCGGACGGCCCCATGACGGCGGTGAAACTGCCCGCGGGCAGGCTCAGGCTCACCCGGTCGAGGGCGGTCACCGCCGCCTCCGCGGTGCCGTACACCTTGCGCACCCCGACCAGGCGCAGCGCCTCGCCACTCCGGGCCGCCTCGGGCCTGCTCGTACGTCGAGACATCGTCGGTCCCCCTCCATCCGTCCCCGGCGCCCACTGCGCCGCACCTACGACGCTATGGACGGCGGCCGGTCGGCACACTGGGGGTGGGGCCCGAGTACGGGGTGGTGGTAGCGACACCACCGGAGGGGCCGCGCCGGGGCCGGGTTCTACGACCGGGCCGCGGAGGGAGCAGTTCACCCAAGAAGTCGGAACCCTCGGGTCAAGGAGGAAGACATGCGCGTGGTGTTCGTGCACGGGGCGTGCGTTCGGGACGGATCGTGGTGGTGGCACCGGGCCGCCGCGGCCCTGCGGGAGCGCGGTATCGGCAGCGTCGCCCCGGCGCTGCCGAGCTGCGGTGAGGGCGACCGGCCGGCCGGACCGCGGGGTCCCGGGCTGCCCGAGGACGTCGCCGCGGTGCGCGCCGCGGTGAGCGAGGGGGACGAGCCGATCGCGATCGTGGCGCACAGTTACGGCGGTATCGTCGCCGCCGAGGCCGCGGTGGGCGCCGAACCGGTGCGTCACCTGGTGCTGGTGTCGAGCTACCTGCCCGAGCCCGGCGAGTCGCTGTCGACGTTCGGCGCCGACACGCCGCCCCCGTTCCTGCACTTCGACCCCGACGGCGGCACGTTCGGCGCCCGGCCCGAGCAGTTCACCGAGACGTTCGTCCAGGACTGCCCGCCGGACGTCGCCCGCCACGCGGCGACCCTTCTTGCCCGGCAGACGCTGGCCGTCACCCACCAGCCCGTCCGGGCGGCGGCGTGGCACGAGCTGCCCACGACGTACGTGGTGTGCACGGAGGACCGGGGCACCCCGGCGGCGGCGCAACGCGAGTTCTCCCGTCGCGCGGACGAGGTGATCGAGGTGAAGGCGGGTCACCACCCGTTCCTCTCGCAGCCGCAGACCGTCGCCGACGTCGTCGCGGGTCTGCGCTGAGCCCTCATCCGTCCCGTCACGCCGGCCGGCACCGTCTGGAACGGCACGTCAGGTGGTTCTGCCGGACCGGAGGGTGTCGGTGGGCGACCGGAAGGTTCATGCATCCGTGTGGCGCCCCCGGCAGGACTCGAACCTGCGGCCAAGCGCTTAGAAGGCGCCTGCTCTATCCACTGAGCTACGGGGGCCTGGTGTGGTGGCCTCTGTCCTGGTGCCCGGGTGCGGGCCGATCCGTGACGTTGCCGGGGACAAGGATAAGGCTCCCGACTCCGTGTCCCTGCTGCTGCGCCCCCGCGCCTCGATGTGGAGGTTCGGTGAAGCGATCTCGATAATCGCAGGCAGGTACGAATCGTGCATCGCTTTTGGCCGCTCGCGCATCGGGTGTTGTGCACTCGTTATGCCTGGACTGTCCGCGCGTCCCAGTAGTCCCTTCCGTCCGGGAGTGTCCGGTCGGCGCGCAGACATGCTCATATGCTTCAGAATTCCCCTAAAATTGGGCATTCTTCCCATGTGGTGACCTTGGACGTACGGCCTCAGCTGCTCGACGCACTCTCCGCCCTGCGCGACCGTGTCGCGGCCGCACGCTTCCCGTTGCCCCTGGCCGGGGCTCCACGCGCGCGTGCCAACCGCGACGAACTGCTCGCCCAGCTCGACGACTACCTCGTGCCGCGCCTGAAGGAGCCGGAGGCTCCCCTGCTGGCCGTCGTGGGCGGCTCCACCGGCGCCGGGAAGTCCACCCTGGTGAACTCCCTCGTGGGACGCCGGATCAGCGAGGCGGGCGTGCTGCGGCCCACGACCCGGACGCCGGTGCTGGTGTGTCATCCGGAGGACCACCACTGGTTCAGCGGCATGCGGGTGCTGCCCGACCTCACGCGCGTGTGGGTGCCCCACCGCGACCCCGACGACGACCTGCTGCTGCCCGGCGAGAACCCCGCGCGCGTGCTCCGCGTGGAGACCGCCGACACCCTGCCGCCCGGCATCGCCCTCCTGGACGCGCCCGACATCGACTCCCTCGTCGCCGACAACCGCGTCCTGGCGTCCGAGCTGATCTGCGCCGCCGACATCTGGGTGATGGTCACCACGGCCGCCCGGTACGCCGACGCGGTGCCCTGGCATCTGCTGCGCACCGCGAAGGAGTACGACGCCACCCTGGTCACCGTGCTCGACCGGGTGCCCCACCAGGTGGTGTCCGAGGTGTCGCGGCAGTACGGCGCCCTGCTCACCAAGGCCGGCCTCGGCGACGTACCCCGCTTCACCGTGCCCGAACTGCCCGAGTCGGCCTGGGGCGGCGGGCTGCTGCCGGCCAGTGCCGTGGCGCCGCTGCGGGCCTGGCTGGTGCACCGGGCCCAGGACCTCGACGCCCGGCACCACACCATGGCCCGTACGGCGCACGGCATCCTCGACTCGCTCCGGTCCCGGATGCCCGAACTCGCGGGCGCCACCGCCGCCCAGTACGCCGCCGCGCTGCGGCTGACCGCGGCGGTCGACGGCGCGTACGACGGCGAGCACGCGCGCGTGCGGGGCCGGTTGCAGGCGGGCGCCGTGCTCGCCGGGGGCGCCCTCAAGCGCTGGCGGTCCTTCCCCCTCGACTGCACCCCGGAGGAGCTCCTCGACTCGCTGGTGGAGAGCCTGACCTCGCTGCTGGTGTGCGCCGTCACCGCCGCCGACGAACGCGTCGAGGAGGCGTGGCGGAACGAACCCGCGGCCGGCGCCCCCGGGCTCGCCCCCCGCGACCCCGCGCCGGACAGCGCCGAGCACCGCATCGGGATGGCCGTACGGCGCTGGCGCCGCGAGCTGGAGGAGTACGCCGAGGACGAGGTGCGCGAGCTGGACCGCAACCTGGCACCCGATCCCGGCGTGGTGGCCGGCCTCGTCGCCACCGTGCTCCTGGGCGGGCGGCGCGGGCGCGTCGCCGGGGAGCGGCTCGCCGAGCGGATCGGTGCCCACGGTGCGCTGCGGCTGCGCGACCGGGGCGGGCGGCTCCTCGACGAACACGTCGACCGGGTCGTGCACGTCGAGCGCGAGCGCAGGCTGGCGCCGCTCGACGGTCTCGAGGTGCATCCCGAGCCACAGGCAGAGCTCATCGCCGCGCTGTCCGTACTGCAGAAGGAGAGGTGACCGGTGACCGCCGTCACTGACCAGGACCCCACCGAGCACACCGACCACACGACGGGGGAGGGCCGGACGACCCCGGGGGACCGCGCGCTCCGCGCCTCCAGTGCGGGCCATCACACGTCTCCTGCGGACGAGCACACGTCTCCCGCGGACGAGTACGAGGACGAGGACGAGGACGAGGGGGAGCAGGCGGACGCGCCCCGTGCGAACAGCGCAGACCGCGCGGACCAGACGGACCGGGAGGCCCCGGAGGTCCGGGAGGGCCGTGCGGGCCGGGAAGGCCCGGCGCGGTCCACCGGTCGGGACCCCGTGAACGGCCGGAAGCCCGCCCCGGCCGTCGAGCGGGAGGCCGCCGCCCCCGAGGACGGCACCGGGGACACCGCCTGGGACACGGGCGCCGACGCCGGGCAGGGTGCGCGTCTCCGACGGCGCGACGGCGAGCGGCTTCGCCGCCGTGGTGACCGGGACCGGGGCCGGGACCGGGGCCGGGACCGGGACCGCGTGGCCGACGTGACCGACGTTGCGGCCACGGCTGCCGCGGACGCGGGGCACGGTGGTGCGTCGGGCGGCGACGAGGGGGCCTGGGGCGACGGCCTGATCGCGCGGCGGGTGGACGAGAACGGCACGGCGGAGCAGTACGCCGTACTGCCGAGCCGCCCGCCGTCCTCCTCGGCCGCCCTGATGCCGCTGGCGTACGACGGAAACCTCAGGTCGCGGCTGGACGCGCTGCGCGAGCTGGTCGGGCTCTCCAGGGCCCGGCTCGACAGCGGGACCCTGGCGGAGGCGGGCCGGGTCCTCGACGAGGCCGCCGCGCGGCGCAGGCTCTCCGGACAGCACACCGTCGTCGCCATCGCGGGCGCGACCGGCAGTGGCAAGTCGCAGCTGTTCAACACGCTCGCCGGGGTGACGATCTCCGAGACCGGCGTGCGCCGGCCGACCACCGCCGCGCCCATCGCGTGCAGTTGGAGCGACGGCGCGGCCAGCCTCCTGGACCGGCTCGGCATCCCCGGCCGGCTGCGGCGCCGTCCGCTCCAGCACCCCGACTCCGAGTCGCCGCTGCGCGGCCTCGTCCTGATCGACCTGCCCGACCACGACTCGGCGGCCGTGCAGCACCGCGAGCAGGTGGACCGCATCCTGGGGCTCGTCGACGCCGTCATCTGGGTCGTCGACCCCGAGAAGTACGCCGACGCCGTGATCCACGAGCGCTACCTGCGGCCGATGGCGGGCCACGCGGAGATCACCTTCGTCGTCCTCAACCAGGTCGACCGGCTGCCCGGGGAAGCCGCCGAACAGGTCCTCGACGACCTGCGGCGCCTGCTCGACGAGGACGGCATCGCGCTGGGGGAGTACGGCGAACCCGGCGCGACCGTACTCGCCCTGTCCGCGCTCACCGGGGACGGCATCGGCGAACTGCGCGAGAGCCTCGGCCAGTTCGTCGCCGAACGGCAGGGCCCGGCCCGCCGTATCGCGGCCGACGTGGACGCCGCCGCCCGGCGCCTGCGGCCCGTGTACGTCACCGGGCGGCGGACCGGGCTGAGCGAGGAGGCACGGGAGGAGTTCGCGGACCGGCTCGCGGACGCGGTGGGCGCCACCGCGGCGGGCGAGGCGGCCGAACGCGCCTGGCTGCGCAATGCCAACCGGGCCTGCGGCACCCCGTGGCTGCGGCTGTGGCGCTGGTACCACGACCGCCGCGAACCGGCCACGGGGCGGCTCTCGCTGCGCGCCCAGGCGGACGAGGAGGCCACCGCGCGGCAGCGTGTCGAGCAGGCGGTGCGTACGGTGTCCGACCACGCGTCCGCCGGGCTGCCGGCGCCCTGGGCCCTGGCGATGCGCGAGGCCGCCGTGCGGGGCGCCCACGGGCTGCCCGAGGCGCTCGACGAGCTGGCGGCGCGTACGGGGCTGCCGCCGGGCCGCCCGCCGCGTCCGGGCTGGTGGCCGGTGGCCGTGCTGGCCCAGGCGTCGATGACGCTGCTCCAGGTGCTGGGCGGCCTGTGGCTGCTGGGTCAGATCGTGGGGTTCATGTCGCCGAACCTGGGCGTGCCGGTGCTGATGATGCTGGCCGGTATCGTCGGCGGCCCCCTCATCGAGTGGAGCTGCCGCATGGCGGCCCGCGGTCCGGCCCGCCGCTACGGCCACGAGGCGGAACGCCTGTTGCGGGAGGCGGCCGCCGGGTGCGGCCGGGCCAGGGTGCTGGATCCGCTGGCGGCGGAACTGCTGCGCTACCGCGAGGTGCGGGAGCAGTACGGGCGCGTCACCGGGGTGGGGGCGGGGACCGCGACCAGGTGAGTGCGGTGGTGGGTGGGGACCGCTGCGGGGCGGGCGCGGTGGCCGCCAGGCACCGCTGCGGGGCATGCACGGTGGCGGGCGGGGACCGCTGCGGGGCAGGCGCACCGACCCGCAGGGGTGACGGAGTTGTCCACAACCCCGGGGCCGGTCCACAGCCTTCGGCGGGCCCGGCCGGAACGGAGGAGTCTGACCTCACGGCGACCGCGACGGACGCGGTCGCCACGGCAGCCGTACGGGAAGCGTCCGTACGGGAGGGAGGACTCACGATGAACGAGACGATGGTCTGCGCCGTGGGCAACGTGGCCACGCAACCGGTGTTCCGGCACCTGGCCAACGGGGCGTCGGCGCGCTTCCGGCTCGCCGTCACGGCGCGTTACTGGGACCGGGAGAAGAGCAACTGGACCGACGGCCACACCAACTTCTTCACGGTGTGGGCCAACCGGCAGCTCGCCACCAACGTGTCGGGGTCGCTGGCGGTCGGTGACCCCGTCGTCGTCCAGGGCCGGCTGAAGGTGCGTACTGACGTGCGCGAGGGGCAGAGCTGGACCTCGGCGGACATCGACGCGGTGGCGATCGGCCACGATCTCTCGCGCGGCACGGCGGCGTTCCGGCGCACCGGCCGGGCGGAGAACTCGGCCTCGCCACCGCAGCCGGAGCCCAACTGGGAGACACCGGACGGGGAGTCGGCAGGGGAAGCGGCGGGAGAGCCGGCCGCCCCGGTGTCCGCGCAGCGGCCGGAGCCGGCAGCAGCGGTCTGACCTGGGGCGGATCGCCGGGACCGACCGAATGACGGCTTATCGGCGAATGCGCCCGGAAGTATGCGGGTGGATTTGTCGATAAGCCCGGCTCACCTGCCCGTTCGGCGATAACGATTCCGATTCGGATCACTGTGCGAACCGGCGTCACCGGCAGTCGCCGCCCGCCAGGTCCTTAGGATGCCGAACGAGCCTCGTGGGGCTGCTGCTTCTGCCGGTGGGACCGTCCCCCCGTTCCAACGGGTCCTGCTCGAAGGGTGATTTGGTGTTTTCTTCGCACGTTGTGCCGTCTCTGCCCGGTCGAGGGGTGGCACGTGTCGCCGTCGCGTTCCTGGTGTCCGCACTGGCCGCCACCGGCGTGCTGACCGGCGCGGTGTCCGCTGCCGCCCAGGACGAGGCGGAGGGCCAGGGCGGGGCGACGGCGACCATAGGCGGCCTCAAGACCTACGGCACGGCGATCGTCGACGGCGAGAACGGCAGACAGGAGGTGTCGGCCGGGCTGTTCGAGATGTCCGTCGAGGGCGGCGGCATGCTCCAGACGTACTGCGTCGACATCCAGAACCCGACGCAGAAGGACGCCAAGTACTTCGAGACGCCGTGGAGCGGCACCTCGCTGGGCGCCAACAAGGACGCCGGACGCGTCCGCTGGATCCTTCAGCACGGTTACCCGCAGGTCAACGACCTGGCCGAGCTGGCGAAGAAGGCCGGCGTCCGAAGCGGGCTCACCGAACAGGACGCGGCGGCCGGGACGCAGGTCGCCATCTGGCGCTACTCCGACCACGCAGACGTGGAGGCCGTCGACCCCGAGGCCGAGCAGCTCGCGGACTACCTGGAGAAGAGCGCCCGCGACAGCACGGAGCCCGCGGCCTCCCTCACCCTCGACCCGCCGGCGGTCTCGGGCCACCCCGGTGAACGGCTGGGCCCGGTCACGGTCCGCACCAACGCCGACGGCGCGACGGCGGCACCCCCGGTGGACGCCGCCACCAACGGGGTGCGGATCGTCGACGAGAAGGGCGAGCCGGTCACCGAGGTCACCGACGGCACCCAGATCTTCTTCGACGTGCCCGAGGACGCGGCGGCCGGCAGCACCGAGCTGACCGTCCAGGCGTCGACCACCGTGCCGGTGGGCCGCGCCCTCGCCTCCGAGAGCCGCAGCCAGACCCAGATCCTGGCCGGTTCCAGCGAGTCCACGGTCGCCGCGAAGGCGACCGCCACCTGGGCCGCCGAAGGCCCGGTACCCGCCCTGTCCGCCCAAAAGAACTGCGCCGAGGGCGGCCTGGACATCACCACGGCCAACAAGGGCGACGAGCCGTTCGCCTTCGAGCTGCTGGACACCGAGTACACCATCGCGCCGGGCGAGACCCGCACGGTGACGGTCCCCCTGCCGGAGGACCGCTCCTACGACTTCACCATCCGCGGCCCGGCCGGCTTCGAGCAGCGCTTCACCGGCGTCCTCGACTGCCGCACCAAGGCCGACACCCTGGCCGACGCCACCCACACCCTCACCGAACCGGCCCCCACGGCTTCCGTCGCCTCCCCGGCCCCGGAAGACACCAACCTCGCCGACACCGGCAGCTCCGGAGCCACCCCCCTGATAGGCGGCGCGGCGATCGGCCTGGTCGTGATCGGCGGCGCGGTGCTCCTCTTCCTGCGCAGGAGGAACGAGCAGTGAGGGCGCGCCCCGTCCAGGGGCACCGCCACCGGTGACGGCGGCCGGGTTGATCCGCCCGGCCCGGTCGCCAACGATGTCCCCATGCGGATACTGCTCCCGTTGCCCGACCACGACTTCGACGTCACCGAGGTGGCCGTCCCCTGGCAGAAGCTCACCGAGGCGGGCCACGAGGTGGTCGTCGCGACGGAGCACCGGAGGACCGTCCCCGAGGCCGACCCGAAACTCCTGACCGGGGTCCTCTTCGGCGCCCTCGGCGCCGAGCCGGAGCCGCGGCGGTTCTACCGCGACATGGTGGCCGACCCACGCTTCCGGTCCGCCGTGGCCTGGCAGGATCTCCAGCCCGCGGACTACGACGGACTGCTGCTGGCCGGGGGACACGCCCGCGGAATGCGGCAGTACCTGGGATCGGCGGTGCTGCGGTCGAAGGTCGCCGAGTTCTGGCGACTGGACCGGCCGGTGGCGGCCATCTGCCACGGACCGCTGGTGCTGGCCCGCACGCAGGACCCGGTCACCGGCCGCAGCGTCCTCCACGGCCGCCGCACCACCTGCCTGCCCAAGTACCTGGAGCGGTCCGCCTACCTGCTCACGGCCTGGCGCCTGGGCCGCTACTACCGCACCTACCCCGCTTACGTGCAGGACGAGATCCAGGCGGCCCTCGCGTCGCCGTCCGACTTCGAGCGCGGCCCCCGCACACTGGCGGCTCGGGGCACAGCCACCGACCACCGCCCGGCCTTCACCGTCGAGGACGCCAACTACCTCTCGTCCCGCTGGCCCGGCGACGCCTACCTCTTCACGGAACGCTTCCTCACCCTGCTGGAGAAAACCACCCGCACCTGAACGGGGCGACGCGGATTGGCTGTCCGATTAGCGTCGTGCTCGGCTGATAGGTTATCCGTATAGGGGGCAGAGAAGGGATTCGGATCGTGAGGTCGGATGCCGCTCGGAATCGGCAGCGGATCTTCGATGAGGCTCGTGGTGCCGTCATCGGTGGGGAGACCGCGCTCACCCTCAACGAGCTCGCGCGCCGGGCGGGTGTGGGGGTCGGGACGGTTTACCGGGTCTTCCCCACGCAGCGGGCCATGCGGGAGTCCGTTCTGGAGGAGTCGGTCCGAGAGCTCATCGACGCGGCGGCTGTGGCGGGCGGGCATCCCGATCCCGGCAACGCGCTCGTCGACTTCCTCCGCACGGCGTTGCTGACCGCTCTGGCGCGACCGGGTCTCACCGACGTGCTGATTACCGGGTCCGACGAGACCGAGTCTCTGCACCGGGCCAAGGGGGAGTTGGTCGAGGCCACTTCCGGTCTGCTCGCCCGCGTCCGCCCCGCCCCGGCCCTGACCGGCGAGAACCTGCTCAAGCTCCTGTGCGGCCTGATCCACGCCGTCAGCGAGCACCCGGCGGAGCGGCAAGGGGCCGCGATCGACAACTACCTCGGCATCCTCCGGGCCGGCCTCGCGCCAGCCCCCTGAGAACCGGTGCCGGACCGGCCGGAGCCCCGCGGCGCCGTCGTCGGCCGCGCCGCGGGGAACTGTGCTCCGCCCTGTCGGTCAACGCGACGAGGGCGTCCGGCGGTGTGGCGTCCTCAGTCGCGCGCACCGGCCGGGGGCACCGAGAACGTGGCCGGGCCGGGCTTCAGCTTCGCCGCGTTGATCTGCGTGAAGGTGTCGAGGAACGGCGCCCGGTCGCCACTGGTGGCGGTGTCCTCGGCCGGGTTGTCCAGAGGCAGGTGGAGCCGGGCGCCACTGATCCGGACCTGCTGCTTGGAGGGCGTGTCGAGCCAGTCGCCGGTCCGCACCGAGCCGATCTCCACGGCGAGGCGGTGGCCGGCCCGCAGGGTCCAGTCGGTCGACTTCAGGCCGATGTCCAGCCGGTCCCGGTCCACCCGGGTGTCCGCCGCAAGGGGCTCGGACCAGACGAAGAAGCTCCCGGCGTCAGGACCGGTTCCCTCTTGCGGGGGTGCCGGCTGCGAACCCGCTCCGCTGTCCACGTACGAGCCGTTGCCGAGGCGGAGGTTCGCGGAGCGGTTCGCCGCGGGCCAGGTCTTCTCCGCGCGCCACTTGCCGAGGCTGTCCTGGACGGCGTAGTCCGGGTACCGGGTCTTCGGGTCGACGCCCTTGAGGTGTTCGTCGAAGAAGGACAGCGTCTCCTCGAACCAGGTCGCGCGGCCCATCGCGAACTTCCCGTCCTGCGTACGGTCATTGCCGCGTACGTGGTCCCAGGGGCCGATCCACGCCCGCTGCGGGCCGTTGTGGTGGCCGAGGAACTCCTCCATGCCCACGGGGAGGGTGTTGGTCTCGGTGGTGCCCTGGGTGAACAGAAGCGGGGTGTCGGTGCCCTTCGCGTTCCCGGCCGGGCTGCGTTCCTTCCAGTAGGAATCGTCCGGGTCGCCGATGGAGGGGCCGTAGGAGTTGAGCGCCAGGCACTCGGGGTGCTTCTCCTCGTACGCGGCGTTGGTCCGGTACCGCTCGTCCTCGTCCGGCAACTGGGCCAGGGTCGCTGTGCGGTTGTAGGTGGTGGGCACCTGGACGCTGTTCGGACGCGGCACGCCGTCGGAGTGGAGCTGCTGGTACAGGTCCCAGATGGGCTCCTGGGCGACGACGGCCTTCAGCGCGTCGTGCTTTGCGTTGTTGCCGAGGAGACCGGTGTAGGCATCGAAGGACTTCCCGTACATGCCCACCGCTCCGGTGGACCAGGGCTGCTTCGCGCTCCAGTCGATCGCCGCCTTGACGTCGGCCTGGTCTCCGGGCCCGCCGAGGTCGAGGCAGCCGGTGGAGCCGCCGAAGCCGCGGGTGTCGACCATGACGAAGGCGTACCCCTTGTCGAACAGGTCGGTCCCCTCCATGAAGTCCTGGAAGCGCTCCGAGGGGCCGGCGTGCTCCTCCTCGATCTCCAGCTCCCCCGAGTGGCCGAAGTACGCACCGGCCGACAGGACGACCGGCACCTTCCCGTCGGCGGGGAGCTTCTCGGGAAGCAGGACATCGGCGTGCAGCTCGGTCTTGGAGCCGTCCGAGGAGGGGAAGTAGTGCTGGGTCCAGCGCGCGCCCTCCGGCACCCGGTCGTTCTCCTCGTGCGTGATCGGATCGGTGGCCGTGGCGACGGCCGCTCCCTCTGTTCGGCCGCCGTCGGCTGCCTGGTCCGGCGCGGCGACGGCGGCCGATATGAGGCCGCAGGTCACAGCGCAGACGGTGAGCAGGGCTGCGGCGCCGGCGACTGGTCGTTTCCTCATGCGGTGCTCCAGAGCTCGGGTAGGGGTGGGCTCGGAAGGGACACGCGCCTGCCCGGATCGGCCTTGCGCAGAACCGGCGGCATCGCGTCACTTAGTGACAATGTCACTAAGTGACAGATGGCGCAAGTGGGCCCGGGTGATCTCTTCTCCCCGCCGCTCAGGCTGCGGCCGTGCGCCGGAACTCGCTCGGATTGGTGCCCCGGAGCCTCTTGAACGCCACGCTGAACGCGAACGGATCGGTGTACCCGACGGCACGGGCGACCTGGGCGACGGTCGACGACTCCTGCTGGACGAGGAGATCCGCCGCCAGCGTCATGCGCCAGCGCGTCAGATAGGTCAGCGGCGGCTCGCCGAGCAGACCGGCGAACCGTTTTGCCAGTGTCGAGCGGGAGACACCGGTGCGCCGGGCCAGTTCGCCCACCGTCCACGGCGCTGCCGGCTCGGTGTGCAAGAGGCTCAGCGCCTGGCCGACCACCGGGTCCTTCTGAGCGGTCCACCACGCCGGGGGGTGGCCGCCCGGCCGGTCCAGCCAGGTGCGCAGCGTGCAGACCAGCATCCAGTCGAGGAGCCGGTCGAGCACGACCTGCTGGCCGGGTTCGTCGCGGGCGACCTCGGCGGCGAGGTGGTCGAGGACCGGGTCGCCGGTGTCGCCGGCGTCCACGCGCAGCACGACGGGCAGTGCGTCCATCAGCTGCCGGCTCATCTCGCCGCGGACCGGATAGGCGCCGACCACCAGGGTCGTCGCGGTACTGTCGCCGCCGCCCCCTTCGCCTGGATCGTGCCAGCCCAGCCGGTGCCGGGTGCCGCCCTGCTCGGGCGTCGCGCAGTCCACCCCGCAGACGATCGGCTCGGCCGTGCTGCCGGGTTCGTCGACGAAGGTGAAGGTCGTGGGACCGCGCACCACGATCGTGTCGTGGGCGTCGAGGCGCTCGGGCGGACACCCCTCCGGCACGATCCAGCCGCCCCCGGCGAGGACGGTGCACAGGGTCAGCGGCGCACCGTCCACGAACTGCAGTGACCAGGGCGGGGACAGTACCGAACTGCCGAACAGGGAGCCGCGGGCCCGCACCCCGCGGAACAGGTCACTGGTGACGTCCACAGGCCCAGAGTAGACGCTCGCAAAGGCATTGCGGCTTCTTGCCCATGTGAACGTGTGGCCGGTGCGTGTTCAGTAACGGACATGAGCACCGATGACGACAACTCGCTGACCCTGGTGGTCACCGCACACCCGGACCCCGGCTCCCTGACCCACCACGTGGCGGAACGGCTCGTCCCGGCCCTCCGTCCCGGGGCGGTCGAGGTGGCGGATCTGCACCGCGAACGGTTCGACCCCAGGTTCACGCCGGCGGACCGCCGGGCCTATCGCGAAGACGGCGGCCACCCACCCGACGTGGTCCGCGAACACCGCCGTCTCGACCGCGCCACCGACCTCGTCCTGGTCTTTCCCGTGTACTGGTGGTCCATGCCGGCGCTGCTGAAGGGGTGGATCGACCGCGTGTTCGTCAACGGCTGGGCCTTCGACGTCTCGGCCGAGTCGGGAGTGCGCCCGAGGCTCCAACGGCTCACGACGCATCTGCTGCCCGTCGCCGGTGCCGACTCCGGCACGTACGAGCGCCACGGATACGAACAGGCGCTGCGGACGCAGATCGAGCACGGCTTCGTCGACTACGTCGGAAGCCGCCGCGGTGCCACCGCGTTCATCCACGCATCCGAGCAGCCCTCCTCCGCGGCCACGGCGGCGAGCGTCACCCGCGCCGTGCGCGCCGTCGGCGAGGCCGTACGGTCCCGACCAGCCGCCTCGCAGGCGGAGACGGCGCACTGAACGCTCCGCCTCGCGCACGAGCCGTGGGCCGGCGCGGTCAGCGGCGTTCGGCGGTGTTCCGCCCCGCGCGGAGCCGGGTGGACTCGTCCAGGACCACGTAGGTCCGGTGCAGGACATCCAGCTGCGCCGGGTTGTACAGCTCGCGCAGCACCGTCCCCATGGTCTCCCGAACGGACTCCTTCCCCTCCGCGACGGCCGTGTACAGGCCGGGCAGCTCCGGGTGGGCCTGCCAGAGGCGAAGCAGGTAGGACACCATCCGCTGCACGAGGTCTTGGCGGACGTGCTCGCCCGCGTCACCGGAGAGTGCTTCGAACTCCCGGTTGACCGGGTGAGCAGGCAGACCGCGCACCAGCGCACCGTAGGTCCGCAGCTGCTCCCCGTCCATCAACCGGGTCATGACCAGCAGGAGCGAGCGGTCGGTCTCGGACAGCACCGTGGCTTCGCCGGGCGTGAGTTCCGCGGGCAGGTCGGCCGGGGCGCGCTGCTCGATCAGTGTCGCGAGTTCGAGCCGGGCCCGTTGCAGCCGCTCGATGGTCGCGGCCAGTTCCGCGTCGAGTGTGCGCAGTGCCCGCCCGGGGTGCTGGTCCTCGTCCACCGTCTCCGCGATCCGGTTCAGCGAGAACCCGAGATCGACCAGCCGCTTGACCCGCAGCAGGCGGACCAGGTGCGGCACGCCGTACTGCTTGTAGCCGTTGGCCCGGCGCTCGGGCTCCTCCAACAGCCCGACCTCGTGGTAGTGCCGTACCGCCCGCAGGCTGGTGCCGGCGAGCTCGGCGATCTCCCGGGTACTCCAGCTCATGGTTCTCAGCCAATTCGGTGCCGCTGCGGCACGGTCACGTCCGGTCGGGTTCTGTCCGTCGCTCGCACGGCCGGCGTCGCGGTCGGGACGGGCCGGTGCTGGTCGGGTCCTGGCTCGCGGTTCGCGGCTCGCGGCGGCCGGGTCGGTGCGCGCTCGCGCGCGTTCCGGTTCACGCGCCGGGGGCGAGGTCCCGTGCCTGTTCATGGCCGAGTTCCAGCAGGGCGGCACGGAGCTTCGCCGCCGCTTCGGCCAAGGCCGACTGGTCGTCCTCCTGCTCGGCCTTGCTGAAATCGAAGTCGGACATGTCCCAGACCGGCGCGACGTGTATGTGCAGATGCGGTACCTCGAAGCCCGCGACGACGAGGCCGGCGCGCGGAGCGTTCCACGCCTGCTGCACCCCCTGCCCCACGGCCTGGGCCACCGCGAAGCAGCGCGTCAGGAGGGCGCCGTCGGCGTCCGTCCACCGGTCGATCTCTCGGCGCGGCACAACAAGGGTGTGCCCGGGCCGCAACGGGGCGATGGACAGGAAAGCGACGACTTCCGGATCCTGCCAGACGAAGTGTCCGGGCAGCTCGCCGGCGATGATGCGGGAGAACAGAGTAGTCATAGGTGCGATTGTCCTTGGACGGGTCAGGCCGCGGACGGCGAATCGGGCAGGAGCGGTGAATCGGGCAGGGGTGGCGAATCGGGCGGGGACGGCCGGAGATGCGCCCACGGACGCGCCCGCTCCAACTGAGCGGCCAGTGCCAGCAGCTCGGGCTCCGAACCCGGACGCCCGACGAACTGTATGCCGAGCGGCAGCCCACTCGACGTCCGGGCGAGCGGTACCGACGACGCCGGGCGCCCGGTCACGTTCGCCAGCTGGGTGAAGGGCGCGGGCTCAAGGTTCGCGACGGCCAGTTTCCCGACGAGACGCATCCGCCCCAGCACGCCGCCGATCCGGGCGGCCAGCAGCCCGCGTGCGGCGAGCCGGACCGGCCGGGCGAGATCGAACTCGCCGATCGGCCACGCCGGGCGGGCGGTGGTCGGGGTGAGCAGCATGTCGTAGCGCTCGTGGAACGCGGACAGCGCCCGGGTGTGCTGGTGCCAGCGGGACTGCGTGGCCAGATATCCCGGCGCCGCAAGGCTCCGGCCGATCGCGGCCATGATCCGGGTCTCGATCTCGAAGTCGCCCTCGGCGCAGCCGGTGAACTCCCGTGCGGCCGCGACCTCGGCGGCGACCATCGCGAACCAGGTCGTGAGGAAGTCGGTGGCCAGGCGCTGCCCGTCGATGGCCGGGGCCGACTCCTCCACGACATGTCCGAGTCCGGTGAGCAACTCCCCGGCGTCCCGGACCGCGGCGGCGGCCTCCGGGTCGACCGGTCCGCCGAGCGAGGACACCGTGGTCAGCCCGATCCGCAGCGGGCGCGGGTCGTCGACGACGGCGTCGGCGTACGGACGTTCCGCCGGAGCCACCCGGTACGGGTCCTCCGGTGCGGAGCCGGCCAGGACGTCGAGCATCGCGGCGGAGTCCCGGACCGTGCGCGACAGCACGCCCTGCACCGCGGCGCCGTGGAAGACCTCGTCGACGTCCGGCCCGGACGGGACGACGCCGCGCCCGGGTTTGAGCCCGAACAGCCCGCAGGCCGCAGCCGGGATCCGGATGGAGCCCCCGCCGTCGTTCCCGCCCGCGACCGGGACGACTCCGGCCGCGACGGCTGCCGCCGACCCGCCGGAGCTGCCACCGGGCGTCCGCGACGGGTCCCAGGGGTTGCGGGTCGGACCCCCCGCGACCGGTTCGGTGATAGCGCGGGCGCCGAACTCGGGGGTCGCGGTCCGGCCGAACACCACCAGGCCGGCGTCGAGCCAACGCCGTACCACCGTGGACGTCTCCGGGCGCGGGAAGCGTGCCAGCGATCGATTCCCACTGCCGGTCGGAACCCCGGCGAGGTGCTGACCCAAGTCCTTGATCAGGAACGGGACGCCGGCGAACGGCCCGGACAGCGGGCCGCGAGCGCGGGTACGGGCATCGTCGTCGAGTCGGTGGCGGATCGCGTTGAGCGTCGGCTCGACCGCGTCGGCACGGGCCAGCGCCGCCTCCAACAGCTCGACCGGGCTCACCGCCCCGGACTTCACCAGCTCGGCCAGCCCGACGGCATCGTGCTCCCGGTACTCATCCCAAGTGATCCCCATACGAGTGCTCCCATCAGGCGACAAAGGTTCGGTCCGCCCGGCGCCGCCCGGTCCGCCCGGCGGCCCGGATTGCCTGGATCGCCCGGTCTTAGGCGCGTCCGACGCCACGACGCCCGATGCCCCGACGTCCCGACGCCACGGCCGTCGGCGCTCCGGCCGCGGTATCGCGCGGGTCCCGGTCGGCCGGTCACGACCGCGTCGGACACCGCTCAGCGATGTCGAGCAGCCCTGATCCGAGTCAACACTGTGCCGCTGCGGCACACTCAAGCTCAGGGACACCGGGCCGGGGGTACTAGGAGGCCCAGAATTTGTTGAGTACCTCGGCGCCCCGGTCGGGATCCTGGAGCATCCAGTAGTGGGTGAGGCCGTCCAGCTGCACTGCCTGCGCCCCGGTACGCGCGGCCACCTCCACGTCCATCGCGGGCTGCGCCATGGGGTCGCCGGTCGGGATCAGGACGAGCCCCGGCGCGGAGGCGGGGCCGTCGAACTCCTTGCCCCAGTCGGCGTGGAAGTTGGGCCAGGCCGAGCGGTAGAGCGTCAGGATGGCCGCGCTCATCTCCTCGTCGTGGACGGTGTCGACTTCCGCCGCCAGTTCGGCGCTCATTCCCCGGGGGCGGAGGTAGTCGCCGAAGCCGGGGCTGCCGGGGGTCCGGGCGCGCAGCGACGCGAGCAGTTCCTCGCCCTCCGGGCTCCTCTGGAAGAGGGTGGCCGCCTCGTGCCACTGGTAGTCGGGGTGCCAGCCGTGCGCGACGTCGGACACCCAGCTGCGTACCGGGACGTCGTAGGCGGAGACGATCCGCATCACCAGGTGCGCACCCCAGTCGTGGCCCACGAGGTCGACGGGCCCGCCGAGCGCGCGCAGTTCGTCCGCCAGCCAGTCGGCGTAGGCATCCTTGCCGTCCAGGCGGGCCGGGCGGGGGCTGCCGAACCCGGGAAGCCGCAGGGTCCTGGTGGGGCGGTCGATCCGCTCCACCAGACCGTTCCAGACGGAGGGCGTCTCCGGTACTCCATGGATGAACACAACGGTCACGACTGCTCCCGAAAGCGAAGTGGATTAGCTATCAACTTCACCGTAGCAGCTGACTGATAAGCTATCCACTTAGCTGCGGGAGAGGTCGTGGACCGGGCGTGGTCGCTGCTCAGACGAGGGTGCTGAGTTTCGCGGCGGGGTTGTTGCGCCGCCAGCCTGCGGCGAGGTAGGCGAGCATGCCGACGGGCGGGATGGCGCAGAGCGTCCAGGACACCGCCAGGGGCGGGCCCGGCTGGTCGAGTACGGCCACGTCCCGCAACGTGCCCCGGGCGGGGCCGGCGTGGCCGTCGAGGGCGAAGGTGAAGTCCCACTTGCCGGCTTCCGGCAGCGCCTGCACGTCCAGCCCCCATACGTCGAGCTTGCGGGGGTGCCGTGCCAGGCTGCTGGTGCGGTCCTCGTCGTCGAGTCCCGGGCCGTCGATGGTGAGCGTCCCGGACTTGTGTGCGATGCCGCCCTCGGGGGCGAAGGTGAAGTCGAGTGACTGCAGGGCACGCAGCGGCCATTCGGAGAAGCCGACGGTGACCGTGTAGGGACCCGCCTCGACCTTCTCGGTGTGGACGATGCCGACGGGAGCGTAGGCGGCGGCCGGGGCGCCGGCGGCCAGGGCCAGGGCGAGGGCCGCCGCGGCGGCGAGGAGCAGTCGGTGCAGCCGGCCGCGCGGGCCACGCGGTGCCGCGCCCGCGGCTGAACGGCGTGTCGTGCGTGCGGTGAAACGGTGTGTCGTGCGTGCGGAGTTCATCGGAGGTCAGTCCTTCGTGGCGGGTGCGGTGGAGGGCTCGCGGAGCAGGACGGCGAAACGGGCGGCGAGGTACCCCGCGAGCGCGCCCGCGGCCAGGCCGACCACCGCCATGGTCAGCAGGTCGGCCGCGCTCGGACCGGAGCCTTCGAGCAGGGCCAGCTGGACGGGCATGGACAGCGCCGTCACCGTGCCGCCCGCCGCACCCATGAGCTGCGGGACGATGCGTGCGGACCACCCGCGCCTGCGGCCGAGGACCAGAAGCGCGGCGATGACGCCCGCTCCGAGCAGGGCGAACATCGGGATCTCGGCGGGCATCTCGGGCGCGTCGTCACCGAGGTTGTCGCGCAGGGGCAGCCCGACGGAGTCGGCGTAGACGCGGGCCGCCCACGGCGAGAACCACCACAGGAAGGCCTGCACGGCGCCGAGGGCGGCGGCGATGGCGAGGGCCGTGCGCGACCGCCCGACGATCAGGGTCCCCATGACGAGCAGGAGCGTGGCGAAGAAGACCGTACCGATCACGTCGGGTTCGACGGGCAGCGGGAGCGCGGAGAAGGCGTTCGCCGTGATGGGGCTGAAGGTGATGAGCACCGGGATGCTCAGGATCAGACCGACCCGGCCCCACCCGGTGTCGCGCGCCGCGGCGAAGACGATGATGCTGCCGGCCATGGTGATGGAGATCGACACGAACAGGCCGATGTGCGGCGGCGAGTCCAGTACGGCGTCGAAGCCGTACAGGGAGTGCCACCACAGGTCCAGGAGGCCGAAGAGGAGGAACAGGGCTGCTCCGGTGCCGGCGATCAGGTGGCCGAGGGGCGCGCGGAACGTGCCGCCGAAGACGCGTACGGGAGTGCCGCCGGCGATGTCCCCGACGGGGTGGCCGGCGCGCTGGGCGGCGGTCGCGAGCAGGACCATGGCCAGGCTGGTGACGCCTGCGACCGCGCTGCCGGAGTACAGCATGAGGTGCGAGAGCGTGAAGAACGTGTCGGGGCCGACGTCGGTGTGCCACTGGATGTCCCAGCTGATGCCGAGCAGCGAGGTGAGGGTTCCGGCGAGGACGAGGTGGGCTGCGAGGGGCGCGGTGCGCCGGTTCTGGGCGGCGCTGACGGCCGGTGACGGCTGCGGTGCCCGGTCGGCGATGCCGTCCGGTAGGGCTGTGGTCACGTGTGGGGTGCCTTTCTCATGACGGTGCCGGACCGATGGCCGGCGGGCGGGGAGGGTGCTGCGGACGGTGGTGCGGGACGGGTGCCGTGGACGGCGGTGTGGGAGGGGTGTCGTGGACGGCGGGTGCGGGACGGGTGCCGTGGCCGGTGGATCAGCCGGAGATCGCGACCGGGAAGTCGACGTGCTCGCTGCGGCTGCCGTGGTCGAGGCTGACGCGGAAGGTCCAGCGGCCCGGCATCATCAGGTGCACGGACGTGGAGTAGGTGCCCGACGTCCCCCGGGGCCGGGCGGGTGCCTGAGGAGTCGCGTGCCCGTGGGTGACCATGACGGCCTGCACGGTGACGGCGGCCGGAGCGTCGTCGCGTCCGCCCCCGCGGGGCGTGACCCGGACGTCGACGCCGGTGGCGCCCGTGCGCGGCCGGGTCACGGTGAGGGTCACCTCGTCGGTCGCGCTGCCTCCGGTCAGTGACACGGACTCGTCCGACCAGGAGGGGCGCAGCGCGACGGCCAGCAGGGCCAGGCAGATGGCCAGCAGGGCCGCGGCCCCCGCGTACAGGAACCGGACCGCGGGGGTGCGCGAGGTGGTGGGGGCGCTCATTCCTCTCCTCCGCCGGATCCGCCGGACGACACGTGCAGGACGTAGGGGATGGTGAGGACGGTGCTGTCGCGCATCGCCTGGATCCATACGCGGTAGTGGCCGGGGCGGGAGAAGGTGTAGACGAAGGAGACGTCGGGGCCGTAGGCGGCCACGGTCTCGTCGGCCGGGCTGTCCCCGTTGAGCGGCATCAGCCCGCTCATCGAGTCGGGCCCCTCCCCGTGTCCGCCGGGCTCCGTGTCCGGCGGGTCCGCCGTGCCGTGTCCGGCGTGGTCCTCCTCGCCGTGGGCCGCCCCGGAGCCGTGCCCGTGCCCGGTGCCCGTGTCGCCGCCCGTGTGGGCGCTCATGTCACCGCTCATGTCGCCGCCCATGGAGTGGGCGTGGGCCCAGACGGGCGCCTGCTCGGCGGCCTGCCCCAGGCGCGTCGTGCCGGTGGCGTCGTCCTCGGACAGCGGTCCCACCACGATCATGTGGCCGACCATGCCGAGCCAGGGCTGGAGCGTGGCGGTGTCGCCGACCCGCGCGGTGAGGGTGGCCGCGGAACCCGCCGTGAGCGTGGAGGCCGTCAGGCGCACGGGCACCCCGTCGATCGTCCGGGTTCCCGTCCCGCGCGCGGCGAGTTCGGACTCCGGCGCGGTGTCCGCGCCGGCGGCGTCCTGGTCCGGCGCCTTCCCCGAGCCCTCCTGAGGAGCCGGCCGGCCGGTGACTGTGATGCCGGTGGCCGACCGTACGTGCTGCAGTCCGCCGCCGCGGCGGGCGAACTCCGCGGACACCGCGTAGTGGCCGCTGGCCGGCAGCCGCAGTTGCACTTCGTAGGTGCCGGGGGCGGTGCGGACGGGGTGCAGGTGCCAGAGCCGGCCGGCCGGCCCGATCACCACGAGGTGCATCAGGGCACCGTCGTGGACGACCAGGTCGTCCGCGGGCAGGCCGGTCGAGCCGTCGTTGACGTCGAGCCGCAGGGTGCCGCGCTCTCCCGGCCGGGCCGTGTACGCGGCCGTCTCCAGGGAGGCGGGCGGCCGGGAGTGCTCGGCGGACACCGGCCGGACGACGGCGTACGGGTCGGTGACGTTGTCCTGGGTGGCGTCCACGTCCCGGCCCGGTTCGGGCGGTGGGGGCAGGGACGCGGACAGCAGCGCGGCGGTGACGGCCGTGGCGAGCGCGGCCACCACTCCGGAGGCCGGCAGCAGCACCCAGGAGCCGCGCCGGGCCCGGACGGCGACGAACAGGGTCACCAGCATCAGGACGCCGGCCGCGACGAACCCCGCGAACACGGTGCGTTCCGGCGGCGACGTGACCTGACCCGGCACCACGAACGGGATCCGCGCCGTGCGGGAGCCGTCCTCGACGACCAGTTCCCAGGGTCCGGCCCGGTCGATGTCCAGCACCGTTCCGTAGGTCCCGGGCTCGTCGCCGAGGCGGACCGACGCCTTGCTGGTGACGGTCCCCACCGTGGCCCCGGCCGCCCGGTCCGCCGCGACGCCGGCCGGGACGGCGCCCAGCCGCAGGGCTCCCGCGGGGGTGCCCCGGTGAGTGAGGACGTCCACGTGCAGCGGTCCGGGCAGCCCGGTGACACGCCGCAGTACGAAGGTCAGCTCCCGGTCGCCGAGGGTCTGGGCGACGTGGAGGTCGCCTCCGCCCGCGGAATCGGCCCGCGCGGTGGCCGGGAGGAACAGGGACAGGGCCAGGGCGCAGAGCACGGCCGCCACCGTGCGCGCGGCTCCGCGCATCGCGGGTGAGGCCCGGCCACGAGCCCTGCCACGGACGGGAGTCGGAGGTGCGGTGCTGTTCACCCGGCAGACAGTAGGAACGCCGCCCCCGCGTTGTCGTCACGCGGCCAGGGCACGTACCGTCCCCCGCGCGGGGGACCCCTCCTCCTCCGCGGGCAGGACTTCCCCCACCGTGCGGGTCGTGCACGATACGTGCATGCACGGCGCACCCGTCCGGACCGACGACCACCACCACGCCACCGCTCCGCCGCCCGAGGACGCCGCCCCAACGCCACGGCGCCGCTCCCCGGCCGCATGGCGGCGCGGCGTGTCCGACCGGGTCCGGGACGCGAGCGGGTCCCTGGCGTGGCAGTCCCTCATGGTGGCGGGGTTCTGCCTCCTGACGGACGTGTTCACCCTCTCCTACGAGGGCGCGGACGTGTACCCCGCCGTGTACTTCTGGACGTTCCTGGTGGCGATCGTCCTGGTGGACATGGCGCTGGCGAGCGCGGCCCGGCTCTCGGGCGTGGTCGCCTTCGCCCAGACCGCTCTGGCGGTGGCCGGCACGCTGGCCGCGCCGCACGGCGTGCCGCCCCCCGACCTGAACGACACCGGGATGCTCATCGCCGCCTACCGGGCCGGCGCCTGGCTGAGCGGCAGATCGGCCGTGCTGGCCCTGTGCAGCCTGGCCGCCGGTTCGATCGTCGTGCGGATGGTGGGCGGCACCGATCTCAGCGACTGGCGTTCGCTGATCTTCGGCGCGGTGAAGGACGCGCTGCTCGCCTGGCTGGTCGGCCGCTACACCACCGCGCGGGGAGCGCACATCGCGGAACTGGAGCAGCGGGCCGAGCGCGAGCGCGAGCGGGCCCAGCAGGCCCTGGCGGACGCCATCGCCGAGGAGCGCAGCGCGATCGCGCGCGACCTGCACGACGTCATCTCCCACCACGTGAGCGCGATCGGCGTGCACGCGGGGGCGGCCCGTCTGGGGCTCTCCGCCCAGGAGAAGTCGCCGGTACCGGCGGCGCTGGCGGCGGTGGAGACCTCCAGCCGGGCGGCCCTCCTGGACCTGCGCCGGCTGCTGGACTTCCTCCACAACAGCCCCGCCGAGGACGCGCGGCAGCCCGGCCTCGACGATCTCGACGAGTTGGTGCACGCCGTGTCGGCCGCCGGTCTGCGGGCGCACGTGACCGTCGAGGGCGTCGCCCGCAAGCTGCCGGACTCGCTGGACATCGCGGTCTACCGAGTGGTCCAGGAGGTGCTGACCAATGCCCTGCGGCACAGCGGCGGGACGGTGGACCTCGCCCTGCGCTACGAGGCCGCGGCCATCACCGTCACGGCCGTCAACCCGATGAGCGGCGTGCGGCACCGCGCGGACGACACCCCGCACCGGGGCCTGGAAGGCATCAGCAGCCGGGCCCGCATGTTCAACGGCGTCGCCTCGTACGGACCCGTACGAGGCGGAACCGACTGGAAGACCACGGTCACCTTCCCCCTGGACGGCTCATGAGTCTGCGTATCCTCCTGGCCGACGACCACGCCATGTTCCGCTCGGGACTCCGGGCCGTGCTCGGCACCCAGGACGACCTGTCCTGCGTCGCCGAGGTGGCCGACGGTCAGGCGGCCGTCGAGGAGACCGCCAGGCTGAGGCCCGATGTCGCCATCCTGGACATCCGCATGCCGCGCCTGGACGGACTCAGCGCGGCGGAACGCATCCTGGCGGCGCCGGACAACACCACGAAGATCATCGTGCTCACCACCTACGACGAGGACAGCTACGTCTACCGCGCCCTGCACATGGGGGCCAGCGGGTTCCTCCTCAAGAGCGCCCCGCCGGAGGACACCATCGCCGCCGTCCACATCGCCGCCCGGGGCGACGCCCTGATCGACCCCTCGGTCACGCGCCGCCTGATCGCCCGCTTCGCCGGCAGCATCGCCCCGCCCGCCCCACCCACCGAACTGGAGCGGCTGACGGCCCGCGAGAACGACGTACTGCTCCTCCTGGCGCAGGCACACAGCAACACGGAGATCGCGCGGCACCTGGGCATCGGCGACGAGACGGTCAAGACCCACGTCTCCCGGATCCTGGCCAAGCTCCATCTCCGCGACCGCACCCAGGCCGTCGTGTACGCGGTCTCCCACCGACTCGTCTCCCCGTCCGCCACCGCCCGCCCACCGAGGACGGAGACGCCGGACCCGCACGGCGGAAGGAACCCCCGGCCCTTCCGGTGAGGCGGGAGGAACCTTCGGCCCTCCCGGTGAGGCGGAGGACATCCGCCCCGTGGCCGAGCGCGGTCCGCCCTGCGGCGAACTGACCCCGGAAGCGCCGGAAGCGGCCCCGACGCCGATCGGCAGTGACCGGCAAAGCGCGATCACGATCCGTGAAACCCCAGGTCAGAGGCCCCGACCGGAACGCGTTTCCGCACAGCGGTGGCGGTGCGGCAAGATGGGGTGTATCTGCCCACCTGCCTGATCAAGCTGCCGGACGGTTTCTCTTGGCTGAGTACATTTACACCATGCGCAAGGCGCGCAAGGCGCACGGCGACAAGGTGATCCTTGACGACGTCACCCTGAGCTTCCTGCCCGGCGCCAAGATCGGCGTGGTCGGTCCGAACGGTGCCGGTAAGTCGACCGTTCTGAAGATCATGGCGGGCCTCGAGCAGCCGTCGAACGGAGACGCCTACCTCTCTCCCGGTTACACCGTGGGCATCCTGCTGCAGGAGCCCCCGCTCAACGAGGAGAAGACCGTCCTGGAGAACGTCCAGGAGGGTGTCTCCGAGGTCAAGGGCAAGCTGGACCGGTTCAACGAGATCGCCGAGCAGATGGCGACCGACTATTCGGACGCGCTCCTCGAGGAGATGGGCAAGCTCCAGGAGGAGCTCGACCACGCCAACGCCTGGGACCTCGACGCCCAGCTGGAGCAGGCCATGGACGCGCTGGGCTGCCCGCCCGGCGACTGGCCCGTGGTCAACCTCTCCGGTGGTGAGAAGCGGCGGGTCGCGCTGTGCAAGCTGCTGCTCGAGGCGCCCGACCTGCTGCTCCTCGACGAGCCCACCAACCACCTCGACGCCGAGTCCGTCAACTGGCTGGAGCAGCACCTCGCCAAGTACGAGGGCACCGTCGTGGCCGTGACCCACGACCGGTACTTCCTGGACAACGTCGCCGGCTGGATCTGCGAGGTCGACCGCGGCCGCCTGCACGGCTACGAGGGCAACTACTCCAAGTACCTGGAGACCAAGGCCACCCGCCTCAGGGTCGAGGGCCAGAAGGACGCCAAGCGGCAGAAGCGGCTCAAGGACGAGCTGGAGTGGGTGCGCTCCAACGCCAAGGGGCGGCAGGCCAAGTCCAAGGCCCGTCTGGCGCGGTACGAGGAGATGGCCGCCGAGGCCGACAAGATGCGGAAGCTGGACTTCGAGGAGATCCAGATCCCGCCGGGCCCGCGCCTGGGCAGCGTCGTCGTCGAGGTCAGCAACCTCAGCAAGGGCTTCGGCGACAAGGTCCTCATCGACGACCTCAGCTTCACCCTGCCGCGCAACGGCATCGTCGGTGTCATCGGCCCCAACGGCGCCGGCAAGACCACCCTGTTCAAGATGATCCAGGGCTTCGAGGAGCCGGACTCCGGCACCATCAAGGTCGGCGACACCGTCAAGATCTCCTACGTCGACCAGAGCCGCGAGAACATCGACCCGAAGAAGACGCTGTGGGCCGTCGTCTCCGACGAGATGGACTACATCAACGTCGGGCAGGTCGAAATGCCCTCCCGCGCCTACGTGTCGGCCTTCGGGTTCAAGGGGCCGGACCAGCAGAAGCCCGCCGGTGTCCTCTCCGGCGGTGAGCGCAACCGGCTGAACCTCGCCCTCACCCTCAAGCAGGGCGGCAACCTGCTGCTCCTCGACGAGCCGACCAACGACCTCGACGTCGAGACGCTCAGCAGCCTGGAGAACGCGCTGCTGGAGTTCCCGGGCTGCGCCGTGGTCGTGTCCCACGACCGGTGGTTCCTGGACCGGGTCGCCACGCACATCCTCGCCTACGAGGGCGAGTCCAAGTGGTTCTGGTTCGAGGGCAACTTCGAGTCGTACGAGAAGAACAAGGTCGAGCGGCTCGGCGCGGACGCCGCCCGCCCGCACCGTGCCACCTACAAGAAGCTGACCCGGGGCTGATCTTGCGGTACATCTACCGCTGCCCACTGCGCTGGGCGGACATGGACGCGTACGGCCACGTCAACAACGTGGTCTTCCTCCGCTACCTGGAGGAGGCCCGTATCGACTTCCTGCACCGCCCGGAGAAGGACTTCAAGCAGGGGTCCGTGGTGGCACGCCATGAGATCGACTACAAGCGGCAGCTCGTCCACCGGCACCACCCGGTCGACATCGAGCTGTGGGTCACGCAGATCAGGGCGGCCTCCTTCACGCTCACCTACGAGGTCAAGGACGGCGACGTCGTCTACGTCCGCGCCTCGACGGTGATCGTGCCGTTCGACTTCGAGGCGCAGCGTCCCCGGCGGATCACCGCCGAGGAGCGGGAGTTCCTCCAGGAGTACACGGACGCCGAGGAGGAGGCCGTCGCCGCATGACGGTGCTGCACCTCGCCGACGAGGGGGAGGCCGCGGACCTCGCGGCCTTCCTCTCCCGGCTGCTGCACTACGACCGTTCGGCGGCGGTGCGGCTGCAGGGGACCGGCACGGCCCTCGCCGTCTTCGGACGGCCGCCCTCCTTCGAGGTGCTGGCCGTGCGGGCGGTGCGCCTCGCCAAGCCGTACGAGGACGGGATCGACGTCACGCTGGACGTGACCGTGTCCGCCGGTGAGCTGCTGGAGAGCGTGGACGAGCAGGCGGTCACCGCCCGTGTCCCCGCCGCGGTGACCGGCCCGCCGTGGGCCGGGGTGCTGCCGCCGCGCGGCGGGTGGCGGGCCGAGGCGGGGCTGCCCGCCCCGGACGCCCTGCGCGCGCTGGTCGCCGCCGCGGTCGCCGAATTTCGCGCCCGTACGGCGGAGTTGGCCGCCGAGGCGCGTACGCGGGCCGAACTGGACCGGATCGGGCGGGAGATCTGGTCCCGGACGGTCGGAGAGACCGGGCTGCCGGTGCGGGTCGTGCACGCGGCCCAGTCGCTCGGGTTCCTGCGGCCCCCCGGGGCGCCGGGCTCCCGCGAGGACGCGCCGAAGCTGTTCTCGTCCGGTGCGTGGCTGCGGCTGCGTACGCCCTTCGGGTCCGTCGCCCTGCGGCGAGCGGGGGCCGGGGCGGGCGTAGGGGGACTGAACCTCAGCGTGCGCTGAGGCCCCGGCCGCGGGGCGCGCGGTGCCGGTTCAGCCGTGTTTCCCGCCGCTCTCGCTGTCGTCGGGGCGTACGGCGACGTGGTCCGACTCCAGTTCCAGCGCGACCCGGTCGCGCATGCCGAGGGCCGCGGTGTAGTCGGCGGGCAGCTGGAGCCGTCCGGCGCGGTCGAGCATCGCGTACTCGCGGGCCACCACCGTCTCGTGGCCGGTCGCGGCGTCCACCTCGCTGCGGCGCAGTACCTCCGTGGAGGTGCGGCCGTCGCGGATGGCGACCGTGCGGCGGACCTCGCCGGCCACCGCCTGGTCGTGGGTGACGATGACGACGGTGGTGCCGAGCCGCTCGTTCGCCGTGCGGAAGGCCGCGAATATCTGCTCCGCCGTGTGGGAGTCCAGCTCGCCCGTCGGCTCGTCGGCGAGCAGCACCGCCGGATTGTTCGCGAGGGCCACGGCGATGGCCACACGCTGCTGCTGACCGCCCGACAGCTGCCGCGGACGGCGGTCGCGGCAGTCGGCGATGTCCAGCAACTCCAGGAGCTCCAGGGCGCGTTCGGTGCGGGCCCGGCGGCCCTTCGCGCCGCGGGAGCCGGCCAGCCGCAGGGGCAGGGCGACGTTCTGGGCCGCCGTCAGGTAGGGCAGGAGGTTGCGGGCGGTCTGCTGCCAGACGAAGCCGACCACCTCGCGGCGGTAGGCGAGGCGGTCCTTCGCGGTCATCGAGAGCAGGTCGCGCCCGGCCACGCGGGCCGCACCGGCGGTGGGGGAGTCCAGGCCCGCCAGGATGTTCATCAGCGTGGACTTGCCGCTGCCCGACGCACCCACCAGCGCCATCAGCTCGCCCTCGCGGACCAGCAGGTCGAGGCCCTGGAGGGCCTGCACCTCGACGCCGTCGGCGCTGAAGATCCGGACCAGGCGGTCGCAGGTGATCAGGGCGTCGTGGCCGTAGGCGGGCCGGTCGCGGGAGGCGGTGGCGCGGTCGGCCAGCTCGGCGAGCGTCGCGGTGGGGACCGCCGGTGCCGGTGTCGACGGGGGTGCCGGTTCCGGTCGTGACGATGCCGGGTCCGATGCCGATGCCGATGCCGATGTCGTCATCGTGGTCGTGCCTCCTGTCCGGGGTTCGGCGAGTGGTCCGGGTGCGGCGCGTGCGGCGCGGCGCCCGCCGGGCTCACCGCGCGTCCCCCGCCCGCAGTTCGGTGACCGACCCGCGGCGGCCCGACCACCACGCCTGGACGCCCGCGACGCCCACCGCCACCACCAGCACCGCCACCGCCGGCAGCGCCAGCGACCACGGGTCGGTGCGCAGTCCGGCCCGGCCCACCGGGGACGAGGCGGTCGCCAGGGCGATCGTGGTCAGGTCGACGCCGGGGGCGAGCAGGCGGACGGTCGCCCAGCCGGTCAGGGCGCCGCCCGCCGCGGCGAGGACGGCCTGGGGGAGCGACTCCAGGACCAGCAGGCGCCGCCCCTGGGCGCGGGTCAGGCCCATCGTGCGCAGCCGGGCGAGGAGCGCGGTGCGTTCCGGCGCGGCGCGCAGCAGGGAGAGGAGCAGGGCGAGGACGGCGTACCCGGCGCCCGCGGCGACGGCCACGGCGTAGACGCGCTCCGCGCCGGACTGCAGGGGCGAGTCGACGTACCGGCCCCGCTCGGCGGAGCGCAGCAGGACCGAGCCGGCGTCGCCCGCGGCCCTGCGCAGCGCGCCCGCGTCCAGGGGGGCGCCGGTGAGCAGCAGCAGGCTGGGACGGGCGGCCTCGGCGGACAGCCCGGCCCGGTCCACGACCAGGAAGTCGTCGCCGGAGACGGCCGGGGTGAACGCGCGGACGAGCGCGACGCGGACGGTGACGGACGTGCCGTCCCCCGTGCGCACCGAGAACGGCCCGGTGCCGAACCGCTCGGCGACCGCGGGCGAGGCCAGCGCGGGCAGCGGCTGCCCGGCCCCGCCGCCGTGCCCTTCCAGCGCGTCCCCGTCGAACGCGCCGAGGCCCGTGCGCGCCGCCAGTCCCGCGTAGGCGCCGGGGTCCACGCCGGCCAGCGGCACCTTCTGCTTGCCGTCCCCGGCGTTGGCCTGGTCGGTGAGGCCTACCTCGGCCACCTCCCGTACGCCGGACGCGCGGCTCACGCGGTCGCTCACCCCGTCCGGCAGCGGTCCGTCCGTGCCCTGGACGCGGGCGTCGGCGCCGACCACGCGCACCGCCGCCTGGTCGCGGGCGTCCGTCACACCGGCCAGGACGGAACCGCCGAAGGCCGCCGTGGTGAGCGCGGTCAGCAGGGCGAGCAGCGGCAGCACCGCGGAGACCGGGGTACGGCCCGCGCGGGCCAGGGCCAGGTGGCCCACGGCGCCGCGCAGCCGTCCGGCGGGGCGGGCGAGCCGGCGCAGGGGCAGCGGGTAGAGGCGGACAAGGACCAGCGCGGCGATCACTCCGACCAGGACCGGGGCCGCGGACACCAGGTCACCGGCGCCGCCCGACGCCCCGCTGCGTCGCAGCGTCTCGACCGCGCCCAGCGCCAGGGCGACGGCGGTCAGTTCGGCGACCGTGCGACGCCGGGAGGGGCGGGCCGACGCCACGTCCCGCCGGCCGCCGTGCACGCGTACGGCACGGTGCGCGACGGCGGCGCGCAGGGGCAGCGCGGCGCAGGCCGCGGCGGTGACCGCGACGGCCGCCCCGACCGCGGGCGCGAGGCGGGCGCCGGGGAGCGCGAGGAGCGCGGCGGCCAGGCCGAGCGCGCCGGCGGGCAGCGCCACCACGGACGTCTCGGCCAGCAGGCGCCCCACGACACCGCGCAGGGACGCGCCGCGGGCCCGCAGCAGGGTGAGTTCGGCGCGCCGCCGGTCGGCCGCGAGACCGCCCGCCATCAGCAGGACGACGCCCGCGACCGTGCCGGCGCCGACCGCGGCCACCGACACCAGCGGGCCGATGCCCGAGCGCAGCTCGCCGAAGGCGGCGAACACCTCGTCCAGGTCGGTGGAGACGTCCGCGGCCGGGTCGACGCCCGCGCGCACCTCCCGCAGCCCCGGCCCGGACTCCAGACCGGCGACGGCCGAGGTCAGCGCGGAGAGGTCGTGGGCGTGCAGGGCGCCGGCGCGGGGCGCCGCCTGCCAGTAGCGGACGGGCGTCCCCGCCGTGCCGAGGAGCGCGGGGCCCGCCTCGGGGGCGAGCAGCAGGGCGCCCAGCCAGTACTGCTGACGGTCCGCGCCGGGCGGCCCCGGCACTCTCATCAGCGCCGGCTTCCGCAGCACGGGCTGGGTCGACCAGTAGGCGCCGTCGGGGTCGCGCGGGGCGAGGACGCCGGTCACGCGGACGGTGAACGGGGCCCGTTCGACGCCGGGCACGTGCAGGACCGAGCCCACCTTGATCCGCAGGGTGCGGGCCGTCTCCGCGGTGACCGCCGCCTCCAGTGCGCCGGTCGCGGCCGTCACCGGGCCGCCGGTCGCGCGCGGCAGCCGGCCGGAGCCGATCTCGGCGTGGTCGCCCAGACCGGCCTGCGCGGCGAGATGGAACTGGGCCGGCAGCCCGCTCGGCTGCGGCAGCCAGGGCTCCGGCACCGGAAGGCCCTCGGTGGTGCGCACCCCGTACGCCGACTGCGCCCGGTCCACGGGCAGCGGCGCGCCCTCGACGGCCGCGAGGACCTTGCCGTACCGCCCGCCAAGCCGCTCCGGACGCATCGACTCCTCCCGCTCCCGCGCCGAGAGGGAGGGGTCGGGCTGCGGGGCGGTGACCAGCACGCCGGTACGGTCCGGGCGGGCCTGCGTCAGCGCCCGGTCCAGGCCCGCGTCCGCGTACCGGTCCAGCGCCCTCGGGAACGCTGCGGCCAGGCACGCCGTCAGCGCCACGAGCAGCGCCAGCGCCCACGCGGCACCGGGCGCGGTCTGCAGGCGGGTGCGCACCCACGGGGCGGACACCGGCTTCACCGCACCCCGCCTCACCCGCTTCATCGCGCCTCGCCTCCCTGTTCCCGCAGGGCCGCCGCCGGATCGCCGCGGCCCAGGGCCAGCGCGGCGGTGACCAGGAGCGGGGGCAGGGCGACGGCGGCCAGCAGGAACGCGACGCGGGCGGCGGGCAGGGCCACGAGCACGTCCGGGACCGGGTGGGCGGCCTGCGGGGTCAGCACGATCAGGGGGATCACTGCCCTGGCGAGTACGGTGCCCAGGGCCGCGCCCACCAGCAGGGCCAGGGCCAGCAGGACGCCCTGTTCGACGGCGACCGTGCGGGCCAGCCGGCGGCGCGGGGCACCGAGGGCGCGCAGCACCGCGAACTCGGCCCGCCGCTCCCGCAGCGACCCCGTCGCGCTCACCGCGAAGCCGACGGCCGCGAGTGCCGCCGCCACCCCGGCCGCCGCGGCGAACGCCGCCTCGGGGCCCGCGCCGAACGGGTCGTCGCGCAACTCCTCGGCCAGTTCGTCCCGCACGACGACCTGCGAGGCCTCCAGGTCCGGGAAGCCGCGCAGCGCCTCGGCGGCGCCGGACGCGCCGCCGGTCGACGTCCGCAGCCACCACTCGGTGGGGGCGAGCGCCTCGCCGTACTCGGCCTGGAGCACCCGGTTCACGGAGCGCAGGTCGAGGAGGAGGGCGCCGCCGTCCTGGTCCGTGGCGCCGGACCCGTCCGCCGCGTCCGTCCCGTCGGGCGCCCCGGTGCCCGGCAGGGCGCGGACCGCGCGCACGATCCGCACCGGGAGGCTGTGGCCGCCCAGCGCGACGTCCACCCGCTGTCCGACGCGGGCGTCCGCGGAGTCCAGGTAGCGGTCGGTGGCGACCGCCGTGAGCTGCGGGGGCGCGGGCTGCGTGACGTCCAGCCGCAGGGTCACCGCGCCCGACACCCAGGGCAGGTCGTCGGGGATGTACCCGGTGCCGTACCCGACCGCCGGGGGACCGGAGGTGCTCAGCTCGGGCTTGGTCGGGCCGGTGCTCGCGTCCGGCGAGGCCACCGCCGCGGCGCCGCGCACGGAGGCGGTCCAGGAGCGGGGCGTGGGCAGCCGCCGTACGGTCCCGTCGGGCGCGGTGGCGGTCAGCTCCGCCAGGCCCAGGCGGAGCCGGTGCGCGTGCCCCCTCGGCTGGGCCGTGACCAGTTCCAGGCCGGTCAGGGTGAGCGGGCCGCCGGTGACGTCGAGGTCCAGCGTGTGGCGGCGGCCGTCGGCGGGCAGCTCCCCGGCCCGCAGCCGGAAGGGGGTGCCGTAGGCGTCCCGCACCGTGACCGTCACGTCGGCGGCGGCCGTTCCCGACTCCGCCCCGGCCTCCGTCCCCGCGCCGGTTCCCGTATCGGGCACGGTCCCCGGGTCCGTACGGGTCAGGGTGGCCGTCACGCCGAGTGCCGCCGTGCCCGCGGGCACCGTCGCGCCCGCCGCCCGGCCCCCGGCGGCCAGCGGGGCGAGCAGGTCGCCGGCGGGTTCGGCGGACAGGTCCGGGCGCAGCAGCAGCGTCCGGGCCGCGTGCTCCGTGTCCAGCGCCAGCACCGTCGCCGTACGGTCGCCGGACAGCGGCAGCGCCGAGCGCGACGCGGGAGCCACCTCCCGTACGCCCCCGACGGCCGCGTAGCTCTCCGTGCGCCCCGGGCCCGCCGTCCCCGAGGCCAGCACCCGTACCGGCGCCCCGGCCCGGAAGTCCGCCTGGTCGTCCTGCGAACGCTGCCAGGAGGCGCCCTGGCCGACCGCGAGCATGCCCAGGGCCACCGCGAGCACCAGCAGCAGCACCGGAGCGGCCCCGCGCGTCGGGCGGCGGCTGAGCTGCCAGCCCGCCAGCGCCGAGGTCAGCCCGCGCCCGCCGGCCGCC
The DNA here is from genome assembly GCF_000721235.1 of Streptomyces olivaceus. GTDB lineage: Bacteria > Actinomycetota > Actinomycetes > Streptomycetales > Streptomycetaceae > Streptomyces > Streptomyces olivaceus. The sequence goes on from NZ_JOFH01000020.1 coordinate 170,103, forward strand.
CGGCGTTCGGCCAGCCGCGCCACCGGCGGCAGCAGCCGCAGCGTCAGCACCGTCCCGGCCAGCAGCGCCAGCGCGGGCGCCGCGACCAGCAGCGGGTCGATACCGAGGGCGCCCGTGGTGTCGCCGCTCACCGCGCCCGAGGTCTGCCGGGACAGCTGCCAGTAGGCGACACCCGCGACCACCAGGAGCCCGAGATCCGCACCGGCCCGCAGCGGGGCCGGCAGCGCGCGGGCCCGGCCGCCCGCGGACAGGGACGAGGCCAGCGCCGGCACCGTCACGGCCAGCGCGCACCCGAGGGCCGCCAGCAGCGCCGCCAGCCACACCCCGCCGCCGCCCCAGGCCGGCACGTCGAGGCGCAGCCCGATCCGCTCCAGCGACCCCTGCCCGGCGAGCAACCGCGTCAGCGGCCCGGCCAGCAGTGGGGCGCAGACCAGCGCCGGCCCGGCCAGCAGCAGCGACTCCAGCGCGGCCAGCCCCGCCACCCGGGCCCGGGAGGCGCCGCGCGCCAGCAGCAGCCGCTGCTCGCCCGCGCGTTCGGCGTTCAGCAGCCGGGCCACCAGCAGCAGCGCGCAGCCCGCGAGGAGCGCCAGCTGGAGGGCGACCACCAGCAGCGTGGAACGCGAGACCAGCAGGGAGCGGTCGAGCCGGTCCAGCACGTCCGGCAGGGCGGTGGTGGCCGCGGTGCTGCCGCTCAGCTCCGGGCGCTCGCGCAGCCACGCCACGCCGCCGCGGGCCGCCTCGCGCAGGGCGTCCGTCTCCTCCGCCGTCACCCCCGAGAAGTCGGCCGCCGCCAGCCACCCCGAGGAACCGGCGCTCACCCCGCCCCCGGTCAGCACGCCGGGAGCGGCGAGCAGCGGCCCGTACGTCGTGAAGCCGCCCCGCTTCACGCCGCGCCCGGCCAGGTCGTCCAGCCGCCAGTAGGGGGCCGCGGTGTCGGTGGGGCGGTAGAGGCCGGTGACCTCGACGTCCGTCTTCGGGCCGCCGAGGCGGTCGGTGAGGGTGAGGCGGGCGCCCGTCCCGAGGCCCAGGCGTTCGGCGGCGGCCGTGGGCAGCGCGACCTCGATCCGTCCGGCGCCCTGCCCGGACACCTCCCCGCCGCCCTCTGCGGGCATCCGCCCCTCGGTGACGCGCACCTGCGCCGGGTCCAGCGCCGCGAAGTACGTCAGGTCCGGGTCGCCGCCGCCCCCGCCGCGCGGGCGCGGGGTGCCCGGCAGCGCGTACGGCCCCGACTGCGTCAGCGTCCGCACGGTGACCGGGAGCCCGCCGAAGGTGTCCCGGGCGCCCTCGCGCACGGTGGCGTCCGCCTTTCCGCGCTCCTCCTCGGGCACGTCCGCCTCGACGACCAGCGAGGTGTCCGCGGCGTTGCGGGGATCGGCCAGGGCGTGCCGCAGGGCGGCGTCGCCGACCGCGCCCGAGTACGCGGTCAGGGTGGCCAGTACCGCCGTGGTCAGCACCACGGTGAGCAGGGCCGCGGCGAGCAGCAGGCGGTGCGCCCGTGCGCGCAGCAGCACGAACCCCGTGAACCCCCCGTACCCCGCCACCCGGCCCCCCGCCGCCGTTGCCCGCCGCGCGCCGCTGTCCGCCGCTGTCCAGACCTCCGCGTGATGCTGTCAGAGGGGGAGGTACGGAAGTAACCGGGCGGGACGTGGACTTGACCGGATCGTGACCGGAATGCGGCGCCCGGTGACCGGAATCCGCGCGTCAGGGGCCGCCCCGGACAGCCGTCAGCCGGGGGTGTTGACCATCGAGGCCGCCGCGTACGTCAGGTACTTCCACAGCGTCTGCTCGTGCTCCTCGGACAGGCCCAGCTCGTCGAGCGCCACCCGCATGTGCTTCAGCCAGGCGTCGTGCGCCGCCCGGTCCACCGCGAAGGGCGCGTGCCGCATCCGCAGCCGCGGGTGGCCGCGGTTGTCGCTGTACGTCGTCGGACCGCCCCAGTACTGCATGAGGAAGAGCGTGAAGCGCTCCTCGGCCGGACCCAGGTCCTCCTCCGGGTACATCGGCCGCAGCAGCGGGTCCTCGGCGACCCCCTCGTAGAAACGGTGGACGAGCCGGCGGAAGGTCTCCTCCCCGCCGACCTGCTCGTAGAAGGTCTGCTCCTGAAGCGTGCCGCGCCGGATCTCATTCACGCCGTCCATGGTCTCAGACACGGGGACATAGGACTCAAGACCTAGGACCGGCCCCCTCGCCCGTACCCGCCGCCGTCGCGCGTACTGCCCTTACTGTGGAGACATGGGCGGGTACGAGGACCTCGACCGGCTCGCCGCGTCCGCGCGGGCGGAGCTGGTGCGGGAGATCGAACTGAGCGGCGCCTGGACGGCCGACCCGGTGTGGCGGGAGGCGTTCTCGGCGGTCCCGCGCCACCTCTTCGTGCCGTACTACTACGTCGGCGTCCGGGGCGGCTACGAACGCCGCTGGGGCGAGCACCCCGACCCGGCGGCCCGCGAGCGCTGGGTGCGCGGCGCGTACGCCGACGCCCCGCTCGCGACCCGGATGCGCGACGGCGAACTGCTCTCCTCCAGCAGCCAGCCCTCGCTGATGGCGATGATGCTGGTGGAGCTGGGCGTACGGGACGGCGACCGGGTCCTGGAGATCGGCGCCGGCACCGGCTACAACGCGGCCCTGCTCGCCCACCGGCTCCGCGACGACGACCTCGTCACCACCGTCGACCTGGACGCCGAGATCACCGAGTCGGCCCGCGTCCACCTGCGCACCGCCGGGTACCACCCGGCCGTCGTCACCGGCGACGGCGCCCGCGGCGTGCCCGAACGCGCCCCCTACGACCGGATCCTCGCCACCTGCGCGCTGCCCTCGGTACCGGCCGCCTGGCCCGCCCAGTGCCGCCCCGGCGGCCGCATCCTGACCCCGCTCGCGACCGGCCTCGCCGTGCTCACCGTCCGCGACGCGGGGCACGCCGAGGGCCGCTTCCTGCCCACGCCCGCCTACTTCGTGCCGCTGCGCGGGGCCGACCGCGCTCGACCGGAGACACCGGGCCTGGGCGGAGTGCCGCGCCGGGCCCGGGAGAACGACCTGTTCCGCTTCCTGCTGGCGCTCAGCCGGGGCGGCCTCGACCCGCAGGAGGCGTACGCCCTGTGGGAGCGCGAGGACGCCCCGCGCCGCGAGCGCTACGGCATCACCGTCGGCGGCGAACGGTCCTGGGCATGGCTGGACGACCCCGAGGGGCCGTACGCCTGGCCGTTCGCCTGACGCCGGTCGCGCTAGCCGCGCCGGATCGTGATCGTCGTCCAGGCGCCCACGTGCACCCGGTCGCCGTCCTGGAGCGGTACCGGCACGAAGGGCTGGATCGGCTCCTCGCCGCCGTTGACCGTCGTGCCGTTCGTCGAGTTCTGGTCGACGACCGCCCAGCCGCCGTCCGGCTGGTGCACCAGTACCGCGTGCTGGTGCGAGACGCCCGGGTCCTCCGGCGGCACCGCCAGATCGATGTCGGGGGTGTCGCCGGTCGAGTGCCGGCGGCGCCCGATGGTGATCTGGTTGCCGGTCAGCGTGCGCTGCTGCTCCGGCGAGTAAGCGGGCAGGTTCAGACCCGCGGCCTCGGGCCCGGAGCGGTGCATCATCGCCATGAAGTAGTCGCGGTCGGGACCGATCGTCGCCGACCAGGTCGCCGGCTGCTGGGGCCGCTGCGGCTGCTGCGGGAAGCCCTGGCCGGGCGGGGGCGGCGGGGCCTGCGTGGCGCCGGGCTGCGGGTAGCCGTAGCCACCGCCCTGGACCGGACCCGGGCCACCGGGGCCGCCGGGGCCGCCCGGAGCGCCGGACGTCGGCGGGGAGAGCACCCAGTCGTCGTCACCGCCGCCGAAGGAAGGGCCGCCCTGCTGGGGGCGGCCCGCCTCCTGCGGGAAGGCGGGCGGGGCAGGCGGACCGGACTGGTACCCCTGCGGGGCACCGCCGGGACCACCGGGGCCGGCCGGACCACCGCCGGGACCACCCGGGCCCGACTGCGGGGGGCCGGGCGGCGGCGGGACCGGACGCGACGGGTCGCTGCCGAAGCCGGGAGGAGCCGGGGGACCGGAGGGGCCGTTCGGGCCGCCACCACCGGGGCCACCGGGGTTGTTGGGGCCGCCGAAACCACCGGGACCACCGGGGCCACCGGGGCCGTTGGGCCCGCCGAAACCACCAGGGCCGTTGGGCCCGCCGAAACCACCGGGGCCGCCGGGGCCACCCCGGTTGTTGGGGCCGCCGAAGTCACCCGGGCCGCCGGGACCACCGGGGTTGTTGGAGCCGCCGAAACCACCTGGACCGCCGGGACCACCAGGGCCGTTGGGGCCGCCGGGGCCGCCGAAGTCCCTCGGACCACCGGGGCTGCCGGGACCACCCGGGCCACCGGGACCGTTGGGGCCTCCCGGGCCTCCCGGGCCTCCTGGGCTGTTGTGGCCGCCGGGACCACCGAAACCGCCGGGTCCCCCGGGGCCGTTGGGCCCACCAGGCCCACCGGATCCGTACGGACCGTTCGGGCCGCCGGGGCCGCCGCCCGGGCCGGCCGGACCGCCGCGTCCCGACGGGTCGGCGCCGAAGGGCGGCGGGCCCGGGGGGATCGGTTCGGCGGGGCGGTTCACCTGGGACGGGCGCGAGCCCTGGTAGTCGTACGCGTCACCGCCGCCGCCGTACGACGGCCCCGACGGCGGCTGCTGGAACTGCGGCGCCGGCGGACGCGGCGCGGCCGGGGTGTACGACGTGGCGGTGTTGGTGAGGAAGTTCCACCGGCACTCCTCGCAGAACGGCGCCCCGCCCTCGCGCGGCGTGCGGCACTGCGGGCACAGCTGCGGCTCGGCGCCCGGACCACCGGGACCGCCGCCGGGACCACCGGGCCCGCCGTGACCACCGGGTCCGGCGGGCGGCGGGGGCGGAGGGGGCGGCGGCACGGCACCGGCCATGCGGTGACCGCAGACCTCGCACCAGTCGTCGGAACCCGACTGGTGTCCGTTCGGGCAGGTCGGCATGTCGGAGGTTCCCTCTCTAGCGGGCGTGTCGCGCCTGTGGTCCGGCGTCACTTCTCTGCTGCGTCACTTCTTCACGCGAACGGTCTTCGTCGACCGGGTCTCGAGCGTCATCTCGTCGGCCTCCTCGACCTTCGCTTTCAGTCGCACAGTACCTGCCGCCGCGTCCACCACGTCCACCACCTTCGAAAGCAGTTTCGCAGTATCGGCGTTTCCGGAGGACCCCGCGAGCTGAACCGCACGGCCCAGTTTGGCGGTTGCTCCGTCGATGTCACCCGCTTTGCGCAGATCCAGACCCTGTTGGATGGCTTGTGCCAGTTCAGCCTGCCCGGTGTAGTGGGCGACTTGCGGGTCGATCGACGTGGACGCCGCCATGTCGTCCGTCCACACCGCCCGTACGAGACCCTGCGCGCCGAGGTTCTGGACGCTGCCGTCGGGCTCCGGAATGACCAGCGAGGCGCGGGCGGCCAGCATCTCCTGGCCGAGGCCCGCGGCCGGTACCTCCACGCAGACGTGGTAGTCGCGGGACTCGTCGCCCCAGGAGCCGAGGGGGTAGTCCCCGGCCCGCGGGCCCGCCTCGGTGCGGCGGCCGGTCAGCTCCTCGACCGTCGGGGCGACCTGCTTGACGAACCGCACCGTGGTGCCGACCGGGGTCCACAGGCGCAGCGCGACGTCCGCGACCTCCTTGCCCATGGCCGTCTCCATCATCCGCGTGAAGTCGCCGGCCAGGCCCGCCGGATCGGCGACGATGTCGGCGGTGCCGAGCAGGGCGGAGGCGATGCCTGTGACTTCTTTCACTTCCCAGTCGGTGCCCACGCCACGGGCGTCGCAGGTGAAACGCCCCGCGCAGGAGTCGAGCGCCGCCCCGAGGCCTTCCGGCGACTCGTGCTCGTTGCGGCCGTCCGTGAGCAGGATGGCGTGCCGGATGGCGACGTCCGCGGTGGACAGCAGCCGGTCGGCCAGCCGCAGCCAGGTGCCGATGGCGGTGCCGCCGCCCGCGCTCAGGCGGCGCAGCGCCTGCTTGGCCCGCTCCCGGGTGGTCTGATCGGCCACGGCGAGCTGCCCGTCGCCCGGGTAGACCTCCTTGGCCACGTGCGTGCCGGCCACGACCGTGAAGTGCACGCCGTCGCGCAGGGTGTCGATCGCGGCGGCCGTCGCGTCGCGGGCGTTGCGCATCTTGGTCGGCGGGTAGTCCATCGAGCCCGAGCAGTCGACCAGCAGCGCCACGGCCGCGGACGGGCCCTGGCCCGGAGAGTACAGGTGGGGCGCGGCGACCGCGCTCCCGACCGTGCCGCCGCCGGTCGCGGTGACCGTCACGATGGCGTTGACCTCACGGCCGCCCTCGGGCAGGTACTCGTTCTGGTAGACGTCCACCGCGAACTGCGGCACGTTCGACTTCGAGAAATTGGCCATGCCGGATCGCATCCCCCTTTTCCACCCCACCGCGGTGGGGCGTCGGCTGCTGGCGCGGGCCGCCCCCTGCGGTCCGCGAGGCCGCCCCCTGCCGCGCCCCTGCCGGGGAGCCTCAGGCCGATCCTGCCCCCTGCGGCGGTGCCGGGAACGGCAGGAGGGCCACTGTTACGTTGTCGTGGCCCCCGCCGTCCAGGGCGTGGCCGACCAGAACGCGGGCGCTGTGCAGCGGCCGCACGGCGGCGTCCAGGGGCGTGGCCTCGGCCATCTCCTGAGCGGACTCCGCGTAGTTCCACAGGCCGTCCGTGCAGACCACGACCACTCCGGGGCGGTCCGGCTTGAAGGACGCGGTGTGCGGCTCCAGTTCGTAGGCGTCGGCGCCGAGCCAGCCCGTGATGGCGTGGGCGCGCTCGTCGGCGTAGGCCTCGGCCTCGCTCATCAGACCGGCGGCGACCATCTGCGCGGCCCATGAGTCGTCCTCGGTGAGCCGGGCGGGCGGGGTGGCGCGGTCGGCCGGCACCCAGTAGACGCGGCTGTCGCCGACCCAGCCGACGACCAGCAGCCCGGCGGTGACCACGGCGCCGACCAGGGTGCAGGCCGGCGCGTTCTGGTGCGGCGCCTGCTCGCGGGCGGTGGCGGGCTCGGCGGCCAGCGCGTTCACGGCGTGCGAGGCGGCGAGGATCGCGTCGTGCATGGCCTGCTGCGGGTGCGTGCCGCGCGGCAGGGCGCCGAGCAGCGACTCGCCGGCCGCCCGGGACGCGGCGAGCGAGGCGTCGTCGGGGCGGGTCGCGGAGGAGACGCCGTCGCACACGATCGCCACGGTGGCGGGGGCGCCGTCGGGCAGCGCGGTGCAGCCCACCGAGAACGCGTCCTCGTTGCGGTGGTGGCGCAGTCCGCGGTCGCTGACGGCGGCGACCGGCCCCGACTCCTGCTCCATGTGGTCGCGTTCGCGGGGCTGGGCGTGCCCGCAGTTCTCGCAGTAGCCGTCGCGGTCGACGCGGCCCGCGCGGCAGGCCACGCACACCTTGCCGCCCGCTCCCGCCGCCGGTGCCGCCGCGGCGGGCTCGGGGGAGGACCTCGGGGCCGGCGCCTGCAGCGGGTACTCGTCGGGCTCGGCCGGGCGGTCCAACCGCACTCCGGACGAGTGCTCCTGGGCACTCTCCCGGCCGGGCTCCCGGGCGGGTTCTTCGGGTGCCGACGGCTCCTGCGACGGCAGCGGGGAGCCGCCCGAGTCGGTGCCGGGCAGTTCGGCTGCCGCGTGCACCGGGGCGGGACGGCCCTGGCCGTCCGAGTCCCGGGCGGTCGGCCAGTCCACCTCGTCCCGCGCGGGACCCGGACCGGGCGCCGCGCCGTTCATGACGACGGTGGGACTGTCCTCGGGCGGCGCCGGCACGACCGACAGGTCGTAGCCGCACGCACCGCAGAAACGGTCACCCGGCTCGAGGGGCTCCTCGCAGCTCGGGCACTTGGACACAGGGGCCTGCTGGGGCATCTGGGACATCAACTACACCCACGTCCGGGGGCGGTAACGGTTTGCACGTTCCACCAGGTCGATCCTCTCCTCGCCGCCCCGCGCCAGCCGGGCCAGCGTGCGGTACGAACGCTCCAGGCCGAAGCGCAGGCCGCGTTCGTCCAGGCCGCTGCCGAGCAGCGTCCGTCCCCCGGCGGCGGCGGGGACGGAACCCCGGCCTCCGGAGAGTACCCAGTCCAGCGCGCATCCGAGGACCTCGGCGGACAGCTGCTCGCGCCGCGCCGGATCCAGACCGTACACGTCCAGCGCCTCGACCTGCCGCGCGGCGGCCGTCAGATCCTCCAGGAACACCGCGTCCCCGGGGTCCGCGACCCGCTGCCGCAGCCGGGCCCGCACCGCCGCGACGCGCGCGGCCGTGCAGTGCACCGACGACTCCGGCACCGACTCCAGCGTCCGTACGGCACCGGCCCGGTCGCCGCCCGCGAGCTGGACCCGTGCCAGGCCGAACGCTGCGCTCACGTGACTCGGGTCGGAGGCCCACACCAGGCGGTAGTACTCGGCGGCGTTGTCGAGCTGACCCAGGACCTCCGCGCACAGGCCGAGCGCCAGCTTGGGCGCGATCTCGCCGGGGAAGGCGTCGTAGACGGCGTCGAAGGCGAGCGCGGCGTCCTCGTGGGCGCCGGTCACCAGGGCGGCCAGCCCGCGGTACCAGACCACCCGCCAGTCGTCGGGGCGTTCGCCCTCCAGCGTCTCCAGGACCTCCAGCGCGCCGGGCGCGTCACCGTTCTCCAGCCGGGCCCTGATCTGCCGCAGCCGCGTCTCGGTCGACGGCGCGGGCGCGGCCGCCAGCGCGGTCAGCAACTCGCCCGGCGCGGAGGCCACGAGGCCCGCGAGGAAGCCCGCGTTGGGGTCGCCCGCGTCGACCCGGGGGACCGGCAGGGCGAGGGACGCGGTGGGCGCGTCGGCCGGTTCGACGAGGCCGGACGCCCCGCCGCCGGGACCCTCACCGCTGCCGCTGCCGCTGGAACTGCCCCCGTCTCCGCCCCCGACGGCGCTCACGGCGCCCGGCAGCATCGTGCTCGCGCCCCCGGGCGCCCCCGACGCACCGGCGACTCCCTGCGGGGCGTGCGCGACGGTGCCGCCCGGCGCGCCGACGGCAGGCCCGGGCGCGGGCGTGAGCCCGGCGGGGCCCGACAGCGCGGGCGCGGACCCGGCACCGCCCGGCAGGGCGTTCGCGCCGGAGCCGCTCCGGCGGCGCCCTCTCGGGCGCGTCTCCCGTGCCCCCAGCCGCGACACCTCGCCGGCCGACCGCGGGAACAGCTCCGTGTCCGTCACCCGCACCTCGGGCCCGAACAGCGTGGACACGGCGGGCCGGGCGCGGCCCGTCTGCAGCGAGATCACCTCGCGCAGCACACCGGTGAGCTGCTCCGCCATCTCCTGCGCCGAGGCGAACCTGCGGGCCGGGTCGGGATCGGTGGCCCGCACCAGGAGCCGGTAGAACGACTCGTACCGCCGGAACACCTCGACCGTGTCGGGGTCGGGCAGCGAGTCGGCGTAGACGGTGGTGTAGCCCTGGAAGTCGAGCGTCAGCACGGCGAGGGTGCGGCCGACCGTGTACAGGTCGGAGGCGACCGAGGGGCCGGCGTCGGCGACCTCGGGGGCCTGGTAGCCGACCGTGCCGTAGATGGCCGACTCGTCGTCGTCCATGCGGCGGACCGCGCCCATGTCGATGAGCTTCAGCTGGTCCTCGGTCTGGAGGGCGTTGTCGACCTTGAAGTCGCAGTACAGCAGCTTGCGGTTGTGCAGGTGGGCGAGCGCCTCAAGCGCCTCGATGCCGTACGCGCAGGCCTGTTCGACCGGCAGCGGGTCGCGGCGGCCGTCCGGTGCGCGGCGCGCGTTGGCCAGCTCCTTGAGCGACTTGCCGCCGACGTACTCCATCACTATGTAGCCGTCGAGGGAGCCGGTGCGCTGGTCGAGGTGCTCGACGAAGTTGTAGATCCGCACGATGTTGGCGTGCTCGATCTCGGCGAGGAACCGCCGCTCGGAGATGGCCGCCGCCATCGCGTCCTGGTCGCCCGTGTCCAGCAGGCCCTTGAGGACCACCCAGCGGTCGGAGACCGCCTTGTCGACGGCGAGGTAGATCCAGCCGAGCCCGCCGTGCGCGAGGCAGCCCGCCACCTCGTACTGGCCGTGCACCACGTCACCGGCCTTCAGCTTCGGCACGAACGAGTACGGGTGGCCGCACTTGGTGCAGAAGCCCTCCGTGCGGCCGACCCGCTCCCCGCGGGACCGCCCGACCGGCCCGCCGCAGTCCGCACGGGAGCAGAAACGCTTGCGCTCCGGGACCTCGGGGCGCTCCATGACCATCTCGCGCGGATCGGGTCGCGGCACCGCCGGAACCTCGACCAGGCCCGCGCCCAGCCGCCCGCGCGAGGTGGACCCCGCGCCGGAACCCGAGCTGCGCACCGACACCGAACGCCCCGTGGACCGGCCCGAGACCGCCCGCGAGAGGCGTCCCGACACCGAGCGCCGGGACTTCGACGACCGCGACGACCGCGACGACGTACGCGAGCCGGCGCCGCCGGAGCGGGAACTCCCGCTGCCCGACGAGCGGCGGGACCCGCGCGAGCCCCCCTCCGCGCCGCCCGCGACGCCGGTGGGCGTCGCGCCGATCCGCCCGCCCGCCGCGACGACCGGCGCGAGGCCGCACGTGTCGCAGTACAGCCCGCCGCCGCCCATGTCCTCGTAGGACCCGCCGCAGCCGGGACGCTGGCACGTCCGCCCTGCCTCGCTCATGACGCCGCCTCCCCCTGGTCCTCGCCGCTCACGCGCCGGGCTCCGTCCGGTCCACCGGCCCGCCCTGCCCCGGCACGCGCCGTGCGGAGCCGAGCACGTCGGCCGCCGCGTGCTGGTAGCGCAGCACGGCCTGCTCGGCCACGCGCAGGTCGCAGGGCGCGCTCCACAGCATGCGGCGCGCCTTCTCGTACTTCTCGTTCAGCTCGGGGTCCCCGGCGTGGCCGAGCCGGGCCATCTTCGCCTTGTACGCGTCGAGCCGGCCGCGCAGCTCGGCGCGGACCGCGAGCGGCGCGGTGACCGCCGTCAACGACTCGCGGGCCCGCAGCAGTTCGTCCTCGGCCTTCTCCTCCAAGGATTCGAGGAGCGGCGACAGGCGGTGCCACTGGGCGTGCCTGCGGTACTCGGCCGCCGCGGCCAACTGCTCCTGCAGCACGATCGGCGGTCCGCCGACCACCGGCACCTCCGTCGCGGCGATCTTCGCGAGCACCTCGCCGCGCGCGGTGCGGGCCTCGGCGAGGGTGCGGTCCGCGCGCGAGAGCACGTCGCGCAGCCGGACGATCCGCTGCTCCGCGTCCTGGCGCACGGCCAGCACGGCGTCGATCTCCCGGCGCACCTCTTCGAGGGCGCGCGCCTCGCGGTCGTACACCGTCGTGTCGGGACGGCCGCCGCCGGGCGCCGAACTGCCCTCCGCGGGCCGCCAGAAGGCCAGCGGGTCGGAGACGACCTGCTCGCGCAGCCTGGTCAGGGTGCGAGTGATCCGCTCCAGGTCGTCGCCGGACGGATGCTCGCCCGGGCGTACGCCCACGGAGTGCGCGAGCTTGCGGGTGCGCTGCAGTTCGGCGGCGAGTAAATCGATGCGGGCGGGCAGCGCCGACCACACCGCGTCGGCGGCGACCACCATGTCCAGGGAGGTCGCGTAGAGCTGGTTCATCCGGTCCACCAGTGCCGCCAGCGAGTACCGCTCGCTGAGCCGGCCCGGACCGCCGTCCGGCGTGGCCGCGTTGGCCGCGGCGGCGGTGCTCCCGGCCACCGTGACGGCCTCGCCGCGCAGCAGCTCCGTCAGCTCCGCCAGGTCCTCGCGGCTGGACCAGCGGCGCCGCGAGCGGATCTCCCGGGCGGTGCGCAGCGCGCCGGTGTACGCGTCGAAGTACGCCCACAGCAGGGTGATCGACGCCTCCGCGGCGGACCACCGCACGGCGGTGACGCCGGTGAGTTCGGCGCCTTCGAGGAGTCTGCGGCCCGCGTGGTCCTGGAGGGCGAGGAGCGAGGTCTCGACCGCCTCGTGCTCCGCGCCGAGCCGCGCCAGCGCACGGTCCACCTCGTCCCGGTCCATCACCGGCCCGGTGGGTCCCGTGTCGCCCATCGATCACCCCTCGCTGTCGCGGACTTGCCCGTGCTCTTCGCCTGCGGTGCGGCGGCCGTTCAGCTCTCGCGCAGGTACTGCGGTGCCGGCGGCTCCGACTTCGCCGCGTCGTCCATGGTCTCCGACAACCACGCCTCGTACGAGTGCTGCCACCCGTCGGTCGGGTCCGCGCGCCAGTCGGCGAGGATCCGGTTGACCCGGCGTACCAGATCGTCGGCGTCCTTCTTCATCGCCACGCCGTAGTACTCGGTGGTGAAGGAGTCGCCCTTCAGCTCCACCGTGGGGTCCTGCGCGGCCTGGCTCGCGGCGAGCGCGCCGTCGGTGACGACCGCGTCGACCTCGCCGAGCTGGAGCCGTACCAGGCAGTCCAGTTGGTTGGGCACGGTGGTGCCCAGGTCCGCGTCGGCGGCGAGCCTGCCGTCCTTCCGGTCCCGCTCCAGCGTGCTCAGCGCGGTCGAACCGGCCGCCGTGCAGATCCTCTTGCCGGCCAGCGTGCCGTCGTACCCGGTGACGTCCGAGGACTTGGGCGCGAGCACCTGCTGGCCGGTGCGGAAGTAGGGGGCGGAGAAGGCGACGTCCTTCAGGCGGTCGCAGTTGATGGTCATCGTGCGGACCACCATGTCGACCCGGCCGTCCTGGATCGCCGGTATGCGCTGGTCGGTGGGGATCGCCTTGAACTGCACCGCGTTCCCGTCTCCGAGGACGTCCTCGGCGATGCGGTGCACCAGGTCGATGTCGAAGCCCTCCAGTTCGGCGGCGCCGCGGCTGTTCGGGTCGCGGTACCCCCAGCGGAAGCTGTTCTGGTCGACGCCGACGACCAGCTTGCGCTTCTCGCCCTCGCGGTCCCGGATGGCGTCGATGGCGGGTCCGTCGGAGTCGGACGGGGCCAGGGTCTGCTTCTCCGGGTCCGTGCACTCCTCGGCGGCCCGCGCCTGGCTGCCGTGGGCGGTGCCGTGCCCGCCGGAACCGGAACCGGAGCCGGAGCCGCCGCCACGAGCGCCGCCCGGGCCGCCGGGCTCGCCGTGCGAGCGGACCGTCGGCAGGAGCAGGGCGAGGACCACGGCGAGGGCGCAGGCGACGGCCATGGCCCCCACCCCGCCCCAGCCCTTCAGGCCGGACCGCAGTCGTCGTGCGCGCATCCGCGCGCCTCCCTCCCTCACCGGTACTCCGAGAGCCTGCGGCCGATGCCCAGCAGCGCACCGGCGGCGCCGAGCCCGGAGAGCACGCCGGCGCCCTGCGGCAGGTGGCCCATCGCGTCCAGGCCGTCGCCCGCCGCCTGCTCGAACTCCCGCTCCTCGTGGTCGAGGGCGGCGGCCAGCGAGTCCTCGACGCCGTCGAAGCACTCGCCCGTCGCCCCCTTGCCGCCGATGACCAGGTCGAGGGCCTGCTGGTAGTTGCCGCTCTCGTCCTGGGCACGGGCGGAGGCGTGGCGCTTGCGCCACTCCTCCATGTTGCCCCGCGCCGCGGCGACCGGCTGCCCGCCCTTGTCGTCGTCGGCGTACTCGGCGGCCTGTTTCAGGCCCTCGCCGAGCGCGTCCATGTTCTTCCCGAACTCGAAGTCGTAGGCGTCGACCGTCTCGCCGCCCGACTTCGTCGTCTCCGCGCCGCGCGCCACCAGCGTGAGGTTCTCGTTGCCCCGGGCCTTCAGAGCGGCGATGCGGGCGTCGTGCAGCACGTTCAGCGAACGTACGCCGTGGTCGTAGGAGTCGCTCAGGCCGGACCGCGCGACGCTGTGGCCGACGACCAGCCAGAGCAGGACGACCGTCGCGGCGGCCGTGGCGGCGACCAGGCCGTGGTTGAGCACCCGGTTGGTGCGGCGGTAGGTGCGGTACTGCGCCCAGCCCAGTCCGGCGAGCGCGAGGACGCCGAGCGCCAGCGCGGCCCAGGGGTAGGGCTTCGCGTCGGCGTAGTCGGCGCCGAGCCGCTTGTTCTCCGTCTGGTACAGGTCCTCGGCCGCCGGGAGCATGTCCTGCTGCATCTTCTCGTTGGCGTAGCGCAGATAGGCGCCGCCGACCGGGAAGCCCTGCCGGTTGTAGGTGCGGGCGCGCTCGACCAGGCCCTTGTACTCGGGCAGGAGCCGGTTCAGCTCGGTGATGGTCGCGGCGGAGGGCGAGTCCGCGTCGGAGTTGGCGGCGGCCGTCACGAGTCCCTCGGCCGCGTCGCGGACGCCCTTCTCGTACCGCTCCCGGGACGCCTCGGTCTCCTGCCCGCCGGCCAGGAAGCCGCTGGAGGCAGCCGTGTTGGCGTCGGCCAGGGAGCTGTAGATGCCGGCCGCCTCCGAGGTGAGCGGCTGGCTGCGGGTGAGCACGTCGTCGGCGGCCAGGGACCGCTCGTACATCTGCCAGGCGGTGACGGTGCCGAAGGCGACGACGAGCGCGGCGAGCAGTGCGCCGATGATGCGCAGCCGCCCCGGCTCGGTGACGGCCGCCGCGCGCAGCCGGTCCACGCCCTCGGCGAAGGCGGTACGGCGCGGCTGAGCCGGGGCGGGGGACGGTGGCGTGGCCGCGGAGGGTGCGCCGGGGCCCGCGTGCTGCCGCTCGGCCGGTCCGGACTGCGGAGGCACGGCGGGTACGGCGGACAGGGTGGGCACGGCCGCGCCGGGCGGTGTCGCGCTGCCGCCGCCCTTCGGCGATTGAGTCACCACCGACCTCCCCCGTGGTCATCCGTCGCCGCAAGTATCGCTGCCCGCACCGACATCCGCATCGGCCTTCACCCGATCTTGATATGTGCACCGGTGCGACGCACCACCCCTGCCACCCCTGCCCATGAACACGCCACCGGAACCGGTTCGGTTCCCCTCTTGTCCCCTCTCGTCCCCCGGCCGGGTCGCCCCCGCCCGGTCGTCCCCCGCCCTGTCGCCCCCCCCCGCCCGGTCGTGCCTTTGGTCCCGGGACCAGGACCGGGACCGTTCCCGGGACCAGGGGCCGGGACCGGGGGACGACCGCCGTGCTCAGGCGCCGGCGAAGTGCTCCCGCACGCCCGCGTGGGACCCGGGGTCCGCGCCCACCGCGTCCAGGCCCAGCAGCACCGCGCCCAGTACGGGCCGTTCCGTCACCACCCTGGGCACCGCCTTGGGAGCGCGGGCCGCGAGCAGCTCCCGTATGCGCTCGTCGAGTTGCGGATGCCGGGCCGCCAGCACACTGCCGCCCAGCAGGACCGGCACCGGTTCGGCGAGCAGGTCGAGACGGGTCAGCGCGACCGCGGCCATGGCCACCACCTCGTCGGCCTGCCGGTCCACGACCGACCGCGCGAGCGGATCGCCGTCGGCCGCCGTGGCGAACAGCACCGGCGTCAGCTCGTGCCGCCGGGCGGGCTCCACGTGCCGCAGGTGCAGGGCCTCGATCAGGGCGTACATCGAGCCGAGCCCGAAGTGGGCCGGCAGCGTGCGGGCCAGCTCCGTCGGCTCCCCGCGCCCGTCCTCCGCGCGCGCGGCGTGCCACAGCGCCTCCTCGGCCAGTCCCCAGCCGCCGCCCCAGTCGCCGGAGATGCGGCCGATGGCAGGGAAGCGGGCGGTGCGGCCGTCGGGGCGCATGCCGACGCAGTTGACGCCGGCCCCGCACACGACGGCGACGCCCAGCGGCTCGGCGACACCGGCCCGCAGGATCGCGAAGGTGTCGTTGCGCACGTCGACCCGCGCGCCCCACGCGCGCGCGTCCAGCGCGGCGGCCAGCTGCTCCTCCTCCACGGGCAGGTCGGCGTTGGCCAGGCACGCCGACACGTGCGCGACGGAGGTGACGCCCGCCGCCGCGAAGGCACGCGCCACCGCCTCCGCGAGGGCGTCGACGGCCTGCTCGACACCCACGGCGTGCGGACGGAACGGCCCTCCGCGCGCGGTGGCGAGCACCTCGCCCTCCGCCGTCACCACGGCCACGTCGGTCTTGCTGTTGCCCGCGTCGACGGCGAGGACGCCCCCGGTCAGGCCCACGCCAGGTGCTCCCGGTTGTGCGCGACCAGCCGGTCGGTGAGCTGCTCGGCGTACCCGTACTGGCCGACGAGCGGGTGGGCGAGCAGCGCCCGGAAGACCCGCTCCCGGCCGCCGCGCAGGGCCGCGTCCAGCGCGAGGTCCTCGTACGCGGTCACGTTGGCCATCAGCCCCGCGTACAGCGGGTCCACGTCCGCCACCGGCAGCGGCGCGGGCACCTTGCCGCCCACGGCCGCGGGCACCTCGATCACCGCGTCGTCGGGGAGGAAGGGCAGCGTGCCGCGGTTGTAGGTGTTCACCACCTGGTACGGGGAGCCCGCGCCGCCGAGCAGGGCGGCGGCGAGGTCGACGGCGGCCTCGGAGTAGTAGGCGCCGCCGCGCTCGGCGAGCAGGGCGGGCTTCTCGTCCAGGGCGGGGTCGCCGTACATCCGGAGCAGTTGCCGCTCCATCTCCGCGACCTCGGCGGCCCGGGACGGCTTGGTGCGCAGTTCGCCGACGACCTCGTCGTGGGCGTAGTAGTAGCGCAGGTAGTAGGACGGGACGGTGCCGAGGCGGTCCAACAGCGGCCGGGGCAGGCGCAGATCGGCGGCGATCGCGTCCCCGTGCTCCGCGAGCAGCCGGGGCAGCACGTCCGCGCCCTCGGGGCCGCCGAGCCGTACGGCGGTCTCCCAGGTGAGGTGGTTGAGGCCCACGTGGTCCAGGTGGACGTCGGCCGGTGCCACCCCGAGCAGCCCGGCGAACTTGCGCTGCAGTCCGATCGCCACGTTGCACAGCCCGACCGCCCGGTGCCCCGCCCGGAGCAGGGCGCGGGTGACGATGCCGACCGGGTTGGTGAAGTCGATGATCCAGGCGTCCGGGTTGGCGCGGCGCACCCGTTCGGCGATGTCCAGCACCACCGGCACCGTGCGCAGCGCCTTGGCGAGGCCGCCCGCGCCGGTCGTCTCCTGGCCGACGCAGCCGCACTCCAGCGGCCAGGTCTCGTCCTGCTGCCTGGCGGCCTGGCCGCCGACGCGCAGCTGGAGCAGTACGGCGTCGGCGCCGTCGACGGCGGCGTCCAGGTCGGAGGTGGTGACGATCCGGCCGTCGTGCCCCTGCCTGGCGAAGATGCGGCGGGCGAGCCCGCCGACCAGTTCGAGCCGGTCCGCCGCCGGATCGACGAGGACCAGCTCCCGCACCGGCAGGGTGTCCCGCAACCGGGCGAAGCCGTCGATCAGTTCGGGCGTGTAGGTCGAACCGCCGCCGACCACGGTGAGTTTCATGCAGTCATCAACCCTTTACTCCGGTCAGTGTGACGCCCTCGACGAACGCCTTCTGCGCGAAGAAGAACACGAGGATCACGGGGGCCATGACCAGTACGGTCGCGGCCATGGTGAGGTTCCAGTCGGTGTGGTGGGCGCCCTTGAAGGACTCCAGGCCGTAGGAGAGCGTCCAGGCACCGGGGTTCTCGGAGGCGTAGATCTGGGGTCCGAAGTAGTCGTTCCAGGCGTAGAAGAACTGGAAGAGGGCCACCGCCGCGATGCCCGGCTTCGCCATCGGCAGGACGACCCGCAGCAGGGTGCGCAGCTCCCCGCAGCCGTCGACCTTCGCCGCGTCCAGGTACTCGTCCGGGACGGTCAGCAGGAACTGGCGCAGCAGGAAGATGGAGAAGGCGTCGCCGAAGGCCATCGGGATGATCAGCGGCCACAGCGTGCCGGACAGGTCCAGCTGCTTCGCCCAGAACAGGTACATCGGGATGACGACCACCTGCGGGGGCAGCATCATCATCGAGATCACCAGCATCAGGGACAGGTGCCGGCCCCGGAAGCGGAACTTGGCGAGCGCGTACGCCACCGGGATCGACGAGGCGACGGTCAGGACGGTGCCGAGCCCCGCGTAGACCAGCGTGTTCTTCCACCAGGTGAGGAAGCCCGGAGTGTCCAGGACGGTGCGGTAGTTGCCCCACTCCCAGGTGTGCGGCCACAGGTCGCGGGTGAGGGCCTGCTGGCCGCTCATCAGCGAGGTGAGCACCACGAACACGAAGGGCAGCGTGAAGAAGAGGGCGGCGGCCACGCCGAGGGAGTGGACGGCGATCCACTCCAGCAGGACGCGCCGGCGCGCGACCCGCTCCCCGGTGGGCGGCGTACCGGCCGCGGCGGGCCGGTCCGGCACCCGGTCCGTCGGTACCCGGGTCGATACCCGCGTCGATGCCTGGTTCATCGGTCACCTGCCTGGATCAGACCGCCCCGGCGGCGCATCAGCAGCGCCGTGAACGCCATGGCCAGCGCGAACAGCACGAGCGCGACCACACAGGCGGCGCCGTAGTCGAAGCGCTGGAAGCCGAGGTTGTAGACGAGCTGGGGGAGGGTGAGGGTCGACTTGTCGGGATAGCCGGGCTCGAAGGACTGCCCGGAGCCGCCGATGACCCCGGAGGCGACCTTCCCGGCGACCAGCGGCTGCGTGTAGTACTGCATGGTCTGGATCACGCCCGTGACCACGGCGAACAGGACGATGGGCGAGATGTTCGGCAGCGTCACGAACCGGAACCGCTGCCAGGCCGACGCCCCGTCCAGCTCGGCCGCCTCGTACTGCTCCCTGGGCACGTCGAGCAGCGCGGCCATGAAGATCACCATCAGGTCGCCCACGCCCCACACGGCGAGCGCGGTCAGCGCCGGCTTGGACCAGGCCGAGTCCGTGAACCAGCCGGGCGCCGGCACGCCGAGGCCCTCCAGGACGGAGTTGACCGGCCCCGTACCGGGGTTGAGGAGGAAGACGAAGGCGAGCGTCGCGGCGACGGGCGGGGCGAGGTAGGGCAGGTAGAAGAGGGTGCGGAAGACCCCGGCCCCGGTCTTGATCTTCGTGATGAGCAGCCCGACCCCGAGTCCGAACACCACCCGGCAGGTCACCATCACCAGGACCAGCCAGAGGGTGTTGCGCAGGGCGGGCCAGAAGAGCGGGTAGTCCTGGAAGACGTACGTCCAGTTCTCCAGGCCCCGGAACTCCGGGACGCCGAAGCCGTCGTACTTCATCAGCGAGAAGTACACGGTGGACACCAGGGGGTAGGCGAAGAAGACGCCGAACCCGACGAGCCAGGGCGACATGAAGGCCGCCGTCCGAAGCGCCGAGGAACGGCGTTTCGCGCGGAGCGTGTTGGTGGCCATGGACCGCTACTTCGTCTGCTCGATGTCGCGGTCGATCTGCGCGGCGGTCTTCTCCAGTCCCGCCTTGAGGTCCGTCACCTTGCCCGACTCGTACTGGTAGCCGAAGTCCTGGAGCGTCAGCTGGTACGTGGCGCCGTTGACGGAGGCCGGCGGCGAGTTGGACTCCGGGTGCTGGGCGATGTCCAGGAAGGTCTTGAACTGCGGATCGGCCTTCAGAGCGGGGGACTTGAGGGCCGGGAAGGTGGAGGGCACGTTGCGGATGGCGTTGGCGAAGGCGACGACGGCCTCGGTGTCGGTCGTCATGTACTTCACCAGCTCCCACGCGGCGTTCTGCTTCTCGCTGTGCGGGGCGATGCCCATGACGGTGCCGGAGAGGAAGCCCTTGCCGTACTCGTCCGCCTCGTCGTCGGCGACGGGCATCGGCGCGGTGCCGATCTCGAAGTCCACGCCCGCGTCCTTCGCCATGCCGAGCCGCCACTCGCCGTCCAGCTGCATCGCCACCTGGCCGGTGTGGAAGGGGTGCTTGGCGCCCCACTCGTCGCCGAAGGTGTTCCGGTACTTCTCCAGCTTCTCGAAGCCGCCGAGGTCGTCGACGAGCTTCTTCTGGTACGTGAACATCTCGGCGAACGCCGGGTCCTGGGCGACGGCGGACCTGCCGTCCGCGTCGAAGTAGGCGTGGTCCCACTGGGACATGTAGTGGTCGACGACGGTCTCGTAGCCGTGGTAGTTCGGCATGAAACCGAGCTGCTCGTACGAGTCGCCCCTGGTCTTCGTCAGCTTCTTCGCCACCTCGGCGAACTCGCTCCAGGTCTTCGGCGGTTGCTCGATCCCGGCCGCCTCGAAGGCGTCCTTGTCGTAGTAGAGGCCGTAGGCGTCGCCGAGCAGGGGCAGGGCGCAGCGGGTCCCCTCGAACTGGGTGTACTCCAGCATCGGCTTCGGGATGAGCGCGTCCAGGTCGAGCTCTGACTTCTCGACGAAGGGCTTCAGGTCGAGGAAGGCGCCCGAGGAGCAGAACTTGCCGATGTTGGAGGTGGTGAACGAGGACACCACATCGGGTCCGCTCGAACCGCCCGCGCGCAGCGCCTGGTTGAGCTTGTCGTCGTTGATGTTGCCGACGACCTTCACCTTGATGTTGGGATGCGCCTCCTCGAAGCGGTCCACGTTGGCCTGGACGGCCTCCACCTCGGCGGGTGCGCTCCAGCCGTGCCAGAAGGTGAGGGTGGTCTCGGCGTCCGGGTCGTCGGAGGCGCCGGTCCCGGACGACCCGGTACAGGCGGTGGCGAGGAGGGCGAGGGAGGCGGAGGCGGCGATCGCGAACGCCGTTTTTCGGGATGTTCCGGGCATGGCGAAGCTCCCAGGGGCAGGGTGAGAACCGGGTGGGTGGGGCTCGGGGCGGTGAGGCGCGTGGAGCGAGTGCGGCGCCTGGAGTGGGTGGGCGCGTGCAGTGGGTGGGGCGCCTGGAGTGGGTGGGGCGCGTCGAGTGGTTGGGGTGATCGATCGGGATGGCGCAGGGTGATCGGGGTGGCGCGGGGGTCAGCGCGAGGTGTCGAAGACCTCGTCGCGGGTGGTCGCGAGCGCGCTCTCCAGTGCGCCGCGCAGGACGGGGTGCTCGGTCACGTCACCGACGACGAGCCGGGGCCGGGAGGCGGCCAGTTCCTCCAGCTCGTCCCGGACCAGGTCGCGCAGCGCCTCGCCGCCGGCGACGAGCGAGGTGCCGCTGAGGACCACCAGCTCGGGGTCGAGCACGGAGACGAGGGAGGCGAGGCCGGTGGCCAGGCGGGTGGCGTAGGTCTGGAGCAGCCGGCGGTGCGGGTCGTCCCCCGTCCGGGCGGCGCGGGCGACCAGGGCGGCGGCGACCTCCGGGTACGGCCCCGAGGGCACGTCGGTGACGCCCACCTCCCGGGCCAGTCCCGCCAGGGCCTGGGAACCGGCCAGCTCCTGGAAGCCGCCGCTGCCGGTGCGGCTGACCTTGCGGACCAGCGGGGCGCCCGGGACCGGCAGAAAGCCGACCTCGCCCGCGCCGCCGGTCCAGCCGCGGTGCAGCCGGCCGCCGAGGACCAGGGCGGCGCCCAGGCCCTCCTGGTTCCACAGCAGCACGAAGTCCTCGTGGCCCCGGGCCGCGCCGAGACGCTGTTCGGCCACGGCGGCGAGGTTCACGTCGTTCTCGTACCCGACCGGCATCGGCAGGGCGGCGGCGAGTTCGTCGAGGAGGGCGGGGGAGTGCCAGCCGGGCAGGTGTGAGGCGTAGCGCAGCCGTCCGGTGCCCGGGTCGAAGGCGCCCGGGGTGCCGACGACGAGGCGGTGCACGTCGGACCGGGCGAGTCCGGCCGCCTTCACCGCGCCGTCGAGGGCGTCGGTGACCTGCTGGACGACGGGGACGGCGGGGCGCCTGCCCGGGGTGGGCAGCTCGTACCGGCCGACCGTGCGCCCGGTGACGTCGGCGACCGCGGCGAGGACGCGGGCCGGGGTGACGTCGAGTCCGGCGGCGTACGCGGCGGCGGGGTTGACCTCGTAGAGCTGGGCGCCGGGCCCGGGGCGCCCCTCGGTCGTGCCCCCGGCCAGCACCAGCCCGGCCGCCTCAAGCCGGGCCAGCAGCTGCGAGGCGGTCGGCTTGGACAGCCCGGTCAGCTTGCCGATCCGGGTCCGGGAGAGCGGCCCGTGCTCCAGGAGCAGGTCGAGCGCCGCCCGGTCGTTCATGGCGCGCAGGACGCGCGGGGTGCCCGGCGTACCGGCGGTTGCTGCCATGCGTGTCCCCACCTGCCTCTCGGCCGCTCAGCTTTTCACGGAGTGTCCGCTCCGGCGACTGTTAGGAAAGTTTCCTGTTGGCTGAGAAACGTAGGCCGCCAGTGGGGGGCCGTCAAGAGTGGGCCCCCGAGGCAACGCACTCGTTACCCGAGGGCCTTTTCGGAGTCCCGGCCTACTTGGCGGTGCTGGGCGGCGGGATCGGGGACGCCGCGACCGACTGGGGCGACACGGAGCTGGCGTACGCCGACGGCGCCGCGACCCCCGCCGCGGGGTCGGCGGCGGCCGGGGCGCCCTCCAGCGGGACCGTCGCGCCGCCGACGATCGCGATGCCGGCCGCGTCGAAGGCCCGCTTGATCCGCCAGCGCAGCTCGCGCTCGACGGTGAGGGCCTTGCCGGGCATGGTCTTCGCGGAGACCCGCACCACCATGGAGTCGAGCAGTACGGAGTCCAGACCGAGCGTCTCGATGGGCCCCCAGAGCATCTCGTTCCAGGGCTCCTCCTTGCTCATCCGCTCGCCGACCCCGGCGAGGGTCTCCTGCACCCTGTCCAGGTCCTCGTCCGAGCGGACGGTCACGTCCACGCCCGCCGTGGACCAGCCCTGGGAGAGATTGCCGATCCGCTTGATCTCGCCGTTGCGGACGTACCAGATCTCGCCGTCGGCGCCGCGCAGCTTGGTCACCCGCAGCCCGACCTCGATGACCTCGCCGGAGGCCACCCCCGCGTCGATGCTGTCGCCGACGCCGTACTGGTCCTCCAGGATCATGAAGACGCCGGACAGGAAGTCGGTGACCAGGTTGCGGGCGCCGAAGCCGATCGCCACACCGGCGACACCGGCGGAGGCCAGCAGCGGGGCGAGGTTGATCTGGAAGGTGCCGAGGACCATCAGGGCGGCGGTGCCGAGGATGAGGAAGCTGGCCACCGAGCGCAGCACGGACCCTATGGCCTCCGACCGCTGCCGGCGCCGCTCCGCGTTGACGAGCAGTCCGCTCAGCGCGGTGCCGCCACCGGTCGTGGCCCTGCGGTTCATCCGCTCTATCAGCTTGGTGATGGCCCGCCGCACCACGGCCCGCAGCACCACCGCGATCACCACGATCAGCAGCACCCGCAGCCCGATCGCGAGCCAGGTCGACCAGTTCTCCTCGACCCAGCCCGCGGCGTTGTTCGCATGGTCCTGGGCGTCCTGGAGCGTGGGCACCTCGGGGGCCGACGGCGACGGCGTGGGCGACGGAACGGCGGCCGAGGGGTCGGCGGCGGACAGGGACACGGCGGACACGGCGGATACCTCCAAATGCGGCAGCCCGTCCTGCGCGGCCCGGTGCGAGGTCCGGTCCAAGGTCACGGAAAGGTCACCGGACGGGCAGGAGCACCACACTAACGGGGCACCGGGCGCCCTTCGGCCCGAAACGGGCGGAGGAGACGGTCCTCACCGCACTCGGACTGGTCACGCCCCCGAGGCCGCGGCCCGTGTGTTCGAAAACACTCCCAGCCCGTTACCGGGACATGGTGGCGCTACGACCAGCCATGAGGGGAGACTGAACCAGATCGTCCCGGCGCGAGCCACGCGCCGCCGACGCCCAAGGAGGCACCCGTGCCGCATGTCCTGGTCCTCAACGCGTCGTACGAGCCGCTCGGCGTCGTACCGCTCCGCCGCGCGCTCGTCCTCGTCCTGGAGAACAAGGCAGTCTCCCTGGAGGAGTCCGGCGCCTTCCTGCACAGCGCTACCGTCACCGTGCCCGCACCCAGCGTGGTCCGGCTCAAGCGGTTCGTACGGGTGCCCTACCGGGGTCCCGTCCCGCTCACCCGCCGTGCCCTCTTCGCCCGCGACGGGGGCCGCTGCATGTACTGCGGCGCCGTCGCCACCAGCGTCGACCACGTCATCCCGCGCAGCCGCGGGGGCCTGCACGCGTGGGAGAACGTGGTGGCGTCCTGCCGCCGCTGCAACCACGTCAAGGCCGACCGCCACCTGGTCGAACTGGGCTGGCGCCTGCGCCACAAACCGGCCCCGCCGACGGGCCTGGCCTGGCGCATCATCGGCACGGGCCACCGGGACCCACGCTGGTTGCCGTACTTGCAGCCGTACGGCGCGGAGGACGCCATGGCCCGGATCGACGGCATTCCCGCCTGACGCTCCGGGGCCTCCACCTGCTCCGGGTCAGCGCACCCAGTTCTTCAGCGGCTCGGTGTCCAGCGCGATCCCGACCGGTTCGGGCAGCGCGACCTCCTTGCCGAAGGGCAGCGTCTGTACCGTCTCGTACTGTCCCCCGTCCGGACGGCTGTGCACCTTGATCTCGCAGGTGTCCCGGTCGATCAGCAGGTACACCGGGATGCCCGTCTCGGCATAGGCCCGGGGCTTGTCGACCCGGTCACGCCGGTCGGTGTCGGAGTCGTACGAGGTCACCTCGACGACCATGAGGACTGGTGCAGCGTCGGCCCATTCGCCCTGGCCCACAAAGGCTTCTGCCGGGGCCAGTGAGCCGTCCGGCCGGGCGCGCCCGCCCCGGTATGCCTCGACCATCAGTCCCTGCGTCGGATCCAGCCACAGGTCGGGCCGGTGCTGCATACAGATACGCGTCAGCCACTGGATGACACGTCCGTGGTCGCCGTCAGGCACGGCCTTCCCCCCGAGATGTCCGCTGATGAACTCGAGCCGTGCGCCTTCTATGCTCCGCTCGGCATGGCGTGCGAGTTCTTCGAACTCTGTGACGAGCATCTGCGGCCTGTCAGCGGTCACGGTCACAAGGCTCCTCCGGGTCTGCGGGGGTCCACACGCCCAGCCTAGATGAGACGCGGTTTGTCCATGTGAGCGTGTAGCGCCAGAAGAGGCGGCGGTGGAGGCGGGCGCCGGGCAGGGTGGCGCGGGCCGCTTCGGTGATGTCGGTGAAGGGCATGTCGGCCGGTCGGGTCCGGGCGGTCATGGAGGCGGGGCGGGGTGCCCTCCGGGGTCTGTTCTTGAGCCACCCTGCGGCGGCGTTCAGGGGCGCGGCGATCGCGCCGAGTGCGTGGTCCGTGAGGGTCGCGGGGCGGTAGAGGCCGACGACGACCAAGGTGCCGCCGGGAGCCAGGCGGCTGCGGAAGGCGTGCAAGGTCTCGGTGAACGGCAGGTGGTGGAGGGTCGCTACGCAGGTGATGACGTCGAAGGGGCCTGCGGGTAGCTCGGTCGCGGCGTCCATGACCGTGAACGAGGTGCGCGTCGGCTCGGGGGTCAGCGCGCGTGCCCGTGCGGTGATCGCGGGATCGGAGTCGACGCCCAGGACGTGATCGGCGCGGGTGGCCAGGAGGCGGGCCAGGTCGCCGGTGCCCGATCCGACGTCCAGCGCGCTGCCGAAGCGGCGGGGGAGTTGCCGCAGGATCCAGCGGTGGTAGTGGGCGTTGTGGTCCCAGGGGTGGGCGGCGTTGAAGCGATCGAGTGCCTGGAGTGCCCGGCGCGGTGACGGCCTCATGCGACTTCCTCCGTGAGTACTTCCGACTTCCGACTGCCCTGCAGTGGCGTGATCGCCGCCGCCCTGCTGTCCACCACCGCAGTGGGGTGACCGACTGTCATTCATATACGTGGACATCTTCCCCTGTTATGAGTGTTGACCCTGCGAGACGCCTCGCAGCACACTGAGCTACGCCCGCCTCTCGGTGGGTGAACGGCCTCCACGCACCCCACGGGTGCGGTCACCGCACTGGCGCCACATCTGCACCGTGCGCGGCCTCCACGCGTTCTTCCCGCACCTCGGCGACGTACGCACCGCCGCTCTGCCTCCGCCGCGCGCGTTCCGCTGCCCTGCATCGAGTCTGCACCGAGACGAGGAGCACTCATGACCGGATTCAGTCGTCGTGGTTTCATCCGGGCCGCCGGGGTCGGGTCCGCCGCGCTGGCCCTGCCGTTGGCCGGCGCGGCGGGCGTGGCCAGGGCAGGCGCGGGGACGGGGGCGGAGGAGGCCGGGCCGACGGCGTTGCGGGGGGCCGTGCACGCGTCGGGGGACTGGGAGGTGACCGCGACCGTCCTGGGCTGGAGCTTCGGCGGTTCGCTCGGCTCGGCCGCGACCGGCATCGCCACCCGGACGGGGTCGGACGCGGTGGGCGCGTACAGGGAGACCACGTTCACCTTCGCGTCGGGTGCGCGGAAGGGCGGCGTCCGCGTCTACGACGCCGCGTCCTGCGTCGTGTTCACCGATACCCGCGTCCGCGCCGGTGCCAACTCCGGGCCGTTCCCCACGTTCACGCGGTACCCGAGACTCGGCCATCAGCTGAGCCACCGGGAGTGCTTCGGGAAGTTCCAGTTCAACTCCTTCGGGAGTGCGGCGGACAGTCCCTGGGTGTACTTCGACGACTCGGGCAACGCCTTTCTGCTCTCGGCGGCCGACCAGTTCCAGGACACGCGGACCACGCAGGCGGCAGACGGTTCCCTCGCGGTCGGTGTGATCGACACCGTCGGCACGCTGCCCGCCGGGTACACACGCAAGACCATCCTGTCGGTCAAGGCCGGCATCGGCGCCGTCCACCGCGCATGGGGCACCGCGCTGACCCGGCTCGCGGGCAAGACCACGCCGGCCAACGACACGGGCGTCATCCTCGACACACTCGGCTACTGGACCGACAACGGCGCCGACTACTACTACAAGTTCGACGAGTCGAAGGGCTACGCGGGCACCCTGCTCGCCGTCCGTGACGAGTGGGCCGCCCAGAAGATCCCCATGGGGTACATGCAGCTCGACAGCTGGTGGTACCCCAAGGGTCCCGACGGCAAGTGGGACGCCCTCGACCACGGCACCTCGGTGTACGAGGCGGAGAAGACGCTGTTCCCGAACGGACTGGCCGCGTTCCGGAAGGAGTTGGGCAAGCCGCTCGTCACCCATGCCCGGTGGATGGACGAGACGAGTCCGTACCACGGGCAGTACGACTTCTCGAACAACGTTGTCATCGACCCGGAGTTCTGGCAGGGCGTCATGAAGTACCTGCGCGAGGGCGGCGTCACCGTCTTCGAGCAGGACTGGCTCTGCACCAAGGCCAAGCCCGCCGACACCAACCTCACCGACGCCGACGCGTTCTTCGACCACATGGCCCGGTACTCGGCGGCCGAGGGCATCGACCTCCAGTACTGCATGGCCCTGCCGCGCGACTACCTCCAGACCACCCGCTACCCCCACCTGACGACGATCCGGGTCAGCGACGACCGCTTCGACCGGCCCAAGTGGGACATGTTCCTCTACGACTCGCAGCTCGCGGGCGCGCTCAGCGTGTGGCCCTGGGTGGACGTGTTCCTGAGCGGCGAGACGAACAACCTGCTGCTGGCGAACCTGTCGGCGGGGCCGGTCGGCGTCGGGGACGCGCTCGGCAAGGTGAGCGCGGTCAATCTGGCGAAGGTGGCACGGCCCGACGGGGTGCTCGTCAAACCCGACGTGCCGATCGTCCCCACCGACGCGACCTACGTCGGAGAGGCGGCCGGAAAGCTGCCCGCCATGGTCGCCTCCACCCACGTCGCCCACGCCACGGGACTCACCTACCGCTACGTCTTCGCCTACGCCCGGCAGTCCCGGGAGCCGCAGCGGCTCTACCAGGCCGAGGACGCGACCCTGTCCGGAGCGGTCGTCGGCACCGACCAGTCCGGCTACACCGGCAGCGGCTTCGCCGACTTCCAGAATCCCGACGGCGACTACGTGGAGTGGACGGTGCAGGCGCCCGCGGCCGGCACGTACACCCTCCAGTTCCGCTACGCCAACGCCTCCTTCACCGACCGCCCGCTCGCCGTGTCGGTGAACGGCGCCGCCGCCCGCACCCTGTCGTTCCCGTCGACCGGCTGGTGGAACGCGTGGAGCGTCGTGGGGCTGACCGCGACCCTCGCCGAAGGCGCGAACACCGTCCGCGCGACCGCCACCGGGGCGAGCGGCGGCAACATCGACTGGCTCGGCGTCACGCAGGGCGCCGTGCCGACCGGCATGTCCCAGAGCGTCTCCTTCTCCCTGGCCTCCCTTGGCGTGGGCGGACCGGCGTACGTCTACGACTACTACGCCGGGAGCGGTACCCGGGTCGCGGCGGGCGGCAGCGTCGAGGCCACCGTCGGCGACGGGACGTACTGGGTCGTGGCCCCGGCGGGGCCGTCCGGGATCGCCTTCCTCGGCGACGCCGGGAAGTTCGTCGGGCACGGCCGGAAGCGCGTCGTGCACCTCGGCGACGACGGGGCCGTGCACGCCACGATCGCCTTCGCCGCCGGCGAGGGCCCGGTCACCCTGCACGGCCACGCGCCGCGCAAACCGGCCGTCACCGCCACCGGGGGACGCGTCGGCGCCGTCACCCACGACACCGCGTCCGGCCTCTTCACCGTCTCCGTCTCCGTCAGCGGCACCGGTCGGGAGGCCGTCGTCACCCTCGCCCCCTGAGTCCCCACCCGGTCCACCTCTCCCGGTGGGGTACCCGGCCGGTGCCCCACCGGGAGAGGTCGTGCGGCCGATGCCCCACTGGGAGGAGACGTGTGACTCTCTGGCCCGTTTCGCGGGTATTTTGGACCCATGGAATGTGACCAGGGACACGTTGCCGATCTCAGGGGGCCTGCCTCGGCACCTTCTGGGTAGGGGCTGCCGTAACCCGCCGAAAACACACTCGGCACGACGAACGACCCCGAGGAGACTCCCATGGCTGCACTGGCACCCCTTCTGCTGCCGGCCCCCTCCAAACCCGTGGCGGAGCCGTCCACCCCCTGGGCGGAGCCCTCCGTCGCCTCCGACACCCCGCACTACTGCGTCTTCGGCGCCACCGGCAGCAGCGCGGAGACGCCGCTGACCAGCGAGCCCCCGCTGCCCGACGCCGAGCCCCTCACCAGCGAGTCGCCGTTCGCCGACGCCGTACCGCTGACCAGCGAGTCCTCGCCCGGACTCACGGCCGACGTGCCGGAGCAGGGCGGCCCCTCCTTCGCCGTCCCGGAACCCACGATGTCGTAGAGGTGGCAGATGCCCGCAGCCCGGCCGGACGACCACCCCACCGAGGGCCTTCCCGAAGACCTTCCCGAGGATCTGACCCGGCTCGCCGCGCTGCACGGCGTCGCCACCTCCTACTGCCCCGACCCGGACCGCACCGTCCCGGCCTCGGCCACCGCCGTCACCCACGCGCTGGCCGCCCTTGGCGTGGACACGCGCACCCCCGGAGCCGTACGGGCCGCGCTCGCCGCCCGTGAGACCGAGCTGCGCGAGCGCCTGCTGCCGCCCACCGTCGTTCTCTGGGGCGACGGCGGCACCCCCGCCGCCCTGGCGGCGCTGCCCGCCGGCACCCGGCTGCGCGTCGACACCGAGCAGGGCGAGCGACGTGAGGGGACCGGGCGGCTGCCGGACGACGGGACGGGGCCGCTGCCGGACGGCGTCCACCGGGTGACCGCCACCGCGCCCGACGGGCGCACCGCCGAGGCGCACCTCGTCGTCGCCCCGGCGCGGCTGCCCGCCCCCGCCGCCCGCTCCCACGGACTCCTCGTCCAGCTCTACTCCCTCCTCTCCCACCGCTCCTGGGGCATGGGCGACCTCGGCGACCTCGGCGAACTGGCCGGCTGGGCCGGACGCGCCCTCGGCGCCGGATTCGTGCAGGTCAACCCGTTGCACGCGGCCGTGCCAGGCGCCCCCACCGATCCGTCCCCCTACCGGCCCTCCTCCCGCCGCTTCCCCGACCCCGTGCACCTGCGCATCGAGGACGTGCCCGAGTCCGCCCACGTCACCGACCCCGAGCGGGCCCGCGCGCTGCGGGAGCGGGCGGCGCGGCTGCGGGAGGGGGTACTGGACAAGGGCGCCCTCATCGACCGGGACGCCGTGTGGGAGCTGAAACGGGACGCCCTCGAACTGCTCCACGAGGTCCCCCTCGGGCCCGGTCGCCGCGCCGCCTACTGCGACTACCTCGCCGAACAGGGCACCGCCCTGGAGGACCACGCCACCTGGTGCGCGCTGGCCGAGGTCCACGGCCCCGATTGGCACCGGTGGCCCGAAGGGCTGCGCGACCCCCGTTCGGCCGCCACCGAGCGCGCCCGCAGCGAGCTGATGGACCGCGTCGACTTCCACTCCCGCCTCACCTGGCTCACCGACACCCAGCTCACCGCCGCCCAGCGCACCGCCCGCGAGGCCGGCATGCCGGTCGGGATCGTCCACGACCTCGCCGTCGGCGTGCACCCGCGCGGCGCCGACTCCTGGGCCCAGCGGGAGTACTTCGCCGCGGGCACGTCGGTGGGCGCGCCGCCGGACGCCTTCAACGCCCGCGGCCAGGACTGGGGCCTGCCGCCCTGGCGCCCCGACCGGCTGGCGGAGGGCGGGTACGCGCCCTTCAGGGGGCTGCTGCGCGGTCTGTTCCGCTACGCCGGCGCGTTGCGCGTCGACCACGTCATGGGGCTGTTCCGGCTCTGGTGGGTCCCCGAGGGCCACCCGCCCACCGAGGGCACCTACGTCCACTACGACGCCGAGGCCATGCTCGCCGTCCTCGTCCTGGAGGCCGCCCGGGCCGGTGCCGTGGTCGTCGGCGAGGACCTGGGCACCGTGGAGCCCGGCGTGCGCGAGGCGCTGCGCGAGCGCGGGGTGCTCGGCACGTCCGTGCTCTGGTTCGAGCGGGACTGGACCGGCGACGGCCGTCCGCTGCCGCCCGAACGCTGGCGCGCCGACTGCCTGGCCACCGCCACCACCCACGACCTGCCCCCCACCGCCGCCCGCCTCACCGGCGAGCACGTCGAACTCCGCGACCGCCTCGGCCTGCTGGCCCGCCCGCTGGAGGAGGAACGCGCCGCGGCGTCGGCGGACATCGCCGAGTGGCTGGACGTCCTGGCCCGGCTCGGCCTGCTGCACGGCACCGGCGGCGGCACCGGAACCCCCGCCGAGGAGGCGGAGATCCAGGCCGTGCACCGCTTCCTGCTGCGCACGCCCGCCCGCATGGTCGGCGTCTGGCTCCCGGACGCCGTCGGCGACCGCCGCCCGCAGAACCTCCCCGGCACCTGGGACCAGTACCCGAACTGGCGGCTGCCCGTCGCCGACGCCGAGGGCCGCCCCGTGACCCTGGAGGACCTGGCCGCCTCGCCCCGACTGCACGCCCTGATGGACGCCGTACGGGAACGCGGCGACGGCTGAGAGGGGGCGCGCCCGGCCCCCGTACGGGCACCCCGGACGCGCGGGCCCGCGGGGCGTTCGCTAACTTTGCACCGTGGACAAGAAGAACGCCCTGCGCGCCGGCGCCCTGGCAGCCGGTACGACGCTGATGATGCTGCTCATGTCGTCCCCCGCGCTCGCGCTGACCCGCGACGACGGCGACGACCCCGGCACCGGCCTGAGCGTCGTCGAGACGCTGGGTCTCTACGTCCTGGCCCCGATCGCGCTGTTCGTGGTCATCGCGGGTCTGATCATGGTCCTGGACCGCTCGCACCCGGACCACAGGGTGACCAGCCCCAACACCAAGGCCAAGGCGGCCAGGCAGAAGGCCGGCGCGAAGGCCTGACCTTCGGGACCGGCCGCCTCGGCTCCCCCGAGGGCGCCGCCCCCACCGGACACCGGTGACGGGCGGCGCCTTCGGCGTGTCCGGGGACGCGCCCACCCGTGCGCCCGCGCCGGCTCAGTGCTCCGTCCCGGCGAGCAGGTCCCGCAGCAGGTCGGCCACCTGGGCGGCCTGCCGTGCGTCGAGCGCGGAGAGGGCCGCCGCCTGGACGGCGAGCCCCGCGCCGACCGCCTCGTCGATCAGTGCGAGGCCCCGGTCGGTGAGCGTGACCTGCAGTGCCCGGCGGTCGTGCGGGTCGGGGGAGCGGCGCAGCAGCCCGGCCCCCTCCAGCCTGTCCAGCCGCCCGGTCATGCCGCCGGTGGTGAGCATCAGCGTGGCCGACAGCTGCCGCGGCGAGAGCGTGTAGGGCTCCCCGGCCCGCCGCAGCGTCGCCAGCGCGTCGAACTCCCCGCGGGAGATCCCGAAGCGCGCGTACGCCGTCTCCATCCGGTCGCCCATCGCGCGCGCCAGCCGGAAGACACGGCCGAACACCTCCATGGCGGCCGTGTCCAGATCGGGCCGCACCCGCGCCCACTGGCCGACGATCGCGTCGACGGGGTCCTCGTGCCGCTCGGGGCGCTGTTCCGGAGACTGGCCGGGGCTGTCGGTCATGGCACGAGTATCGGCCACGCGCCCTGGCGCCCCGGCACACCGGACGGCGCCCCGCACACGGCAGGGGCGCCCGGACCACGCCGGGCGCCCCTGACACGTAGGGCCGGTCGTACGGGCTACGCCCCCGCCGCCTCGTCCGCCGCCTGGGCCTGAAGGGCGCGCTCGATGCCCGCGCGGGACTCCGAGACCAGGCGGCGCAGGGCCGCGGTCGGCCCGGCGGAGGCAAGCCAGGCGTCCGTGCGGTCCAGGGTCTCCCGGGAGACCTGCAGCGCCGGGTACAGGCCGACCGCGATCTGCTGGGCCATCTCGTGCGAACGGGACTCCCAGACACCCTTCAGCGCCTCGAAGTACCGCTCCGTGTACCCCGCCAGCAGCTCGCGCTGGTCGGTCTGGACGAAGCCGGCGATGACCGCCTCCTGCACGGCGTTCGGCAGCTTGTCGGAGTCGACGACCGACTCCCAGGCCTCCGCCTTGGCGGCCTCGGTCGGGCGGGCGGCGCGCGCGGTGGCCGCGTGGCGCTCGCCGGCGGCCGTCCTGTCCCGCTCGTACTCGGCGGCGATCTCCGAGCCGCCGAACCGGCCCACGGCCGCCAGGCGCTGCACGAACGTCCAGCGCAGCTCGGTGTCGACGGCCAGGCCCTCGATCGTCTGCGTGCCGTCGAGCAGCGCGTCGAGCAGGTCCAGCTGCTCCGGCGTCCTGGCCGTCGCCGCGAACGCCCGCGCCCACGCCAGCTGGTGGTCGCTGCCCGCCTCGGCCGCGCGCAGGTGCGCGAGCGTGGCCTCGGTCCAGCGGGTGAGCAGGGCCTCGCGGGAGGTCGGGGCGGCGTACTGGTCGACGGCCAGCTTCACCTGGCGGTGCAGGGACTGCACGACACCGATGTCGGACTCCTTGCCGATGCCGGACAGCACCAGCGACAGGTAGTCGCGGGTCGCCAGCTCCGCGTCCCGGGTCATGTCCCACGCCGACGCCCAGCACAGGGCGCGCGGCAGCGACTCGGCGAAGTCGCCGAGGTGCTCGGTGACGACCGCGAGCGACTGCTCGTCCAGGCGGACCTTCGCGTACGACAGGTCGTCGTCGTTCAGGAGCAGCACCGCCGGGCGGACCTTGCCCACCAGCTGCGGTACGGCGGTCAGTTCGCCGTCGACGTCCAGTTCGACGCGGTCGCCGCGCACCAGCTTGCCGTCCGCGTCGAGGTCGTAGCCGCCGATCGCGATGCGGTGGGGGCGCAGCGTCGGCTCGCCCTTCGCACCGGCGGGCAGGGCCGGGGCCTCCTGGCGGATGGCGAAGGAGGTGATGACACCGTCGGCGTCGGTCTCGATCTCCGGGCGCAGGACGTTGATGCCGGCCGTCTCCAGCCACGCCTTCGACCAGGTCTTCAGGTCGCGCCCCGAGGTCTCCTCCAGCGCGCCCAGCAGGTCGGACAGGCGCGTGTTGCCGAACGCGTGCCGCTTGAAGTACGCCTGCACGCCCTGGAAGAACGCGTCCTCACCGACGTACGCCACGAGCTGCTTGAGCACGCTCGCGCCCTTGGCGTACGTGATGCCGTCGAAGTTGACGAGCACGTCGTCCAGGTCGCTGATGTCCGCCATGATCGGGTGCGTGGACGGCAGCTGGTCCTGCCGGTACGCCCAGGTCTTCATCTGGTTGGCGAACGTCGTCCACGAGTGCGGCCACTTCGAACCGGGCGCGGCGGCCTGGCAGGCGGCCTCGGCGTAGGTGGCGAACGACTCGTTGAGCCACAGGTCGTTCCACCACTCCATGGTGACCAGGTCGCCGAACCACATGTGCGCCAGCTCGTGCAGGATCGTCGCCGCCCGCACCTCGTACGCGGCGTCCGTCACCTTCGAACGGAACACGTACTGGTCGCGGATGGTCACCGCACCCGCGTTCTCCATCGCGCCCGCGTTGAACTCCGGCACGAAGAGCTGGTCGTACTTCTTGAACGGGTACGCGTAGTCGAACTTCTCCTGGAACCAGTCGAAGCCCTGCCGGGTCACCGCGAAGATCGCGTCCGAGTCGAGGTGCTCGGCGAGCGAGGGGCGGCAGTAGATGCCGAGCGGGACGGACTGGCCGTTCTTCTCGTACACGCTGTGCACGGAGTGGTACGGGCCGACGATCAGGGCCGTGACGTACGACGAGATGCGCGGGGTCGGCTCGAAGACCCAGACGTTCTCCCGGGGCTCCGGGGTGGGCGAGTTGGAGATGACCGTCCAGCCCTCGGGTGCCTTGACGGTGAACTGGAACGTCGCCTTGAGGTCCGGCTGCTCGAAGCTCGCGAAGACGCGGCGCGCGTCGGGCACCTCGAACTGCGTGTAGAGGTACGCCTGGTCGTCGACCGGGTCGACGAAGCGGTGCAGGCCCTCTCCGGTGTTGGTGTACGCGCAGTCGGCGACCACCCGCAGGATGTTGCGGCCCGGCAGCAGCTCCGCGAGGGCGATGCGGGAGTCCTGGAACACCTCACCGGGGTCCAGGGCGTCGCCGTTCAGCGTCACCTCGTGGACCGCCGGCGCGACCAGGTCGATGAAGGACTCGCCGCCGGTCTCGGCGACCTCGAAGCGCACCGTGGTCACGGACCGGTAGGTGCCGCCCTCCTGCGCGCCGGTGAGGTCGAGATCGATCTCGTACGAGTCAACGGTCAGCAGCGTCGCCCGCTGCCGCGCCTCTTCGCGAGTCAGGTTTGTGCCAGGCACGCGGTCATCTCCTCGTTATGTGTGGGTTGCGCCATCCTTCCACGTGGCCCGCACCGAACGCGATGTCCATTACCCGCCGGTGCGCGGGCCGCGCGCGCGTGAGCATGGACCCATGAACGGTTGCACCGCACGCCCCGTCCCCCCGGCCGCCCTCGACGAACTCCGCGTATCCGACGACGCGGGCCGCGCCCCCGTCCCCCGCACCGACACCGAGGGCGGCGCGCCCCTGCGCTGCTGCCTGCGCCGCAGCCGCGCGGGCGAGCGCACCGCCCTGGTCTCCTATGCCCCGCTGCGCCGCTGGGCGGCCCGCGCGGGCGCCGATCCGGGCGCGTACGACGAGCAGGGGCCCGTCTTCATCCACGCCGAGCGGTGCGCGGGGCCGGACCCGGAGGACGGGCTCGCCTTCACTCACGCGCACCGCACCCTGCGCCGGTACTCCGCCGAAGGGCGCATCCTGGGCGGGCGCCTGGTCGAACCCGGCGGGTTCGGGCCCGCCCTCCGGGAAGCGTTCGACGACCCGGCCGTGGAGTTCGTCCACGTCCGGGCCGTCGAGTACGGCTGCTTCCTCTACGAGGTCACGAGGGGGTGACGGGCGGTCAGCCCTTCAGCTCCGCCGCCACCAGCTCCGCGATCTGCACCGCGTTCAGGGCCGCGCCCTTGCGCAGGTTGTCGTTGGAGACGAACAGGGCGAGGCCGTTCTCCACCGTCTCGTCCTGGCGGATGCGGCCCACGTACGACGGGTCCTGACCGGCCGCCTGCAGCGGGGTCGGCACCTCCGTGAGCGCGACGCCGGGGGCGCCGGCCAGCAGCTCCTTGGCGCGCTCCACACTCAGGGGGCGGGCGAACCGGGCGTTGATCTGCAGGGAGTGGCCGCTGAACACGGGCACGCGCACGCAGGTGCCGGAGACCTTCAGCTCCGGGATCTCCAGGATCTTGCGCGACTCGTTGCGGAGCTTCTGCTCCTCGTCCGTCTCGTGCAGACCGTCGTCCACGATCGAGCCGGCCAGCGGCAGCACGTTGTACGCGATCGGCGCCACGTACTTCTCCGGCTTCGGGAACTCGGCGGCCGAGCCGTCGTGGGTGAGCTTGGGCGCGTCCGCGCCGACCTTCTGCACCTGCTCGAACAGCTCGTCCACGCCGGCCAGGCCGGAGCCGGACACCGCCTGGTAGGTGGCGACGACGAGGGCTTCGAGGCCCGCCTCCGCGTGCAGCGGACGCAGGACCGGCATCGCGGCCATCGTGGTGCAGTTCGGG
The DNA here is from genome assembly GCF_000721235.1 of Streptomyces olivaceus. Taxonomy (GTDB): domain Bacteria; phylum Actinomycetota; class Actinomycetes; order Streptomycetales; family Streptomycetaceae; genus Streptomyces; species Streptomyces olivaceus. Next base: position 205,926 of record NZ_JOFH01000020.1, read on the forward strand.
TTGGCGATGATGCCCTTGGGGCGGTCGGCGATCGCGTGCGGGTTCACCTCGGACACCACGAGCGGGACCTCGGGGTCGCGGCGCCAGGCCGAGGAGTTGTCGATCACGACCGGGCCCTGCGAGGCGACCTTTTCGGCCAGCGCCTTGGAGGTGGCGCCGCCCGCGGAGAACAGCACGATGTCCAGGCCGGAGTAGTCGGCGGTGGTCGCGTCCTCCACCGTCACACCGTCCAGCTCCTTGCCGGCGCTGCGCGCGGAGGCGAACAGGCGCAGCTCGGTGACCGGAAAGTCGCGCTCCGTGAGGATCCTGCGCATGACCGTGCCCACCTGACCGGTGGCTCCGACGATTCCGACCCTCACGGTGACTCCTTCTCCGTTCGTGCGCGTGTCTTCACGCGCGCTCTGCTCGGCCGAGACTTTTCCATCATGGGGCGAAGTCCGGCCCGCCTGTCCAATCCTTTGCGCGGTGTTCCCGCACGCCGGGACGCGGTGGCGCGGACGGGTGGCGCGGTCCTGCGGCGGTGAGGCGGGCCGTGCCGCAGATATTCACTCCGGCCGGGCCGCACGCCGCAAGCTGTGCTGTGGCGCCCCTGCCCACCCCTTCCCGGCCCACACGGCGGTGTGACGTACGCCTCGCGGCCCGCCACCCGAACGGTCAGGCCCCCGAACAGGTGAAAGGGCGGGCGCCCGGTACGGCGCGCCCGCCCCTTCCCGTACCGCACCGGACTACGGCACGACCTTGCCGATCCGTACGCTGCCCAGGCCCGCGACCGTGCCGTGGGCGTTGACCAGCTGGACCCGGCCGAAGAACTCGCGGCCCTCGGGAGCGGCGGCGAGCGCCGTGACGCTGCCCGTCACCTCCGCCGAAGCGCCCGTGCCGAGCTTCACCGTCGCCGAGCCGTCCACGGTCACCGAACCGAGGCCGGCGGAGAAGTACACGTCCCGGTAGTCGTACTCCGTGCTGCCCGCGGGCACCGAGTAGCCCGCGACCTCGACGGTGTACGTGCCGGCGGCCGGCTTCGCGAGGGAGACCGACTCCTCCGAGTCGCCGTCGGCGGACTGCCCGACGACCGCGCCGTCCTGGTCGTAGACCGTCAGGTCCAGGTCGGCGGCCGCGTCGGAGACGCCCCCGATGGAGACGTCCAGCGACTCGGCGCCCTCGGGCACCTCGACCGTGGAGGTCGCCGTCTCACCCTGGGCGAGGGACGGGCGGGACGACTCGGACGAGCCGAGCGGGCCGCCGACCAGCTTGCCCTCGATCGGGGCGTACCGGTTGGTCACCGTCCAGGAGGCGTCGGCCGGGGTGCCCGCCTGCGCCTCGGGCACGGTGACGACCTCCGGGTCGAAGGCCGCGCCGAGCACGGTGACGTCCAGCTCGTAGGGGTTGTCGAGCAGCGGCGAGGTGCGCCGTGCCTCGACCTCGATCTCCCAGACGCCGGGCTGCGGGTCGGCGTAGGAGCGCACGTCGGGGCGGCAGCCGTTGCCGTCGAGGTAGTTGTTGTAGCAGTACGGCGTGGAGGTGTTGTCGACCGGGACGCCGTACGGGTGGAGGGAGACGAACCGGGTCTGGCTCTCCCCCTTGAGGCCGCCGATCGCCACCTCCAGCGACTTCGCGCCCTCGGGGACGGTCACGAAGTACGACGTGGTGGCGTTGCGCAGCACCGAGCCCTTCGCGGAGAAGTCGTACTTCAGCGGGGCGGAGACGACCACCGTGGTCAGGACCTGCTGGTCGACGCCCTCGGTGCGCGGGTCGTCGACCTCCAGGATCGCGCTCTTGACGCCGGCGGAGCCGGGCCGCGCCTCGACCTCGACGGTCACCGGCTCGTTCAGCGGCAGCTTCACCTCGTCGCGGCCGACGATCCGGAAGGTGCGGCCCGCGTTGTTCTCGAAGTGCAGCTCGTGCCGGAGCGCCTTGTCGGCACCGGAGGTGCGCGTCAGCGTGATCTCGTACGTCTTCTTCTGCCCGGCCTTCAGGCCGCCCTCGCGGTCGTAGAGGCCGGTGCCGCGGCCCGGCGTCTCCAGGAACTCGTCGATCGCCGTGTCGACCGGCGCCTCGACCGTGTACTCGTGGGCGGTGGCGCCGCGCCGGATCGACTTCCAGGCGTCCGGGATGTTGATCAGGCCCGCGCCCTCCTCGTACGCCTGCACGCCCTTGATGTGGTCGGCGGTGGAGGTCAGCGCCGTGCGCAGCGTGGCCGGGGTGAGGTCGACGCGGGCCTGCTTCGCCGCCGACAGGAGCAGCGCCGAGGCGCCGGCGGCCTGCGGGGACGCCATCGAGGTGCCCTGGAGCATGCCGTAGCCGGCGGGCAGGTCGTAGCCGGCCTCGGGGACCGGGGCGCCGGGCATCCAGGTCTGGATGGAGTTGACCGCCGCGCCGGGCGCGGTCAGCGTCGGCGTGAAGCCGCCGTCCTCACGCGGGCCGCGCGAGGAGAACGGCATCATCTGGTACTTGGTCTTCACCGCGGAGCCGTAGTTGGCGGCCCAGGTCTCGCGGGAGATGGAGGCGCCGACGGAGATCACCTTGTCGGCGAGGCCCGGGTCGCCGATGGTGTTGGCGCCGGGGCCCGAGTTGCCCGCGGAGATGACGAGCTGCACGCCGTAGGTGTCGATGAGCCGCGTGTACAGCTCGGCACGGGCGTTGTTGCCGTCGTTGAGGGAGGGCAGGCCGCCGATCGACATGTTGACGATGTCGACTCCCCGGTCGACGACGAGGTCGATCATGCCCTCGGTGAGCGCGACGTTGGTGCAGCCGCCGCTCCAGGTGCACGCGCGGGAGGAGACGAGCTTCGCGCCGGGCGCGGCGCCGTCCATCCGGCCGCCGAACAGGCCGTGGGCCGCGGCGAGTCCGGCGACGTGCGTGCCGTGCTCGGACTCGATGACGCCGATGTTGACGAAGTCGGCCTTGTCGCCGGCCGAGTTGTGGACGACGTCCTTGCGGATCTCGACCACGAAGGGCTGGCGCTCGGCCACGTCCGTCTTCGGGTCGTCGGTGCCGAAGTACCCGACCTGGAAGCCGTCCTTGTAGGGCTTCATCGGCTTGTCGTCGGAGAAGTCGTGGTTGTTGTTCAGGTCGACGCGGACCGTCCCGGCATCCGCGTCGTACAGGACGCCCCAGGAGTCGGTGGTGTCGCCGTCCCGGTTGGCGTCGCCCGCCGCGTCACCGCCGGTGGTGTACGACTCCAGGAAGGTGCTGACCCGGTAGGAGCCCGCGGGCGCGGTCCACGTCTGTCCGCCGTAGGTGAAGGTGGGGCCCGAGACGGAGGTGGTCATCGGGCGCCAGGTCCGGTCGCCGTCGACGACCGGGTCGGTCGCGGTGACCCAGTCGACGATCTTGCGCTCGCCGGTGGTGGTCTTCTGCAGTGCCGGGTGGGCGAGGTCGACGCCCGAGTCGAGGATGCCGATGGTGACGCCGCGGCCGTCCGACTTCGGGTACTTCTTCACGAAGTCGACGGCGCCCGTCTCGAAGGACGGGTTGTACGGGTTCTCGGCGGGGGTCCGGCGGTCCGGCGCAGGGTAGGAACGGCCCTTGTGCGAGGCGCCCTTCGCCATGTCCGCGCTCGGCGTCGGGTCGTCCAGCTCGATCTCGTCGCGCAGGTCGATGCCGTGCACGGAGGAGAGCTTCGCGGCGGCGGCGATGGCCGCGTCGGCCTTGGCGGTGGGGACGGTGGCGCGGACGTAGCCCAGCTCGTCGTAGGTCCGGCCGACGGCGCCGCCGGGGACCGCGTCCAGTTCCTCGGCCACCTGCGCCGTCCGGCCCGGCGCGGTGGCGACCATCATCGTGACGTTCTGCTCGCCGTCGGCCTTCGCCGCGGCGAGCAGGTCGGCGTCGTGGGAACCGAGCTTGTCGTGCGCGGACTTCACGGAGGCGTCCGCGGGGACCGGGGGTGTGGTGGCCGGGCCGTCGGCGGCGAGGGCCACGGGGACGGGCCCGACCGCGGCGAGCGCGGCGACGAGGCCGGCGGTCAGGGCGATGCGGGCCGCGCGTCTCGCGCCGGGTATCGGTTCCCGCTGGGGGCTGTGGGTCATCGGCATCCCTTGTAGGTAAAGGAACGTATGGGTACGACCGAAGCCGATCGGTTCCGGTCGCGCCAGTCCGGAATCCGATCCCGGACGACCGCTCAGCTTTACGTAAGGGTTCACTGTTTGGGGAGAGTTGTCCGAGACGGGATGGGGGTGTGGCGTACTTCCGCCATACGCCATCGGGGACGCAAGGGGTGAGCCGGGACAATCCCGTGCACCGCGCCGTCGTCTCCGCCCGGCGGGCCGGCCCCCTCCGGGTGCTCCGGAAACCGAGGGCGGCGGCCTACGCCGAACGCGTCCACGGCCGGACCGAACGCGTCCACGGCCGGACCTCTGAGGCCGGCCCCCTGATGCCGGGCCGCCTCGGCCGGACCGGTCCGGTGCCGGCGGCGTACGAGGAGGGGCCGCCGGGCGGTCGTGCCCCGCAGCCCCTCCTCTCCCCTCCTGGCGCCCGCCCCGGACCTCCAGCTTCCGCCGGCTTCCGTCGTCCTCCGCCGGCGCCGTCGGCTACCGGGGCAGCACCACGACATACGCGGCGGGTTCCCGGTCCTCGGCCGCCATCAACGCCGTTCGTACCACGGCCGCCTGATGCTCCAGCGACGCGCGCAGCTTGCGCGGGGCCAGGCGCACCACCGTGATGCCCAGCCGCTCCAGGTGCTCGCGTCTGCGGGCCTGCTCCGCCCGCGCCGCGTCGTCCTCCTGGCGGCGGTGGGCGCCCCGGGTGTCCAGCTCCAGCGCCACCGCCTGCTCCGGCCAGAAGGCGTCCACGCCGCCGAGGCCGGGGCCGCCGGGCAGGCGCAGGTCGACGTTCCAGACCGGTTCCGGCAGCGCGTGCTCGCGCACCATCCGGTACAGGTGCTCCTCGGCGAGCGCCCGCCCCTCGGCGACCAGGGAATCCACCGCGTCCACGACGTGCGGGCGGCCGAGCAGCCGGGCCCGGTTCAGCTCCCGCACCACCGCCGCCGGTTCGCAGTGGCCGCCGCGCACCGCCTCCGTCAGCAGCCGGTGGACGACACCGGGGTCGGTCAGCCCCGCCACCGCGTCGGCCAGGGCCCGTGCCACGGGCGCCACCGGCAGGCCGGTGACCCGCACGGCGGTCGGCAGCGCGGCCGTGCGGACGACGCGGGCGCAGCCGGTCGAGCGCAGCCGGCGCAGCCGCGGGACCAGGACGTCGAGGGCGTCCAGGGACGGCAGCGGGGGAGCGGCGGAGAAGCCGTGCAGCGTCAGCGCGGCCAGGCCGGTGATCATCGCCTCGGGGTCGGCGGCGAAGGACTGCTGCTCCCCGCCCGGCTGGCGGGGCACGGACGCCGGTGCCGGCCCGCCGGAGACCGCTGCGGGAGTGCGCTCGCGTGCCGCGTAGAGCAGTACCGCGTGCAGCCGCTCCTCGCTGGTCGGCGGACCCGCGTGCAGCAGGACGACGTTCGGGAGGAGCTGCTGCCAGGGACCGCCGGGCCGGCACTGCCGGCCGGTCTCGGCGGCGGAGACCCCGTGCGCCCGGAGCTGGGCGGCCGTCATCAGCCGTCGCCGGCCGTCGGCCAGGTGGTGGAGCGGGCGGGGGGAGAGCGGGGTGTCGTGCGTCATGGCCGAGACCCTTCCGCGTCCGATCCGCCCCTTAACCGCTGTTACCAGCACGTCGCCCAATCCGGACAAGCCTGTCCTCAAGGACGGGTGTTCGGATGCCGAAGCCCCTGGTCCGAACGGGTGGGACCAGGGGTTACGGCCGCAGTGCACGCATCGTGTAACGGCGACGCGGCACCCCGTCGTCGGCCAGCGGCCGAGGCCCTCGGCGGGCTCGACCGCCTGGCGCGCTACGGCCTCGACCGCCTGGCATGCGGTGGCCTCGACCGCTTGGCGTGCGCTGGCCTCGCCCCCCCCTAGCGGGCGGCGGCCGCCGCGTCGCAGGCCTGGCCGCGCAGCGCCCGGGCCAGGTCGTCCCGCGCTTCGAGGACGAGCCGGCGCAGTGCGGGCGCCGCGTCCTCGTGCGCGGACAGCCACGCGTCGGTCGCGTCCAGCGTCTCCCGGGAGTCCCGCAGCGACGGGAACAGGCCCCGCACCACGTCCATCCCGATCTGGATGGACCGCTCGGCCCACACCCGCTCGATCACCGCGAAGTACTTCTCGGCGTACGGCGCGAGCAGCTCCCGCTGCGAGGCCTGCGCGAAGCCCGCGATGGTCGCCTCCACCAGGGCGTTGGACAGCGCGTCCGACTCCACGACCTGCGCCCACGCCCGGGCCTTCACCTCCGCCGACGGGCGCGAGGCCAGGCAGCGCACCTGGTGGCGCTTGCCGGAAGCGGTGTCGTCGCGGGCCAGCTCGGCGGCGAGGACGCCCTCGTCGGCGGCGCCGTGGGCCGCGAGCGGGGCGAGGAACGCCCAACGCAGCTCCTGGTCCACGGCAAGGCCGTCGATCTTCTCGGTGCCGTCGAGGAGGCCGCGCAGCAGGCTCAGTTCCTCCTCGCCGGAGGCCACCGAGGCGAGGAACCGCGCCCACGCCAACTGCTGCTCGCCGCCCGGCGCCGCGTCCCGCAGCTCGCGCACCGCGCCCTCGCCGAGCAGCCGGCCGCCGGTCTCCCGCCAGTCGGGGGCGGCGTAGTGCACCAGCGCCGAACCGGCCCAGGCGTGCAGCATCTGCAGGACGCCGATGTCCGACTCCCGCCCCGCGAACCGCAGTACCAGCGCGGCGAAGTCCCGGGCCGGCAGCAGCGCGTCCCGCGTCATGTTCCACAGCGCCGACCAGCACAGGGCACGGGCCAGCGGGTCGGTCAGCGCACCCAGGTGCTCGCGCAGCGTCGCCAGCGAGGTGGCGTCGAAACGGGTCTTGCAGTACGTCAGGTCGTCGTCGTTGACCAGGACCAGCTCCGGCGCCTCGGCACCGGCCAGCTCCGCCACGACCGTCCGCGGCCCCTCGACGTCCACCTCGGCCCGCGCGTACCGCTCCAGGGCGCCCTCGGCCGTACGCCGGTACAGGCCCACCGCGACCCGGTGCGGGCGCAGTTCGGGGTGCGACTCGACCGCCTCCTGCACGACCGCCAGCTCGTCGACCGTGCCCGCCGCGCTCAACAGCACCTGCGGGGTCAGGGAGTTGACGCCCGCCGTCTGGAGCCAGGAGCGGGCCCAGGCCGTCATGTCCCGGCCGCTGGTCTCCTCCAGGACCGACAGCAGGTCGCCCAGCCGGGTGTTGCCGTACGCGTGCCGCTTGAAGTAGCGCCGCGCGCCCTCCAGGAACGCGTCCTGCCCGGCGTACGCCACCAGTTGCTTCAGCACCGAGGCGCCCTTGGCGTAGGTGATGCCGTCGAAGTTGAGCTTGGCGTCCTCCAGGTCGCGGATGTCGGCCGTGATCGGGTGCGTGGAGGGGAGCTGGTCGGCGCGGTAGGCCCAGGCCTTGCGGCGGTTGGCGAAGGTGATCCAGGCGTCCTTGAAGCGGGTCGCGCCGACGTTGGCGAAGGCGCCCATGAAGTCGGCGAAGGACTCCTTCAGCCACAGGTCGTCCCACCACTCCATGGTGACCAGGTCGCCGAACCACATGTGCGCCATCTCGTGCAGGATCGTGTTGGCGCGGCCCTCGTAGGACGCCCGCGTCACCTTCCCGCGGAAGATGTACTCCTCGCGGAAGGTCACCAGGCCCGGGTTCTCCATCGCGCCGAGGTTGTACTCGGGCACGAACGCCTGGTCGTACTTCCCGAAGGGGTACGGGTAGTCGAAGCGGTCGTGGAAGAAGTCCAGGCCCTGCTTGGTGATCAGGAAGACGTCGTCGGCGTCGAAGTGCGGCGCCAGGCCCTTGCGGCACAGCGCGCCGAGCGGGATCTCCAGCCGGGTGCCGTCCTCGAAGGTCCGCTCGTAGGTGTCCGTCACGTAGTGGTACGGACCGGCCACGACGCAGGTGATGTACGTCGAGATCGGCTTGGTCTCCGCGAACCGCCACACCCCGTCGGCGCGTTCACCGGCGCCGTTGGACCACACCGTCCACTCCTCGGGCGCCCGCACCTCGAAGCGGAAGGGCGCCTTGAGGTCCGGCTGCTCGAAGTTGGCGAAGACCCGGCGGGAGTCGGCCGGCTCGTACTGGGTGTACAGGTACACCTCGCCGTCCTCGGGGTCGACGAAGCGGTGCAGGCCCTCGCCGGTGCGGGAGTACGCGCACTGGGCGTCGACGATCAGCTCGTTCTCGGCGGCCAGGTCCTCCAGGGCGATCCGGGAGCCGTCGAAGACCTCGCTCGGGTCGAGGTCGCGGCCGTTGAGGCTGACGGCGGTGACGCTCGGCGCGATCAGGTCGGCGAAGCTGCTCGCGCCGGGCTCGTTGCACCGGAAGCGGATCGTGGTGACGGAGCGGAAGGTGCGCGGGCCCCCGCCCTGCGCCTCGTCCGGCGCCTCACCCCGCGCCTCGTCGAGGGCCGAGCGCACGTCGAGGGACACCTCGTACCCGTCGATGGACAGCAGGGCGGCCCGCTCCCGGGCCTCGTCGCGGGACAGATTCTCACCGGGCACGGGCGGCACTCCCTCGGATGGTGTTCAGTATGCGGACAGCACCGATCCTGCCATGTGCCCCTGACGCGCGGCAGGCCGGGAACGGACAGCGGGTGACGGCGGGAATGGACGGCACGGGTGGCCGTGTTCTCCCGTGAAAGACCTGCTCGTGCCCCTCATGAGGAGAGACATGTCGGACAAGACCCCCGTCGACTTCTGGTTCGACCCCCTGTGCCCCTGGGCGTGGATGACCTCCCGGTGGGTCCTGGAGGTGGAGAAGGTCCGGGACATCGAGGTCCGCTGGCACGTGATGAGCCTGGCCGTCCTCAACGAGGACAAGCTCGACGAGCTGCCCGCCGAGTACCGCGAGATGCTGGAGATCAAGGCCTGGGGCCCGGTCCGCGTGGTCATCGCCGCCCAGGAGGAGCACGGCAGCGAGGTGCTCGGCGACTTCTACACGGCGCTCGGCACCCGCATCCACAACCAGGGCGAGGGGCCCGGCCGGGAGACGGTCGCCGCCGCCCTGAAGGATGCCGGCCTGCCCGACTCCCTCATGGAGCACTGGGACGGCACCCCCTACGAGCCCCAGCTGCGCGCCTCCCACAAGGAGGGCATCGACAAGGTCGGCCAGGAGGTCGGCACCCCGGTCATCGCCGTCCCCGGCGCCGATGGCGAGCAGCTCGCCTTCTTCGGCCCGGTCGTCACCCCCGCGCCCCAGGGCGAGGAGGCCGCCAGGCTCTGGGACGGCACCCTCGCGGTCGCCTCCGTCCCGGGCTTCTACGAGATCAAGCGCACCCGGACCAAGGGCCCGGACTTCAGCAACCTGTAGGCGGCCCCGGCCCCGGCCCCGGCCTCAGCCGCCCGGAGGCCGGAAGGAGTCCGGCAGGTCGAAGCCGGACCGCCAGTCGAAGTACGACTGCACGCGCACGCACCCCGCACGGGCGCAGCGCCGGTAGGTGCCCAGGTCGGCCCTGGGCACCTGCCCCCGGGCATACGCCCTCTCCGCGTCGTCGAGCGGCCGGAAGTCCTGATGCGTGTCCCCGCAGTTGGGGCAGCGCCTGTTCGGGAGACCCATCCGGGCACTGTCACCCGGAAGGCTTCCCACCGGAATCCCCCGGGCGGGCGAAACCGGCGATCCGTTCCGTCCGCCCGCCCCCTGTAGCACCATGGGCCTCACTCATCCCTCTGGAGGCGAGTCCCACCCCATGACGGAGATCGACACCTCGGTGCCGCACTCGGCCCGGATCTGGAACTACTGGCTCGGAGGCAAGGACAACTACCCGGTGGACGAGGAGGCCGGCGACGCCTACACCGCCGTCTTCCCGGGCATCGTCACCATCGCCCGCAGCAGCCGCGCCTTCCTCGGCCGCACCATCCGGCACCTCGTCCTGGAGGCGGGGATCCGCCAGTTCCTGGACGTCGGCACCGGGCTGCCGACCGTCGACAACACCCATGAGGTCGCCCAGCGGCACGCCTCCGAGGCGCGGATCGTGTACGTCGACAACGACCCGCTGGTTCTCGCGCACGCCCGCGCCCTGCTCACCTCCACGCCCGAGGGCGCCACCGCCTACGAGGACATCAGCCTCTTCGAGCCGGACCGCATCCTCGCGGCGGCCGGCCGCACCCTGGACCTGACCCGTCCCACCGCCCTCATCCTCAGCGGCATCCTCGGCCACATCGACGGCCACGACCGGGCCCGCGCCCTGGTCCAATCCCTGCTCGCCGGTCTGCCCCCGGGCAGTTACCTGTGCGTCAACGACGGATCGCGCGGCACCGACCCGGACTACGAGGCGGCCCAGGACGGCTACAACGAGACCGGTGCCGTCCCGTACTTCCTGCGGCCCGTCGAGCAGATCGAGGCCTACTTCGACGGTCTCGAACCGGTCGCCCCGGGCGTGGTCTCCGTGCCCCTGTGGCGCCCGGACCCGGCCCCGGACGGTGCGGCCCCGCGGCCGATCGGCCAGCACGGCGGGCTCGCCCGCAAGCCTTGACGCCCCGGCGCCGCCACGACCGGGCCGCACCCGCAGAAGGCCCCCGCGAGTCACGTCCTCGCGGGGGCCTTCCTCATACCGCCTGCCGGTGAAGGTTGAGAAGACGATCACGAGCAGGACGCCTGCGCTGCCTTCCGCCGAAGCTTATTGCGAATAGGTCGCAAGTGCACGCTAGCAGCAATATGGCCGGAAAGGAGGGAAGGGAGGGAAGGAGGCAAGGCGGGAGGCAAGGAGGGAGGACCGACGGGCACGGGAAAGGGCCCCCGGCACGCACGGTGCGAGGGCCCTTGGGGATGGCTGGGGCGGCCGCCGGCTGAGGCGGCGGTGACGGCTGAGGTGATGGCCGCCGCCGCCCGCCGCAAGCCTCCCGCCGCCTCTCGTCGCCCGTCGCCCCCGCCGCTACCCGCGGCCGCCGGTCGCGCTCCGCCGGCGCTGCCGGGCGTAGCCGACGGCCGCCAGGGCCAGCGTCATCGCGCCCGTCGAGTACAACTGCACCCGCGTGTCCGGCTCCCGGGCCATCAGCACGAAGACCGCGGCCATGCCCGCCAGCGCCACCCACGTCAGCCACGGGAAGCCCCACATGCGTACGACCAGCTTCTCGGGCGCCTCCCGCTCCAGCCGCCGGCGCAGCCGCAGCTGGGAGGCGGCGACGAAGATCCAGACGACCAGGATGACCGCGCCGATCATGTTCAGCAGCCAGGAGAAGACGTCGTCGGGCCGCCAGTAGCTCAGCAGCACGCAGCCGAAGCCGAACAGGGACGAGACCAGCACCGCGACCCGCGGCACCCCGCCCGACACCCGGCCCAGAGCCTTCGGGCCCTGGCCGCGTTCCACCAGCGAGTAGCCGATGCGGGAAGCGCCGTAGATGTTGGCGTTCATCGCGCTGAGCAGCGCGACCAGCACGACGACGTTCATGAGCTGACCGGCGCCCGGGATGCCCAGTTCGTCGAGGGCGGCGACGTACGGGCCCTTCTCCACGACCCCGGGGGAGTCCCAGGGGACCAGGGTGACGATGACCGCCATCGAGCCGATGTAGAACAGCGCGATCCGCCACATCGCCGTCCGTACGGCGCTCGCGACGCCCTTGACCGGGTTCTCCGACTCGGCCGCCGCGATGGTCACCGTCTCCAGGCCGCCGTAGGCGAAGACCGAGGCGAGCAGGCCGATGATCAGACCGTTGCCGCCGTTCGGCAGGAAGTCGCTCAGGTGCGAGGCGCCGGGGGAGTCGGTGCCCGGCAGCACGCCGGTGATCGCCAGCACGCCCAGCACCAGGAAGAGCGAGATCGCGCCGACCTTGAGGGCGGCGAACCAGAACTCGAACTCGCCGAAGTTCTTCACGGCGGCCAGGTTCGTCCCGCAGAACACCACCATGAACAGCGCCACCCACGCCCACTCCGGCGTCCCCGGCAGCCAGCCGTGCACGATCTGCGCGGCCCCGATGCCCTCCAGTCCGACGGCCGTGCACAGCAGCACCCAGAACGCCCAGCCCGCGGTGAACCCGGCCCACGGGCCGATGGCCCGCTCGGCATGCGCGGAGAAGGAGCCCGACGAGGGGTGGGCGGCGGACATCTCGCCCAGCATCCGCATCACCAGCATCACGAGGAGGCCGGAGAGCGTGTAGGCGACGACGATCGAGGGTCCGGCGGCGGCGATGCCCGCTCCCGAACCGACGAACAGCCCGGCCCCGATCACGCCGCCGAGGGCGATCATCGACAGGTGGCGCTGTTTGAGGCCGTGGGAGAGGGCGGCGTCGTCCGGCCGGGACGGCGGCGTCTCGGTGGTGGTGCTGCTGTTGGACATGGAGCGGCTCGTCCAATACGTGCGTGAGGGGAGGGGAGGGGAGCGGGGAACGTGAGGGTCGGGGTTGGTAGTTGGAGGGGGAGTGGTCGGGGCGGGGCAAAAACGCCCACAGTCTCCGGGGTCGCGCCGGTCGGCGACACCGGCCGCCCACGATGCGGACACCCCGGATGCGGAACGTTATCGTCCGAATACCGGGTTCCGCACACCCCGTGACGCCCGCCTCACCCCCGTCGTGACGCCCGCCTCACCCCCACGGTGACCGGTGTCACCCGGGATCGTGTGTAAGTCGCGCCTTTGTCGGGAGCCCACCAAGGCGCCGTTCGCCGCTTTGTCGAGCGCTGCTGGTGAACGGGCCGTCCCGCTGGGATAGCGTCGCGGTGTCCCGACATGTCCACACCACCGCGGAGTCCCCCATGAGCACCGCTGCCGTTCCCGCCCGCCGTTCCGGGCTGGTCCTCGCCGACCTCATCCCCTCCTCCCGAGTCCGGGACGTCGCGCTCGTGGCCGGCGGTGCCGTGCTCACAGGCGTCGCGGCCCAGATCGCGGTGCCCGTACCGGGGTCCCCGGTGCCGGTGACCGGCCAGACCTTCGCGGCGCTGCTGGTCGGCACCGCGCTCGGCGCCCGGCGCGGCCTGCTCTCGCTCGCGCTCTACGCGCTGGTCGGCATGGCGGGCATGCCGTGGTTCGCGGAGGCCGGCTCCGGCACCGCCGCGCCGTCGCTCGGCTACGTCTTCGGCATGCTGCTCGCCGTCACGGTGGTGGGCGCCCTGGCCCGCCGAGGCGCCGACCGCTCGATGGTGCGCATGGCCGGCGCGATGCTGCTGGGCGAGGCGCTCATCTACGCCGTCGGCGTCCCGTACCTGGCCCTCGCCGCGGACATGTCCCTCAGCGCCGCGATCGCGGCCGGTCTCACGCCGTTCCTCATCGGCGACCTGCTGAAGGCCGCGCTGGCGATGGGCGCGGTGCCCGCCGCCTGGAAGCTGGTCGACAAGCGGTAGCGCGGCGCAGGACCGCCGAAGGGGCCCGCCGGATCGCAGCAGCGACCGGCGGGCCCCTTCGTTCTCGGCTCGGGGCTCAGCCGGACGTCAGTCCTTCCCGGCGGCGGCCCTCGCCGTCCCCACCCGCTGCCTGACGACCGCGACGGCGAGGACGAGGGCGGCGACGAGCAGGGACAGCAGCACGGTGGTGCGCCCGTCGTGCTCGGTGTCGGTGAGCATGTAGCCGAGCACGAAGACGATCACCGCGGCGGCCGCCCAGGTCAGATACGGGAACAGCCACATCCGCACCACCAGCCTCTCCGGCGCCTCCGCCTCGACGATGCGCCGCATCCGCAGCTGCGAGAAGCAGATCACCAGCCACACGAAGAGGGCCACGGCGCCGGAGGAGTTGACGAGGAAGAGGAAGACGGAGTCGGGGAACTCGTAGTTGAAGAAGACGGCGACGAACCCGAACACCACGGAGACCAGGATCGCCGTCCGCGGCACCCCGCGCCGGGTGGTCCGGGCGAAGGCGCGGGGCGCGTCACCGCGCTCACCGAGCGAGAAGGCCATGCGGGAGGCCGTGTAGAGCCCGGAGTTCAGACAGGACAGCACGGACGTCAGCACGATGAAGTTCATGATCTGACCGGCGTTCGCGATGCCGAGCGAGTCCAGCGCGGCCACGTACGACCCCTTGTCGGCGATCGACTGAGCGTCCCAGGGCAGCAGCGCGACGACGACGAAGATGGACCCCAGGTAGAAGACGGCGATGCGCCAGATGATGCTGTTGGTCGCCTTGGTGACGGCCCGCTGCGGGTCCTCGGACTCCCCGGCGGCGAGCGTGGGGATCTCGCTGCCCATGAACGAGAACACGACGAGCAGCACACCGGTGAGGATGGCCCCGGCCCCGTTCGGCAGGAACCCTCCGTGTTCCGTCAGGTTCCCCAGCCCCGCCTGCCCGCTGTCCACGCCGGGCAGCACCCCGAAGACGGCGAGCCCGCCGACCACGATGAACGCGCCGATCGCGACGACCTTGATCCCGGCGAACCAGAACTCGAACTCGCCGTAGGAACCGACGGAGGCCAGGTTGGTGGCGGTCAGCACGACCATCACGATCAGCGCCCACCCCCACTGGGGCACGGCCGGTATCCAGCCCTCCAGGATCTTGGCCCCGGCCGTCGCCTCCACGGCCAGCACCACGACCCAGAAGAACCAGTACAGCCAGCCGATGGAGAACCCGGCCCAGGGGCCGAGCGCCCGGTCGGCGTGGGCGGAGAAGGAACCCGAGGTCGGGTTGGCGGCCGACATCTCCCCGAGCATCCGCATCACCAGCACCACGAGCGTGCCGACGAGGGCGTACGAGAGGAGGATGCCGGGACCCGCCGTCGCGATCCCGGTGCTGGATCCCACGAACAGCCCGGCTCCGATGACGCCGCCGATGGCGATCATCGAGAGGTGGCGGTTCTTGAGCCCGGCCTGGAGCCCGGACCCGGCCTGCGGCGGGCCTTCGGGGCCCTCCTCGGCTTCGGTCAGGGTCGGCTGCGAAGTCATGGGGGGTTTCCTTTGCGCCGGTCGAGCACTTTCCCGTACGGGCGGCGTACGAGCCGGACCAGTGAAACGGAGGCGAACGAATTCGGGAACCTTCGAATCCGAATTGTTACTTGAGCTTTTCCTGAGCTTTTATAGCTTCACGTGTTCTTTTCACGACTGCCACCCGCAGCGTCCGCGCCCCGGCCCGCGTGCAACACTCGACCCATGCGCGTGTATCTCGGCTCCGACCATGCGGGCTACGAACTCAAGAACCACCTCGTCGAATGGCTCAAGACGGCAGGCCACGAGCCCGTCGACTGCGGCCCGCACCTCTACGACGCCCAGGACGACTACCCGCCCTTCTGCCTCCGCGCCGCCGAGCGGACCGCCGCGGACCCCGGCGCCCTCGGCATCGTGATCGGCGGCTCCGGCAACGGCGAGCAGATCGCGGCGAACAAGGTGAAGGGGGTGCGCGCGGCGCTGGCCTGGAGCGAGGAGACGGCGTCGCTGGGCCGCCAGCACAACAACGCCAACGTCGTCGCGGTCGGCGCGCGTATGCACACGCAGGAGGAGGCGACGAAGTTCGTCGAGACCTTCCTCGCCACGCCGTTCTCCGAAGACGAGCGCCACATCCGCCGCATCGACATGCTCACGTCCTACGAGACGACGGCCGACCTCCCGCCCATCCCGCCCCACCACCCCCAGCAGTAACCCCACCACCCACCCCCGGCGCCCAGGCACCGGACCCGCGGGCTCCGGCAACAGCCCCGTGAGCCCGCGGAAGGCCCCAGACCTGCCCGAGCCGGGCAACCGACCCGCGGGCAACGCGGACGGAGCCGACCCGCAGGACCGCCCGGACGAAGAAGCGACTCGCAGACTCTCTCGGACGGGGAAGCAACCCGCACGCTGCCCCGACGCGGAAGCAGCCCGCCGACCCGCACGGACCGGGGAAGCGGCCTGCAGGGTGCACCGATGCGGGAAGCGACCCGCCGACCCGACGGACCGGGAAAGCACCCCGCACGCTGCCCCGACGCGGAAGCAACCCGCCGACCCGTACGGACCGGCGAAGCGACCCGCAGGGTGCGCCGATGCGGGAATCGACCCAACATCCCGTACGGGTGGGCGAGCGGCCCGCAAGGGGCGCAGGCGGGGTAACGACCCGTAGGGGTCGCCCCGGGTGCGGGAGACGGCCGCAGGAGTGCGGGGGACGGAGTCCCCGCCGGGGTCCGGGGCGGAGCCCCGGGACGGGTCCAGCCTCTCGACCGACCGAGTCGGGTGGGCGGGTGGGAAAGGCTTGAACGCCACGCCTCCCACGAAGCGCAACGACCACCAACCCGAAAGGACCCCCCGTGCCAGAGGGGCACACGATCCACCGCCTGGCCCAGGACTACACCGCCGCCTTCGCCCGGACGGCAGTCCACGTCACCAGCCCCCAGGGCAAGTTCGCCGGCTCCGCCGCCCTCCTCGACGGCACCGTCCTGAACACCGCCGACGCCCACGGCAAGCACCTCTTCCTGGGCTTCGGCCCCGCCGGAACCCCGCACCCGGCCTGGGTCCACATCCACCTCGGCCTCTTCGGCAAGGTCACCTTCGGCCCGGCCCCCGCGCCCCCGCCCACCGACACCGTCCGCCTCCGCCTCGCGGGCGACACCGCGTACGTCGACCTCCGCGGCCCCACCACCTGCGCCCTGATCACGGAGCCGGAGAAGCAGGCGATACACGACCGCCTCGGCCCCGACCCGCTGCGCCCGGACGCCGACCCGGAGGCCGCGTACCGCAGGATCTCCCGCAGCCGCACGACCGTCGCCGCCCTGCTCATGGACCAGAAGGCCGTCGCCGGCGTCGGCAACGTCTACCGCGCCGAAGTCCTCTTCCGCCACGGCATCGACCCCTACCGCCCCGGCAAGGACCTCACCCGCGCCGAGTGGGACGCGATCTGGCAGGACCTCGTCGGCCTGATGCGCGAGGGCGTGCGCAACAACCGCATCGACACCGTCCGCCCCGAACACACCCCCGAGGCCATGGGCCGCCCGCCCCGCGTCGACGACCACGGCGGCGAGGTCTACGTCTACCGCCGGGCGAACCAGCCCTGCCACCTCTGCGGCGGCCCGATCCGCACCGCCGACCTCGCCGCCCGCAACCTCTTCTGGTGCCCCGCCTGCCAGCAGCGCTAGCGCCCGGCGCCCGGCGAAGTCGGCCGGTCTCAGAACCCGTGCGGCAGCCACGGTGCGACGTCGGACCCGAACCCCACCGACGCCTCCGCCAGCGACCCCGGCCGCACCTCACGCACCCGCCCGGCCGCGGCCAGCGACGCCAGGCTCACACCCCCGAGATACGCCGCCCCCAACTCCCGTACGGACAGCGTGAGATCGGCGGCGTCGGTCGTACGCTCGCACGACGCCCCCTTCGGGTCCCCGCTCAGCCGCCAACGCCCCGCGTTCCAGGGGCAGAAGGCGTCCTCGACCTCGAACACCACGTCCACCGGCGTCTGGTAGGTCCGCGCCGCGAGCGCCGCCCCCACGTCGACCAGCCGTACGTACAGCGCGTCCCCCAGCGACGGCCGGCACCGCCGGATGTCCGACACCTGGTACTGCCAGGCCTCGTCGACCGGCCGCCCCCGCACCGCCAGCGTCGAGGTCAGGTCGATGTCGAAGAGGAAGCGCCACAGCGCCGCCTCGGTCGCGGGGTCCAGCCCGGCGAGCGCCTTCAACTCCACCGTGCCGTCGGGCCCTTCGGCGCTCCAGCCGGGCCGCACCCGGAACCGTGCGTATCCGGTCACCTCGTCGCCCCGCCGGGCCAGCACGCACTGCAACGGCGAGGCGTCCCCCCGCTCGCCGGCCGGGTCCAGCACCCCCGTCCGCTCCCACCCCGGCCGCCGGGCCAGCATGCCGGGCCGCCCTGGCACCAGCCGCGCGTACACCGCCTCGCACGCGTCGAGCGACTCCGCGGGCGCCGCGTAGCGCAGCCGTACGTCATCCGTGCCCTCCGGTACCGCCGGCCGGGCCCGTACCGTGTCGATGTCCGCGTTGAGGTGGAAGGTCGCGGCGGCGTACCCGAAGCGGCCGTAGATCGCCGGTTCGGAGGCCGTCAGCACGGCCAGCGACTCGCCCCAGGACCGTACGTCGTCCAACTGCCGCCGCATCATCGACGTCAGTACACCCCGGCGCCGGTGCGTGGCGGCGACGCCCACCATCGTCACGCCCGCCGCGGGCACCGCCGCACCGCCCGGCACCGTCATCCGGAAGTCGAACGCGCCCGCGGAGCCGACGCACTCCGCGCCGTCCCAGACGCCTATCGAGCGGTCCACCCGCGTCAGTTCGCGGTACAGCGCCAGCCGCTCGGGCGCCTCCACGGCACCGCCGAAGGCACGCGTCAGCGACCCGTACCAGGTGTCCCACTCGTCGCGCCGCAGAACCCGCGGCTCGTTCGTCCTCGTGCCGCCGTCATTTCCCGTAGACCGTCCCATGTCCCATGCGTACCAGGACCGTACGAAGTCGGGCGAGGGAATTTCCGCGGGGTTGCGGCGCGACGTCCGTTCGTGAAGTTCACTGTGAAGTCCGGCCTCGGACGGGGGACAAGTGGGACCTCCCGTGCCAAGCGGCCGGTCGGATGGATAGGGTCCCGAACTAATGACAGCAGGACGACAGCGGCGTGCGGCGGCCGAGACGTTCACGGCCCGGTGCAAGAAGCAGTGGCACCGGGTCCGCGTCGGCATGCGCAGAGCCGCCGTCGACTACTTCCGCGGCGACGGCTCGGACTGGATCGCGCTCGCCGGGCTCCTCCTGACGATCCCCGTCATCGCGGCCACGACGATGGCCAACTCCGTGTGGTGCTCACCGTCCGCGCTGGTCATCCCCATCGTCGCGGGCGGCCTGCTGCTGCGCCCCGCGAGCCTGCTCGGCCTGTACGCGGCGGCGGCCACCGCGCTGATCGTCGAGTCGATCCAGCTCGGCCCCTACACCGAGGGCCCCTCCCGGGTCACGCCCGGCGTGGTGCTGGTCGTCGCGGCCTGCGGTTTCTTCGGGCTGCTCGTCGCCCAGTTCCGCAGCCGGGTCGGAGTGCCCTGGCGGCGCGGCGGCACCATGCTCTTCGACCTGCGCGAACGCATCAGGGTCCAGAGCAAGCTGCCCCAGCTGCCGAAGGGCTGGCACCGGGAGATGGCGCTGCGCCCGGCCGGCGGCCAGTCCTTCTCCGGCGACTTCGTCGTCGCGGCCCGCACGGGCGGCGGCCGCACCCTGGAGGTCGTCCTCACCGACGTCTCCGGCAAGGGCATGGACGCGGGCTCGCGCGCCCTGCTGCTGTCCGGCGCCTTCGGCGGACTCCTCGGCAGCCTGCCCCCGCACGCCTTCCTGCCGGCCGCCAACGGCTACCTGCTGCGCCAGGACTGGGACGAGGGCTTCGCCACCTCCATCCACCTCGTCCTGGACCTCGACTCCGGCGACTACGAGCTGTACTCCGCCGGACACCCGCCGGGCCTCCAGCTCAGCGCGGGCACCGGCCGCTGGGAGGAGAAGTCGGCCGAGGGGCCGCTCCTCGGGGTGTACGACGGTGCGCAGTTCGACTCCGTGAAGGGCTCGCTGCGCCCCGGAGACGTCCTGATGCTCTTCACGGACGGCCTGGTGGAGACCAACGACCGGGACATCTCCGAGGGCATCGACCGCCTCACAGGCGAGGCCGACCGCTATGTCGCGGGCGGCTTCCACGGCGCCGCCTGGCACCTGATCGAGGCGGTGGCCAAGGACGTCAACGACGACCGGGCGCTGCTGCTGATCTGCCGGGAGGGCCCGACGGCCCAGTCCGCGGCGTCGGCCGGCTGACATCCGCGGCGTCGGCCGGCTGACACACTGGACGACGTGCCCGACACCACCCCGCCACCCGCGCCGCCCCCGCCCCGCCTCTCGCCGGGGGAGGTCGAGGCGGTCGCCCGGGCCGCCCACGAGGGACAGACCGACAAGGCGGGCCGGCCCTACGCCGAACACCTGCGGGCCGTCGCCGAGGGCGTACGGCGCCGTGGCGGCGACGACGAGCAGATCGCGGCGGCCTGGCTGCACGACGCGGTCGAGGACGACGCCCTCACGGAGCGGTGGCTCGAGGGGGCCGCGCTGTCCCGCCGTACCAAGGACATCGTCCGGGCCCTCACCCGACGGCCCGGGGAGCAGCCCGAGGAGTACGCCGCGCGGATCCTGGCCACGCCCGGCGCCCTGCTGGTCAAGGAGGCGGACCTGGCGCACAACGCCGACCCGGCGCGGCTCGCGGTCCTCGACGAGGCCACCCGCACACGACTGGCCGAGAAGTACGCGCGGATGTGCGTACTTCTCGGCCAGTCGTGTCTCGGCCAGGAGTGATCGCGGCGAGCGGCTAGACGGAGACCTTGTCGCCGCTGCCGTTGGGCGTGGTGGGTGTGGCGGGCGTGCCGGAGGCGTCCGGAGCGTCCTTCGGACCGGCCGCGTCCGGAGCCTTCGATCCGGAGGCCGCCGTGCCGTTCGCCTCGCGCGCCCGCTTCTCACGGCTGCGGGCGCTGTCCCCCGCGTCCCGTTTGAAGGCCCAGTCCATCTTCGGCTCCACCACGTACCGCATGACCCGCTGGACCGGTTTCGTGCACAGCAGGGTGATGACGGTGGCGGCGAGGGCCGTCAGCACGATCCCGCCGAGCGGCGTGTCCCACCAGGCGTTGTGGAACCAGCCGGAGAACGTCGCCTCCTTCGACAGGAAGCCGTGCAGCAGATAGCCGTAGATCGTGCCCGCGCCGAGCGTCGTGAACCACATACGCCGTCCGGGCACCCAGGAGAAGAAGCACGCCGTCAGCACGACCGAGCACCCGAAGAGCGCGAGCGTCACGATGGGACCGGACCACCAGGGAGCGCCCATGTCCTCCACGGAGGCGTTGCGGTAGAACCAGTCGGTCTGCATGCGCGGCATCGACCACCAGGCGATCGCCAGCGCCGCGGCGACCACCGGGACCGACAGGATGCGCACCGAGCGGCGGCGCACCAGCTGGAAGTGCTCGGGGCGGAGCAGCAGACCCAGCACGAAGCACGGCAGGAACTGCAGGACGCGCTGCATGTTCAGGTCGTTGCCGATGGTGGGCGTCACGGACGCGAGGGCGGCGATGACCAGGGAGACGGGGAGCGGCCAGCGCAGCGTCTGCCAGATGGGGGTGGTCAGCCGCCAGACGAACAGCGCGCACAGGAACCACAGCAGATAGGTGGGATCCAGCAGGCTGATGTCGTTGCCCGGGTCCTCGCTGAAGCGGCGGTGCAGCGCGTAGGCGGTCTCGAAGACGACGTACGGGACGACGACACCGGTGATCAGCCGTTTGACGCGCCTCGGGCTCGCGTCGAAGCTGCGCGAGAAGTAGCCGGAGATGATGATGAACGCCGGCATGTGGAACGTGTACAGCACCCGGTAGAGGGCCTCAACGGTGGGGTTCCCGTTGAGGATCTGGCCCCAGGAGTGCCCGATGCCGACCAGCGCGATCGCCAGGAACTTGGCGTTGTCGAAGAACGCGTCGCGATGCCGGCTCGGCTGTGTCTGCTGTGTCTGCTGATCCGGTGAGGACGGCGATTTCCGGTCGCCGTGCGATCGCAGCGAGCTAGTCATGCAACCCCCCGCCGAAAACTCGGCGAGTCGGCACAGGACCTCGCTGCTCTGGTGGGGGACGAGGCAGCGTAGAACATCTGAGGCACCCTAGCGTTCTCCCTCTGTTTACGTAAAACCCTCGACGTCATTCCTGTATTCGGATCCCGACTACCTACCGGGTGCCCCGTATTTCGACGAACTCGACGCCGCCGATCGCGTGACGGCAGGCACAGCACGGGGTAGGCACCGCCTCGAAGCGCCGGACGGAGTGCCGCACTTGTCACGACTCGTCGCGACTAAACGGTGCATAAGGCCGACGGGCGACTCCACTGGAATGTCCGGCCTCAATGCGTCCGCGGGCCGTGCGGGAGATCCTGTGAACTCCCTGTGAGGCCCGGACGGCATGCCGGCGGCAGTACAACGGAGTGTCCGTCGGCGTACTCACCGACGCATGCGTTGATGTGTCCCCCGCGACAATTCGAAATGCCTGCGAACGCGTTGTGTGGACATGGAAACGAACTGACCGGAATTATCCGTACGGACGCCCTGTCGCACCCCTGTGCGGGGTGCGATGGTTGAGTACGCCCGCGTGTGCGCGGGAGCATGCCGGGGGAGGATCCGGCCGGACGATGTGTCACCTGCCGCATAGCCGGGCCCGGTTGGTGGCACGATGGTCCTGGCGGGGGGTGCGCGCAGCCGCACCTCCGGGCCGGGAGAGCGGACCGACCTAGGGTGTGATCAGTTGTGGCCATTTCACTGTCAGTGGTGCTGCTGTTGGCGATCATCCTGGTGGTGCTGCTCAGGGGAGGCTCCATCAAGGCGGGGCCGGCCGTCGTCGCGGTCCTCTTCGGCTTCTTCCTGGCCTCCACCGGCATGGCCGACGACATCCAGCGCTTCCTGGACTCGATAGCGGACATGGTCAACTCGATCCGCTTCTAGGCACCGGGGGCCCGCCGAGGGCCCCCGCCCCGCCGCAGACGCCTCGGCCCCCGCCGGGCCCCAGGGTCCTACGGCGACCCCTCGGGGCGGCCCCCGGTCAGCGGGCCGCTCGTCACCTTCTCCACCCGCCCCCGGCTGAAGTAGATCCACGTCGCCCACCCCACGCGCGGAGTGTCCCCGTACACCCAGGCCTCGGAACGGCTCCGCCGTCGCCACGGCCGGAAGCCGGGCCGCGAGGCGGTCCTGTACAGGGCCATGTAGTCCCTGTCGCTGATCGACTGGTCGGGACTTCCGAGCAGCCGCTTCACCTGCCTGCGCGTCGTGCCCGGCTCCACGGTGGTCATGGAGGGCACCGTAATCAGGCGCTCGCGGGACCGGTCCCGCAAGCCACGGGACTTCTCGAAGGCCGGCCGGGGCACGGCCGCCCGGCCCGGGACCCGGGAAAAGCGATCGGGGCCGGGGCGGAGGAATGAGCCTCCGACCCGGCCCCGAGTCGTCTGGAGCGGGCGACGGGAATCGAACCCGCGTAGCCAGTTTGGAAGACTGGGGCTCTACCATTGAGCTACGCCCGCACAACACGCGCCGCAGGTCGGTGACCGCGGCACTGCAGGCATCGTAGCGGGTCGCCCCCCTTCACCGCACACCCCTTCCGGTCCGCGACGGACCTTCCCGGGTGCCCGGGAAACCCTGCGGTCCCCGGTGCCCTGCTGCATGTACCCTACGTCTCGCACCAGACGGGGTGTGGCGCAGCTTGGTAGCGCGTCCGCTTTGGGAGCGGAAGGCCGTGGGTTCAAATCCCGCCACCCCGACCACCTCGGCCGTTGTCGGCCGATCCCCGCTCCGGCGAGCGCCCGGCCCCCCTCGGACGAGCCCGCACGATCGCCTCGTGATCGCCTTTTGGGTCGTGTAGTCGCTGCCGTTACTATGCAAGCTGCACGCCCGTGTGTCTCAGCGTCTGAAGTCTCCGGGCGGCGAAATTTGCCGGACGCCCTCTGTTTCCGGCAGAACCCAAGAAGTCAGCCACCAAGGAGACCGAACCGTGAAGAGCGCCGTGGAGACCCTGAACCCGACCCGGGTTCGGCTCACTGTCGAGGTGCCCTTCGAGGAGCTCAAGGACAGCCTCGACGCGGCGTACAAGAAGATCAACCAGCAGGTCACGGTGAAGGGCTTCCGCAAGGGCAAGATCCCGGCCCGGGTCATCGACCAGCGGTTCGGCCGCGGTGCGGTTCTGGAGGAGGCGGTCAACGACGCGCTTCCCAAGTTCTACACCGACGCGGTCAACGAGGCCGAGCTGAACCCGCTCGGCCAGCCCGAGGTCGACATCACGGAGCTGAAGGACGGCGAGACGCTGAACTTCACCGCCGAGGTCGACATCCGTCCGACCGTCGAGATCCCGGACTACTCCGGCATCGAGGTCGAGGTCGACGCCGTCGAGGTCAGCGACGAGGACGTCGAGAAGTCGGTGGAGCAGCTGCGCGAGCGCTTCGCCTCCACCTCGCCGGTCGAGCGCGCCGCCCAGGACGGCGACGTGCTCACCCTCGACCTGCAGGCCAAGGTCGACGGCGAGGTCCTGGAGGACGGCGTCGCCGACGGCGTCTCCTACACCATCGGCTCCGGCGAGCTGCTCGACGGCATCGACGAGGCCGTGAAGGGCCTGGAGGCCGGTGGCGAGGCCACCTTCGCCTCCGAGCTGAAGGGCGGCTCGGCGGCCGGCAAGGAGGCCGAGGTCACCGTCAAGGTCAGCCAGGTCGCCGCGCGCGAGCTGCCCGAGCTGGACGACGACTTCGCCCAGCTCGCCTCCGAGTTCGACACCCTGGAGGAGCTGCAGGCCGACAGCCGCAAGCGCCTCGCCAACATGAAGCAGTACGACCAGGCCACGCAGGCTCAGGAGCGCGTCCTGGACAAGCTGCTCGAGCTGGTCGAGATCCCGGTCCCCGAGAAGCTCCTCGAGGACGAGATCAACACCCGCAAGCACAACCTGGAGCACCACCAGCTCGGCCAGATGGGCCTCGACCTGGAGAAGTACCTGGAGCTCCAGGGCAAGACCGCCGAAGAGTTCGAGACCGAGACCCGCGAGGCCGCGGTCAAGGGCATCAAGACCCAGTTCGTCCTCGACGAGCTGGTCAAGCAGGAGAACCTCAACGTCAGCCAGGAAGAGCTGACCGAGCACCTCATGCGCCGCGCCTCCTCCTCCGGCATGTCCCCCGACCAGTTCGCCCAGGCCGTCGTCGAGCAGGGCCAGGTCCCGCTCCTCGTCGGCGAGGTCGCCCGCGGCAAGGCCCTGGCCGCCGTGGTCGAGAAGGCCACGGTCAAGGACACCAACGGCGAGATCGTCGACCTGGACGACGAGGAGGACGAGGAGCCGGAGACCGCCGAGGCCGCCGCCACCGAGTCCGCCGACGCCGAGCAGGCCGAGGAGAAGGCCGACGACAAGGCCGGCAAGGCCGAGGAGAAGACCGAGGGCTGATCCCTCGCGCCGTCCCCGACGGATCTGAAAACGGGCCCCGGACGAACGAGTGCCGGGGCCCGTTCGGCATCCGGCCGGACAGCCCACCCGAAGGGGCGCGGGGCTGTATCACCGTGCGGCTCCGCCGCGTGGGCACGATCAACCGCGATCAACCACGACGCACCCGTACCCGGCGGACGAACAGGCACCGTCCGGGCGCTACGCCCCCGGCGAACACCCCCGGAACCGGGATGGCACCGCAGGGTCACCGCGTTAGGGTCCATGAATACGAGGGCAGGGGAGTCTCCGAAAGCGGCTCCAGCCCCGCAGGGAAACGTGAGACGGCCCGGCGCCGTCGTAAGACGAGCAGGTGGATACGTGACGAATCTGATGCCCTCAGCCGCCGGCGAGCCCTCCATCGGTGGCGGCCTCGGCGACCAGGTCTACAACCGGCTGCTCGGCGAGCGGATCATCTTCCTCGGCCAGCCGGTCGACGACGACATTGCCAACAAGATCACCGCGCAGCTGCTGCTCCTTGCCGCCGATCCGGACAAGGACATCTTCCTTTACATCAACAGCCCGGGCGGTTCGATCACGGCCGGCATGGCGATCTACGACACCATGCAGTACATCAAGAACGACGTGGTGACGATCGCCATGGGTCTCGCGGCCTCCATGGGGCAGTTCCTGCTCAGCGCGGGCACCCCCGGCAAGCGCTTCGCGCTGCCGAACGCCGAGATCCTGATCCACCAGCCCTCCGCCGGCCTCGCCGGTTCGGCCTCGGACATCAAGATCCACGCCGAGCGGCTGCTGCACACCAAGAAGCGCATGGCCGAGCTCACCTCGCAGCACACCGGCCAGACGATCGAGCAGATCACCCGCGACTCGGACCGCGACCGCTGGTTCGACGCCTTCGAGGCCAAGGAGTACGGCCTCGTCGACGACGTGATCACCACGGCCGCCGGCATGCCGGGCGGCGGCGGTACGGGCGCCTGAGCCATCCCCCGCCCCGAGCCGACCGCCTCAGCCCCTTTACAGGAGACACTGTGAACGACTTCCCCGGCAGCGGCCTGTACGACCGCATGCACGACGCCCAGGACACGCGTGGCGCCGCCTCCCAGGGCCGCTACACCGGCCCGCAGGCCGAGTCCCGCTACGTCATCCCGCGCTTCGTCGAGCGCACCTCGCAGGGCGTGCGCGAGTACGACCCGTACGCGAAGCTCTTCGAGGAGCGCGTGATCTTCCTCGGCGTCCAGATCGACGACGCCTCCGCCAACGACGTCATGGCGCAGCTGCTGTGCCTGGAGTCGATGGACCCGGACCGGGACATCTCGATCTACATCAACAGCCCCGGCGGCTCCTTCACGGCGCTCACGGCCATCTACGACACGATGCAGTACGTGAAGCCGGACATCCAGACGGTCTGCATGGGCCAGGCCGCCTCCGCCGCCGCCGTCCTGCTGGCCGCCGGCACGCCGGGCAAGCGCATGGCGCTGCCGAACGCCCGCGTCCTGATCCACCAGCCGTACAGCGAGACCGGCCGCGGCCAGGTCTCCGACCTGGAGATCGCCGCCAACGAGATCCTGCGGATGCGCACGCAGCTGGAGGACATGCTGGCCAAGCACTCCACCACGCCGGTCGAGAAGATCCGCGAGGACATCGAGCGCGACAAGATCCTCACGGCCGAGGACACCCTGGCCTACGGCCTGATCGACCAGATCATCACCACCCGGAAGATGGACAACTCCTCTCTCCGCTAGGCGGGAGGCTGTATCGTCTGCCGCTCCTTGGCACGGATTGACGCGGTTCACGTCAAGGCGAACCGTGCCAAGGGGGGCCCGGACGAGGGGCCCGGCAAGGTACCGTCGGACATAAGGCAGCACCAGGAGTTTGTTGTACGTCGACGCGATGTCGACGTCCAGGAGTCTCCCAGGCGAAGGGGAAGCACACCGTGGCACGCATCGGTGACGGCGGCGATCTGCTCAAGTGCTCGTTCTGCGGAAAGAGCCAGAAGCAGGTCAAGAAGCTCATCGCAGGGCCCGGTGTGTACATCTGCGACGAGTGCATCGACCTCTGCAACGAGATCATCGAGGAAGAGCTCGCGGAGAGCAGCGAGGTCCGCTGGGAGGAGCTCCCGAAGCCCCGCGAGATCTACGAGTTCCTGGAGAGCTACGTGGTCGGCCAGGAGGCGGCCAAGAAGGCGCTCTCCGTCGCGGTGTACAACCACTACAAGCGCGTCCAGGCCGGCGAGAACGGCGGCGCCCAAGGCCGCGAGGACGCCATCGAGTTGGCGAAGTCCAACATCCTCCTGCTGGGCCCCACGGGCTCCGGCAAGACGCTCCTCGCCCAGACCCTGGCGCGCATGCTGAACGTGCCGTTCGCCATCGCCGACGCCACCGCGCTCACCGAGGCGGGGTACGTCGGCGAGGACGTCGAGAACATCCTGCTGAAGCTGATCCAGGCCGCGGACTACGACGTCAAGAAGGCCGAGACCGGCATCATCTACATCGACGAGATCGACAAGGTCGCGCGCAAGAGCGAGAACCCGTCGATCACCCGCGACGTCTCGGGCGAGGGCGTCCAGCAGGCCCTGCTGAAGATCCTGGAGGGCACCACCGCCTCGGTGCCCCCGCAGGGCGGCCGCAAGCACCCGCACCAGGAGTTCATCCAGATCGACACGACGAACGTGCTGTTCATCGTGGGCGGCGCCTTCGCGGGCCTGGAGAAGATCATCGAGGGCCGGGCCGGCGCCAAGGGCATCGGCTTCGGCGCGCAGATCCGCTCCAAGCGGGAGATCGAGTCCAAGGACCAGTTCGAGCAGGTCATGCCGGAGGACCTGGTCAAGTTCGGCATGATCCCGGAGTTCATCGGCCGGCTGCCCGTCATCACCTCCGTCCACAACCTCGACCGCGAGGCGCTCCTCCAGATCCTGGTCGAGCCGCGCAACGCGCTCGTCAAGCAGTACGAGCGCCTCTTCGAACTCGACGGCGTGGAGCTGGACTTCGAGCGCGAGGCCCTGGAGGCCATCGCCGACCAGGCCATCCTCCGCCAGACCGGCGCCCGCGGCCTGCGCGCCATCATGGAGGAAGTCCTCCAGGGCGTCATGTACGAGGTGCCCTCCCGCAAGGACGTCGCCCGCGTCGTCATCACCGCCGACGTGGTCCTCTCCAACGTCAACCCCACGCTGATCCCCCGGGATTCGCGCGGCCGCGGCTCGGGCGAGCAGAAGACGGCCTGAGACCACCGCCGGCCGCAGCCGTACGCGGCGGCACACACGAACGCCGAAGGGGCCCCGTCGACCGGGGCCCCTTCGGCGTTCGTACGACTCGTGCGACTCGCGCGTCAGGCCTTGACGCGGATCTCCTTGCGGAGCTTGGTGGTGATGTCGACGGCGACGTCCTTCGTCACACCCTGGGTGGCGTCACCGGGGGAGACCAGAGAGAGCGTGCTGTAGTCCGCCCAGGCGCAGATCCAGTCGGTCTTGTCCTGCTTGGTGAGCTGGTTCTTGCCCTCGACCCCCTGGCACTTCATGACCGCCCCGTCGATCTCGACCGACTCGGGCTCGCCCACCACCTTGCCGCCACCGGTCTCGGACGACGAGGACGAGCTCTTCTCGGACTCGGCCTTGAACTCGGCGAAGAGCTTGTCGATCGTGGCCTCCGGGTCGGAGATCTTCCCGTAGGCCCCGATGAAGGTGATGCCCTTGGCCTTCGCCATCTCGGTCGCGTCGGGCGCGGTGCTCGGGTCGGAGGGGTCGTAGTCGCTCAGGTCGGCCGTGGAGTAGAAGCCGGTCACGGTGGTCCCGTCCTCGACTCCGCTTCGCTTCAGCTGCTCGACCGACTCCTCGTCGGCCGCGGAGGCCTCGTCACCGGCGCGCTTGTAGTCGGTGAGGACCGTCTCCGGCGCCGTCAGCTTGTGCGCGCCGTCGTCCTCCAGGTCGCCGCCCGCGCCACCGCCCGTGCCGAACACGAAGTAGGCGCCCACGCCGATGGCGGCCACGACCGCCACCGCGCCGATGATCAGACCCGTCTTCTTCTTGCCGCCGCCCGGCGCCGGCTGCTGCGGCATGCCGTAGGGCGGCTGGCCGGGAGGCTGCTGGCCGTACGGGGGCTGCTGGCCGTAGGGCGGCTGCTGACCGTACGGCGGTGCCTGCGGCGGGACTCCGCCCTGCTGCGGGTAGCCGTAGCCCGGCTGCGGGGGAGGCGTCTGCTGGGGGTAGCCGTAGCCGGGCTGGGGGGCCTGCGGCGGCTGCTGGCCGTACGGTCCCGGCTGGCCGTACGGCCCGGGCTGCTGGGGCTGCCCGCCGTACGGGCCCGGCTGGTTGTGACTCATTTCTGGGTTCCCCTCCAGATGCTTACGTGGTCCTGACATCCTGACCCAGAGTCGGCGCACGCAGGTAATCGGGTGCCGCACCGTTACAAAGGAAACGCGTTTCGGGACAGGGCGGTGACGCCCTTAAACTGAGCCCGTGACCGAGAACTCTCAGCAGCCGCAGCCAGCCCCCACCACCGAACTGCCGACCCAGTACGCGCCGGCCGAGGTAGAGGGGCAGCTGTACGAGCGCTGGGTGGAACGCGGTTACTTCGAGGCCGACGCGAAGAGCGACAAGCCGCCGTACACCGTCGTCATCCCGCCGCCGAACGTCACCGGCAGCCTGCACCTCGGGCACGCCTTCGAGCACACGCTCATCGACGCCCTGACCCGCCGCAAGCGCATGCAGGGCTACGAGACGCTGTGGCAGCCCGGCATGGACCACGCCGGCATCGCCACCCAGAACGTCGTCGAGCGCGAGCTGGGCCGGGAGGGCAAGTCCCGCCACGACCTCGGCCGGGAGGCGTTCGTCGAGCGCGTCTGGCAGTGGAAGGGCGAGTCCGGCGGCCAGATCGGCGGGCAGATGCGCCGCCTCGGCGACGGCGTCGCCTGGACCCGTGAGCGCTTCACGATGGACGAGGGCCTGTCCCAGGCCGTCCAGACCATCTTCAAGCGGCTCTACGACGACGAGCTGATCTACCGCGCCGAGCGCATCATCAACTGGTGCCCCCGCTGCCTGACCGCGATCTCCGACATCGAGGTCGAGTACCAGGACGACGACGGCGAACTGGTCTCCATGAAGTACGGCGAGGGCGACGACACCATCGTCGTCGCCACGACCCGCGCCGAGACCATGCTCGGCGACACGGCGGTCGCCGTGCACCCCGAGGACGAGCGGTACAAGCACCTGATCGGCAAGCAGATCCGCCTGCCGCTGACCGACCGCTCCATCCCCGTCGTCGCCGACGAGCACGTCGACCCCGAGTTCGGCACGGGTGCCGTCAAGGTCACCCCGGCCCACGACCCGAACGACTTCGAGATCGGCCGGCGCCACGACCTGCCCGCCATCGCCGTGATGGACGAGCACGCCGTCATCACCGCCCACGGCCCCTTCCAGGGCCTGGACCGCCTGGAGGCCCGCTCCGCCATCGTCGCCGCGCTGCGCGCCGAGGGCCGGATCGTCGCCGAGAAGCGGCCCTACGTCCACTCCGTCGGCCACTGCTCGCGCTGCAAGACCACCATCGAGCCGCGCCTGTCCATGCAGTGGTGGGTCAAGGTCGGCCCGCTGGCGAAGGCCGCGGGCGACGCCGTCCGGGACGGCCGGGTCGCGATCCACCCGCAGGAGATGGAGAAGCGGTACTTCGACTGGGTCGACAACCTCCACGACTGGTGCATCTCCCGCCAGCTGTGGTGGGGCCACCGCATCCCCGTCTGGTACGGCCCCGAGGGCGAGGTCGTCTGCGTCGGCCCCGACGAGGAGCCGCCGAGCGGCGAGGGCTGGCGGCAGGACCCCGACGTCCTGGACACCTGGTTCTCCTCCGGCCTGTGGCCCTTCTCCACCCTCGGCTGGCCCGAGCAGACCGAGTCGCTCGCGAAGTTCTACCCGAACTCCGTCCTGGTCACCGGCTACGACATCCTCTTCTTCTGGGTCGCCCGGATGATGATGTTCGGCCTCTACGCCATGGACGGCACCCCGCCGTTCCACACCATCGCCCTGCACGGCATGGTCCGTGACCAGAACGGCAAGAAGATGTCCAAGTCCTTCGGGAACGTGGTCAACCCGCTGGACTGGATGGACAAGTACGGCTCCGACGCCCTGCGCTTCACCCTCGCGCGCGGCGCCAACCCGGGCGTCGACGTGCCGATCGGCGAGGACTGGGTCCAGGGCTCGCGCAACTTCGCCAACAAGATCTGGAACGCCACCCGCTTCGCGCTGATGAACGGCGCGACGGTCGAGGGCCCGCTGCCCGACGCCGCGCGGCTGTCGTCCACGGACCGCTGGATCCTCTCCCGCCTGAACTCGGTGGTCGCCGAGGTCGACGCGCACTACGAGGACTACCAGTTCGCGAAGTTGTCCGACGCCCTGTTCCACTTCGCCTGGGACGAGGTCTTCGACTGGTACGTCGAGCTGTCCAAGACCACCTTCCAGGCGGGCGGCGAGGCGGCCGAGGTCAGCAAGCGCGTCCTCGGCGAGGTCCTGGACGTGACGCTGCGGCTGCTGCACCCGGTCGTCCCCTTCGTCACCGAGACGCTGTGGACGACGCTCACGGGCGGCGAGTCGGTGGTCATCGCCTCCTGGCCGTCGGACTCGGGCTTCCGCGACTCCGACGCCGAGCGGGAGATCGAGACGCTCCAGTCGGTCATCACCGAGGTCCGCCGCTTCCGAGCCGACCAGGGGCTCCAGCCGGGTCAGCGGGTCCCGGCCCGGCTGACCCTGGCGGGCAGCGCGCTCGCCGCCCACGAGGCGGCCGTCCGGCAGCTGCTGCGGCTCCAGCCGGAGGGCGACGGGTTCGCCGCGACGGCGACGCTGCCGGTCGCGGGGGTCGAGGTCGCCCTCGACCTCTCCGGGGTCATCGACTTCGCGGCCGAGCGCAAGCGGCTGGCGAAGGACCTGGCGGCGGCCCAGAAGGAGCGGCAGCAGGCCGAAGGCAAGCTCGGCAACGAGGCGTTCCTCGCCAAGGCGCCGGACCACGTCGTGGACAAGATCCGGGGCCGGCTGGCCAAGGCGGACGAGGACATCGCCCGCATCGCCGCACAGCTGGAGAAGCTGCCGCAGGCGTGACGCCCGTACGGTGACGAAGGCTCCCGGTACCGCAGCGGCACCGGGAGCCTTCGCGTACCCGGGGGCGCGGGGCCGTGCCGACGCGCGCCTGCGCCGCGGGGCCGTGCCGACGCGCGCCTGCGCCGCGGGGGCGCGACAGGCCGCGGCGGGCCCGTGCGAAGCCGCGGCACCTCGGCCGCCCCACCGCCGGAGACCTCCGTAGACTGGTTCCCGTGAGCGACAACCCCGGCGAGAACGGCCAGCCCGACCCCTCCGACCCCCTCGACTCCTTCGACGAGATCATCGACGCGGAGACCACCCGCGACCCCGACCTCGCCGTCATCGAGGCAGGCAGCCGCACCCTGCGCACCCAGGGCGGGCCCCCCGAGGCCGACGTCCCCGGGCGCCCCGAGGACCCCGAGACGGACGCGGCCCTGCGCGCCGTGGAGACGGAGCTGGCGACCCGCTGGGGCGAGACCAAGCTGGAGCCGTCCGTCACCCGGATCGCCGCGCTGATGGACGTGCTGGGCGACCCGCAGCGGTCGTACCCCTCCATCCACATCACGGGGACGAACGGCAAGACCTCCACCGCCCGCATGATCGAGGCCCTGCTCGGCGCCTTCGAGCTGCGCACCGGGCGGTACACCTCGCCGCACGTGCAGTCGATCACCGAGCGGATCAGCCTGGACGGCGCGCCGATGTCGGCGGAGCGCTTCATCGAGACGTACCAGGACATCAAGCCGTACGTCGAGATGGTCGACGCGCAGCAGGAGTACCGGCTGTCGTTCTTCGAGGTGCTGACCGGCATGGCGTACGCCGCCTTCGCCGACGCGCCCGTGGACGTGGCCGTCGTCGAGGTCGGGATGGGCGGCTCCTGGGACGCCACCAACGTCATCGACGG
The DNA here is from genome assembly GCF_000721235.1 of Streptomyces olivaceus. GTDB lineage: Bacteria > Actinomycetota > Actinomycetes > Streptomycetales > Streptomycetaceae > Streptomyces > Streptomyces olivaceus. The sequence continues at coordinate 238,640 of NZ_JOFH01000020.1, forward strand.
CGACGTCGCCGTCGTCACCCCCATCGACCTGGACCACACCGACCGGCTCGGCGAGACGCCCGGCGAGATCGCGACCGAGAAGTCCGGCATCGTCAAGCAGGACGCCACGGTGGTCCTGGCCCAGCAGCCGGTGGACGCGGCGCAGGTGATGCTGAAGAAGGCCGTGGACGTCAACGCCACGGTGGCCCGCGAGGGCCTGGAGTTCGGCGTCGTCGCCCGGCAGGTCGCCGTCGGCGGGCAGCTGGCGACCCTGCGCGGGCTCGGCGGCGAGTACGACGAGGTGTACCTGCCGCTGCACGGTGCCCACCAGGCGCACAACGCGGCCGTGGCGCTCGCCGCCGTCGAGGCGTTCTTCGGCGTCGGCGCGCAGCGTCCCGAGCCGCTCGACCTGGACACCGTGCGCAAGGCCTTCGCCGCCGTCGCCTCGCCGGGGCGGATGGAGGTGGTGCGGCGCTCGCCGACCGTCGTCCTCGACGCCGCGCACAATCCGGCCGGGGCCCGGGTCACCGCCGAGGCGGTGGGGGAGGCGTTCCAGTTCAGCCGGCTCATCGGGGTGGTCGGCGCGAGCGGCGACAAGAACGTGCGGGGCCTCCTGGAGGCCTTCGAGCCGGTCTTCGCCGAGGTCGTCGTCACGCAGAACTCCAGCCACCGCGCGATGGACGCCGACGAGCTGGCGGGCGTCGCCGTGGAGGTCTTCGGCGAGGACCGCGTGCAGGTCGAGCCGCGGCTGCCGGACGCCCTGGAGGCCGCGATCACGCTGGCCGAGGAGGAGGGCGAGTTCGCGGGCGGCGGGGTGCTCGTGACCGGTTCCGTCATCACCGTCGGCGAGGCCCGACTGCTTATGGGGAAGGGCTGAGGATTCCCGTGCGTACGCTCTGTGCTTCGACCTTGATCGGCGAGCTCTTCGTGATCGGCTTCGCCGGACTGGTCGCCATGAAGGACCCGGACCTGTCCACGGGGACGGTGTGGGCGGTCAGCGGCATCGCCATGCTGCTGTGCGTGCTGCTGTGCGGCGTGATCACCCGGCCCGGCGGTGTCGCGCTCGGCTGGGCGCTGCAGATCGCGCTGATCGCCTCCGGGTTCGTGGTGCCCACCATGTTCTTCCTGGGCGCGGTCTTCGCCGCCCTGTGGTGGGCCTCGGTGCACTACGGGCGGAAGATCGACGAGGCGAAGGCGCGGTTCGCGGCGCAGGCCGACGCCGCTTGACGGGGTGCGGCCCTGCGCCGCTCGACGGATGAGGGCCGACGCTGCGTGACGGGTGCCGCGACACGCCCGGTAACCTCAGTCCTCACCCGCACAACCGCACCTCTTCAAGGGAGCCCTCGTGACCCAGCGCAGCCTCGTCCTCCTCAAGCCCGACACCGTCCGTCGTGGCCTGACCGGCGAGATCATCAGCCGTATCGAGCGCAAGGCCGGCTGGCAGATCACCGCGCTGGAGCTGCGCACCCTGGACGCCGACACGCTGGAGCAGCACTACGGCGAGCACAAGGGCAAGCCCTTCTACGAGCCGCTCGTCGAGTTCATGGCGTCCGGCCCGGTCGTGGCGATGGTCGTCGAGGGCGAGCGGGTCATCGAGGGCGTGCGCGCGCTGGCCGGCCCGACCGACCCGATCGCCGCCGCGCCCGGCTCCATCCGGGGTGACTTCGGTGTGATCGTCCGGGAGAACCTGATCCACGCCTCCGACTCCGAGGAGTCCGCCGAGCGCGAGCTAAAGATCTTCTTCCCGGGCCGGGTCTGATTCTTCTCCCAGACACGCCGAACGGTCTTTTTTCTGACAAAGCGTCAGCCGAATGGCTCAGGCGAAGCCGGGGCGGCCGTGTAAAAGCGGTCGCCCTGTGGCATATGCGTGCCTGATCGGGGGAACGGATCCCACCGTTGGCCCGTCTCCACAGGCGAGGCGGTGCGCCATCTGCCGACAATGGCGAAGACCCTCGCGCAGTGTTCGCGAAAGCGCGTCTACGATGGAAGCCTCCACGCGTCACTGCACCCACTTCGCCTACCTGAAAAGCCCTCAAAAGCTCCTGGGAAGGCCAGTCGAATCCTGATGGGGAACTCAATGTCGTTCATCGGCCGTGACATGGCTGTCGACCTCGGGACCGCCAACACGCTGGTGTACGTCAGGGGTCGCGGGATCGTACTCAACGAGCCGTCCGTCGTCGCGATCAACACCAACACCGGTGGCATCCTCGCGGTCGGCGCCGAAGCGAAGAAGATGATCGGGCGCACGCCCGGCAACATCGTTGCCGTGCGTCCGCTGAAGGACGGCGTCATCGCCGACTTCGAGATCACCGAGCGGATGCTCCGCTACTTCATCCTGAAGATCCACAAGCGGCGGTATCTGGCTCGGCCGCGAGTCGTCGTCTGTGTGCCCTCGGGCATCACCGGCGTCGAGCGCCGCGCCGTCATCGAGGCGTCGTCCCAGGCCGGCGCCCGTCAGGTGCACATCATCGAGGAGCCCATGGCCGCGGCCATCGGTTCCGGCCTGCCGGTCCACGAGGCCACGGGCAACATGGTGGTGGACATCGGCGGCGGCACCACGGAGGTCGCGGTCATCTCGCTCGGCGGCATCGTCACGGCCCAGTCCATCCGCGTCGCGGGTGACGAGCTGGACAACGCGATCATCCAGCACGTCAAGAAGGAGTACAGCCTTCTGCTGGGCGAGCGCACGGCCGAACAGATCAAGATCACGATCGGCTCGGCGTACGACCTCGACTCCGACGAGCACACCGAAATCCGCGGCCGGGACCTCGTCTCCGGGCTGCCCAAGACCGTCGTCATCTCCGCCGCCGAAGTACGCAAGGCGATCGAGGAGCCGGTCAACGCGATCGTCGACGCCGTCAAGACCACCCTCGACAAGTGTCCGCCGGAGCTGTCCGGCGACATCATGGACCGGGGCATCGTCCTGACCGGCGGCGGCGCGCTGCTGCGCGGGCTCGACGAACGGCTGCGCCGGGAGACCGGAATGCCGATCCACATCGCCGAGGACCCGCTCGACAGCGTGGCGCTCGGCAGCGGCAAGTGCGTCGAGGAGTTCGAGGCGCTCCAGCAGGTGCTGGACGCCTCGCCCCGCAGATGACGTAACACTTCGGTTCCGCCGTACGAGACGATCTCCTCTCGTGCGGCGGATCGTTGATATAGAGGGTTCCGGTACCGGATGAAGGCTTCCGGTGCCGGATGCGAGGTCCCGTACCGGATGTGCGGGAAGTGCCGCTGCCGCACCGCTCGCACCCGACGTACCGAATCACCTGAATACCTGAACACCGCCCACGTACATGCCCACGTACATTCCGAGATTTCCCGCATTTCGACGAGGAAGGCACGGCCGCCGCACGTGAGGGACACGAAAGAGAGCCGGCTGCTCCTGGTACTGCTGATCGCCGTCGCGTTCGCGCTGATCACGGTGGACATCCGCGGCGGGGAGGACTCACCGGTCGACGGTGCCCGGCAGGCCGCGGCCAACGTCTTCGGTCCGATCGAGAACGGGGTGTCGTCCGCCGTCGACCCGGTCGGCAACGCGGTCTCCGCGATCCGCGACTCCGGCGACCGGCACGACCGGCTCGCCGCACTGGAGACGCAGAACGCGGCCCTGAAGGCGAAGCTCGGCAGCGACGAGCGCGGCCGCAGCCGGCTCAAGCAGTTCGACAAGATGCTCGGCCTCGCCGGAGCCGGCCAGTACGGCATCAAGGGCGCTCAGGTCATCGCCATAGGAGCGGCCCAGGGCTTCTCCTGGACGATCACCATCGACGCCGGCGCCGGCGACGGCGTCAAGCGCGACATGACCGTCCTCAACGGCGACGGCCTCGTCGGACGCGTGACCACCGTCGGACCCAACAGCGCCACCGTGCTGCTCGCCAACGACCCGGACTTCACCGTCGGGACCCGGATGGAGGCCGGTGACGAACTCGGCTTCGCCGCCGGGCAGGGCAGCCGCCCCTTCCGCGTCGAACTCCTCAACGGCAAGGCCGACGTCAAGAAGGGCGACCGCCTCGTCACCTTCGGCTCGCAGGCCGACAAGCCGTTCGTGCCCGGCGTACCCGTCGGCACCGTCTCCCGCGTCGACCCCAACGGCGGCGACCTCACCCGCATCCTGGAGGTCACCCCGTTCGTCAGCTTCACCAAGCTCGACGTCGTCGGCGTCGTCGTGCAGGCCCCGCAGAAGGACCCGCGCGACACGGTGCTCCCGGCGAAGGACAAGCCGGAGCCCACGCCGACCGTGACGGTGACCGTGACCCCGGGGGCCGACCCCGAGGGCCAGGCACAGAACAACGAGGGCGGCGCCACGGAGGAGGACGACGCGGCCCTCGGCAACGACACGGCCGGTGAGAACGGCGCCACCGGGCAGAACGACCGGACCGACCAGCAGAACGAGCAGACCGAACCGTAGGAGCCCTCACCCCATGCGCGTCAACCGGATCCTGCTGTCCGTCGCCCTGGTCGTCGTCGCCCTGGTGATCCAGGTGAGCGTCCTCGCCCGCCTCCACCTGCCCGGCGCCGTCCCCGACCTGCTGCTGCTCACCGTCCTCGGCCTCGCCCTGGTCTACGGCCACGTCGGCGGCGCCCTCGTCGGCTTCGGCGCCGGACTCCTCGCCGACCTCGCCCCGCCCGCCGACCACGCCGCCGGCCGCTACGCCCTGGTGCTCTGCGTCATCGGCTACCTCGCCGGCCTCGCCAAGCCGGACAACGGCCGGCTCAGGTCGGCCACCGGCCCCATGGTCGTGGTGGTCGGCGCCGCCATCGGCACCACCCTGCTCTACGCGGGCGTCGGCGCCCTCGTCGGCGACACCGCCGCCCGCCACGTCGGCCTGCCCAGCCTGCTGTTCACGGCCTCCCTGTACGACCTGCTGCTCGCGCCCTTCGTCGTCCCCGGCATCATGGCCCTCGCCCGGCGCGCCGAGAACGACCCGCTGGCCGACACCAACTCCGCCGCCAAGAGCCCCGACATCTCCTCCGGGTGGCTCTCGTCGGGCACCGGCCTGCGCATCGGCGGACAGCGCAACGCGCTGCGGATGAAGACCGCCCGGGCGCGCATGGCCCGCGCCGGACGCATCAAGGGGGTCAAGCGGCTGTGACGGCACGACCCCGCCCACCGGCACCGCAACGTCCAGAAAACACGCACCACGTGAGGGGGAGGCAGCAGTGACCAACGCCCTCCCGTCGCCCACCGCCACCCTCAACCGAATGGGCTGCGCCCATGACTAACATCCCCGAGACCGGCCGCAGCACCCGCGTCCAGACCCGGCTCGTCGTCATCCAGATCCTCGTCCTCTCCCTCCTCGCCACCCTCGGCGGCCGGCTCTGGTACCTCCAGATCCGCCAGGGCGACGAGTACGCGGAGGAGGCCTCCGGCAACCACGTCCAGCAGGTCGTCCAGCCCGCCACCCGCGGCTCGATCCTGGACGCCCGCGGTGTGGCCCTCGCCGACAACGAGACCCGCCTCGTCGTCTCCGCCTCCCGCACCGACCTGCTGAAGATGAAGGACGACGGCGAGGGCGTCCTCACCAAGCTCGCCGGGGTCCTCGGCATGCAGCCCCAGGACGTCATCGACAAGGTCCGGCTCTGCGACGCCGAGACCCCCCAGCCCTGCTGGAACGGCTCGCCCTACCAGCCGATCCCCGTCACCGACGAGGCCACGGTCAAGCAGGCCCTGCAGATCCGCGAGCGCGCCGAGGACTTCCCCGGCATCACCGCCGAACCCATGGCCGTACGCCGCTACGCCGCCCCCGGCGAGTCCAACACCGCCCAGGTCCTCGGCTACCTCTCGCCGGTCACCGACGAGGAGCTGCAGAAGGCCCAGGACACCGACTCGCCCTACCTGCGCTCCGACCAGGTCGGCCGCTCCGGCATCGAGCGCCAGTACGACAAGGCGCTGCGCGGCAAGGCCGGCGTCACCCGCTACGAGGTCGACAACCTCGGCCGCGTCATCGGCGAGGCCGAGTCCGACGCGGGCACCCCCGGTTCCAACCTCGTCACCAGCATCGACGCCCGCGTCCAGCGGGTCGCCGAGTACGAGCTGAACGAGGCCATGAAGGCCGCCCGCAAGGAGATGGACCGCAACACCAACCGGACCTACGAGGCCGACGCGGGCGCCGTCGTCGTGATGGAGGCCAAGACCGGCCGCGTCGTCGCCATGGCCTCCAACCCCGACTACGACCCGAACGCCTGGGTCGGCGGCATCTCCGCCAAGGACTACAAGAAGCTCACCGGCAAGGACTCCAACTACCCGCTGCTCAACCGCGCCACCCAGGGCCAGGCGGCCCCCGGCTCGATCTTCAAGGTCGTCTCCTCGGCCGCCGCGGTCGAGGCCGGCTACGACTTCGACGGCAACTACGACTGCTCCAGCGCGTACGACGTCGGCGGCCAGGTCTTCAAGAACTTCGAGTCGGCCAACGAGGGCATGATCAGCATCGGCCGCGCCCTGGAACTCTCCTGCGACACCGTCTTCTACCGCCTGTCCCACCAGGAGTGGAAGAAGGACGGCGGGACGAACCCGAAGAACCCCCACGACTACTTCTACAAGGCCGCCCACCAGTTCGGCCTCGGCGCCAAGACCGGCATCGACCTCCCCAACGAGGTCACCGGCCGCGTCCCCGACCGCGAGTGGAAGCAGGAGTACTGGGACGCCAACAAGGACGCCTGGTGCAAGACCGGCAAGAAGGACGGCTCGTACGTCGAGAAGATCGCGTACGAGAACTGCCTCGAAGGCAACAAGATGCGCGCCGGTGACTCCATCAACTACTCCATCGGCCAGGGCGACACCCTCGTCACCCCCATCCAGATGGCCACCATCTACTCCGCCATCTCCAACGGCGGCACCCTCTACGACCCGAGCATCGGCAAGGCGGTCGTCAGCCCCGACGGCAAGACGGTCGACGAGATCGAGCCCACCGCGCACGGCAAGCTGCCGATAAGCAAGACCACGCTGGCCAAGATGGACGACGCCCTCGCCGGCGTCGCCACCCGGGGCACCGCCGCCTGGCGGTTCGCGCAGGTCGGCTGGCCGCAGGACAAGATCCCGATGCACGCCAAGACCGGTACCGCCGAGGTCTACGGCAAGCAGACCACCTCGTGGTTCGCGACGTACACCAAGGACTACTCGATCGTCATGACGATCTCCCAGGGCGGTACGGGTTCCGGCGCCTCGGGACCCGCCGTCCGCAACATCTACGACGCGCTGTACGGCGTCTCGGACGACGGCGACATCGACCAGAAGAAGGCGCTGCTGCCCAAGCCCCAGGCGAAGCTCCCGGCGATCAGGACCGACGGCACCATCACCGCGCCCAAGATGCCGAAGGACGTCGTCAAGGAGCTGCAGCCCGACGAGGAGGCCTCCCCGGACCAGGAGTACGCCCCCGTCGAGGGCCAGGACCAGGGCGCGACCACGCCCAACACGAACGGCGAGAACCGCGACACCCGCCGGCGCCGACGACGCGGCGGCGCGCGGGGCGGGACCCGCGGCAGTACCCGTACGGGACTCGGTGGAAGCCGGAGGGCGCGCGCATGACCGGAGCGAACAGCTTCCAGGTCTCCGGGTACGGCCCCGAGAAGGCGGGCTGGACCCGGCTCCTCGCCCGGGACTCCGTGGCCCGGCGGCTCGACTGGCCGATACTGCTGGCCGCGATCGCGCTCTCCCTGATGGGTACCCTGCTCGTCTACTCCGCGACCCGCAACCGCACCGAACTCAACCAGGGCGACCAGTACTACTTCCTCACCCGGCACCTGCTGAACACCGGCATCGGGCTCGCCCTGATGGTCGGCATCGTCTGGCTCGGCCACCGCGCCCTGCGCACCGCCGTGCCCGTCCTGTACGGCGCCTCCGTCTTCCTGATCCTGCTGGTGCTCACGCCGCTCGGCTCGACCATCAACGGCGCCCACTCCTGGATCAAGCTCCCCGGCGGCTTCTCCCTGCAGCCCTCGGAGTTCGTGAAACTCACGATCATCCTGGGCATGGCGATGCTGCTGGCCGCCCGCGTCGACGCGGGGGACCGGCAGCACCCCGACCACCGGACCGTGCTCCAGGCCCTGGGTCTGGCCACCGTCCCGATGCTGATCGTGATGCTCATGCCCGACCTCGGGTCGGTCATGGTCATGGTCATCATCGTGCTCGGCATCCTGCTCGCCTCCGGCTCCAGCAACCGCTGGATCTTCGGCCTGCTCGGCGCGGGCACCGCCGGAGCGCTCGCGGTGTGGCAGCTCGGCATCCTGGACGACTACCAGATCGCCCGCTTCGCCGCCTTCGCCAACCCGGCCCTCGACCCCGCCGGCGTCGGCTACAACACCAACCAGGCCCGCATCGCCATCGGCTCCGGCGGCCTGACCGGCTCCGGCCTCTTCGAGGGCTCGCAGACCACCGGCCGCTTCGTGCCGGAACAGCAGACCGACTTCGTCTTCACCGTCGCCGGCGAGGAGCTGGGCTTCCTCGGCGCCGGCCTCATCATCGTCCTGCTCGGCGTCGTCCTGTGGCGCGCCTGCAGGATCGCCCGGGAGACCACCGACCTGTACGGGACGGTCGTCGCCGCCGGCATCGTGGCCTGGTTCGCCTTCCAGACCTTCGAGAACGTCGGCATGACGCTCGGCATCATGCCGGTCACCGGTCTGCCGCTGCCCTTCGTCTCCTACGGCGGCTCGTCGATGTTCGCCGTGTGGATGGCGGTGGGGCTGCTCCAGTCGATCACGGTCCAGAGACCCATGTCCGCCTGACCACGGGCGGTACGGGGGACCTTCCACGCCGGGTTAGGCTGGATGGTCCCCCTTGTCAGCACACGAAGGTTCCGTGAGATGCCTGCCGAAGCCGCCGAGTCTGTGAAGTCTGTTTTTCCGCAGCTCGAAGCTCTGCTCCCGCATGTGCAGAAGCCGATCCAGTACGTCGGCGGAGAGCTCAACTCCACGGTCAAGGAGTGGGAATCCTGCGACGTCCGCTGGGCTCTGATGTACCCGGACGCCTACGAGGTCGGACTGCCCAACCAGGGCGTCATGATCCTCTACGAGGTGCTCAACGAGCAGCAGGGCGTCCTCGCCGAACGCACCTACAGCGTCTGGCCGGACCTGGAGGCGCTGATGCGGGAGCACTCCGTCCCGCAGTTCACCGTCGACAGCCACCGCCCGGTGCGGGCCTTCGACGTCTTCGGCCTCTCCTTCTCCACGGAGCTGGGCTACACGAACATGCTGGCCGCCCTGGACCTCGCGGGCATCCCGCTGGAGGCGAAGGACCGCGGCATCGACGACCCGGTCGTGCTGGCCGGCGGCCACGCGGCCTTCAACCCCGAGCCGATCGCGGACTTCATCGACTGCGCGGTCATCGGCGACGGCGAGCAGGCCGTCCTGGAGATCACCGCGATCATCCGCGCCTGGAAGGCCGAGGGGCGCCCGGGAGGCCGCGAGGAGCTCCTCCTGCGCCTGGCGAAGACCGGCGGCGTCTACGTCCCCGGCTTCTACGACGTCGAGTACCTCCCCGACGGCCGGATCGCCCGCGTGGTCCCCAACCGCTCCGGCGTCCCGTGGCGGGTCAGCAAGCACACCGTCATGGACCTCGACGAGTGGCCCTACCCCAAGCAGCCGCTCGTCCCGCTCGCCGAGACCGTCCACGAGCGCATGTCCGTGGAGATCTTCCGCGGCTGCACCCGCGGCTGCCGCTTCTGCCAGGCCGGCATGATCACCCGCCCGGTGCGCGAGCGCTCCATCACCGGCATCGGCGAGATGGTCGACAAGGGCCTCAAGGCGACGGGCTTCGAGGAGGTGGGTCTCCTCTCCCTCTCCTCCGCCGACCACACGGAGATCGCCGACGTCGCCAAGGGCCTCGCCGACCGGTACGAGGAGGACAAGATCGGCCTGTCCCTCCCCTCCACCCGCGTCGACGCCTTCAACATCGACCTCGCCAACGAACTCACCCGCAACGGCCGCCGCTCCGGCCTCACCTTCGCCCCCGAGGGCGGCTCGGAGCGCATCCGCAAGGTCATCAACAAGATGGTCTCGGAGGACGACCTCATCCGCACCGTCGCGACGGCCTACGGCAACGGCTGGCGCCAGGTGAAGCTGTACTTCATGTGCGGTCTGCCCACCGAGACCGACGACGACGTCCTCCAGATCGCCGACATGGCCACCCGGGTCATCGCCAAGGGCCGCGAGGTGTCCGGCTCCGGCGACATCCGCTGCACCGTCTCCATCGGCGGCTTCGTCCCCAAGCCCCACACCCCCTTCCAGTGGGCGCCGCAGCTGTCGGCGGAGGAGACGGACGCCCGTCTCCAGAAGCTCCGCGACAAGATCCGCGGCGACAAGAAGTACGGCCGCTCCATCGGCTTCCGGTACCACGACGGCAAGCCCGGCATCGTCGAGGGACTCCTCTCCCGCGGCGACCGCCGCACCGGCGCGATCATCCGGGCGGTCTACGACGACGGCGGCCGCTTCGACGGCTGGCGCGAGCACTTCTCGTACGACCGCTGGATGTCCTGCGCCGGCAAGGCCCTCGCGCCCTTCGGCGTGGACGTCGACTGGTACACGACCCGCGAGCGCGGCTACGAGGAGGTCCTGCCCTGGGACCACCTCGACTCCGGCCTCGACAAGGAGTGGCTCTGGGAGGACTGGCAGGACGCCCTCGACGAGACCGAGGTCGACGACTGCCGCTGGACCCCGTGCTTCGACTGCGGGGTCTGCCCTGCCATGGACACGTCCATCCAGGTCGGCCCGACCGGCAAGAAGCTGCTGCCGCTGACCGTGAAGTAGCCGGGCCGCCGGGACGGACGGCGCCTCAGGGCACGATGACGCGGCGGCCGCGCGCGTGGCCGGTCCGGCTGTCGGCGTGGGCCGCTGCGGCGTCGGCGAGCGGGTACGTCTGCTCGACCGGGATGTGGAGCCGGCCCCGTGAGATGAGGTCGGCGGCCTCGGCGAGCGCGTCCGGGACGCTGCCGGCCACGCCGGAGAAGCGGACGCCGAGGCCGGGTGCGCCGAGGTCGGCGATGGTGAGCACCCTGTCCCGGTCGCCGGTCAGCCCGACGAGTTCGCGGATCACGCCGGAGCCGGCCAGGTCGAGGGCCGCGTCGACCGGCCCGAGCCGCCGTACCCGCTCCACCCAGCCCTCGCCGTAGGTCGTGGCGAGGGCGCCCAGGCCGCGCAGGTAGTCCTGGTTCGCCGCGCCCGCCGTGCCGATCACCTTGATGCCGCGCTCGCGGGCGATCTGCAGCACCGCCGAGCCCACTCCACCGGACGCGCCGCTGACCAGCAGCGTCTGCCCGGCCCGTATGCCGACCTCGCGCAGGACGCGCAGCGCGGTCTCCACCACGGAGGGGTATCCGGCCGCCTCCTCGAACGTCAGGCCCTCGGGCATGCGGGCCCAGGCACCCAGTACGGCGAACTCGGCGTAGGTGCTGGAGCCCTCGCCGAACACGCGGTCGCCGATCTCCACCCCCTCCACCCCCGCGCCCTTCTCGTCCACCACTCCGGCGGCGTCCAGTCCCACTCCGGCGGGCAGTTCGACCGGATGGGCGCCCAGTACCTGGCCCTCGCGGATCCTCCAGTCGACGGGGTTCACTCCGGCCGCCCGTACGGCGACACGTATCCGGCCGGGGCCCGGGTGGGGCTCCTCGGCGTCCACGAGGCGCAGCACGTCCGGACCGCCGAACTCGGCGAAGCTCACTTTTCTCATGCCGGCGACCGTAACACTACCCGTTAGGGTTTTGTAGCTGGTAGCTTTTCGGTGTTGATGTTTATTTGGGTTTGGTAGTGTCAGGGTGTGACCGTGCCGACCGGGCGCCGTGAGCGCAAGAAAGCCGCGACCCGCCAGAAGATCGCCGACGCCGCCATGCGGCTCTTCCTGGAGCGCGGGTACGACGCGGTGGGCATCCGCGACGTGGCCGCCGAGGCCGACGTGGCCGTCACCACCCTCTTCTCGCACTTCGCCGCGAAAGAGGCCCTCGTCTTCGAGCAGGACCAGGACTTCGAGCAGCGGATCACGGGGGCGGTCACCGGCCGCGCGCCGGACGAGCCGCTGCTGCCCGCCCTGCGCCGCGAGATCCGGGCCCTGGTGCGGCACTGCACGGCGGAGGGCGCGGCACCCGTCTGGCGCATGATCGCCGGTTCGCCCGCCCTGCGGGAATACGAGGAGTCGATGCGGCTGCGCCACGCGGACTCGCTGGCCGCAGCCGTCGCCGCCGACCCCGGCCTGCCGCTGACCCCGACGGCCTGCCGGACCCTCGCGAGGTTCGTGGTCGACGCGTACTCGCTGGCCCGCGAGGCGGCCGACCCGGACGCCGCGGTCGACGAGATCTTCCCGATGATCGAGGCGGCCTGGGAAGTCGCCGTCCGGGAGCGGGGGGAACCATCCGGCGCCGGGGCACGTACTCTTGGTAGGAGTACGACCGCACTCACGAAGGACTGACGACACTGGGCAAGCGACAGCCCGAAGGCCCGCCGCCCGTTCCCGCGGTGCAGCGCATCCGACTGCGCTACACCAAGCGCGGCCGCCTCCGGTTCACCAGCCACCGTGACTTCCAGCGCGCCTTCGAGCGGGCGCTGCGCCGCGCCGAGGTGCCCATGGCGTACTCGGCGGGGTTCACCCCGCACCCGAAGGTGTCGTACGCCAATGCCGCACCCACCGGCACGGGCAGTGAGGCGGAGTACCTGGAGATCGCGCTCACCGAAGCGCGTGATCCGGAGCAGGTCAGGCTGCTGCTCGACGCGTCGATGCCCACCGGGCTCGACATCGTCGACGCGGTCGAGTCCCGGACCTCCGGACTCGCCGACCGGCTGACGGCCTCCGTGTGGGAGCTGCGGCTGGACGGCGTGGAGCCCGCGGTCGCAGAGGACGCCGTGGCGGCGTTCAACGCGGCCCCGGCCGTGGAGGTCCAGCGCCGCACGAAGAACGGCGTCCGCACCTTCGACACCCGCTCCGCGGTCGCGCACCTGGAGCGCGTCACCACGCACGGTTTCCAGGCTGATAGGCCGAGCGACCAGCCCTGTGCGATACTGCGGCTGGTTGTTCGGCACGTGACGCCTGCCGTACGACCCGACGACGTCCTGTCCGGTCTTCGCGCCGTGGCCGACCTGGCGCCGCCGGTCCCCGCAGCGGTGACCAGGCTGGCGCAGGGGCTGTTCGATGAAGAGACCGGTGCGGTGACCGACCCGCTCGCGCCCGACCGCGAGGCAGAAGCGCCCGAGCCGCAACCGGCCGCCGCTTCCGCCGCCGCGAAGGCGTCGGCGTAAGGAAGGTTCCGCCAGGGACGACGTCGTAGCGCCGCCCTCGAACTCGGGAGCCACCTGGGTCGGGCAGCGCACCGACCACAAGACTTTCGCCAGGCCGTGCACGACAAGGGGTACGGAACCGGCGAGACAAGACACGGAGAGCTTCCGAGCGGCGCCCGCGCCCCGGACGGCGGCGACCGCGTACCACGCGAGCCGCGGACGTCACCGGCGGTCGACATGTCGATGCCGGACCAGGCGCGGCGCCCGGGAGCCTGACGGGAGAAACCCCCGCATGCTCGAACCGACCGAACCCGCAGAGTCCTCGGCCACTCCGACGGACTCCGAAGCGAACACCCCCAGCGACACCCTGCCGCCGCGCCGTCGGCGCAGGGCCGCGTCCCGCCCGGCGGGTCCGCCGTCCGGCGCTCCCAAGAGGCCGGCGGAGACCGTCGCGCCCGAGCCGGCCGCCGTGACCGACGAGGCGGAAGAGCCGGAGGAGACGGAGGAGCCGGAGGCCGCCACGGAAGAGGCGCAGGCCGCTGCCCAGGCGCCCGAGCCCGCCCCGGAGCCCGTGGCCGCCGCCCGGCCGCGCCGCCGCGCGGTGCGCCGTGCGTCCGCGCCCGCCGGAGCACCGGAGGCGACCGGAGCGGCCGAGACCGTCGTTCCGGCGTCCGCCGCCACCACCGCCCCGGCAGCCGAGCCGGCCGCCACGTCCGAGCCGGCTGCCGTGTCCGACACGGCCGCCGAGGACGCCGCGCCGCGCCGCACCCGCCGCCGCGCCACCCGCACCGTGACCTCGCCCGCCGAGCCGGCCGCCGCTCCCGCCGCCGCAGCCCCTGCTTCTCCCGCTGCGGAGCCGGTCGCCGAGGCCCCCGCTGCCGCCACCGAGCCCGCGCCGGCCGAGGCCGAGGAGGCCGCGCCCAAGGGCCGCTCCCGCCGCCGCGCCACGCGGCGCGTGTCCGCGCCGAGCGAGTCGCCCGCCGAGGCCGCCGCCGAGGTGGTCGAGCCGACGCAGGCCGCCGAGCCCGCTCCGGCCCCCGCCGAGACCGCCGCCTCCCCGGAGCCCGCTGCCTCCGCCGAGCCCGCCGCCTCCGCCGAGGACGCCGCGCCGCGCCGTGCGCGCCGCCGGTCCACCCGCAAGGCCGCCTCCGGCTTCGCCGCTCCCGCGCAGAACGCCGCACGCGCCGACGAGGCGGACGCCCCCAAGCGCCCCTCGCGGCCCGCCGTCGCCGTGTTCCAGGCGCCCGTGTTCGCCGAGCCCCAGTTCCAGACGCCCGAGCGCGCCGCGGCCGAGGCCGCCGCCGAGGCGGCCGGTACCGGGCCCGCGGCCCCCGCCGACCGGACCGAGGCCACCGAGGACACGGAGGAGCAGAACGCCGGACCGCGCCGCCGCCGTCGGCGCCGGGCTGCCGCCGCCGAGGAGAGCACCGAGGACCGGACCGCCGCCCCCGCCGTGCAGGAGCAGCCCGAGAGCGACGCGGACTCCGGCACCGACTCCGGCACCGACGCCGACGAGTCGGGCGAGGACCACGACGACGCCGAGGGCTCCGAGGACTCCGGCTCCCGCCGCCGCCGTCGCCGGGGCGGCCGTCGCCGTCGCCGGGGTGACGCCGCCGACGGCGACCTGGCGGACGGCGAGAACGAGCACACCTCCGCCGAGCACGCCGACCGGGCCGACGAAAGCACCGCGGACGGCGCCGAGCAGGCCGAGGACGACGCCGAGGAAGGCGCGGAGTCCGGCGGCGAGAGCGGCGGGTCCAGCAGCAGCCGCAGGCGCCGCCGCCGTCGCCGCCGCGCCGGGGACGGCGGCTCGGGCGACGACGGCTCGTCCACGGACGACCCCGAGCGCACCGTCGTCAAGGTCCGCGAGCCCCGACCCCCGCGGGAGAAGGGCGAGCCGTCCGACGAGGTGCAGTCCATCAAGGGCTCGACCCGCCTGGAGGCCAAGAAGCAGCGCCGCCGGGAAGGCCGCGAGCAGGGCCGCCGACGCGTCCCGATCATCACCGAGGCCGAGTTCCTGGCCCGCCGCGAGGCCGTCGAGCGCGTCATGGTCGTGCGCCAGCACGGCGAGCGCACCCAGATCGGCGTCCTGGAGGACGGCGTGCTCGTCGAGCACTACGTCAACAAGGAGCAGGCCACCTCGTACGTCGGCAACGTCTACCTCGGCAAGGTGCAGAACGTGCTGCCGTCGATGGAGGCCGCCTTCATCGACATCGGCAAGGGCCGCAACGCCGTCCTGTACGCCGGCGAGGTCAACTTCGAGGCGCTGGGCATGGCGAACGGCCCGCGCCGCATCGAGTCCGCCCTCAAGTCCGGCCAGCCGGTCCTCGTACAGGTCACCAAGGACCCGATCGGCCACAAGGGCGCCCGGCTGACCAGCCAGGTCTCGCTGCCCGGCCGCTACCTGGTCTACGTGCCCGAGGGCTCGATGACCGGGATCAGCCGCAAGCTGCCCGACACCGAGCGGTCCCGGCTGAAGACCATCCTCAAGAAGATCGTCCCCGAGGACGCGGGCGTGATCGTGCGCACCGCCGCCGAAGGCGCCAGCGAGGACGAGCTGCGCCGCGACGTCGAGCGGCTCCAGGCGCAGTGGGAGGACATCCAGAAGAAGGCCAAGACCACCGGCGGCTCGAACGCGCCGACGCTGCTCTACGGCGAGCCGGACATGACCGTCCGGGTCGTGCGGGACATCTTCAACGAGGACTTCTCCAAGGTCGTCGTGAGCGGCGACGAGGCCTGGCAGACCATCCACGGCTACGTGTCGCACGTGGCGCCGGACCTCGCCGACCGGCTGTCCCGGTGGACCAGCGAGGTCGACGTCTTCGCCACGTACCGGATCGACGAGCAGCTCGCCAAGGCGCTGGACCGGAAGGTCTGGCTGCCCAGCGGCGGTTCGCTGGTGATCGACCGGACCGAGGCGATGATCGTCGTCGACGTCAACACCGGCAAGTTCACCGGCCAGGGCGGCAACCTGGAGGAGACGGTCACCAGGAACAACCTGGAGGCGGCCGAGGAGATCGTGCGCCAGCTCCGGCTGCGCGACCTCGGCGGCATCATCGTCATCGACTTCATCGACATGGTGCTGGAGTCCAACCGGGACCTGGTGCTGCGGCGCCTGCTGGAGTCCCTCGGCCGGGACCGTACGAAGCACCAGGTCGCCGAGGTGACCTCGCTGGGCCTGGTGCAGATGACCCGCAAGCGGGTCGGCCAGGGCCTGCTGGAGTCGTTCTCCGAGACCTGCGTCCACTGCAACGGCCGGGGCGTCATCGTCCACCTCGACCAGCCGGTCGCCGCCGGTGGCGGTGGCGGTGGCGGGAGCAAGCGCCGCAAGCGGGCGCGGGCCGGCGCCGAGCAGCCGCACGAGCACGAGGCCGCGGTGGGGACCGGCCCGACCGCGGAGCAGGAGGCGGAGACCGAGTCCGAGGCGGAGGTCGCCGCCGAGGCGGCCGAGCCGGTCGCCCTCCCGGCGCCCGAGTTCACCCCGGACGAGGAGCTGTACAGCAGCGCGGCCGAGGCCGAGGCCGCCGCCACGCGCGGTCGCGGCCGGCGCCGCAGCGGTGGCCGGCGGGCGTCGGCCCCGGCGGGCGCCCCGAAGGCCGCGAAGAGCGAGGCCGCGTCCGGCGGAGCCCCGACCGCGCAGGACGTCACCGTGCAGGAGGAGGTCGAGCGCCCGGTGCGACGCGAGCCCGCCGCCGAGGTGCTGGCCGAGCCCGCCGCCGTCGAGGACGCCGTCTCCGGCGCCCCGACGCCGGCCCCGGCCGACGCCCCTGCCACCGCCGAGGCACCGGCTCCCGCCGCCGAGGAGGCTGCTCCCAAGGGCCGTACCCGCCGTCGGGCCACCCGCAAGGTGTCCGCGCCGGCCGGTTCGCCCGTGGGCTCCGAGGCCACCGTCCTGACGGTGCCGGAGACCGCGCCGGCCGAGCAGGAGCCGCAGGCCCCCGTCGCCGAGGCTCCCGCGGAGCCGGCCGCCGAGAGCGCCGCCCCGGCCCGTCCGCGGCGCCGGGCGGTGCGCAAGTCCACGGCTCCCACCGCCTCCGAGGAGACGGCCGTCGTGGTCGTCCCGTCGGCCGACGCGCCGGAGCAGGGCGAGGAGGGCGAGGAGGGCGCGCCCGAGGGCCCGTCCGACGGGGCGTCCGCCGAGGAGGCCGCTCCGGCCAAGAAGACGGCGGCCCGCAAGACGGCCAAGAAGGCGACGGCGAAGAAGGCCGCCACCAAGAAGACCGCGGCCAAGAAGACGACGACCGCGAAGAAGGCCACGGCCAAGAAGGCGGCCAAGTCGACGACCACCAAGTCGGCGGCCGCCAAGAAGACCACGGCCAAGAAGGCGGCGTCGAAGAAGACCGCGGCGGCCGCCCAGCAGGCACCGTCCTCGGTCACGGCCGCCACCGACGAGGGCTGATCCGGCACCCGTCGTACGACGCGCGGGCCCCTTCCCCCTGGACTTCGAACGGAGTCCGGGGGGAAAGGGCCCGCGCGTCGAATGGGACCTGCGCGTTTCGGCGGCGGAAGCCTGGTTTGACCCCTGTCCTGCGGCCCCGTAATCTTGGGCGTCGGCGTGTCGACTGACGCGTCACATCCCCGTAAACCTCTTTCCTTCCAGGCGCGGGCCCTCGCGGGCCCCGGCCGGGAGAGGCTGTCCGTGTGTCACCGGGCGGCTGGACTGCGGGGGTGCCGTTCCAGAGCGAGAGAGTGAGATCCGCGTGTACGCCATCGTGCGCAGCGGTGGTCGCCAGCACAAGGTTGCTGTCGGCGACATCGTTGAGGTTGACAAGATTTCCACCGCCCAGGTCGGCGACACGGTCGAGCTCTCGACCCTGCTCGTCGTCGACGGCGACGCTGTGACCAGCGACCCGTGGGTGCTGGCCGGCATCAAGGTCCAGGCCGAGATCGTGGACCACCACAAGGGCCAGAAGATCGACATTCTGCGCTACAAGAACAAGACCGGCTACCGCCGTCGTCAGGGCCACCGCCAGCAGTACACGGCGATCAAGGTCACTGAGATCCCCGCGGCTGCGAAGTAAGGGACTGAGAAGACATGGCACACAAGAAGGGCGCATCGTCCACCCGGAACGGTCGCGACTCGAATGCCCAGCGGCTCGGTGTGAAGCGCTTCGGCGGTCAGGCCGTCAACGCGGGTGAGATCCTGGTCCGCCAGCGCGGCACCCACTTCCACCCGGGCGCCGGTGTCGGCCGCGGCGGCGACGACACGCTGTTCGCGCTGCAGGCCGGTGCGGTGCAGTTCGGCACCCACCGTGGCCGCAAGGTCGTGAACATCGTCCCGGTCGGCTGACCGGACACTTTCGCGAGGCGGGCCTCACTTCCCCGAGGGGAAGCGGGTCCGCCTTTCGCGTGTTACCCAAGAGAACACGCCCGTACGGGCGGCAACAGCAGGCAGTAACTGGAGGCACATCCCATGACCACCTTCGTGGACCGCGTCGAACTGCACGTCGCCGCGGGTAACGGAGGCCACGGCTGTGCCTCCGTCCACCGTGAGAAGTTCAAGCCGCTCGGCGGCCCGGACGGCGGCAACGGCGGCCGGGGCGGCGACGTGATCCTCACCGTGGACCAGTCGGTGACCACGCTCCTCGACTACCACCACTCCCCGCACCGCAAGGCCACCAACGGCAAGCCCGGCGAGGGCGGCAACCGCTCCGGCAAGGACGGCCAGGACCTGGTCCTGCCCGTGCCCGACGGCACCGTGGTCCTCGACGGGGCGGGCAACGTCCTGGCCGACCTCGTCGGCCACGGCACCTCCTACGTCGCCGCGCAGGGCGGCCGCGGCGGCCTCGGCAACGCGGCGCTGGCCTCCGCGCGGCGCAAGGCGCCCGGTTTCGCGCTGCTCGGCGAGCCCGGCGACCTCCAGGACATCCACCTGGAGCTGAAGACCGTCGCCGACGTGGCGCTGGTCGGCTACCCGAGCGCCGGCAAGTCCTCGCTGATCTCCGTGCTGAGCGCGGCCAAGCCGAAGATCGCCGACTACCCCTTCACCACGCTCGTCCCCAACCTGGGCGTGGTGACCGCCGGTTCGACCGTCTACACCGTCGCCGACGTCCCCGGTCTCATCCCCGGCGCCAGCCAGGGCAAGGGCCTCGGCCTGGAGTTCCTGCGGCACGTCGAGCGGTGCAGCGTGCTGGTGCACGTCCTGGACACGGCGACGCTGGAGTCCGAGCGCGACCCGCTCTCCGACCTGGACGTCATCGAGGCCGAGCTGAGCGAGTACGGCGGCCTCGACCGCCGGCCCCGGATCGTCGTCCTCAACAAGATCGACGTGCCCGACGGCAAGGACCTCGCCGAGATGGTCCGGCCCGACCTGGAGGCCCGCGGCTACCGCGTCTTCGAGGTGTCGGCCGTGGCCCACATGGGCCTCAAGGAGCTGTCCTTCGCGCTGGCCGAGCTGGTCGCCGGGGCGCGTGCCGCCCGGCCCAAGGAGGAGGCCACGCGGATCGTCATCCGGCCCAAGGCCGTGGACGACGCCGGGTTCACCGTCACCCGCGAGGAGGACGTGTTCCGGGTGCGCGGCGAGAAGCCCGAACGCTGGGTGCGCCAGACCGACTTCAACAACGACGAGGCCGTCGGTTACCTCGCCGACCGGCTCAACCGCCTCGGTGTGGAGGAGCGGTTGATGAAGGCCGGCGCCCGCCACGGCGACGGCGTGGCCATCGGCCCCGAGGACAACGCGGTCGTCTTCGACTGGGAGCCGTCGATGTCGGCCGGTGCCGAGATGCTCGGCCGCCGCGGCGAGGACCACCGCTTCGAGGAGCCCCGTCCGGCCGCCCAGCGGCGCCGCGACCGGGAGGCCGAACGCGACGACGCACAGCAGGAGTTCGACGGTTTCGAGCCGTTCTGAGCCGCCGCTGACCGGTGGCGGCCGACTGGTGACGACCGCCGTAGTGCAGGGCCCTGGCGCAGGTATCCGTGCGCCAGGGCCCTTTGCCGTTTTCATCAGATGATCTACGGACATCGCGCACACAACCATCACAGCGATCTGACCGTCCAACCTCACGTACTGATCGAAATCCTTCGAATACGTCAGGAACGCGATGTCACAGCCTCGAGTCAGCGTGATCGTGCCCGCCTACAACGCGATGCCGGAGCTGACCGACTGCATCAACTCGGCGATCGAGCAGACCATCGGCCTGGACCAGCTCGAAATCATCGCGGTGAACGACGGATCGACCGACGGCACCGGCAAGGAGCTCGACCGGCTCGCCGCGACGTGCGCCGCACTGCGCGTCATCCACCAGGAGAACTCCGGCACCGCGGCCGTACCGCGCAACGTCGCCCTGGACGTCGCCCGCGGTGACTTCGTCTTCTTCCTCGACTCCGACGACTACCTGGGGCCCGACGCGCTGCGCCGCATGGTCGCCATGGCCGACGAGAACCGCACCGACATCGTGCTCGGCAAGATGGTCTCGGTGGGCGGCCGGGCCGTGCCCACCGCCGTCTTCCGGAGCACCCAGCCGCGCACGGACATCTTCTCCTCGGCCGCCTACCGCACCCTCGGCTGCTGGAAGCTCTTCCGCCGCTCGCTCCTGGAGCGGCTGAACCTGCGCTTCCCGCCGTTCCGCAACACCGAGGACAAGCCGTTCACCGCGACCGCCTACCTCAACGCCGACGGCGTGTCCGTCGTGGCGGACTACGACTGCTACTACCACCGGGACCGGGCGAACGGGAACAACCTCACCCTCACCGCGCAGAACCTCAGCCACCGCATGCAGGGCACCCGGATGTGCTTCGAGACGGTGGCCCGCCACCTGGAGCCGGGAGCCCGCCGCGACCAGATCATGCGCCGGCACGTCGAGTGGGAGCTGTGCGGCCCGCTGTGGTGGCTGCTGCTGCGGGAGAGCGAGGAGGACATCCGCGAGCACATCTACCCGGAGATCCGCGACTGGGTGGACAGGTGGGTCACCGACCCGGTGATCGAGAAGCTCCAGCCCCGCGACCGGCTGCTGCTGCACCTGCTGCGGGCCGACCGGTTCGACGACGTCATGACGGTCATCCGCGACGCGGACCGGGACGCCGAACGCGGTCACGCCGTCGACGGGGGCCGGGTCTACTGGGAGCACCCGCTCTTCCGCGCCCCGGGCGCGGGAGTGCCGGACAGCGCCTTCGACGTCACCGGCCGGCTGCCCGTGCGCCACCGGACCGACTCGGCCTCCTGGCAGCAGGACGGGACGCTGAGGCTGACCGGCCACGCCTTCATCGAGCACGTGGCCACCCTCGACCCGGCCACCGAACTAGTGCTGCGCTGCTACGACGCCGACCACCCGGAGGTCCGCGTCCCCGCCCGCGTGCACGCCGCCGCCGGGCCCCCGGACGACGGGCTCGCGGACGAGGGGCGCCGCGCCGACGCCGGCTTCGTCGCGGACGTCCCGGCCGGCGGCGCGCTTCTGGGGCGGGGCCGGTGGAACCTCTTCCTCGACGTACGGGCGCAGGGCGTCAGCCGCACGGTGCGGCTGAAGGCACCCGAGGCCGGCGCGGTGCCCGCGCGCACCATCGTGCCGGCGGGCTCCGGCGAGCCCACGGTCGTCGAGCCGTACGTGACCAAGTGGGGCAACCTCTCCCTGCACGTCGGCGGCCGGGGAGCGCCGCGCGAGGACACTGCCTTCCGGACGACCGGGCTGGCGTGGCACCCCGCGCGCCGGGACACGCTCGTGGTCACCGGCAGGCTGGAGGGCGAGGCCGCCGGAGGGGCCGGGCCCGTGCGGCTGCGCGCCGAGAACGGCAGGGGCGACCGCAGGGAGGTGCCGGTGCCGCTGGACGGGACCGGCGGGAGGTTCACGGCGGAGCTGCCGTTCAAGGGCCTGCGCCCCGGCCGCTGGACGGTGACCCTGGCCCCGTCCGGCTCCCTTCCCGTCGCCGCCGTACCGGTCGCCACCGGCCTGGGCGGCACGCACTGGTTCGGGCTCGCCCGGCCCCGCACCGCCCGTCCGGTGCCAGAGGCGTCGGAGACCACGCTGGTGGTCGAGGTCCGCGCGGTGGACGTACCGGCGTTGGTGCGGCGCAGGCTGCGGCGGGCCGTGCGGAGGACGACCCGGAACTAGGCGACGGAGACAGGAGACACCGGGAGCGGGCCCCGTCACCGCGACGGG
This sequence comes from Streptomyces olivaceus, assembly GCF_000721235.1. Lineage (GTDB taxonomy): Bacteria > Actinomycetota > Actinomycetes > Streptomycetales > Streptomycetaceae > Streptomyces > Streptomyces olivaceus. Next base: position 260,902 of record NZ_JOFH01000020.1, read on the forward strand.
GCCCGCTCCGGGAGTGTCTTCAGGTGTGACGCCAGAAGGCGGGACGCCAGGAGGTGCGACGCCGGTCAGAGGCCGGCGTCCGTCAGCTCCTCGGCTGCGTAACGCTGGAGCCAGGTCCGGAAGTCCGGGCCCAGGTCCTCACGTTCGCACGCGAGCCGGACGATGGCACGCAGGTAGTCGCCGCGGTCGCCGGTGT
>NZ_JOFH01000021.1 GCF_000721235.1 Streptomyces olivaceus
GATCCGGGGGCCGGGGGGGCGGGCGGGCCCGGGGTCACTGTCAGACCCTGGTGCGAGACTCGCGTCATGGCCGACCGGTGGGCGCTCGCCGTGGCCGAGGACGGTGGCGTGGACGTCGCCCCCCTCGGCCCCGGCGGGCTGCCCGCCGGACCCGTCCGGCACGAGGCCGGCCTCGCCGAGGCCGTGCGGAGCAGACCGGACGTCGCGCGCTGGGTCTGGCGGTCCACCGCCGAGATCGCGCCGCAGCTGCTCGCCGCGGGGGTGCGAGTGGAGCGGTGCTACGACATGGAGGCCGCCGAGACCCTCCTGCTCGGCCACGAGGGCCGGTACGGGGAGCCGCGCTCGGCCGCGGCCGCCCTGGCCCGGCTGCGCGACGGCCCCGTACCGCCCGACCCGCCGCAGCGCTCCGCCGAACCGGGCGCGCAGTCGTCGCTGTTCGAGCCCCGGGCCGTCCATCTCCCGCTGCCCGACCTGCTCGCCGTCTACGCCGAGCAGCAGCGCCGCCACAGCCTCAGCGCGCACCCGGACCGGATGCGGCTGCTGACGGCGGCCGAGTCGGCGGGGATGCTGGTGGCCGCGGAGATGAACCGCGCGGGGCTGCCCTGGCGGGCCGACGTGCACCGCGAGGTCCTGCACGGCCTGCTCGGCGAGCGGTACGCGGGCGGCGGCGAGCCGCGCCGCCTGGCCGAGCTGGCGGACGAGGTGTCCGCGGCCTTCGGCCGCCGGGTCAGGCCGGACCTGCCCGCCGACGTGGTCAAGGCGTTCGGGCAGGCGGGGGTGAAGGTCGCCTCCACCCGGCGCTGGGAGCTGGAGTCCGTCGACCATCCGGCCGTCGAGCCGCTGATCGAGTACAAGAGGCTGTACCGGATCTGGGTCGCCCACGGCTGGTCCTGGCTCCAGGACTGGGTGCGCGACGGACGGTTCCGCACCGAGTTCCTGGCCGGCGGCACCGTGACCGGACGGTGGGTCACCAACGGCGGGGGCGGGCTGCAGATCCCCAAGGTGATCCGGCGGGCCGTCGTCGCCGACCCGGGCTGGCGGCTGGTCGTCGCCGACGCCGACCAGATGGAGCCGCGCGTGCTGGCCGCGATCTCGCGCGACCCGGGGCTGATGGAGGTGGCCGGCCGGGAGACCGACCTCTACCAGTCGGTGTCCGACCGGGCCTTCTCGGGAGACCGCGCCCAGGCCAAACTCGCCGTGCTCGGCGCGGTGTACGGGCAGACCTCCGGCGACGGCCTCAAGAACCTCGCCGCGCTCCGGCGCCGCTTCCCCGCGGCGGTGGCGTACGTCGACGACGCGGCCCGCGCGGGTGAGGAGGGGCGGCTCGTGCGGACCTGGCTCGGGCGGACCTGCCCGCCGGCGGCCGGGGCGGGCGACGGCGCCGAGGAGGCCGGGCTGCCGCAGGACGGCCCCTCCGACGACGCCGGCTCCGCGGACCGCCCCCAGGAGTGGACCCCGGGGTACGCCTCCTCCGACGCCCGTGCGCGGGGCCGGTTCGCGCGCAACTTCGTCGTCCAGGGCAGCGCCGCCGACTGGGCCCTGCTGCTGCTCGCGGCACTGCGGCGGACCTGCGCGGACATGGCGGCCGAGCTGGTCTTCTTCCAGCACGACGAGGTGATCGTGCACTGTCCCGAGGAGGAGGCAGCCACCGTGGTCTCGGCGATCCGGGAGGCGGCCGAGCTGGCCGGACGGCTGACGTTCGGACCGACGCCGGTGCGGTTCCCGTTCACCACGGCGGTGGTGGAGTGCTACGGGGACGCGAAGTGACCGGCGGGCGGGAGGGATCCACCGTCGCCGCCCGCTTGCTTGCTTGTCAGCGCTCGCCGAGCAGCCCGGCGTCGTGGGCGAGGACGGCGGCCTGGACGCGGTTGGCGCAGCCGGTGCGGGTGAGGATGCGGCTGATGTGCGCCTTGACCGTGCCGGCGCTCAGGTACAGCGCGTCGGCGATGTCCACGTTGGACAGACCGGTGCCGAGCAGCCGCAGGACGTCGCGCTCGGCCGGCGTCAGCTCCTCGATCCGGCGCAGGGCGGCCTCGGTCTCACGGCCGGACCGCACGTGCCGCTCCAGCAGCTGCCGGGTGATCCGGGGGGCCAGCACCGGCTCGCCCTTCGCGGCGAGCTGGACGGCACGGATCAGGTCGGCGGGGCCGGTGTCCTTGAGGAGGAAGCCGCTCGCCCCGGCCCGCAGGGCACGCGTCACGTGCGCGTCCTGTCCGAAGGCCGTCAGCATCACGACACAGGTGCGGGGCGAGAGACGGCTGATGTCCTCGGCGGCGGCGATACCGTCCCTGACCGGCATCTGGACGTCGACCAGGGCGACGTCGACCTCCTGCGTGCGGCAGGCCGCGGCTGCTTCCCTGCCGTCGCCCGCCTCGGCGACCACCTCGATGTCGTCGGCGTTCTCCAGGATGAGGCGGATCCCCGCGCGCATCAGCGCCTCGTCGTCGGCGATCAGGACTCGGATCATCACCTCATCCTAGAACCGCGAACACCAGCAGTCCGACGAGGAAGCCGACCGTCGGCAGCACCACGACGACTGCCGCACAGCCCGAACCGAGCACGCGCGGCCAGGTGAGTATCTCGTCCGGCAGCGGCGCGCGGGCGCCCGCGCGCCCGGGGCGGGCGGACGGGACCGGGGAGGCCTGGGCGGGCGAGGCCGGGGGAGGCTGGACCGGGGAGGGCGGGACGGGTGCGGCACCCGGCACGGTGTTCTCCCGGAGCTGCTGCCCCTGGCCCTCCTGAGGCCGGTGTCCCTGGCCCTCGTGGAGCCGGTGTCCCTGCGCGGGCAGTTGGGCGGCCATGCGGAAGCCGCCGTTGACCAGGGCGCCCGCTTCGAACGTGCCGCCGAGCAGCGTGATCCGCTCCTGGCAGCCGGCCAGTCCGCTGTGGCTCCCGCCCTTCGAGGGGCCGGCCGAGGGCGGCGGAGCGTTGGTGACGGACACCTCGATCCCGCCGCCCGCGCTCCTGACCTGCACCCAGGTGGGCGCCCCGGAGGCGTGTTTCAGCACGTTGGTCAGTCCTTCGCGGACCACCCGGTGAATGGCCTGCCGGGCCCGCGGCCCGACGTCCTCCGCGTCGGGAACGGACCAGTCCAGTTCGACGGCGCTGCCCGCCCGCCGCGACTCCGTCACCAGGGCGGCGATGTCCTCCCGCGTCCCCCGCTCGTCCCCGGGCCGGTCGTCCGCCGGGGCGTCGAGGTCGGAGTGGCGCAGGACGCCGAGGATCTCCCGCAGTTCCTCCATGGCCGTACCGGCGGTCGTGCGCAGCAGCTCGCTCTGCCCGGTGAGGTCCGGCGCCTTCCGCGCGGCCGCCATCTCAAGTGCCCCGGCGTGCACGGAGATCAGGCTCAGCCGGTGGCCCAACAGGTCGTGCATCTCGCCCGCGATCCGGTTCCGTTCCTCCCGCCGGGCCGCCTCGGCGGTCAGCGTGCGCGCCTGTTCCAGGTAGGCGTTGCGCTCGCGCAGCAGACTGACCAGCGGCCTGCGCTGCCCCAGCAGCGTCCCGGCCAGCGCGGGGAGCACCAGGAGCAGCACCAGGGTGATCACGATGCCGGACAGCTGGAGCGCGACGCTCCCCTCCGGGTAGGGGACGACGAAGACGCCCAGCACGCCGATCACCGCGCAGGCCGCCCCGACGACCTGCCACGCACGCCGCGTCGGTGCGATGCGCCGGGTCGCGGACATCACGATCAGCGGTGTCGCGGCCAGCGTCCACACGTTGGCCCCCAGCATCAGGAGGGAGGCGCCCAGCACGGCGAGGACCGGCCGGACACGGCGGGCGGGCACGAGCAGCGCCGCACACAGCGCCTCCAGCACCGCGAGTACCGGATGCACCGGTTCGACCGCCACCAGCAGCGGCGTCAGCCCGAAGGCGGCCGTGAGGACCATGAGGGCCGCCTCGACGACGACCGTGCGGCGCTCGGCGCCGCGCACCTCGGCCCATACGGCCACCGCCTCGCGCCGCACCCGCCCGGGCGCACCGGTCAGCGCACGCCGCACCCGTACCCGTACCCGTACCCGCACGGACGGCCGCGGCGCGCGCGTGCCGTCGGAGACCTGACTCATACGCATCCCTGGAACGCTATCCGCCCGACCGAATCAGCTTGCACGGGACGACGTTAGGCACCCGGGTCCACGGCCCGCGTCGGCCGACCGGCCACACCCCCGGTCCGATCGGCACAGCGACGCGCGCACCGGACGCGGTACGCGGAACGCCGGACGCGGACCGGCGGACACGGACCGCGGGACGCAGACCCCCCAACGCCGGATCAGGCCGCGTGGGGTCCGGGGGCGGCGCTTCCCTCGTACTCGCCGAGGGCGGAGACCAGTTCAGTCAGCCCGGGGTCGGCCTCGTAGCGGCGCCGGTGCAGTTCGGCGATCCTGCTCCCGACCTCGGGGTCCGTGTCGTCCGTGAGGTCGAACGAGACGAACCGGTCGACCAGCGGCAGCCCGATCTCGTCGGTGTGCCGGTGGGCCGGGTGGACGAGGTACTCCCAGTAGCCGTCGAGGTCGTCGATCTGGAAGGTCGCGCCCCACTCGTACGCACCGCCGTGGTCGCGGCCGACGAGGTAGGACCGGACGGAGGGGATGGTCTCGCCCTGGTGGCGCAGACTGTCGAGAGCGGCTTCGAGCTCCTGCGGTGCGGCACCGGGCCTGATGCTGAAGCGGACGCAGTGGTGGATCATCGGAGTGCTTCCTTTCCTGGGTGACGTCGTGACGTCGTACGAGTTGCCGCGGGTGGCGTGGTGCGTGACGTGAGTGGTTGATCACTCACTCTTGAGCCCGAAAAAGAGGCCGCGAAGCGCGGCGCCGGCCTCTCAGTGGTGACGGATCCCGTCGGACAGGGTCCGCGCCCACGGGGCGTCGACCTCGTGGGCGCCGGTGGCGACGACGAGGTGGCAGAGCATGCCCACCGCGAAAAAGCGCTGGACGTCGGCCTCCGGCGCACCGGAGACACCCCTGACGTACTCGACCAGCCGCGCGTAGCCGGTGCGCACCACCTCCCGGACCGCGGGCTCCGCCGCCGCCGCGCACTGCGCGTGGAGTTGGAGCAGCAGCAGGTCGCGGTCGGAGATGAGCCGGGCGTAGGCGCCGCCCATCGCGTCCAGCACGTCCTGCGGCGAACTCCCCGCTGCCTCGGCGACCCCGTCCTGGAGGCTCTCCCGGATCCGGACGAAGCAGTGCTCCACCACCGCCACGAACAGCGCCTCCTTGTCGGGGAAGAGCCGGTAGACGTACGCCTGCGAGATACCGGCCCGCTTGGCCACGTCCGTGGTCGTGGTACCGAAGTACCCCCGGTCCGCGAAGGCGCTGACGGCCGTCTCCAGGACCGTCCTGCGACGGTCGTCGGCGGTCGAGAGCTGTCGTTGCGGTCGGATCGATCCGGGACTCGGCATGTGAGTAATAAACCACTCACACTCTCTGGCGTCAACCCCGGAGCGCCGCCGCCGGGACCGGTCCCGGCGGCGCCATCTCCCCGCCTGCACACGGAAGTACGGCTCGCGAATGCTCCGGGAAGACCCTGTGTACGGTCCGCCGTACGCAGTAGGTTCGACCCGTGCGTACGGACTTGGGCCGTACGCCGTCCGGACTCGATCGAGGGGGATCATCCGTGCGTTCCGGGGACGAGTTCGCCGGCCGTTATGTCCTCAAGCAGGTCATCGGCACGGGGCGCGGCGGCGACGTGTGGCTGGCCCACGACACGGTGGTGGGGCAGGACGTCGCGCTGAAACCCGAGCGGGCGGACGGCACGGGCGAGACCGCCGTACGCCGGCTGCTGGGCGAACCGCGCGCGATGGCCAAGTTCCGCGGCCATCCCCACGTCGTGACCCTGTTCGACGTCGTGTCCGCACCGCCGGACGGGGACGGAGCACGGGACGGAACACAGGGCGGAACAGGGAACGGGACACGCGGCGGGACCGGAGCGCGCTCCGGTCCCGGAGAGCCGACGTTCTGGTTCGTCATGGAGTACGTGCCCGGCGGCGGCCTGGACCGCAGCCCCCCGGTGTCTCCCGCGCGAGCGGCCCGCATCGGCGCCCAGCTCGCCGATGCGCTGGCCGCCCTGCACGAGGACGGCATCGTCCACTGCGACGTCAAGCCGGCCAACGTCGGCCTCACCCGGCACGGGACCGCGAAGTTACTCGACTTCGGTGCCGCCTACCGGGTCGGCGGCATCGAGACCATCACGGTCAACGGCCCGTCCAGCTTCACCCCCGACTACGCGGCCCCCGAGCTGGCCAGGGGCAATGTTCCCCGGCCGGCCTCGGACGTGTTCTGCCTGGCAGCCACCGTCCACGCCCTGGTCGCCGGTGTGCCGCCGCGCGGCGGCCCGCCCGGCGAGGACGCGGGCCCCGCGGGGACGGCGGACGGCGGCGCGGAGACCGACCGCCTGCGGCACTGGAAGGCCGAACAGGGCGTCGTCGAACTGGACGCCGCCGTGGGGCCCCTGCGCCCCGTACTCACCGCCATGCTGCACCGCGACCCCCGGCAGCGCCCCGACGCCGCCGAGGCCGGGCGGCTCCTGGCGGACGTCGCCGGAGCCGGACCGGAGCCCTCCTCCCCCTCCCCCGGCACGGCCGGTACCGTCACCGGGCGCGGGCTGCGGCGCCGGCCGCTGCTCGCCGCCGCCCTCGCCGTCAGCACCGTGGTGGCCCTGGGGCTGGTCGCCGTCCAGGACCACGGGGGCGACGGGACGGCCGCGTCCTCCCCTTCCCGGGCCGCTCGGGACCGTACGACGGGCGCCACCGCGAACGGCGGTACCGGGGCCCTGGTCGGCGACCCGCGCACGGCCGACGTGTGCGCGCTGGCCGACCCCGCCGCGCTCGGCCAGTTCGGCGCCGGGGACGTGCGCGTGGACGTGGACTACGGGAACTTCGACCGCTGCGACGTGCTCGTGGGCGTCGACGACGAGACCCGCATCGACACCTCGATCCGGCTCCTCGACGGCTCGCCGCCCGAAGGTTCGAGGCCCGTCCGCACCGTCGGGAGGATCGGCATCCGGGAGGAGCAGGCCGACGGCGACGAGTGCAAGCGGCTGCTCACCTCCGGCGGCGACACCGCCCGGGTCGAGGTCCGCGTCAACATGGGCAAGGGCTCCGTGGTCGGCGGAAGCACGACCCTGTGCACGGTCGCCGACAAGGCCGCCGCGAGCGCGGCCCAGGTCCTCGACCGGGGCCCGGTCCCGCGTCGTTCGCCCGCCTATCCGCGCACCTCGCTGGCCTGGGCGGACGCCTGCGCGCTCCTCGACGCCAAGGCGCTGTCCGCCGTGCCCGGCCTCAAGGTCGACGTGCCGGAGGTCGGCGTCGCGAAGTGGCGCTGCAAGTGGTCCAGCGACGTCGACGAACTGAACGCGACGATCGCCTTCTTCCGCGATCAGCCCAGGTCCGCGGTGGGCGGCGCCACCAGCCGCACGCTGAGCGGATACCGCACCGTCGTCGGACCGGACGACGCCGACACCTGTTCGGCGTTCGTCGAGTACCGCCGGTACAGCGGCCAGGACGGCGAGACCGCCGCCGAGATGGTGCGCCTGGACGTCACCGGCGGGCGGCCCGTGGACCAGCTCTGCACCATGGCTACCGACCTCGCGACCGCCGCCGCCGCGAGCCTCCGCGCGCGGTGACCCGACCGCCCGCGGTGTGACGGTCACGTGCAGCCGCCGCAACGACGGAACGCGGAACTGCCGTTGACGTGCTCTCAGCCGGCCGAGTCCGGCCAGACCGCGTCGTCCTCCATCAGGTCCAGGTCCGGCGGTACGAGCGTCGTCGACTCCACCAGCCCTTTGATCAGGTTGTGCAGCAGGCTGTTGTCGCCGGGACGGCCCTGCGACGTGTCGTGGATCAGCGGGTACCGGAAGCCGGTGCGGTGCAGGCGACGGCGTACCGCCTCGATCCGGTACTCGATCTTGCGCTCGTTCCAGCCCGCGTCCGGGCGCAGGTAGGCGAACTGCTTGGCGGCCGCGGCGTACGTCAGGGGACGCGGGTCCTCCTCGTACAGCAGGTAGCGCTGGCCGAGCACGACCAGCAGCAGCCGTTCGTCGTCGTCGAGCGCCCAGGTCTGCGGGCGCGCGGTCTCGGCGCGCCGTCGCGACACCGGGCCCTGGTCGTCGTGGCCGGCCACGTACAGCTCGACCAGGTGCTCGCGGTAGCCGGAGCCCTTCACGAACAGCGGCGTGTACCCGGTGGTGAGGGGGACCGGCTCGCTGCTGAGGTGCATCATCCGGCCGCGGGGCAGTCGGACCAGCTGCTGCCCGGTGTTGCGCAGCCACCACTGCCCCGCGCGGTACGTCAGCTCCCCGTGCCGGCGGCTGACCCGCAGGTCGTCCACGCCGACCCCCAGGTCCACGTCCGGTTTCTCGCCCCGCCCGAAGCGGACCGTCAGCCCCTGGCGGGGCGGCGCGCTCAGCTCTCCGGTGACCGTGCGGGCGTGCAGGACGCCGGGTGTGGTGGGTGCGACACCACGCGCGAGGCTGGCGGAGAGGGGCATCGCTGGTCTCCTCGGTCGGCGGGGCTTCCCTGCGCGGGCGGGGCCGTTCACCAGTGTCCACGGTCTCGCCCGGGACCCCTCCCGGACGCGGGCCCCTCCCGGACACGGTCCCTTCCCGGACACGGGACCCCTCCCCACGCCCCGCCCCTACGCTCCCGGCATGTTCTCAGGACCAGGCAGGACCTACGGGCCCCTCCTCCTGCTGCCGGCCGTGGCCGCCGTGGCACTGCTCTCCGCCTGCGGAGGCGCCCCGGCGGAACCCAGCGCGCCGTCGGCCTCTCCCTCGGCGTCTTCCCCCGCGTCCCGGCCGTCGTCCCCGGCGCCGCCCTCCGCCCCGGCCTCCTCCGAGCCGCCGACGACGTCACCCCTGGCGCGCGACATCCAGGCCGCCTTCCGGGCCGCGAGCAAGGCCCACCCGGGCGCGGCCCTCGACACGTGCACGACGGACGCCCCGCTGGACGACGCGGACTGCGGGGCGGCGCTCACCGCGGCAGGGAAGGTCGCCGCCGACACGGAGCGACGGCTGCGGCAGAAGGACCCGGAGAACGCCGACCTGCTCTACGGCGCGGTGCTCACCACCGCCGGTGCCGTGCAGGACGGCTTGGCCCGGCTGCGCCACCCGATCCCCTGCTACGGCCTCAGCGAGGCACCGCAGCCTCCCCCACCCCTGCACGCGGAGGCCGAGAGCATCTGCGCCGAGGCCGCCGACCTCACCCGGAGCGAGTGGGGGATCTTCCTCAGCACCGTCGAGCCGTGAGGAGGCAGGGATCGCGACGCGGCGGCAGTCCCGCCGCCCGGGTTCCGCAGTGTGCGCCCCGATAGCATCCGGTGGGGCAGCCGGATCAGCGGATTCGATCTCGATCACGTCAGGGGGCGGACCGGAGTGGCAGGCGGGACGGCGCGGTTGCGCGTACCGGTGGGCGAGGACGCGGACCGGTGGATCACGCGTACGGGCTGCCGGCGCGTCCTCCTCGTCGTCCACAACGTGACGTCCGCGACCCGCCTGCTGGACGTACTCCCGCTGTTCCACAGCGACGTCCGTGTGCAGATGTTCGCCACCTGCACGGGATCCTCCCCGTTCCTTGCCGGAGTACCCGAGTTGCTGGCCCGGGCGGGCCTGCCCGTCCTCCCTTGGGAACAGGCCAAGGACACGGATTTCGACCTGGTGGTGTCGGCGAGCTATGGCGGCGAACTCGGTTCACTGCGGGGCAAATTGACCGTTCTGTCCCACGGAACGGGATACAATAAGAGGCTGGCTACACCGAACCACCGAACCACCGAACCACCGAACCACCGAACCACCGAACCACCGAACCACCGAACCACCACCGGTGTTCGGCCTTGCGCCGGACTGGTTGCTGGAGGACGGGCGTCCGCTCGCGACCGCCACGGTGCTGTCCCACCCCGAACAGCTGGACAGGCTCCGCTCGGCCTGCCCCGAGGCGGCGCCCACCGCGGTACTCGCCGGGGACCCCTGCTACGACCGTATTCTCGCCGCTCTCCCGCAACGCGACCGCTTCCGCCGCGCCTTGGGCGTGGGACCCGGCCAGCGGCTGATCGTCGTCAGCTCGACCTGGGCGTCCCGTTCCCTGTTCGGCGGCGACCCGGCCGGAGGAGCGGACGAGCCGGGTGCGGCCGATCTGCTCCCCTGGCTGCTGTCGCGACTGGCGGCGGAGCTGCCGGCCGACGAGTACCGGACAGCCGCCGTGCTGCACCCGAACATCTGGTACGGCCACGGTCCCGGCCAGGTCCAGGCGTGGCTGGACAGCGCCCGGCGGGCCGGCCTTGAGGCGATCCCGCCGCTCGACGGGTGGAGACAGGCCCTGATCGCCGCCGACTGCGTCCTCGGGGACCACTCCAGCGTCACCTATTACGCGGCGTCCATAGGCATCCCCGTCGTCCTCGGAGCCTTCCCGCAGGAGGACTTGGACCCGCGCTCCCCGGTGGCCGCCCTCGGCCGTACGGCTCCCCGCCTCCTCCGCCGCGGCAGCCTCCGCGCGCAGATCGACCGGGCGATCGACGCGCACCACCCCGACCGCTACAAGGCGCTCGCGGAGCAGACCAGTTCGTCACCGGGAGAGTCGGCCGTACTGCTGCGCCGCCTGTTCTACGACCTCATGGGCATACCCGAGCCCGAAGCGCACCCCGCGCTGCTCGACCCGCTGCCGCTGCCGCCGTACACGCCCACCCGCGTCACCGCGCCGATCCGCGTCCTCGTACGGCAGCTCAGTGCGGACCCGCCGGAACTCGCCGTCACCAGGTACGCCGTCGTCGGCGACGCCCCCGACCCCGACCCGGCGCGGGACCCGGCGGCACCGGCCGGCACCGCGTACACCGCGCACAGCGCGGCCGACGAGGAGACGCGGGAGACCGGCCGGCTGAGCGTCGCCGATGTCGTCGTACGGCGCGCCGCCGAGGACGACGCACGGCTCGGCCCGCCGGCCGCGTGGGCGTCGGAGGCACTCGACCGCTATCCGTACTGCGGGCTGGTCGCCTATGTCGACGGCCCGGACCGCTGCGTCGTACGCACCCGGGAGGGAGACCTCGTCCGGCTGTCCGCCGCCACGGACCCCGACGGGCGCCCCGACCTGTGCGACCCCGCCGTCTACGCCTCCGCGCTGCACGCCTGGCTCACGGACGGGCACACCCTGGACGCCGCCCTGCCCGTGATCACCGTACGCACCGGCACCGCGGCACATCACGTCACCGTCGAACCGCTCCCGCAGCCCCCGCCGGCCCCACCGTCGGCCGGGTCTCACGCCTCCGATTGGGCAAGTTCCGCCCGGAGCCGCTCGGCACCGATCCGGTCCCCGTTCTCCTCGTAGCGCAGAGCGGCGGCGCGAAGGTCCTCCGCCGCCTGCGCCGGACGGCCCGAGAGCCGGTGGCACCGGGCCCTCGACTCGAAGGCGTCGGCGAGCTGCAGCCCCGCGCCCGCCGTCTCCATCGCCATGACGGCCTTGTCCAGGCACACCAGCGCGAGGTCCGTGTCCCCCGCTTCCAGGTGCACGTCACCCAGGCTCATGTAGACCCGGCCCTCGTTGTAGGCGTCGCCACCGCCGGGCAGCCGGCGGAACCGCGCCAGGGCGTCGTTCAGCCGAGCGAGAGCCTCCGCGAAGTGCCGCTGCTTCGCCTCGGCACGCCCGATGTGATGCTCCAGCAGGGCCGTGGCACGGGGCAGGTCCTCCCACCCGTCCTCTCCCTCGCGAACACCCCGCAGGATCTCCCGCGCCTCCTCGAAGCACCCCTGGGCCTCCGCGTACTTCCACCGCTTGAGACGCAGCAGCCCCAGAGCCTCGACCGCGCTCGCCTGCCCGCGCCGGTGGCCGCACGCCTGCTCCGCGGCCACGGCCTCGGCCAGGGCGCGCTCGGCGTCGTCCGCCCGCCCGGCTCCCATCTGGCCGAAGGCGAGCTGCACCAGCATCCGGCCCACCGCACGCCGGTCGCCGAACTCCTCCGCGCAGCGCCGGGCGGCCCCGACTCCGAGCAGGTGCGTGTCGATCCACTGGGCATGGAAGCCGAGCAGCAGATGCAGACCCCACATCGCCTCGCACAACTGCCACACGAGGTCGTCGAAGCCGTGGTGATCGGCGGCCCGGACGACCGCCGCGAGGTTCTCCCGCTCACGACGGAGCGCCGCCAGCGCGCGCCTGCCGTCCGCCGGTTCGCGGTCCTCCGGCAGAACGAGCGCCCGATAGGCGGGGCCGAGCCGCCAGCGCAACGGCATGACCCGCAGGTCCGCCTCCGCCGCCCACCGCACATACGCGACCGCGACCCGGCGGACCCCGGCGGCCATCCGGCCGTGGCCGTCCTCCTCCACCGCGCGTTCCCGTGCGTGCGCCCGCGCCAGATCGTGGAAGCGGTAGCGCTCCTCACCGACCTCTTCCAGCAGATGCACCCGGGCCAGTTCCTCCAGCAGCGCCCGGGCCCGCTCCTCCTCCACGTCGGCGGCGCGAGCGGCGCACATGACGGTCACGGTGGGCCAGGCCCACACCGCGAGCGCCCGGTAGAAAGCGGCACACTCCGGAGCCAGTTCACGGTAAGCGGCATCCTGCGCCTGCCGGACGGGATCCACGGAACCCCCCGCGTCATCGGCACTCTGTTCCCGTTCGGACAACTGCCGCGCCACCCGCTCCCAGGCCAGATGCTCGCGGACCGCCAGCCCGGCCCCCGTGGTGCACAACGCGAGAGGCACCCCGCCGGCCGCCTCCGCCACGGCCTCGACGACCGCGTCCGGAGCGGCGGCCCGCTCGTTCCCCGCGACCCGCCGCAACAGGAGCACGGAATCCGCGGTGGACAACGGCCCGAGGACACGCGGGCGGGCCCCGTGCTCGGCCACGAGGCGGCCCAGCCGGTGCCGGCTCGTCACCAGGACGAGGCACCCGGACGAAGCCGGGAGCAGCGGAACGACCTGGGCGTCGGAATGGGCGTTGTCCAGGACGACCATCATGCGCCGGTCGGCCGTGCAGTCGCGGAACAGGTCACGCTGCCGCGCCTCGTCGCCCGGCACCATGGCGGGCGGCACGCCGAGCCGCTCCAGGAACCGCGCCAGCACGTCGGAGGGCGGGAGAGCCGTGCCGGCCGACGCGCCGGCCAGTTCCACGAACAGGATCCCGTCGGGAAACCGCTCCCGCAGCGCGTACGCGCACTGAACGGCCACGGCCGTCTTCCCGATGCCGCCCGGCCCGGTGAGGGCGGCGATCACCGGCGCCCCCGGCACGGGGCCGGCGCCCTCCAGCAGGGCAGTGATCCACGCGGTCACGTCCTCGCGGTCCGTGAAGGCCGAGGTCGTCGGCGGCAGCATCTGCGGACGCGAGGCACCGTCGGCGACAGCGGGCACGGCACGCGGCGCCAGCCAGGAGGCCTCCCGGACCCACTCGGCAACCTCACGAGCGGCCTCCGGGGACCGACGGGCGACTTCCACCAGCCGTAACGCGGCCGCTCTCTGCTCCTGCTCGGTGACGGGCAGAGTGGGCCGCTCCTCACCGCCTCCGGAACCGGCGCCCGCTCCCCCGCCCGCGGCGCGTCCCCGACCCAGCAGCCCGTGCAACCGCTCGGAGGCCCGCCTGCCCACCTCGCCACCCGCTCCGGACAGCGCCCCCGAGGCAACGGTGCCGACAGCCGAGAGCGCCACACTCACCAACGGCTCCACCCAGAACCCCCCAACTCGCCGGAGCCGCAATGGTATCGACCCGACCGAGGCACGAACGGGGGTTCCTCGACCGGCTCCCTGGCCACACGTGCCACCACGCGACGACGGACAGTGCCCGACCCGCCAGTACCCCCGGTATCTCAGAGACCACTAAAAGAAAAAACCCAGGTCAGATACCCGACCTGGGTTTCACTAGAGAGCCGCCTTCGGGATTCGAACCCGAGACCTACGCATTACGAGTGCGTTGCTCTGGCCATCTGAGCTAAGGCGGCGCGCTGTGCACCTATGGTGCGATCAGCAACGTCGGTAAGTCTACACAGTTTCCCGGGGTGCTTCGTACCCGCCCCGGAGCGTCCCGGGGCGGGGCTGGTGGGGCGGGTGGGGGCTACGAGCAGCGCTTGCCGTCCTTCGGGGCCGTGCCGGTCAGGAGGTAGGTGTCGATGGCCGAGTCGATGCAGGTGCTGCCGCGGCCGTAGGCGGTGTGGCCGTCGCCCTCGTAGGTGAGGAGGCGGCCGGAGGAGAGCTGGTCGGCCAGGGCCTCGGCCCAGCGGTAGGGCGTGGCCGGGTCGCGGGTGGTGCCGACCACGACGATCGGGGTGGCGCCGGCGGCCTTGATGCGGTGCGGCTCCCCCGTGGGCTGAACCGGCCAGTACGTGCAGTTCAGCGAGGCCCAGGCGAGGCCCTCGCCGAAGACCGGGGAGGCCTTCTCGAACTCCGGGAGGGCCTCTCGGACCTGGTCCGGTGAGGAGAAGGCGGCGGGGAGGTCGAGGCAGTTCACGGCGGCGTTGGCGAACATCAGGTTGCTGTAGCTGCCGTCCGCCTCGCGCTCGTAGTAGCTGTCGGAGAGGACCAGCAGGCCGGCGCCGTCCTTCTTCTTCATCGCCGAGGTCAGCGCCTCGCGCAGCTGCTGCCAGGCGGCCTCGTCGTACATGGCCGCGATCACGCCGGTGGTGGCCAGGGACTCGGTGAGCCTGCGGCCGTCCGCGTCGCCGGCGGGCAGCGGCTTGGCGTCCAGGTCGTCGAAGAAGGAGGTGAGGTTCCTGCCCGCCTGGTCGGGGGTGGTGCCCTTGCCGCCGAGGGGGCAGTCGGACCGCCCCGCGCAGTCCTTGGCGAAGGACTGGAACGCCGTCTCGAAGCCCTGCGTCTGCTCCAGGTTCAGGCGGCGCGCGGGCAGGGACGGGTCCATCGCACCGTCCAGGACCAGGCGGCCGGCCCGCTCCGGGAAGAGACCGGCGTAGGTCGCGCCCAGGAAGGTGCCGTACGAGGCTCCGACGTAGTTCAGCTTCTCGTCGCCGAGCACCGCGCGGAGGACGTCCATGTCGCGGGCCGCCTCGACCGTCGAGACGTGGCGCAGCAGCTTCGGCGCGTCCTTGCCGCAGCCCTCGGCGAAGTCCTTGTAGGCGTCGACCAGCTCGTCCGTCTCGCGCTCGTCGTCCGGGGTGGCGTCCGTCCGCGTGAACGCGTCCATCTCACGGCCGTCGAGGCACTCGACCGGCTCGCTGCGGGCCACGCCCCGGGGGTCGACGGCCACCATGTCGTACTGGGCGCGGACCTTCTCCGGGTAGCCGATGCCGGCGTACTGCTGGAGGTAGCCGATCGCCGAGCCGCCCGGCCCTCCCGGATTGACCAGGAGCGAGCCGAGGCGTTTGCCGGGGCCGGTGGCCTTCTTGCGGGCCACCGCGAGCCGGACGTCGCCGTCGGCGGGCTTCGCGTAGTCGAGGGGGGCCTTCATGGTGGCGCACTGGAAGCCGGGGACCCCGCAGTCGCGCCAGCCGAGCTTCTGCTCGTAGTACGGCGACAGCTCGGCGGGCGTCGCCTTGGGCAGCGGGGCCAGGGACGCCGTCGCCGCCTCGGTGGAGCCGGCCGCCTCCGCCTGGGAACCGGCGGACGTCGACGCGCCCGAGGCCGAGCACGCGGTGGCGAGCAGCGCGGCGGCGACGAGGGTGGCTCGGACACGGGTGCCGCCGATGCGGGTCCTGCGGTGAGTGCGCCTTGTGTGCATTCACCGAGCGTAACTCTCCGCGACAACACTGTTGCGGTGCGTGGCACCGTTGGCTCATTCGTGTTACGGCGTCAAGCGGACACCCGGCTCCCGCGCGCGGCTCAGCCCGATCTGAGCGCCATCGTCATCGCCTCCACCGCCAGCAGCGGCGGCACGTTGCGGTCCAGGGCCTCTCCGCAGGCGGCGATCGCCTCGATGCGGCGGAGCGTGGACTCGGGCGAGCCGCCGCGCGCGAGCCGCTCCACGGCGTCCTCGGCGTCGGCGTTGGCGATCGCCACGCGGGAGCCGAGCTGGTAGGCGAGGACGTCGCGGTAGAAGGCGGTGAGGTCGCTCAGGGCGAGGTCGAGGCTGTTGCGCTGGGTGCGCGCCCTGCGGCGCTTCTGGTCGGCCTCCAGGTCCTTGATCACGCCTGCCGTGCCGCGCGGGAGCCGGCCGCCCTGGGCCGCGCCCAGCGCCGCCTTCAGCTCCTCGGTCTCCCTGGTGTCCATCTCCTCGGCGAGCTGCTTGGCGTCCTCCGCCGCGGCGTCGACCAGCTCCTGGGCCGCCTTGAGAGCACCGCCGACGTCCTCGACCCGCAGCGGCAGCTTCAGCACGGCCGCCCGGCGGGCCCGGGCCGCCGGGTCCGTGGCCAGGCGGCGGGCCCGGTCCACGTGGCCCTGCGTGGCGCTCGCCGCCGCCGCGGCCACGTCCGGCTCGACGCCCTCGCGCCGGACCAGCATGTCGGCGACGGCCCCGACCGACGGGGTGCGCAGGTTCAGGTGGCGGCAGCGGGAGCGGATCGTGGGCAGGACGTCCTCCACGGAGGGCGCGCAGAGCAGCCAGACCGTGCGCGGGGCAGGCTCCTCCACGGCCTTCAGAACCGCGTTGGCCGACTTCTCGTTCAACCGCTCGGCCTCCTCGACGAGGATGATCTGCCAGCGGCCGTTCGCCGGTGAGGTGAACGACTTGCGGACGGTGTCCCGCATGTCCTGGGCCCTGATCTCCGCGCCCACGGCGACCACCGTGCTGACGTCCGCGTGGGTCCCGATCAGCGCCGTGTGGCAGCCGTCGCAGAAGCCGCAGCCGGGGACGCCGCCGAGGGCGCGGTCGGGGCTCACGCACTGCAGCGCGGCGGCGAAGGCCCGGGCCGTCTGCGTCACGCCCGAGCCGGGCGGGCCGGTGAACAGCCAGGCGTGCGTCATGCTCGTCGCCTGCGGCAGCGGGCCGTCGGCCGCGGCGGCGGTGACGAAGGCGTCGGCGTCCCGGGCCGCTGCGGCGAGCGGCTCGCTCGCCTTCTCCTGCCCGACGAGGTCGTCCCACACGGTCATGGGTCACGCCGTCCTTCCGTCACACCGGCCCCTCGTACCGCCCCGCCACGCCGAGCCGTCGTACCGGCCCGTCGCTCCGGGCCGTCACACCGGCCTGTCGCACCGCGCGACGCAGGTCCGCGCCGCGCCCTCCATTGTGCGGGTCGGCACCGACAACGCGGGCCGGCCCGCGGGACCCGGGGTCCCGCGGGCCGGATGCTCAGCGCCGTCCCCGGCCCCTGCCCCGGCGGCCGCCCTCGTCGTCGTCCTCGTCCCGCGGTCCGAGCAGTTCGTCCGCCAGCGTCGGCAGGTCGTCCAGCGGGGTCTCCTCGGCCCAGTCCGGGCGGCGCCTGCGGGGCGGCGCCTGGTCGGGGTCGATCTGCGGCAGCTCGCGGGTGCGGTCCCGGGGCTCGTCGGCGTGGCCTGCGCCGGTGGCCGGGTCCTCCTCGCGGAAGTAGCCCGGCGGGACCCGGTCGGCGGGGTCGTCCCCGCGTACGGGCGGCAGCACGGCCGTTTCGTCGGCGGCTCCCGGCACCACGGGCGGCAGCACCGCCGTCTCCTCGACGTCCCGCGGCTCCACCGCCGGCAGCACCGCGGTCTCGTCCGCCGCACCGGCCGGCGCCGGCGGCACGGGCAGCTCGGCCGTCACCTCGGACTCGGACTCCGTCCCCCGCGAACCGGACGCTCCGGACTCCTGGGTTCCGGCCCCTCCGGACTCTCCGGACTGCTGGGCTCCGGACGTCCGCGCGTCGTCGCCGCGGCCGTCCCGCGACTCGCTGCCGCGCGTGTCGGCATCCTGTGCGTCGGCGTCGCGCGGGTCGGTGGTGTCCGCGTCGGGCGTGTCGCGCACCGGGCGCAGGATCGCCGTGTCCTCCACGGGACCGCCGGAGGCGTTCGTCGGGGTCACGACCGGCGTCGGCACGGTCACCGCGTCCGAGGGCGGGGCCGCGGACGGCTTCGGCCGGGGTGCGTCGGCGGCGGACGGGGCCGACGTCTTCGGGCCCGCGGCGGCCGCCGCGGCCGCGTGCTCCGCCGCCCGGCGTGCCTCCTCGGCCCGCAGCAGGGCCTCCTCGGCCTTGCGCTGCTTCTCCAGGCGCCGGGCCTCGGCCTCGGCTCGCAGCCGCTCCTCCTCCTCGGCCTGCTTGCGGCGCCGGTCCTCCTCGGCCCGCAGCCGGGCCTCCTCCTCGGCGCGCGCCTTCTCCTCGGCGAGCAGCCGGGCCCGCTCCTCCTCTGCCTTGCGGCGCGCCTCCTCGGCCCGCAGCCGGGCCTCCTCCGCCTGCCGCTCGGCCTCGCGCCGCTGAGCCTCCTCCAGCTCGCGCCGCTTGCGCTCCTCCTCCTCGGCGCGCACCCGCGCCTCCTCCTCGAGGCGCTCGCGCTCCAGGCGCTCTTCCTCCGCCTTGCGCGCGGCCTCTTCCTCGGCCTTGCGCCGGGCCTCCTCCTCGGCCTTGCGGCGCGCCTCCTCCTGGGCCTTGATCTCGGCCTCGGACAGCGGCAGCACCTGGTCGAGCCGGCGGCGTACGACGGTGGTGACGGCCTCGGGCTCCTGGCCCGCGTCCACCACGAGGTAGCGCCCGGGGTCGGCGGCGGCCAGGGTGAGGAAACCGGAGCGCACGCGCGCGTGGAACTCGGCGGGCTCCGACTCCAGCCGGTCGGGAGCCTCGGTGAACCGCTCGCGGGCCGTCTCCGGCGCGACGTCCAGCAGGACGGTCAGGTGCGGTACGAGCCCGTTGGTGGCCCAGCGGTTGATGCGGGCGATCTCGGTGGGCGACAGGTCGCGGCCGGCGCCCTGATAGGCCACCGAGGAGTCGATGTACCGGTCCGAGACGACCACCGCGCCGCGCTCCAGGGCGGGCCGGACGACGGTGTCGACGTGCTCCGCGCGGTCGGCGGCGTACAGCAGTGCCTCCGCGCGGTGCGACAGACCGGCGCTGGAGACGTCCAGCAGGATCGAGCGCAGCCGCTTGCCGACCGGCGTCGCCCCCGGCTCACGGGTGAGCACGACCTCGTGTCCCTTGCCGCGGATCCACTCGGCGAGTGCCTCGGCCTGGGTGGACTTGCCGGCGCCGTCGCCGCCCTCCAGGGCGATGAAGAAACCGTTCGTCGCGGGGATCGGCTCCGGGTCGTCGCCCCCGAGGATCGCGTCCCGCAGGTCGTGCCGCAGCGGCACGCCGGAGCGGTCGTCGACCTTGGCGAGGACCAGCGCGGCCAGCGGCAGCAGCAGCGCGCCGAGCAGCATGAGCAGGAAGGCGGCGCCGCCGTGGGCGAAGACGAACTTCCCGTTCTCCAGGCGGTGCGGTCCGATCGCGGCGGCGACCACGGGCGCGACGACCGCGCCGAGCGCCACGTAGACCCGGACGACCGCGTGCAGGTGCTCGGTCGTGCGGGCGCGGCGGTGGTCCTCGGTCTCCTGGTCGAGCAGCGCGTGCCCGGTGTTCGCGGCCACCCCGGCGCCGACGCCGGCCAGCGCGAGGAGCAGCAGCACGGTGGTGTCGTCCGGTACGAGTCCGGCGGCCAGCAGGGCGACGCCGACGAACGCGGTCGCCAGGGCGAGCAGGCGCCGGCGGGACAGGGACGGCAGCAGGGCGGGGGCGGTGCGGATGCCGACGACGACGCCGCCGGTCAGCGCGCCCACCGTCAGCCCGTACAGCACGGGTCCGCCGCCCAGGTCCTTGGCGTGCAGCACCGCCACGGCGACCGCGGCGGAGATCACCGCGGCGACCGCGGCGCAGGCGAACACCAGCAGCGGGAGCGCTCCGGTGCGGCCCTTGTCGACGCCGGTGCCGCTCTTGGGGCGCCGCAGGCCCTCCAGCGGCGACCGCGCGCGCGGAGTGCGGACCCCGGGCAGCTCCAGGAGGGCCACCACGGAGAGGGACGCCGCGAAGAGTCCGGCCGCGACGTACGAACCGAGCGCCGCCTGGTGCTCGGCGAACCAGTCGACGCCGGTGCCCAGCAGGTTGTTCACCAGCCCCGCGACGACCAGGGCGGCGCCGGCGAGCGGGACGGCCACGAAGGTCGTGCGCAGCGACAGGCGGCGCAGCGCGTCCATGTGGTCGGGCAGCGGCCGTACCGTCGCGCCCTCCGGGGGCGGCGCGGGCAGCAGCGCGGGCGCCGCGCTCTCCCGGCACACCGTCCAGAAGCGCTCGGCGACGCCGGTGACGAAGGCGGTCACCAGGAGCACGGCGAGCGCGTCGCCCGGCATCCAGTCGATCCACAGCGGCGCGACGATCAGCAGTGCGGCGCGCAGCCCGTCGGCACCGACCATGGTCCAGCGCCGGTCGAGCGGACCGTCCTGGGAGGTGAGCGACGTGAGCGGCCCGAGCAGCACGGCACCGAAGAGCAGTGTCGCGAGGATGCGGGCGCCGAAGACGGTCGCCACTGCGAACGCCACGCCCCGGTAGCCCCCGCCGAACGAGCCCGCGCCGATGGCGGCCTGGACGGCGAGGAGCACCAGCACCAGGAGGGCGAGGATGTCGCCGACACCCCCCACCAGCTGTGCACTCCACAACCGCC
This sequence comes from Streptomyces olivaceus, assembly GCF_000721235.1. Classification (GTDB taxonomy): domain Bacteria; phylum Actinomycetota; class Actinomycetes; order Streptomycetales; family Streptomycetaceae; genus Streptomyces; species Streptomyces olivaceus. The sequence goes on from NZ_JOFH01000021.1 coordinate 20,428, forward strand.
TCAGCTGCGGGCGGCGCAGCAGGGCGCGGACGGCGCGCTCGCGGGAGTCCGCGACCAGGGCGTCGTCGGGGGCGGGGTGAGGGGCCGTTGGCTGCTCGGCTCGCGTCATGCGTTCAGCCTATAGGTCGCCACCGACAGTCCGGCGCGCCCGGCCGAACGTACGCACGCCCCGACACCGAAATGATGCCGGGGCGTTCGTTTTGCGAAGAGCGTGCACGGTTCGCGAAGAGCGATGGGCGGTCCCGGCCGTCTCCGAGCCGTCTCCGGGCCGTCCGTGCGCCGGCTCCGACCGGGGCTCAGTCCTCCGACGCGGTCGCCTTCTTGGCGGCCGTTCCGGCGGTCGTCTTCTTCGCCGTGCTCTTCGCGGCGGTCTTCTTGGCGGCCGTCGTCGTCTTCGCCGCGGCCGTCTTCTTGGTCGCCGCCGTCTTCTTGGCCGGTGCCTTCTTGGCGGCCGTCTTCTTCGCGGTCGCCTTCTTGGCGGTCTTCTTCGCCGTCTTCTTGGCAGGCCCCTTGGCGCGCTTCTCGGCGAGCAGCTCGTAGCCGCGCTCGGGCGTGATCTCCTCGACGCTGTCGCCGGAGCGCAGGGTCGCGTTGGTCTCGCCGTCGGTGACGTACGGGCCGAAGCGGCCGTCCTTGACCACGACGGGCTTCTCGCTGACCGGGTCGGTGCCCAGCTCCTTCAGCGGCGGCTTGGCCGCGGCCCGGCCACGCTGCTTGGGCTGGGCGTAGATCGCCAGCGCCTCCTCCAGCGTGATCCCGAAGAGCTGCTCCTCGGTCTGCAGGGACCGCGAGTCCGTGCCCTTCTTCAGGTACGGGCCGTAGCGGCCGTTCTGCGCGGTGATCTCGACGCCCTCCGCGTCGGCGCCGACGACCCGCGGCAGCGACATCAGCCGCAGGGCGTCGTCCAGGGTCACCGTGTCCAGCGACATCGACTTGAACAGCGACGCGGTACGCGGCTTCACGGCGTTCTTGCCGGTCTTCGGGGTGCCCTCGGGGAGCACCTCGGTGACGTACGGGCCGTAGCGCCCGTCCTTGGCGACGATGGTGTGCCCGGTGGCCGGGTCGGTGCCCAGTTCGAAGTCGCCGCTCGGCTTGGCGAGCAGTTCCTCCGCCAGCTCCACGGACAGCTCGTCCGGCGCCAGGTCCTCGGGGACGTCGGCGCGCTGGTGGTTGTCGGAGTCCTTCTCGCCGCGCTCGACGTACGGGCCGTAGCGGCCGACGCGCAGCACGATGTCGTTGCCGACGGGGAAGGAGGACACCTCTCGGGCGTCGATCGCGCCGAGGTCGGTCACGAGTTCCTTGAGGCCGCCGAGGTGGTCCCCGTCGCCGTTGCCCGCGTCGGCCGCGCCGCCGTTGCCGGGGGCGGGGCCCGGTTCGTCGCCCTCGCCGAAGTAGAAGCGCCGCAGCCACGGCACCGACTGGGCCTCGCCGCGGGCGATGGCGTCGAGGTCGTCCTCCATCTTCGCGGTGAAGTCGTAGTCGACGAGCCGCCCGAAGTGCTTCTCCAGGAGGTTGACGACGGCGAAGGAGAGGAAGGACGGGACGAGCGCCGTGCCCTTCTTGAAGACGTAGCCGCGGTCCAGGATGGTGCCGATGATCGACGCGTACGTCGACGGGCGGCCGATCTCGCGGTCTTCCAGCTCCTTGATCAGCGACGCCTCGGTGTAGCGGGCCGGGGGCTTGGTGGCGTGGCCGTCGACCGCGATCTCCTCGGCCGTCAGCGCGTCGCCCTCGGCGACCTGCGGCAGACGGCGCTCGCGGTCGTCCAGCTCGGCGTTCGGGTCGTCGGCGCCCTCGACGTAGGCCTTGAGGAAGCCGTGGAAGGTGATGGTCTTGCCGGACGCGCTGAACTCGACGTCCCGGCCGTCGGCGGAGGTGCCGCCGATCTTGACCGTGACGCTGTTCCCGGTGGCGTCCTTCATCTGGGAGGCGACGGTCCGCTTCCAGATCAGCTCGTACAGCTTGAACTGCTCGCCGGTCAGACCGGTCTCGGCGGGCGTGCGGAAACGGTCGCCGGAGGGGCGGATCGCCTCGTGCGCCTCCTGCGCGTTCCTGACCTTGCCGGCGTACGTGCGCGGCTGCGGCGGCAGGTAGTCCGTGCCGTACAGCTGCGTGACCTGGGCGCGGGCCGCGGTGAGCGCGGTGTCGCTGAGGGTCGTGGAGTCCGTACGCATGTAGGTGATGTAGCCGTTCTCGTACAGCTTCTGGGCCACCTGCATGGTCGCCTTCGCGCCGAGGCCGAGCTTGCGGCTGGCCTCCTGCTGCAGCGACGTCGTACGGAACGGGGCGTACGGGGAGCGGCGGTACGGCTTGGACTCGACCGACCGCACCGAGAACCGCGTGTCCTCGAGAGCGGCGGCGAGCGCGCGGGCGTTCGCCTCGTCGAGGTGGAGGGTGTCCGCGCTCTTGAGCCGGCCCAGGGAGTCGAAGTCGCGGCCCTGCGCGATGCGCCGTCCGTCGACCGTCTGGAGGCGGGCGACCAGCGACGACGGGTCGGAGGCGTCCCCCGCGCGGCCGGTCGCGAAGGTGCCGGTGAGGTCCCAGTACTCGGCGGAGCGGAACGCCATGCGGGCGCGCTCCCGCTCGACGACGAGGCGGGAGGCGACGGACTGGACACGGCCGGCCGACAGGCGCGGCATGACCTTCTTCCACAGGACCGGCGAGACCTCGTAGCCGTAGAGGCGGTCGACGATGCGGCGCGTCTCCTGGGCGTCGACGAGCTTCTGGTTGAGCTCGCGCGGGTTGGCGACGGCGGCGCGGATGGCGTCCTTGGTGATCTCGTGGAACACCATGCGCTTGACCGGGATCTTCGGCTTGAGGACTTCCTGCAGGTGCCAGGCGATGGCCTCGCCCTCGCGGTCCTCGTCAGTGGCGAGGTAGAGCTCGTCGGATTCCTTCAGCAGGTCCTTGAGCTTCTTGACCTGGGACTTCTTGTCGGCGTTGACCACGTAGATCGGCTGGAAGTCGTGGTCGACGTCCACGCCGAGGCGGCGGACCTCCCCGGTGTACTTCTCCGGTACCTCCGCCGCGCCACTGGGCAGGTCGCGAATGTGCCCGACACTCGCCTCGACCACGTAGCCAGGACCGAGATAGCCCTTGATCGTCTTCACCTTGTTAGGCGACTCGACGATGACGAGTCGGCGGCCGCCGTCTGCGGTCTCGCTGGTCGGGGACAACTTCGCTCTTCTTTCCGGTCGACGCTGGGCCTCCCCAGGTCGAGGTCCCGGGTCGGGTCGTTCTGTGGTTCGGTCGTGACGCTGCGGAGTGTGACGGTACCTCCCGCCCCCGTGTCAAACGGGAAAAGCCCACAACGGCCACTCGAACGGTAACCCGACGAACCGTGTTCCTGCCGCCCGGTGCGCGTTCCGGTCCCGGCGCGCATATCCGGAGCGCGACCTCCCGGTTACCCGGCCGGGGGTGCGGCAGGGGTCCGGATCCGGCCCCTCAGACCTGCGTGAGGCACCATGCCCCGAGGGCCAGCGCGATCACTGCGGCGACAGCCGCGGCGGTCGCCGATGCGACCGGACTCACACCGTGCGCGACGGGCCGGCCGTGTCGCACCCGCGCCGTGGTCCACACCAGCAGACCCGCCCCGAACAGGGCGAACACCAATCCCGCGAAGATCGCCGGTCCGCTCTCCATGGTCCCCGTGCCCCTTTTCTCCAGCCGCGCGTGTCCAGCCTCCGGGAGGCTGTCACGCGCGGCTGGCGGGCAGGCGAACCCGAGGTGAACGCCGGGACGACGGGGCGGCCGGTTACGGACGGTGGCTCGTTTTCCGGCGGTGGCACGTTTTCCCGCAGTGGCGCGTTTTCCCGCGGCGGTCTCACCACGTCGCATTCACCACACCTGTCCCACCACACAGCCTCATCACACCGGTCTCATCACCCCGATCTCACCGCGCCCATCTCGCTACGCCGGTTCGAGGAAGCCCTGCTCCACCAGGAGTCGGATCTGGGCGGGCGTGCGGTCCCGCAGGGCGACCGGGTCCTCGCCGACCAGCTGGGCGATGGCGTCCAGGATGCGGCCGGCGCTCATCGTGCCGTCGCAGACGCCCGCGAAACCGGCTCCGACGGTGTCGACCCGGGTGGCGCGGCGCATGCCGCGGTTCTGTCGCAGCACGACGTGCTCCGGGTCCTCCGCGCCGGGCAGTCCTACCTGTTCCTGGACGACCTCGCCGGCCAGCGTGAAGTGGGCTTCGAGCAGCGCCGCGTCGTCGTGGGCGCGGAGGTAGTCGACGCGGTCGAAGTGGGCGCGGACGGCCTCGCCAAGCGGCTGCTCGATCGGGTGCGGCCACTCCTCGGCGACGACCGAGGGCTCCGCGGCTCCGGTCCGGCGCAGGGTGATCCAGCCGAAGCCGACGGCCCTGACCTTGCGTGCCTCGAACTCGTCCAGCCACGCGTCGTACCGCGCCTGGTACTCGGCCGGGTCGCCCCGGTGGTCGCCCGCGTCCCTGAGCCACAGCTCGGCGTACTGCGTGACGTCCTGCACCTCGCGCTGCACGATCCACGCGTCGCAGCCGCGCGGCACCCAGGAGCGCAGCCGGTCCGTCCACTCCTCCCCGTCCACGTGCTGCCAGTTGGCGAGGAAGTGCGCGAACCCGCCCTCGTTCAGTCGCTCGCCCGTCTGCTGAACGAGCGACCGGCACAGATCGTCCCCGCCCATTCCGCCGTCGCGGTAGGTGAGGCGGGCGCCGGGCGAGATCACGAAGGGCGGGTTGGAGACGATCAGGTCGTACGTCTCGTCGTCGTGGACGGGCTCGTAGAGGGAGCCCTCGCGCAGGTCGGCGGCCTGGACGCCGGAGAGGGCGAGGGTGAGCGCGGTGATGTGCAGCGCGCGCGGGTTCACGTCGGTCGCCGTCACGCGCGTGGCGTGCGCGGCGGCGTGCAGTGCCTGGATGCCGGAGCCGGTGCCGACGTCGAGGGCCGCGGCCACGGGCTCGCGGACGGTGAGGCCCGCGAGGGTCGTGGAGGCGCCGCCGACGCCCAGGACGACGCCCTCGGCGTGGTTGCCGATGCCTCCGGCGCCGCCCACTGCGCAGCCGAGGTCGGAGACGATGAACCAGTCCTCGCCGCCGGGTCCGCCGAAGGGCCGTACGTCCACGGTGGCCGCCACCTCGTCGTCGCCCGCGCGGACCAGCCAGCCGCTCTCCAGGCAGGCGTCGACGGGCAAAAAGCGCTCCACGCGCGCGTGGAGGACGGGCTGCTGCAGCAGGAACAGCCGGACGAGCAGCGCGAGCGGAGTGTCGCCGCGGGTGGCACGGAGCGCGGGCACGGTCTCGCTGCGCGACAGGGCCGCGTAGGCGGGTGCGCCGAGCAGCTCCAGCAGTCCGTCGGCGGTGAAGGACGCCCCGAGCAGGGCGTCCCGCAGCCGGGCGGTGGCGTCGGGGCGGTCGGCGGAGGGCAGGGGGGACAGGCTGGCGTTACTCACACCCCCATTGTGGCCCCGCGTGCCCGTCGCGGCCCCGCGGTCCCCGCCCGGCCGGTCACCGCCGCCCGGGTGTCCGCGGGGCCGGTCACCGCCGGCCGGGTGTCCGCGGGGCCGGTGTCCGGCCGGGCGCGGTCAGCCGGCCGCGGCCGACGGCGTCACCGAGGCCGACTTGCAGCTCTCCTGCTTGGCCATCGCCTGGCCGACATCGCCCTCTTCCAGGGTCTTCAGCGCGTTGCTGCCGCTCTTGCTGAGCTTGTTCAGCTCCGTGGCGATGTCCTTGAGGCCGTCGGCGAACTTCGCCTGGTCCTTGGTGTCGAGTTCCTCCATCTGCTTCTTCAGGGAGCCGTACGAGGAGGAGAGGCCGTTCAGCTCGGTGACGGCGTCCTTCTGCTTCTTCTCGCCGTCCTCGACGTCCGGGGAACCGGCCTTCTGCACGGTGGCGCCCATGGCCTTGTAGGCGTCGGACATGTCCTGGAAGGCCTTCGCGTCGGTCTTCTGGACCTCGGCCGGCGTGCTGTTGTCCGAGGTCTCCTTCTGGATCGCCGCGTTGGCCGCCTCGATCTTCTTGGCCTGCGGCTGTACTCCGTCGCAGACGTCCTTCGCCCAGGCGTCCAGCTTCTCGTTGTCGTCGCCGCTGCCGCAGCCCGTCAGCGCCAGTACCAGTACCGCACCGCCGGACAGTGCGGCCGCGAGCTTCTTGTTCACCGGGTTGGTCCCTTCCGTGGCTCTCGGCCCCGGAACATACACGCCGGATGGGGGACATCCGGCGGACGAACAGCCGTTAAGACCGTATTGAAGCCATTTGCACCAAGAGAGAGAAGGCTCACGGTGATAGAGCGCATCCCACTACGAAACGGGCGGACGGCACGTCAACACGCGCCATCCGCCCGCCCTTTGAGCTGCTCCTTCTACGGTGGCCCCGCGGCGGCCGTCACGAAACCACCGCCGGATCCGCGGACTTGGGGCCCTGTTCGGCGTCGTCTTCGTCACCCATGGCGATGCCGCGCCGCTTGGAGACGTAGACCGCCGCCGCGATGACGACGAACGCGACGACGGCGATCAGGACCCGGACGCCGATGCTCTTGTCGGCGCCGTAGGAGAACTTGATGACCGCGGGCGCGATGAGCAGCGCGACCAGGTTCATCACCTTCAGCAGCGGGTTGATGGCCGGACCCGCGGTGTCCTTGAAGGGGTCGCCCACCGTGTCGCCGATGACGGTGGCGGCGTGGGCCTCGCTGCCCTTGCCGCCGTGGTGGCCGTCCTCGACGAGCTTCTTGGCGTTGTCCCAGGAACCACCGGAGTTGGCGAGGAACACCGCCATCAGCGTGCCCGCGCCGATCGCGCCCGCGAGGAACGCGCCGAGGGCACCTACGCCGAGCGTGAACCCGATGAAGATGGGCGCCATCACGGCGAGCAGGCCGGGCGTGGCGAGCTCCCGCAGCGCGTCCCTGGTGCAGATGTCGACGACCTTGCCGTACTCGGGTTTCTCGCTGTAGTCCATGATCCCGGGCCGTTCCCGGAACTGCCGCCGCACCTCGAAGACCACCGCGCCCGCCGACCGCGACACCGCGTTGATCGCCAGCCCCGAGAAGAGGAAGACGACCGCAGCGCCGGCGATGAGGCCGACCAGGTTGTTGGGCTGCGAGATGTCCATCATCAGGCTCATCGGCGCGCCGTCACCGCTCAGTTTCTCGCCCACGTCCGCGGCGCCGCTGGTGATGGCGTCGCGATAGGACCCGAAGAGGGCGGCCGCCGCGAGGACCGCGGTGGCGATGGCGATGCCCTTGGTGATGGCCTTCGTGGTGTTGCCGACCGCGTCCAGGTCGGTGAGGACCTGGGCGCCGGCGCCCTCGACGTCGCCGGACATCTCGGCGATGCCCTGCGCGTTGTCGGAGACCGGCCCGAAGGTGTCCATGGCGACGATCACGCCGACCGTGGTGAGCAGGCCGGTGCCGGCCAGCGCCACCGCGAACAGCGCCAGCATGATCGACGTGCCGCCGAGCAGAAAGGCCCCGTAGACGCCGAGGCCGATCAACAGGGCGGTGTAGACGGCGGATTCGAGGCCGAGCGAGATACCGGCGAGGACGACCGTGGCGGGACCGGTGAGCGAGGTCCTGCCGATGTCCTTGACGGGGCGCCTGGTGGTCTCGGTGAAGTAGCCGGTGAGCTGCTGGATCAGGGCGGCGAGCACGATGCCGATCGCCACCGCGACCAGCGCGAGAATCCGCGGGTCGCCGCTCCTGCCGGCGATCGCCGCGTCGGTGACGCCGTCCAGGTCGGCGTAGCTGCCGGGCAGGTAGACGAAGACGGCGACCGCCACCAGCACCAGCGAGATCACCGCGGAGACGAAGAAGCCCCGGTTGATCGCGCTCATGCCGCTGCGGTCGGAGCGCCTGGGCGCCACCGCGAAGATGCCGATCATGGCGGTGATCACACCGATCGCCGGGACCAGCAGCGGGAACGCCAGCCCGGAGTCGCCGAAGGCCACCTTGCCGAGGATCAGTGCGGCCACCAGGGTGACGGCGTACGACTCGAAGAGGTCGGCGGCCATCCCCGCGCAGTCGCCGACGTTGTCGCCCACGTTGTCGGCGATGGTCGCGGCATTGCGCGGATCGTCCTCCGGAATGCCTTGTTCGACCTTGCCGACCAGGTCGGCGCCGACGTCGGCGGCCTTGGTGAAGATGCCGCCGCCGACCCGCATGAACATGGCGATCAGCGCGGCTCCCAGCCCGAAACCCTCCAGGACCTTCGGCGCGTCGGCCGCGTACACCAGCACCACGCAGCAGGCGCCCAGCAGGCCGAGCCCCACCGTGAACATGCCGACCACGCCCCCCGTACGAAAAGCGATCTTCGTCGCTCTGTGCGAGACGAGGGTGAGATCCTTTTCCGGTTCTCCCGGGGCCGGAGTCGCTTCCCGGGCCGCCGCGGCGACGCGCACATTGCTGCGCACCGCGAGCCACATGCCGATATACCCGGTGGCCGCCGAGAACGCCGCGCCGATCAAGAAGAAGATCGAACGACCGGCACGTTGATTCCAGTCGTCCGCGGGCAGCAGCAGGAGCAGGAAGAACACGACGACGGCGAATACGCCGAGCGTGCGCAACTGACGGGCCAGATAGGCGTTCGCGCCTTCCTGGACGGCCGCCGCGATCTTCTTCATGCTGTCGGTCCCCTCGCCCGCGGCCAGCACCTGGCGCACCAGGATGCCCGCGAGCACCAGTGCTGCCAGCGCGACGACCGCGATGACGACGACGAGGACACGGTTTCCGTCGGTCAGTACGGCGGCCGCGAGGGTCGAGGGATCTCCGAACTGACGGGGGCCCGACTGATATGACGTGGAAAGCTCCGCCATTCGTCCTCCTTGACGCTTGGGCTGAGCTCAAGATGTGGACGGGATTGTAGGTACCGGAACCTGATCAAAACAGTGCACGACAAAAGCAATTACCCTGTCAACCACAAGGACACGGGGAGTAGTAATGCCTTTCCGGCATTAATTTTCTCTGCGCGATCTCCGGGCGATCTCCGCGCGATCTACGGGGGATCCATGGGGTGGGCGATCTATGGGGTGGGCGATCTCCGGGCCATTGATCGTGAATGAATTCTCTTGGCACCCGTACGGCACCAATGTATGTCCGCACATGCCGAAGGGCCCCACCAGGTGGGGCCCTTCGGGTGATTGCTTCGGACGGATACGTAGGGGCCGGACCGGATACGAGGGGCCGGACCGCCGACAGGCTCAGAGCGGCGGCAGGCTCAGATCGGCGGCAACACCGCCGGTGCGGTGGGCCAGGTCATGCGGATCAGTCCGCCGTCCTCACCCGCCCTGACCTCCACGTCGTCGACGAGTCCGCTGATGACCGCGAGGCCCATCTCGTCCTCCTCGGCCTCCAGCTCGTCGGCGGCGGCTCCGGGGGCCTTGGTCCCCGGAGCCGTGTGCGGCGCCTCGTCGCCGACCTCGATGGAGAACTGCTTCTCCTCCTCGATCAGCGACACGGTGACCGGCGCCGTGATGCCGACATGCTGATGCAGGCCCACCGCCCTGGTGCAGGCCTCGCCCACGGCGAGCCTGACCTCGTCGAGGACGGCCTCGTCCACTCCGGCCCTGCGAGCCACCGCAGCCGCCACCAGACGGGCGGTACGGACATGCTCGGGCAGCGCGCTGAAGCGGAGTTCGACGGTGGCCATGCATCCCCCTCGGAACTACGGGCGTGCTTTCGGGGGTCCGGGCCGCCGACAGCCCGGACCCCCCTCGTTGTACTGCCGTCCCGGACCCGCGGGCCCGGAACCGGTCGTCTCAGTCGGTGGCCGCCACCGCTTCCTCGACCGAGGTGTGAATGGGGAACACCTTGGTGAGGCCGGTGATACGGAAGATTTTGAGAATGCGCTCCTGGTTGCAGACCAGGCGCAGCGAGCCCTCATGGGCACGCACCCGCTTCAGTCCGCCGACCAGCACGCCGAGCCCCGTGGAGTCGAGGAAGTCCACGCCCTCCATGTCGACGACGAGGTGGAAACTCCCGTCGTTCACGAGCTCGACCAGCTGCTCACGCAGCTTGGGCGCGGTGTATACGTCAATTTCGCCACCGACCTCGACGACCGTACGATCGCCGACGGTACGGGTCGACAGGGACAGGTCCACGGATCCTCCAGCACCTTGCTATCGAGCGGTCGTCCCTCGGGACACCTCGGCTTGAAGCCCCCAGGACGGTTCGCCAGCCGCGATGGCATTCAATCACTTACCGGCAGGCGTGCACGACGCCTTCCCCCTCATTGTCCGTCACGCCAGTGACAGACTCGGTACCGATGGCCAAGAATCACCGATCCGATCGACCCCCGATGGAGCCCGCCTCCCGGCCGGAACCAGGCACGGTCCTGGCCCGGCTCGCCGCGGGACCGAGCCGGGCTGCGCGCATCACTCATACGGAGCACTTGCCCCCGCGTGCGGGCCGTCATGCGGTCTGGCCGGACCGGATTCGGCCGGAGATCGTCGCCGCCGTCCGGGCCGCCGGCATCGAGCGTCCCTGGGCCCACCAGGCACGCGCGGCCGAGCACGCCCTGGACGGCGACTCGGTGGTCGTCGCCACCGGAACCGCCTCCGGCAAGTCCCTCGCCTACCTGGTGCCGGTCCTGTCGGCCCTGGTGGACGGCTCCGAGGCGCCCAACGGGCGCGGCGCCACCACCCTCTACCTGGCCCCCACCAAAGCCCTCGCGGCCGACCAGTGCCGATCTGTGAAGGAACTTTCACAACCTCTCGGCACATCCGTCCGGGCCGCGGTGTACGACGGCGACACGCCGTTCGAGGAACGCGAGTGGATCCGCCAGTACGGCACCTACGTGCTGACCAACCCGGACATGCTGCACCGGGGCATCCTGCCGTCCCACCCTCGCTGGTCCTCCTTCCTGAAGGCGCTGAAGTACGTCGTCATCGACGAGTGCCACACCTACCGGGGCGTCTTCGGCTCCCACGTCGCCCAGGTGCTGCGCAGGCTGCGTAGATTGTGTGCCCGCTACGGCGCGTCGCCCGTGTTCCTGCTCGCCTCCGCCACCGCCGCCGAGCCCGCGGTGGCCGCCCGCCGGCTCACCGGACTGCCCGTCGTCGAGGTCGCCGACGACGCCTCACCGCGCGGTGAACTGGTGTTCGCCCTGTGGGAACCACCGCTGACCGAACTGGAGGGCGAGAAGGGCGCGCCGGTCCGCCGCACGGCCACAGCGGAGGCGGCCGACCTGCTCACCGACCTCACCGTGCAGGGCATGCGCTCGATCACGTTCGTGCGGTCCCGGCGGGGTGCCGAGCTGATCTCGGTGATCGCCCAGGAGCGCCTCGGCGACGTCGACCGCTCCCTGCCCCGCCGGGTGGCCGCGTACCGCGGGGGCTACCTCCCGGAGGAGCGACGCGCCCTGGAACGCGCCCTGCACTCCGGCGAGCTGCTCGGCCTCGCGGCCACGAACGCCCTGGAACTCGGCCTCGACATCTCCGGCCTGGACGCCGTGGTGATCGCCGGCTATCCGGGCACACGCGCCTCCCTGTGGCAGCAGGCGGGCCGGGCCGGCCGCGCCGGTCAGGGCGCGCTGGCGGTGCTGGTCGCCCGTGACGACCCGCTGGACACCTTCCTCGTGCACCATCCGGAGGCCCTGTTCGACCAGCCGGTGGAATCCACCGTCCTCGATCCCGACAACCCGTACGTCCTCGCCCCCCACCTGTGCGCGGCGGCGGCCGAACTGCCCCTGACGGAGCAGGACCTGGAGCTCTTCGGCCCCGCCTGCGAAGAGCTGCTGCCCCAGCTGGAGGCGGCGAAGCTGCTGCGCCGGCGGACCCGGGCCTGGCACTGGACACGCCGTGAACGGGCCGCCGACCTGGCGGACATCCGCGGAGAGGGCGGAAGCCCGGTGCAGGTCGTCGAGGCCGGTACGGGACGACTGCTGGGCACAGTGGACGCGGGCGCCGCCCACACGACCGTCCACGACGGCGCCGTCCACCTCCACCAGGGGCGCACGTACCTCGTCCGCTCCCTCGACCTGGAGGACTCCGTCGCGCTGGTCGAGCAGGCCACCCCGTCCTACTCGACGATGGCCCGCGACACCACGGCGATCTCGGTCCTGGAGACCGACGTCGAGGTCCCCTGGGGAGACGGACGCCTCTGCTACGGCTCCGTCGAGGTCACCAACCAGGTGGTCTCCTTCCTGCGCCGGCGCCTGATCACCGGCGAGGTCCTGGGCGAGACCAAGCTCGACCTCCCCGCCCGGACGCTGCGCACCCGCGCGGTGTGGTGGACGGTCACCGAGGACCAGCTGGACGCGGCCCGGATCAACCCGGAGATCCTCGGCGGCGCCCTGCACGCCGCCGAGCACGCCTCGATCGGCATGCTGCCCCTCTTCGCGACCTGCGACCGCTGGGACATCGGCGGCGTGTCCGTCCCGCTGCACCCGGACACGCTGCTGCCGACCGTCTTCGTGTACGACGGCCACCCCGGCGGCGCGGGCTTCGCCGAGCGGGCCTTCCACACGGCTCGCGAGTGGCTCACGGCCACCCGCGAGGCCATCGCCTCCTGCGAGTGCGACGCCGGGTGCCCGTCCTGCATCCAGTCCCCCAAGTGCGGCAACGGCAACGACCCACTGCACAAACGGGGCGCGGTACGGCTCCTCACGGTCCTGCTGCGGGGAGCGGAAGAGGCCGGGCAAGCGCCGGAAGCGTAGACGCGCCGGTCGGGGGACACCGGACGGACGCCGGAAGCCGAGACGCGGTAACCGGCACCGGCCAGACGGACACCGGGAGCCGGGACAGGGGCGTGGACGGGGACGGGGACGGGCCCGGCGACGGACGTGGGTGCACGAGCGTGGGTGGGGGCGGGGGCGGGTGCCTCCGTGGCCGGGCCCGCCCTCGCCCGGACCTCCGCCGTGAACGGCCCTGTGCCCGACGCCGCCGTCACGTCCGAGACCTGCCCGGTGAGCACGCAGCGCACGAGCCGTGTCCCCTGGGCCCGCGCAACGCGCTCGGCCTCGGCACACGCAGCCGTGCCGCCCCTGGCCCAGCGGTCCGCTGCCGCGAGTGCCGCCATGTCGGCGCCCCCGGCTGCCCGGTGCCGGGCCACGACTGCCTGCCCCAGAGCCAGCACGACGCCGAACACCACGCACAGAACGGCGACGGCACCCACGCTCCACACGGTCGCCGAGCCCCGGTCGGCTCCACCGCCGCTCCGTTCGGCCGACAGGCCGAAGGCCGTGCGCCTCCTCACGAGTCCTCCCCCGCCGCCTGCGCCGCCCCTACCGGCTGCTCCGTCCCCACGGTCTGCTCTGCCGAAGCCACCGCCTCCGCCCGTACCTCGAAGGGCAGTCCGTGCAGCACCGGCGGTTCCGCCACCACGGCCACGCGGACCAGATCCGCCTCCCGGCCGAGCGTGACCCGGGCTCCGTCCGGGGCCGCCTCACGAGCCAAGGCCAGGACCGCGTCGTCCGGATCCTGCCGCGCCGCCGCACGGGCCCCGGTCCGCGCGGCGTCCACACACTGGATCTGGGCGGCCATCACGAGCAGCCCCCACACCAGCGCCATCGCGAACACCACCAACACCGGCAGCACCACGGCCGTCTCCGCCGTCACGAAGCCCCGGTCCAGGCGGCGGCCGGCGCGTCCCGGGCGTACCGCCCCGGCGTCCGCCGGCCTCGCCCGCGCCCCGACCGCCCGTTCACATCCCCGCATCGAGGGCCCGCTTCACGATGCCCTGCAGCTCCGCGCTGACCGTGCCGCTCGTCACGACCTTGTACAGGACCACGGCGAACGCCACCGCAGCGACGATCCCCATCGCGTACTCGGAAGTCACCATCCCCGCGTCCCGCCGCGCCGCCCGCCACCGCAGTGCCGTCCGTGCGCCACACACCAGGGCACTCAGCCGTGCCCGTACCGTCTGATTCATCGCAACTCCCGTGAAGTTCCATCGCGCTGCTCGGCTGTTCGCCTGTCCGGCTGCCTGCTCGTTTGCCTGCTTGCCCGACTGCTCATCTGCTCATCTGCTCGTCCTCGGTAGCTCGCCCCGCCGCGCCGCTATGCCGCTATGCCGCTGCGCCGTTGTGCCGCCGTGCCACTGCGTGCCGTTCCACCCGCCCCGCCGCCCCGCCCGCTTCCGTCAGCCGCCACCTCCCCCGTCGCCCAGTGCTCCGGCGGCCAGTCCGATGACCACCGGCAGTACGCCCACCGCGATGAACGCGGGCAGGAAGCACAGCCCCACCGGCGCGGTGACCATCACGGCCGCCCGGCGAGCCCTGGCCGTCGTCGTACGGGCCCAGTCGGCTCGGGCCTGGGCCGCGAGCCGGGCGGCTGGACCGGCGGCGGGCAGGCCCGACACGTCGGCCCGTTCCAGCAGCCGTGCCAAGGGCCCTGCTCCCGGAACCGCGCTCAGCCCGCTCCAGGCACCGCCCGGTTCACCCCCGAGCCGCACCTCCGCGGCGCCCCGCCCCAGCGCCTCACCCACGGGGCCGCCCAGCGCCTCACCCACCGCACGCGCCGCGGCCACCGGGCTCGCGCCCGCCGCGATGCAGGCCGCCAGCAGGTCCGCCGCGAGCGGCAGTTGACGGGCGGCCTCCGCGGCGCCGGCCCGGTCCGCCGTCACCCCGGTGGCCTCGCGCCGTGACCGCCACCACCGCAGCGCGGCCGCGCACACCAGCCCCGCCGCGACACCGGCGAAGCCCCCGACCAGGGCCCACCCGGCGCCCACCACGCCCAGTAGCGGCAGCCAGCCGCGAGCCGTTGCCCACGTCCGCGCGTACCGCGGCCTCAAGCGGGCAGGTTCGGACGCCAGCAGTCCGGTGAGCCGTCTGCGTACCGTGCGCTCCCGCCGAACACCCCCGAAGATCCGCGCCAGCCAGACGGCAGCGAGCACCGTCCCCACCACCGCCCCCAGCCTGTGGACGACCTCGCCGGTCATGACGCCGCCTCCGCTCCGCGGACGATCCGCGTCACCCACCACACACCCAGTCCTTCCAGGACTCCGCCGGCCAGCAGACAGCCCAGCCCGGCTCCGGTGTGCAGCAGCACGTGCAGCGGGTCGGACCCGAGGGCGACCCCCAGCAGCAGGCCGAGGACCGGCAGGCCGGCGAGCATCAGCGCCGTGGCACGGGCACCCGCCATCTGGGCCCGCAGGTCGGAACGCTGATCCCGTTCGGCACGGAGCGCGGCCTCCAGCCGGTCGAGCCCGGCCGCCAGTCCCGCGCCCTGGTCGACGGCCACCCGCCAGCAGGCGCCGAGGCCGCCCAGCCCCTCGGCCCCCGGTCGCCGGGCAGCCGCGGCGAGCGCCGCCGGGACGTCCCCGCCGAAGCGGGCCGCCGCCAGGACCGCGGCCTGCGCGTCCCCGAGCCCGCCGGAGTCCCGCGCGGCGCACATCAGTGCCTCGCCGGGTTGTCGCCCCGCCCGGACCTCCCCGGCGAGCGTCCCGCAGAGCGCGATCACCGTGTCCTGCCGGCGCTCGCTGGCCCGTCTCTCCCGCGCGGCCAGCCGCGTTCGCCGCAGCACGGGCACTCCGGCCGCCCCCGCGACGGCAGGCAGCACCGAGCCGCCCGCCAGGGCCAGCGCGAGCCCGGCCGCCAGGGACCACCACTCGGGCCGCAACCTGCCGCGGACGCGCCGCAGCCCGTCCGTCGTCCGGCGCTCCACGGGCCGCCCGGCCCCGCCTCCGAGCCCGGCCCGCCCGGTGCCCCGCTCGGCGAGCACCGCCCGCGCCCGTCGCACCCCGGAGTGCCAGCCGCCCGCCAGCCACGCTGCCGACCCGACGCACGCCAGCGCCACGCCCGTCGACAACTCACCGATCCACGCGGTCCCGGTCACCTCTGCGCCTCCCCTTCGGGGGTCCGCTCCGCGAGTCCCTCGCCGTGGAGAAGCTCCCGCAGGCGTTCCCAACCGCGTTCGGCCACGAATGCCTGCGCGCCCCACCGCAGCGCCGGTACCGTCCGGACCAGCCCCGACGGGTCGCGCTCCAGTACGTGCACCTCGGCGATCCGGCGTCTGCCGGTACGGTCGCGGACCAGGTGCAGGACGACCGAGAGGGCTGCGGCGAGCTGGCTGTGCAGGGCCGCACGATCCAGTCCGGCGGCCGTGCCGAGCGCCTCCAGCCGGGCCGGAACGTCGGCGGCGGCATTGGCGTGCACCGTGCCGCACCCGCCCTCGTGGCCGGTGTTCAGCGCGGCGAGCAGATGGACGACCTCGGGGCCACGGACCTCGCCCACGACCAGCCGGTCCGGCCGCATCCGCAGTGCCTGCCGCACCAGGTCCTCCAGGGTGACCAGGCCCGCGCCCTCCTGGTTGGCCGGTCTTGTTTCCAGCCGGACCACGTGCGGATGGTCGGGCCGCAGCTCAGCCGAGTCCTCCGCAAGCACGATGCGCTCATCCGGTCCGACAAGCCCGAGCAGCGCGCTGAGCAGCGTCGTCTTGCCCGTGCCCGTGCCTCCGCTGACCAGGAAGGACAGCCTGGCCCTCAGGAGTGCGCGCAGCACGCGGTCGCCGCCGGGCGGCACGGTGCCCGCCGCCGTCAGCTCCTCGAGCGTGAACGCACGCGGCCGGACCACCCGCAGCGACAGACAGGTGCATCCGACAGCGACGGGTGGCAGCACCGCGTGCAGCCGGGTGCCGTCGGGCAGCCTGGCGTCCACCCACGGCCGGGCGTCGTCGAGCCGGCGTCCGGCTACGGTGGCCAGGCGCTGTGCGAGCCGTCGCACGGCCCGGACGTCCGGGAAGGAGACCGGCGCGAGTTCCAGGCCGCCGCCCCGGTCCACCCAGACCCGGTCCGGCGCGGACACCAGCACGTCGGTGACCGACTCGTCGGCGAGCAGCGGCTCCAGTGGCCCGCTGCCGACCAGTTCCGACCTGAGCTGTTCCGCGGCGCCCAGGATCTCGGCGTCACCGAGCACCCGGCCCTGCTCGCGCAGTGCCTGCGCCACCCGCGCCGGTGTGGGCTCCGCCCCACTCGCGGCAAGCCACCGCCGTACGCCGTCCAGCAACCCGGGAGCCGGGGCCGGGTGGTTCCCCGGAGCTGTGCCTCCGGGAGGCCGGGAGGGACCCCGCCCCGGGTCGCCTTCCCGCCGCAGCGTCGGCGAGGCCCACCGAGGGACCGTCCCGGCCTCCGGCCCACGGGCCGCCGCCCCGGCTTCCGGGCCATGGGAGGCCCCCGGGTCTCCACCGACCCGATCCCCTCCCGCTCGCGCTCCCTCTCCCGCCGACTGGCCCGCCGCGGGTGCTCCAGGTGCCCCGCCATCTGCGCCCGGCTCTGCCGCGAGCACAGACCACTCCTCGATCCGCTCCTCGATCCGCCGCGCCACACTCACGCCACCGACCGCACGCACCCGGCCCACCAGCCCCGCCGTCACTTCCCCGGCCCCTGGACCCGCCCACGCCCCTCTCCCCGCGCGAGCAGTAGTCCTCACCCCAGCGCCCGCCTCAGCCTCAGCCTCCGTCTCCGCCCCTGCCCCTGCCCCTGCCCCTGCCCCTGCCCCTGCCGACATGCGGCCTTCCGCGCCCGCGCCGGGCAACACCATCCGCATCGCCTCACACCACCCCGTCCGTCTCGGCCAGCGCCCGCTCCCAGAACTCCCGGCAGAAGCGCGCCAACGGGCCACGCGCGGACGTACCTGGTGGACGCCTGCTCTCCGTGGCGCGCAGGAGCCCGGACTCGACCGGCACCTCACCGGCCAGGGGCAGCCCGAGCAGCCGGGCCACTTCGCGGTCGTCGAGCCCCGAGGCGTAAGGCCCCCGTACCGCCACACGGAGGTCGCGCAGGACCATGCCGACCGCGGTGGCCACCCGGCCCGCCGCCGCGACGGCCCGCAGCTCGGCGGGGACGACCAGGAGCCCGACGTCGAGCTGCGAGAGGACCTCGGCGACACCGTCGTCGATCCGGCGCGGCAGGTCGACGACGACCGTGCCGCCCCTGCGTCGGGCCGCCGCGAGCACCGCCCGTACGGCCGGCGGCGGTACGGCGACGCAGTCGCCCCGGTCCCAGCTGAGCACCCGCAGCGAATGGAGTTCGGGCAGAGACGCCTCCAGGGCGCCGCCTCCGACCCGCCCTCGTGAGGCGGCGAACGCCGGCCACCTGAGTCCGTCGGCGGTCTCGCCGCCCAGGAGCACGTCGAGGCCGCCGCCCAGCGGGTCCGCGTCGACCAGCAGGCTGCGCTTCCCCTCCCGCGCGGAGGTGACGGCCAGCGCGCAGGCCAGGGTGGAGGCTCCGGCGCCGCCCCGGCCGCCGATGACACCGACGGTGAGGGCCGGACGGCTCACGCCTTCGGTGACGTCGGCGATGCGGTCGACCAGCCACTGCTCGCCGTCGGGGAGCATCAGCACGTGGTCGGCGCCGATCTCGACAGCGCGTTGCCAGACCCCCGGATCGTCCTGGTCGCGGCCCACCAGGACCACTCCCCGTCTCCGCAGGGCTCCCCGGACGCGGCGCGCGGCGTCGTCCCCGACGAGGACGAGCGGCGCGGCGTCCCAGCCACCTCGCTGCGGATACGCCGCCGATGGCCCGGCGACGGCGCCGGCCGCCCCGGCTCGGTACCCGGCCGCCCCGGGCACCGAGTGACGCACCTCCGGTGTGGCGCCCGCCGCCGCGCACAGGCGCAACAGGTCGTCGAGGAGTTCGGTGTCCTCGGTGACGATCAGAGGCCCGCTCTGCCGCCCTCCCGGGGCGGGTGGCGGGTCGTGGGTGATGGTTTCGGACATGGTCGGTTTCCCCCTTCGCCGCGAGTCCGCGGCCGTGCCGACAACGCACGCCCGGCGAACAGATCCGGCCGTCGAACTCGGCGCGGCCCGGGCGCATGGGAATCACGGTGCAGCGAACCGGGAAATCGTGTGGATCTTGGTCCGAAACTGTGGACACTTTGCTGGTTGTGAATATCGCCGTCACCCATACCGGTGACTCGCACAGACCCTGTTCCACCCCGTGTGCGACACCCGCAGAACTGTCCGCGGAGCGGCCCGCAAAGCGTCCGAGAACACCTCCGGAACAGCCGCACGACCGGCCTCCCGACCGCCCCAGGACCGCCTTCGGGACGGGTCCCGGGCGAGGCGCAGGACACTATTCGCGGCAGGCCGGAGAGCGATATATCAGCTACTCTGCGTGACAGATGGCACTCCGACAGCGCGAAGGCCCCGCACCGGCACGGCGCGGAGCCTGATCACGACGAGAACGAGAAAACGCACCCGGACATGCGACGACCCCCGCCGGGGGGGAGAGCGGGGGTCGTCTCCACGGCCGACTCGGGGGGGGGAGGAGTCGGACCGGGTTAGCACGGTCGCGAACGATCCGTGACTTCCATGGTGTACCCGAGAGCCCTCTCAGGCAAACCCACGCGCCCCACCTTACGCCGAATGGGCTGCGCCTATGCTCAGGGGCGTGGATAACCACTCCTTGCCCCACTCCATGCCGCACTCGATGCCCCGCACAGCGGCGTTCTTTGACCTGGACAAGACGGTCATTGCGAAGTCGAGCACGCTCACGTTCAGCAAGTCGTTCTACCAAGGCGGGCTGATCAACCGCAGGGCTGTGTTGCGTACCGCATATGCCCAGTTCGTGTTCCTCGCCGGCGGCGCCGACCACGACCAGATGGAGCGGATGCGCGAGTACCTCTCCGCGCTGTGCCGCGGCTGGAACGTCCAACTGGTCAAGGAGCTGGTCGCCGAGACGCTGCACGACCTCATCGACCCGATCATCTACGACGAGGCCGCCTCCCTGATCGAGGAGCACCACATGGCCGGCCGCGACGTCGTGATCGTCTCCACGTCGGGCGCCGAGGTCGTGGAGCCGATCGGCGAGCTGCTGGGGGCGGACCGGGTGGTGGCGACCCGGATGATCGTGGGCGACGACGGGTGCTTCACCGGGGAGGTGGAGTACTACGCGTACGGCCCGACGAAAGCGGAGGCGATCCGGGAACTGGCCGAGTCCGAGGGGTACGACCTCTCACGCTGCTACGCCTACAGCGACTCGGCGACCGATCTGCCCATGCTGGAGGCGGTCGGCCACCCCCACGCGGTGAACCCGGGCCGGACGCTGCGTCGAGAGGCCCTCGCGCGCGAGTGGCCGATTCTCGACTTCCACCGGCCGGTACGGCTGAAGCGGCGGATCCGAAGGTTTCCCGTACCACCGCGCCCGGCACTGGTCGCCGCCGCCGCGGTGGGCGCCGCGGCGGCCACCGCCGGACTCGTCTGGTACGCGAGCCGGCGGCGGCCCACGGCGGCCTGAACCGGTCCCGCGATCCCGCTGACACCCGGCCACCGGCACCCGGCCGTCGGCGCCCAGCCGTCAGCACCCAGCACCCAGCACCCAGCACCCAGCACCCAGCACCCAGCACCCAGCACCCAGCACCCAGCAGTCTGCGTACTTCACCCGTGTATGAGTGCAAAAGTAAAGAAGTGCGGTCGGCACTTCCGCTTACCCGGAGCCAGGAGTACAAAGGAATCAACGGCCCGCGAGACCGAGGACATCCGAAAGGATCACCTTAAAGACGCAGTTGGCCCCACGGACCGAGCACGAACACCGGGTACCCACGCGACGTCGACCCGTCGATTACGGGCCAGCCGCACCAGGTGACGGGCAGAGATCCCGACCTGATGGGCGACACAACGAGGACGCCTGGTAACCCGGTGGTCGTGCCAGCGGCGGTACGAGCGTTCGTACCGCCGCATTTCTTCCCCTGGAGGCCGCTTCTCCCGCTTCGCGCGCGCCGCCCGCCCGCCTACGCCGCGCCGCGTTGGAGCGCCTCGCAGACCGCCGTGGACTCGCGGGCGCCCAGCGCGACCGCCCTGCCGCAGTGGGCGATCCAGGCCGCCATGCCCTCCGGGGTCCCGGAGACATAGCCGTCGAGCGCCTCCAGGTAGGCCGCCGGGCCCAGTTCCGCGTATCCGACCTCGGCCGGGCAGACCGACTTGGGGTCCAGGCCGCTGCCGACCAGAACGATGCGCTCGGCCGCGCGCGCGACGAGGCCGTTGTGGGAGGTGAAGGGCCGCAGGGTCAGGAGTTCGCCGTGCACGACGGCGGCCGTCACCAGCGCGGGCGCGGAACCGCCCGCCGCGACCAGTGCGGCCAGGCCGTCCAGCCGGCCGTGCGCCTCCCCGGCGTCGGGCAGCGGGAGCCCGACGAGCGGTTCGTCGACGGGCTCGCCCGCCCGACGGGGACGCCCCACCCGCTCGTCCTTGTCCGCGGCGGCCACGAGGTGCAGCCGGGCCAGCACCCGCAGCGGCGACTGGCGCCAGATGGACAGCAGTTGCCCCGCCTCGGCGGTCAGCCGCAGCGCAGCACCCACCGCGCGCGCCTCGTCGTCACCGCTGAAGTCGGTGCGCCTGCGCACCTCCTCCAGGGCCCAGTCCGCCCCGGACAGCGCCGCGGAGCCCCGGGCGCCGCGCAGCGCCGCCTCGGAGGTGATCTCGTTGCTGCGGCGCCGCATGATCCGGTGACCGTAGACCCGGTCCACGGCCTTGCGCACGGACTCCACGGACTCGGCCACGCCGGGCAGGGCGCCCAGGGCCGCGAGCGGATCGGCGGTCGCGCCTGTCGTACTCATGAGTACGACCCTACGCACCGGCGCGGCACGCCCCACGATTGAGTGGTCTTCCTCACGTATCACCGGACTCCGCTGCCACCTACAGCTATCGCGCCACTACGCTTGGTGAACATGAAAATTGCTTTCGTCGGGAAGGGCGGCAGCGGCAAGACCACCCTGTCCTCCCTGTTCGTCCGCCATCTCGCCGCGACCGGCGCGCCCGTCGTCGCGATCGACGCCGACATCAACCAGCACCTGGGCGCCGCGCTGGGCCTCGACGAGGCGGAGGCGTCCGGACTTCCCGCGCTGGGCGAGCACCTCGGGCTGATCAAGGACCACCTGCGCGGCACCAACCCGCGCATCCCCTCCGCCCAGACGATGATCAAGACGACCCCGCCCGGCGCGGGCTCGCGCCTGCTGCGGGTGCGCGAGGAGAACCCGGTCTACGCCGCCTGCGCCCGACCGGTGGAACTCGACGGCGGAACCGTCCGTTTGATGGTCACGGGCCCCTTCACCGACGCCGATCTGGGCGTCGCCTGCTACCACTCCAAGACGGGCGCGGTCGAGCTGTGCCTCAACCACCTGGTGGACGGCCCCGACGAGTACGTGGTGGTGGACATGACCGCCGGCTCCGACTCGTTCGCCTCGGGCATGTTCACCCGCTTCGACCTCACCTTCCTCGTGGCCGAGCCGACCAGGAAGGGAGTCTCCGTCTACCGCCAGTACAAGGAGTACGCCCGTGACTTCGGCGTCGCCCTGAAGGTCGTCGGCAACAAGGTGCAGGGGCAGGACGACCTCGATTTCCTGCGCGAGCAGGTCGGGGAGGACCTGCTCGTCACCGTCGGGCACTCGGACTGGGTGCGCGCCATGGAGAAGGGCCGCCCGCCGCGGTTCGAGCTCCTGGAGGACGCCAACGCCCGTGCGCTGCGCGCCCTGCACACGGCCGTCGACGGGACCTACCCGCTGCGGGACTGGCCGCGGTACACGCGGCAGATGGTCCACTTCCACCTGAAGAACGCCCGGAGCTGGGGCAACGAGCGCACCGGGGCCGACCTGGCGGCGCAGGTCGACCCCGGTTTCGTCCTCGGCGAGGAGGCCACCGCCCCCGCGTGACCGCTCCGGGGCCCTGCTGGATTCTGCTGGATCCCGCTGGACCGGGGTTGAGCTACTGCTTGGCGGCCGGCGCCCCGGGTACTCCCTTGGGCGCCGGGGCGGGCGCGGCCGACAGGAAGGACGGCCAGCCCTTCTTGGGGGCCTCGCCGACGCCGAGGGTGCGCAGCTGCTTCAGGACCTTCGGGTCCTGGGCGTCGAGCCAGTCGGCGAGCTGCCGGAAGGAGACGCAGCGCACGTCCTTCTTGTTGCACACCGTCTCGACGACCTCCTCGACGGCGCGCATGTAGGTGCCGCCGTTCCAGGACTCGAAGTGGTTGCCGATGATCAGCGGCGCGCGGTTGCCGTCGTAGGCCCGCTGGAAGCCCTTGAGCAGGCTGTCACGCATCTGGTCGCCCCAGAACTCCCGCTTGTCGGGGTCACCCTGGGTGGCCGTGCCCGACTGGTTGACCATGTAGTTGTAGTCCATGGTGAGCTGCTCGTAGGAGTGCCCGGGGAACGGCACGAGCTGCATGGACAGGTCCCACAGGCCCTCCTTCTTCGACGGCCAGACCTGGTTGTTCACCCCGCTGCTGTCGTAGCGGAAGCCCATCTCGCCGGCGGCCTTGACGAAGTTCTTCTGACCCTCGAGACACGGGGTGCGGGCGCCGATCAGCTCCTTGTCGTAGTCGAAGGGCAGCGGCGCCGCGTTCTTCAGTCCGGTGTTGGTCTTCCAGGTCTTCACGAACTGCTTGGCCTGGCTGATCTCCTCCTTCCACTCCTCGACGGACCACTCGCCGACACCGCCGCCCGCGCCGCAGAAGTGGCCGTTGAAGTGGGTACCGATCTCGTTGCCCTCCAGCCACGCCTGGCGCAGCTGTGTGGCGGTGTCGGTGATGCCCTGCTCGTCGTTGAAACCGATGTCGGAGCGGCCCGGAGAGTGCTGGGGCGGCTGGTACAGGTCCCGCTTCTCCTTGGGCAGCATGTACACGCCGCTCAGGAAGTACGTCATCTTGGCGTTGTTCTCCTTGGCCACTTCGCGGAAGTGGGAGAACAGTTTCTGACTGTCCTCTCCCGCGCCGTCCCACGAGAACACCACGAACTGCGGAGGCTTCTCGCCGGGCTTGAGCCGTTCGGCCCGCGGCAGGTGCGGCTGGGCCCCGGTGTACGCGGTGGATCCGTCACCGATCAGCCGGACCGCGTTCTTCGGCGCCGGGGCCGCTTTCCCCTTCTCCTTCTGCGGCCCGTGCGTTCCTTCGCCGGACCCTGTGCCGCCGTTGGTCGCGCAACCGGCGAGCGACGCGGCACAGACCGCGGCGACCACGGCGCACGCGGCCGTCCTACGAGAGGCCGTCCTGCGGGAGGTTTTTCCGCGGGAGGCCGTCCCGCGAGTGGCCATTCTGCGGGTGGCGGCCATGTCCGCCCACCTTCTTCCTTCTCTCGGGCCGAACGCCGACGTTTCGACATGTCGGGTGCTGGGCCGGAACGTGCCGTCAGCGCCGTCAAGGTGACACGGAAAGGAGAAGGAATTAGTACGACAAGCCGATGAAATTACGCGTTCACTCGAATACCCAGGGCGTTACTCCATTCGCGCTAAAAGTCTATGCCTCTTCTTTACTCTGAATTACTCTCTATTTACTGAGCGCAATCACTGATCACTGAGCGCAGTCGCAGCCTGTAGGAGACGGCCCATGTCAGCCTGTGTCCCCGCCCCCGCCGATTCGGCCCGGACCAAGCACGTCCACCCACCCCACAGCCCGCCGCCCGGCCCCCGGCGCTTCCGCATCGCCGGCGCCGACGTGTCGGCGTCGATCGCGGTCTTCCTGATCGCCCTCCCCCTCTCCCTGGGCATCGCCCTCGCCACCGGCGCACCCCTCCAGGCCGGCCTCGTCGCGGCCGCGGTGGGCGGCATCGTCGCCGGACGGATCGGCGGCTGCCCGCTCCAGGTCAGCGGCCCCGCCGCCGGACTCACCGTGGTCACCGCCGACCTCATCCAGCAGTACGGATGGCGGACGACCTGCGCCATCACCGTTCTCGCCGGTCTCGCCCAACTCGGTTTGGGCTGCCTGCGCGTGGCGCGCTCGGCGCTCGCGGTCAGCCCCGCCATCGTGCACGGCATGCTCGCCGGTATCGGCGTCACCATCGCCGTCGCCCAGCTGCACATCGTCCTCGGCGGCACCCCGCAGAGCGCCGTGCCGGAGAACCTCGCCGCGCTTCCCGCCCAGTTGGCGAACCTGCACCCCGCCGACGTGGCGGTGAGCGCCCTGACACTGACTCTCCTCTTCCTCTGGCCGCGCCTGCCGGGCCGGGTCGGGCGAGTGCTGGGCAAGCTGCCCGCCGCCCTGATCGCCGTCGCCGCCGCCACCGCGCTCGCCGCCCTCACCGGTCTGCGCCTGCCCAAGGTGGACCTGCCCTCGTGGAGCAGCCACGCCCTGGCCGCGCTGCCCGACGGTCCGGTGCTCGGCATGGTCGCCGCCGTCCTCACCACCACGCTCGTGTGCAGCGTGCAGTCGCTGCTGGGTGCCGTCGCCGTGGACAAGCTGGTCGCCGCCCGCCCCGGTCTGACCGGCCGCGTCCGGCGCTCCGACCTCGACCGCGAACTGCTCGGGCAGGGCGCCGCCAACATCGTCTCGGGCTCACTCGGCGGGCTGCCCATCGCCGGGGTCGCCGTGCGCAGCTCGGCGAACGTGGCGGCCGGTGCCGTCAGCCGGAACTCCACGATGCTGCACGGCGGTTACGTCGTGATCGCCGCCCTGCTCCTGGTCCCCGCCCTGGAGCTGATCCCGCTCGCCTCGCTCGCCGCCCTCGTCATGTCCGTCGGCCTCAAGATGGTCTCGCTGAACCACATCCGCACGGTGACCCGCCACCGTGAAGTGCTGGTCTACGCGGTCACCACCGGCGGCGTGGTCTTCTTCGGCGTCCTGGAAGGCGTGGCCCTCGGCATCGCGGTCGCCGTCGGCGTCGCCCTGCACCGCCTGACCCGGACCCGGATCACCCACGAAGAGACCCAGGGCGGTCACCACATCCACGTGCGCGGCCAGTTGACCTTCCTCGCCGTTCCGCGGCTCAGCCGCGTCCTGCACCAGGTTCCCCACGGGGCGGACGCGGTCGTGGAGCTGGACGGGTCGTTCATGGACCACGCGGCGTACGAGACGCTGCAGGACTGGCAGAAGACCCACACCGCGCAGGGCGGTTCCGTCGACATCACCGGCCGCCGCCCCGGCATCCGGATCTCCGAACCGGTCGAGGTGGACGACTGCCGCTGCCGCCCCTGGACAGCCTGGCGCAACCACCAGTGCGAACGGCCACCGACCGCGACCGCCCCGCCCGACGCCGGCTCGCAGGACACGACCGGCGTGGCCGACTTGGCCGGCGGGACGGGCGGGGCCGGCCGGAGAGAGGGGACCACCACGAGCAGCCCCACCGATCTGGCGCGCGGCATCAGCGCCTTCCAGCGCAACACCGCCCCGCACGTACGCGGAGAGCTGGCCCGGCTGGCGCGGGAGGGACAGCAGCCCTCTCAGCTCTTCCTGACCTGCGCCGACTCACGCGTGGTCACGTCGATGATCACCTCCAGCGGTCCCGGCGACCTGTTCGTCGTACGCAACGTGGGCAACTTCGTGCCGCCGCCCGGCGAGGAGAGCGGAGACGACTCCGTGTCCGCGGCGATCGAGTACGCGGTGGACGTGCTGAAGGTGCGGTCCATCACCGTGTGCGGACACTCCGGCTGCGGAGCCATGCAGGCCCTGCTCAGTACCGAGCCCGGCGGTGCGCAGACGCCGCTCAAGCGGTGGCTGCGGCACGGACTCCCGAGCCTGGCCCGCACCCCCGGGGACGGGGACGGCGCCGGCGGACCCCGGCTGGCCGGACGCGCAGCCGCCGACACGGCCGAGCGGCTCTGCCTGGCCAACGTGGTCCAGCAGCTGGAGCATCTGCGGGCCCACGAGTCGGTGTCCCGGGCGCTGGCCGCGGGCGGGGCCGACGGGGGGCTGGAGCTGCACGGCATGTACTTCCACGTCGGCGAGGCCCAGGCATACCTCCTCGCCGAGGAGGCCGGGGAAGACGGGGAGGCCGTGTTCAGGCGGGTACTGGAGACCGACCTCACCGCCTGACGCCGGCCACCGGTGGCCGGCCACAGACGCCGGCCCACCGGTGCCGGCCACCGGTCCGACCCACCGGTGCGCGGCCCCTTGCCGATGCCGCGCACCGGCGTGTCGGACCGGCACGGAGACCTGGAGGTGTGACCGGCGTTACAAAGGGTGAACTGGGCACCGCCGACGTCCGTGGGTACGGGTGACGGGGCCGCGCAGAGCAACCACGACAGGTCTAAACCAGTTGGCTGTCGACCCTTGTCATCGACCCCCCGGGTCTGATGAGCTGTGGCCTGGGACACAACGGACAACCCTGAGAAAGGGAGATGTCGTGAGCAACGAATCCTTGGCCAACCTGCTCAAGGAAGAACGCAGGTTCGCACCCCCCGCCGACCTGGCCGCGAACGCCAATGTCACGGCGGAGGCGTACGAACAGGCCAAGGCCGACCGGCTCGGTTTCTGGGCCGAGCAGGCCCGTCGGCTGACCTGGGCCGAGGAGCCGACCGAGACGCTCGACTGGTCGAACCCCCCGTTCGCCAAGTGGTTCCAGGACGGCAAGCTCAACGTCGCGTACAACTGCGTCGACCGCCACGTCGAGGCCGGGCACGGCGACCGCGTCGCCATCCACTTCGAGGGCGAGCCCGGCGACAGCCGCGCCCTCACCTACGCCGATCTCAAGGACGAGGTCTCCAGGGCCGCCAACGCGCTGCTGGAGCTGGGCGTGCGGAAGGGCGACCGGGTCGCCGTCTACATGCCGATGATCCCCGAGACGGCGATCGCGATGCTGGCCTGCGCCCGGATCGGCGCCGCCCACTCGGTGGTCTTCGGCGGCTTCTCCTCCGACGCGCTCGCCACCCGCATCCAGGACGCCGACGCCCGCGTCGTCATCACCTCCGACGGCGGTTACCGCCGCGGCAAGCCCTCCGCGCTCAAGCCCGCCGTCGACGAGGCCGTCGAGCGCGCCGGGATCGTCGAGCACGTGCTCGTCGTGCGCCGAACCGGCCAGGAGGTCGCCTGGGACGACTCCCGCGACAAGTGGTGGCACGAGACCGTCGACCGGCAGTCCGCCGCGCACACGCCGGAGGCGTTCGACGCGGAGCACCCGCTGTTCATCCTGTACACGTCGGGTACGACGGGCAAGCCCAAGGGCATCCTGCATACCTCCGGCGGCTACCTCACGCAGACGGCCTACACCCACTGGGCCGTCTTCGACCTCAAGCCGGAGACCGACGTCTACTGGTGCACCGCCGACGTCGGCTGGGTCACCGGGCACTCGTACATCGTCTACGGCCCGCTCGCCAACGGCGCGACGCAGGTCATGTACGAGGGCACCCCGGACACCCCGCATCAGGGCCGGTTCTGGGAGATCGTGCAGAAGTACGGCGTGACGACGCTCTACACCGCGCCCACCGCGATCCGGACGTTCATGAAGTGGGGCGACGACATCCCCGCGAAGTTCGACCTGTCCTCCCTGCGGGTCCTCGGCTCGGTCGGCGAGCCGATCAACCCGGAGGCCTGGATCTGGTACCGGAAGACGATCGGCGCCGACGCCACCCCGGTCGTGGACACCTGGTGGCAGACCGAGACCGGCGCGATGATGATCTCTCCGCTGCCGGGCGTGACCGACGCCAAGCCGGGCTCCGCCCAGCGCCCGCTGCCCGGCATCGCCGCCACCGTCGTCGACGACGAGGCCAACGAGGTGCCGAACGGCGGGGGCGGCTACCTCGTCCTCACCGAGCCGTGGCCGTCCATGCTGCGCACCATCTGGGGCGACGACCAGCGGTTCATCGACACGTACTGGTCGCGGTTCGAGGGCAAGTACTTCGCCGGCGACGGCGCGAAGAAGGACGACGACGGCGACATCTGGCTGCTGGGCCGGGTCGACGACGTGATGCTCGTCTCCGGCCACAACATCTCCACCACCGAGGTCGAGTCGGCCCTCGTCTCCCACCCGTCGGTCGCCGAGGCGGCCGTGGTCGGCGCGGCGGACGAGACGACCGGGCAGGCCATCGTGGCCTTCGTGATCCTGCGCGGTACGGCGGCGGAGAGCGAGGACCTGGTCGCCGAGCTGCGCAACCACGTCGGTGCCACGCTCGGGCCGATCGCCAAGCCGAAGCGGATCCTGCCGGTGGCGGAGCTGCCGAAGACCCGCTCCGGCAAGATCATGCGGCGCCTGCTGCGCGACGTGGCGGAGAACCGCCAGCTCGGCGACGTCACGACCCTGACGGACTCGACGGTCATGGATCTCATCCAGACGAAGC
The DNA here is from genome assembly GCF_000721235.1 of Streptomyces olivaceus. Lineage (GTDB taxonomy): Bacteria > Actinomycetota > Actinomycetes > Streptomycetales > Streptomycetaceae > Streptomyces > Streptomyces olivaceus. The sequence continues at coordinate 49,301 of NZ_JOFH01000021.1, forward strand.
TCCCGGCCGCCTCCAGCGAGGACTGAGCCACCACGCACCACGGGCACCGTGCCTCGCGCGGCGAGGACCGAACCACGTACGACCGTGCCACGTACACCGAGGGCACCCGGCATCGCGCACGCGCCGGGTGCCCTCGCCCTGTGTGGCGCCCGGGACCCGGGTAAGCTGGGAGGACGTAGGAGAATCATCAGGACCCTCATGGTGCGCCGGGAAGTCTGGTCGGCACGTGTTCCGTGCTGCCCACCGACCGGAGGATTTCCCCGTGACCGCGCCCCGCACCCCCCGCAAGGCCTTCGGCCGGCTGTCCCTCCCGGAGCGGAACCACCTCGCGGACGCGCTGCGCACCGAGACCGTCGGCGGCGTCCTGCTGCTCGTCGCCGCGATCGCGGCCCTGGTCTGGGTGAACATACCGGCGCTGCACGACAGCTACGAGAGCGTCAGCCACTTCCACTTCGGACCCTCGGCCCTCGGGCTGAACCTCTCGGTCGCACACTGGGCCGCCGACGGACTCCTCGCGGTCTTCTTCTTCGTCGCCGGCATCGAGCTGAAGCGCGAACTCGTCGCCGGTGACCTCAAGGACCCCAAGGCCGCCGCCCTCCCGGTGGTGGCCGCGCTGTGCGGCATGGCCGTACCGGCGCTCGTCTACACCGTCACCGCCACCGCCGGCGGCGGCTCCCTGGCCGGCTGGGCGGTGCCCACGGCCACCGACATCGCCTTCGCGCTCGCCGTACTCGCCGTCATCGGCACCTCGCTGCCGAGCGCGCTGCGCGCGTTCCTGCTGACGCTCGCCGTCGTGGACGACCTGTTCGCGATCCTGATCATCGCGGTCTTCTTCACGGACGGCCTCGATTTCGCCGCGCTCGGCGGCGCGGCCGTCGGCCTCGTGGTCTTCTGGCTGCTGCTCCGGGCCGGGGTGCGCGGCTGGTACGTGTACGTCCCGCTCGGCCTCGTGATCTGGGGCCTGATGTACAACAGCGGCATCCACGCCACCATCGCCGGTGTCGCGATGGGCCTGATGCTGCGCTGCCACACCCGCGAGGGCGAGGAGCACTCCCCCGGCGAGCGCATCGAGCACCTGGTGCGCCCGCTGTCGGCGGGGCTGGCCGTGCCGCTGTTCGCCCTGTTCAGCGCGGGAGTGGCGGTGTCCGGCGGGGCGCTGGCCGACGTGTTCACCCAGCCGGAGACTCTCGGCGTGGTGCTGGGTCTCGTCGTCGGCAAGACGCTGGGCATCTTCGGCGGCACCTGGCTGACCTCGCGTTTCACCCGCGCGTCGCTCAGCGACGACCTGCAGTGGGCCGACGTGTTCGCGGTGGCGACCCTGGCCGGCATCGGGTTCACCGTCTCGCTGCTCATCGGCGAGCTGGCCTTCGAGGGCGAGGGGTCGATGACGGACCAGGTCAAGGCCGCTGTCCTGACCGGCTCCCTGATCGCGGCTGCCCTGGCGACGGTGCTGCTGAAGGTACGCAACGCGAAGTACCGGGGGATGGTCGCGGAGGAGGAGCGCGACGACGACCTCAGCGGTATTCCGGACATCTACGAGCAGGACGATCCCGAGTACCACCTGCGCGTGGCCGCCGTCTACGAGAAGAAGGCCGCCGAGCACCGCCGGATCGCCGAAGAGATGAAGTCGGCGCGGCTTGCCGAAGTGACGGGCGGGGCAGGCGAGGAGGGCGACGGTCCGGCATGATCTGACGAGACGGTACAAAAGAGGGGACCGTTCGCAGTCGGACCGCACCCGGCCGGACCGGGAGACCGGCAGGACCGGGGACGCCTCGACGCCACGGAACCGTACGCAGATGAGCCAGTAGAAGAGGGAGACCGCGATGAGCGCACCCGACGGCAGCCCGGTCGGCACCGAACGCAGCATCGGCCAGCTGTTCGCCTCGGCGACCACCGAAATGTCGGCGCTCGTGCACGACGAGATCGCACTGGCCAAGGCCCAGTTGCGCAAGGACGTCAAGCGCGGGGCGACGAGCGGCGGAGCGCTGTCCGCCGCGGGCCTGGTCCTGCTCTTCTCGCTGCCGATGCTGAGCTTCGCCCTGGCCTACGGCATCCGGACCTGGAGCGGCTGGAACCTCGCGGTCTGCTTCCTGCTGTCCTTCGCGGCCAACGTCCTCGTCGCCGGCCTCCTGGCGCTGATCGGCGTGGTCTTCCTGAAGAAGGCCAAGAAGGGCCGTGGCCCGCAGAAGGTCGCCGCGTCGGTGAAGGAGTCGGCGGGCGTCCTGCAGAACGCCAAGCCGCACCCGCGTCCGGAACTGCCGGCGGACCGGTCCCCCGAAGCCATCGAGGCTGTGGCACGCTCGTCCTCATGACGGGCTCCACCACCCCTTCGGGTCAATCCTCCTCCCCCTCGGGCCATTCCTCCTCGGCGCAGCACCCCACCTCGGTCGTACGCCTGGAGGTCCCGGGCGGGCGCGAGGTGATCCACCGGGACGTCGCGGCCAACGGCGCCCGTTTCCACATCGCCGAGCTGGGCGACGGGCCGCTGGTGCTGCTGCTGCACGGATTCCCGCAGTTCTGGTGGACCTGGCGGCACCAGCTGACGGCGCTCGCCGACGCGGGTTTCCGGGCGGTGGCCATGGATCTGCGCGGCGTCGGCGGCAGCGACCGCACCCCGCGCGGCTACGACCCGGCCGGTCTCGCGCTCGACATCACCGGCGTGGTCCGCTCGCTCGGCGAGCCGGACGCCGCGCTGGTCGGCCACGACCTCGGCGGCTACCTGGCCTGGACGGCCGCCGCGATGCGGCCCAAGCTGGTGCGGCGGCTGGCGGTCTCCTCCATGCCGCATCCCCGGCGCTGGCGTTCGGCCATGCTCGGCGACGTCCGCCAGAGCCGGGCGGGCTCCTACATCTGGGGCTTCCAGCGGCCGTGGGTCCCGGAGCGCCAACTGACCGCGGACGACGGCGCGCTGGTCGGCCGGCTGCTCCACGACTGGGCCGGGCCGAGGATGCTGGAGGAGGAAGCGGTGTCGGCGTACCGCCGCGCCATGTGCATCCCCTCCACGGCGCACTGCTCCGTCGAGCCGTACCGCTGGCTGGTGCGGTCGCTGGCCCGTCCGGACGGCATCCAGTTCTACCGCCGGATGAAGCGCCCGGTGCGCGTGCCGACCCTGCACCTGCACGGCTCACTGGACCCCGTGATGCGCACGCGCAGCGCGGCCGGATCCGGGCAGTACGTCGAAGCGCCGTACCGCTGGCGGCTGTTCGACGGACTCGGCCACTTCCCGCACGAAGAGGACCCGGTCGCGTTCTCGACCGAACTGATCAACTGGCTGAAGGATCCCGAGCCCGACAGGTGACGGTTCGATACGATTCGGTCTCGTTCGGTGACCGAACGATCCCATCCGGTATACGAACCGGAACGCCCGTCAGATCGACGGCCACTTGCCCCGCGCATACGCCAATTGGGGGCGCCGGGAGTGGTTATCGACCTTCGGGCGGGGGCAGACGTCCCGGTATGGGCTGGACGCACGACTACAGTGACGTAGCACGCGACGGCCGCTCCACGAGCGGCGCGAGCAGCACCCACCGACCAGGCGGCACCCCGCAACTCGCGGGTGCGGACCTGCGGGTGGGCATTCCGCACATCCTGCGCCGCCGGGCCCGCTGGGTATCCGCCCGCCTGCGCCATCCACGGACCTGACCCGCACCGCGATCGCCCCGGGGCGATCCGCACCGCGATGACCCCGGGCGTCCCGCGCCGCGACCGGCGTACGCGAGTACGCGGCACGCACCGCGGCCGCCGGGACTCCGGTCAGAGCGCGCAGCTGTCGCTGTCCACCTGCTGGCTGGCGGTGCGGCCCTTGGCGATGTCCTCGCGGATCTCGTCCACGGTGAGCGCGTAACCGGTGTCGGGGTCGTCCAGGGACTTGGCGAAGACGACGCCGTACACCTCGCCGCGGGGCGTCAGCAGCGGGCCGCCCGAGTTGCCCTGACGGACGGTCGTGAACAGCGAGTACACGTCGCGGCGGACGCTGTCGCGGTGGTAGATGTCCGGACCGTTGGCCGTGATGCGGTCGCGTACGCGCGCGGCGCGGACGTCGTACGCCCCGTTCTCCGGGAAGCCAGCGACGATCGCGCCGTCGCTGCGGGCGGCGTCACCGGTGGCGAACCGCAGCGCGGGCGCGCTCAGTTCCGGCACGTCCAGTACGGCGATGTCGCGCCGCCAGTCGTAGAGGACGACGGTCGCGTCGTACTTCTGGCCCTCGCCCCCTATCTGCACCGTGGGTTCGTCGACGCCGCCCACCACGTGGGCGTTGGTCATGACGCGGCGGTCGCCGAAGACGAAGCCGGTGCCCTCCAGGACCTTGCCGCAGTCGGGGGCGGTGCCCATGACCTTGACGATGGACCGCTTGGCGGTGACGGCGACCTGGCTGCTCGCCAGGGCCGGGTCGGGCGCCGGAACCTCGGGGCTCGCCTCGTCGGTGAACGGGTTGAAGACCTGGGGCAGCCCGTCCTCCGCGAGGATCGAGGTGAAGCCGTCGAACCAGGTTTCGGCGCCCTCCGGCAGCACCTCCTGCACACCCGCGAGCACCGTGGACCGCCGCACCTCCGTGCCCACCGTGGGCATGGTGGTCTGCGAGAGGGCGGTGCCGAGCAGCCAGGCGACCAGGAGCATGGCGACGACGTTGACCAGGGCGCCGCCGGTGGCGTCCAGGGCACGCGCCGGGGACCACACGATGTGGCGGCGCAGCTTGTTGCCCAGATGGGTCGTCAGGGCCTGGCCGACGGAAGCGCACACGATGACGATGACGACCGCGACCACGGCGGCGGTCGTGCTGACCTCAGCGTTGTCCGTCAGCGCGTCCCAGACGACCGGCAGCAGGTAGACGGCGACGAGACCGCCGCCGAGGAAGCCGATCACCGAGAGGATGCCGACGACGAAGCCCTGGCGGAACCCGATAATCGCGAACCAGACAGCGGCCAGCAGCAACAGGATGTCCAGCACGTTCACTGATTCAGGCCTCGCCTTGTCGTCTTCGGTACGCGGGCCAGCCTGTCATGCGCGCCAGTCCAGCGGGACCTGCTTCTCCCGGTCCCACGGCCGCTCCCAGCCCGCGAAGTGCAGCAACCGGTCGATGACACCCGCCGTGAACCCCCACACGAGCGCCGATTCGACCAGGAATGCCGGGCCCCGGTGGCCGCTGGGGTGCAGGGTGGTCACCCTGTTGGCCGGGTCCGTGAGATCCGCCACGGGGACCGTGAAGACCCGCGCCGTCTCCCCCGGATCGACGACGCCGACCGGGCTGGGTTCGCGCCACCAGGCCAGTACGGGAGTGACGACGAAGCCGCTGACCGGGATGTAGAGCTTGGGCAGCACCCCGAAGAGCTGCACGCCGGCCGGGTCGAGGCCGGTCTCCTCCTCGGCCTCCCGCAGGGCCGCCCGCAAGGGCCCGTCACCGCGCGGATCACCGTCCTCGGGGTCGAGGGCGCCGCCCGGGAAGGCCGGCTGGCCGGGGTGAGAACGCAGGGAACCGGCCCGCTCCATGAGCAGCAGCTCGGGGCCGCGGCCGGTCTTCCTCTCCCGGACCTCGCGCGGGCCGTCTCCGGCGGCGGCTGCGCGCGCGGGATCAGCAGCCGCGCCTGAGCGCGTGGGACCGGCAGCGCCTTCGCGCATGGACTCTCCGGTGGGCTCTCCGGCGTCCGCGCGCGTGCCGTCGCCGAAGAGGATCAGGACGGCGGACTGGCGGCCCGCACCGTCGGCCGGCGGCAGGAAGCGGCTGAGCTGGGTGGGCCGCACCGTCTCGGCCGCCCGCGCCACCGGGTCCAGCCAGCCGGGCAGGCCCTCCTTGCTGAGCTCCGCGCCCCGCGTGCCGCTCACCCGTGTCATCTCCACCCCCGCCCTGCCGACTCCAACGCCCGACACCCCCGAGATCGTTCCGTCACCCGGCCCCCAGCGGCGGCGCCGGTTTGCCGCCCGCCTCCAGGTACGACCGGGGCGGATTCAGCCGCTGGCCGGGGAAGCCGCCCTTCTCGTACTTCAGCAGCTTCTCCGCCTTCTCCGGGTCCGTCTCCCCCTCGCCGTACGCCGGGCACAGCGGGGCGACGGGGCAGGCACCGCAGGCCGGCTTGCGGGCGTGGCAGATGCGGCGGCCGTGCCAGATCACGTGGTGGGAGAGGTCTGTCCAGTCGCTCTTCGGGAACAGCGCGCCGACGGCGGCCTCGATCTTGTCCGGGTCGGTCGCCTCGGTCCACCGCCAGCGGCGCACCAGGCGCTGGAAGTGCGTGTCCACCGTGATGCCGGGGCGGCCGAAGGCGTTGCCGAGCACCACGAAGGCGGTCTTGCGGCCGACACCGGGCAGCTTGACGAGGTCTTCGAGGCGACCGGGGACCTCGCCGCCGAAGTCCTCCGCCAGGACCTTGGACAGCCCTATGACGGACTTGGTCTTGGCCCGGAAGAAACCGGTCGGGCGGAGGATCTCCTCGACCTCCTCCGGGTTGGCGGCGGCCAGGTCCTCCGGCGTCGGGTACTTGGCGAAGAGGGCCGGTGTCGTCTGGTTGACGCGCAGGTCGGTGGTCTGGGCGGACAGCACCGTCGCCACGACGAGCTGGAACGGGTTCTCGAAGTCCAGCTCCGGATGGGCGTACGGGTAGACCTCGGCGAGCTCGCGGTCGATCCGGCGGGCGCGGCGGACCAGGGCGGTGCGCGACTCGCCGCGCGGCGGCTGCGCGGCGACCGCCTTCGCCGGGGCGACGCCCTCGACGGCCGCGGCGGCCTTCTTCGGCGCGACGACGGGCTTCTTGGCGGGTGCCTGCTTCTTGACGGGCGCGGTCTTCTTCGCGGACGCCGACTTCCTGGCGGGCGCGGTCTTCTTCGCGGACGCCGACTTCCTGGCGGCAGCCGGCTGCTTCGCGTTCGCGGCGGCGGCCTTCTTCACCGGCGCCGACTTCTTGGCGGGCGCCGCCTTCTCATTCCTCCCGGCTCGCTGAGTCTTCTCGGTACCGGTCGCGGCCTTCTTCGTCACGGCTTCCTTCTCCGCGGTCACCCTCTCGGCAGGCGTCGACCGCTTTTTCGTTTTCGCCGCTTCCCTACCGCCATCGGGACCCTGTTCGCCCACAGCGGAATCGCGACGTGCACCCACCCGCGCAGCCCCCCAGGCCTGTGCTCTCACCGGCGACTTGGACACCCGGCCAGCCTACGACCCGACACCGACATCTGCCCCGGACCTCGAAGATCGGCGTCCAATTGGACCCCTGCCGCGTACCCCGGGACACCAGTGCGGCATCCTTGTGACAGATCACACTGTTTGGACTGTCCGGCAAAATGGGCACCACGGACCCCTGGTACACCGGGGGAACAAGATCCTCTGAGCCGGTCGACAAGGAGAGAACTCGTGGACGACGTTCTGCGGCGCAACCCGCTCTTCGCGGCGCTCGACGACGAGCAATCCGCGGAGCTCCGCGCCTCCATGAGTGAGGTGACCCTCGCCCGCGGCGACACCCTGTTCCACGAGGGGGACCCCGGGGACCGCCTCTACGTGGTCACGGAAGGCAAGGTCAAGCTTCACCGCACGTCCCCCGACGGGCGCGAGAACATGCTCGCCGTCGTCGGTCCCAGCGAGCTGATCGGCGAGCTGTCGCTCTTCGACCCGGGCCCGCGCACGGCGACCGGCACCGCGCTGACCGAGGTCAAGCTGCTCGCCCTCGGCCACGGCGACCTCCAGCCCTGGCTGAACGTCCGCCCCGAGGTGGCCACCGCCCTGCTGCGTGCCGTCGCCCGCCGCCTGCGCAAGACCAACGACGCCATGTCGGATTTGGTCTTCTCGGACGTCCCCGGCCGTGTCGCCCGCGCCCTGCTCGACCTCTCGCGCCGCTTCGGCGTGCAGTCCGAGGAGGGCATCCACGTCGTCCACGACCTGACGCAGGAGGAGCTGGCCCAGCTGGTCGGCGCGTCCCGCGAGACGGTCAACAAGGCGCTGGCGGACTTCGCCCAGCGCGGCTGGCTCCGCCTGGAGGCCCGCGCGGTGATCCTGCTGGACGTCGAGCGGCTGGCCAAGCGCTCCCGCTGACGCCGGGGGTGTCCGGAGGCGATCACTCCGGACGCTGGATCAGCCCGTGCTCGCGCAGGTACTCCAGCTGTGCCCGCACCGAGAGTTCCGCCGCGGGCCACAGGGAGCGGTCGACGTCCGCGTACACGTGGGCGACGACCTCCCCGGGCGTCCGGTGGCCGTCCTCGACCGCCGTCTCCACCTGGGCGAGACGGTGGGCCCGATGGGCCAGGTAGTACTCCACGACGCCCTGGGCGTCCTCCAGCACGGGCCCGTGGCCGGGAAGCACCGTGTGCACGCCGTCGTCGGCCGTGAGCGACCTGAGCCTGCGCAGCGAGTCCAGGTAGTCGCCGAGGCGGCCGTCCGGGTGGGCCACCACCGTCGTACCGCGTCCCAGGACGGTGTCGCCCGTCAGGACCGCCCGGTCGGCGGGCAGGTGGAAGGACAGGGAGTCGGCCGTGTGCCCGGGGGTCGGTACGACCCTCAGCTCCAGGCCCCCGACCCCGATCACGTCACCGGCGGCCAGCCCCTCGTCGCCGAGCCGCAGCGCCGGGTCCAGGGCCCGTACGTTCGTGCGCGTCAGCTCGGCGAAGCGCGCGGCGCCCTCCGCGTGGTCCGGGTGGCCGTGTGTCAGCAGCGTCAGCGCGACACGCTTGCCGGCCTGCTCGGCCGTGTCGACGACACGCCGCAGGTGGGTGTCGTCCAGCGGGCCCGGGTCGACCACGACGGCCAGGTCGGAGCCGGGTTCGGCGAGGATCCAGGTGTTGGTGCCATCCAGGGTCATCGCCGAGGCGTTCGGCGCGAGAACGTTCACCGCGCGCGCGGTGGCGGGCCCGGAGAGGACGCCGCCCCTCGGCTGGCCGGGCAGTGCTGCTGCGTCCGTCATGCGGAGGTTCCCCCGGTCGGGTCGGGATCGGGACCGGCATCGTCGTCCGGGGCGGAGGGACTCGCGGCCTCCGGCGCCGTGCTCGGGACGTGCTTGGTGAACTCCTCGTGCCCCGGCCAGGAGAGGACGACCTCGTCGTCCAGGAGCCGGGCCCGGGCCAGTACGGGCGTCATGTCCCGCTGCGGAGCCGACGCCAGCGCCTCGGCCGCCGTACGGCACGCCGCGAGGCCGCGCAGGGTCGCGACGGTCGGCGGCATCATCAGCAGCTCGCCCCGGTCGTACCCGGCCGCCGCCTCCTGCGGCGCGATCCACACCGTGCGGTCGGCCTCCGTGGATGCGTTGCGGGTGCGCTGCCCCTCGGGGAGCGCGGCCACGAAGAACCACGTGTCGTAGCGGCGCGACTCGAACTCCGGGGTGATCCAGCGGGCCCAGGCGCCCAGCAGGTCGGAGCGCAGGACGAGACCCCGGCGGTCCAGGAACTCGGCGAAGGACAGCTCGCGGGCGACCAGGGCGGAGCGGTCCGCCTCCCAGTCGGCACCGGTCGTGTCGCCGGCCACCGAGTCGCCGGTCGGGCCGGCGAGGAGCACACCCGCCTCCTCGAAGGTCTCGCGCACGGCCGCGCAGACGATCGCCTGGGCGCCGGCCTCGTCGACGCCGAGCCGGTCCGCCCACCACGCGCGCGTGGGGCCCGCCCAGCCGATGTCCCGGTCGTCGTCGCGCGGGTCGACGCCGCCGCCCGGATAGGCGTACGCACCCCCGGCGAACGCCATGGAGGTACGGCGGCGCAGCATGTGGACGGCCGTGCCGCCGTCCCCGCCGGTGTCCTTCAGGAGCATGACGGTGGCCGCCCGCCTGGGGGTCACCGGAGTGAGGGTCCCCGCGGCCAGCGCCCGGATGCGGTCCGGCCACTCCGGTGGGTACCACTGGCCGTTCGCCGGACCGCCCGGCCGCTCACCCGGCCGCTCACCCGCCCGGCCGTTCGCCTGACCTTTCGCCATGGCCGGAGGCTATCCGGTGGTGGGCGGATGTTCGAGTGGCCCCGGGAGCGGGACGGACGGGTGAGACGGACGTCATCCGGGCAGGGCGGCCAGCCACTCGGTCAGCAGCCGGTTGGTCTCCTCCGGCCGCTCCTGCTGGAGCCAGTGGCCGCAGCCGTCGAGGAGGTGCGCGGCGCTCAGCCCGGGCAGCGTCGTGGGATACGCCTCGATCGCGTCCGAGAGCCAGGTGGTGGAGGCGTCCAGGGCGCCCCCGAGGAACAGGGCGGGCTGCGTGATCGGCGCGCCCTCGTGTGCGGTCAGGTCCTCCCAGTCGCGGTCCATGTTGCGGTAGCGGTTGAGGGCGCCGGTCAGGCCGGTGCGCTCGAACTCCCCCGCGTAGACGTCCAGCTCCTCCTCGGTGAGCCAGGCCGGCAGCCTCCCCGCGGCCGGGAACCGGTCGCGCAGCCTGCCGCCGGGCGCGACGAAGTGCGGGTCGGGCTCCTGGGGCGCCGGCATGGTGTCGGCGGACAGCGCGGCGTAGAACCCGGCGAGCCAGCCGCGTACGTCGGGCTCGATCTCCGCCTCGGCCCGGCCGGGCTCCTGGAAGTACGAGACGTAGAACTCCTGCCCGGCGAAGGGCCCGGCGGCGCCCAGGCCGGCGAAGACGTCGCTGGGCCGCGGGCCGCCCGGCGGGGTGTACGGCACGCTCAGCAGGCCCACCGCGCGGAAGACGTCCGGCCGCAGCAGCGCGGAGTGGGCGGCGATGTTCGCGCCCCAGTCGTGGCCGACGACCACGGCGGAGCGCTCGCCCAGCGCCTCCACGACGGCGACGTTGTCCGCCACCAGATCCAGCATGCGGTACGCCTCGACGGCGTCCGGCCGTGAGGAGCGCCCGTACCCGCGGACGTCGACGGCGACGGCCCGGAACCCGGCGGCGGCCAGCGCGGGGAGCTGGCGGCGCCAGGAGTACCAGGACTCGGGAAAGCCGTGCACGAGCAGTACCAGTGGCCCGCTGCCCTGCTCCACCAGGTGGACGCGGCCCGCGGGCGAGGGGACCAGACGGTGCACGGGCCGGGAGGCAGGCGGGGAGACGGGCCGGTGGCCGGACCGGGGGCCGGACCGGCCGGAACGGTTCTCGGCCGGGTCGCTCGTGGACGGCTTCGGCATGGCTCCTCCTGGCGCATACGGGGTCGGTACGGCCCCGGAACCGGCCGGGACCGCTCCGGCCCGCCGGAGCCGGCTCCCACGCCGTACGGGGCACCGGAACCGATCCTGCGGGGACGCCACGAGGGAGGCGAGCTTTGTTGCCGCCCTGGCAACGGGCCCCCGCGCGGTGAACGCATCCCCGCGCGGTGGCGGGTCCGCTACGCCTGGACGAGCTCCACCTGGACCTCGACCTCGACCGGCGCGTCCAGCGGGAGGACCGCCACGCCGACCGCGCTGCGGGCGTGGACGCCCTTGTCGCCGAGGACCTCGCCGAGGAGCTCGCTGGCGCCGTTGATCACACCGGGCTGGCCGGTGAAGTCGGTCGCGGACGCGACGAAGCCGACGACCTTGACGACACGCGCGACGCGGTCGAGGTCGCCGGCGACGGACTTGACGGCGGCCAGGGCGTTCAGCGCGCAGGTGCGTGCCAGTTCCTTGGCCTCCTCCGCGGTGACCTCGGCGCCCACCTTGCCGGTGACCGCGAGTTTGCCGTCCAGCATGGGCAGCTGGCCGGAGGTGTAAACGTACGGGCCCGACTGCACGGCCGGCTGGTAGGCGGCCAGCGGCGGAACGACCTCGGGCAGCGTCAGCCCCAGCTCGGCGAGCCTGGCCTCGACGGCACTCATGCCTGCTTCTCCCGCTTCAGGTAGGCGACGAGCTGCTCGGGATTGTTCGGCCCGGGCACGACCTGGACGAGCTCCCAGCCGTCCTCGCCCCAGGTGTCCAGAATCTGCTTCGTGGCATGGACGAGCAGCGGCACGGTTGCGTATTCCCACTTGGTCATGCGGCCGACTCTAGCCGTTGCCGGGGACGCCTCCGCGGGCCGTCCGGAGCGACGTTGTCCACAGCCCCCGGCGTACTCGGAGCCCGAACTGGTTACGCTCGAATACGTGAGCAGGCTCCAGGTCGTCAGTGGCAAGGGCGGAACCGGCAAGACCACGGTGGCCGCGGCCCTAGCGCTGGCCCTGGCCACCGAGGGGAAGCGCGCGCTTCTCGTCGAGGTCGAGGGCCGCCAGGGCATCGCGCAGCTTTTCGAGACGGAGGCGCTGCCCTATGAGGAGCGCAAGATCGCGGTCGCTCCCGGCGGCGGGGAGGTGTACGCCCTCGCCATAGACGCCGAGCGGGCCCTTCTGGACTACCTCCAGATGTTCTACAAGCTGGGCAGCGCGGGCCGGGCCCTGAAGAAGCTGGGCGCGATCGACTTCGCGACCACCGTCGCGCCAGGCGTCAGGGACGTGCTGCTGACCGGCAAGGCGTGCGAGGCGGTGCGCCGCAAGGACCGGAACGGGCGGTTCGCGTACGACTACGTCGTCATGGACGCCCCGCCGACGGGCCGCATCACGCGCTTCCTCAACGTCAACGACGAGGTGGCCGGGCTCGCGAAGGTCGGCCCGATACACAATCAGGCGCAGGCCGTGATGCGGGTGCTGAAGTCCCGGGAGACCGCCGTGCACCTGGTGACGCTGCTGGAGGAGATGCCGGTCCAGGAGACCGCCGACGGCATCGCCGAGCTGCGGGCGGCACGGCTCCCGGTGGGCAGGGTCGTCGTCAACATGGTCCGGCCCCAGGTGCTGGACGCGACCGACCTGGAACGCGTGGGGAGCACCTCGCGTACGGCGCTCGCGCGGTCCCTGTCCGGTGCCGGGCTCGGCGGGGCGCGGCGCGGCGGGCACGCCGAGCGGCTGGTGGACCCGCTCCTCGCGCAGGCCGCGGAGTACGGCGAGCGGTACGCGCTGGAGCAGGAGCAGCGGGCCGTCCTGACCGACCTGGGCCTGCCGCTGGACGAACTGCCGCTGCTCGCCGAGGGCATGGACCTGGCGGGCCTGTACGAACTCGCCGCCGAGCTGCGGAAGCAGGGGATCGCATGAGCCCGGAAGCGGGGATCGCATGAGCGCGGAAGCGGGGAAGCGGACGAGCCCGGAAGCGGGGAAGCGCACGGGCTCGGAAACCGGTAAGCACACGAGCCCGGAAACCGGTAAGCGCGCGAGCCCGGAAACCGGAGAACACACGAACCCGGCAACCGGAAAGCGCGCGAGCGGTGGCCCGGCCCGGCAGCAGGACGGCGCCCGGCGGCTGGCCCCCGCGCGGGTGCTCGACGTCGACCCGCTGCTGGACGACCCGCAGACCCGCATCGTGGTCTGCTGCGGTTCGGGCGGGGTCGGCAAGACGACCACCGCTGCGGCCCTGGGGCTGCGCGCGGCCGAGCGCGGCCGCAAGGTGGTCGTCCTCACCATCGACCCGGCCCGGCGGCTCGCCCAGTCGATGGGCATCGACTCGCTCGACAACACCCCGCGCCGGGTCAAGGGCGTCGACGACTCGGCGGGCGGCGAGCTGCACGCCATGATGCTCGACATGAAGCGCACCTTCGACGAGATCGTCGAGGCGCACGCGGATCCCGACCGGGCGGCGGCGATCCTGGGCAACCCCTTCTACCAGTCGCTCTCGGCGGGCTTCGCGGGCACGCAGGAGTACATGGCGATGGAGAAGCTGGGGCAGCTGCGGGGGCGGGACGAGTGGGACCTCATCGTCGTCGACACGCCGCCGTCGCGCTCGGCGCTGGACTTCCTGGACGCCCCCAAGCGCCTCGGTTCCTTCCTCGACGGCAAGCTGATCCGGGTCCTGCTGGCCCCCGCGAAGGTCGGCGGCCGGGCCGGCATGAAGTTCCTGAACGTCGGCATGTCGATGATGACCGGCGTCCTGGGGAAGGTGCTGGGCGGGCAGTTCCTGAAGGACGTGCAGACCTTCGTGGCCGCGATGGACTCCATGTTCGGCGGTTTCCGCACCCGCGCCGACGCGACGTACAAGCTGCTGCAGGCGCCGGGGACGGCGTTCCTGGTGGTCGCGGCGCCGGAGCGGGACGCGCTGCGCGAGGCCGCGTACTTCGTCCAGCGGCTGGCCGCCGAGGACATGCCGCTCGCCGGTCTGGTGCTCAACCGGGTGCACGGCAGCGGCGCCGACCGGCTGTCGGCCGAGCGGGCGATCGCCGCCGCGGAAAATCTTGAGGATCCCCGCATTGTGGATCAGGGCGACGGGAAAGCTGGAGTTCGTAACTCTCCCGACACGCAAGGCAGTTCAGAGTCGGCCGAGCCCGAGTCCGGCGCCGCCCCCGACGCCACCGCTCCCGGCTCCGCCCCCGCACCCTCTCCCGAGGCGCCCTCTCCCACGGCTCCCGGCACACCGGCGGACCCGTCCGCAGGCACGCAGGCGACCGCGCCGGACGACACGCCGGAGCGGTCCGTCGACGGGCTCGCGGCCGGTCTGCTGAGGCTGCACGCGGAGCGCATGCACCTGCTCGCCCGCGAGCAGCGCACGCGGGACCGCTTCACCGCACGGCACCCCGAAGTGGCGGTCACCGAGGTGGCCGCGCTCCCCGGCGACGTGCACGACCTCGCGGGTCTGCGGGACGTCGGCGCACGCCTGGCGACCGACCGGCCCGAGCTGCCCGATCCGGGCGCCTGAGAGGCGGAGGCCTGTTCAGGTTCGAGGACCGTCAGGATTCGAGGACCGTCGGATTCGACAACCGTCAGACAGCCGGACCGTCAGATTCCCGGACCGTCAGATTCCGGACTCACCCCACGATCGCCGACTCACCCCACGGCCGCCGCGTAGTTCTCGTAGATCTCGTCGTCGTCGAGGGGCACGATGCCGGCCCCCCGCTCGTACTCCGTCCGCGCCGTCTCCAGCAGCCGGCGCCAGGAGGTCACGGTGGGCCGCCTGCGCAGCAGCGCGCGGCGCTCCCGCTCCGTCATTCCTCCCCACACGCCGAACTCGACGCGGTTGTCCAGCGCGTCGGCCAGGCACTCGGTCCGCACCGGGCACCCGGTGCACACCGCCTTGGCCCTGTTCTGCGCTGCTCCCTGAACGAACAGTTCGTCCGGATCGGTAGTGCGGCAGGCGGCCTGCGCACTCCAGTCGGTTACCCAGCCCATACCGGCGCCGTCCTCTCCCGAATCGAGGCTCCCCCACGGCGGCAGCGGCATATTCACCGCCGCCAGTTGAGGACGTTACGGAAGGTGGGCACAGCGCAACACCCCCTTCGGGCCCAATCTTGAATGGCCCGAACGGACTATGGGTAAGCGGCAGATCACCCGGGGGAGTGAGCTGGCGACATGCGCGACTATCCCGGCATTCCGGTCATCTTCGCTGCGCCACAACGGACACTGATTGACACACGAGGCGGATTCGGACACACACCTCACGCGCCGCGGAACGCGCCGGTACACACCAACGCGCCCCCAGCGGGGCCTCGCAGAAAAAATTCGAGCAGATCCGGAACGATTCGGGGTCGCCGGACGTATTGATACGTGGCCGCACTGCTGTGACAGTTGGGTGCAGCTTAGGCCAAGGCATATACGCGTGTCCGGCGAATGAGAACGTAGGCTGCCTCCATGCCAAAGAAGCGCTCGGGCGGTGGTCTGTCGCCAACGCAGCAGGCCGCCAAATTCCTCGGTGTCAGTGTGCTCGCGGGAGCAGTGCTGGCCGGCATCGCGTTGCCCGCAGTGGGCGCGCTGGGGCTGGCCGCCAAGGGGTCGGTGGAGGGCTTCGACGCCCTCCCGACCAACCTGAAGACTCCCCCGCTGAGCCAGCGCACCACCATCCTCGACACCGAGGGCGACACCATCGCCACGGTCTACTCGCGCGACCGCACGGTGGTCGACCTCAAGGACATCTCGCCGTACATGCAGAAGGCGATCGTCGCGATCGAGGACTCGCGCTTCTACGAGCACGGGGCGATCGACCTCAAGGGCGTCCTGCGCGCGCTCAACAAGAACGCGCGCAGCGGCGAGGTCTCCGAGGGCGCGTCCACGCTCACCCAGCAGTACGTCAAGAACGTCTTCGTGGAGGAGGCGGGCGACGACCCGACCAAGGTCGCGCAGGCCACCCAGCAGACCATCGGCCGCAAGATCCAGGAGCTGAAGCTCGCGATCCAGGTCGAGGAGGAACTGGGCAAGAAGAAGATCCTCGAGAACTACCTGAACATCACCTTCTTCGGCCAGCAGGCCTACGGCGTCGAGGCGGCCTCCCAGCGCTACTTCTCCAAGCACGCCAAGGACCTCAACGTCCAGGAGTCCGCCCTCCTGGCCGGCATCGTCCAGTCGCCCAGCCGCTACGACCCGGTCAACGACGAGGCCGAGGCCACCAAGCGGCGCAACACCGTCCTGACCCGCATGGCCCAGGTCGGCGACATCTCGCAGGCGGAGGCCGCCGAGGCGAAGAAGGCGCCGCTCGGACTGAAGGTCAGCAAGCCCAACAACGGCTGCATCACGGCCGTGAACAGCGCGAGCTTCTTCTGCGACTACGTGCGCGAGGTGTTCCTCAGCGACTCGGTCTTCGGCAAGACCCGCAAGGACCGGGCCAAGGTCTGGAACCAGGGCGGCCTGACCATCCGTACGACCCTCGACCCGCAGGCCCAGGAGTCGGTTAACGACTCCCTGAAGAACCACGTCTACAAGGCGGACTCGGTGGCGGCGGCGGTCACGATGGTCGAGCCGGGCACCGGCAAGATCGTCGGCATGGGCCAGTCGAAGCCGTTCGGCTACGGCAAGAACGAGACGGAGTACAACTACTCGGTCGACGCGGCCTACGGCGGCTCCAACTTCGGCTTCCCGACGGGTTCGACGTTCAAGCCGTTCCTGGCGGCCGCGGCCCTGGAGGAGAACGTCCCGGCGACGAAGGAGTACTCGTCGCCGTACGACATGGACTACCCGAGCCCCATCCAGACCTGCGAGAAGCCCTGGATCAACGACTCCGGCTACCGGGTCGAGAACGAGAACGAGTCGGAGGTCGGCCCGTACCGGCTGAAGGAGGCGATGGCCAAGTCGGTCAACACCTACTTCGTGCAGATGCTCTCCGACATCGGCCTGTGCCCCGTCTCGACCATGGCGGACAAGCTCCACGTCCACCAGGGCAACGGCGACAAGCTGCCGCAGAACCCCTCCGCCCTCGCCCTCGGCTCGGTCGGTATGTCCCCGCTGACCATGGCGAGCGCCTACGCGACCTTCGCCTCGCGCGGCATGTACTGCACGCCGGTCGCGATCGAGTCGATCACGCAGAAGGTCGGAGACGAGCAGAAGTCGCTCGACGTCCCGAAGTCGACGTGCTCGCGGGCCATGTCCGAGAAGACCGCGGACAGCGTGAACACCCTGCTGCGCGGCGTGGTCGACTCCGGTACGGGTAAGGAAGCCGGCCTGGGCGACCGCGACAACGCGGGCAAGACGGGTACGACCGACGAGCGCAAGAACGCCTGGTTCGTCGGCTACACGCCGAACATGTCGGGCGCCGTCTGGGTCGGCAGCGCCACCCAGAAGGTCGAGATGAAGAACATCACGATCGGCGGCGTCTACCACTCCCTCGTCTTCGGTGGCGCGGTCCCCGGTCCGATCTGGAAGGACGCCATGACCGGCGCCCTGTCGGGCAAGGACGCACCGCCGTTCAACCTCGTCGACATCCCGGACGGCGACAAGAACAAGGACAAGAACAAAGACAAGGACAAGGGCCGCGGCGACGACAACAAGCCCGGCGGCGGAAACAACGGCGGTGGCGGCAATGGCGGCGGCGGCAACGACGGCGACGACGAGGGCTTCATCGCCGGCCTGTCCGACGGCGGCACCGGCGACGGCGGTTCGGACGACGGCGGCTTCCCCGGCAACTGGTTCCAGGGCGCGGGCAACGGCCCCGGCGGACGCGACTGACGAGCGGTCCCGTCGGTCTGTGGCCGGATGACCGGGTACCGGGTGACCGGGTGACCGGGTAGGCATAAACGGGTGAGGGCCCGCTCCGCACATCGTGCGGAGCGGGCCCTCGCCCGTTCTCGGGGACCGGGACGGCTCAGCCGGCCAGCTGCTTCTTGACCAGCGCGGCGACCCGGCCGCCCTCGGCCTGCCCGGCCACCTTCGGGTTCACGATCTTCATCACGGCGCCCATCGCCCGCGGCCCCTCGGCGCCGGCCGCCTTCGCCTCCTCGACGGCCTGCGCGACGATCGCGGTCAGCTCGTCGTCGGACAGCTGCTTGGGCAGGTAGGCGGCGAGCACCTCGCCCTCCGCCTTCTCCCGCTCCGCGCTCTCGGGGCGGCCGCCCTGGGCGAAGGCCTCGGCGGCCTCACGGCGCTTCTTCGCCTCGCGGGTGATCACCTTCTGCACCTCGTCGTCGGAGAGCTCCCGCTTCTTCTTCCCCGCGACCTCCTCCTTGGTGATCGCGGCGAGCGTCAGCCGGAGCGTCGAGGAACGCAGCTCGTCCCGCTCCTTGATCGCGGCGTTGAGGTCGTCGTGCAGCTTCGACTTGAGCGTGGTCATGGACCTGATTGTCGCAGGTACGGGAAGAGGAACGCGCGTCGATTTGCCGCACCGCCGGGGACCCGGCCCACGCCCGCATCGCGGCGGCGGCCCGACACAGGGCCGCGACGGAGCCACCACCGGTCCCACGGCCCGACGGCCGACCGACGGCGGACCGACGGCAGACCGACGGCAGACCGACGGCGGACCGACGGCGGACTGCCGCCGTTCGACCGCGGGCTGCCGCCGCCCGACCGCGGTCGGCCCCCGCCCTCCGCTTCTGACACGATGGACGCATGCGCGCGCGATACGGAGTACCCCTGTCCATCACGGCGGTTGGCGCCGCCGGTCTGGCCTACGCGGCGGGGTTCGAGGCCCGTTCCTTCCGCCTCCGACGGGTGACGGTCCCCGCCCTGCCCTCCGGTATGCGGCCGCTGCGCGTGCTCCAGGTCTCCGACATCCACATGGTCGGCGGCCAGCGCAAGAAGCAGCGCTGGCTGCGCTCGCTGGCCGGGCTGCGCCCCGACTTCGTGATCAACACCGGCGACAACCTGTCCGACCCGGAGGGCGTCCCCGAGGTCCTGGACGCCCTGGGCCCCCTGATGGAGTTCCCGGGCGCCTACGTCTTCGGCTCCAACGACTACTACGGCCCGAAGCCGCGCAACCCCGCCCGCTACCTGCTGGAGAAGGTCCAGGGTCGCCACGGCCTGAACGGCAACGCGCCCGTCGTGGACGCCGTCCACAACCCGTGGGAGGACCTGCGCGACGGCTTCGACGCCGCGGGCTGGCAGAACCTCACGAACACCCGCGGCACTCTCAAGATCGAGGGCGTGTCGGTCGAGCTGACGGGACTGGACGACCCGCACATCAAGCGCGACCGGTACGCCGAGGTGGCGGGCGGCCCGTCCGGCGCGGCGGACTTCTCGATGGGCGTGGTCCACGCACCGTACCTGCGCGTCCTGGACGCCTACGCGGCCGACGCCTACCCCCTGATCCTGGCCGGCCACACCCACGGCGGCCAGCTGTGCATCCCGTTCTACGGCGCCCTGGTCACCAACTGCGACCTGGACACGGACCGCGTGAAGGGCCTGTCCACGCACACGGCGGAGGGCCGTACGTCCTACCTCCACGTCTCGGCGGGCTGCGGCACCAGCCGCTACACCCCGGTCCGCTTCGCCTGCCCCCCGGAGGCGACGCTGCTGACCCTGGTGGGCCGGGACCACTGACGCCGGAGGGCCGGGCCGCCTGCGAGCGGGCGGTCCGCGGTACGGCGTACGCGGGTGCTGTACGGCGTACGCGGGGAGGGCGACAGCGGGCCGGGCCGCGTAACCCACACGGCCTACCCACATCGCCCGCTATGTCCGGTATGCCTACCGTGAGGCCATGACAGCCCCGACGTCGCCGATACCCAGGGACCTCCCGGACCTCCCCCCGATCCCGGGCCGCGCCGCCCTGCTGCCCACCGTGGTCCCGCCCCGAGCGGTGCTGCTCCCCGTACGCCGCCGCCCGGTCGCGGCCTTCCGGACCCTCATCGCCCTGCTGGCCCTGACCGGAGTGGCGCTGGAGCTGACCGCGGGCGGCCCGGTGGCCGACACCCTGAGCAACTTCACGATCCTGAGCGGCATCCTGCTGGCGCTGGTGATGCTGGCCTCCGCGCAGTGCGCGTGGTCCGCCCACCACCCCCTGCCGGCCTCCCTCACCGGCGCGACCCTCTTCTACGTCGTCGCGGCCGCCCTCGTCCACCACGCCCTCCTGGCCAACCCGACGAGCCCCTTCGCCCTCGGGGGCAGCGCCGGCACGGGCTGGCAGACCGCCGCGACCCACATCCTGCACACGGCGGTGCCGGTGGCCGCGGCCCTGGACTGGTTCCTCTTCACCATCCCCGGCCAACTGCGTCAACGCCAAGCCCCCGGCTGGCTCCTCTATCCCCTGGCCTACCTGGCCTTCTCCCTGGCCCGCGGCGAGCTCCTCCCGCCCGGCACGCAGGCCCACTACCTCTACCCCTTCCTGGACGTCGACCAGCACGGTTACAAGAGCGTCCTCGGCAACGCCCTCCTCATCGGCCTCGCCCTCTACGCCGTGGCCGCCCTCCTCGTGGCCCTCGACCACATCCGCCCCACCCTGCTCCGCGGCCGCCGCTGAATCGGATTTCGTCTCCGGCGACCGGTGGGCTAAAGTAAACGACGTCGCCGCGACGAGCAGCGACAATCGGGGTGTGGCGCAGCTTGGTAGCGCGCTTCGTTCGGGACGAAGAGGTCGTGGGTTCAAATCCCGCCACCCCGACAGAGAAACACCAGGTCAGGTCCGGTTCTGAGAGATCAGAGCCGGGCCTGTTCTGCTTTGCGTCCCGGTTTTGGGAGCCAACTGGGTGTGATCTTCGGGATCCGGCTCCCGGTGACTCCCCAGGGAGCGGCCTTCTGCCTCTTCTCGGCTCGGGCGTACGCATCGCGCCCCGGTTAACTCTGTACCTGCTTGATAGTCCGGAGGACTGTGTGGGAACCGAGCTTGGGCCGATGGCCATCGCGCGTCGCAGCGGCGATGAGTTGATACACGCCAACGGCAGGACGGTGGGCAAGCTCGCCGACTTCTGGAGTTGGGCGTGCTCCGACCTGACCAGCAACACCATGCGAGGCGTGCTGGCCGAGTACCTCGTGGCCACCGCGCTGGGCGCTGCCACGGGTACCCGTACCGAATGGGACGCGGTTGACATCCGTACGCCCCAGAACTGGCGTATCGAGGTGAAGTCAACGGCCTACCTACAGTCGTGGGCACAGTCGCAGACGTCGAGAGTCTCCTTCGGCATCGCGCCCGCCTCCGGTTGGGACGCCCGGACCGACATCACTTCAGCCGATGTACTGCGCAGCGCGGACGTGTACGTGTTCTGCCTTCTGCATCACCGGGAGAAGCAGACCCTAGATCCTCTGGACCTTGGCCAGTGGACCTTCTATGTCCTGCCCACTCACGTCTTGGACGAGCGTTGTCGGCTTCAGAAGACCATCACCTTGGCCAGCCTTGAGAGCCTCAAACCGTTGAAGACCGGTTTCGTCGGCCTCCCGGAAGCCGTCTCAGCCTGCGCCGGACCCTCTCTGCCGGCCTCGGGTGAGACGTCCCGCTTCGTTGGGTCAGCATGAGTGGGCACGACAGGAGAACCACCCCCACGTGACCAGTACTAACCCCCCACGTCCGCTGAGAAGATCGCGCTCGTCACAGGAGGCAACCGCGGCATCGGTCGCGCCACGGTCGAGGCGTTGGCCGCCGACGGCGTCGATGTCGTGTTCACCTACCGCTCGCACGAGGACGAGGCCGAGCAGACCGTCGATGCCGTGGCCGCCGTCGGCCGGAGGGCCACGGCGATCCGGCTCGACGCCGCCGACACTGCTTCCCATCCCTCGTTCACCGCGGCCCTGGCTGAGGTCCTGCGGGCGGAGTGGGGCCGGGGCACGTTCGACATCCTGGTCAACAACGCCGGCTTCTCCGGCGACAGTCCTCTGGGCGCTACCGAAGAGAGCGTCATCGATCAGCTCTACCAGGTCCACTTCAAGGGCGTCTACCTGCTCACCCAGGCCCTTGCCACCGCGTCCGAGGGCTCCGAGCCGCTGCTCGCCGACGGCGGCAGGATCATCAACTTCTCCTCCTGCCTCTCGCGGATCGTCACCGCGCCGTTCTCGGTCTACTCGGCGTTGAAGGGCGCGGTCGAGGTCTTGACCCGCTACTGGGCCGTCGAACTCGGCGGGCGCGGCATCACTGTCAACACCATCGCCCCCGGCCCGGCGGCCACCGACTTCGCCGGCGGTTACCTGCGGATCAGCGAGGAGTACCAGAAGGCCATGAGCGACATGTCGGCTCTGGGCCGGGTCGCCGCCGCCGACGACATCGGCCCGGCCGTGACGGCTCTGGTGAGTGCCGCCACACAGTGGATCACTGCCCAGCGCATTGAGGTCAGCGGAGGAATCCACCTCTGACCCGTCCGTACGGTTCTCGGGTCCGGCTCCGCAGCGCCCCCGGTCCTGTCGGTCACCTCGCGCGCGAGACGCAGCACCGCGTAGACGGCCTTGCCGCCCGAGGGATGCCGGTACGAGTCCCAGCGCTCGCTCGACAGCGCCACCACCGGCAGGCCCCGGCCGTTCTCGGCGTCCGCGTCGGGCGTGCGCATCCGGGGCAGCGTCCGGCTGGTGTCCCAGACCTCGACCGTCAGCGTCCGTTCGCACACGCGCAACCGCACCGCGACCGACGGCAGCGTCTCGCGCTCGCCACGGCCCGGCTCGGCCTTCGGGGTGCCGCCGGCCTCCACGGCGTTGGTCGACAGCTCGGATGCGATCAGCGCCGCGAGCTCGCCCAGGTACTCAAGTCCCCAGTCGCTGAGGACGTTCGACGCGAACCGCCCGCCCAACGGCACCGCCCCGGGCTCAGCGGCGTGACGGATCACGAGGGTCAAGGGTCGGTCCTCCCAGTCGATCAGGTCCACCGACTCGGCCGTGACTGCTCACGGAGGGGCAGTGCATAGAGGTCGCCGCCCTGCCCGCCTCGACAGCCGGCCGCGACAGCGAAGTCCCCGGCAGCCCTGTGCTCCTGTTCACCCGCGACGGGTGGCGGGACTTCGTCGGAGCCGTCAGTCGTCGCGCGTTCCGCGGCTGACGCCGGCTCTCGCTTGCACGCCCAACTGACCCGCGTTGCGCCTAAGGTGGCGTGGTCACGTTCGCCGGTGCGGAGCAGGACGAGCGCCGGAGAGCGGGAGACGGCCGTCGTGTCGGGGGCGTGGGCCGGCGGATGGGACGTAACGGAGCGTCAGCGGGACGAGGGGAAGCCGGTGGCCAGGTGGGGTGGGCGTGAGGGTGGTAACGCGGTGCGCGTCGCCCTGCGTGCGGTGCTGGCCGGGGTCTCGGGCAGCGTGGTCGGAATCGCCGCGTACGCGATCAGCCAGACCGGCGGGCAGCGGCTGTCGGTCATCGTGGGGTGCCTCATCGGCGTCGCCGTGGCCCTCGGTCTGGAGCTGTACCGCAGGTCCGCCCAGCTGACCGAGGTCCGTCTCGTCCTCCTCGGCAACGAGATGTCGTTCACCACCAAGACGGACATGCGGCAGGCCGCTCAGCGGATGTTCTTCCAAGCCGCCACCCGGGTCGCCACTCGTCCGCTGGAGGACGGCAGCGGGAACCTGCGCGAGGCCCTGACCTCGCTCAAGACGCTGTTCGACCTCTACCGGGAGCCACTGGAGGGCCACACGACGCCTCCTCCCCCGGCCAAGGGGGACTCGGTGTACGAACTGGTGCTGGACATCCTCAACTTCGAGCTCGCCCCGTTCCTGGCCGCCTGGCACCCCAGTCTCGCGGACTTCGAAGCCCGCCATCCCGAGCGGGACGAGTCCGAGTGGCCGCAGAACGCCGCGTTCCGCGCGGAGCTGCGCCAGTTGCAGGAGCGGCTGCGGCCGTACGTGATCGGGCTGGGGGAGATCGCCGGCATCCGGGATCCGGAGCGGCACCTGCGTCCTTCGGGGCGCTCCGCTCAGAGCCGTCCTGCGGTCCCGCAGCAGGACGGGGCACGACCCGGCACGCGGGAATGACGCCGCGCTCGGCGGCCTCGCGCGGTGAGCGCGGTGAGCCTGGTGTCGCATGATGGCAAGGTGACGATCTCTGTCGTGCGGACACCTGGTGGGCCGGTCCCGGACCACCACGCCATTTACGCCCCCCCCCAGCGATTTTCCGACTGTCGTGAGGGAGGGGACAGCCTGTCGACCGCGGTCCCCCCGAGGAGGCGGACATGAGTACGCCCGACGCCTCGGCACCGGGAGCCGCGGAGGCACCGGGAGCACCGGGAGCACCGGGATGGGACGTCTTCGTCAGTTACAGCCGGTCCGACGCCGGCCGGGTCGGGGCGCTGGTGTCCGCGCTGCGCGCACGTGACCTGCGCGTCTTCGTCGACGACACGGCCGTGGACGACTTCGCGTCCATCACCGCCACCGTCACAGAAGCGCTGGCCCACTCCCGCATACTGCTCGCCCTGTACTCGGCCGACTACCCGCAGCGGCGCGCGTGCCAGTGGGAGCTGACCTACGCGTACCTGGCCGGACAGCGCGAGGGCGATCCTCGTCGGCGCATCCTGGTGCTGAACCCCGAGCCCGCTTCCGACCACGTGCACCCGGTCGAACTGCGAGACGCCCGGCACTGGCCCTGGCCCACCGCCCCGGAGCTGCTCGACCGTCTCGCCGCGCGCGTGGCCGGCCACGTGGACACCGTCGCCACGTTCATGGGAGAGGCGGCGGACGCGTCCGTCGTTCCGTGGCTGCCCGCGCCGGCCCGTACGGGTTCGTTCCGCTTCACCGCCCGGCTGCCCGAGCAGTGGCACATCCACACGGCCCTGCACCGTCACCGTGCTCCGCTGGTCGACCGGACCGGCGGGGGACGCGGCGCGCAACTGCGCGGCATGCCGGGGCTGGGGAAGTCGTTGCTGGCCCAGGAATACGCCCTCCACTTCAGTTCGGCCTTTCCGGGCGGCGTCTTCTGGTTCGACCTGCACCGGTACGAGGGACAGCCCGCGGAAGCGATGCGGTCGTACGCGGAGCAGGTCTCCACTGTGCTGGCGGCCCTGCGGGTCACCGCGTCGGCCTCCTCACTGCCCGGCCTGCTCAGCCACCTCGCCATCGCGCTGGGAGAACGCGGTCTGCCCTGCCTGTGGGTGGTCGACGGCGTCCCCGACGGACTCGCCACGGACCAGCTCACTCTGCTGCGCGGCCCGCACCTGCTCACGGCCACCCTGATCACAACGCGGTCCCTGCGGTACACGGACTTCGCCGAGTGCGTCGACATGGCTCCGTTGTCGGACGCCGACGGCTACCACCTCCTCACCTCCCGTCGCGTACCCGGCGACGAACCGGAGCAGGCCGCCGCTCTCGCGCTCGTCCGTGATGTCGGCGGGCACCCGGAGGCGCTGGATCTTCTCGCCGACCTCGCCGACCTCACCGTCACCGGTGACTTCGCCGGCCTGCGCAACCGGTTGCACGCCCACGGCCCGGACGTACTGGCCACCCGCCGGCCGGTGTCCGCCACCGGTGCGCCGGCCCGGCGTCCCCTCTCGACTGCCTTGCTGCCGCGTCCCCTCCTCAGTGCGGACCCGGCCGACGACGTCCTGCGGCTGCTCGCCCTCGCCTGCCCGGCACCGTTGTCCCAGACAACCCTGGAGAACGTCCTGTCCGCCATCGGCCCCTACGACCCGTGGGACGTGGGACCCCTCGTCGCGGAGGCCGTGGAGGCCCTTCGCGGCTCCGGTGCACTGCGCCACGCATCGCCCGACCGGTCGTGGACCGTCCATCCGCTGCTCGCCCGGGCCGTACACCGCCACGACACGGACGTGGCCCGCCAGGAAGACCTCCGTCGTGGCCTCCTGCACACGCTCGTTCCGGGCACTTTCGCTCGGGGCTCGGTTCCGACCGGGATCGCTACGGCGAGTGCCCGCACAGCCGAACTCGCGCCCGATGCCTCCGTCGGTACCCGCCCCAGCCCGCTGGAACGAGCAGCGGCCTTCGACCTCCAGGTCGAGCTGGTCACCCGAGTCGGAGTCCAGCCGCTCCCCCGGGACCACGGATCCCTGCGAGAAGCACTGACCTCACTCCACTCACTGTTCGCCACGACACGCGACCTGCTGCACCGAGTCGCGACCGAAACAGCCACCACAGCCACCCCTCTGACCTTCCCCGCCATCGCCGCGCGGCTGACCAACACCCATCTGCGTCCCTTCCTCACCACATGGCACCCGGCACTCCAGGAACACGAAGCGACTCGACCACCAGACGTCAGCCCCGTCGAGCACGAGAGGAGCTGGAAGCGCTCCCCCGAGATGCGTGCGGACCTGGCCGGGCTGCGAGGACCACTCGCATCTGTCGCCGAGGAACTCGCGGCCCTGTGCGGCGTCGATCTCCTGACGCCTTCTTCACCACCCGAGTGAGTTGCCGTCGGAGGGCCGTACGATCGCCTGCGAGCCCGTTGGCAACCCGTACCGGCCATCAACGCTTTCGCAGAGGTCGGTGCCACCCCCACGGCTCGGCCGCACCGGAGACACCAGGTCAGGGGCCTGATCCGCAGTGCGGGTCGGGTCCCTGAGGTGTTTCCTGGGGCCTTTGAGAGCCGGTAGGGAGGCGGCTGCCGGGGGATGCGGGGTGGCAGGGCGGGGTGGGGGAGAGAAAGCACGTGGCGTGCGACGGGGCGCAGCGGTGATAGTTGGCGTATGGATGGGATCGATGCCGCGCGCGCCGTTGTAGAGAAGCAGCACCCCGAAGCGCGTACCGCGTTCCTGGGCGGCAGTGTCGCCACCGGTCGCGGTACGGCGACGTCGGACCTCGACATCGTGGTGCTGCTCCACGGGGCGCCGGCCCCCTACCGGGAGAGCCTCCAGTACGCCGGCTGGCCGGTGGAGATGTTCGTGCACACCGAGGCGACGTGGCACGCCTACATCGATCGGGAGCTGCCCACGCGCCGGTCGCCGCTGCTGTGGATGTGTGCCGCCGGGCTGGTGCTCTTCGACACCGACGGGCTCGGGGCGCGGCTCGCCGCACACGCCCGGAAGCTGACCGACGCCGGACCGCCCCCGGTGCCGGCGGAGGAGATCGACGACCACCGCTACGCGATCACCGACCTCCTCGACGACCTCGCGGGGAGCACCGACCGGAGCGAGCGGCTGTTCATCGCGGGCGAGCTGGTCCGCCGGACCGGGGAGTTGGCGCTGGCGGCTGCCGGGTCCTGGGGCGGTGGTGGGAAGTGGCTGGCACGTCGCCTCGAGACGGCCGTGCCGGGGCTCGGTGCACGCCTCCACCACGGACTGCAGGAGGTTCTGAGCGGGAGGGTGGAGCCTCTCGTGGCCGTCGTCGACGAGGTGCTCGGGCAGGTCGGCGGCCGGTTGTGGGTCGGCTACAAGCGTGCTGGCATCGCTTGAACCCTCAGCCCTCTCGCCTTCGGGTGGAAGCAGCCCCGTGCCGGGTCCGGTTCGCGTCTCGTGGACGCCGGCGACCGGGCACGATCGGCCGGTTTGTTCGAAGGCCGCGGCGCGCGCCGTGCCGGTCAGTGCCTCAGCGGCGGTGTACGGCGGGTGGGCGCGCTGCACGGTCCCGGGCGGTGCGACCGTGGTCGTACCGCCCGGGACCTGCGGCGGCCTACGCGGCCAGGGCCTGGCGCCAGCGCACCGGGGCGCCCACCCTGAGGACCGAGTTGCTGTAGATGCGGGCGGCGAGGGTGATGCAGCAGACCGTGGCCGCCAGCAGGAGTGCGGCGGCGATCAGTTGCTCGGGAAGGTTGGCCGTGCCGACCGACGCCTTGAGCGGCATCAGGAGGCCGGAGAAGGGCGGGATGTACTGCACGACCGAGATCCAGGACGCGGAGAGGTCGGTGGCGGCTGCCGTCGCCGTGCCGACCGGGGCGAGGGCGAGCAGCATCACCGGGGTGAGTACGCCCTGCAGGTCCTCGGGGCGCGACACCAGGGAGCCGGCCGCCGCGTACAGCGAGGCGAACAGGGCGAACGTCAGCAGGAACCAGAGCACCGTCACCACCAGGGCCTGCGCTCCCGGCAGTTCCGTGCTCGTGTCGGACACCAGTGCCTGTCCGCAGACGACGGCGCCCAGCATCGTCGCCACCTGCACCATGCCGGCCGTGATGATGCCGGCGACCTTGCCCATGAGGAGCTCCAGCGGCGTGAGCGTGGCCAGCAGCACCTCGACCACCCGGGTCGACTTCTCCTCGACCACGCCCTGGGCGATCACCGACCCCTGATTCACGATCTGCGTGAACAGCACGATGATCAGCGTCGCCGCGGCGCCCAACTGGAGGGTGCCGACGGACTTTCCGACCGTCACGGTGGTGAGTTCGGCGGCGGCGGTGTCCCGTTCCAGGCGTTGCAGGTCCACGTCCTGCCGGAGCAGGGCCTGGTGGCCGGCCCACGACGTGGCGAGTGCCTCGGCTCCCGCCTTCGCCTGGTCGCCGGTGTCGGCGCGTGAGAGGAGGGTGGCGCGGTTGCCGGTGACGACCACGGCGGCGTCCGCGTCCTTGTTCTCGACGAGCTTTCGGCCGTCGGTCATGCCGTCGCAGGACGTGACCCGTATGCCGGGAGGGGCGGTGCCGGTCGACTCGGCCGGCGCGCCGCACACCGCCACCGTCGAGTCGCCGGTGCCGCCCAGCATGCTGAAGCCCATGACCAGGCCGAAGGTGACGAGGGAGAGCAGGGCGAGGCCGACGACGTAGCCCCGGGTGCACATGCGTGCGCGCAGCTCGCGGGTGTACACCAGTCGGACACGGGTGGGGCGCAGCGTGTGCTGTCTGGAGCCCGGGCGCTTCATGCGGACACCTTGTCCAGGTCGGAGGTACGAGCCGGGTCGGAGGCCGGGGCGTCCGGCTCTCCACGGTCCGTGGGCGGGTCGTCGGCCGGTTCCACCAGGTCCCGGAACAGCTCGGCGAGGCTGGGCTCGTGCCGCCGCATCTGCCGTATGGTGCCGTGCCGTGCCGCCTGCGCCAGCAGGTCGTTCTCGGTGCGGCCCGCGGCGAGGTCGACCAGGACGCCCTGTTCGTGGGCCCGGTGGGCGGCGGCCGCGGCGCAGTCCGCGGGCCAGTCCCCGCCGGCGCCGTCGATCTCGACGTACACCTGTCCGCGCGAGTCCGCGGGGCGCAGCTCCTGGTGCGTGCCGCAGGCCGCGAGGCGCCCGGCGCGCACGATCGCGACCCGGTCGCAGAGCTGCTCGACGAGGTCCAGCTGGTGGCTGGAGAAGAGTACGGGCACGCCCTGCTCCGCCTTGGTGCGCAGGACTTCGCTCATGTCGTCCACCGCGAGGGGGTCCAGGCCCGAGAACGGCTCGTCCAGGAGGAGTACGTCGGGATCGTGGACCAGGGCGGCGGCCAGCTGGACGCGCTGCTGGTTGCCCAGACTGAGCGTGGCGACCCGCTTGTCGCGGTGCTGGGTGATCCGCAGCCGCTCCGTCCAGCGGACCATCGCGTCACGGGCCTCGGCGCGCGAGAGGCCGTGGAGTTCGCCGAGGTAGGTCAGCTGGCGGGCCACCGTCATCTTGGGGTACAGCCCGCGCTCTTCCGGCATGTAGCCGAATCGTTCCGTCTCCGCCCTGGTGACCGGTGCGTCACCCCAGAGCACCCGTCCCTCGTCCGGTTCGAGCACCCCGACGCCGATCCGCATGGCGGTGGTCTTGCCTGCTCCGTTGCCGCCGACGAAGCCGGTTATCTCTCCCGGCCGCACTGCCAACGTCAGCTTTTCCAGCGCCTGTTGGCTGCCAAAGCGCTTCGACAACCCCTCCAGCATCAAGGGTTTCATAGATCCTCCCCGTTCACTGTCACCCCGTGGGTCCGTGCCGGGAGTGTACTTTCCCAACAGGAAACTGTCTGCTACTTTCTCGGTAGGAAAGTACGTCCCTTCGGCAGGAAGGTGCGAGGTCCCATGCCGACCGACGACCAGCACGACGGAAGCGCCGTCGACCAACACGCCCTCACGCCGGCCGACGCCCGGGCCGCACTCGACGACATCCGCACCCGTCGGGAGCAGTCCGGCGCGGCGGAACTCCGCTTCGCCCTGTCGCGTCCGTCCCTGCTGACGGCCGCACTGCTGCTGTTCGTCTCCTTCGCGTCCTTCGACCTGCCCAACCCCTGGGGCGGGGCCGTGCTGCTCCCCGGGCTGCTCCTGGTGGCGCTGCTGGTGCTCCGGCACACGTACGGTGCGCCGGTCCGCAACAGGCCGGGCACCCGGGGCGTGCTGCTGGGGGTGGTCGGCGGGCTCGCCGGCTACGCGGTGTTCCGGGGGCTGGCAGCGGCGCTCTCCGCGGGCGGGGTGCCCACGCCCCACCTCCTGTCCGCGGCCGTGGTGGTCGGCGGCTGCCTGCTGGCGGCGCCCCGGGTCCGCGAGGTCGCCGACGCCCGGCTGCGGGGCCGGGCGGATCGGCGTCGCTGATGGACGCCGACTTCGACGCCTTCCTGCACCCGGCTCCGCGGCTGACGATCGTGGCCCTGCTGGCACCCGCCGACTGGACGGAGTTCGGGTTCATCCGGGACACGATCGGTACGAGTGACTCGGCCCTGTCCAAGCAGTTGTCGGCGCTCGCGGCCGAGGAGTACATCGAAGTACGCAAACAGCCGGCCTCGGCCGGGCGGCGCAAGCTCGCACGGCTCACGCCCAAGGGACGGGAGGCGTTCGCGCGGCACGCGGCGGCGCTGGAGCGGATCGCGGTGACGGCCCGCACCGCTCGGCCGGCCGACTGATCCCTGCGAGAGACG
Organism: Streptomyces olivaceus; assembly: GCF_000721235.1. Lineage (GTDB taxonomy): Bacteria > Actinomycetota > Actinomycetes > Streptomycetales > Streptomycetaceae > Streptomyces > Streptomyces olivaceus. The sequence continues at coordinate 79,874 of NZ_JOFH01000021.1, forward strand.
GCTGATTCCCGCGAGAACCGACTGAACCGCGCCAACACCGACTGACCCGCGCAGCAACCCGGTTGGTCCCGCCGCGCCCGTGAGCGTGCGGCGGCGCCGGGCGGGGTCGGCCTGCCCGCGGGCGGCCGGGACCCGCCCGCCCTTCCCGCCCGCTCTTCCCGCCCGCTCTTCCCCGCGAGCGGTGGGGTCCCGCCGCCATGCCCACCGCCCCTCCCCCACCCCCCACATCCCTGTCCCCATCCACCGTCACGTCCCCCGTCACGTCCAGACGAGCAAGGTTCACCACAGGAGACTCACCGCGATGATCGAAGTGCGAGAACTGACCAAGCGGTACGGAAAGGTCCGAGCGGTCGACGGGCTCAGTTTCCGTGTCGAGCCGGGACGGGTCACCGGGTTCCTGGGCCCGAACGGCGCCGGCAAATCGACGACGATCCGCGCGATGGTCGGTCTCGACAGGCCCACCTCGGGCGAGGTCCTCGTCGACGGCAAGCGGTACGAGGACCTGCCCCGGCCCCTCACCACCGTGGGCGCGCTGCTCGACGCCCGCGCGGTGCACGGCGGCCGGAGCGTGCGGGGGCACCTGGCCGGGCTGGCCCGCAGCAACCGGCTGCCGGCACGGCGTGTCGACGAGCTGCTGGAGACGGTCGGGCTCGCGAGCGTGGCGGACAAGCGGGCGAAGGGGCTGTCCCTGGGCATGTCCCAGCGCCTGGGCATCGCCGCCGCCCTGCTCGGCGATCCGCAGACCCTGCTGCTCGACGAACCGGTCAACGGCCTCGACCCGGAGGGCGTGAAGTGGGTCCGCGACCTGGTGAAGCGCGTGGCGGGCGAGGGCCGCGCGGTGCTGATCTCCAGCCACCTGATGAGCGAGATGGCGCTGACCGCCGACCACCTGGTCGTGATCGGCCGGGGAAGGCTCCTCGCCGACACCCCCGCCCACGACTTCATCACCGGCAACTCCCGGTCGTACGTCCTGATCCGCACCCCCGAACCCGAGCGCATGCGCGACCTGTTGGCGGCGCGCGGCGTCCAGGTGGACCACGGGCCCGACGGGTCCCTCGAAGCGGTGGGCACCGACCAGAAGACGGTGGGGACCCTGGCCGCCGAGAGCCGGATCGCCCTCTACGAGGTGACCACGACGACCGCGTCCCTGGAGGACGCCTTCATGCAGTTCACGGCGGATTCCGTCGAGTACCGGGCGGAACAGGGGGCAGCACGGTGATGAGCAGTCTGAACGCGGCCGTCGACTTCGAGTGGTCCAAAGTGCGCACCGTGCGCTCCATGGTGTGGAGCCTCGTGCTGTGCGTCGCCCTCAGCCTCGCCCTCGCGGTGGTGACCGGAGCCGTCGTACGGCGTCAGTACGCGGACGAACCCGCGCCGTCGTCGTTCGATCCCGTCTCCGCCGGGTTCAGCGGACTGCGGCTCGGGATGATCGGTCTCGTGGTCTTCGGGGTGCTGGCCGTCACCAGCGAGTACTCCACGGGAACGATCCGCAGTTCACTGGCCGCGGTTCCGCGGCGCGGGGTGTTCTACGCGGCCAAGATGCTCACCGGGGGGCTCGCCGCCGGTGCGGTGTCCTGCGTCGCCGTGCTCACCAGCTTCTTCCTCGCGCAGGCGACCATGGGGGAAGAGAGCGTGTCGCTCACCGACGACGGTGTGCCGGCCGCGCTGGTCGGCGCCGTGCTCTTCACCACCCTGCTCTGCCTGTTCTCGATGGGCGTCGCCGCTCTCCTGCGCTCCTCGGTGCTCACCATGGGCATCCTGATGCCGCTGTTCTTCACGGTCTCCACGATCCTCACGAACGTCCCCGGCGTGGGCCGGGCCGCGCAGTTCCTGCCGGACCAGGCCGGCGGGCTGGCGCTCTACCGGCACGCGCCCGACGGGTACGTGCTGAACGCGTGGTCCGGGCTCGCGGTCCTCGCGGCGTGGACGGCCGCCGCGCTGGGCGCCGGCTACCTCGCGCTGCGGCGCCGCGACGCCTGACACCGGGAGCGCGTGACGCCCGGGGCGCCCGACACCCCGGGCGTGCGAAGCCCGGGGGCGCCCGAAACCGCGAGCCTGCGAGGCCCGGGTGCGCCGCGCATGCGAACCCTATGCGCGGCCGATGCCCGCATCCCCTCCGACGCGATGCGGGAGTCGAACATCAGTCTCCCAGGATGGGACCAGACGCCGACACGGAAGTCCGGTGCGGCGTTACGACCCATGACACAAGGGAGAACGTTGATGTATCAGGGCGACCTGTCCCTCATCGAAGAGATCGAGGAGCAGGACTTCGACGGCGTCGCGTACGGCGCCTGCACCACGAACACCTTCTCTCTGTCCGACTCGCTGGGCAACCACGGCGGCTGGTGCACCCTCACCAAGGAATGCCAGCCCAACTGCAGCTGAACCCCGCCCAACCGAAACGACGAGAGGGAACACCATGCGTGAGAACCAGAAGGACTTCCTCGGCGCCTACGACGAGGCCGAGCTCATCGAGCTGAGCGAGTCCGACGTGACCGGTGGCACCACCCCGGTCTCCGTCGCGGTGTCGGTGGCGGCCAGCGTCGCCTTCTGCCCGACCACCAAGTGCACCAAGGAGTGCTGATTCTCCTGCCCTCCGGTCAGCGGCGGGTGGGAGCGATCACGCAGAACGTGAGTTCTGCACGGTCGATGTAATCGGCCAGGCGGAATGGACCGAAGCACCCCCAAGGGTCCATTCCGCCTTGTCCTATGGGGGTCAGGGTCACTTCACAGCACGGGCGGAAAGACGGGCCATGAGATCTGCGATCAACTACTACCCGGAGTTCGACGACACCGAGATCGAGGAGACCATCACCCCGCTCGCTGCCTTCGACGACGAGGTCCGCGCGGTCGTCTCCCGTGAGCCGCAGCAGCCCGCCGTGCTGCCCTCCAGGCCCGGGGTCGTCAAGGACTGGACGGCGCGGGCGGAGGAGTATCCGTTCCAGCAGGTGGTCAGGGACATCGCGGCGGGGGCCGCGGACGGCGATCCGCTCGCCGCCTTCCCCGGCCTGTTCGCCGACCGCGACGACGCGCTGACCGAACTCCTCGACCGGGCCGAGGCGCGGATCCGCGAGCTGTACACCCGTCCGCTGGTCGCGGCCGTGAACCACGCCCGTGAGCAGGGCTCCCTGCTGGGAGAGACCCCCCGCGAGCGCTACCGGTACTTCGTCGACGAGGCCGTCCGCGGCTCGGTCGCCTCGGCCGGCGGCCTCGACTTCCCCGTACTGCGGAACCTGACGCCGGTGGTGCTGGCCGGCACCGTCGACTCCGTCGTCGAACTCTGCTCCCGGCTGGTGGCCGACCGTGCGGCGATCCGTGACACCTTCGGCATCGCGGTGGAGGACCGGCTGGTCTCCTTCGGCCGGCCGCAGGGCGACACCCACCACCACGGCCGGGCCGTCTGCATCCTGGCCTTCGAGTCCGGCACCCGCCTGGTCTACAAACCGCGCGACGTGTCCTGCGAGGCCGGCTTCGCCGTGCTCGCGGACGAGTTCAACGCGGCCTTCGGCACCCGTCTCCACGCGGTCACGGCGCTCGCCCGCGACGGCTACGGATACGTGGAGTACGTCGAGACCGAGGACGTCTCCGCGATCTCCGAGCGCTTCCTCTACGAGAGCGGCGAACTTGCCGCCGTGCTCTACCTGCTGAACGCGCGGGACATGCACTTCGAGAACATCGTGCCGACCCGCCGCGGTCCCGTCCCGGTGGACCTGGAGACGGTGCTGCACCCGGAGCGCATCCACGTCGGACCGGTGCCGGAGGCCGACGGGAACGCGTACGGCACGATCGGGCGGTCGGTCTACGGGGTGGGCATCCTGCCGCTGGTGATGGCGGGCCGGCGGGGGGACCAGGGCGGCCACGTCGACCTCGGGTTCCTCGGCGGGCCGGGGCGGGGCGCGTCCCCGTTCAAGCAGATGAGCTTCGACGAGCCGTACACGGACCGGATCCGGCTCTCCCTGAAGGCCCAGGAGGTGTCCGCGCGCCGGACCGTGGTCGGTGAGCGGACCGAGGAGGAGATCCTGCGCCTGGGCCGGAGCATGGCCGACGGCTTCACCCGGACCTACCGGGCGGTCCTCGCGGCACCCGGCACCTGGACCGCGCTCCTGCGCAAGGCCGCCGACGGGCTGCGGATCCGCTACGTCCACAACCCCACCGCGCTCTACTCCCAGACCCTGCGCATGGTCACGGGTCCGAGCGCGCTCGACGACCCGGACACCTACCTCGCGCTGCTCAAGCGGATCGCCATAGCGAGCAAGACCTCGGACCGGACGCTGATCGCCTCGGAGTTGCGGCAGCTGGCCGAGCGCGACGTCCCCTACTTCACCGTCAGCGCCACCGGCACCCGCGTCTGCGACGGGGACGGCCGCGAGGTGGGCGCCGCGTTCGGCTCCTCCCCGCTGGACCTCGCCCTCGACAAGGCGGCCGGCCTCGGCGAGACCGACCTGGGAGAGCAGCTGCGGCTCATCCGTTCGGCGTTCACCGCCCAGTTCCCGGACAACCACCTCACGCCCGCCCGGCCCACCGAGGCCCCTTCCGGCGGCGGTGCGGACTCCGGCGAGCGCGCGGCCCTCACCTCGCTGGCCCGCGAACTCACCGACGGCCTGGTCGAGACCTCGCTGCCCGACCGTTTCGCGCACCTGCCCAGGACCTGGATCGGGCCGCTCGCGTCCGCGGAGGCGGACCGCCCCTGGCCGCCCGGCGTGCTCGGCTACGACCTGTACACCGGCCGGACCGGCATCGCCCTCACGCTCGCCGCGGCCGGACGGGTCCTGGACGACGAGCGCTGCCTGGCCGTGGCCCGGCAGATCTTCTCCGCGACCGGCGAGATCCTGGCCTCGCACCGCTACGAGACCCGGAGCCTCCAGCAGGCCGGATACGCCGGCTACACGGGCATGGCGGGCATCCTGTTCTGCCTCTCGGCGGCGGGCCGGCTCATCGGCGAGGAGGCGTGGGTGAGCGCCGCCCAAGGGGCGGTGCCCCTGGTCCTGGAGCAGATCCGCGCCGTACCGGTGGACGAGCTGCCGCTGGACGTCATCAGCGGCCTCGCCGGCGTGCTGAACTGCTTCGCGGCCGTCGCGGACCCCACCGGAAGCGGAGTCGCGGCCCCCGAGGGGCGCGAGGCCGTCACCGAGGTCGCGCTCCTGCTCACGCGGGCACTCGGGCGGGACGGCGCCCTCGCCCGGTCGGTGCTGGACCAGTCCGGCTTCGCCCACGGCATCAGCGGCGTCGTGCACGCCCTCGGCCGCGCCCACCCCCTGCTGCCGGCGGAGCACCGGGCACCGGTCGGGACGGCGCTGACCGACCTGGTCCGGCGGCTCGACACGTTCTACGACCCCGCCGAGCGGAACTGGTCGTCCCAGCTGTCGCGACGGGGCAGCTTCGCCACCGGCTGGTGCCACGGCGCGACCAGTGTCGCGCTCGCCCTGTCGGGCGCCGCCGGCGTGCTCGGCCACGAGACCGTCGCGGCCCGGCGGGACCAGGCGGTCGAGAACACCCTGCGCCTCGGCTTCGGCCGCAACCTGACCTGGTGCCACGGCGACCTGGGCAACCACGGCGCGCTGCGCTTCATCGCAGGCCCGGACGGGAGTCCGCTCCACGACGAGGTGCGGGAGAAGGAGCGCCAGTGGCTCCGGCCCGAGGTGATGCGGCGCAAGCTGGCCGATCCGGACAGCCGGTACGCGCACACCAACAGCCTGATGGTCGGCAGCGCGGGGCTCGCCCTGCACCTGCTCAACCGGATCGACCCCGGGCTGCGCCTGTGCCCGCTCACCCTCACCGTGGAAGGGCGTTGACCGTGACGGCGACGACGGCGACCCAGAAGACGGACACCCAGAAGAAGGACACCCGGGGGAAGGTGCGCACGGCGCGCCGGGTGCCGACCGTGACGCAGGTGACGCAGACGGAGTGCGGCCTGTGCTCGTCCATCGCGCTGCTGCGGTACTACGGGCGCGCGGAGGAGATCGTCAGCGCCCGCTCGGTGATGGAGGCGGGCCGCGACGGCCTGTCGGCCAGCCAGCTGGCGCAGTTCCTAGAATCGCGCGGGATGCGGGTCAAGCCGTACCGGGTACGGAACGTGGCCGCTCTCGCGAACTTCACCTCACCGGTGATCCTGTACTGGGAGAACTACCACTTCGTCGTCCTGGAGAGCTTCGACGGCCGCACCGCGGTCGTCATGGACCCCGCGGTCGGCCGACGGCGCATCAGCCGCGCCGAGTTGGAGAAGAGCTTCACCGAGATCGTGCTGTCCGCCGAGCCGGGCGACACCTTCGAGCGCAAGCGCGCCACGCCGTTCGCGGAGTGGCGCAAGTTCCTGGTGATCACCTCGGAGACGAAGAAGCGGATCGCCCTGGTGGCGCTGCTGTCGCTCAGCGGTTACGGCACGGTGCTCGGCATTCCCGTGCTCACCCGGTGGGCGGTCGACCGGTACGCGCAGTGGCAGGGTTTCGGCGACGCGGCCGTGGTCCTGGCCGCCGTGCTGGCGGCCGCCGTGTGCTACCTCGCGCTGCATCTGACGAGGGTCGTGCTGCTGTCCTCGCTGATCGCCGTGCTCGGCAAGGACCTGATGAGCCAGACGTTCACCAGGCTGCTCAACCTGCCGTTCAAGTTCTTCACCACACGGCCGCCGGGCGAACTGATGTACCGGCTCAACAGCGTGACGGCGGTGCGCGACCTGGTCTCCTCCCGGACGGCCCAGGGCGTCCTCGACGTGGGGACCCTGCTCTGCGTCACGGTGTACCTGCTCGTCACCGAGTGGCGGCTGGGATCCGTCGCGGTCGGCATCTTCCTGCTCAACGCGCTGTACCTGATGAAGACGCGGTACCGGGTGACCGAGGCCGTCGACTCGGAGATCGCGTACCTGGCCAAGAGCCAGGGCACCCAGCTCGACGCCATCGTGTCGATCCCCGCCATCAAGATGGGCGGCTACGCGGAGGAGTTCCTGCGCGGCTGGAACGAGACGTACGGCAACTCGCTGGACGCCATGCGGACCCGGATGCGTCTGCAGCAGGGCCGAATCGCGGGGCTGTCGACGACCACGCAGATGTTCGGCCCGCTGATCCTGCTGCTGCTCAGCCTCTACATGGTCAGCCACGGCAGCATCTCGCTCGGGGCGGCCGTCTCCGTGCAGGCCATCTCCGCGACCTACTTCTCGCTGGCCAACTCGGTGTTCCAGACGTACACCTCGTTCAACGAGGTGTCCCGGTACGTGGCCCGGCTCTCGGAGATCTCCGACGAGGAGCCGGAGGCGGCCGGCGGCGACCGCACCGAGCTGGTCGCACCGTCCGTGACCCTGAAGAACGTCGACTTCCGGTTCACGCTCCACAGCGAGCTGGTGGTCCGGAACGTCTCGATGACGATCGGCGCGGGAGAGCGCGTGGCCCTCGTCGGGCCGTCGGGCTCGGGCAAGAGCACCCTCGGCCGGATCATCTGCGGGCTCTACGAGGCCACCGGCGGGACCATCGAGTACGGCGGCCACGACCTCGGGGAGTACGACAGGTCCGCGCTGCGCCGCACCATCGGCTACATCCCCCAGGAGGTGCACATGCACAACCGCACCATTCTGGAGAACCTCACGCTGGGCAAGGACCTGTCGGAGGAGTACGTCCGGGAGTTCTGCGGCCGGCTGGGCATCCTCGACTTCGTCGAGGAGCTGCCGATGGGCTACCAGACCCTGGTCTCCGACATGGGGGCCAACTTCTCGGGCGGTCAGCGCCAGCGGATAGCCATCGCGCGCGCCCTGCTGGGCGATCCGAAGATCCTCGTGATGGACGAGGCCACGGCGGCGCTCGACAACATCAACGAACGCCGTGTGCTGCGGGCCATCTCGGAGATCGGGGCCACCCAGATCGTGATCGCGCACCGCCTGGCCACGGTGAAGTCGGCCGACCGGATCTACGTCTTCGACAACGGGACGATCACCGAGGCGGGAACGCACGAGAGCCTCCTGGGCGACGGCGACCTGTACGCGGACCTGTACGGCGAGGACGACCTGGAGCGGACCCTGGTGGCGGGAGAGCGGGCATGAGCGAGGTACAGGTGGCGACCGACGCACGACCGGCAACCGGTCCGACGGCGGCGGCCGACGCACACGTGGTGACCGAACCGCAGGTGGCGGTCGAGGACTTCCTGCCGTTCTACCGGAACCGGATTCCCCGGCAGGTCGTCGTGGACCGGCTGCGCGGCCCGCTCTCGCAGGTGGCCGCGCCCGAGCACGCCGGGACACTGGTCGACCAGGTCTGGGAGGACCTCGTCACCGCCGTGGAGGGGCACTCCCTGCGGGTGCTCATCGGCGAGTTCCACGAGTTCCGGCAGTCCTGGGGGCTGCCCGCGACCGCCGGGAGCGACGAGGCGATCAGCAGGTTCCGCCGGCACATCGAGGACCCGGACAACTGCCGTGAGCTGCTCGGCCGCTACGACGTCCTGCGCCGTCGGCTCACCGTGGTCCTGGACCGCTTCCTGGACGCGTACGACGACCTGTTCACCGCCTTCCGCGACGACCGGCCGCGGCTCGTGGAGCGCGGTCTGCTCACGGACGGGGGCGACACGCTCGCCTCGTTGATCACCACGGGCGGCGACCCCCACAACGACAACCGGCGTGTCGTGGGCGTGCGCCTGGCCGGCGGCGGGCGGCTGGTCTTCAAACCGCGCACGCTGGCGGCCGACGACTTCGTCCGCGACCTGTACGCCGTGGTCGATCCGTATCTCGCGCACTCCCTGGGCGGATGCGTGCCCGAGTCGCTGTCCGTGGGGGACCACGGATGGCAGAGCTTCGTCACGCCGCGGGCCATGACCGGCCCGGACCAGCCGGCCCGGTACTTCTACCGGTTCGGGGCGCTGTGCGCGCTCTTCGGCGCCATCGGCGCGTCCGACCTGCACGACGAGAACCTGCTGGCCGCCGGGGAGTACCCGTGCGTGATCGACACGGAGATGATGCTCCGGCCCGGCTCCGGGACCGGGGACGGCTCGCTGGAGCAGCGGCTGAACAACCACGTGGAGGCGTCCGTGGCCTCCACCATGCTGGTCCCGAACGTCAGGCCCGAGTCGCCGATCGACGTGATCATGGCGGGCGTCGGCGTCAGCGGTGAGCAGGTGTCCGGCAAGATGAAGAAGAGCGCCCTCCAGGACGGCGGCACGGACGCCCTCCGGCTGCGCTGGGAACCCATCGTGTACCAGCACAAGGAGAACGTGCCGCGGCTCGGCGACGAGAAGCTCGCGTCCGTGCGCTTCTACCGCGACATCGTCGCCGGGTACACCGACGCGCTGGGAGCCGTCCGGGAGCGCCGGGCGATCGAGGAAGTCATCGGCCGCTACGACGAGTTGCCCGTGCGCTGCCTGATCCGCTCGACGATGGTGTACGGCCGGTTCCTCGACGCGGCCACCCAGCCGCGGTACCTGCGCGACGCCGGGGAGAGCGAGCGGTTCCTGGGGCTGCTCAAGCAGTTCCCCCGGCAACTGGCGCCCGAGGCACGCGCGTTCGCCGGTGAGGCCGAGCGCGTCGCGATGGACACCGGGAACGTGCCCTACTTCACGGGCCGGGCCGGCACCACCGAACTGGCCACCCACACCGACCGGCTGCCGGGGGCGCATCCGTCCTCGCCGGCGGACGCCGCCCGGGCCGGCCTCGCGCTGCACGCCGCCCAGAGCGACCGCTACCACCGGTTCGTCCTGGAGGAGTGCTTCGGCGAACTCGCCGAGGCCGCGCCCGACGTGATGTCCGCCCAGAGCGTCTTCGCGCCCGTCCTCGACACGCCCGCGGGCGAGCCCTGGTGGCCCCACATCGCCCGCATCCTCCAGGACACCCAGGTGACGTACTCGGACGCGGACGGCGTGCAGTGCGGCTGGGTCGGCGGGGTGGGACCCGACCGCGGGGTCCCCACCCTGCTCCCGGGCAACTACCTGTCGTTCCACGACAACGGGGGGATCGTCACCTTCCTGCAGGACGCCGCGGAGCGCGATCCCCGGTTCACGGAGCTGTACCGGCGTGCCGACCGCGGACTGAGCGCGCTCCTCCAGGTGTACGACGAGGCCCAGTTGAGGGCTCCGGAGAGCGTGTTCACCGGGGCCGCCTCGATGATGCTGACGCGGCCCAGGCGGCAGGACCGCGCGTGGACGGCGCGGCTGCTGGAGCGCGTGCCGGAGCGGATCGAGGCCGGCACGCTGGAGAAGGACCTGGCCAACGGCCCCGCCGGCCTCCTCATGGCCGTCCTGGCGCGTCTCGAGGCCGGCCAGGACCGGCTGATGGACGAGGAGCAGCTCGGGCGGCTGTGCGACCTGGTGCTCGGCCAGGCCGCGACACCGCTGGACCGCGCCTGGTACGACGTGGCGCACGGGGACGTCGGCATGTGGTGGGCCGTCTCCCGCATCGGCCGGTACCTGGGCGACGCGGCCCTGTCCGGCGAGGCCGCGGACCGGCTGACGGAACGGCTGTCCGCCGGGGAGCTGCCGCCGGTGCCGGGCTGGTGCAACGGCAGCGCGGGCGTGCTGCTGGTCTCGGCGGAGATCCTCACGTCGGCCGGCCGTCCGGAGGTGCTGACCGGCGGACGCCTCGCGGAGCTGGTGGACGGGGCGACGTCGTCGCGCGGAGACCGGCCGGTGGACCTGTCGGTGTGCCACGGCTCCAGCGGTGTCGTCCAGTCGCTGATCGCCACGAGCCGGCTGCTGGAGGACCGGTCGCTGCTCGGGCGGGCGGCGGAGTACCGCGAGCAGACGGCGCGGGCGGCCGGGGCCAGGGGTTTCCACACCGGCTGTCCGGGGAGGACCTCGCTGCTCGGCTACATGTTCGGCTGGTCCGGCATCGGCCACACCGACCTCATGCTGGACGAGGCGCTGGCCGGCCGGGCGCCGGCCTTCGTACCGGTCGCGCTGACCGCCGCCGGAGCGCCGGAGGAGCCGGCACCGTCCCGCCGTCCCGGAGCGAACGTCCGGGCGGGCGCCGGGCGTTGACGGCCCAAGGCAAGGAAAAGCACACCATGAGTAGGGAAGAGCACAACATGAACGACAACAAGCGGGCCGGTATGGCGGCTTCGTTTCCGCTGTTCGTCGGGGCCGTCGTCGCGGCCGCGGCCGCGGCCCAGGAGAACTGGGGCGGCGCCGCGCTGGGCCTGGTGGCCGGCGTCGTCATCTCGCTGATCCTCGTGGCGCGCCGGCGCAAGCGGTAGGCGGCACGCGATGAAGTACTCGATTCTGCTGCCGGTGACGCCGGCCCGCCCCGAACAGGCGGTGCTGTTCGCCAACCTCGTGCAGTGGACGGCGGCCGAGCGGCTGTGGCAGGGGCAGTCGCTGGTCCTCGACTCCCATCATCTGGCCACCTGGCTGGCCGGGATCGGGGTGCGCGTCCCGATGGGGTTCGGCGTCTCCCTGATGCCGCTGCGGTCGCCGTACCAGGCGGCCTTCGAGGCGCGCTCGGTGGCGCTCGCGACCGGGCACCCCGTGGTGGCCGGGTTCGGTCCGGGACCGGTCTCCTTCCAGCAGGCCGTGCTCGGACGGCCGTATGCCAGACCGCTGCAGGCCTCCCGGGAGTACGCCACCGTCGTGCGCCGGCTGGTGTCGGGTGCGGACGCCGCGGTGGAGGGCCAGTACTTCTCCGTGGCGGCCCGGCTGCTGAAGCGTCCGGCGCCGCCGGTCGAGGTGGGTCTCGGCGTGCTGCGCCCGAAGATGGCGGCCCTCGCGGGCGAGGTGGCCGACCGGGCCATCACCTGGCTGCTGCCCGCCGCCCACCTCGCCGGGACGGTGATCCCGGCGGTGCGCGGCGCCGACCGCACGCTCGGGACACCGGCGCGCACGACGGCCATCGTGCCGGTCGCGGTCGCCCGTCCGGGCCGGGACGCCACCGCACTGGCCGAGGCGACCTGCGGCAACCACCTGAAGGCGGCCCACTACCAGGACGCGCTGCGCAAGGCCGGGATCCCGGTGTCCGAGCGGGGTGACGCGCAGGACGCGGCGCTGGTCGTGGACGCGGGCGCCTTCCTGTACGGCACCGAGGACCAGATCCATGAGCGGCTGGCCGAGTTCGCCGCCGCCGGCGTGGACGAGGTCGTCCTCAACACGACCGGTGTCGCGCAGCTGCACGGCCCCAAAGCGGCCGCCCAGGACCTCCTGCAGCTCCTCGGCGGAGTCCGCGGCGGTTCGGCGGCCGAGGCCGGCCCGGTGCTCTGACCGCGCGCCCTCTTGCTCCCCTCCGTACACGACCCGAGACACGCACCACTTCCCAGTAGAGACCTCCTAGTAGAGAGAACAGGACCCCATGTCGCGCACCGAGAACGTCGACGTCGTCGTCGTGGGCGGCGGCCCGGCCGGCTCCACGGCCGCCGGCCTGCTCGCCAAGGCCGGCCACGAGGTACTCGTCCTGGAGCGGGAGACCTTCCCCCGCTACCACATCGGCGAGTCCATGGTGTCCGGCATGGCACCGCTCATGGAGGAGCTGGGGCTCGTGGCGGAGCTGGACGCCCGCTTCCAGCACAAGAGCGGGATCACCCTGCGGTGGGGCAAGGACCCCGAACCGTGGCGCAGCGACTTCTCCGCGGCGTTCTCCTCGACGGGCAGCCACTTCACGCACGCCTGGCACGTCACGCGCAGCGAGTTCGACGAGCTGCTGCTCGACAACGCCCGCAGCCTCGGCGCGAAGGTCCACGAGGCCGCCCAGGTCACCGAGGTCCTCAAGGACGAGTCCGGCAGGACGACCGGGGTGGTCTACACGCAGGGCGGCGAGACCCACCGGGCCACCGCGCGGTTCGTGGTCGACGCCTCCGGTCAGGGCCGCCTGCTGACCCGCCGGCTGACGCAGACCAGCTGGCAGGAGGATCTGCGCAACGTCGCGGTCTGGAGCTACTTCGACTCCTACACCCCCCTCGACCACAAGGACGACATCCTCGTCGAGGCCATCGAGGGCGGCGGCTGGGTGTGGGGCATCCCGCTCTCGGACACCAGGCTGAGCATGGGGTACGTCCTTCCCGTCGACAAGCTCACCGAGGAGACCCGGGCGGGCCGTACCCAGCGCGACGTCTTCCTGGACTGCCTGCGCAGGAGCAATCTCGCGAAGACGATGGTCGACGTGGAGGCGCTCGGCGAACTGAGCACGACACGCGACTGGTCCCACGTGTGCGACACGTTCCACGGCCCGGGCTGGGTGGCGGTGGGGGACTCCGCCGCGTTCATCGACCCGCTGTTCTCGTCCGGCGTGTGGCTGGGCACGTCCGGGGCGTGGCTCGCGGCCCGGGCGCTCGACGCCGCGCTGCGGGACGAGGACCGGGAGGAGGCGTCGCTGCAGCACTTCGACGCCGTCTACCGCCAGTTGTTCCAGGACATCCTGGCCTACGTCCGCTTCTTCATGGACCCGACCCGGCTGCGCGAGGAGTACGAGGAGCGGGCGCGGGAGATCGGGAACATGGTGACGCAGAGTTCACGGGTCGGCTTCATCTCGATGATCTCGGGTGTGAGCGCCGTCGCGGACGTCGTGGACTTCGACCCGATGAACGTCGAGGAGGTCGAGGACCTCATGCAGGAGTGGGACGAGCAGGCGTCCGGGAGCCGGGAGGCCGACGGAGCGGGCCGCGGGCCCGGCGTCGCGACCGTGCCCCAGGGGACGCCCGCGACGCCCTGAAGTCCTGGCACCACCGCGCCGGCCGGCGTCCGTGCGGACGCCGACCGGCGCGGTGGTGCCGGGAGCCTACGACCGGGCCAGGGGGGCCCGCGTGATCAGCCGGAGCGCCTCCTCGCTGTCCCAGGTGAGCGCCGCGCCCCGCATCGCCTCGACGCTCGGAGGCACGTCGAGACCGAGATCCTCGACGAGGACCGCGCGGCAGCGGTTGAGCACGCCCAGGGCGCTCACCGCGTCACCCTGAACGCAGTACACGGCGGCCAGGAGCTCCCACAGGCGCTGCCGGTAGGGCGCCTCCGCCACGACCGTCTCGATGCGGTAGGAGAGCATCTCGGTCCGCCGCGCCATGAGCAGGGCGGTGAAGAGGTCCTCGTAGGTGTCGAGGCGTCCGTTGCGCAGTCCCGTCGCGTGTGCGTCGAACCAGCGCGTCACGGGCAGGTCCTGCCCGAACGGACCGCGCCACAGGGTCAGTGCGCCCTCCAGCATGGCGATGGCGCCGTCGAGTTCGCCCCGTGCCAGCAGGTTGCGGCCCTGCCGGGAGGCGTCGACGAACGTGGGCAGGTCGATCTCGTTGGGTCCGGCTTCGATCCGGTAGCCGCTCTGGGAGCCGCGGCAGGTCGTGATCCTCCGGCTCAGCCCCGGTTGGGCACGGTCGAGGTCGCGCCGCAGACCGGTGAAGTGGCTGCGGAGGTTGGCCAGGGCGGACGAAGGCGGGTCGTCCCACAGGAGTTCGGCCAGTTCCGTCATCCCGACGGGCCGACCGGGTCTCAGGAGAAGGGCCGTGAGAATCGCCCGCCGCAGTGGGGAGCGAAGTTCAAGCTCTTCCCGTATCCGGAGATGTCCGAGAATTCTGAACAGCATCGCGCCCCCTCAGCGAAGAGGGGGACACGCGACGGTGAACGGCACCACCGTTGCGGAAAAGGGTCTCGCAGAAGTCGAATTTTGCATGCCCGAGGTCATAATTGTCCCCCACAATTCCTCGATGTGTAGATCTAACGTACTTTCCGGGCAAAAGTGAACGGCGCGCCCGGAACTCGGGTGTTGGTCATTCGCCGTGGTCTCTGCCGCGATCACCGCACGCGGTCCGCGATGGCCCCCGAAGGGGGTCACGCCGCCGGCTCGGTAATGTTCCGAACCCGACGGGCCGTGCGGCACGACTGAACATCCGAACCACTCCCCCGAGTCTGTTTCTGTCTGTTTGTGCCGGCTTTCCAGCCTCTGTTCCTCTATGGCGTTTTCCGGCGGCGATGCGCCGTCCGCACCTTGCCGGCCCGGCGGCAGGTCCCCGCCTGGCGCGAGATGTCCGCGTCACCGTCCTCGGGGACGCGGCCGCTTCGCCGGGCCGCACACGCGCTCCGTCGGCGGGGTCGCGGTGCGCTCACTTCTCGACCACACCTTCAGCGGTCGCCCCACCTCTCCCATCTGCATCAACGGGCAAGGAGAGGAAATCATCATGAAGTGCGCCTGTCTGCACCATGATCTGGCAGCTACCTGCCAAGCAGGTAGCTGCCACGTGACGCGGGCGCGGCGGGGCACACGGGAGTCGTCGACCGCGGGTCCCACCACGTCCCGTCCGCACTCTTGCGACGACCGTGCAAACTGGTGGCGGAGCATCGCGGCGGCCGTGACGGTTCGCATCAGTGAGTTGCGAAGTGCGGCCCTCGGATGCATATTCCAGCGCGACGCAACGGGGGACGAAATGAAAGAAGTGGCACCACTTGACCAGAATACGCTTGAAGTGTACCGCGCTTTCCTGTTTCAGGACGAGGACGCCCACCGGCCGGCACAACTCGCCGACAGCGCCGACGACTGCGTCAAGGCTGCCGTCGCGCGGCTCATCGACTTGTCTCTGCTCACCCCTTCCAGGGAGTCCCCGGGAGGCCTGAGGGCCGTCGATCCGTCGCGCGGAATGCGTGTGCTGCTCCAGCAGGAACAGCACGAACTCGCCCGCCGGGAACACCGCATCAAGCACAACACGACCATGCTCGACCTCCTCGCCAGCGAATACGCGGCCGTCAGGAGACAGGCCCACAGCGACGGTGTGGAGCGGTTGTACGGCGCGGACCACATCAGTACGCGTCTTGAGGCGCTCGCGGAGTCCTGCCGGCACGAAAGCCTGGCCTTCTACCTCGAGCCCCCGGCCCATCCCGCCCACCCCGCCGACCTTGGGGACAGGCCGGCCGACGAGCCCGGTCAGGCGGCGGTGCCACCGAGACTCTACGAGCAGGCCCTTGCCCGGGGGGCCCGCCTCCGGTCGATCTACCTCGACGGCATCGTGCGTGACGACGCGACGCGTTCCCACGCCCTGTGGACGGTGGAGCACAGGGGCGAGGTGCGGACCGCCCCCTCCCTCCCGATGGGGCTGCTGATCGTGGACACGACGGCCGCCGTGGTCGGCGGACTGCCCGGAGAGGACCCGGAGTCGGTGCTGCTCTTCAGCGGCAAGCCGGTCGTCCTGGCCGTGCGGGCGCTGTTCGAGGCGTACTGGGACCACTCCGACCGGTTCCCCTGCGACGACTTCGGCGAGGCGCAGGCCGACGAGGTCACCCCTCAGGAGCGCAAGCTGCTCGAACTGCTCGCCGAGGGCCTGACCGACGGCGCCGTGGCACGGGCGCTCGGGATCAGCGTGCGCACGGAGCGCCGGAAAGTGGCCGAGCTCATGGACCGGCTCGGCGTCTCCAGCCGGTTCGCGGCCGGCGTGCAGGCGACCCGTCGGCGGTGGATCTGAGGCGCGCACTCACCACCGGGCGCGTGACCTCGCGGGTGGCGGCGGTGCGCGCGGGTGGCGCCCGCGCTCAGGTGCCGTTCGCCGCGCGGTCCGTGGCGGGCGGGCCGGGCGGGGCTCCGCCGCGCAGCCGGAAGCTGACGTGCGGGCCGAGCCACACCGTGTCGCCGGTACGGACCCTCAGGCGGTGTCCGGGGGCGAGGACGTGCTGGCCGACGCGGACGCCGTTGGTGGAGCCCTCCGGCACCTCGGTCAGCCAGACCGTGCCGTCCTCGGCGTACTCGACACTGGCGTGCCGGGCGGAGACCGAGGACTCCCCGGAGAGGATCCCGGCCGCGTCCGGCGTCGCCCAGCCGCTGCTGCGGCCCAGCCGGACCGTCTGCCCGCGGTCCAGGAGCAACGGCCCGCCCAGCTCGCCGAAGTCCAGGGCGAGCTGGGCGCGCACCGCCCGGACCGAATGGGGCGCGGCGGTCCCGGAGGCACGGCGCGGCGGTGGCAGGGTCGTCGCGCGCACGACGGAGATCCAGCCGTCGGCCTCCGGCTCACCGTCCGGTACGGGGTCCGGGGCGCCGTCGTCGGCGGGTGTGCTCATCGGGGAGCCGACTCCTTGAAGTCGACCAGCAGCTCCACCTGGCCGTCCGGCAGTTCCGTGACGCCCGCGACCACCACGGTGGTGCCCTCGCCCAGGCCCGGCTCGGCGAACAGCGCGCGGGCCAGCGGGTTGATCAGGTCCGTCTCCAACGCCATGCCGATGCCCCGGCCGCCCGTCCAGGGGTCCGCGGTGCAGCGGTGCAGCAGCGTGGTGCGGGCGGCTTCGTGGATCTCCAGGACGACGTGGTGCTCGGCCGCGAGCTGGCGCCGGATGTTCTTCAGCTGGAGGTCGAAGATGTTCTTCGCCACGTCCTGGGAGATGAAGTCGAACACGACGACGTTGCCGCCGATCCGGTTCATCAGCTCGGGCCGGCCGATGACCTGCTCGAAGTGGTCCTTGACGTTCTTCTTGACCGTCGCCTCCAGCTCGGAGTACCGCGTCCCCGGCTGGACGACCCACTCCCGGCGCTGCGTCTGCGGGTCGATGCGCTGCACGCCCAGGTTGGAGGTGAAGATCAGCACGCACTCGCTGAAGTACGTGGTGACGCCCTGCCCGTCGGTGAGCCTGCCGTCCTCCAGTACCTGCAGGAACTTGTCCAGCACGCCCTTGTCGGCCTTCTCGATCTCGTCGAAGAGGATCACCCGGAAGGGGTCCTGCCGCACTGCGGCGGTGAGTTCGCCGCCCGCCTCGTACCCGACGTAGCCGGGTGGCGCCCCGACCAGCCGGTCGGCGGCGTGCGAGGAGGAGAACTCACTCATGTCGAAGCGGAGGTAGGCCTGTTCGTTGTCGAAGAGGACCGCCGCGACGGCCTTGGCCAGTTCGGTCTTGCCCGTGCCGGTCGGGCCCGCGAAGAAGAGGACGCCGCGCGGGCGGTGGCCGGGGCTGGTCGCCTGCGCCCCGGACAGGCCCAGTGCGGCGCGCTTGAGGATGTCGAGCGTCTTGGCGACCGCGGCGTCCTGGCCCAGCACCCGTCGGGGGACGGAGCGTTCGTCGTCCGGGTCCTCGCCCCGCAGGATGCGTCGGCGGACCTCGTCCCGGCTCCAGGGGTTCCGCTCCACACCGAGGCGGTAGATCCGCACCGCGTCGGGCAGCGAACGGAACGCGAGCCCCCGGTCCAGCGCGAGGTCGAGGCTCTCCCGCATCGCCCTCAGCGTCATCCCGCCCGCCGCCCGGGCCACCGCCTCGACGGTCTCCCGGTCCGCCTCGGGCACGTCGTCGCCGTGGGGCGGCGCCGTCCGCTGCCGGGCCCGGAAGTCCCGGCGCAGGAGATCGGCCATCCGGCGCCGCTCGTCGGCGTCGGGCTGGGGGACCGCGATCGGGCGGATCCGTTCACTGCCCGAGACGAACCAGTTGGGCAGGTCGCGCTCCCCTTCGGCCAGCCAGATCACCGGGTTGAACAGCTCGCGGCCGTCCGTGCGCCTCGGGTCCCGTATCCGCTCCGCCAGGTCGGCGAGTTGCAGGCAGGAGAGGAAGAAGTCCCGCTCGTCCGGAGTGAGCCGGGTGACGTCCTGGACCAGGCGTGAGGCGTGCTCGACCACCAGGGCGACGCGCAGCGGCGGCAGCGCCACGTTGTCGGACCTCGCCCTGCTGCGGGCGTCCGCCCAGCCGGTGACGATGTTGCGCAGTTCGGCACCGGCCTTCTCCTGCTGCGCCGGGTCGGCCCCGGGGAACGGCCGGGTCGGCAGCAGGGTCCTGGCGGCCTCGTCGACCTCCGGGAGGGCGTGCAGGATCCGGAGCCCGTTGATCTGGTCGCACCCGACCAGCACCTGGTAGCCCATCTGCAGCAGGGGGTTCCACACCACGTCGAGCAGGGGGTGGTGCCGGTCCCGGCCGTGGGCGCGCACCAGGTGCAGATCGTGGATGTTGCCGTGCAGGACGTACTGCGAGTGCACGCTGAGGGTGCCCGTCAGTTCCTGCACGAACAGCGGGAGCCCGACGCCGTCCTGCTGCCTCCGCCCGTGCTGCGGCTCCTGTGCTTGTTCCTGCGGGTGTGTCTGTTCCTGCGGGTGTGTCCGCTCCTGTCGGTGTGTCTGTTCCAGTCGGTGTGTCTGTTCCTGCTCCTGCTTCTGCAGGTCCATGGGGTGAGCCTTCCGTGGAGGACGGGGCCCGGCCGGACGGCGCGGGCGACCGGACGGTCAGGTGCGGCCGGGGCCGTCCGGGTCGTCCGGGGCCCGGTGCTGCCGCTTCCTCGGGCCGGGGGGCCTCCGGTGGTCCTGGTACCCGGCACGTCCGCCGGGCCCGGTGCGGCGGACGCGCGTGCCCGGGAGCACCTCGCCGTGCCGCATCTCGAAGGTCAGGGTCAGTCCGGCCGTCGCCGCCAAGGAACGGAACTCGTCCAGCCGCTCGGCCGCCTCCGCGCACCGCCGGGCGTCCAGCTCCAGGTCCCCGGCCCGCCGCTCGCCCCGGGTCGCCGGGCGCATGGTGACGACGTGGACGTCCTCCCCCCGCAACTGCAGCCTGATCCAGTGGTCCGGGTCCCAGTCCCCGGGCGTCCAGTCGAGCGTGACCGTGTCGCCGTCGCCGCCGTCGCCGCCGTCGTCGTCGCCGTCCGACCGGCCGACCCGCAGGTCGCCCTCGGTGTCCTGGGCCAGCCGGGCCAGGACACCGGTGCACTGCCGCTCCAGGTACAGGGCTTCGAGAGCGGCGCACCGGGCCGCCGTACTCTGCTCCACCGCCTTCCGCTCGTCGGCCGTCAAGGGGATCTGGTCCGCCACGCACCTGCGCAGCGCCTCCACGGCCTCCGGGTCCGGGTCGGGCAGGTCCGGGGCGTCGGGCAGCGGACCGGTCAGGAAGTCGAGCTGCACCGCCGCCTGTTCCGCCTCGCGGCGCAGCTGCCACGCCCTGCGGTTGGCGTCGGCCACGAGGGTCCGTGCCTCACGCAGGTAGCGGCGGGCACGTTGCGGGCGGCCGGCGTGGGCCAGTGCGTGCTCGACCGCCTTCGCGGCCATCCCGCCCAGGTCGGCGTCGGCCTGGGGGTCGAGGGAGGCCAGGATGTCGGCGCCCTGGTCGCGCACGGTGGCCCCGTCCGCCGGGCCGGTGGCACCCGCCGGGCCGGCCGCGCGCGGCGGATCGGGCACCGGGAGGGGGGACTCTTCGGTAGCCGGCCTGTCCCGGACCATGGCGTCCCGCCGGGCCCGCACCGCGTCCTGCCAGTCCGGTCCGTCCGGGCCGCGGCCACCGGGACCACCGGAACCGCCCCGGCCGTCCCGGCCGCCCCGGTCGCCGCCCGCCGCGCCCGCCTGCGTGGCCAGGAAGGTCTCGGCCTCCCAGTCCGCCTGCGCCTTCTCCGCCGCCGCCAGCCTCCGCTCGAACCGGGCCAGTTCGCACCGGAAGTCGGCCAGCCGGCCCGCGGTCGGGTCGAGTGGGCCGGGCAGGTCGGGGCGGGGCGGCGGATCGCCGGGCGCGGGCCGCGCGGCGATCCGCGCGATCCGTGCGCGCAGTACCGTACGGCGGGCGTTGGCACGGGCGGCGGCGAACGCCGCGTTGCGCCACTGCTCCGCCGCGTCGGCGGAGATCTTCTCCTGCCGTTCCAGGCACCGCTGTTCCTCCGCCGCGCGGACGGCCGCCCCCGCCAGCACCTTCGTCGTCGCGAGCGCGGCCCGGCCCGCCAGCAGGGCCCCGCTGAGGGTGCCCAGCACCTGGACCGCGGCGTCGGCCGCCTGCTGAGCGGCCTCGGACGCCAGATCCCCGAGGTGGTGGGCGACTTCCTCGGTCGTGCCGTCGACGTGCAGCGCGCCCGTGTGGGCGAGTTCGACGGGGTCGGGAGCGGGTACGGGAGGCGCGGCCGGCGGCAGGGCGAAGTCCACGCCGGGGGCCACCGGACCGGCCTGGACCCACTGGAAGAACGCCTCGCTCACCGGTCGGCTCCCGTCATCCGGCTCCCCTGCGTGTCCCCGGCCGAGGGGGCCGGGGACACGGGGGTGCGCTGCGGAGGTACGTCACGGCCCCCGACGGGTGCCGGGCCGCCGGTCCGCCCCCGTCGGACTCCGCGTCGGCGACCGCGTCCGCCCCTGCTCCAGGCCAGGCACCGCCGGACACTCCACACCACGACCGCGCCCGCGGAGACCGCCGGCCACAGCCACGGGGCGTACGTCACCGTCCCGACGACGAGCGCGCACACGGCCAGCAGCGTCAGCGCACCGAGGAACAACCGGGATCTGCGGGACAGCACGAACGAGGCGGGGCGCTCCGCGCGCTCGATGATCAGGCCCGCCAGGGAGTGGCGCGGGTGGTAGGCCGGCGGGCGGATCCAGTTCGCGGTGAACAGCTCGGCGGCGAAGACGGCGGGCGTCAGCCCGAGGCTCCACAGCCAGGCGACGACCACCTGGTCCTGGGAGGCCCAGGCGAACACGTCGGCCAGCCCGATCAGGAAGGTGTAGGGGAAGGTGACCAGGGTGGCGCCGAGCAGCGCCCAGCCCAGGGCGGCGGGCAGGTCCAGCCGCTGCAGGACGGCGATGGCCCCGTCCTGGTCCTCCCGCAGCCGCCGTTCGGCCTCGTCCTGCAGCTGCCGTTCGTAGCGCGCGTCGGCGTCCCGGACCGCCAGGTCCGTCAGCCGGCGCGCGGCGACGAGCCGCAGGCGGCGCGGAACGTCGTCGTCGACGGGCCGCAGCAGACGGCTGAACCACGCGACCGCGACTCCCCGGGGGAGAGCGTCCTCGAACCTCGCCGCCTCGTGGGCCAGCAGGGCCTCCACGCGGTCGGGTTCCCGGGCCAGTTCCAGCAGCAGGGTGTCCACCGCGACGGTCTGCCGCAGGGCGTGCCGCACCCGGGGCAGGCGCCGCAGGTCGGGGTCCGCGAGCAGTTCGCGGACCACGTGCGGCCACCCGGTGCGCAGGGACTGCCAGCGGGTGACGGTCTCGGCCAGCCCTTCACCGAGGGGCCGATCGGCCAGGGCGGTCAGGATCTCCGGGTGGTTGCGCAGGTGTTCGGCCATGTGGACCGCCGCGCCGTCGTTCTGCCCGACGGCCCGGGACAGGTCGCGGATGCCGCGGACGGTGAGCGGCATTCCCCAGCAGGCGGCTTCGAGTTGCGGGCCCAGCCAGTTGATCAGACGGATGGGGAGGTCGGGGGTGGGCGGCCGCTTCAGTGCGTCGCGGAGGCCGTCGAGGGTCCTCCGCCCCTCCCCGCCCGCACCGACGGCCGTGGCGAACTGCCCCATCCAGTCGCCGAGTTCGGATCGTCGGGTTTCGTCCTCCAGCAGCCGGTCGGTGGCGACGTGGTAGTGGTCGAGGGCTCGGGCCAGCGGCTCCCGCAGGGTGAACCGCTCGCCGACGAAGTGGAACGGGGTGAGGGGGGCCGGCTCCGGCCAGGACGACGTCGCTCCCCTTGCGGCCCCGTCCCCGTCCCCGGGCACGGAACCGTACCCCGGCGCGGATCCGTACCCGGACGCGCGCGGTGCGGTGGCCGGGGATCCGCCGTCCAGCCATTCCCGTACCTGCGGGGCGCCCCACCGGTGCTCCGGGTCGCGGGTGAGGAGCCCGGCGCAGAGCGTCCTGACCCGGTTGGGCCGGAGGTGGCCGACGTCCGGGTCCCGGGTGGCGAGCGCCTCCATGACGGCGCTGTCCTCCCGCTCGTCCAGCAGGGGCCGCCCCAGGGCCAGTTGGGCGACGACCATGCCGACCGACCACCAGTCCGCCTCGGGGGTGACGGACTGCAGTCGTGAAGCGGCCTCCGGAGCGAGGTAGAGGGGCTTGCCCCGCCAGTCGAAGTGCCGGGTCGACTCGTCCGGCCGGTGGACCGCCGCGCCGAAGTCGATCAGCGTGACCGTCGGGCTGCTTCCCTGCGCCTGGATCATGACGTTGTCCGGGGTGATGTCCCGGTGCACGACCTCCGCGTCGTGCAGGTACGACACGGCGGCGTGCAACTGGGCCACGATCGACTCCAGTTGCTCCGGAGCCAGCGGTCCCGGGTGCTCCCGCTGGTATTCGCCGAGGTGTGTCTCGCCGTGCGACCGGTGGAGGTGGTACGGGTGCCCGTCGGCGCGTCCGGTCTCCAGCAGGTGTTCCAGGTGGGTGGTCCCCTCGGGCCGCACCCGGCCGGCCGCGAGCAGTGTCCGGTCGATGTCCCGGCCGGGAGCGTGCATGCGGTGGTACCACTTGAGCACGAGCGGAACGTCGGGCGTCCCGCTCCGCAGGTCGCTCACCCTGAGCACCACGGCCTGGGAGGGCCGCTCCGCGGCCTGCAGGACCCTGAGCAGGGAGAAGCGGTCCGCCAGTTCGTCCGGCACCTGGGCGGCGACCCGCCTGGTCTCGATCTGGTGGGCCCGCGAGAAGCCCTGGTTCTCGGGGGGAACGAAGTCTGTGGGGTCAGTGGTCGCCATCGCCCGACCTTCCGGTGAATATGCCCGTCCCGCGATCGTGAAGCGGCGTGGGGATCAAGAGATTATCCGAGTGGCCCCCACGCGGGTGGGGCGTTTGTCGATTCGCCGCGCGGAACGTGAATTGAGCGCCGGGGAGGCCGTCGGACGGGCCGTCGGTCTTCCCTCCCGGCCCCGTAGCGTTGAAATTTCCGATGATCATATTTATTAGTCCGGGGAACGGTTTACCATGCGCCCCATGGACGCATTGCCTTCGCACCGGGAACTGACCGAGGAGTTGAAGCGCCTGAGGCTCCTCGGCCTCCCCCGGCTGCGGCACTGCTCGCGGGACGGACTGCGCGCGGCCGCGGTGGCCGCC
This sequence comes from Streptomyces olivaceus, assembly GCF_000721235.1. GTDB lineage: Bacteria > Actinomycetota > Actinomycetes > Streptomycetales > Streptomycetaceae > Streptomyces > Streptomyces olivaceus. The sequence goes on from NZ_JOFH01000021.1 coordinate 103,459, forward strand.
GGCTTCTGCGAGGACGCCGACGACGAACTCGACGGCATCGAGGAGCTGCTCGGGTCCGCGGTACGACGCCTGGGCGGCGGTGGCGAGCTGCGGGACGCAGACGACTGTGACCCGCTGGCCCGCGCCGCCGCGCACTCCTTCGGCCTCTTCGCCTACCGCCGCGGGGTGCCCGCCCCGGACCGGCGCAAGGCCGCGGCGGGCGTGTACGGGGTGGGCACCGAGCGGTTCCGCAAGAGCCAGGAGCACGAAGTGCTCGACGGCCTGGCCTCGGCGGTACTCTCCCTGGCCCGGTCCGGCCGAACCGGCACGCCCGGCGGCATCCGGGCCGGCACGCCCGGCGCCCCGCGGCTCGGCGTCCCCGGTGCCCCGCCGCCCGGTGCGCGCGACGGCAGCCACGCCGGCACACCCTGGGACAGCCCACCCGGCATCCCCGGCGCCACACGGCCCGGTATCCCCGGCGGCGGCCGACCCGGTACGCCCGGCGCCGTCCCGCCGGCCGCCCACGGCAACGCCGGGCCCAACGCGCCCGGCCGCGCCTTGCCCGCCGTACCCGGCCAGGCGCGGCCCGCCGTACCCGGTGACAGCCGGTCCGGGACCCACGGCGGCAGTCGGCCGGGCCAGCGGCCCACGGTCCGGACGCCCCCCGTCGGCGCACCCCCCACCGCCCACGGCCTGCGCCCGCCCTCGCCCCCTCCCGGCGCCGCCGCACCCACCCGTCCCCCGTCCCCCGCGCGCACTCCGGCCACGGTCACTCCCCCCGCGACCAGACCCCCCGAGCAGGTTCCCTCCGAGTCCGCTCCACCCGAGTCCGCCTCGCCCGAGTCCGCCTGGCCCCAGTCCGCCTCCCCCGAATCCGCCGACACCGCCTTCCCCGCGGCCGCGTTCCCCGGGGCGCCCGGCCGTGTCACCGTCCGGGTGGCGCCCATCGAGCGGGTGTGGGACACCGACATCCTGGTCTCGTCCGAGAACGTCTTCCTGGAGATGTCCAAGACCTTCCGGCCCACCGTCTCCGGCGTACTGCGGCGGGCCGCCGCCGAGCGCGCGGCCGGCGAAGTGGTGGACGACGTCCTCGCCCGCGAGCTGGCGCTCTGGCTGCATACCCACCGCCGCACCGGGCTCGCCGTACCGCCGGGCACGGTCGTGCCCACCTCCGCCGGAGCGCTCTCCCGGCAGGGCGTCCGCCGCATCTACCACGCCGCCGTGGCCACCCCCGTGGACCACGGCAACCGCTACCACGTCGCCCCCGGCACCGTGGCCGACGCCGTGCGGGCCTCCTTCGAACTGGGCCGCGCCGAACGCCGGACGCTGGCGCTCCCGCTGACCAGCATCTGCTTCCCCCTGCTGGGCGCCGGGCACGGCGGTCTGCCCGCCGCCGACGCCGCGACCCGGCTGCTCGCGGCGATCCGCGAGGAGCTGCGCCGGGACCCGAGCTGGTCCGTGCTGCTGGTGACCGTCCACCGCGAGTACCTGGAGTTCCTCAGGGACGCCAACTCGGGCTCCTGAGCGTCACCCCGGCCTCCCGCAACCCCTGTTCCACGGCCCTGAGTTCGCCGCGCAGCGGTACGCCGTGGACCCGCACTCCGGCGGGCGGCCCCGGCTGCGCCACCACCTGGAGCCTGCCGCCCGCGCTGTCCCGCGCCAGGTGCGGGGCATACCGCCGCTCGCCCCGTGCCGTCAGCGGGCGCAGGCGCTGGTTGGCCGAGCCGCGCCAGACCAGCCGGGTCGGCCGCGCCACCCGGAACCGGCCGGTGATCACCGCGTCGGCGCCGCGCAGCGCCCGGTGCCGCGCGGCCGTGAGTTCGTCCGGCTCGTAGCCGGTGTACACCAGCAGGTCGGCCCCGCCCTCCCCACCGTCGGCGCCGCCGTCGGCGCGGTCCCTCGCCCGGGCGGCGCCGGCCAGCAGTCCGGCCAGTGCCTCCGGCTGGTCGAGGGGCTCACCGCCGCTCACGGTGAGCCCCTCGGCCCCCCTCCCCAGGGCCTCCTCCCACATCCGCAGCAGGCCGGAGACCTCCTCGGTGGTTCCCCCCTCCGGAGCCCAGGTGTGCCGGGACATGCAGCCCGGACAGGCGAGCGCGCAGCCCTGGAACCAGATGCCGAGCCGTTGTCCCGGCCCCAGCGTTTCCAGGGGGAAATGCGTCCCGCTGATCCGGACCTCCATGATCTTCACTCCCTCGCTCCGCCAAGAAGTATCGGCATCCGAACTCCGCGCACGCAATCGCGCTTTCGTCATTCTTGGGCCGTCGTCCGGGCGAACTCCGGTTGTTTTCCGGATCCGCGGCCAGGAATGATCAATTCCGCCGGAAACCGGGCCCGTTGCGATCGGCTATTCCGTTACTCTCTCGATGCGCGGATCGCCCTCGGACGGCCGCGCGGACGGAATTGGGAGGCTGTTTTCATGGCGAACTTCCCGGGCGGGCCGGCCCGCCGCCCCCGTAGGGCGAAACTGGGTTTCGTCTCCAGAACCGGTGCCCGGCTCCACGGCCGGCTCGACGCGGCGGACCTGGTGTCCCTCATGGCCGACGCCCGCAGCGGTGACGCTCCGGCCGACCTGCCGCTGCCGCCCTACGTGGTCGGAATCAGGAACGAGGTGGAGCGGGGCTGCTCGCGGCTGCGCCGCCGGCTGCTGTCCGGCCGGGGCGGGCTGGTGGCCACGATCCACGCGGAGTCGGTCCGCGTCGTCGCCCAGTACGAGCAACGGGGCCGCCCGGCGCCGGCCGCGCTGGCCCGCTACGGCCGGATCGTCGCCGAGTGGCGCAACGCGGCCGACGTCCAGCGCATCGGCGCGCAGGAACTCGTCGACGAGGGCAACCAGTTGCTGGCCTGCTACTGGGACGCGGCCTGGCGCCGGGGACACCGCCGCCAGGCCGAGGACGCCGAGCACCGGCTGGACGCGGCCCGGCCGCCCGGCTGGCTGCCGGGCACGGTGGAGCTCGATCCGTCCTGGCACCGCCTCGACGACTGGCTGGACTCCGACTCCTGGTACGCCGAGCGCGGCCGGGACGAGTCCGTACCGCCGGTGGTCCAGGCGCTGACCATCCTGCGCACCCAGCAGCCGGGCACCGCCGGGCAGCAGGCCCGGGCAGGGGGCCGGTGACCGTGTACCGCCTCCGAATACCCCCTGCGGCGCCGGGCGCCGCCGAGACTCCCGCTCCTCCCGGAAGGAAGCGAACCGTGCATCGATCGGTCCCCGACAGCCGGCGGGCGGGACTCCGCCGTACGGCCGCGCTGGTGCCCGCGGTGGTACTGCTGGCCGCGCTGGTCTCGTGCACCTCGCCGCCCGACCCGCTCGACACCCCGTGCGGCGTCGTCGTCGACGGCTCGGGATCGGGCTCGTCCGAGGACGGGTTCGACGCCGAGGCCAAGCTCAAGAGCAGTCTGCTGCCGTTCCTCGACGAACAGGGCTGCGGCTCGGTGGAGTTCGCGCCCATCACCCGCTCCTCCAAGTCCTCGCCCTGCCGGGTCGCCGACGTCGACCTGGACCCGCCCGGCAACGAGACCACCGACCGCGACCGTGCCCGTGCCAAGGCCCGGAGCCTCGCCGCCAAGCGGGCGCTGGAGGAGCTGGAGTGCGCCCGTACCCAGGACGGTTCGGACGTCTGGGGGGCACTGGACCGCATCGGCGCGGCCGTGTCCGGGGACGGGGCCGGTGGCGGAGGCGGTGCCGGGTCGAGCGCCAAGCTGCTGGTCGTCAGCGACTTCGACCAGGCCGACAAGGACTTCAACCTCTACAAGGCGGACCTGTCGACCGAGCAGAAGCGCACCTCGGTCATCGACACCCTGGTCGAGCAGCGCGGCCTGCCCGGTCTCAAGGACATGCACGTCTATCCGGTCGGTCTCGGCATGCAGTACCACGGCAGGCCCAGCGAGAGCGAGGACTTCGAGGCCTTCTGGGCCGAGATACTGGAAGGGAGGGCACAGGCCCATGTCGACTACGACTACAGGTGAGGCACCCGGCCCCAGGCGGTGGCGCCGGTCCGAACCGCGCCCCGAGAGGCCGGCGTCCCGGCGGCGGGGGACCGCGGGACGGCGCGACGGCGCCCGGCAGGAACCCGCGTCCGGCCGCCCGGTGGTGCTGGACGTCCGGGCCGAGCAGCGGTTCCTGGACGACGCCGAACGCCGCGGTGCCGCCGCCGCCCGCAGCGGGGCACTGGATCCGCTGACGCTGCAGAGCGACGACCGGGTGCCGTACTTCGCCGCGCTGGCCTCGGTGCGGGACCGGGTCATCCGGGGCATCGGCGCGGAGGCGCACCGGGCCGAGGAGCAGGCGAGGCTCGACGACGCGCACGCCCTCGCCGAGGCCGCGCGGCTGCGGGCCGAGGTGGAGCTGATCGACGGGGAGGTGGAGCGGACCGACGAGCAGATCGCCACCACCACCCGGCAACTGGACCTGCTGGCCATGAGGTCGAGCCGCTGGAACCGCTTCCGCGACTCGCTGCGCGAGCGCGTGGAGAGGAACGTACTGGAGGGCGACGGCGGACAGTCCCGCCGCCACCGCGGCCCGGGAGATGAGCCGGACAACTCCGGTACCGGGACCGGCGGCACGGCCGACGACGGAAGCCCCCGAGGCGGCACGGCGGACAGCGAAAGCGCGAACGGCGGGACTGCGCAAGGCAGTACGGCGGACGGCGCGGCGGAACCCGGCAGCACGGCCGACGACGGTGACCGGCAGTGGGTGAACGTGGGGCAGCCCGCCCCCGGCGCCGCGGCGCCGGACGGCGTGGCGGGCCCCGGCCGCGTCACGGTGCCGACGGGGGCCGGGGCGACGGGGGCCGGACTGGCCCGCGCGTGGGAAGGGCTGCACAAGCGGCCCGCCGTCCCGGACTGGATGCGGTGGGCCCTGCTCGGCCTGATCCTCGCGGTCGAACTGCCCATCTACTGGGTGGCCTACCAGCCGTTCCACGGCATCGGCAACGTCGACGTGGACGTCCAGACCGGTGTGCTCGCCGCGGGCACGGCGGTCCTGATGGTGATCCTGCCCCACCTGGCGGGCCTGATGCTGCGGCGGCGGCCGGAGACGGGCTCCGTCCGGGCCGGCTGGCTGCCGGCGCTGTCCCTGCTGGGCGTCTGGGCCTTCCTGACCGGGGTGCTCGGTGTGGTCCGCGCCAAGTACGTCATGCAGACCGAGGAACCCCCGCCCGCCACCGACGGGTTCGCCCCCGCCGACACGGGTGCCGGCACCGACAGCCTGATCGAGCGGCTGAGCCTGGAACCGTGGACGGTGACCTGGCTGTTCGTCGCCCTCCTCGTGCTGTCCGGAGGCATCGGCTTCCTGCTCGCCCTGTGCAGGGAGCACCCGCACCTGGACGCCTACCGCACGGCGATCGAGCGCCGCGGCGAACTGGTGCGGCGGCGGGAACTCAGCCTGGTGGCGGCGGAGCGCGAGCGGGTCACCGCGGACACGGCCGAGGCCCGGAGCGAGGACCGCAGGGCGGCGGTGGAGGACAGGGTGCGGGCCACCCGCGAACTCCACGAGGCGGCGGCCCACCGCTACCTCGACGGGGTACTCCTGGCGGCCAGGGAACCGGCGGTCACGGAGGCGGCCATGCGGCTGTCCCAGAAGTGGCCCCTGCTCCCGATGACCCGCAGCGACGTCTCCGTCTGACCCGGTGCCGCACCGCCTCACGGCGGGCGCGGCGCACAGCAGGTGAGCCCGCTGCTCCGGCCCTTCGTCGGGCCGGAGCAGCGGGCTCAGATCCGTACGCGGGCTCAGATCCGTACGGCGGGTCCGCCCGAGGGGACGGAGATGACCGCCCGCAGGTCGCTCAGGAGGCGGTTGGCCCGGTCCGCCCCCTCCTCGGAGTCCAGCCGCCAACTCTCCTGCGGCGTCCCGTCAGCCGCCCACGGCTTGCCCCGGTCGCCGAAGAACTGCAGGGCGGCGCGGGGCCGGCACCGCTTGGACATCCACCGCAGTCCCTGCGCGGTGCCGCAGTGCCGGCGCATCACCCGCACCCAGTACCGCGTCTTGTCGTACTCGCGCTCCTCGCAGTCGACCAGCCACTCGTCCTGCCACACCGACGCCAGTCCCTCGGCCGTGGTCAGGTCGAGGAGCGTGATGTCGTCGGTGGTGCGCAGCGCGGAGAGCCGGTACTGGGAGGCCTGCGCCCACGGGATCAGCCGGACCCCGGACCCGCTGCCGTACTCCACGGAGCGCAGGAAGACCTCGGCCAGGGCCGTCAGCGGGTCGAGCGCGGCGTAGAGGTAGGGATAGGGGTCGCGCTCGGTGGCGTCGAAGCGGCTGCCCTTGAAGTACTCGTGCGCCGGGCGGGGGTTGAACTCCGCGGCGCCGTAATGGTGCCGGTGGCAGCGCCAGACGAGGCTGCCGGCCGGGAGCACGGTGAGCAGCGGTTCCATGGCGACGCCCTCGGGCGGGGCATGCAGGCCCATCAGTCCGACTCCACCAGTTCGAGCGCGGCGCCCTCCAGGTCCTCGTCGGGCAGCGTGCCCAGGAGGTCGGCGGGGACACCGTGCAGCCAACTGTTGACGCCCAGCCACCAGTCGGCCGCGCCCCATGGGTCCACGTCGGCGCGGAGCAGGCTGTTGACACGCAGGACGACGGGCAGCGGCTGGAGCGTGCCGGGCAGGAACTGGAAACGCGGGCAGCGCGACCCGGACGCCCCGGGCCGGGGGTCCGCGAGCCGGATCAGGTCCGGCAGCTCCCCCTGCGAGGCCAGCAGTTGGGCGTGTTCCGGACCGTTCAGGGCGGGGACGGACAGCAGCCGTTCCCGGGCCGCCGCCAGCAAGTCCGCCGGGTCAGGGCCGGGTTGGACGGCCTTCCGGGCTCCGGACTCGGGTACGGCGCCCGGGCCTCGCGCCTCCAGCAGGTTCAGTACGGTCCCGATCGCGTCGGGGGCCGGTGCCGGCCGGTCACCGGCGCCGTCGGCCGCGTACCGCCGGCTGCGCAGCGCTTCGGACACCGGGTGCTCCGGCGGCAGGGCGGACAGGGCCCGGCGCAGTCGCCGCACGGCCGGGGAGGCGGACCGGCCGGACGTCACCGCCTCGTGCAACTCGCGCAGCGCCGCGGTCACTTCCTGCCGGTCCTCCGCGTCGGGCAGGCCGTCGGCCAGCCGTTCCCGATGCCCCACCAGGAGCGTCAGGAGATCTTCCGGGGTCACTGCGGTGTACCTCCCGAGGGATTGCCGTGATGGACGAAGGCCGCCCAGACGTCGGTGTGGCGGAAGTCCCTGTTCCAGCGGCGGGCCCGGACCCGCTCCAGGGCCCGCACCGGCGGCCGTCGGCCGGGGTCGGCGAGCATCCAGCGTTGCGCCGCCCGCAGGGCGTCGGGCGGCGCCGCTCCGGCGGCCAGCCGGTCGTGCAGGACCAGCATCAGGATCTCGGACTCGTCGTCGTCCACGCCCCAGCGCGTTCCCACGGCGTCGGCCGCGAGCCGGTGCACCAGCACGGACGTCAGCGTCAGCGCCTCGTCGTGGTCGCGGGTGGTCAGGTCGGTCTCGCAGGCGCCGCACACCACCAGAGGTCCCCGCGACCGGTAGGCCTCGCCGTCGTGCGGTGTCTCCAGGAGGACGGCGAGGGTGAGCGGTTCGTCGTCACCCGGGCCGTCCCCGCCCGTGGAGCCGTCCGGCCGGGAGGGTGCCAGCCGGAGGGCGGAGGTCGTGGGGTCGGGGCCCGCGATGCCGTGGCAGGAGAGGTGGACCAGCGACGCGGCGGACTCGGCGCGGCCCCCGAGCAGCGACAGGACGGTCCCCGGAGTGGCGGGCGCGTCCTGGTCCCGGTACACCTCGGCGTGGGGGTAGTAGACCTCGTGCAGGAGCGCGATCTCCTCCTCCGCCCAGGCCAGCAGGTCGTCCCCGTGGAAGGCCAGCGCGGGACGTTCGGCGGGGCGCATCCGGGTCCGGGCCGACGCCCGCAGGAACTCCTGGCCGGAGGCCGCGTGCGTGATGACCGACACCTCGAAGGCGCGCACCGTCCCGGGTCCGCCGAGCCCCTGCGGGGGCCGCAGCAGCGCCGAGGGCCAGGGCGCCGCACCGAGGCTGCCGCACGGAACGAGGACGAGCCGCACCGGCCGCACGTCCCGACCGTCGCCCGCCGTCGCGTCCGCCAGCCCCGACTCGGCCAGGGCCCGCGGCCACACGTCCAGCGTGTCCAGTACGGGCGTCAGCACCTCCCCCGCCCAGACGCACACCTCGTCGAGCGCCTCCCGCCACCGTGCCTCGGCGCGCCGCGCCTCCTGCGGGGAGGAACCGGCGTCGGCGTCCACCCGCTTGCGCTCAGCCTCCGCGGCCAGGAAGGCGGCGAGCGGCGCGCGCCCCTCGGCGGAGAGGGCGGACAGCGGCACGGACCGCGCGGGGCCCTCCGGTGCGACCAGCAGGACCGCGCCGTCGTCCGTGCCGCCGCCGGGCAGCAGATGGACGAGGGCGTCCACGTCGGCGCGCGTCAGGCCGTCCCGCAACGCGGCCACCCGCTCGGCGGGCGTCGGTTCACCGCCCTGCCACGCGTCGGTCCGCAGCAGGTCGAGGGCCTGCCGCCGTACGTCTCCGGGCAGCCGCGGATCCTCCGCCCCCGCCGCGAACAGGGCCTCGACCGACAGCGGGGCCCCGACGCCCGGCGTGGCAGAAGCGACCGCGTCGCGCCAGCGGGCCGCGAGTCCGGTGGCGCCCAGGGCCTCCAGCCGGTCGGTGACGCTCCTGGACTCGGCCGCCGCCGCGAGCACCAGGGAGCGCCCCGCCTCCAGGCAGTCGATCGCCTCGTCCACCCGCCCCGCGGCCAGGGCCCAGGAGGCCGCGGTGCAGCCGTGGTCCGCGCCCTTCCGGGCGACGCTCAGCCCGTGGCGCACGCCGAGTTGGAGCAGCACCTCGTCCGCGACGGCGCGCAGCGACTGGCGGGCGGCGCGCACGGCCTCCGGGAGGTCTTCGGCGGCCTGCGCGGTGCCGGGGCGGGCCGCCGCCCGGTCGGCCAGCCGGGAGGCGTACAGCCAGTACACCTGCTGTGCGTCCGGGGCGCCCTCGGGCGGCAGGAGCCGGCAGGCCGTCTCCAGCTCGGTGACGGCCTCGTCCAGGACGTCCGGGTCACCGGTACGCAGGTGGAGGACCTCCAGGCCGATGGCCAGCAACATGCGGGTCTTGACCTCGAAGTCGAACGTGAGGCCCGGTTTCCCCAGCACGGAACGCGTACGCCGCAGTCCCTGCCTGAGCTCCTCCGGGTCCGACCCGAGCAGGGCGGCCAGGCCGTGCACGGGAACCGCGTTCATGTCGCTCAGCGTCTCGAAGGCGGCGAGCCCGCCGAGGCTCTCCATGGCGTCCCGCATGTGCGTGACGGCCTGGTGCGCGTCCGCTCGCGAGCCGGACAAGTAGGCGCGGGACAGATAGGCGTATCCCAGCGTGTACTCCAGGGTTCCCGGCATCCCCGCCTCGGTCAGCGGTCCGGGGTCGACGTCGTGCAGCTCGTCGATGAGCTGGTCCATGGCGGCGAGGTCTCTCGTCTCCTGCAGCTTCCTGAGGCGGAGTTGGACGCGCAGGCAGTCGGCGAGGACACGCATGGCACCGCCGTCTCCGCCGGCCGGCACCGCGGGGAGGCCCTCCAGGAGGTCTTCCGCCGCCTCCGTGTCCAGCAGGCTGCCGCCCGCCTCCCCCGCGAGCATCAGCAGCATCGAGAGCGTGCCGTGGAGCCACAGGGCCTGGCTCCCGTCGGCGAACTCGCCGTCTGCGGCAGCCTTCTGGAGCTGCGTGAGAGCGCTGTGCAGGCGTCCGCGGTCCCCGGTGCGCATACCCAGCGAGATCTGCAGCATCACGGCGATCATGCGTGAGGGCAACGGGGAGTCCGGCTGTGACAGCCGGTCGATGAGCGCGGGAACCTCCTCGCCCCGCACGGACTGCGGCGAGGTCGCCTCCATCATGGCCAGGAACTCCGGTATGAAGGAATCGTCGCTCTCGTCCCGCTCCCCGCCCTCCCCCCGCGCCCCGGGCGGCTCCGGCCGCTCGGGGGAAACGGGGGAGCCGGAAGAAGGGAACGCCGGAGTCCCTTTGTCGCGCATCAGCATGGCGGCGGTCTCCATGGTGTGGCGCAGCGGACCGGGGAGGTGGGCGGACTTCCCCCGCAGCTCCTCCGCGAACCCGGCGACCGATTCCCTGTCGTCCATCCGCACCGCCGCGAAGGAGTCCAGGGTGTTCATGAGCTGCCGTACGGGGGCGGGAAGCTGCTCGGCGAGTCCCGCTTCGACGGCCAACCGGTAGAGCAGCTGGAGGTCCTCGACGTACCCGGGGCCGCCCTGGCTCCCCGGCCTGCCCACCCACATCATCTGCTGGAGGGTCGCCGCGTCCAAGGGGTCGAAGGACTCCATCGTCACCCCGCCCAGCCGCCGGGCGAGCAGCACGATCAGCTGTTTCCGCGTCGTGTCGCGCTCCCGCTCGCTCAGCACGTCGTACTGCCGTGCCGCCGCCAGCAGGTCCCGCGCACGGACGCGGTCCTCGTCGGATCCGCCGAGCACGAACCTGACGCAGAGCAGCAGGCCGAGCCGCGCCTCCAGCCGGGCCACCGTCGCGGCGGGGCCCCCGTCGAACTCGGCCAGCAGGGCGTCGATCTCCTCGATCTCCCGGTCGAGTTCGGGTCCTCGCAGACCGTCGTACGTCTCGGGCTCCGTGGGCGCCCGGCAGTCCTCCGTACGGGACAGGGCCGCTTCGGCCCGGACGAGCAGCGGTTCCTCGGTGGCGTCGCTCATGGTCCGTTCCTCCCCGGGCCATCATGCCCACTGGCCGGCACCCTGCGTGCGGGACCGGCGACACTGCCTCCGACGCGACCACGATCCGCCCACTTTCCGCCCGGCGGGCGTCTGTTGGCGAAGCGACCGGGTCACCTCCCGGTCGTCTTCCGGTCGCCTGCCGCCCGGCTCCCGGCATCGCGAGGCCGGGCGGCAGCTGGCGGGGAACGATGGCTCCTGCCCCGTACCCGCGCACAAGGAGGCCGCCGGCATGCCGGGAGAGAGCGCCCCGCCCCGTACCGACACCTCGGAGGAAGCACACCGGGTGCCCTACCGCGAGCAGACCGCCCCCGATTACGCGCGGGACTTCGGCCGGGACGCGCAGGCCCTGCCCGTGGACGACGGGACGACGGTGCTGAGCGGGACGTGTCCGCGCTGCGGCTGCTCCTTCACCTTCACCCACCGGCCCCGGGCGTTCCGCGGCCCCCGGCGTGGCCGCCGACACGGCGTGCGGGCGCCCGAGTTCCCGGTGATGTGCACCTGCGCCTTCGAGCACGCGGAGCGACCGGACGGTGAGGAGGGCTGCGGTGCCTACTGGATCGTGAGGCTGGAGGAGCTGTGACCACAGGCCCCCGGACGACGGCCGGCCCCCGGATCACCCCAGGCCGCCCCGCCGTCGCCGCGGACCGTGCGGCGGCCCGCCGGATGCGGCAGGCGCTGGCCGAGGAACTGCCGAGGGTCCGGGAGGCCGCGCTGGCCTGGCGCAACGGACTCGCCGGGCTCTTCCTCGGTCTGCTCGGCTTCGGCCTGGTCAAGGGCCGTACGGACGTCGGCGAACTCGCCGCCCCCTACGACGCGCTGGTCGGCGGCATGCTCCTGCTGTCCCTGGTGTGCGGCGCCGTGGGCGCGCTGTACCTGCTGCGTGCCGCGCACGGCAGGCCGGCGGCGACGGCGGCCTCCGGCCCGCGGGTGAGCGCGGCGGCGCTGTACGCCGGGGACCACGTGGAGGCCGGCCGCGCCCTGCGGGCGATGCTGCGGGGCGTGGTCCTCACTCTGGCCTGCGGCGCGCTGCTGGTGACGGGCGTCGCCCTGACCTGGTACGGGCCGGACAAGGAGGAACCCCGGCTGCTCGTGAGGACACCGGCGGGCACGGAGTGCGGAGAGCCCCTGCGCACCGAGCGCGGCGTGCTGGTGCTGAGGACGGGAACGGGGGAGGCCAGGGTGCCCCTCGCCGACGCGACGGCGCTGCTGCCGGTGGACACCTGCCCCGGCGCCGGGTCACGCAACGGCTGATCCCGCGCACCACTCGCCTCCCACGCCCCAGGGGTGTACCTGGCCCCACCCCCGATACGGGCCCCAGGTGGCTCGTTGCCCCGTCCGGCGTCCCCCTACGGTGAAGCTGCCAACAACCGGAAGGGCACGCGCACATGACAGTGGGTACGCAAACGGCGGCCATGAGGCTGGACTCCGTCACGAAAACGTATGGCGAAGGGGACAACGCGGTCACCGCCCTGCGGGGCATCTCCTTGGAGGTCCCGCGCGGCACCTTCACCGCTGTCATGGGGCCCTCCGGTTCCGGCAAGAGCACCTTCCTGCACTGCATCGCCGGGCTCGACCAGCCGACCACCGGCCGCGTCTTCCTGGGCGACACGGAGCTGTCCGGCCTGAAGGAGGCCCAGCTGACGGCCGTACGACGGGAGCGGATCGGCTACGTCTTTCAGGCCTACAACCTCATGTCGGCGCTGACGGTGCGGCAGAACATCACCCTCGTCGCGCGCCTCGCGGACATGGCCGTGGACGAGGCGTGGCTGCGCGAGCTGCTGACCCGGGTCGGGATGAGCGAGTACGTCGACCGCCGCCCGGGCCAGCTCTCCGGCGGCCAGCAGCAGCGCGTCGCGATCGCCCGCGCCCTGGCGACCCGGCCGGACGCGCTGCTGGCCGACGAGCCGACCGGCGCGCTGGACACCCGCACGAGCCAGGAGGTCCTCAAGCTGTTCCGGCAGGTCGTGGACGAGATAGGCCAGACCGTGCTGATGGTGACCCACGACCCGGTCGCCGCGTCCTACGCCGACACGGTGCTCTTCCTCGCCGACGGGCAGCTGGCGGGCCGGCTGTACAAGCCGTCACCGGCCGAGGTCGCCGAGCACATGACGCACCTCGGCGACTGGTGAGGCGGCCGTCGTGTTCGACATCGCATGGAGCACCATCAAGAACCGCAAGGGCGGGTTCGTCGCGGCCTTCATCGCCGTGATCTGCGGCTCGGCCGTCATCACCGCCTGCGGCGTGCTGTTCGTGTCCGGGCTGCTCTCGGGCGTCGCACCCGAGCGGTACGCCGGCGCGACCGTCATGGTCGGCGGCCGGCAGACCAAGGACGTCAAGGAGAACTTCGACCCGTACTACGCCGAGCGCGTCACCGTACCGGCGTCGGCGGCCGAGCAGATCTCCCGCGTCGACGGCGTCGAGAAGGTCGTACGGGACCACTCCGTCGAGATGACGCTGCAGAAGGACGACGGCAGCGCACGCGGCGAGCCGGTGCCGCTGGAGCACCCGCTGTACGGCCACGGCTGGTCGTCGGCCGCACTGGGCCCCTTCGAGCTGGCCGAGGGTGCCGAGCCGGGCGGCGCCGGGGAGACGGTGCTGGACGCCGGTCTCGCCCGCGCGGCCGGGGTGAAGGTCGGGGACACCGTACGGCTCTCGGTCGGGACGACGCCGCAGGACTACAAGGTCGCCGGGCTGGTCGACGCGCCCGGAGGCGGCCTGGACCGGCAGTCGGCCGCGTTCTTCACCGATGCGCGGGCCGCCGGCCTCTCCCAGCGTCCCGACCGGCTGACGGCGATCGGCGTCCTGGGCGAGGACGGGACCGACGCGGGCGAACTCGCCGGGCGGATCGAGGCCGCCGTCACCGGGACCGACGTCGTCACCTACACCGGTGACGCGATCGGCGACCTGGAGTTCCTGGACGTCGGCCAGTCCCGCGGCTTCCTCGTCATGCTGTCCGCCTCGTTCGGCGGCACGGCGCTCGGCGTCGTCGTCTTCGTCGTCTCCTCGACCCTCGGTCTCGCCATCCACCAGCGCCGTCGCGAACTGGCCATGCTGCGCGCCGTCGCGGCGACACCGCGCCAGGTGCACAAGCTGATCGGCAGCGAGGTGCTGCTGGTGGCGGGCGCCGGTGCGGTGCTGGGCGCGGCGCCCGGCTTCCTGGTGGCCGGACTGCTGCGGGACGCCTTCGCGGACGTGGGGGTGCTGCCGGCCGACTTCGAGCTGTCGTTCAACCCGCTGCCGGCCGTCGCCGCCGTGCTGCTGTCCGTACTGGGCGCGCTGCTGGCCGGGTTCATCGCGGCTCGCCGGATCGCGAGGATCAAGCCGGTGGAGGCGCTGAGCGAGTCGCAGGTGGAGAAGGGCGAGCTGGGCCGGACCCGCAAGGCCGTCGCCCTCGCACTGCTGGGACTCGGCCTGGTGACGTCGATCGTGCTGCCGCTGCTGATCCCCGGCCAGCTGGCGATCGCGGGGGCCGGCGGTTCGCTGCTGCTGCTCATGGTGGGCAGCGCGCTGATCAGCCCCGTCCTGGTGCAGACGACGACCCGCCTGCTGACGCCGCTGCTCATGCGGTCGAGGGTGAGCGGCTACCTGGCGGCGGCCAACAGCACCGCCAACGCCCGCAGGCTCAGCAGCGCGGTGGTGCCGCTGGCGCTGGGCACCGCGATGGCGCTGATGCAGCTGTCGATGCTGAACACGGTCGAGGTGACCGCGAAGGAGCAGGCGGCGACCGGTGTCGTCTCCGACTACGTGGTCACCAGCGGCACCACGGGCCTCTCCACCGACCTGGCGCAGAAGGTCCGCGCCGTCGACGGTGTCGGCACCGTCACGCCGGTGGCCCGCTCGCAGGTGCTGATCACCTACGTCGAGATCGACAAGCCGGTCTCGAACCCCTTCAGCGCCCAGGGCCTGGAGCCGCGCGACCTGGACCGCACGCTCGACCTGGACGTGCGCGAGGGCAGCATGGACGAGCTGCGCGGCGACACGGTGGCGCTCAGCCGGATCGCCGCCGACACCGCCCGGCTGGACGTCGGTGACACCGCCGACGTCGACCTCGGCGACGGCACGCACAAGGAGCTGAAGGTCGTCGCCCTCTACGGCAAGGGCCTCGGCTTCGGCGACGTCACCCTCCCGCACGGGATGCTGACCGAGCACACCGCCAACCAGCAGGACACGGCCCTGCTGGTCACCGGTGAGGACGGCGGGGGCGGTGCCGGGGGGAAGGTGGAGTCCGGGCTGGCCGACCTGGCCGACGGCACCCCCGGTCTCGTCGTACAGAGTCCCGAGGAGTTCGGCGCCGTCGAGCAGGGCGAGTTCACCCAGCAGTCCTCGACGAGCCTGATCGCGAACGCGCTGCTGATCCTGTACGTGCTCATCGCCGTGGTGAACACGCTGGTCATGGCGACGACGGGCCGCAGCCGCGAGTTCGGCATGCTGCGGCTGATCGGCACCAGCAAGCAGCAGACGCGGCGGATGATGTTCCTGGAGTCCTGGGTGGTGATCCTCACCGCCGTGGTCGTCGGCATCGCCATCGCGATCCCGCCGGCCGTGGGCGCCGCCCTGGGCACGACGGGCCAGCCGATCCCGTACGTCGAGCCGCTGGCCTGGGGCGGCATCGTGGTCTTCGTCGCCCTGCTGGGATGGCTGTCGATCAGCCTGCCGACCCGCTCGGCCCTGCGCGGCCGCCCGATCGACGCGGTGTACGCGACGGAGTGAGGACGCGCGTACGGCGGTGACCGCCCGCGGCTGGAGCAGCTCGCGGGCGGTCACCGCCGTGTGCGGGGCGCCTGCTCGGGTCAGATGACCGAGTAGAGGTCGAACGACTCCCAGCCGCCGACCGACGCGGAGCGGGCGCGCAGCACGTACTGGAGCTTGCCGGTGGTGTTGTTCTC
Organism: Streptomyces olivaceus; assembly: GCF_000721235.1. Classification (GTDB taxonomy): domain Bacteria; phylum Actinomycetota; class Actinomycetes; order Streptomycetales; family Streptomycetaceae; genus Streptomyces; species Streptomyces olivaceus. The sequence goes on from NZ_JOFH01000021.1 coordinate 119,038, forward strand.
CATGGTGACGAAGAGACCGTTCGACGCGGACTGGAGCGCCCACCGCTCCTCGGTCTCGTTGTACCAGAAGACGAACCGCTCCCAGCCGCCGACGCTGGTAGAGCGGGCGCGCAGCACGTTCTGGGTGTTGCCGGTGTAGTTCTGCTCGACCGTCACGTAGCGGTCGTTGGCGTGGGACTTCAGCGCGTAGGTCTCGGTGGCGTCGTCCCACTCCAGCTCGTACTCCTCCCAGGAGCCGCTGAACTCGACGGAACGGGCGCGCAGCACGCCGGTGTTGGGGGCGGCGTACGACTTCTCCGTGGCGACGAACCGGCCGTTGTAGCGCGACGCGAAGGCCCACACGTCGGGCTCCGCCGCCCGCGCGGAGGACTTGCCCTCGGCGAGCGGTGCCTGCTTGGTGGCGTCCGAGTCCTTGGTGATCTCGGCCAGTTCGGCGCCGTCGACCTTCTCCCAGCCGCTGGGGGCGGACGCCGGCCGGTCGGCCTGCGGAGCGGCTCCGGCCATCGGCGCGGCCAGGACGGAGGCGGCCAGCAGGGCGCCGAGGGGCAGAAGGACGGGGGTCATACGTCTCACAGTCAATTCCTCACCATTCGTGGAACGGGTCCGGGCACGGCGAGACGGTGGTTCCCGTAGCTCTCGCCCCCCTGCGACTGCGGTCGGTGCCCCTCCCCGGGCACTTCGGCAGCGGTCGCGCCTGGTGACGCAACCGCCACAGCGTAAACGGTGGAGGACGAGTGAAGACAGTGAATTAATCGAAACTTCTTTCCCCTCCTCTTGCAGGCAACCCCACAACTCCCCTCGCGCCAGGCCTCTCCAAGGGGCTTGCGCCACAAGCAGGTTGAGCCGGGACAGTGACGGCATGCAGCACGCCGGGCTGTACTCCGTCCCGGACGCCGCGCGGCGCAGTGGAGGTCACGGTGCAGGCCGTCGCTGGTGCCGATGCCGATGACGACGACGCTTGGCGGCTCGGCGAGCGGAAGCCCGGTTGCCCATGGGCGCGGGTGTCGGATCCAATGACCGGCATGATCACCCGGGCGCACCTGCCTCGGCGGCACGTGACGATCGCGCACCGTCAGCGGCCGGCGCGCGTGATCCGGGCAAACCGCGACCGCATCCTCCCAGGGGAGACGCCACCCGATGAACTCGCCACCATCGCCGTCCGGAGCGGAGCACACCGACCGGTCGTCCATCCGCCTGGGTGCTCTCGTCCCGCTGACGCGGCCCGGCTGGGTCGAGGCGGGCCGACACCTGCTCGCAGGACTCGACCTGGCCGTTCGCGAGGTCAACGACGCCGGCGGGATCGACGGCAGACCACTGGAGTTGGTGGTCCGGGACACCGCGGCCGATCCGGAGCGGGCTGCGGCGGCCGTGGACGAACTGGCCCACTTGGGCGTGGCCGCCGTGGTGGGCGAGTATCACAGCGTGGTCGCCCGCGCCGCCGCCGCCCGGGCCGACGCCCTCGGCGTGCCGTTTCTCTGCTCGTCCGCGGTGCTCGACGCGCTCACCGAGGAGCCGACGGGGTGGGTTGCGCGTCTGGCTCCGGCCCAGTCCCACGGCTGGCGGATCTACGCGGACTTCCTCCTCCGCGCGGGTCGGCGTCGGATCGCCGTGGCGACCCAGCCGAGCGTCTACTGGGCGTCCGGGACGCGCGTCCTGCGGGACCACCTCGCTCCCCGCGGCGGCACGGTCCTCGAACTCGACGCGACGCTCACGCCCGAGGCTCTGTGCGACGCGCTCGTCGACCACGGCGCGACGGCGCTCCTCCTGCTGGTCGGCCATCCGGAGCCGGCGGTGCCGATCGTCCGGGCCGTCCGGGGCGACCGGCGGCTCGCGGAGATCCTCATCGGCGCTCCGGCCGGACAACCGGAGTTCGCCGAATGGGCCGCGGCGCTGGCTGAGGACGGCGCCGGGATCCCGTTCCTGCGCTACCTGCCCGAGCGCCTCGGTCCGCTCGGTGAACGCGTCGGGAAGGAGCTCCGCGGGCGGCTTGGCGAAGCGCCCTCCTTCGTCGCCTTCGAGGGCTGGGACACCGTCGCCGTCCTCGCTGCGGTGCTGCGTTCCCACGGCACGGACCGGGCGGCCGTCGCCGAGTCGTGGCCGCGCGTGGCGGTCGAGGGCACCCGCGGGCCGATCCGGTTCTCCCGCACGCCGGGCGTCGGCGTTTGGCAATGGACTTGGACACCGGTCCAAGTCGTCGACCGCGACCCGGCGGAACCCGACCGCTTCCGGATCCTCCACGCCGGCTGAGTGAGTATGCGAGCCCGAGCGGAGCGGTGAGGCACGGGCACCGGGGCGGGCCTCACGTCGAGTCGGCGGCCGGCCGGTACCGCACCCGAGTCGACGGGGCACCGGTCCGCGGCCGTCTCCCGGGTCCACCGGTACCTCGTCCGCGAGGGGCCGGTGGGCCGCTGACCTCCTCAAAGAACCGGGTAGAGAACTACCCGCCCACCCACCCTCCACGCGCCCGGAGTTGGCCGTCACTCGTCCGAGTGACCCGCTTGCAGGCGCCCGATTCGGGCGGCTACGTTCGCCGCAACGAACGCACACAAGTCGGCCCCCGCCAAGGATTCGCAGTCCCGGCGAGGGCCTGACCGATCAGGAAGTCGACACCTTCCCAATGGCTGACTCGCAGTCTAACGCGCCCCTGCGCGCCAACGCCGGTACCCCGACCTCCGGCGTGCTCCACGTCCGCACGCGGCTCACCGCCGACTTCACCGTGGTCTCCAACGCCCTCGCCCAGCGACGCGGCAGCGCGGTCACCGTCGGCGTGGCGGTGTACATCCTGTCGCTCCCCGACGGCGCCCCCGTGACCATCGCCGCGCTGTGCGAGCACTTCAGCGAGGGCGAGATCCTGATCTCCCGCGCCCTGAGGGAGCTGGAAGCCGCCGGGTACCTGGAACGCCGCCGCGAGCGCCTCCCCTCCGGCCAGATCCGCACCCGGACCTCCTTCTACGACGTACCCGGCGTCCGTGGTCGGGCCCGACCCCCCGGACCGCCGCCGCATCGCCCTCGGCCCTTGCCGCAGCCCGCCGCCCCCGTACCGGACGAGCCGGGGACACCGGCGCCCGTGCTCGCCGATGCCGACCCGGAGGCGATCGCCGTGCTGACCGCCCTGCGCCGGGTCGACGCGCGCCTCGTGCTGTCCGCCCGGGAGGCCGCGCGTCTGGCGCCCGCCGTGTCCGAGTGGCTGGCGGCCGGTGTCGCACCGCGCGAGATCACCGAGCTGCTGACCGCAGGGCTCCCGGACCGCTTCCGGGGGCGGCCGGCCGGCGTCCTGGCCTTCCGGCTCCGCGAGACACCGCTGCCCGGACCACCCAAGCCGATCGTGCTGCCCCGCCCGGCCCTGCTGCCCTTCCAGACCTGCGACGGCTGCGAGCGCGCCTTCCGCGCCCCCACCCCCGGCCACTGCCGAACCTGCCGGGACCACCTCCCCGGCAACCAGCTCCGCGCGGCCGGCTGAACCCACGCCGCGTGTTCGTCCTACGCCGCCCGCGACGCACCCCCCCGGCACGCGGAGTTCCGGCTCCGCTCGGAGGGCGGGGACGTCGGTGCCGATGTCGGTGAGGATGCGTTCGATGTCCGCCTGGGACTCCGTGTCCGTGCCGGTGTCGTGGAGGAGGGCGGCCAGGAGGTGGGTCGTGCCGACCGTGGGGGCGTTACGGGAGGAGGCGGTCAGCTCCGTGACGTGGAGGAGGCGGCGGTCGGAGTCGGAGGTGCTGTCCACCTCCGGGGGGACGCCGTCGATGCCGGTGGTGGGGAGCAGGGCGCGGGCCAGGGCGTCCTGGCGTGCGCCGTGCCGGTGCAGGAGTTCCGCTCCGCGGTTGTCGGCCCGCAGGTTCTCGGGGAGTTCGCGCTGCGCGACCGTCAACGACCGGTCCAGCGCCAGGATGGCAAGGAGTACGTCGGCGGGCTCCGTCGCCGACGCCCCTCGCCGTACCGCCGAACGCTGCGCCTCCGAGCGCACCACGGCCACCACCGCGGAGCCGAACCCGGCGCCGCCGCCGAAGATCCAGGCGGTGAACTTCCGGGTCAGCGGGTTGCCGCTCTTGCCGAAGGTGCCCGCCTTGCGGAGCACCAGCACCGAGGAGGGCTCCGGCACTTCGTCGCTGCCCCGCAGCTCGTCCAGCGCGGTCGCGGCGGCGGAGATGTCCAGCTTCTGCACCACCATGGCTTCGCTGGCCCGGGTGTCGGGCAGGTCGACCAGTGCGCGCGCCACATGCCGGACGTGCACGGAGATGCTGCCCTCCTCCCGCGCGCTCTCCAGCGCCTTGCGCAGGCAGGCGCGGAACGCGCCGGTCATCGGGGGGAGTTCGAGGCTCTGCTGCTCCTCTTCCTTCTTCTTGCGGTTCTTCCAGCGCCGCCTCTTGGCCTCGTCCTGCCAGACCTCGCGCCAGAACGCGTCGATGTTCCGCTCGTCGGCCGGGTCCCCCGTGCCGCCGTCGCCCGCGTCGTCGCTGACCCACACGGAGGTGCCGCGGACGCCGATCGACCCGCCGAGCGAACCGGCGTTCCGCATGCCGGGGGCGATCGCGGAGCCCGCGGCCCAGTCGCCCGACACGAGGGCGCTCAGCAGGCTCTCCGTACCGATGTCCGCGCGTTCCTGCTTGGCCACCGTGCGTACCGTCTCCAGCAGCAGCTTGAGGACGTCCCTCTCGAACTCGGTGGTCGCGCCGGTGTGGTCGACAGGCTCGCGCTGGCTCATCGGGCCTTCCTCTCCGTGGGGTTCATCCGCTGAGGAAGACGCTAGGTCAGCGCGCCCCGGCTCCGCGTCGGCCGACCGGCCATGCTCTCGGTCCGAACGGCCTGCCACGATTGTCGGACCCTGCCTCTACGCTCGGCACACTGTCAGCGCGGCCCGGTGTGCCGCCCGTGGAAAGCAGGAGCTGTGGTGCGTGTACTGCCGACGACCGACGAGGACTCCCCGCCCATCCTGGTGGTCCGCACCGACTACCGGGACGACGCGGCCTGGCAGCGGCTGAAGGCCGACCTCGACGTGCCCTGGGTGTTCGACGAGAGGGACGAGGACAACGGCCGTCTCAAGGAGGACGTCCTCTTCGTCGAGGATCCGTCGTGGACGGGCGCCGGCCCCGCCGAGATACTCGCCGTCCTCACGGCGTCGGACGAGTGCGGCTGGGAGGTGGTCTTCGTCGCCGACCGCGCCGGCCTGAGCGGCCCGCGGCCGACGCTCCTCGCGGTGAGTACCGACCCGGAGGAGGAGACGCCTCCCTTCCGGGTGGCGGCCCTGTCCACTCCGCACGAGATGCACTGCAACCTGGGCATCGCCAACATGGACTTCAGTGATTTCGAGGGCTGGGACGGTCTGCCCGAGGGGGGTTGACCGATCGGCCCGTCGTGCGGCCTCGGTGGGTGAGAAGGAGGACGGTCACCGTGACGGCCTGGATGCCGATGATCATCGCCTGGACCTCCGGGGCCTCGACGGCCAGCAGGATCATCGTCATGTTGACCGCAAAGTGCGTCGCGATCGAGGCGACGATGCCGGCCCGCTCGTAGGCGGCGGTGACCAGCATGGCCATCGGGATGTTGCTGGCGACGAAGAGGATGCCGCTCGGAGTGGCGAGGCCCAGGTCGTGCTGCACGGTGCCGTCGATGAAGAACAGGGGAAGGTGCCAGACGGCCCAGACGGCGCCGAGGACCAGGCAGACCCGGAAGGTGCCCATCGTCGCGCGGAGCCTCGGGTAGGCGGTGCCGCGCCAGCCGGGCTCCTCGGACAGCGGGCCGCTGACCAGCATGCCGACGAGGAACGCCGCCGGTCCGCCGAAGTCCTCGACGGTGTCCTTCGCCACGTCCAGGCTGAGTTCCGGGCCGCCCGCCCGGCTCGCCAGCAGCGCCGCGGCCAGGACCGTCGCCGAGCCCAGCACCAGCAGCAGTACCGCCCGCAGCAGGTGCGCCGCGCGGAAGCGGACCACGTGCCCGGGGGCGGGCTCGCCGCGCCGGCGGCGTCGGACGCGGACGACCAGGGCGCCGATCAGCGGCCCGAAGGCACCCAGCATGTAGGGGGCGTTGGCGGCCTCGTTGGTCTCCGTGCCGCCGAGCGCGATCGCCGCGCCCCAGGAGAGCCAGCTCACCGCGAAGGCGATGACCATGAAGAGGGTGAGGTCGGCGCGGTAGTGGTGGGGAGCGGGGGCGACCGGTGCGGTCCCGTGCGTGGGAGCGGGCGCGGACGTGTGTGAAGTGAGCATGCCAATCCTTGGGGTGTGGGGCGCCCGTGGAGGGACGGGCGGGGCGGGCG
>NZ_JOFH01000022.1 GCF_000721235.1 Streptomyces olivaceus
CTGGGTTGATAGGCCGGATCTGGAAGCACCGTGAGGTGTGGAGGTGACCGGTACTAATAGGCCGAGGGCTTGTCCTCAGTTGCTCGCGTCCACTGTGTTAGTTCTGAGGCAACGAACCGTTGCCGGCTTTCGAGCTGAACAGAACAATTGAAGAGTGTGCTTGTTCGCTCGAAACCATTAGGGTTTCGGTGGTCATAGCGTAGGGGAAACGCCCGGTTACATTTCGAACCCGGAAGCTAAGCCTTACAGCGCCGATGGTACTGCAGGGGGGACCCTGTGGGGGGTACCCGGCTGCGCGAGAATGACTTGCGGTACCGAAGACAGGAGTCACCGATGTCCACCAACTCTCCCGACGACCGACCGGAGCGCGACCAGCGTCGACGGGACAACGGTGACCGCGGTGACCGCGGAAGCCAGCGTGGGGATCGCGGCGGGCAGCGCGGTGGCTTCCGTCGGGACGACCGTGATCGTGGGCCGCGTCGTGATGACCGTGACCGGGATCGCGGGTTCCGGCGCGACGATCGCCGTGATGACCGTCGTGATGACCGGCGTGACGACCGTCCGTCGTTCCGTCGGGACGACCGGCGTGATGAGCGGCGTGATGACCGTCCTTCGTTCCGGCGTGATGAGCGGCGTGACGACCGTCGGGGTGATGACCGGGGCGGGCAGCGTGGTGGGTTCCGTCGTGACGATCGCCGTGACGACCGCCCTCCGTTCAGGCGTGACGACCGACGCGACGACAACCGCCGGAGTGACAACCGCGGCGGCGGATACGGGCGTCGGGACGACCGTGATCGTGGGCCGCGTCGTGATGACCGTGACCGGGACCGTGGGTTCCGGCGCGACGATCGCCGTGACGACCGGCGCGATGACCGCCGTGACGACCGTCCGTCGTTCCGTCGGGACGACCGTCGCGATGAGCGGCGCGATGACCGTCCTTCGTTCCGGCGTGATGAGCGGCGTGACGACCGTCGGGGTGATGACCGGGGCGGGCAGCGTGGTGGGTTCCGTCGCGACGATCGCCGTGACGACCGCCCTCCGTTCAGGCGTGACGACCGTCCGTCGTTCCGCCGTGACGACCGGCGTGATGACCGTCGCGATGAGCGGCGCGACGACCGGCGTGATGACCGTCGGGACGCGCGTCGGGACGACCGGCCGGCCTTCCGGCGTGATGACCGGGGCGACCGCGGCGGGTTCCGTCGGGACGACAACAGCCGTGGGGGGTTCCGAGGCCGGGACGATCGCGGTGGACGCGGACCCCGGCGTGACGACCGCGGCGGGCGGCCCGGCGGCGGATACCGGGGGCGTGACGACCGGCCCGGCGGCGGTGGGCGTTTCCGCGAGGAGCGGGACCGCGACCGCGAGCCGATCAAGCGGCTGCCGATCCCGGAGGAGGTCACCGGCGACGAGATCGACAAGGACGTGCGGCAGGAGCTGCAGAGTCTGCCGAAGACGCTCGCGGAGGACGTCGCCAGGAACCTGGTGATGGTGGCCCAGCTGCTCGACGAGGACCCGGAGGCCGCGTACGGCTACTCCAGGGTGGCCCTGCGCCTCGCGTCCCGTGTGGCCGCCGTGCGCGAGGCGGCCGGATTCGCCGCGTACGCCAACCAGAAGTACGGCGAGGCGCTGGCGGAGTTCCGGGCCGCGCGGCGGATGACCGGGTCGGTGGAGCTGTGGCCGGTCATGGCCGACTGCGAACGCGGGCTCGGACGGCCGGAGAAGGCGCTGGACATGGCGGGCGCTCCCGAGGTGCACAAGCTGGACAAGGCCGGCCAGGTGGAGATGCGGCTCGTGGCCGCCGGTGCCCGGCGTGACATGGGGCAGCTGGACGCGGCCATCGTGACGCTGCAGAGCCCCGAGCTGGCCTCCAACTCCGTACAGCCGTGGACCGCGCGGCTGCGGTACGCCTACGCCGACGCGCTGCTGGCCGCGGGCCGGGAGCGGGAGGCGCGGGAGTGGTTCGCGAAGGCCGTGGAATCCGACCGGGACGGCAGCACCGACGCCTCCGACCGGCTCGCGGAACTGGACGGCGTCGAGTTCATGGACGCCCTTGACGAGGACGAGGACGGCCCCGGCGCCGGAAACGACGCGGAGGGCTCTTCCGCCGAGGACGCCGACAAGGCCTGAGGCCGACGGGCCTGACGCCGATGGGGGCGGGACCGGTTTGGCCGGCCCGCCCCCATCGGCGATTCTGCCGTCGCCCACGGCGTCACCCGCGGCGTCGCCCGGTCACACGTCGAGCGAGCGCAGTACCAGGCCCGAGGCGGGCTTGGGGCCGAAGGACGTCGACTTGCGGGGCATCGTGACGCCCTGTCGGGCCAGGTCGCGAACGACTTCCTCGCGGACCGGGTGCATCAGCACCGCCGTGGAGCCGTCGCGTTCCGCCTTGGCGACGGTGGCCCCGGTGTCGTGGATGTAGGAGATGTGGGCCGCGGAGTCGTCGGGGACGCGCCAGACGTGGGCGAGGAGCGTGGCGTGCAGGACGGTGGCGTCCAGGGTGCGCCAGGCCTCCGGGCGGTCGGCGGGGACCGTGCGGGAGAGCAGACCGGGGTCCGGCCGGTCGACGAGGTGGAAGGCGCCGTCACCGGCGAGGAGGAAGGCGTTGCCCGCGCCGGCCGCCTCGGCCAGGGCGTCCAGGGCCTGCGGCAGTGCTGTGGCGGCCAGGCGGCGGACGCGGAAGTGCCCCTCCAGGGCGGCCACGGCGTCCTTCACCGGCAGGTCGTGCAGCAGGCGGTGGATGGCGCGGACCCGCAGCGGGTAGCGGGCCGTGTCCACCAGGAGCACCAGGCCGTGGTCCCAGGGGCTGGGCGAGGGGTGCTCCGCGCGGAGCGTGCGGTACGTGGCCCAGCGGTGGTGGCCGTCGGCGATGAGAGCCTGGTGCCGGGCCAGTTCGCCGCGGACGCGCGCCAGGGTGTCGGGGTCGGTGACCGACCACAGGCGGTGGTGGAAACCGTCCTCCGTGGTCGTCGAGAGCAGCGGCGGCCGTTCACAGGTGCGTTCCACGAGGGCGGTCGTCGTCCTCGTGGAGTCGTCGCCGCGGTAGGTCAGCAGCAGGGGTTCGAGGTTGGCCGAGGTGGCCCGCATGAGCGCCGCGCGGTCGGCGACCACGTGCGGCATGACGTCCTCGTGCGGCAGGACGACCTGGTCCGCCGGGTCCGACACGCGCAGGGTGCCGATGAGGCCGCGTTGCAGCAGGCCGTCGCCGTCGCGCTGTTCATAGACGTACAGGCCGGGATCGGGGTCGGTGGTCAGGACGCCCTCGGCCAGCCAGCGCCGCAGGGTGTGCGCGGCCTGCTCGTTGCGGGCCTCGGGGGTGGCGGCCTGGGGCAGGATGAGGCGGACGATGTTGTGCGGGTCGGCGGACTCGAGGTGGAGCAGGCCGTCGGGGCGGACCACGACGTCGTAGGGCGGGGAGGTCACGGCGGCCAGGCTGCCGACCCGGTCGGGGTCGTAGCGGAGGCCTCGGAACGGGGTGAGTTCCAGGCCCCGGCGCGCCGTTGCTTCCGGGGGACCTGCAGAGTTCATCCCGGCATCGTACGTGTGTCGGTGGCATGGGGGATGATCGGGGGAAAAGCGTCTGATGAGGAGCGATGCGCAATGAGCCGGAGCGTCGGGACGAGGCCTGCGGGCAGTGGGCGGACCCTGAGCGAGGCGTACGACACGGCGCTGCTCGACCTGGACGGCGTGGTGTACGCCGGGGGGAGCGCGATCGCGCATGCCGTGGAGTCCCTCACGGCGGCCCGCGACGGCGGCATGCGCCTGGCGTACGTCACCAACAACGCGCTCCGGACGCCGGACACCGTGGCGGCGCACCTGACCGAGCTGGGGACGGCGACGGACGCCGCCGACGTCATCACCTCCGCCCAGGCGGTGGCCCGGCTGATCGCCGAGCAGGTGCCCTCGGGGGCGCGCGTGCTGGTGATCGGCGGTGACGGGCTCAGGGTGGCGCTGCGCGAGCGCGGTCTCGAGCCCGTGGAGTCGGCCGATGACGATCCGGCGGCCGTCGTGCAGGGCTTCGGCGGCCCGGAGCTGCCGTGGGGACGTTTCGCCGAGGCCTGCTACGCCATCGCACGCGGTGTGCCCTGGTACGCCTCCAACACCGACCTCACGATCCCGGGCGCCCGCGGAATCGCCCCCGGCAACGGGGCGGCGGTGGAGGTCGTCCGCATCGCCACCGGCGCCGAGCCGCAGGTCGCGGGGAAGCCGCTGCCGCCGATGCACCGGGAGACGATCCTGCGCACCGGGGCGCGGCGCCCGTTGGTGGTCGGTGACCGGCTGGACACGGACATCGAGGGCGCGTTCAACGGCGAGGTCGACTCGCTGCTGGTGCTGACCGGCGTGACCGACGGGGCGCAGTTGCTCGCTGCGCCGCCGCAGCACCGGCCGACGTACGTCGACGCCGATCTGCGGGGGCTGCTCACCGGGCAGCCGGAGGTCACCGGCGACGCCGGCGAGGGCTTCCGGTGCGGCGGCTGGTCGGCGACGGCCGGTGCGGAGCGGCTGGAGCTGGAGGGCGACGGCGCGGCGCTGGACGGGCTGCGGGCGCTGTGCGGCGCGGCCTGGACGGCGGGCGGGGAGGCAGCGTGCCGGCTGGACGCGGGGAAGGCCTTGGCGCGGCTGGGCCTGTGAGTGTGCCGGGAAGCGGGTCGGTCCTGTGAGTGTGCCCGGGAACCGGGCCGGTGCGGGGCAGGGCGGCGTGCTCGGGATCGTGATCGTTTGGCAGGGTAGGCTAGCCTAACCTCGTGTTGGTCGACAGTCCCCCCGAACAGCGCGCGGAGACCGCTCCCGCGCCGCCCGCCAAGCGCCGTGCCCTGCGCGCCGCAGGACTGCCCGTATCCGTGGCGGTCCTGGTGTTCGTCGCGCTGACGAGCATCGCCGTCGGCGCGAAGGACCTCACACTCGCACAGGTCTGGCACGGCCTGTTCCACGACACCGGCACGTACGGCGACGTCGTGGTGGGCGAGCGGCTGTCACGAACCCTGCTCGGGCTGCTGGCCGGTGCGGCGCTGGGCCTTGCGGGAGCGGTGCTGCAGGCGCTCACCCGCAATCCGCTGGCCGATCCGGGACTGCTCGGCATCAACGCGGGCGCCTCGGCCGCGGTCGTCACCGCCATCACCTTCTTCGGGGTCACCTCACTGACCGGGTACGTCTGGTTCGCCTTCGCCGGCGCGGCCGGGGTCGGTGCGCTGGTCTGGTTCCTGGGCGGCAGCCGAGGGGCCACCCCGGTACGGCTGGTGCTGGCCGGAACGGCGATCAGTGCGGCTCTCTTCGGCTACCTCCAGGCCGTCATGATCATGGACGACGCGGCACTGGGCCGGATGCGCTTCTGGACGGTCGGCTCGCTCGCCTCGGCGACGAACGGCACCATCAGGGAGGTGCTGCCCTTCTTCGTGGCCGGCACGGTCCTCGCCCTCGCGCTGTCCCGGCCGCTCAACGCCATGGAGATGGGCGACGACACCGCCAGGGCCCTCGGCGCCAACCTGAACCGCACCCGGGCGCTGTCCATGCTGGCCGCGACCGTGCTCTGCGGCGCGGCGACCGCGGCCTGCGGGCCCATCGTGTTCGTCGGGCTGATGGTCCCGCACATCGTGCGCTCCTTCACCGGCCCCGACATGCGCTGGATCCTGCCGTACGCCGCGATCCTGTCGCCGGTGCTGCTGCTCGGCGCGGACGTCCTCGGCCGGATCGTCGCCCGGCCCGCGGAGCTGCAGGTCGGCATCGTCACCGCCGTCCTCGGCGGGCCGGTCTTCATCTATCTCGTACGACGGCGGAGGACGGCCCAACTGTGAGGACAGGGAAGACCGGGAAGACGGGGAAGACCGGGAAGACCACGCGTGCCGCCAAGGCCGGCCGGACCGTGCGCGGCCCGGGCGGGTCGTCGTTCCGGCTCGACGTCCGGGCCGCGGTCGTCGTCGCCCTGCTGCTGCTCCTCGCGCTGGCCGCGAGCGTGCTCCTGATCGGCACCGGCGACTTCGACATACCGGCCGCCGACGTGCTGAAGACCCTGGTCGGCCGGGGCGACCCGGGCCAGGAGTTCATCGTCAACGAGCTGCGGCTGCCGCGGGTCCTCGTCGGGCTGCTGGTCGGCGGCGCGCTCGGAGTGGGCGGTGCGCTGTTCCAGGCCATCTCCCGCAACCCGCTCGGCAGTCCGGACGTGCTCGGCCTCGGCCAGGGCGCGACCGCCGGTGCGCTCACCATGATCGTCCTGTTCTCCGGCAGCTCGGCACAGGTCACCGCCGGCGCGCTCGTCGGCGGCCTGGTGACCGGTCTCGCCATCTATCTGCTCGCCTGGAAGCGGGGCGTGCACGGGTACCGGCTGGTCCTGGTCGGTATCGGCGTGTCCGCGATCGTCACGGCCGCCAACGGCTACCTCCTCACCCGGGCCGACATCGTCGACGCCTCCCGCGCCGTCGTCTGGATGACCGGCTCCCTCAACGGCCGCGACTGGGACCAGGTCTGGCCCCTCCTCGCGCTCTGCGCCGTGCTCGTGCCGTTCGTCCTCACCAAGGGACGGGCGCTGCGGATGATGGAGATGGGCGACGACGTCTCGTACGCCCTCGGGGTGCGCGTCGAACGCGTGCGTGCCCTGCTGATGGTGGCCGCCGTCCTGCTGACCGCCGCCGCGACCGCCGCCGCGGGGCCGGTCAGCTTCGTGGCGCTCACCGCGCCGCAACTGGCCCGGCGCCTCACCCGCTCGCCCGGCCCCAATCTCCTGCCGTCCCTGTGCATGGGCGCCGCCCTGCTGGTCAGCGCCGACTGGATCTCGCAGCGGGCCTTCGGCGCCGACCAACTGCCCGTGGGCGTCGTCACCGGCGTGCTCGGCGGTGTCTACCTGCTGTGGCTGCTGGTCACCGAGCGCAGGGCGGGCCGGATATGAGCGCCGGTGCCGGCACCCGCCGCGGGCCCGAGAAGCAAAGGAGCAACGTGAACCGCCTCACCGCCGAGAACGTCACCCTCGCCTACGACCAGCGGGTCATCGCGAAGCAGCTGTCGGTGGAGATACCCGACAACTCCTTCACGGTGATCGTCGGGCCGAACGCCTGCGGCAAGTCCACCCTGCTGCGCGCCCTGTCGCGGATGCTCAAGCCGAGCGAGGGCCGGGTGCTGCTCGACGGGTCGGTCATCCAGTCGACGCCCGCCAAGCAGGTCGCGCGGACTCTCGGCCTGCTGCCCCAGTCGTCCATCGCACCCGACGGCATCACCGTCGGCGACCTCGTCGGCCGCGGCCGCTACCCGCACCAGGGCCTGCTGCGCCAGTGGTCGACCGAGGACGAACGGGTCGTCCAGGAGTCGATGGCCCAGACCGGCATCTCCGAACTGGCCGAACGCTACGTCGACGAACTCTCCGGCGGCCAGCGCCAGCGCGTGTGGATCGCCATGGCGCTCGCCCAGCAGACCCCGCTGCTGCTGCTCGACGAGCCGACGACGTACCTGGACATCCAGCACCAGATCGACGTCCTCGACCTCTGCGCGGAGCTGCACGAGGAACAGGGCCGCACCCTCGTCGCCGTCCTGCACGACCTCAACCACGCCGCCCGCTACGCGACCCACCTCATCGCCCTGCGCGAGGGGAAGATCATCGCGGAGGGGGCGCCGAAGGACATCGTCACGGCCGACCTGGTCGAGCGGGTCTTCGGGCTGCGCTGCCAGGTCATCGACGACCCGGAGACCGGTACGCCGCTGGTGGTGCCGGCCGCGCGCAAGGCACGGGGCGCGGTCACCGGCACGCCGGAGAGGGCAGCCGCCGCGAAGGCCTCCTGAAGCCGAGCCGGCCGGGTGACCTGGAGCCGGCCGGATGTCCTGACGGCCGGTCGGGTGCGGAGAGCCGCCGGTCACAGGAGCTTCCTGAGCCGGAACAGGTCGCGCAGGCCCGCCTCCAGCCTCACCCGGCCCGAGCCCCAGGCCCTGGCGAAGTTCAGCTCGCCCGCCACCAGGGCCACCAGGTCGTCGCCGGTCATCGCGAGCCTGATCTCCGCCTTCTCCCGCGGCGGCCCCTGGAGGGTCTCGCGCACGTCGATCCCGCCGCCCGTCATGCGTCCGGCGAAGGTGACGTCCAGGTCGGTGACGTGGCAGCTGACCGAGCGGTCCAGGTCCGTCGCCGCCCGCACCTCCCCCTCGGCGCCGCGCATGTTCTCCGAGAGCCTGTCGAGTGCGGCACGGCACTCCTCCGTCGTCGCCATCGGGACCGACCGTACCCCAGCCACGGGGTAGCGTCGGGGCATGAACGACGCAGTACCGGAGCCGGAGCAGCCGGCAGCCGAGCAGGCGGAGTCCGGGCCGCCCGAGAGCCCCGGGTACGAGCCCGCGGCCCCCGCTCCGCTGGACGTCCCGCGCACCCCCACCGGGGACGCCGGGGTCGACGCGCGGCTGGCGCGGCTGGCCGACGCCGACCACCTGGCCACGGACGGACACGTCGAGGTGTACGAGGATGTACACCGGGGGCTGCGCGACGCGCTCACCGCGCTCGACGCCCGCCCGGGGCCCGCGGGACCTCCGGGGACCCCGGCACCCCCGTCGCCGTCCGCACCGTACGACCGCAGGAGCTGAACCGAACGTGGCAGGAGTCGCACGCCGCCGTCTGGACGCGGAGCTGGTGCGCCGCAAGCTGGCGCGTTCGCGCGAGCACGCGAGCCAGCTGATCGCCGCCGGGCGGGTCGCCGTCGGCAAGACCGTCGCGACCAAGCCGGCCACGCAGGTGGAGACCGCCGCGGCGATCGTGGTGAGCGCCGACGACGGCGATCCCGACTACGTCTCGCGCGGCGGCCACAAACTCGCCGGCGCCCTCGCGGCCTTCGTGCCGCAGGGGCTGTTGGTCGAGGGGCGGCGGGCGCTGGACGCCGGCGCCTCCACCGGCGGCTTCACCGACGTACTGCTGCGGTCGGGCGCCGCGCACGTCGTCGCCGTGGACGTCGGATACGGACAACTCGCCTGGACTCTGCGGCAGGATGAACGCGTCACCGTGAAGGACCGTACGAACGTACGCGAATTGACGTTGGAAGCGATCGATGGGGAGCCCGTGGATCTTGTCGTGGGGGATCTGTCCTTCATCCCGCTCGGACTGGTGCTGCCCGCGCTGCTGCGGTGCACGCGCCCGGACGCCGACCTGGTGATGATGGTGAAGCCGCAGTTCGAGGTGGGCAAGGAGCGGCTGGGCAGCGGGGGAGTGGTCCGCAGTGCGCAGTTGCGGGCGGAGGCCGTGACGGGCGTCGCCCGCAGGGCCTGGGAGCTGGGGCTCGGCGTGAAGGGGGTCACCGCCAGTCCGCTGCCGGGCCCCTCCGGGAACGTCGAGTACTTTCTGTGGCTGCGGGCCGGGGCCGACGCACCGGACCCGGCCGACGTTGACCGTGCAGTGGCGGAGGGGCCGCGTTGACACAGAACCGAGCGAGAACCGTTTTCCTGCTCGCCCACACCGGGCGTCCCGCCGCCATCCGCAGCGCGGAGCTGGTGGTCGGGGGGCTGCTGCAGGCCGGGATCGGCGTACGGGTCCTGGAGGCCGAGGCGCGCGACCTGCCGCTGCCGGGCGAGGTGGAGCTGATCAGCGAGGCCACGCCGCAGTGCCTCGACGGATGCGAGCTGCTCATCGTGCTGGGCGGCGACGGCACGCTGCTGCGCGGCGCCGAGTTCGCCCGCGCCTCCGGGGTGCCGATGCTGGGCGTCAACCTGGGCCGGGTCGGATTTCTCGCGGAGGCCGAGCGCGACGACCTCGACAAGGTCGTCGACCGGGTGGTGCACCGGGCCTACGAGGTCGAGGAGCGGATGACCGTCGACGTCGTCGTGCACCGCAACGGCGACATCGTGCACACCGACTGGGCGCTGAACGAGGCCGCCGTGCAGAAGGCCGGCGCCGAGAAGCTCCTCGAAGTCGTCCTGGAGATCGACGGGCGGCCGGTGACGGGGTTCGGCTGCGACGGCATCGTGCTGTCGACGCCGACCGGCTCGACGGCGTACGCCTTCTCGGCCGGCGGGCCGGTGGTGTGGCCCGAGGTGGAGGCGCTGCTGATGGTGCCGATCAGCGCGCACGCGCTGTTCGCGAAGCCGCTGGTGACCTCGCCGGACTCGGTGCTCGCGGTGGAGGTGCTGCCGCACATCCCTCCGGGGGTGCTGTGGTGCGACGGGCGGCGGACGGTGGAGCTGCCGCCGGGCGCGCGGGTGGAGGTGCGGCGGGGGGCGGTGCCGGTGCGGCTGGCGCGGCTGCACCACGCTTCGTTCACTGATCGGTTGGTGGCGAAGTTCGCGTTGCCCGTTTCCGGGTGGCGCGGGGCGCCGCATTAGCGGTCTCGAAAGGGTGGTTCGGTGCGTCACGGGGTGCGGGTGCGTCGTGGCTGGTCGCGCCCCGCGGCGCAGCCGCTGTCAGCACGGTCCCGCGCCCCTGGCGGCATGGGCCTTCCCCGCGTGACAAGGGTGGGCTGTGTGCGTTTCCCGTCCTCGACCTCGTATGGTCGTGTCCGTGCTTGAGGAGATGCGGATACGGTCGCTCGGTGTCATCGACGACGCCGTGGTCGAGCTGTCGCCCGGGTTCACCGCTGTCACCGGTGAGACGGGGGCCGGCAAGACCATGGTGGTCACCAGCCTCGGCTTGCTGCTCGGCGGACGCGCGGATGCGGCGCTGGTGCGGATCGGGGCCAAGAACGCGGTCGTCGAGGGGCGTATCGGCGTGCCCGGAAACGCCTCGGCCGCCGTCCGGGCCGAGGAGGCCGGGGCCGAGCTGGACGACGGGGCGCTGCTGATCAGCCGTACCGTCTCCGCCGAAGGGCGCTCCCGCGCGCATCTGGGCGGGCGGTCGGTGCCGGTGGGGATGCTCGCCGAGCTGGCCGACGAACTCGTCGCGGTGCACGGGCAGACCGATCAGCAGGGGCTGCTCAAGCAGTCCCGGCAGCGGCAGGCCCTGGACCGGTACGCGGGGGGCGCGGTCGCCGGACCGCTCGCCAAGTACACCGAGGCCTACCGGCGGCTGCGGGCCGTCGCCACCGAGCTGGACGAGATCACCACGCGCGCGCGGGAACGCGCCCAGGAGGCGGACCTGCTGCGCTACGGCCTCGACGAGGTCGCCGCGGTCGAGCCGCGCGCCGGTGAGGACGTGGAGCTGGCGGAGGAGGCGGAGCGGCTGGGCCACGCCGAGGCGCTCGCGTCGGCCGCCACGGCCGCCCACGCCGCCCTCGCGGGCAACCCCGAGGACCCCGAGGGCGTGGACGCGGCGACGCTCGTCGCGGGCGCGCAGCGGGCCCTGGACGCCGTCCGGTCGCACGACCCGGCGCTCGCCTCGCTCGCCGAACGGATCGGCGAGGTCGGGATCCTGCTGCGCGACGTGGCCGGCGAACTCGCCGGGTACGCCGACGACCTGGACGCCGACCCGCTGCGGCTGGCGGCGGTCGAGGAGCGCCGGGCCGCGCTCACCGCGCTGACCCGGAAGTACGGCGAGGACGTGACCGCCGTGCTGACCTGGGCCGAGCAGGGTGCCGCGCGGCTGACCGAGCTGGACGGCGACGACGAGCGGATCGGCGAGCTGACCGCGGAGCGCGACGCGCTGCGGGCGGAGCTGGGCGGCCTCGCGCAGGCGTTGACGGACGCGCGCACCGAGGCCGCCGAGCGGTTCGCCGCCGCGGTGACCGCCGAGCTGGCCTCGCTCGCCATGCCCCACGCGCGCGTGTCGTTCGCGATCCGGCAGACCGAGGACGCGGAGGGCGTGGAGGTGGGCGGCCGGCCGGTCGCGTACGGCCCCTCCGGCGCCGACGAGGTCGAGCTGCTGCTCGCCCCGCACCCCGGGGCACCGCCGCGGCCGATCGCCAAGGGCGCGTCCGGCGGTGAGCTGTCGCGCGTGATGCTGGCCGTGGAGGTCGTGTTCGCGGGCACGGACCCGGTGCCGACGTACCTCTTCGACGAGGTCGACGCCGGTGTCGGCGGCAAGGCGGCGGTGGAGATCGGGCGGCGCCTCGCCCGGCTCGCGAAGAGCGCGCAGGTCGTGGTCGTCACGCATCTGCCGCAGGTGGCTGCGTTCGCCGACCGGCAGCTGCTGGTGGAGAAGACCAACGACGGGTCCGTGACCAGCTCCGGCGTGAAGGTCCTGGAGGGCGAGGAGCGCGTGCGGGAGCTCTCCCGGATGCTCGCCGGGCAGGAGGACTCGGAGACCGCCCGCGCCCACGCGGAGGAACTGCTGGAGGCGGCACGCGCCGACGCGTAGGCCTCCGGCGGTGAGCGGGGAGGAACGCGGGGGCGGGCAGCGGGCAGCGGGTGGTGGGGTTACGGCCTGCGGCTCCCCGGCCCCCTGGCCTTCTGGCCTTCTGGTCTGGGCTCCCGGGCCCGGGCTCCCGGCCCTTCGCCTCAGGTGCGTGGGTCCGTACGGCTGGGAGCGGCTCTGGGGACGGCGGCTGTCGAGGTCGTCACCGCTGTGGGGCCGACCACGTGGTGCGGTGCGCGGCCTGCGGTGTCGGGCGCGTTCTTGTGCCGCGCGCGGCGGTGAGAGCCCGGTACCAGACCCCCGGCAGTCACTCGTGCGAGTGAACTGGTGCCGTTCCGTTGCCCCGTGAGCCGTTCGCGCGCGATGTCCGCCGTTGCCGGAACACCCGTACGGCCTGGCATCCTTGACGGAGTGACGACCGGAAGAGCGTGCGGCGCGCGCGCTCCGCACCGTCCTTCTGTACGTTCTTCGTGACCGACCCCGCCGAACCAGGAGCCCCGGCCAGTTGACCCCCGTGAGCAGCCACGCACCGCACGGCCAGTCGCCGCTGCGCACCGTTCAGGTGCTGGGCGGCGGCAACGCCGGCAGCAGCGCACACGTGCGCTCACTGGCCGCGGGGCTCGTCGCCCGGGGCGTGAAAGTGACGGTGTGCGCCCCCGACGAGGCGGAGTGCACCTACGACTTCACGGGCGCCGGAGCCGACCACGTGCACGTCCCCCGCAGCAGCGATCCCGTGTCGGTGGCCGCGCTCCGCGCGGTGTGCGCCGACGCCGACATCGTGCACGCGCACGGACTGCACGCCTCCTTCCGGGCCGCCCTGGCGCTCGGCGGGCGGCGGGTGCGCACACCGCTCGTCGTCACCTGGCACGAGCCGGTGCACGCCGAGGGTGCCCGTGCCGCCCTGCTGCGGGTGCTGGAACGACGGGTGATGAAGGCCGCCACCGTGGTGCTCGGCGCCACCTCGGAGCTGGTCGACGAGGCGCGGCGCACGGGGGCACGGGACGCCCGGCTCGGCCCCGTGGCGCTGCCGACCCGGACGGGCGGACCGGCCGGGCCCGAGGACCCCGACGGGCCGCGCCCGAAGCTCCGCGCCGAACTGGGCGCCGTCGACCGGCCGTTGCTGGTCGCCGTCGGCTCTCTGGAACGGCACCGTGCGTACGACGTCCTGCTCGACGCCGCGCACACCTGGCGCCGCCTCGACCCCGCGCCGCTGGTCGTCGTCGCCGGGGAGGGGTCGCTGCGCGGGGAGTTGCAGGCGCGGATCGAGGCCGAGGAACTGCCGGTGGCGCTGGTCGGCAGCCGCGACGACGTGCCCGAGCTGCTGGCCGCCGCCGACCTCGCGCTGCTGCCCGGCCGCGGGGAGACCGGCCGCTCCGTCCTCGTGCAGGAGGCCCTGCACGCGCGCGTGCCGCTCGTCGCCGCCGGCGCGGACGGCATTCCCGAGCTCGTCGGTGACGCCGCCGAACTCGTCCCGCCCGGGGACGCCGGGGCGCTGGCCGACGCCGTCGTCCGGCTGCTCGGCGACGCGGGGCGGCAGGACGAGCTGCGGGACAGGGGCCTGCGGCAGGCGGCCGCGTGGCCGACCGAGGACGAGACCGTCGCCCAGGTCCTCAGCGTCTACGACGAGCTGACGCAGCCCACGCCGCTGCTCTAGGGCCTGTCTGACCATTCCCGTCGTCGCCCGAAGGGCGGCCTCGCGGCGTCAGGCGCGTGCTCTGGGGGTCCCCCCCGGCCGGAGGCTGGGGGAGTGCCGGGCGTCGACCGGCGTACTGGTTGTACGTGGTCGGCGCCCGGTGCGGCGAGTGGGGGCACCTCCCACGCCCTACGGCACGTGCCGGCGGGCGCGCAGGGCCAGGCTCAGGGTCAGGACGGTCTGCGGGTCGTCGAGGTCGGTGCCCAGCAGTTCGCCGATCCGCGCCAGCCGGTTGTAGAGCGTCTGCCGGTTGAGGTGGAGCTCCCGGGCCGTTTCCGCCTTGCGCCCGGCGTGCGCCAGGTAGGTCTGGAGGGTGGGCAGCAGGGGCGGCTTCGCACGGTCGTCGTGGTCGCGCACCGGGCCGATCGCCCGGTCGACGAAGGCCGCGAGATCCGGATGGTCGCGCAGCCGCCACAGCAGCAGGTCGATGTCCAGGCGCCGGGCGTCGTACCAGGGCCGGTCGGGCAGGCCCTGTGCGGCCGTCGCCGTCTCCGCCGCGTGCCGCAGACCCGCCGAGGCCGCCGCCCAGCCGCCCGCCACGCCGACGACCACGACCGGCGGCTGGGAGCCGGGCCGCCGTATGCCGGCCCGCTCCGCACCCGCCCGCAGCGCCGCCGCCACCCGGTCCGCGACGGCCGGCCGCTCCGCCTCCGAGCGCAGCCCGAGGAGCAGCGGTACCCGGCCCTCCACCGGCCGCACGCCCAGCAGGGCCGGCACCCCCACCGACGCCAGCTCCTCGGCGACCGCGCGGGCCAGCACCGCCCAGCCGCCGCCCGAGGGGGACAGGGCGTCGCCCAGCCGCATCACCACCGGCAGCAGCGGGCCGGTGCCCGGCTTGAAACCCAGGACCCGGGCCTGCGCCGGGGCGTCGTCCGCGGTGACCCGGCCCTCGGCGAGGTCGGTGAGGAAGTCGCCGCGCCCGCGTGCCGCCAGCTCCTCCTCCTGCCGCGCCTGCATCAGCACCACGGCGAGGGTGCCGGCCGCCCGCTCCGCCGCCATCCGGTGCACCGGCGCCAGCGGCGACCGCACCGGCAGCAGGACCAGCCGCGCGCGGACCGCCCCGGTGCCGGGCCCGCCGCCGGGGACGTCCACGAGGACCGAGCCGGCCGGGGGCGGCGCGTCCTTGTGCGGGCCGCGCAGCCCCTCCCAGACCTGGAGCGGGTCGGCGCCCTCCGGGCCGGATCCGGCGGCGTACAGCAGGCGGCCGTCGGGAGTCTCCAGGAAGACCGGGTTGTCGCCGAAGCCGGCCAGGATGCCGAGCACCTGCGGCACCCCGCCGCCGTCCAGCAGGGCCCGCGTGCACCGCCGGTCCACTTCCTCGGCCCGCTGGAGCAGCGCGTAGTGGCCGTTGACGATCTCGGTGTGGATCTCCTCGGTGACCGTCACGAACGGCACCTCCCGGTGCAGCTGGACCAGGGGCAGCCCGGCCGTTCGGGCGGTGTCGACGAGGGCCGCGGGCAGCCGCGCGAAACGCGGGCCCAGCTCCACGACGAGGGCCGCGATGCCGCGGTCGGCCAGCGTGCGGACGAACGCCCGCTGCTCGGCGGGCCGGGTGCCGAGACCGTACCCGGTGGTCAGCAGCAGCTCGCCGCCCTTGAGGAGCGAGGCGATGTTGGGCACCTCTCCGGCGTGCACCCAGCGCACAGTGCGGTGCAGGCGGTCGGCGCCCGCGAGGATCTCCGGCAGGCCGCTGAGCAGCCCCGGCAGCTCCAGCGCCCGCCGCACGGTGATGCCGGCGCCCCGGGTGTCGAGTCCGCTGTCCCTGCCGCTGTCCATGAGCCGGACGCTACCCGGCGCGGACGCACCCCGGACATCCCACCGGCGGGCCGGCGCGCGCCGCGGGGGCACCGATCCCGGGGCGTCACCGTCGTGGCCGTCGCACGCGAGGAGCACAGCACCCCGCACGGGCACCTGCGGTCACGACACCGCACCGGCCCCGGCGACGGCCGGGACCCGGGCCGATGCCCGGGCCGGCCGGACCCCGGAGGCCCCGGCACGCCCAACGGACGCACCCCGCCGAGCCCGCCGAGCCCGCCGCGACGCCCCGGCGCCGCGCCCGGGCGGCCCCGCTCAGCCCCCGTACGCCCCGCTCGCCGTCAGCCTGAGGGCCGTGTCGATCAGGGGGACGTGGCTGAAGGCCTGGGGGAAGTTGCCGACCTGGCGCTTCAGGCGGGGGTCCCACTCCTCGGCCAGCAGACCGAGGTCGTTGCGCAGCGAGAGCAGTTTCTCGAAGAGCTTGCGCGCCTCGTCGACCCGCCCGATCATCGCCAGGTCGTCCGCCATCCAGAACGAGCAGGCGAGGAAGGCGCCCTCGTCGCCCGGCAGGCCGTCGACGCCCTCGTCGTCGCCGTCCGTCGGGTAGCGCAGGATGAAGCCGTCCGACGTGGACAGCTCGCGCTGGATCGCCTCGATGGTGCCGATGACCCGCTTGTCGTCCGGCGGCAGGAAGCCCATCTGCGGGATCAGCAGCAGCGAGGCGTCCAGCTCACGGGAGCCGTAGGACTGCGTGAAGGTGTTGCGTTCCTTGTCGTAGCCCTTCTCGCACACGTCCCGGTGGATGTCGTCGCGCAGCTGCTTCCAGCGCTCCAGCGGGCCGTCGGCGTCGCCGGACTCGATCAGCTTGATGGTGCGGTCGACGGCGACCCAGGCCATCACCTTGGAGTGCACGAAGTGGCGGCGCGGACCGCGCACCTCCCAGATGCCCTCGTCCGGCTCGTTCCAGTGGTCCTCCAGGTAGCGGATCAGCTTCAGCTGGAGCACCGAGGCGTAGTCGTTGCGGGCCAGACCCGTCATGTGGGCCAGGTGCAGGGCCTCGGTGACCTCGCCGTAGACGTCCAGCTGGAGCTGGTGCGCCGCGCCGTTGCCGACCCGGACCGGGGTGGAGTTCTCGTAGCCCGGCAGCCAGTCGAGCTCCGCCTCGCCCAGCTCGCGCTCGCCCGCGATGCCGTACATGATCTGCAGGTTCTCGGGGTCCCCGGCGACCGCGCGCAGCAGCCACTCGCGCCAGGCGCGGGCCTCCTCGCGGTAGCCGGTGCGCAGCAGCGAGGACAGCGTGATCGCCGCGTCGCGCAGCCACGTGTAGCGGTAGTCCCAGTTGCGCACCCCGCCGATCTCCTCCGGCAGGGAGGTGGTGGGCGCGGCCACGATGCCGCCGGTGGGGGCGTAGGTCAGCGCCTTCAGCGTGATCAGGGAGCGCACCACCGCCTCGCGGTAGGGGCCGTGGTACGTACAGTGCTCGACCCAGTCGCGCCAGAAGTCCTCGGTGGCCGTCAGGGACTGCTCCGGCTCGGGCAGCGCAGGCGGTTCCTTGTGCGAGGGCTCCCACGAGATGGTGAACGCGATCCGGTCACCCGGCGCGACCGTGAAGTCCGCGTACGTGGTCAGCGCCTCGCCGTAGGTCTCGGCCTCCGTGTCGAACCACACGGAGTCGGGCCCGGCGACGGCCACCGTGCGGCCCTCGTGCTTGTGCACCCACGGGACCACCCGGCCGTAGCTGAACCGCATGCGCAGCTCCGAGCGCATCGGCACCCGGCCGGAGACGCCCTCCACGATCCGGATCAGCTGCGGCGCGCCGTCGCGCGGCGGCATGAAATCGGTCACCCGGACGGTGCCGCGCGGGGTGTCCCACTCGGACTCCAGGACCAGCGAGTCCCCGCGGTAGGTCCGCCGGGCCGCGGTGGGCGGCTCGGCGTCGGAGGCGTGGGCGGGACCGAGCCGCCAGAAGCCGTGCTCTTCGGTGCCGAGCAGGCCGGCGAAGATGGCATGCGAGTCGAAGCGGGGCAGGCACAGCCAATCGACTGTGCCGTCCCGGCAGACCAGCGCAGCGGTCTGCATGTCTCCGATGAGTGCGTAGTCTTCGATGCGCCCGGCCACGTGCAACTCCAGTCGAACGGCCACGTCACCCCGCATGTGTCGGGGCGGTCGCTAGTGCGGTCAAGGGTGGGGTCAGGAAAGTGTGTGTGCAGAGGATGTGTGTCGAGAAATGCGGGTCGTGCGTCACATGAATGTCATGTGTCGTTGAGTCATGAAGCAAAGCAGCCGTCCGGCCGTGGAGCCAAACGCTGCGCCGCGAACGACGATTGGTGCGGTGCCGCGAACGACAGTTGTTGCTCAACGACCTGACGAGCTCTTGTAGTTCCGGTGCTGACGGGCGAGGGGTGGTGCCGCGTCGCCGGACGGGCTCGGCAGCGAACGTCCGAGCAGGATACGACGCACGTAGATGATCTGTGTGCCGCTCCCGGCAAGCGGGGTCCGCCGAACGAGTGACCACGGGGTGAGGAAAGTGTGACGCCCCCACCTGCGTGTCCGGATGTACGCGGAGGGTGGCCGGGAGCCGCCGCCCCGAGGCGCTGATACGCTGGTAGCCCGTGGACCGGTGGGAGAGAAACCCCGGAACCGCAGCGACGGCGCCGCCGACGACACCCGGGACGACCGGGGCGGAGGACGAACGCACCGCACCCAAGACCGCGACCACGGGAGCCCCCTCTTGGCCATGCCGCCCTCTGTTTTCCGAAACAGCACAGCCTCGACGACCAAGCACATCTTCGTCACCGGGGGTGTCGCCTCCTCGCTGGGCAAGGGGCTGACCGCCTCCAGCCTCGGCATGCTGCTCAAGGCCCGGGGCCTGCGCGTGGTGATGCAGAAGCTCGACCCCTACCTGAACGTCGACCCGGGCACGATGAACCCCTTCCAGCACGGTGAGGTGTTCGTCACGAACGACGGTGCCGAGACCGACCTGGACATCGGCCACTACGAGCGCTTCCTCGACCGCGACCTGGACGGCACCGCCAACGTCACCACGGGGCAGGTCTACTCGGCCGTCATCGCCAAGGAGCGGCGCGGCGAGTACCTGGGCGACACGGTGCAGGTCATCCCGCACATCACCAACGAGATCAAGCACCGCATCCGCCGCATGGCGACGGACGAGGTCGACGTGGTGATCACCGAGGTCGGCGGCACGGTCGGCGACATCGAGTCGCTGCCGTTCCTGGAGACCGTCCGCCAGGTCCGGCACGAGGTCGGCCGGGACAACGTGTTCGTGGTCCACATCTCGCTGCTGCCCTACATCGGCCCCTCGGGCGAGCTGAAGACCAAGCCGACCCAGCACTCGGTCGCCGCGCTGCGCAACATCGGCATCCAGCCCGACGCGATCGTGCTGCGCTGCGACCGCGAGGTCCCGACCGCGATCAAGCGCAAGATCTCCCTGATGTGCGACGTCGACGAGGCCGCCGTGGTCGCGTGCCCCGACGCCCGCTCGATCTACGACATCCCGAAGGTCGTCCACACCGAGGGCCTGGACGCCTACGTCGTCCGCAAGATGGACCTGCCGTTCCGCGACGTGGACTGGACGACCTGGGACGACCTGCTCGACCGCGTCCACAAGCCCGAGCACGAGATCGTCATGGCCCTGGTCGGCAAGTACATCGACCTGCCGGACGCCTACCTCTCGGTCACCGAGGCGCTGCGTGCGGGCGGCTTCGCCAACCGGGCCCGCGTGAAGATCAAGTGGGTCACGTCCGACGACTGCAAGACCCCGGCCGGTGCCCAGGCGCAGCTCGGCGACGTCGACGCGATCTGCATCCCGGGCGGCTTCGGCGACCGCGGCGTACTCGGCAAGGTCGGCGCGATCGAGTACGCCCGCACGAACCGGATCCCGCTGCTCGGCCTCTGCCTGGGCCTGCAGTGCATCGTGGTCGAGGCCGCGCGCAACCTCGCCGGCGTCTTGGACGCCAACTCCACCGAGTTCGACCCCGCCACCGCCCACCCGGTCATCTCCACCATGGCCGAGCAGCTGGACATCGTGGCCGGCGAGGGCGACATGGGCGGCACCATGCGGCTCGGCATGTACCCGGCGAAGCTGGCCGAGGGCTCCATCGTGCGCGAGGTCTACGACGGCAAGGAGTACGTCGAGGAGCGGCACCGCCACCGCTACGAGGTGAACAACGCCTACCGCGCGGAGCTGGAGAAGAAGGCCGGCCTCGTCTTCTCTGGCACCTCCCCGGACGGCAAGCTCGTCGAGTACGTCGAGTACCCGCGCGACGTCCACCCGTACCTGGTCGCCACCCAGGCGCACCCGGAGCTGCGCTCGCGCCCGACCCGCCCGCACCCGCTCTTCGCCGGGCTGGTCAAGGCCGCCGTCGAGCGCAAGACGTCGAAGTAGCGGTCGGAGCAGCACAGGCACACCAGTTGTACGGTTGCCGGGGTCCGCGCACTCACGTCACGGGCCCCGGCTTTCGCGTACGTTCGAAAGGGCAGGTCAGGCATGACGGGCAGGACGATCAAGGACACCGCCGAGGCGTGGGAGGTCCGGGGCACGCGGACCCCGTTCCAGGGCAAGAAGACCTCGGTCCGCACGGACGACGTGGTCATGCCCGACGGCTCCGTGGTGACCCGCGACTACCAGGTCCACCCCGGCTCCGTGGCCGTCCTCGCCCTGGACGACGCGGGCCGGGTCCTGGTCATCCGGCAGTACCGGCACCCCGTGCGCGAGAAGCTGTGGGAGATCCCGGCCGGGCTGCTCGACGTCCCCGGTGAGAACCCGCTGCACGCCGCCCAGCGCGAGCTGTACGAGGAGGCGCACGTCAAGGCCGAGGACTGGCGGGTGCTGACCGACGTCTACACCACCCCCGGCGGCTGCGACGAGGCCGTGCGGATCTTCCTCGCCCGCAACCTCTCCGAGGCCGAGGGCGAGCGCTTCGAGGTCGAGGACGAAGAGGCCGACATGGAGCTGGAGCGGGTGCCCGTCGCGGACCTGGTCCGGGGCGTGCTCGCGGGGGAGCTGCACAACAACTGCCTGGTGGTGGGCGTGCTCTCGCTGGTCGCGGCGGAACGGGGCGACGGTGTCGAGTCGCTGCGCCCGGCCGAGGCCCCGTGGCCGGCCCGCCCGTTCCAGGCGTAAGCCGTTCCGTTCCAGGCGTGAGCTGTCCCGTTCCCGGCGTGAGCCGGCCCGTTCCAGCGCCCCGTCTCGGTCCGGCGTCCCGGCGAAGGTGACCCGTGCCGCCGCGCCCCGCGCCGGGCCTGCCTCGGGTCGCCTCGGGTGAGTCCCACCCTGCCGGTGTGACGATCGGTTGATCCGATCGGGGGATGTGCCCGTCGCGCTCCGCCAGGAACGTCGCAGAGCGTGAACTAGGCTCGGGAAACGCCCGAACCGGGGTTCCGGCGGGCGCCGGCGTGCGGTGGGATCGGGAGTGTGGCCCGTGACGGATCAGGCGGTGGACACGGACGGCGTGCGGCTGTCGGAGGACCCTGCTGAGGAGTGGCGGTTCCTGGGCCGTACCCGGGAGCTGAAGGAGCTGCGCGCCGACATCGAGCGCGCCGGCCTGGACACCCTCTCCGGACGCAAGGCCCCCCGCGCGCGTGTGCTGCTCATCGCGGGCCGGCCCGGCTCCGGCCGCACCGCGCTCGCCGAGGAACTCGCGGCCCGGGTCGCGGACGACTACCCCGACGGCGTGCTGCGGGCCAGACTCAGCGAGCCGGACGGCACGCGCGTGCCGGTGGACCGGATCGCCCGCGAACTGCTCGCCGCACTGGACCGGTCCGCGCCGCCCGGCGCCGACGAGGACGACCTCACCGATGTCCTGCGCACCGCCCTGGCCGACCGCAGGGTCCTGCTCCTGCTCGACGCCGCCGCCGACGCCGAGCAGGTCGACGCCCTGCTGCCGGACACCCCGGACTGCCTGGCCGTCACCGTCGCCGAGGGCCCGCTGACCGGCATCGCGGACGTCCGCCCCTGCACCCTCGGGGGGCTGGACACCAAGTCGGCCGTGGAACTGCTGTCCCGGTACACCGGCTCGGTCCGCATCACCGTCGACCCGCGGGCCGCCGAGCAGCTGGTCGAGGTCTGCCAGGCCCAGCCCGCCGCGCTGACCCTGGCGGGCGGCTGGCTCGCCGCCCGACCCCAGGCGGCCGTCGCCGACCTCGCCAGACACGTCCACGCCGAGAGCGACGAGAGCACCGCGCTCGGCCGCGTCTTCCGCCTCGTCTACGGCTCCCTGCCGAGCCCCGCCGCGCGGATGCTGCGCCTGCTCTCCCTCGCCCCCGCGGGCCTCGTCGACCCGCACACCGCCTCCGCGCTCGCCGGCTGCTCGCTGAGCGGCGCCCGCACCACCCTGGACGACTTCGTCGGCCTCGGGCTGCTGCGCGCGACCGGCTCCCCGCAGTCCGCGGCCCCCGAGTACGAGGTCCCCGGCTGCCTGCACGACCGGCTGAGCCGGCTCGCCCGCAAGCACGACCGGCCCGCCGAGCTGCAACTGGCCCGCGCCCGGATGCTGGAGCGGACGGTCCGGCTGCTCCAGTCCTGCCGGGCGGTCACCGAGACCGACAGCCCGCAGGCCCGCGAGAAGCTCCTCGCCACACCGCGCGACCTGCGCTTCCCGCATCCCAGGGCCGCCGCCGACTGGCTGCGCGCCCGGCGCCCCGCCCTGCTCGCCTCGGCCCGCCTCGCGGTCGCCGACGGAGAACTGGACACCCTCGCCCGCAGGCTGATGTCCCAGCTGGTGCGGGCCGTGGTGGCCCACTTCGGCACCCACGCGGCGGCCCCCGACCTGTACGGCATCCACCGCCTCGTGCTCGACGTGGCCGAACGCCGCGAACTGCCCCGCGAGAAGGCCGCGGCCCTGCTCAACCTCGCCGACCTCGACGCCCGCACCGGCCGCACCACCGAGGCCCTGGTGCGCTACCGGGCCGCGCTGGACGCGGGACGCGAGGCGAACGACCCGTACGCGACCGGCCGCGCGATGGAATCCGTGGGCGGCGCCCACCTGGAACTGGGGGACTACGACCGCGCCGCCGACTGGTTCGGCCGGGCCCTCGCCCAGCGGCTGGCCCGGGACGAGCGGGCCGACGCCGCCCGGGTGTACGGGCGTATCGCCACCGCCCACACCTATGCCGGCCGCTACGGCGAGGCGGTGCGGGCCTGGCGCGCGGCGGTGGCCGGACACCGCAAGGGCGGCGACGTCGCCGCGCACGCGCGGTCGCTGTCCGAGCTGGCCCGGGTCCAGGAGTACGCCGGGCGGCCGGAGGAATCGCTGCGGACCTGCCAGGAGGCCGTCGAATGGGCCCGCCGGGCCGAGGACGACCGGCTCCAGGCCGCCCTCCACCTGCGGCTCGCCGACACCTTCGACCGGCTCGGCGATCCCGTCGCGGCCGGCCTGCAGCGGAGCACGGCCGAGCGCATGCTGAGGGAAGAACCCGATGATGCCTGCGAAACACGCGGCGCACCCGATGAAGATTGATGCTTTGAAAGGCTAGACACAGAGAACGCCTTCATTAAACTGGCTCTGCCGCACATTGTCCTGCGGTCTCTCCCGGTGTGCCCGTGCTTGAGCGGGTATGCCTTGAAACAGCCCATCCTCTGAGCCAAGGACCGTGATCCACGTGAAGGTCGGCATCCCCCGCGAGGTCAAGAACAACGAGTTCCGGGTGGCCATCACACCCGCCGGCGTGCACGAACTGGTGCGTCACGGTCACCAGGTCGTCGTCGAGCGGGACGCCGGCGCCGGGTCCTCGATCCCCGACGCCGAGTACGTCGCCGCCGGCGCGCGGATACTCGACACCGCCGACGAGGTCTGGGCCACCGCCGACCTGCTCCTGAAGGTCAAGGAGCCGATCGCGCAGGAGTACCACCGCCTGCGCAAGGACCAGACCCTCTTCACCTATCTCCACCTGGCCGCGTCCAAGGAGTGCACGGACGCCCTCGTCGAGTCCGGCACCACCGCGATCGCCTACGAGACGGTCGAGCTGCCCGGCCGCGCCCTGCCCCTGCTGGCCCCGATGTCCGAGGTCGCGGGCCGGCTGGCCCCCCAGGTCGGCGCCTACCACCTGATGGCGGCCAACGGCGGCCGCGGCGTGCTGCCCGGCGGAGTCCCCGGCGTCCTGGCCGGCCGTGCCGTCGTCATCGGCGGCGGGGTCTCCGGCTGGAACGCCGCGCAGATCGCCATCGGCATGGGCTTCCACGTGACCCTGCTCGACAAGGACATCAACAAGCTCAAGGAGGCCGACAAGGTCTTCGGCACCAAGGTCCAGACCGTCGTCTCCAACGCCTTCGAGCTGGAGAAGGCCTGCCTGGAGGCCGACCTGGTGATCGGCGCCGTACTGGTCCCGGGCGCCAAGGCGCCGAAGCTGGTCACCAACGAACTGGTGTCCCGGATGAAGCCCGGAAGTGTCCTTGTCGACATCGCGATCGACCAGGGCGGCTGCTTCGAGGACTCCCACCCCACCACGCACGCCGAGCCGACCTTCCCGGTCCACCACTCGGTCTTCTACTGCGTCGCCAACATGCCCGGCGCGGTGCCCAACACCTCCACCTACGCGCTGACCAACGCCACGCTGCCGTACATCGTCGAACTGGCCGACCACGGCTGGGTCGACGCGCTGCGCCGCGACCCCGCGCTGGCCAGGGGTCTCAACACCCATGACGGCAAGGTCGTTTACAAGGAGGTCGCCGAGGCGCACGGCCTGGAGCACGTCGGACTCGCCTCGCTGCTCGCCTGAGCCGCGCGGCCGGTAAGTCGGTAAGTCATCACCCGGGAAAGGCGATACGTCAACAGGCGCCGTCAACCCAGCACACCCGGCCGGACCTTGCCCGACAAGGTCCGGCCGGGTGTGTGTATGGTCACTTTGCGATGCTCGGTCAACTCGTCTCGAACGTAACGTCTTCAACCGATTCGTACAGCGGTGAAACCTGCTGTGCGACGGCCGTACGCCCTTGACAGGGGGATGTTCCATTGCCGACACATCGGGCCGGGTCCGGCGGATTGTGTTGCTGCGGACGGCCGACACGCCATAGAGTCGCCGAACGTCGGCATGGTGCCACGCTGACCTGTCTAGAAGTTCCCTGGTCACCAAGGAGGTAAGACGACTTGTGAATGAGTCGACATTTACTCCCGGGGGTGGTCAACCAGGAATGCCTGCACGGGCCCACAGCCCCGGGCGTCTCGAGGCTGTCGGCTCCGTCGCTGTACGCACCCACGCAGCCGCCCACCCGAGTCCGCAGGCAACTCGGTCAGTACACATGAGTATGGATGGCCAACACGTGAACGCCATGGCCGGCGACGGAAGTGGCGCGCCCCGCAACCACTTCGCCGACTACGACGAACTGCCCGAGGGGCATTTCTACGACCCGGACGCGGAGTACGAACCGGATCCCGAGTACGCCGCCACGCTCGCGCCCGACGCGGCCCGCCAGCGCCGTGAGCGCATCGGGCCCACCGGACGCCCGCTGCCGTACTTCCCGATCCCGGGCCCGCTGACCGAACACGGCCCCGCGAAGATCATCGCGATGTGCAACCAGAAGGGCGGCGTGGGCAAGACCACGTCGACCATCAACCTGGGTGCCGCGCTCGCCGAGTACGGGCGCCGGGTGCTGCTCGTCGACTTCGACCCGCAGGGCGCGCTGTCGGTCGGACTCGGCGTCAACCCGATGGAGCTCGACCTCACCGTCTACAACCTGCTCATGGAGCGGGGCATGGCGGCCGACGAGGTGCTGCTGAAGACCGCGGTCCCCAACATGGACCTGCTGCCCAGCAACATCGACCTGTCGGCGGCCGAGGTGCAGCTGGTGAGCGAGGTCGCGCGCGAGTCCACGCTGCAGCGGGCGCTCAAGCCGCTCATGGACGACTACGACTACATCGTGATCGACTGCCAGCCCTCGCTCGGCCTGCTCACGGTCAACGCGCTCACCGCCGCGCACAAGGTGATCGTGCCGCTGGAGTGCGAGTTCTTCGCGCTGCGCGGTGTGGCGCTGCTGACCGAGACGATCGAGAAGGTGCAGGAGCGGCTCAACCCCGACCTGGAGCTCGACGGCATCCTCGCCACGATGTACGACTCGCGCACGGTGCACAGCCGTGAGGTGCTCGCGCGTGTCGTCGAGGCGTTCGACGACCACGTCTACCACACGGTCATCGGGCGCACGGTCCGCTTCCCGGAGACCACGGTCGCCGGTGAGCCGATCACCACGTACGCCTCCAACTCCGTCGGGGCCGCCGCCTACCGCCAGCTCGCCAGGGAGGTGCTCGCCCGGTGTCACGCCGAGTGAGTCTGCCGGGGGCCGACGAACTCTTCCGTACGACAGGGGGTATGGCGCTGCAGGCGTCCACCCCGCGGCGCACGGCCAACGGGGAAGCCCGGGTGCCGGGACCGGCGGGGGAGAGCGACCGGGCCGCCGCCGAGGACACGCCCCCGTCGGTGCCCGCGCAGGGCGGTGACGGCGAGGGCACGGAACACGCCGCGGCGGACGCGGAGCCGGGCACGGCGGGCGAGCCGCGCAGCCGGGGCGCGGACGGCGCCGCACGGGTCCCGGGCGCGGGCGCGCCGGAGGGTTCCGCTGCCGCGGCCCAGCCGCGCAAGCGCGGACGGTCCCCCTCGCGCCGCCCCAGCGGACGCGAGCGCCACGACGAGAAGATCACCGTGTACGTCTCCGCCGAGGAGCTGATGGACCTGGAGCACGCCCGTCTGGTGCTCCGGGGCGAGCACGGCCTGGCCGTCGACCGCGGCCGCATCGTCCGCGAGGCGGTCGCCGTGGTCCTCGCCGATCTGGAGAGCCGCGGAGACGCCAGCATCCTCGTACGACGGCTGCGCGGGCGGTAGCGGTAGCCTGCGGAGGCCATGACCTCGAACGACGCCTCCCACCCCGGCCCCGGCCCCCGCGCCGGCCGCCGGCGCGCGCTGGGCAGGGGCCCGGGCGAGCCGTCGGCTCCGCCGGCCGCGGTGGCCCCAGCAGCCCCGGTGGCCCCGGTGGCGCCACCGATCGCGCAGACCCCGTCGGAGGCGCCGTCCGACGCGGAGGGCGCACCCGCGCCGCAGGCGCCGCCGGTCGCGGCGGCACCGGACGAGACGCTGCCCGGCACCGCTCCTTCCGCGCCGGAAACCCCGCCCGAGGGCGCCGGCGACGGTGTCTTCAAGGTGCGGCTCGCCAACTTCGAGGGGCCGTTCGACCTGCTCCTCCAGCTGATCTCCAAGCACAAGATGGACGTCACCGAGGTGGCCCTCTCCAAGGTGACCGACGAGTTCATGGCGCACATCAGGGCGATGGGGCCGGACTGGGACCTCGACCAGACCACCGAGTTCCTGGTGGTCGCGGCCACCCTGCTGGACCTGAAGGCGGCCCGGCTGCTGCCCGCCGCCGAGGTCGAGGACGAGGCCGACCTCGCCCTGCTCGAGGCCCGCGACCTGCTCTTCGCCCGGCTGCTGCAGTACCGCGCCTTCAAGCAGATCGCGGAGATCTTCAACGACCGGCTGGAGGCCGAGGCCCGCCGCTACCCCCGCACCGTCGGGCTGGAGCCCCACCACGCCGAGCTGCTGCCCGAGGTCGTCATCAGCATCGGGCCCGAGGGCTTCGCCAGGCTCGCCGTGAAGGCGATGCAGCCCAGGCCCAAGCCGCAGGTCTACGTCGAGCACATCCACGCGCCCCTGGTCAGCGTCCAGGAGCAGGCCGGGATCGTCGTCGCCCGCCTGAAGGAGCTGGGAGAGGTCAGCTTCCGCCTGCTGGTCGAGGACACCGAGGACACGCTGACCGTCGTAGCCCGCTTCCTGGCCCTGCTGGAGCTGTACCGGGAGAAGGCCGTCGAACTGGACCAGGAGAGCGCGCTCGGCGATCTGCTGGTGCGCTGGACCGGCGGCGAGGGAGACGCGGAGCCCGCGGTGACCGACGAGTTCGACCGGCCGCCCGAGGTGCCGAAGGAGGAACAGAAGGCGTGAGTGAAC
The DNA here is from genome assembly GCF_000721235.1 of Streptomyces olivaceus. Classification (GTDB taxonomy): domain Bacteria; phylum Actinomycetota; class Actinomycetes; order Streptomycetales; family Streptomycetaceae; genus Streptomyces; species Streptomyces olivaceus. The sequence continues at coordinate 27,570 of NZ_JOFH01000022.1, forward strand.
AGACCACGGAGGTCGCGGACGGCCCGGACGGTGTCGCGGGCCTCGACCTCAAGCCCGCCCTCGAAGCCGTCCTCATGGTCGTCGACGAACCCGCGACCGAGGAGCAGCTGGCGAAGATACTGCGGCGGCCCCGCCGGCGGATCGCGGACGCCCTGCGCGAGCTGGCCGACGAGTACACCGTCCAGGGCCGCGGCTTCGAGCTGCGCCTGATCGCGGGCGGCTGGCGCTTCTACACCCGCCCCGAGTACGCCGCGGCCGTCGAGGGCTTCGTCCTGGACGGCCAGCACGCCCGCCTCACCCAGGCCGCCCTGGAGACCCTCGCCGTCGTCGCCTACCGCCAGCCGGTCAGCCGCAGCCGCGTCTCCGCGGTGCGCGGCGTGAACTGCGACGGGGTGATGCGCACCCTCCTGCAGCGGGGTCTGGTCGAGGAGGCGGGCGCGGAACCCGAAACAGGTGCGATCCTGTACGTGACGACGAACTACTTCCTGGAGCGGATGGGCCTGCGCGGTCTGGACGAGCTCCCGGAGCTCGCGCCCTTCCTGCCGGAGGCGGCGGCGATCGAGGCCGACACGCTGGAAGCGGTGCCGTCGTTCGATCCGGACGCCCCGGACACCGGGGAAGCAGACGACAAGACGGAACTTTGATGCGAAGCAGCAGCGGCAACAACAGCAGCGGAAACAACGGCGGGAGCCGTGGTGGCTACAGCGGCGGCCGCGGCGGGAGCGGCAGTGGCGGCGGCCGCGGCGGGAGCGCGGGCGGCCGTGGCGGGAGCGCCGGCGGTCGCGGCAACCCCCGCAGCGCCGGCGGCAACCGCGACGACAAGCCGGGCGGCCGTCCGAAGAGGCCGCGTCCCGAGGAGCGCCGTTACGACGTCGGTCCCGGCGCCTCGCCCGAGGGGCCCAAGTCCGGGCGCGGCGGCGCGGCCCGCGGCGGCGCCAAGGGCGGCCCGAAGCGGCCCCAGCAGCGCGGGCGCAGCGCCCCGGCCACGTCCCGCGAGTACGAGACCCGGGCCGAGGAGCGCAACCGCGAGCGGTACGCGGGCAAGAAGGACGTGCGGCTGCCCAAGACCTTCCCGGGCGCCGAGCAGGAGGGCGAGCGGCTGCAGAAGGTCCTCGCGCGCGCGGGCTACGGCTCCCGGCGGGCCTGCGAGGAGCTGATCGAGCAGGCCAGGGTCGAGATCAACGGCGAGATCGTGCTCGAACAGGGCCGCCGCGTGGACCCGGAAAAGGACGAGGTCAAGGTCGACGGCCTGACCGTCGCCACGCAGTCCTACCAGTTCTTCTCGCTCAACAAGCCCGCCGGGGTCGTCTCCACGATGGAGGACCCGGAGGGCCGCCAGTGCCTCGGGGACTACGTCACCAACCGCGAGACCCGCCTCTTCCACGTGGGCCGGCTCGACACGGAGACCGAGGGCGTCATCCTGCTCACCAACCACGGCGAGCTGGCGCACCGCCTGACCCACCCGCGCTACGGCGTGAAGAAGACCTACCTCGCGCACATCGTGGGCCCGATCCCGCGCGACCTGGGCAAGCGACTGAAGGACGGCATCCAGCTGGAGGACGGGTACGCGCGCGCGGACCACTTCCGGGTCGTCGAGCAGACCGGCAAGAACTACCTGGTCGAGGTCACCCTGCACGAGGGCCGCAAGCACATCGTGCGCCGCATGCTGGCGGAGGCGGGCTTCCCCGTCGACAAGCTGGTGCGCACCGCCTTCGGCCCGATCACGCTGGGCGACCAGAAGTCGGGCTGGCTGCGGCGGCTGTCGAACACGGAGGTCGGGATGCTGATGTCGGAGGTGGACCTGTAGGGGTTGCCCCAGACACCCGCCCTCTTTATAGTCGTCATGACTATTAAAGGGGGTGGGTGTTCGTGCGCGACCACGACGGGTCCGGCCACGACACGGACGGGCGCGGCTACGACAAGTACGCCTTCGAGCCGTTCGCCGTCACCGTCGACCTGGCCGTCCTGACCCTGCGCGCGGGCGCGCTGCACGTGCTGCTCGTCGAGCGGGGCCAGGAGCCGTACGCGGGCCGCTGGGCGCTGCCCGGCGGCTTCCTGCTGCCCGAGGAGTCGGCGGAGGAGGCGGCCCGCCGGGAACTCGCCGAGGAGACCGGCCTGGCGGACGTGACCGGGCTGCACCTGGAGCAGCTGCGGACCTACAGCGAACCCGGCCGCGACCCCCGCATGCGGGTCGTCTCCGTCGCCTTCGCCGCCCTGGTGCCCGACCCTCACCCGGACCCCGTCCGGGGGGACCCCCGCCCCGCCCCGCTCGAACCACACGGCGGCGGTGACGCGGCACAGGCCCGCTGGACGCCGTACGACGCGGCGCGCGGCCTCGCCTTCGACCACGACCGGATCGTGGCCGACGCCCGCACCCGCGTCGGCGCCAAGCTTGAGTACACCTGCCTGGCCACCGCCTTCTGCCCGCCCGAGTTCACCCTCGGCGAGCTGCAGCAGGTCTACGAGACGGTGTGGGGAACGGCCCTCGACCGGCCCAACTTCCGCCGCAAGGTACTCGCCGCCCCTGGCTTCGTGGAGCCCGTCCCGGGCGCCGCCCGCCTCACCTCGGGCCGCGGAAAGCCCGCCGCCGTGTACCGCGCGGGCCCCGCCACCGCCCTGCACCCGCCCCTGCTCCGAAGCCCTCGGGAAGGACGCCCCGCATGACCACGACCGCCACCAAGCACGCCGCCACCGGAGCGCTCACCGGCCTCGCCCTCGGTGACGCGCTGGGCTTCCCCACCGAGTTCGACGACGTCCCGTCGATCCTCGCCAAGTACGGCCCCTGGCGCGAGACGGCGCTGCCCGACCCCGCCCGCGTCACCGACGACACACAGATGACGCTGGCCCTGGGCAAGGGGCTGCGCACGGCCACGGACCGGGGCGTCCTGACGCCCGAGGGGATGACCGAACCCGTACGGCGGGAGTTCATCGCCTGGAACCGGTCCCCGGAGAACAACCGGGCCCCCGGCACCACCTGCCTCAGGGCCTGCGACCTCCTGGAGCGGCCGGACCGCCCCTGGCAGGACGCCAGCCAGATCCACTCCAAGGGCTGCGGCGCCAACATGCGCGTCGCGCCCCTCGGGCTCGTCCCGGGCCTCAGCGACGAACAGCGTGCGGGGGCCGCCCAGTTGCAGGCCGCGCTCACCCACGGCCACCCCACCGCCCTCGCCGCCTCCGACCTGACCGCACACGCCGTACGGCTGCTCGCCCAGGGGGCCGAACCGACCGGACTGGTCGGACTGCTGCGCTCGTACGCCTACGACCACCGCACCCGCTACCACGAGCGCTGGCTCGGCGACCTGTGGACCCGCGCCGAGGACCCGACGCCCGAGCACTTCATCGCGCGCGGCTGGGACGAGTGCCTCGCGACACTCGACCGGCTCCAGGAGGCCGTGCGCACCGTCTCGCCGGAGACCGACCCCTGCCTGGCCGTCGGCCAGGGCTGGATCGCCGAGGAGGCCATGGCGGCCGGGCTGCTCTGCTTCCTGCTCTTCGTCGACGAACCGCTGACCGCCCTGCGCCGAGCCGCCTGCACCTCGGGCGACTCCGACTCCGTCGCCTGCCTCGCGGGCGCCTTCGCCGGAGCGCACCTGGGTGCCGCCGCCTGGCCGGCCGACTGGGCGGACCGCGTCGAGTACCGGGGCGACCTGCTGGCGCTCGGAGCGCTCTGGGACGCCTGAGCACCCCCTGGCCGGGCGTCTCAGGAGGCGGGCGCCCGGCCGGCCCGCGCGGGAGGCTGACTAGGGCCTGTCGTCACATTCCCGTCTGCCCGGCGACGCCATGCACGCTCCCCCACTGCCTTAAGGGCGTGGGAGGTGCCCCCACTCGCCGCACCGGGCGCCGACCACGTACAACCAGTACGCCGGTCGATGCTGACCGCCGTCCTGGAACGCAACGGGCTGACGCCCGACGACCTGATCAGCCTGTGGTTCACCGCCACCCCCGACCTGCACAGCGACTTCCCGGCCGTCGCCGCCCGCGGCCTCGGCATCACCGACGTGCCGCTGATCTGCGCCCAGGAACTGGACGTCGAGGGCGCCATGCCGCGCGTCGTGCGGATCCTCGCCCACATCGAGTCCGACCGGCCCCGCGCCGAGATCGCCCACGTCTACCTCGGCGCCGCCGCGGCCCTGCGCAAGGACATCGCCCAGTGAGAACCGCACTCGTCATCGGCACCGGCCTCATCGGTACCTCCGCCGCCCTCGCCCTCACCGGCCGGGGCGTCACCGTCCACCTGGTCGACCACGACCCCGAGCAGGCCCGTACCGCCGCCGCCCTCGGCGCCGGCACCGACCAGGCACCCGCGGAACCGGTCGACCTCGCGATCGTCGCCGCCCCGCCCGCCCTCGTCGCCGACGTGCTCGCCGACGCCATGGGCCGCCGGCTCGCCCGCGGCTACATCGACGTGGCCAGCGTCAAGGGCGGCCCCCGGCGCGAGCTGGAGGCGCGCGGCCTCGACCTGTCGGCGTACATCGGCACGCACCCCATGTCCGGCCGCGAGAAGTCCGGCCCGCTCGCCGGCACCGCCGACCTCTTCGAGGGCCGTCCGTGGGTGCTGACCCCCACCCGGGACACCGACACCGAAGTGCTGAACCTCGCCCTCGAACTGGTCTCGCACTGCCGTGCGGTGCCCGTGGTGATGGACGCGGACGCCCACGACCGCGCCGTGGCCCTCGTCTCCCACATGCCCCACCTCGTCTCCAGCATGGTCGCCGCGCGCCTGGAGCACGCCGAGGAGGCCGCCGTACGGCTGTGCGGGCAGGGCATCCGCGACGTCACCCGGATCGCCGCCTCCGACCCGCGGATGTGGATCGACATCCTCTCCGCCAACCCGGGTCCGGTCGCCGACCTGCTCACCGACGTCGCCGCCGACCTGGAGGAGACGGTACGGGCCCTGCGCGCCCTGCAGTCCTCCGACGAGGACAAGCGCCGCGAGGGCGGCACCGGCATCGCCGACGTGCTGCGGCGCGGCAACGCCGGACAGGTCCGGGTCCCCGGCAAGCACGGCTCGGCCCCGCGGGCCTACGAGACGGTGGCCGTCCTCATCGACGACCAGCCCGGCCAGCTGGCCCGCATCTTCGCGGACGCGGAACGGGCCGGGGTCAACGTGGAGGACGTGCGCATCGAGCACGCGACCGGGCAGCAGGCGGGTCTGGTGCAGCTGATGGTGGAGCCGAGGAGCGCCGCCGCGCTGACGGCGGCCCTCAGGGAATGGGGCTGGGCGATCCGCCAGTGATACGGGGCTGGGCGATCCGCCAGTGATCGTCGGCCTCCGGACGCCTGTCGGAAGGCCTCCACGGGCCCGGTAACCTTGTGCGGGACGCGCTCGCGTCCCGCACACCACCCACCGCACCGCACCAGGAAGGTGTCCCCTCGTGGAAAACGGCGCCGCCCCGACCGTACCGGCCGTGATTGTCGCCATCGACGGCCCCTCCGGCACGGGCAAGTCGAGCACGTCGAAGGCCGTCGCCGCGCAGCTCGGACTGAGCTACCTGGACACCGGCGCCCAGTACCGGGCGATCACGTGGTGGATGGTCAGCAACGGCATCGACACCGACGACCCGCACGCCGTCGCCGCCGCGGCCGGCAAGCCCGACATCGTCTCCGGCACCGACCCGGCGGCCCCGGCCATCACGGTCGACGGCGTGGACGTGGCCGGCCCGATCCGCACCCAGGAGGTCACCTCCAAGGTCAGCGCGGTCAGTGCCGTGCCGGAGATCCGGGCCCGGATCACCGAGCTGCAGCGCACCATCGCCGCCACCGCGCCGCTCGGCATCGTCGTCGAGGGCCGCGACATCGGCACCACCGTGCTGCCCGACGCCGACCTCAAGATCTTCCTCACCGCCTCGGCGGAGGCCCGCGCCGCCCGCCGCAGCGGCGAACTGAAGGGCGCCGACGTCAACGCCACCCGCGAGGCCCTGATCAAGCGGGACGCGGCCGACTCCAGCCGCAAGGCCTCCCCGCTGGCCAAGGCCGGCGACGCGGTCGAGGTCGACACCACCGCCCTGACGCTCCCGCAGGTCATCGAGTGCGTCGTCACCCTCGTCGAGGAGAAGCGGGCCGGAAAGTGACCGAGGTCGCGTCGGCGCGGGGCGCCGAGGTCGGGCGGCGCATCGGCGTCGGCCTGATGTACGGGCTGTGGAGGCCGCGCGTGCTGGGCGCCTGGCGGGTGCCCGCCACCGGCCCGCTGATCTACGCCGTCAACCACTCGCACAACATCGACGGCCCCATGGTCATGGGCGTCGCTCCCCGGCCCACGCACTTCCTGATCAAGAAGGAGGCGTTCGTCGGACCGCTCGGGCGCTTCCTGACCGGCATCGGCCAGCTGCAGGTGGACCGCCACTCCACCGACCGCACGGCGATCGCCCGGGCCCTGGGCGTGCTGACGAACGGCGGTGTGCTCGGCATCTTCCCCGAGGGCACCCGAGGCGAGGGCGACTTCGCCTCGCTGCGTGCCGGGCTCGCCTACTTCGCGGTGCGCGGCGGCGCCCCGATCGTGCCGGTCGCGGTGCTGGGAAGCACCGACCGTCCCGGACGGTTGATAAAGGGGCTGCCTCCCCTGCGCGCACGGGTCGACGTCGTCTTCGGCGACCCCTTCGACGCGGGCGACGGCAGCGGACGGCGGACCCGCAAGGCGCTGGACGAGGCGACCGAGCGCATCCAGAAGCAGCTCACCGCGCACCTGGAAAACGCCAGGCGCCTCACCGGGCGCTGAGTAAGACTCGAGTAGTGGCTCACCCGGAACCGAGGGGTGCGCCACCGATCACCACGATGAACGAGGTACGGACTTCATGAACGACCACATCCACTCCGAGGACTCGGGCGGGGAGCACGACCACGGGGCGCTCGGCGACGCCGAGTACACGCAGTTCATGGAGCTGGCCGCCGAAGAGGGCTTCGACCTGGCGGACGTCGAGGGCGCGATCGAGGAGGCCGGGCACGGCCCGCTGCCCGTCCTCGCCGTCGTCGGCCGCCCGAATGTCGGCAAGTCGACCCTGGTGAACCGCATCATCGGACGTCGCGAAGCCGTCGTCGAGGACAAGCCCGGCGTCACCCGTGACCGCGTCACCTACGAGGCCGAGTGGGCCGGCCGCCGCTTCAAGGTCGTCGACACCGGCGGCTGGGAGCAGGACGTCCTCGGCATCGACGCGTCCGTGGCCGCGCAGGCCGAGTACGCCATCGAGGCCGCCGACGCCGTCGTCTTCGTCGTGGACGCCAAGGTCGGCGCCACCGACACCGACGAGGCCGTCGTACGGCTGCTGCGCAAGGCCGGCAAGCCCGTCGTGCTGTGCGCCAACAAGGTGGACGGACAGAGCGGCGAGGCCGACGCCGCCTACCTGTGGTCGCTGGGCCTGGGCGAACCCCACCCCGTCTCCGCGTTGCACGGCCGCGGCACCGGCGACATGCTGGACCGGGTCCTGGACGCCCTCCCGGACGCGCCCCGCGAGTCCTTCGGCGGGTCCGGACTCGGCGGCCCGCGCCGCATCGCCCTGATCGGCCGCCCGAACGTCGGCAAGTCCTCGCTGCTCAACAAGGTCGCGGGCGAGGAGCGCGTCGTCGTCAACGAACTCGCCGGCACCACCCGCGACCCCGTCGACGAGCTGATCGAACTGGGCGGGGTGACCTGGAAGTTCGTCGACACGGCGGGCATCCGCAAGCGCGTCCACCTCCAGCAGGGCGCCGACTACTACGCCTCGCTGCGCACCGCCGCCGCCGTCGAGAAGGCGGAGGTCGCCGTCATCCTCATCGACGCCTCCGAGTCGATCTCGGTCCAGGACCAGCGGATCGTCACCATGGCCGTCGAGGCGGGCCGCGCGATCGTCGTCGCCTACAACAAGTGGGACACCCTGGACGAGGAGCGCCGCTACTACCTGGAGCGGGAGATCGACACCGAGCTGGGCCAGGTGGCGTGGGCCCCGCGGGTCAACGTCTCGGCGCAGACCGGCCGGCACATGGAGAAGCTGGTCCCCGCGATCGAGACCGCGCTGGCCGGCTGGGAGACCCGGGTTCCGACGGGCCGGCTGAACGCCTTCCTCGGCGAGCTGGTCGCCGCCCACCCGCACCCGGTGCGGGGCGGCAAGCAGCCGCGCATCCTCTTCGGCACCCAGGCGGGCACCAAGCCCCCGCGGTTCGTGCTCTTCGCCTCCGGTTTCATCGAGGCGGGCTACCGGCGCTTCATCGAGCGCCGGCTGCGCGAGGAGTTCGACTTCGACGGGACGCCGATCCACATCTCCGTGCGGGTGCGCGAGAAGCGCGGCGCCAAGAAGAAGTAGCCGCCGCACGCGCGGACGTACGAGAGCGGGCGACCCCGGCCGGGGTCGCCCGCTCTCGTCACTCACCGGGCCTCAGGTGCCCGACCGCGGGGCCGGCGGCAGCGCGGCCGGGACGCGCTGCCACACCGACTGCTGGCCGACCCGGGCGCTCTGCGCCCCCGCGCTGTAGGCGCTGTACGTGCCGCTGTACGAGCCTCTGCCGCGCGGCATGCTCCTGAAGGCGGTGAACCCCAGGTCCTCCTCGCCGCTGCGATCGCCCGGAAGTGTCCGGAAGGACCTGACGTACTCGGCGACGAGCGCGTCGTAGATCGGTGTGGCCGAGGGGCCACCGTGGCGGTGGAAGGCGTCGTATGCGTACACGTATGTCCAAACGACCCCGCACGGGAAGGGATGCGGGCCAGGCGGCCGCGGCCGCCCGGCACCCGTGTGAAAGGGCTCAGGTGCCGGCCAGCGGCAGCGCCGCCGCGACCAGCTGGCCGTTGGCCGCCGCCTTGTCCAGCGCGTCCCGCAGCAGGTCCTCGCGCGGCTGCCGGCCGATCGACCCGACGGGCGCGGCGAACATCAGCACCTGCTGGTGCTTGTTGGCCGCGGTGCGCCAGCCCTCGGTCACCTGCAGCGGCTGGTGCGCCTGCCACCAGGCCACCGGGCGGCCGCCGTCCGTCCCGGGCTGGAGCACCGCGTGCAGCTGCCCCATCGCGAGCAGGACCGACCAGCCGTGCAGGACGGCGGGCGCGGCGGACAGCTCGGTGACCGGCATGAAGCCCTGCTCGATGAGCAGAGGCAGGAAGTCGTCGCCGGCCCCGGCCGTACCGGGCCGCGCGATGGGGGCGGTGGGCTCCACCACCAGGGCCGGGTGCAGCTCCCCGGCGAGCAGGATCAGCCCGCTGGTCACCCCGAGCACGGCCTGCTCGGGCACGGCCTTCCGGGGGGCGGGCGCGGCCGGGGCGGCCTCCTGGTGGGGCTGGTCGGCGCTGATGGACCGGACGGCGCCCTGGAGCTGCTCCTCGGTGACCTTGACGACCTGCGAGGGCAGGCAGCCGGCGTGGGCGAAGGCGAGGACCGCCGTCTCGTCGCCGATGAAGAGGACGGTGCTGGTGCGCTCCTGCTCGCAGTCGCCCGGGGTGCGGCAGGACGTGCAGTCGTAGCTGCCCGGGGCGGAGTCCCCGGCGAGCAGGCGGTCGGCTTCTTCGTCGCCGATCTCGGCGCGTACGTCGTCGCCGACGTCGAGCATGCGCGGCACGGGTGGCTCCCTCGGGATGCGGTGCGTGGCCGGACCGGGCGGCTCCCGGTCCGTGGTCCGGGCGGGTCCCCGGCTCATGCATGGACAACGGGTGACCAGTGGCGGGAGTAACGCCCCACGGGCAATGTGAGCCCCTCATGTGGCCGTGACCACATCGCAATCGGACACAGACAACCAGAAGGCGGGGTTCCGGGTCTAACCGGACGGCAGGGGATCCAGCAGAAGACTCGGCAAGGTATCGGCGACCCGGCACGGACCCGGCAAGTCCCCGGCAGGCTCCGGGCAGCGGGAAGAGCCCCGGGCGGGAAGCCGGTCCAGGGAGTCCAGGGAGGAAGAAGCACCGTATGACGCCGTCGGCCACGCCGGCCGCTCCGCTGCGCGCCGACTGCATCGGCGACTCCGCGGGCGGTCTGACCTTCGACGTCGCCGCGCGCGGTACCACCGGGGCGGCCCTGCTCGTCCTGCGCCGCCGTGCCACCGACGCGGCGGGCGCCGCCGACGCCCCCGACGGCGCCGACGACACGGTCAGCCTGCCGCTCGCCCCGGTGGCCGAGGGCCGGCTGCGGGCCGCGCTGCCCAGCAGCGTGGCTCTGCCCGAGGGCCGCTGGGACGCCTACGCACTGCTGTCCGACGGCGAACCGCGCCGCCTGGTGCCCGGCGTCACCGACCTGCGCTCCCTCGCCGACCGCACCCCCGGCGGGCTCCTCGGCCATGTCGCCGTCCGTATCCCGTACGCCACCCGGCAGGGCAACCTCACGGTCCGCAGCTGGCTGCGGGCCCCGCACGCCGAGACGACGGACCTGTGCCCCGAGGACGGCGGCCTGACCGTCCGCGGGCGGGTGTACGGCACCCGGTTCGCGCCCGGAGCCCACGCCGAGCTGAGGGCCCGGCCGGGTGCCGGCGGGGGCGGCGTGCGGCGGCCGGCCGTGGCGGTCGAGCGGTCGGAGTTCGTCTTCACCGTGCCCTACGCCGGCCTGGCGCCGGGCGTGTGGGACGTGTGGCTGCGGCCCGCGGGCGAGTCGGGCCCGCGCGTGCGCCTGGCGCGGCTGCTCGACGACATCGCCGACAAGCACCCCGTCCTCACGTACCCCCGCGCCCGTGTGGAGACCCCGCACGGCCCCGTGACGGCCGGTCCGCACTACACGCGGGACAACGATCTCTCGCTGACCGTCGCCCCGCTGGAGCCCTGACAGTGCGCGCATGGTGTGCACATGTCCGTTCCGGGGGTTCGGCCGTGGAATGCGGGGGTGCCCGGCAGGCGCTTCGGAACGTTTTTCCGACCGCTTATTCGAGGAGCCCGGAAATCTCCGGCAATTCAGCGCCCTCGGCTGCGGAACTGACGCAAAACCGTCCGTCCGTGTGACGGAGTTACCGCAAAACGCGCCCCATGATCCTGTGACAGAAATGTGACCGTAGGTGCACGGGGACGCGGTACGACCGGTGTGGGCTTCCCCGGCCCGGGGGCAGGGCATAGCGTGGCGGCATGGCACCGATTCCGACACCTCCGGCCGAACCCCAGGACAGTCCCGACGGCTACGTCGGCCTCGACTCCGAAACGGCCGAACGGCTGGCGCGGGAACGCGGCTGGTCCACGGTGCGGTCACTGGCGCCGGGCACGGTCATCACCATGGAGTACCGCGTGGGCCGCCTCAACTTCGAGGTGAAGGACGGCCGCGTGGCCCGGTCCTGGAAGGGCTGACGCCCGGCGCTCAGCCGCCCGACAGGGGGCGCGCCGCCGGGGCGGAGCTGCGCGGGTGACGGTCGGCGTGCGGCGGCCTGCGGCTGCCGGCCGGAGTCACCGGCGTACGGTCCGAGCGGGCCGTGTGCGGACCCGGGGCCAGGTGCACCGGGGCGCGGGCGGTGCGGGGCGCGGCGACCGGCTCGCGGGCGGGCGTCTCCGCGCGGCCGGAGGCGGGCGGGGCGAGGGGCGCGGGCCGGCCGGTGGGCCGCCCGGTCTCCACCGCACGGCCGCGGCGGGCGTACCAGCGGTCGCGGACGCCGAGGATCCACGCCTCGGCGCGCGTGATCAGCGGTTCGAACCAGGGCAGCGCCAGCAGGATCAGCAGCCCCGCCACCCAGCCGAGGAGCACGTCGCTGAGCCAGTGCGTACCGAGGTACACGGTGGACATGCCCACCCCGAGCGAGGTGACAGCGGAGACCGCGGACAGCCACTGGCGGGTCCGGTGCGTGGAGGCCAGATAGGCGAGGATGCCCCAGGTCACGACGGCGTTCGCGGTGTGACCGCTCGGAAATATATCGCCGCCGAGCCCCATCTCGTTGGCGCCGATGGTGGTCGCGTAGTGCGGTCCGAGGCGGCCCATGCCGTACTTGGCGGCACCGACGGTGACATTCAGCAGGAGCAGTGAGACGCCGAGCGCGAGCAGCGGACGCAGGGTGTGCTGCCGCCAGGAGCGCCAGCCGAGCCAGGCCGCGACCATCACGGCGGTCGGCCCGCGCTGGCCGAGCACCACGTAGTAGTCGACGAACGCGTGGATCTCCGGCCACTGCTGGTAGGGCCGGAAGAACATGACCTGCCAGTCCAGCCGGACCAGCCACGAGGTGATCAGCACGGCCCACACGATGGCGAGGTAGAACGCGAGGGTCCCGGCGAACAGCGCGAGCCGGTGCCGGGACATCTCCGGCACGTCCAGGAGCGCCGGTCGTTCCGGCTCCCGGTCCAGTCTCGCGAACACCCGGTCCAGCCGGGTGGGCTTCCGTTCGGTACGCACCCAATCGACGTTACAGCGAGTGAGGAGTGATCCCGGCCGAATCAACGGCTTTGTGATGACGATGTGATGTGGGATTGCTCTCAGGAGAGCCTTTATTTCCAGCTGATCCGCAATCCCGCGCGGACCGCGGACTTCAATTCCTTTGATCGGTCCGGTCGGCGGTTTTATCGTGATTATGAATTCGTTCACCGAATGCTGGTGTGGAATTGGCCGCGCGGTCACCGCTGGGGCCACCGGTGCGGCCCCGCCGCGTCAGGGCGGGCCGGAGCCGTTCAGCCAGAACGCCCCGTAGACCGCCGCCGCCACCGCGACCGCGCACACCACCGCCGCCGCCCTGGAGGTCCGCGCCCGCGCCAGGGCCCGGGCGAGCGGCAGCAGCAGCGGGAAGGCCGGCAGCAGCAGCCGGGGCTTGGAGCCGAAGTAGCTCGACGCGCACAGGGCGAGGAGCACGACGATCCCCGTGTACACCAGCAGCGCGAGCGGCTGGCGCTGCCGTACGCCGGCCACGTACAGCCGGACGAGCAGCGCGACCCCGACGACCAGCGCGGCGCCCGCCAGGGCCGCCGGGAACGACGTGAACTTCTCCGCGACGAAACGGGCGAAGGCCGCGCCTCCGTCGAAGCCGTTGCGCCAGCCGGCCTGCACGTCGAGGTAGCCGAGCGGGCCGTCGCCGGTGCGGTGGCCGACCCACAGCACGTAACCGGCGGCGCCCAGGGGCGCGAGGAGCATGCCGAGCACGCGTCGCGCGCCCTCGCCGAGAGCGTACGGCGGGCCGTGGGCGCCCTCCGCACCGGCGCGGCTGCGGTCCCGCGCGAACGCCACGACCGCCGCCGCCCACACCGCGGCCGTCACCGCCAGCCCCACCGGGCGGGTCAGCCCCGCCAGCGCGGCCAGCGCCCCGGCCGTCACCCAGCGCCCGGTCAGCACCGCGTAGAGCGACCAGGCGGCCAGCGCCGTGAACAGGGACTCGCTGTACGCCATCGACTGCACGACCCCGACCGGCAGCACGGCCCACAGCAGCACCGCGCACAGGCCGACGCGGCGGTCGTACACGTGCTCCGCCACCGCGAAGATCCCCCAGGCGGCCGCGAGCGAGGCGAGCAGCGAGACGACGAACCCGGCGTCCGCGTACGACAGCGGCCCCACCGCCGCGCCGAGCCGCTCCAGCCAGGGCAGCAGCGGGAAGAACGCCAGATTGGAGTGCACGTCGCCGTCGGGCAGCCGCACCTCGTAGCCGTACCCCAGCTCGGCGACCCCGGTGTACCAGAGGGAGTCCCAGCGGGCCGTCAGCAGCGTGTACGCGCTCTTGCCGCGTGCGGCGCTCCACAGGGCCAGGACGAGCAGGCCCAGGGCGCGTACGGCCGCGTAGCCGAGGAGCGCCGGGGCGGCCCGGCGCAGGGCACCCCGGCGGCCCGCCGCACGGGTGTCGAGATCGGTCACGGGCTCGATTATCTGCCGGGCCCGCGAGCGGCAGGGTGCCCGGGCCGCCCGGGGGCCGGGAACGCAGTGGCGTTGCCGGGCCCGCGAGCGGCAGGGTGCCCGGGCCGCCCGGGGGCCGGGAACGCAGTGGCGCATGCCACACGAGTGACGCGTGATGTGTGAGACCCGCCACGTGTGCGTCGGCGGGTCTCGCGTAACCTGACGAGTCACTCGCGTTCCGTCGCACGGCCCGGAGACCCCGCTCCTCTCCGGCCGGGCCGCCGGGGAGTCCCCACCCCGCGCGCAGCCTGCCGGACGCGGGGGAACCGCTTGGAGGTACGTACATGTCCGGGACGACCACGGCCGCCGCAGCGCTGCGCCGTCGGACGGCCGGGGCCGGTGCCAACCGCTGGGTCGTCCTGGTCGTCCTCTGCGTCAGCCTGCTGCTCGTCGCCGTCGACGCCACCGTGCTTCACGTGGCGGTCCCCGCGGTCACCGAGGACCTCAGGCCCGGCGCGATCGAGCTGCTCTGGATCGTCGACGTCTACCCGCTCGTCTGCGCCTCGCTGCTGATCCTGTTCGGCACGCTCGGCGACCGGGTGGGCCGCAGGCGGGTCCTCCTGCTCGGCTACGCCCTCTTCGGTGTCGCCTCCGCGCTCGCCGCGCTCGCGGACAACGCCCAGGTCCTGATCGCGGCCCGCGCGCTGCTCGGCGTCGGCGGCGCGATGATCATGCCGGCCACGCTGTCGATCCTGCGCCAGGTCTTCCCCGACCGGCGGGAGCGGGCGCTGGCCATCGGTGTCTGGAGCGCCGTGGCCGCGGTCGGCGCGGCGGTCGGGCCGCTGCTCGGCGGTTTCCTGCTCGAACACTTCTGGTGGGGTTCGGTCTTCCTCGTCAACATCCCGCTGATGCTGGTCAGCCTGCCGGTGGGGCGGCTGCTGCTGCCCGAGTCGAAGGGCGACGGCCGAGGGCCGTGGGACGTGGTCGGCGCGCTGATGGCGGCGGCCGGGCTGTTCGGCGTCGTCCTCGGTGTGAAGCGGCTGGGCGGTGGCGAGCCGGTGCCGAGCCTGTTCACCCTGCTGCCGCTGGTGCTGGGCGCGGCCCTGCTGGCCGGCTTCGTACGGCGGCAGCGGCGGCGCACGTATCCGCTGGTGGACCTGCGGATGTTCGGGCGGCCGGCGTTCAGTACGTCGGTCGGGTGCATCGTGCTGGCGATGCTGGCGCTGGTGGGCCTGGAGCTGATCGCGGCGCAGTACCTGCAGCTGGTGCTCGGCCTGTCCCCGCTCCAGACCGGGCTGCGGCTGCTGCCGCTGACCTTCGCGGCGATGGCGGCGGGCCTCGCGGGGGCGCGGCTGCTGCGGCGGTTCGGGCCGCGTCTGATGGTGAGCGCGGGGTTCTGCCTGACGGCGTTCGCGGTGGCGCTGCTGACCGCGATGGGCCGGGACGACAACTCCGCGCTGCTGCTGACCGGGTTCGTGCTGCTCGGCTTCGGCCTGGAGACGACGCTGTTCGGCGCGTACGAGTCGATGCTGAGCGAGGCCCCGCAGGAGCAGTCCGGCGGGGCGGCGGCGATCGGCGAGACCTCGTACCAGCTGGGCGCGGGGATCGGGATCGCGCTGCTGGGCAGCGTGATGAACGCGGCTTACGCCCCCGGGCTGACGGGCGGCGTGCCCGGGGTTCCGGCGTCGGCGTCCTCGGCGGCGGGGCATTCGCTGGGGGAGGCGTACGAGATCGCCGGGCAGCTCGGGGGGCCGGCGGGGGTCGCCCTGCGGCGGGCCGCGGGGGACGCGTTCGTGCACGGGTTGCACGTGACGCTGGTGGTGAGCGCGGGGTTGCTGCTGCTGGGGGCGGTGATGGCGCTGCGGCTGCCGCGGGCGATGCAGTGCGAGGGGGAGGACGAGGGCGCGGTGGCGGTGCCGGGGCCGAGGGACGCGGTGGAGTCCCGCGTGTCGGTGTGACCGGAGGGGCCTCCCGCCCACGCACCACTCGTTCGCCGTCGGGCGAGAGGCCGACGTCCCCCTTGGGTGGCCGAGCGCCGTGGCTCGTGTCCCCGCGCGGCCGGGAGACGGGCATGGTGGACGTGCGGGGTCTCGCGTCGTAACGTCGGCACGAGAGCCCTAACTAGCAGTGCTAGTTTTCAGCGTCCCCGGAGGGTGTCCCATGTCCGCGTCCCCCAAGCCGCCCGCGTTCGACCCCGCCGACCCCCTCGGCCTCGACGACCTGCTCGAACCGGAGGACCTGGCGGTCCGGGGCACCGTGCGGGACTGGGCCGCGGACCGCGTGCTGCCGTACGTCGCGGACTGGTACGAGAAGGGCGAGCTGCCCGGCATCCGGGACCTGGCGCGCGAGCTCGGCTCCCTCGGCGCGCTCGGCATGTCCCTGCAGGGCTACGGCTGCGCCGGTGCGAGCGCCGTGCAGTACGGCCTCGCCTGCCTGGAGCTGGAGGCGGCCGACTCCGGCATCCGCTCCCTCGTCTCCGTGCAGGGCTCCCTCGCGATGTACGCCCTCCACCGCTTCGGCAGCGAGGAGCAGAAGCAGCGCTGGCTGCCGCCCATGGCCGCCGGCGAGGTCATCGGCTGCTTCGGACTCACCGAGCCCGACCACGGGTCCGACCCCGCCCATATGCGCACGCACGCCGAGCGGGACGCGGGCGGGGACTGGGTGCTCAACGGGCGCAAGATGTGGATCACCAACGGCTCGGTGGCCGGCGTCGCCGTCGTCTGGGCGCAGACCGAGGAAGGTGTCCGGGGGTTCGTGGTCCCGACCGACAGCGCGGGCTTCTCCGCGCCCGAGATCAAGCACAAGTGGTCCCTGCGGGCCAGCGTCACCAGCGAACTCGTCCTCGACGACGTCCGGCTGCCCGCCGATGCCGTGCTGCCGGAGGCGAGGGGGCTGCGCGGGCCGCTGAGCTGTCTCTCGCACGCCCGCTACGGGATCGTCTGGGGCTCGATGGGCGCGGCCCGCAGTTCCTTCGAGGCGGCCCTGGAGTACGCGAAGTCGCGGGAGCAGTTCGGGCGGGCCATCGGCGGGTTCCAGCTGACCCAGGCCAAGCTCGCCGACATGGCGGTCGAACTGCACAAGGGGATCCTGCTCGCCCATCACCTCGGGCGGCGCATGGACGCCGGCCGCCTGCGTCCCGAGCAGGTCAGCTTCGGCAAGCTCAACAACGTACGCGAGGCCATCGACATCTGCCGTACGGCCCGCACGATCCTCGGCGCCAACGGGATCTCCCTCGAATACCCCGTGATGCGGCACGCGACGAACCTGGAGTCGGTGCTCACCTACGAGGGCACCGTCGAGATGCACCAGCTGGTGCTCGGCAAGGCACTCACCGGACTTGACGCCTTCCGGTAGGAGCCCGAACGGGCGGGGGCGGGGCCGTGGTGTGCGGCCCCGCCTCAGCTCTGGTTGAAGAAACCGTCGGAGCGGTGCGCGGCGGGTTCGCCGCTGATGACCTGGGTGTCCGCCGGGCTGAGCAGGAAGACCCGGGTGGAGACCCGCTCGATCGAACCGTGCAGGCCGAAGATCAGGCCGGCGGCGAAGTCGACCACGCGCTTGGCGTCGGCCCCCTCCATGGCCGTCAGGTTCATGATGACCGGAACCCCGTCCCGGAACAGTTCGCCGACGGACCGTGCGTCCCGGAAGCTGTCCGGGGTGACGGTCGCGATGCGCCGGCCCTTCTCCTCGGCCACGTCCGAGGCCACCTTGACGCGCGGGTCGGTGACCCAGGCGTCGCCGGGCTCGTTGCCCTCGGAGTAGTCGTCGTCGTAGTAACGCTCGTCATCGTTGTCGTCGACGAGGCCGAGCCACGCACTCGCCTTGCGTACCGATCCCATGGACGCCTCCTCTCACAGCGGTCATTCGTGCTTCCGCATCTATGGTCATCCATGATGCGGACGTCGCGCCAAGTGGATAGACGCCGCGCAGGGGGTTTGTGACGGTACTGGTGCACGGCCAATACGTCGAGAGTCCTTGTGTCCCAAGGGTCGTATCCCAAACGGCTGCTGACTGTGAGTGAAATATGATTCTTTTCGGCGTACGGGTGAGGCCGGGGGCGTACGGGTGAACGTCATGGTCGCTACGATGCCGCAGCTCAGCGTTGTACCAACCACGGGGGAGCGTCGTGTTCGGAATCGTCAGGCCATGCAGGCACCGGCTCGGAGAGAGCCTCACGAGCCAGTGGATGGCGCATTTGTGCGGGTTGTGCCTCGCGCTCCGTAAGGACCACGGACAGTTCGCGCGGATTGTGACGAACTATGACGGGCTGCTCATATCGGTTTTGACGGAGGCTCAGGCCGCGCCGGGCGGCGCGGGCGGCGGACGGCGCACCGCCGGGCCCTGCCCGCTGCGCGGGATGCGCACCGCGTCCGTCGCCCACGGCGAGGGGGCCCGCCTCGCGGCGGCCGTCTCGCTGGTGCTGGCCTCGGCCAAGGTGCGCGACCACGTCGCCGACGGGGACGGCCTGCTGGCCCGCAGGCCGGTGGCGCTCGCCGCCCGCCGGATCGCCACCGGCTGGGACGCGGCCGGCGCGCGCGGCGGAAGTGCCGTCGGCTTCGACACCGCCGTCCTGGTCGACGCCGTGGACCGGCAGGGCGGCATCGAGGCGCTCGCGGGGCCCGGCACACCGCTGCTCGCCGTCACCGAGCCGACCGAGAGCGCGACCGCCGCCGCCTTCGCGCACACCGCGCACCTCGCCGGACGGCCGGAGAACGCCGAGCCGCTCGCCGAGGCCGGGCGCCTCTTCGGCCGCCTCGCACACCTCCTGGACGCCGTGGAGGACCGGGAGGCCGACGCCGCGGCCGGCGCCTGGAACCCGCTCACCGCCACCGGGACCCCGCTCACCGAGGCCCGGCGGCTCGCCGACGACGCCGTGCACGGGGTGCGGCTCGCCCTGCGCGAGGCGGAGTTCGGGGACGGGCGGCTCGTGCACCGGCTGCTCGTGCACGAGCTGGATGAATCGGTGAACCGCGCGTTCGGCACCGTGTCGTGCGCCCACGGCAGCCATCCGTACGCCCCTCCCGGCGCGCCCGGCACCCCGGGTGCGCCCGGCGGCCCCGGCGGACCGACGCCGCCCCCGGAGCCGCCTCACCGCAACCGTCGCGGGCTGCTCGCGGGGTGCGCCGTGTGGGCCGGGCTGGCCTGCACGTGCCAGATGTGCTGCGGCACCTACCACGACCCGTGGAGCGGCCAGCGCAAGGAGGGCCTGTGCACCAACTGCGACTGCGGCAGCTGCGGTGACTGCTGCGAGTGCTGCGACTGCTGCAGCAACTGCGGCGACGGATGCTGCTGCGACGGCTGCAGCGGGTGCGACTGCGGGTGCAGCTGCTGAGCGGTCGGCGGTGCTGCCGGCGTCGTCAGGGTCGTCAGGGTCGTCAGGGTCGTCAGTCCTTCAGTTCCGGGGGTGAGATCTCGGACTTCTCGATCGCCGACTCCGTCGTGTCCCACTTCTTCAGGATGCGGGCGTACGTCCCGTCGGCGATCAGGCCGTTCACCGCCGCCTGGAGGGCGGGTGCCAGCTTCGATCCCTTCTTGAGGGCGAAGCCGACGTCGAGGCGGTGGAACTCGTTGAGGAACTTCAGCCCCTGCTGGTGGGCCACCGCGTAGCGCAGGCCGTTGATCGTGGACATCACGATGTCGCTGCGGCCCTGCTGGAGCGATGACCACAGCGCGCCCGGCTCGCTGTAGGTCTGCACGGAGTAGGCCTCGTCGCCCGCGTCCGTGCACAGGTGCCGACTCTCCTCCAGGGTCGCCTCGAAGGTGGTGCCGGCGCCGGTCGCCACCTTCAGGCCGCACAGCTGCTTCAGGTCGGTGACCTCGGACAGCTCGCTGTCCTCGCGGGCGGCGAAGCCCTGGCCGTCGTTGATGTAGGTGACGAAGTCGATGGTCCTGCGCCGCTCCTCGGTCACCCCGAAGTTGCTGGCGCCGATGTCGTACTTGCCGCTGTCCAGGGCGGGCAGGACCGCCTCGAAGGAGGCCTGCTCGGTCTTGAGCGAGATGCCGAGCGCGTTGCCGACGGCGTGCGCGAAGTCGACGTCCTGGCCGGTCAGCGTCTTGCCGTCGGGCAGATAGGCGTTGCCCGGCGGGTTGCCGCCGACACTGACCGCGAGGGTGAGTTCCTTGGTGCCGGGCGGCAGCAGCCGCACGGCGTCCGCGTTCTCGCCGATGCCGGAGACGACGTCCGTGGTCGGGATCGCGTCGGGGCCGCCCGCCGCCCCCGCGGCGTCCGCGGCGGGGTCGCCGGAGCCGCAGGCGGTGAGCAGGAGGGCCGCCGAGACGAGGAGGGCGGAGGGCGCGAAGAGCCTTTTTCGGGCACGCGCGGGCGTACGCATGGTCAGGGGTCTCCTGAGGCCGGAAGCAGGGAACGGCGCGAGGGGAGGGCGCGTGTGAAGGCGGCGCGGGACAGGGCGCGGGGCGGAGTGGGAGAGACCGGCGACCTGATGCACGGGTGACCTGATGCACGGGTGGCCGGAGAGGCGGGTGACCGGAGAAGGGCGGGAACCCGAAGGCCCGACGGGTCAGTCGGTCAGGGCAGGCGGCGAGGTCGGCTCAACAGGAACAGGACCACACTCGACCGAAGTCGATGTGGGAGCGCGTGACCAGCCACTGCTGTGGATGCATGGGCCAAGTGGAACAGGCATCCGGTTCCGCGTCAACGACCTGAGACGTGCTGCTCACAGTGTGGACAGCCTTGACAGCGGGGCGAAGCGCCCCCGTACTCTCGGTGGACGGCCTTGCTGAGGGGCTCGGCCGTGTGAAGGCACCACCCACCGTGTCCGACTGACTCGATGTCACGGAGCCTTCGCATGTCCTCCGACACCCTCGCCCAGTCCGCCGCCGTACCGGAGACCCCGGACGGCCCGGACCTCCCGCGGATCGTCCCGCAGCGCCGCCTCGGCCAGTGGACGGCCGCCGCCGTAGTCCTGGTCCTCCTCGGTCTCGCCGTCAACTCCGTGCTGCGCAACGACGCGTTCCAGTGGGGCGTCGTCGCGGACTACTTCACCTCGGACGCCGTCCTGCGGGGCCTGTGGCTCACCCTGTGGCTGACCGCCGTCGTCATGGTCCTCGGCTTCGCGCTCGGCACGCTGCTCGCCGCGTTCCGGCTCTCGGCCAATCCCGTGCTCCGCGCGGTGAGCTGGGGGTACGTGTGGCTGTTCCGGTCGATACCGATCCTGGTGCAGCTGCTGCTGTGGTTCAACATCGGCGCCCTCTACCCGCAGATCCTCGGCGTGAAGACCGTCGACCTGCTCGGCCCGGTCACCGTCGCGGTCATCGGCCTCACCCTGCACGAGGCCGCGTACGCCGCCGAGGTGGTGCGCGGCGGCATCCTCGCCGTGGACCGCGGCCAGATCGAGGCGGCGCAGGCGCTCGGGCTGAGCCGGTGGCGCCGCTGGCGGCGGATCGTGCTCCCGCAGGCCATGCGCTCCATCGTGCCGCCGGCCGGGAACATGCTGATCGGCACCCTCAAGGGCACCTCCATCGTGAGCGTCATCGCCGTGCAGGACCTGCTCTACTCCGTGCAGCTCGTCTACCACCGCACCTACCAGGTCATCCCGCTGCTGATGGTGGCCACCGTCTGGTACACCGTCGTCACCTCGCTGCTCGGCATCGGCCAGCACTACGTCGAGAAGCACTACGCCCGCGGCACGGAGCGCACCCGATGAGCCGCCCAGCGCCCGGCGACCGCCCCGCACCGGGCGACCGCCCAGCGCCCGGCGACCGTCCCGCGCTGGTCGTCGTCGGCGCCGGGCCGCGCGGCACCGGACTGCTGGAGCGCCTCGCCGCCAACGCCCCCGAGCTGTACTGCGGCTCCGGTCTCGACATCCACCTCGTGGACCCGCACCCGCCGGGCCCCGGGCGCATATGGCGCGCGGAGCAGTCGCCGCTGCTGTGGATGAACTCGCACGCCGAGGACGTCACCATGTTCACCGACGACACGGTCGAGATGGCCGGCCCGGTACGGCCCGGACCCACCCTGCACGAGTGGGCGGGCCTGGACGGCAGCACCTTCGCCGAACGCCCGGTCCAGGGCGCCTACCTGCGCTGGGTGTACGAGCGCGCCGTGGCGCAGCTGCCCGCGGACGTCGTCGTGCACCACCACGCGCGCCACGCGGTGCGCGTCGACGGCCCGCCCGGCGGACGCCAGCGGGTGTGGCTCCAGGGCCGCGAGCAGCCCCTCCTCGCCGACCTGGTCGTCCTCACCCTCGGCCACCTCGACGCCGAACCCGACGACGAGCAGCGGGAGCTGTCCGCGTACGCCCGCGAGCACGGCCTGGTCCACCTCCCGCCGGACTTCACCGCCGACAGCGACCTGTCCCGGCTGCGGCCCGGTGAGCCGGTCCTCGTGCGCGGCCTCGGGCTGGCCTTCGTCGACCTGATGGCGCTGCTGACCGAGGGCAGGGGCGGCCGGTACGACGGCGACACGTACGTGCCCTCCGGACGGGAGCCGGTCCTGTACGTCGGCTCCCGGCGCGGCGTGCCGTACCACGCCAAGATCGGCTACGACTGGACCGGCGACCGGCCCCCGCTGCCGAGGTTCTTCGGGCCCGCCGAGACCGAGGCGCTCCTCGCCCGGCCGGACGGCTTCGACTTCCGCCGGGACGTGTGGCCGCTGGTCGAGAAGGAGCTGGGCTTCGCCCACTACCACCGCCTGTTCACCGCCCACCCCGAGCGGGTGACCGGCGACTGGGCGGCCTTCGAGGCGCGGTACGCCACCGCAGGTCCCGACGAGCGGGCCGTCCTCGTCGCCGCAACCGTGCCCGACCCGGCCGACCGGCTGGACCTCGCCGCGCTCGACCGCCCCCTCGACGGGATCCGGTACGGCTCGCCCGAGGAACTCCAGGAAGGGCTGCGCCGGTACGTCGAGGCGGACCTGCGGCGCCGCCACGACCCCGCCCACAGCCCCGACCTGGCCGTCTTCCTCGCCCTGCTCTCCGTCTACGGGCAACTGGTCCGACTCGGCGACATCGGCGGCTGGTGGCACGGCTTCTTCAGCTACCTCGCCTCCGGGCCGCCGGGACCCCGCCTGCGGCAACTGCTCGCGCTGTCCCGCGCCGGGGTGGTGCGCTTCCTCGGCGCCGGCCTGTCGGTCACCGCGGAGGACGGGGTGTTCCGGGCGAGGAGCGCCGGAGTGCCGGACACGGTCGTGGAGGCGCGGACCCTGGTCGAGGCGCGGCTGCCGTACCCCACCGTCGAGCGGACCCGCGACCCGCTGCTGCGCGCGCTGCACGCCGACGGCGCCGCGGCGACGCCGGACGGGCTGCTGGCCGTGGACCGGACCGACGGGCGGGTCCTCGACCGGGACGGGCGGCCGCACCCGCGCCGGTTCGCGCTCGGCCCGCACACCGACGCGCGCGGCTCGGGCGCGTTCACCCGGCCCCGTACCGGCGGCGTCGCGTTCCGGCAGAACGACGCCACCGCACGGGCCGTACTGACCTTCCTGCGGGCGCCCGGAGAGTCCGCGGCACCGCACCGCCCCCTGCTGGAGGAGTCCTCGCGATGAGCGTCCCGAACGGTTCGACCGGCGTCATGGTCGACATCCGGTCCGTCCACAAGAGCTTCGGACCGCTGGAGGTGCTCAAGGGCATCGACCTCACCGTGCGCACCGGCGAGGTGACCGTGGTCCTCGGCCCCTCCGGTTCCGGCAAGTCGACGCTGCTGCGCACCGTCAACCACCTGGAGAAGGTGGACCGGGGGACGATCGCGTGGACGGTGCCCTCGTCGGCTACCGGCGCACCGGCGACCGGCTGCGCGAACTGCCCGAGCGCGAGGTGCTCAAGCAGCGCACCCGGATCGGCTTCGTCTTCCAGAACTTCCACCTCTTCCCGCACCTGACCGTGCTGGAGAACATCACCGAGGCGCCGGTCTCCGCGCTCGGCCGCCCGCGCCGCGAGGCCGTCGAGGCGGCCCGCCGGCTGCTGGAGCGGGTGGGGCTCGCGGACAGGGCGAGCGCCTATCCGCGCCACCTGTCCGGCGGACAGCAGCAGCGGGTGGCCATCGCGCGGGCGCTCGCGCTCCGGCCGAGGCTGCTGCTGTTCGACGAGCCCACGTCCGCGCTCGACCCCGAGCTGGTCGGCGAGGTCCTCGACGTCATCAAGGACCTGGCCCGGCAGGGCACCACCATGATCGTCGTCACGCACGAGATCGGCTTCGCCCGCGAGGTCGCCGACACGGTGGTCTTCATGGACGACGGACGCATCGTCGAACAGGGCCCGCCCGGCGACGTACTGGACCGCCCGCGGCACGAACGCACCCGGGCGTTCCTCTCCAAGGTGCTCTGAAAGGGAAGCCCAGGGTGCTTCGAGAGAGAAAGAGGACGGCCCGCCCATGACCCCCGCGCCCCCCTTCACCGGCCGGCGGCGACTGCACCTGGCCGCCGCGCTCGACCAGCGGTCGGTGTACGACGCCGGCGAGTACCTCGCGGCCGCGCGGCTCGCCGAACGCGGCGCGCTCGACTTCGTCACCGCGGACGACGGCCTCGCCCGCCCCGGCCCCGACGCGCTCGCCGTCCTGTCCAGGGTGGCACCCGCCACGCGGCGCATCGGCCTGGTCCCCACCGTCACCACCACCCACACCGAGCCCTTCCACGTCCAGGCCGCCGTGGCCACCCTCGACTGGATCAGCCGCGGCCGGGCCGGCTGGCGGATCGAGGTGTCCGCCACCGAGGCCGAGGCCCGCCTCTTCGGCCGCCGGCCCGCCGCGCCCGCCGACGCGCTGTGGCGGGAGGCCGGCGAGACCGCCGACGTGGCGGCGCGCCTGTGGGACAGCTGGGAGGACGGCGCCGGGACACGGGACGCGGCCACCGGCCGCCTCGTCGACCGGGCCAAGCTGCACCGCGTCGACTTCACCGGCTCGGCGTTCTCGGTCAGGGGCCCCTCGGTCCTGCCGCGGCCTCCGCAGGGGCATCCCGTACGCCTCGTCGACGCCACCGCGCGGCCCGCGCGCGCGGTCGCGGCCCGGTACGCCGACGTGGTCCTCGTCCGCACCGCGCACCCCGCCCAGGCCGCCGAGGCGCGGGCCGAACTGCGGGCGTCCGCCGCGGCGCACGGCCGGAACCCGGACGACCTGCGGGTCCTCGCCGCCCTCGACGTCGACCTCGGGGACGGCGAGTACGCGGCCGCCCCCGGTCACGGCGGGGGCGGCCCCCGCCCCACCCCGCGCGGCCCGCTGTACCGGGGCGGCCCCGTCGACCTGGCCGAACTGATCACCGCCTGGCACCGGGAGGGCACCGTCGACGGCTTCCACCTCGCCCCGGTCGAGCCGCGCCGCGACCTGGAACGCCTCGTCAACGGCACCGTGTCCCTGCTCCAGCACCGGGGACTGTTCCGCACGTTCTACCCGGGCAGCACGCTCCGGGACCACCTGGACCTGGCCCGGCCCGCCAACCAGTACGCCGCCGTCGCGCAGGGAGCGTCATGACGGGACCGAAACCGGGGCAGCCGAAGCCGGGGCACACGACGCCGGGCCATCCGAAGCCGGGCCACCCGACGCCGAGGCACACGACGCCGGGCCGAACCAGGCCGATGCACCTCGCCGCGCACCTCTCCGCAGTCGACGGCACCATCGTCCGGACCGACACCGTCCGGACCGACACCGTCCGGACGGATCCGCGCTCGGGCTCGCGCTCGCCGAGCGACTTCGCCTCCTTCGAGCGCCTCGCCCGCACCGCCGAACGCGGCCTGTTCGACTTCTTACTCCTCGACGAGGGGCTCCGGCTGCCCGAGCAGAGGGGCCGCATCCGCGACCCGGACGTGGTCGGCCGCCCCGAGCCCCTGACCGTGCTGAACGCGCTCGCCACCGTCACCGACCGCCTCGGGCTCGCCGCCACGGCCGACGCCACCTTCCACGAGCCCTACGAACTCGCCCGCCGGCTCGCCACCCTGGACCACCTCAGCGGCGGCCGGGCCGCCTGGCACGTGCGGACCTCCTCCGACGCCCGCACCGGCGAGAACTTCCGGCGCGGCGGCCACCTCGACCGGGCCGACCGGTACACCCGCGCCGCCGAGTTCGTCGCCGCAGCCCGGGAACTGTGGGACTCCTGGACCCCCGACGGCACGCCCCGCCCCTTCACCCACCAGGGGCGGCACTTCGACGTCGCGGGGGAGTTCACCCTGCCCCGCTGCCCGCAGGGGCACCCGGTGGTCGTCCGGGCGGGCGACTCCGAGGAGGGCCGGGAGTTCGCCGCGTCCTCGGCCGACGTGCTCCTCTCCGGCCGGTGGGCCGGGGGCTGTCCGGAAGCCGGCCGCGCCTTCTACGCGGACGTGAAGCGCCGCCTGGCGAAGTACGGCCGCGGTCCCGGCGATCTCAAGATCATGGCCAATGCCGCCGTCGTCCTCGGGGACAGTGCCGCCGAGGCGCACGAACGGGCCGAGGAGATCCGGTGGCAGCAGGTCTCCCCGCAGACCGCGCTGCTGGCGCTGGAGCGGATCTGGGGCGTCGACCTCTCCGGACACGACCCCGACGGCCCGCTGCCCGACATCGACCCGGTGCCGGACCCGCGGCTCGGCCCGGGCCGCGCCCGGCACGGCGACCGCGTCGCGACCGCCGAGAAGTGGCGGGCCCTGGCGCGGGAGCGGGGGCTGTCCATCCGGCAGACCGTGTTCGAGGCGGGCGCCCGGCAGTCCTTCGTCGGCACGCCCGAGTCGGTCGCCGCCGAACTGGCGGAGTCCGTGGCGCGGGACGCCGCCGACGGTTTCGTCCTCGTACCGCATCCGGCCCCGGGCGGCCTGGACGAGTTCGTGGACCGGGTGGTCCCGCTGCTGCAGGAGCGGGGCGCGTTCCGTACCGCGTACGAGGGCGCCACCCTGCGTGCGCACCTCGGTCTGGCCGAGCCGGTGTGGAAGGGTTGAGCCATGACGAGCGACGCATCCGACGGCGAGAACGACGCATCCGGCGCGTGGAAGCGCTGGCACGAGCAGCGTGTCGCCGCGGTCTCGGCGCCCTACGGGCCGCTCGCGCTGACCGGCACGCACTGGCTGGCGGACCACCCCGACGGGCGGCTCCCCGACGCCCCCGGGCGGTGGACGGCGGCCGGCGACGCGGTGCTGCTGAGCGCAGGTCCGGCGGACGGCCTCACCGTGGACGGGCGCCCCCTCGACGGCGAGGCGCGGCTCACGGCCGACCCGGGGCCGGGCGAGGCCCGGGTGGCCCACGGCGAGCGGCGGCTGGTCGTCCTGGTCCGCGAGGACCTGTGGGGCGTACGGGACTTCGACCCGGCCGCCCCCGCACGGCGGGCGTTCCGCGGTGTCGCGGCCACGCCGTACGATCCGCGCTGGTCGGTGCCGGGCCGCTTCACCCCGTACGACACCGGGCGGCGCAGTGTGCGGGTGCCGAACGCGGACGGGCGCGAGCGCGGGCTGGCGCTCGGCGGGGAGCTGGCCTTCGCACTCGACGGCCGGACGCACACACTCCAGGTGAGCGTCGAGCACGACGGCTCGCTGTGGGCGGTCTTCGCCGACGCCACCAGCGGGAGCACCAGTTACCGCTTCCGGTTCCTGCGCCCGGCCGCGCCCGACGCCGGGGGCCGTACGACGGTCGACCTCAACCGCGCGCTGCTGCCGCCGTGTGCGTTCGCCGACCACTTCGTCTGCCCCTTCCCGCCACCGGGCAACACCCTGGCGGTCCGCGTGGAGGCGGGGGAGCGGGAACTGCGCTGAGGTCCGGCGGGGGTTGGCGGAAGCCGCCCCCGGGGTGACGGCCGAAAGGCACCCTTGCGCCGACCGGTCGTTCGGCCGAATACTCCAACCTCAGCGCTTGTCAGGGGCACGACGTATCCGGAACCCGGAGGTCCGTCCCTGGCTGCGCCTCACGGGCCCCGACCCCACACGAGGGGCCCCCGACTTCCCCTGTGGAGGAACGAAAAGTGAGGATCAAGCGCACCACCCCCCGAAGCGGCATCACGAGACGGACTCGGCTGATCGCCGTATCCACCGGCCTCGTGGCCGCCGCCGCCGTGGCGATCCCCAGCGCCAACGCGGCATCCACCCCGGCCACCTTCAGTGCCGCGGAACTGAGCAGCGCCAGCGGCGCTGTGCTCCAGGCCGACGTCCCGGGCACCGCCTGGGCCGTCGACAGCGAGTCCGGCCAGGTGCTCGTCACCGTGGACAGCACGGTCTCCCAGGCCGAGATCGCGAAGATCAAGGAGCAGGCGGGCGACAAGTCCGACGCGCTCACGATCAAGCGCACCCCCGGCAAGCTCAACAAGCTCATCCAGGGCGGCGACGCCATCTACGCGAGCAGCTGGCGCTGCTCCCTCGGCTTCAACGTCCGCACCAGCAGCGGCGCCGAGTACTTCCTGACCGCCGGTCACTGCACCGACGGCGCCGGCGCCTGGCGCTCCAGCTCCGGCGGCACCGTCATCGGCCAGACGGCGGGCTCCAGCTTCCCCGGCAACGACTACGGCATCGTGCAGTACACCGGCTCCGTCTCCCGGCCCGGCACCGCCAACGGCGTGGACATCACCCGCGCGGCCACCCCGAGCGTGGGCACCACCGTCATCCGTGACGGCTCCACCAGCGGTACCCACAGCGGCCGGGTCACCGCCCTGAACGCCACGGTCAACTACGGCAGCGGCGACATAGTCTCCGGGCTGATCCAGACCAACGTCTGCGCCGAGGGCGGCGACTCCGGCGGCCCGCTCTACGGCAGCAACGGCACCGCGTACGGTCTGACCTCCGGCGGCAGCGGCAACTGCTCCTCCGGCGGTACGACGTTCTTCCAGCCGGTGACGGAGGCCCTGAGCGCCTACGGCGTCAGCGTCTACTAGTCGTCCCCGGCACGCAGGTACGCAGGCACAGCACGCACGCATGGCACGCGCGTAGAGCACGCGCGTAGAGCAAGCGCAGTACGCACGGCACGCGCAGCCGGCAGCGCGTGGAGCCCCCGCACCGAACGGTGCGGGGGCTCTCCCGTGTTCGGTCCGCGTGCGACCGTGCTCGGGTCGCGTGTCCGGTCCGCGTGTTCGGGTCGTGTGTTCGGGTCGCGACGCCACCAGCGCGCGTAGACGCACGTAGAGGGCCAGGTCCGCAAGAGGTGAATTCAGGACAGGGCATGTCCCCGTCGGCCGGACCTCGGTTACTCGCTCGTAGCGTTTGCTGGTGCGTCCGCGACGCGAATCCCGCTGGAAGGGACATGAGTGGTGAAGGACGTGTGACCGCGCTGGAGTTGTCGTGCGCACGTCCTGAAGTCGACCTTGTGTGCTCCCTGTGGAATCGGAAGAGTTAGCGCTCGTCAACCAGCCTTCCGGTTCGCGAGGTCCCCACAACCTCTCGGACCGACCCCCCACAGGAGGACGTGAGTTGAAGCACCGACGCATACCCAGGCGACGTGCAGCAGTCGTAGGTGCGGGCATCACCGCACTCGTCGCGGCGGGAGTCACCTTCCAGACTGCGAACGCCAGTGAGTCCGAGCCGACCTCCGCCCCCGAGACCCTGTCGGTCACGGCGGCCGGAAAGCTCGCCTCCACGCTGATCGGCGACCTCGGCACCGACGCCGCGGGCACGTACTACGACGCCCAGGCCAAGAGCCTCGTCGTCAACGTGCTCGACCAGAGCGCCGCGCAGACCGTCGAGGAGGCCGGCGCCAAGGCCAGAATCGTCGAGAACTCGCTCGCCGACCTGAAGAGCGCGCGCACCACCCTCACCGACGACGCGACCATCCCGGGCACGTCCTGGGCGACCGACCCGACCACCAACAAGGTCGTCGTCACCGCGGACCGCACGGTCTCCAAGGCCGAGCTGGCCAAGCTGACCAAGGTCGTCGACGGACTGGGCGCCAAGGCCGAGCTCAAGCGGACCAAGGGCGAGTACAAGCCCTTCATCGCGGGTGGCGACGCCATCACCGGAGGCGGCGGGCGCTGCTCGCTGGGCTTCAACGTGACCAAGGGCGGCGAGCCGTACTTCATCACCGCCGGCCACTGCACCGAGTCCATCTCCAGCTGGTCGGACTCCTCCGGGAACGTCATCGGCGAGAACGAGTCGTCCAGCTTCCCGGACAACGACTACGGCCTGGTCAAGTACACCGGCGACGTGGACCACCCGAGCGAGGTGAACCTCTACGACGGTTCCTCGCAGGCCATCTCGGGCGCCTCCGAGGCCACCGTCGGCCAGGAAGTGACCCGCAGCGGTTCCACCACGCAGGTGCACGACGGCACGGTGACCGGCCTGGACGCCACCGTGAACTACGGCAACGGCGACATCGTCAACGGCCTGATCCAGACCGACGTCTGCGCCGAGCCCGGCGACAGCGGCGGTTCGCTCTTCTCGGGCGACCAGGCCATCGGCCTCACCTCCGGCGGCAGCGGTGACTGCAGCGCCGGTGGCGAGACCTTCTTCCAGCCGGTGACGGAGGCCCTGGAGGCCACCGGCACGGAGATCGGCTGAGCGACACCCGCACCACCCGCACACCCGTGAAGTCCCGTCCCGCGCGCGAGGGGCGGGACTTCCGCGTGCGTACGGCGCGTACGGCGAGTCAGCGTCTCCGCGTGCGTACGGCGGGTCGGCGCCTCCGTGTGCGCAGGGCGGTCAGCCGGTCCGCCCGGGCAGCTCCCTGTCCCGCCGTACGCCCGGCAGCGCGGCCGCCAGCATCGTGATCACCGTCCCCGCGACCGCCCACGCCCACAGCACCAGCAGGGAGAAGGTCACGTCGTTCGCCTTGAAGTAGGCGATCGAGCGGGCCGCCCAGGTGCCCGCGCCCGGCGGCAGCGCCGGGCCGATCGCCTGCCAGAACGGCGGCAGCAGCGGCAGCGGGAAGGCGCCGCCCGCGCTCGGGTTGCCCGCGATCACCACCAGCAGGATCGCCAGCCCGATGCCGACGACCCCGAAGACGCCCTGGAGGGCGAGGGTGGCGGCGCCCACCGCGAAGGTGATCAGCGCGCCCAGCCCCCACAGGTCCACCACGCTGCCGGGCAGCGCGCCCAGGACCGGCCCGACGATCACCGCGCCGCCGAGTCCGCCGGCGATCGCGACCAGCGCCATCACGACGAGCCGGATCGCCGCGCGGCGCGGGTTGGCCGGCCGGGCGCCGGTGCTGATCGCCAGGATCGAGGCGCACAGATAGCCGCCGACGCACCAGCCCACGACCAGGTAGAAGGACGACAGCCCGTCGAAGTCGCGGGGGGAGGCCGGAGCCACGTCGACGGTCCGCGTCGCGCGCCCCTCGGACTGCTCCGCCCTGCCGAGGATGCCCTCCAGCGTGGTGGCGAGGACGGTGCCGCCGCCGGAGGCGACCAGCAGGGTGTCGGTGCGGCCGGAGGGGTCGACGACCAGGGCGCCGTCGATCTCCCGGTTCTCGATCTGCCGCCGGGCGCTCGCCTCGTCGGCCACCGTGCGCGGATCCAGCGGCGAGCCCGGCAGCCGCTCCAGCCGGCCCGCCGTCTGCTCGGCCGCCGCCCCCGGCGCGACCACCCCGAAGGGCACGTCCCTCGGCCTCGGGTCGTGCAGCGCGCCCACGTAGGAGGCGATGAACAGCAGCTGGAGCGCGAGCACACCGATCACGAGCAGGGTGGCCCGCAGGGTGACGGCGTCCTTCACCTCGTCGAGGAAGGAGCCGCTGCGACGGTCGGCGACCGGGGTGTGTGACATGTCCCCACGGTCCGGGTCGACGGGTGTTTGCGCAGGTGGGACAGGGCCGAACGGATGTCGCACACGTATTCGAAATTTGGTCTATGGTGGGGGTGAGGTAGTTGGGAACAGACGTTCGATAAGGCGTCGTGGTTCATGAGTCGGGAGGTGCGTGATGCCGGGTTTCACGCATCTGCACACCGTCTCCGGGTTCTCCGCCCGCTACGGCGCCTCCCATCCGGAGCGGCTGGCCGAGCGGGCCGTCGAACGGGGTATGGACGCCCTCGCCCTCACCGACCGCGACACCCTCGCGGGCGCGGTCCGCTTCGCCAAGGCCTGCGCCGGGGCGGGCGTCCGGCCGCTGTTCGGCGCGGAGCTGGCGGTGGCCGCGTCCGAGTCCGGGGCCGCCGACCGCACGGAGACGTCCGTACGCCGGGACCGGCGCCGTGCCCCCGCGCGCGGAGGTGCCTTCGTCGACGAGTCGGCCCCGCGGGTGACCTACCTCGCCCGCGACGGCGCCCGCGGCTGGGCCGGCCTGTGCCGCCTCGTCTCCGCCGCCCACACGGCCGAGGGCACCCCGCTGCTGTCCTGGGCCGACAACCACGCCGACGGTCTGACCGTCCTGCTCGGCCCCGGCTCCGACGTCGGCCGCGCCCTCGCCGCCGGCCGCCCCGACCGCGCGGCGCGGCTCCTCGCCCCCTGGCGGGAGGTCTACGGCGACGCCCTGCGCCTGGAGGCCGTCTGGCACGGCCGCACCGGCACCGGTCCCGGCTCCCTGCGCCTGGCCTCCCGCACCGTCGGGTTCGCTGCCGAGCAGGGTGTCCGGCCGGTGCTCTCCAACGCCGTCCGCTACGCCGACCCCGGCCAGGGCCGGGTCGCCGACGTGCTGGACGCCGCCCGCCGCCTCGTCCCGATCGACGTCACCGGGGAACTGGACTCCGGCGAGGCCTGGCTCAAGGACGCCGGCGCCATGCGGCACGCCGCCGAGCGGATCGTCGAGTCCGCGGGCTTCCGGCGCGACACCGCCGACCGCCTGCTGGAGCAGACGCGGGCCACGGCCGCCGAGTGCCTGGTCGACCCCGAGGACGACCTCGGCATGGGCGCCGTCCACTTCCCCGAACCGCACCTCGTCGGCGCCGGGCGCCGCACCGCCCAGCGGGCGCTCGCCTCCCGGGCGGCGGCGGGCATGGTGCGGCGCGGCTACGACCGGCGGCCGGGCCGCCGCGCGTACTGGGAGCGGATGCACCGCGAGCTGGACATCATCGCCCACCACGGCTTCGCCTCGTACTTCCTCACCGTCGCCCAGGTCGTGGACGACGTACGGCACATGGGCGTCCGGGTCGCCGCGCGCGGCTCGGGCGCGGGCTCGCTCGTCAACCACCTCCTCGGCATCGCCCACGCCGACCCGGTCGAGCACGGGCTGCTGATGGAGCGGTTCCTGTCCAAGGAGCGGGTGGTCCTGCCCGACATCGACATCGACGTGGAGTCCGCGCGCCGCCTGGAGGTCTACCGCGCGATCATCGGCCGGTTCGGCACCGAGCGGGTCGCCACGGTCGCCATGCCGGAGACCTACCGGGTGCGCCACGCCATCCGCGACGTGGGTGCCGCCCTGTCCATGGACCCGGCCGAGATCGACCGGGTCGCCAAGTCCTTCCCGCACATCCGCGCCCGCGACGCCCGCGCGGCGCTGGAGGAACTGCCCGAGCTGCGGGAACTCGCGGAGGAGACCCGGCGGGAAGGGCGGGAAGGCGGGCGGTACGGCAGGCTCTGGGACCTGGTCGAGGGCCTGGACGCCCTCCCGCGCGGTGTCGCCATGCACCCCTGCGGAGTCCTGCTCTCCGACGCCTCCCTGCTCTCCCGTACGCCGGTCGTGCCGACCAGCGGCGAGGGCTTTCCGATGGCCCAGTTCGACAAGGACGACGTGGAGGACCTCGGGCTGCTCAAGCTGGACGTGCTCGGCGTGCGGATGCAGTCGGCGATGGCGCACGCGGTCGCCGAGGTGGAGCGGGCGACGGGGGAGCGGGTCGACCTGGACGCCGTACCGGAGGACGACCCGGCGACGTACCGGATGATCCGCTCCGCCGAGACGCTGGGCTGCTTCCAGATCGAGTCGCCGGGCCAGCGGGACCTGGTGGGTCGGCTCCAGCCGTCGACCTTCCACGACCTCGTGGTCGACATCTCGCTCTTCCGGCCCGGCCCGGTCGCCGCCGACATGGTGCGGCCGTTCATCGAGGCCCGGCACGGACGGGCGCCGGTGCGCCACCCGCACGAGGATCTGGCGGAGCCGCTGGAGAGCACCTACGGGGTCGTCGTCTTCCACGAGCAGATCATCGACATCGTCGCCATCATGACCGGCTGCGGACGCGGAGAGGCCGACCGGGTGCGGCGCGGCCTCTCCGACCCGGAGTCGCAGGGGCGGATCAAGGTGTGGTTCGCCCAGCACGCGGCGGCGAGGGGATACGACGCAGAAACGATTCAGCGAACCTGGGGGATCGTCGAGGCCTTCGGCAGCTACGGCTTCTGCAAGGCGCACGCCGTCGCCTTCGCGGTGCCGACGTACCAGTCGGCGTGGCTGAAGGTCCACCACCCGGCCGCCTTCTACGCGGGCCTGCTCACCCACGACCCCGGCATGTATCCCAAGCGGCTGCTCCTCGCGGACGCGCGGCGGCGCGGGGTGCCGATCCTGCCGTTGGACGTGAACGCGTCGGGGGTCGCACACAGGATCGAACTGGTGTCCGAGGCGCGGCGTTCCAAGGGGACGGTCTGGGGCCTGCGCCTCGCCCTCTCCGACGTGCACGGCATCAGCGAGGCCGAGGCGGAACGGATCGCCGAGGGGCAGCCCTACGCCTCCCTGCTCGACTTCTGGGAACGGGCCCGCCCCAGCAGGCCGCTGGCCGGACGGCTCGCCCAGGTCGGCGCGCTGGACGCGTTCGGCGCCAACCGACGCGACCTGCAACTGCACCTGACCGAGCTGCACCGCGGCGCCCGGGGCGGACGCGGCGACCAACTCCCGCTGTCCGGCGGACGGAAGACCGCCCCCGCCGGACTGCCCGACCTCACCTCGGCGGAGAGGCTCAGCGCCGAACTGGGCGTGCTCTCCATGGACGCCTCGCGCAACCTGATGGACGACCACCGCACCTTCCTGCGCGAGCTGGGCGTGGTGTCGGCCAAGCGGCTGCGCGAGGCCCGGCACGGGGAGACGGTGCTGGTCGCGGGCGCCAAGGCGGCCACCCAGACACCGCCGATCCGCTCCGGCCGCCGCGTCATCTTCTCCACCCTCGACGACGGCACGGGCCTGGTCGACCTCGCCTTCTTCGACGACTCCCACGACGCCTGCGCGCACACCGTCTTCCACTCCTGGCTGCTGCTGGTGCGCGGGGTGGTGCAGCGGCGCGGCCCGCGCAGTTTCAGCGTGGTCGGCTCCGCCGCCTGGAACCTCGCCGACCTGCTGGAAGTGCGCCGGGAGGAGGGCCTGGAGGGCGTCGCCGCCCGGCTGGCCGCGGCGGGCGGGAGCCAGGAGGGCGACGACCCCGAGGGCGGTCCGGCGCGCCGCCGCCTCGCCGGCTCGGACGGACGTCCCGCGCCGGCCGGCTCCGCGGCCCAGGACCCGATGGAGCAGCGGAGGATCCGCATGTCCACCGGGTACGAGATGCACCCCTGGGCCGACCTGCGCCCCGCGGGCGAAGGGCCCGCGGTCGGAAGGAAGTTGTGGCACCAGAGTCCGGGGAGTGCGGGATGACGATCCTCTGCGTACGTTTCCAGCTGCCGCCGATGTGCGAGGCGGCCCTGCCCGAACTGCTCGGGCTCCTCGAGGAGTTCACGCCGGTCGTCGAGGCGCTGCCGCCCGACGGCGCGCTCGCCGACCTGCGCGGCGCCGAGCGGTACTTCGGGCGCGACGCCGTGGAACTGGCCTCGGTGATCCGGGTGCGCGCCCTCGCCCTGTACGGCGTGGACTGCGTGATCGGCGCCGGTCCCGGCCCGATGCTGGCCCGCATGGCGCTGCGCGACGCCCGGCCGGGACTGACCCGCGCGGTGCCCGGCGGCGGGGAGCGCGAGTTCCTCGCCGGCCGGCCCGTCGCCGCGCTGCCCGGCGTCGGCACCGCGACCGCCCGCACGCTGTGCGAGTACGGCCTCGACACCCTCGGCCGGGTCGCCGCCGCGCCGCTGTCCACGCTCCAGCGCCTGGTCGGTGCGAAGACCGGCCGCGAGCTGCACGAGAGGGCCCAGGGCGTCGACCGCGGCCGGGTCGTCCCCAACGGCGTCTCCCGGTCGCTGGCCGCCGACCGCCCCTTCGGACGCGACGAACTCGACCCCGACCGCCACCGCCGCGCCCTGCTCTCGGCCGCCGGGGAACTGGGCGCCCGGCTGCGCGCCGTGGACAAGGTCTGCCGCACCCTCACCCTGACCGTCCGCTACGCCGACCGGTCGGGCACCACCCGCAGCCGCACCCTGAAGGAGCCGACCGCGCACTCGGCGGCCCTGACGCGGGCCGCGTACGACATGTACGAGGCGCTCGGCCTCCAGCGCGCCCGGGTCCGCTCCCTCACCCTGCGCGCCGAGGGCCTCACCCCCGCCGAACAGGCCTCCCACCAGCTCACCTTCGACCCCGTGGACGAGAAGGTCCGCCGGATCGAGGAGGTCGCGGACCGCGCGCGAGCGAAGTTCGGGCCCCGCGCGGTGATGCCGGGATCGCTGGCGGCGTAACACCGCCGTGCCCCGCGCCGCCCACTCCCTCCGATCCTGCGGGCGCACGCCACGCGGGGCCCGTCCGGCCCGAGCCGGGACGGGCCCCGCGTTCCCCTCGTGCCCCCGTGGTCCCTGTGGTGCCCCGCGTCAGCGGCCGTGCCGGCCACCGGCCGCCGCGCGCCGGCGGACCGACGCGAACAGGGCCGCCGCGCCGAGCGCCAGGGCGGCGGCGCCACCGACCGCGATGTAGGGCGTGGTGCCGTCCCCGCCGGTCTCGGCGAGGTTCTCGGTGCTCCCGCCGGCGGCCTTGACCTCGTTGGGCTCGGCGGCCTCCGCGGCGGCCGTGCCGGGCGCCTCCTCGGGGGCGGCGGCCGGGTCCGTCGGGTCCGTGGTGGTCTCCGCGTCCTGGTCGCCGTGGCCGTGGTGCTCGATCGTCGACTTCTCGGCCGCGGCGGCGAGCTGCTCCTCCGACGGCGCGGACGCCTCGGGCGCCGGGGCGGCGCCACCGGCCGGGTCGCTCTTCGTGTCGCCGGACGCGGCGCTGTCACCGCCACCGGCAGCGCCGCCGCTGTCGCCGCCGAAGGCCACGTCCGAGCAGGAGTAGAACGCCTCCGGGCTGTCCGAACGCTGCCAGACCGCGTACAGCAGGTGCTTGCCGGAGCGCTCGGGCAGCGTGCCGGAGAACGTGTAGAAGCCGCCCTCGGCGGCCGGGTCGGTGGAGGTCGCCACCGGGGCGGACAGGTCCAGGTCGCCCCAGCCGAGCGGCTGCGACGGGTCGTAGCCGGGCTTGGTGATGTACACCTTGAAGGTGCCCTTGTGCGGGGCCGTCACGCGGTACTTGAAGGTGTACGAGCCGCTGCTCACACTGGTCGTGGGCCAGTCCGCGCGGGCCAGGTCCATGCCCTTGAAGGCCGGGTCGTTGGCACTGCACAGCTTGCCGTCCGGGATCAGCTCCTGGTGCTTGCCCGCGGCGTTGCCGATGCGGATGCCGTTCCAGTCGTAGAGCGCCTGGGTGCCGCCCGCGGCGACCGCGGCCTTGCACGCGGCCGACTGCGGGCTCTCGGGGCCCTCGGCGTGGCACTGCGACACCCGGCTGACCGGGTCGCCCATCGAGCCGTGCGCCGCCGCGGGGGCCGCGGCCAGCGTGGTCAGGGCGAGCGGGGCGAGACCTGCGACGGCGACGGCGGCGGCCCTGCGGGACACGGACGATGCGGGCATGGGAACTCCTCGGAACGGTCACTGGGGACTGGGGGAACTCGGGCCGGAACCCGTGGGGTCGACCAGCAAGCTAGCCCGAAGAGACCGCGGAACCGCCTGCTGGAGGCGGGTGACGGAGATCCTTATGGTCGCGTTAAGGGAGTGCTCAGGCTGGGCTCAGGTAGCTACCGTTCACGGCATGGAACGACAGCGGATCCGGCCGGCGAAGACCTCGGACGTACCTGCCCTGAAGGCCGTGACCGACGCCGCGTACCGCCCCTACGTCGCGCGCATCGGGAGGGCGCCGCAGCCCATGGAGGCGGACCACGCGGCGAACGTGGCGGCGGGAAAGGTGTTCGTCGCCGACGAGCCCGGCACGGGCCCCGCGGAACTCGCGGGACTCGTGGGGGCCGTCGTCGTCCAGGCGTACGCGGACCACCTGTTCCTCGACAGCGTCGCCGTCCACCCCGACGTGCACGGCAGGGGCGTGGGACGGCGGTTGCTGCGGTTCGTGGACGCACGCGCGCGTGCGCTGGGCCTGCCCGAGGTCAGGCTCTACACACACGCGACGATGTGGGAGAACCAGGAGATCTACCCGAGGTACGGGTACGAGGTCGTGGAACGCCGTACGGACGGGCCCTACGACCGCGTCCACTACCGCAAGCGGCTGCTCCGACGCGTCTCATGAGGCGGCCCGCCCGCTCAGCCCTCCGGCCACCACGTGCGCGCGACGTCCTTGCGGACCTCCGGCCGCCCCGAGGGACGCTCGTCCGCTTCCTCGCGGACTCGGCGGGCGTCGGTCTTCTTCAGGGGCTTCTGCACGGTCAGACGGCGCATGGCTGCCTCCTTACGGATCCACCGGGTTCCGCGTTCTCACGGAGGTAGACCCTTTCCCCGAGACTCACTCATCGAAGCCTCCCTGTCAGTGGCGGTTCTCACGTCGCCCCGCCCCGACTCCGTTGTCAGCGACGGGTGTCACCCTGAGCACATGACTGGAAACAGTGACGGAACGGGCACGCAGGGTGCCGGGGTTGACATGCCGGTGAGCCGGGCGGCGGCTATCGCAGCAAGGCGGGAAAGCCGTCTCCGCGGGCCAGGTGTTCCAAGGTGGTCAGTGCGGACAGGGCGGCGGCTGCGGCCTCGGGGTCGCGGGTGGGGAGGCCGCTCGCGGTGAACTCGTCCTCGTCGAGGCGTCGTACGTCCGTGCCGTCGGCCGAGCGCCACAGGTCCAGGTCGAGGTCCTCGACGACCAGGTGGGTGCCGGTCAGGACGGCGGGGCGGGTGATGTCGCAGTACCAGCCCTTCAGCGCACCGGCCGCCGTGCGGACCTCCTTCACCGCGTACCACCGGTCGCGCCAGTAGTACTCGGTGAAGACGTCCCCGGCCTCGAAGCGCACGAAGCCGAAGTCGCGCACGCCGTCACCGGCCCAGGGGGCGCGGACGGCGAGGCGGGTGCCGTCGTCGTGCAGCAGCGCGGCCGGGTACCGGATCTTCGTGCGGCCGGCCTTGACCAGGATCACGTCCACCTCGGTGGGCGGTTCAGCCGAGTTCGCGGACATGGCGCACCTCCGTCGCGCAGATCTCGTACCCGAGCCCTGCGTTGATCGCGAGCATCGGGCCGTTGTCGCTGTCGTTGCCGGTGAGCGCCTCCGTGTACCCGGCCGCGCGGGCCCGGTGCAGGGAGTCGGTCTTGGCGAGCTTGGCCAGGCCCCGGCCGCGCCGGGCGCGGACCGTGCCCGTCATCGCGGTCGCGTACCGGGCGCCGTCGGTGTAGGCGACGCTGAAGGCGGCCGGGCGGCCGTCGACGACCACGACCGTGGTCAGTTCACGGTCGAGCAGCGGGTGCCGCCAGCTCTCGGCGAGCCAGGCCTCGTAGTCCGTGAACGCGACGTCGACGTCGCCCGGTTCGTCCGCGACCGTCTCCGCGTCCAGCTCGAACACGGGCCGGGGGTCGTCCGCGTAGTCGGCGGCGGTGCGCAGCTCGACGCCCGGGGGAGGGGAGCAGGGCGGCGGGAGCGCGGCGTTGGCCAGATCCAGGCGGAGGAAGTGCGCCGAGCGCCGGCGCTCGTAGCCGTGCCGCTCGGCGAAGGCCAGGCCGGCGGGCCGGTCCAGCACCCAGGAGTACAGCTTCGTCGCGCCCTCGCCGGTCAGGTACTCCTCCGCCGTCCGCACCAGCAGGCCCCCGGCGCCGCGCCGCTGCCTCGACGGGTCGACGTACACGTTGAGGAAGCCCTGGCCCGGCTCCGGGCTGTCGTGCACCAGCCCGATCTGGGCCGTGCCGGTCACCTCCCCGTCCTCCTCCGCGACCAGGGACCGGCTCCGGGCGTCCGGGTGCGTGTGGACGAGCCGGTGCACGACGGCCTCGGGCGTCCACAGGATGAACGGCAGGGCGCGATGGCGGACCTGCGCGAAGGCCGCGACATCGGCCGGGTCGTCGACCCGCAGATCGCGTACGAGAACGGTCACGAGGAGGCACGCTACGTCGGCCGCAGGGGCCGGTGCCTCTCATTTTCGCGGGGGTGCGCGACAATCGCCGGGTGACCCTGAAGATCCGTATCGACGACGGCACGCCGCCCTACGAGCAGGTGCGCGCGCAGATCTCCGAACAGGCGCGGTCGGGCGCCCTGCCGGTCGGGTACCGGCTGCCGACCGTACGCGGGCTGGCCGAGTCCCTGGGGCTCGCCGCGAACACGGTCGCCAAGGCGTACCGCGCGCTGGAGGCGGACGGGGTGATCGAGACCCGCGGACGCAACGGAACGTTCGTCGCCGCCGCGGGCTCCGCGGCCCAGCGGGAGGCGGTCGCCGGAGCGCAGGAGTACGCGGCGCGGGCGCGCAGGCTCGGGCTGTCGGAGGCGGACGCACTCGGGGCCGTGCGGGACGCGTTGCGGGCGGCCTACGGGGAGGACTGAGCGGCGTCGTTCCGGTCGGGGGCCGGGGCGCCGGGCCACACGCCGGGCTACAGGTACAGCCCGGCCTCCGTGCCCGCCCGCGGCTCCGGCAGCGCGGTCGGCGAGGTGCCCCGGCGCAGCGCGTACAGCTCCGCCAGCGTGGCGCCCTCGCGGCCGACCGCTTCCTCCCGGCCCTCGACCTCGTCGCCGAGCCAGTCCACCGCCTCCCGTCGGGTGAGCGGGCCGACCTCGATGCGGGCCAGGCAGCGGCCGGGGCGGACCACGGCGGGGTGGAGGCGTTCCAGGTCCTCGTTGGTCGTGACGCCGACCAGGACGTTGCGGCCCTGGCCGAGGAGACCGTCCGTCAGGTTCAGCAGCCGGGAGAGCGCCTGGCCCGCCGTGTGCTTGGCCTCGCCGCGGATCAGTTCGTCGCAGTCCTCCAGGAGCAGCAGCCGCCAGCGGCCCTTGCCCGCCGCGTCCTCCTCGCCGATGGCGATGTCCATCAGGTAGCCGACGTCCGAGAAGAGCCGCTCCGGGTCGAGGACGCAGTCCACCTGGCACCAGTCCCGCCAGGAGCGGGCGAGGGTGCGCAGCGCCGAGGTCTTGCCGGTGCCCGGCGGGCCGTGCAGGAGCAGCAGCCGGCCCGCGATGTCCTCGGGCGTCGTCTTCATCAGCCCGTCCATCGCGTCGGCGACCGGTGCCGTGTAGTTGGCCCGGACCTCGTCCCAGGTGCCCGCGGCGATCTGCCGGGTGGTGCGGTGCGGGCCGCGCCGCGGGGAGACGTACCAGAAGCCCATCGTCACGTTCTCCGGCTGCGGCTCGGGCTCGTCCGCCGCTCCGTCCGTCGCCTCGCCGAGCACCTTCTCGGCCAGGTCGGCGCTGGTCGCCGTCACGGTGACGTCGGCGCCCCGGTTCCAGCGCGAGATCAGCAGCGTCCAGCCGTCGCCCTCGGCGAGCGTGGCGCTGCGGTCGTCGTCGCGGGCGAGCCGCAGCACGTGTGCGCCGGGCGGCAGCAGGGTGGCGCCGGACCGTACGCGGTCGATGTTCGCCGCGTGCGAGTACGGCTGCTCGCCCGTGGCGAAACGCCCGAGGAACAGCGCGTCGACGACATCGGACGGGGAGTCGCTGTCGTCCACGTTGAGCCGGATCGGCAGGGCTTCGTGCGGGTTCACGGACATGCCGCCATGATCGGGCACCCGGCCGCCGCGTGCACCCGCTTTCCGGCGTGCCCCCGACGTCCCGGGCGCACACGGTCCTGCGGGCGCACGCGGCCCCCCGGGCGTACGCGGCGCGGACCGCGCACGGGGCGCGGACCGCGCACGCGGTGCCGGCGGCCCATGGCCGCGGAGGGGCCGGCGGCCGGTGGTTCAGGCACCGGCCCCCAGCACCTTCCGCCGCGCCTGCCGTGTCCTGCGGAGTACGGCGTACCCCTTGGTCAGGACCCGGTCCAGGGCGAAGGTCCGGGCGATCGCGCGGCCCTCGACCAGCCGCGCGAACTCCTCGGTCCCCGTCGAGCGGCGCACGGTCACCCGCCGCAGGGCGTACGGCCCCTGCGCGCGCCGGGCCAGGCCGTTGCCGACGGCGAGCGCCTGCGCGTACCCCGTCTCGCGCACCGCCCGCCGCACCCGCCGGTCGGAGTACCCGTACGGGTAGGCGAACGAGGCCGGTACGACGCCCAGTTGGTCGGCGACGATCTCCTTGCTGTGGATCAGCTCGTGCCGCAGCCGCTCCTCGCCGACCTGGTCGAGCTGCGGATGGGTGTGGCTGTGCCCGCCGATCTCCACGCCCGCGGCGGCCAGTTCGCGCACCTGGGCCCAGTCGAGCATGGTGTCGGGGGCGTCCCCGGTGTCGTGCGGGCCGCGCAGCCAGCCGGTCGAGACGAACAGGGTGGCCGGGAAGCCGTGCCGGGCGAGCACGGGCAGCGCGTGGCGGTGCACGCCCGCGTAGCCGTCGTCGAAGGTGATCAGGACGGGCCGGCTCGGCAGCGGCCGGCCGGAGCGCCAGGCGGCGGCCAGTTCCGCCGTGCCGATCGGAGTGCGGCCCCGGTCGGCGACGGCCGCCATCTGCTCGGCGAACGCCTGCGGGGTCACCGACAGCGCCCGCGTCGCGTCGTTCGGGCCGGCCGCGACCGCGTGGTACATGAGCACCGGCACCCGCGCGTCGGCCTCGCGGCCCTCCTCAGCCATGCGCTCCCTCCCCGACGGGCGCCGGGGAGAAGGCGACCCCGCTCCGCCGCGCCCGCACGCTGCCCAGCACGTAGCCGCCCACCGCGGAGAGCACCCCGGCGACGATCGCGCCCGCCCGGCCCGCGCCGCCCGGCCGGGCGAGCACCGCGTCGCGCAGCCCGCGCACCACCCCGGCGGGCAGCACGCGGGTGGCGTACCGGCGTTCGGACTCCAGCCCCTTCTGCGCGCCGACACTGCGCGCCACCAGGGCCTTGGACAGCCCCTCGGCGTAGGTGCGGGTGCGGAAGTAGGCGAAGTGCTCGCGCGGCCCCGGCACTCGGTGGTGGATCACCGCGCGGTCATCGATCAGCAGCACGGCGCCGGGCCGGGCGCGGGAGAGCCGGATGCACAGTTCGGTCTCCTCGCCGCCCAGCGGGCGCCGGTCGCCGTCCCGTCCGATGCCGGTGGCGAAGCCGCCGGCCGCGGTGAACGCCTCGCGCCGGAAGGAGGCGTTGCCGCCCAGCACGTTGCGCACCCGGACCCGGCCGGGCGGCAGGCCCCGGTACGTGCAGCCCACCACCCAGTCGAACTCCTCGGGGAACCAGTCGGGCCGGCGCCCCGACGCCCAGACGGGCACCGTGCGCCCGCCGACGGCGACGACCGCCGGATCGGCGTACCCCTCGGCGAAGTGCCGGAGCCAGTCGCGCTCGGCCACGGCGTCGTCGTCGAGGAAGGCGACCACCTCGCCGCGCGAGGCGGCGATGCCGGTGTTGCGGCCGGCGGACAGGCCGCGGGGGCCCGCGTTGGCGAGCACCCGCACCTCCCGGCCCGCCCCGTGCTCCCGGCCGGCCCCGTGCTCCCGGTCCTCCCCCTGCGCATACTCCTTCAGCAGCCGCTCCCGCAGCGCCTCGTTGTGGTCGACGACCAGCAGCGTCTCCAGGGCCGGTCGGGACTGCGCCCGGACCGAGGAGACCGCCGCGAGGATGTCCTCCCAGCGGTCCTCGGTGTAGGCGCAGATCACCACGGAGAACGCCGGGGACGCGGCTGAGTCGGCTGAGTCGGCGGAGGCGGCCGGAGCGCTCAAGACGCCTTCTCCCGGACCGGGCCGACGGCGGCCAGCGTCGTCGCGCGCGTACGGCTGCGCAGCGCACGCCGGTTGGAGCGCTCGCCGAGGATGACTCTGAGCACCCGCAGACCGTCCCGCACCGCGCGCAGGTTGCTGACGCCGTGGATGCGCAGGTACTCGTGGCTGGGGATCTCCTGGACCTTCAGACCGGCCTTCACCACCCGGATGTTCATCAGGGTCTCCACCTCGAAACCGGTGCAGTCGAGGTCGATCTTGTCCAGGCAGTGCCGCCAGAACGCGTTGTAGCCGTAGCACAGGTCGGTGTAGCGGGCGCCGAACTTCCGGTTGACCACCGCGCACAGGACGCGGTTGCCGAGCTTGCGGATGAAGGTCATGTCGTCGGTGCCGCCGCCGTTGGCGAAGCGGGAGCCCTTGGCGAAGTCGGCGCCGGAGACGAGCGCGGAGACGTACGAGACGATCTCCTGGCCGTCGGCTGAGCCGTCGGCGTCGACCATCACGACGATGTCGCCGCTGCACGCCTCGAACCCGGTGATCAGCGCGTCCCCCTTGCCCTTGCCGCGCTGGCCGACGACCTTGACGCCCGGCCACAGCTCCCTGGCCACCTCGACGGTGGCGTCGGTGGAGTTGCCGTCCACGAGGACGACCTCGTGGATCCAGTCGGGCAGCGTCTTGAAGACGTAGGGAAGGTTCTCCGCCTCGTTCATGGCGGGTATCACCACGCTCACCGGCGGCGCTATCGCCAGGTGCGAGGAGACGGGCCGGTACGTGCCGGCGGGCGTCGGGCCGGGTGACAGGTCGTGCGACGCGACGAGCGGTGCGACGTGCGGTGTGACGGCCGACGCGCCGGGTGACGGATCGCCGCCCGTGGACACCGGCTGCAGAACTGAGCTCATGGGTCTGGTCCCTCTCGTCCGGTGGACCGCCCGCCCCAGGGGCGGTCCGGCTCTGTGTCCGGTTCGAAAGGGGGGTTCTCACCCACGGCACGGCGACATCGAACTCCGTGCATGCCAGGTGAGCTGGCAAAGCCTGTCGGCACCGGGAAGAACCGGCGGCCGACCGCGCGGCACGGCCCGGCGACCGGTGTGGTCACCGAGCACGACACCCCCCCCCACCGCGCATCCCGCCCCGGTCCGCCGCGGCCTCGAGCCCTCCCCTGAGCCGCTTGCCGACGCACCGATACGAGAGATGTATGACGGTATTGACGATTGAAACCGTATGGCAAGACCTGGAAGCAGGTCTCACGTTTTTGTCGGTTTGGCCG
Organism: Streptomyces olivaceus; assembly: GCF_000721235.1. Classification (GTDB taxonomy): domain Bacteria; phylum Actinomycetota; class Actinomycetes; order Streptomycetales; family Streptomycetaceae; genus Streptomyces; species Streptomyces olivaceus. The sequence goes on from NZ_JOFH01000022.1 coordinate 72,070, forward strand.
GGCCTCAATGTGGCGCAGCTCTCGACGGAGCGTCAAGGGCGCACTGGTGTTCGCGCTGACTTTCGTCCGAATTTGAACGAGTGTCAGCCATTTCTTGGCATGGACACATACCGTCAACGCGCGTAGTGGGTACCACCGTTCTCGCAGAGATCCTGCTAAGGGAGGTTCCATGAGACGTTTCCGACTTGTCGGCTTCCTGAGTTCCGTCCTCCTCGCCGCCGGCGCGGCCCTCACCGGGGCAGCGACCGCACAGGCGGACCAACTCGCCGCGGCCGAGGGCTATGTGGCGCTCGGCGACTCCTACTCCTCCGGAGTCGGAGCGGGCAGCTACATCAGCTCCAGCGGCGACTGCAAGCGCAGCACGAAGGCCCATCCGTACCTGTGGGCGGCCGCCCACTCACCCTCGACGTTCGACTTCACCGCCTGTTCCGGCGCCCGTACGGGTGATGTTCTCGCCGGACAACTCGGCCCCCTCGGCTCCGCGACCGGCCTCGTGTCGATCAGCATCGGCGGCAACGACGCGGGCTTCGCCGACGTCATGACGACCTGTGTGCTCCAGTCCGACAGCTCCTGCCTCGCCCGGGTCGCCACCGCGGAGGCGTACGTCGACTCGACGCTGCCCGGCAACCTCGACGGCGTCTACTCGGCGATCAGCGACAAGGCCCCCAACGCCCACGTCGCCGTCATCGGCTACCCGCGCTTCTACCAGCTCGGCGCGAGTTGCCTCGGCCTCTCCGAGACCAAGCGGAAGGCGATCAACGACGCGTCCGACCACCTCAACACCACGATCGCCCAGCGCGCAGCCGCCCACGGCTTCACCTTCGGCGACGTACGCACCACCTTCACCGGCCACGAACTCTGCTCCGGCGACTCCTGGCTGCACAGTGTCAACTGGCTGAACATCGGTGAGTCGTACCACCCGACCGCCGCCGGTCAGTCCGGCGGCTACCTGCCGGTCCTCAACGGCGCCGCCTGACCCGGGAGCCCGATCCGCCGGTCGGGCCCTGACCGGATGGAGGCAGGGCAGGGTCCGGCCGTACGAAGAGACGGAAGAGAAGGGGAAACGGAAGAGAAAGGGGAGACTCCGCCCGCCGGAGTCTCCCCTTCTTCTGGCCGGTCTTCGGGCCGGGTACGTGAGATCGCACACTTCCTGGCGGCGCCGGACGCCCGCGCGACGCATTGCGCGGACGACCGCGTGCAGCCGGCCGCGGCCCGTGCGCCCCGGCGCGCAGCCGCGCTCCCTGGACTCTTCTCGGCGGAGGCGCGCGCTTCCGCCCGTCTCCGGCCCCGAACGGTCCGCGACGTCACTGGCGGTGACCGTCGGGTCCGGCGGCGGCCCGGGCCGGCCGGCCGATGGGCCGGTTGTCCAACTCGCCCTGGAATCTTCCGGATTCGGAGAGTAATCGTCAACCCCCTTACGGGGAAGGTGAATCCTGTGACCGCGATACACGCAAGCCGTACCGGGGCGATAGGGTTAGTCTGCCCGGGCCGGGTGGACTCGTACGGGTGGGGAGTGACATGAATCAGATAACAGTGCACAGCAGGGCCAGGGTCCCTGCGATCACCTGCGGGAGCAGCGCCAGCAGCTCGCGCCTGGACCGGCATCTCGCCGTGCTCGGAGGGCCCGCCCTCCCGCAGCGGGAGACGGTGGAGGCGACGTCGCTGATGCGTGAGCTGACCGCGCGTGAGCCCGCCCACAAGCGCAGCGGAAGGGGCGCCAGGGTGCGCCGGGTCTCGCTGTTCGCGCCGCTGCGCCGACTGCGCCGCTCGCTGTTCGGCGGCAACTGACCCCCGCGCTCCGGCGATCGCACCGTCCCGGCACGGCGCCGCGCACCCGGCCGTCATCCCCACGGCACGCAGCGGCGCCCCGGTGTGTTCCCGAGAGCGTGAGCTTCGCAGGAGAGCCAAGAACCCGACCGAGTACGTCCGCCCCGTACGTCCTCCTCCCGGCCCGTTCCGCCGTCCACGCGCCGTGTGCCGCCGTCTCCCCACCGGCGGTGGCGCTCTTTGGCCCGCTCAGCGACCGCCGTGCGCGTACCGGCGGACGGCGAGCGGGACGAACACCACGAGCAGCAGCGCGCACCAGCCCAGTGAGCCGGCGACCGGATGCGCCACCGGCCAGGCCGCCCCGTCCGGTACGGGCGCGTTGCCGAACAGGTCCCGCAGTGCCGTGGTCACCGCGCTGATCGGGTTCCACTCCGCGACCGTGCGCAGCCATCCCGGCAGCCCCTCGGCCGGGATGTACGCGTTGGAGAGCAGCGGCAGGATGAAGGTCGCGCCGCCCAGTTGACCGGCGGCCTCCTCATTACGGGTGAGCAGCCCGAGGAAGATCCCGATCCACGTCGTCGCGAACCGGAACAGCAGCAACAGCCCCACCGCGCCCACGGCGCCGGCCGCGCCGCCCTCGATCCGCCAGCCCACCGCGATGCCCACGAGCAGCAGCGGCACCGTACCCGCCGCCGTGACGAGCACGTCGGCCACCGACTGCCCGAGCGGCACCGCCGCCCGGCTCACCGGCAGCGTGCGCAGCCGGTCCGTCACGCCCCGGTGGGTGTCCTGCGCCGCCTGGAACATGCCGGTCATGATGCCGTTCGCGGCCGTCGCGACCAGCAGGCCCGGCACCAGGAAGGCGCGGTACTCCTCGCCCGGCATCGCCAGCGCGCTGCCGAAGACGTAGCCGAAGAACAGCAGCATCGTGATCGGCATGGTCTGGGTGAGGATCAGCAGACCGGGGTTGTTCCCGATCCGCCGCAACTGGCGGCCCAGCATGGCCGATCCGTCGTGGACCAGGCCGTACGCCCGGAGCGCGGGGTTCATTTCCGTGCCGGGTGCGGGGCCCCTCGCCGCGCCGGTCGTGGTGGGGGTCGTCGTGCTCATGCCGCGATCTCCTTGCTGCCGGTCAGACGGAGGAAGACGTCGTCGAGGGTGGGCGGGCGCAGACTCGCGTCCAGCAGCGGCACGCCCGCCGCGTCCAGTTCGCGCACCAGGCGGGGCAGGGTGAGGGCCGGGTCGGTGCTGACGGCGCCGACGGTGTGCCGCTCGTGGTCCAGCACGGGCTCCGTCCCCGTGAGCCGGTCCAGCACCGCAGCCGCCACCGGCACCGCGTCCGCGCCGGCGACGACCGCCTCGGCGTACGCCCCGACCAGCGCCTTCAGTTCGGCCGGCGACCCGGTGTGCGCGACCCGGCCCCGGTCCACCAGGACGATGTCGTCGGCCAGGCGGTCGGCCTCCTCCAGGTACTGGGTGGTGAGCAGCACGGTCGTGCCCTCCTCCTTCAGCAGGCGCACGGCCTCCCAGATCCGGTCGCGGCCGGCCGGGTCGAGTCCGGTCGTCGGCTCGTCCAGGAACAGCACGTCGGGGCGCCGGACGAGGCTCGCGGCCAGGTCGAGGCGGCGCCGCAGCCCGCCGGACAGGGTGGCCGCGGGACGGTCGGCGGCCTCGGTCAGGCCGAAGCGGTCGAGCAGTTCACCGGCGCGCGCCGCCGTGTCCCGCACCCGGTGCAGCCGGGCGAACAGCCGGAGGTTCTGACGCCCGGTGAGATCGCCGTCCACCGACGCGTACTGCCCCGTGACCCCGATCCGGCGCCGGACGGCCGCGGCCTCGCGGACCAGGTCGTGCCCTGCCACCCGCGCCGATCCCGCGTCCGGCCGCAGCAGCGTCGTCAGCAGCCGCACCGCCGTGGTCTTGCCCGCGCCGTTCGGTCCGAGCAGCCCGCACACCGTGCCCTCGGCCACCGCGAGGTCCAGCCCGCGCAGCGCGCGCACGGCGCCGAAGCGCTTCTCCAGACCTTCACTAAGTACAGCGTACGTAGTAGTCATGAAGCGACCATAGCGCACTACGTACGCTGTACGTAACTAGGATGGTGGCCGAGGTGATGCACGATGGCGGGCCGAGCGGCCGTACCCGAAGTGATCTGGTCGCGCCCCGAGCGCACCGGCCGCGGTCCGAGACCGGCGTTCACCCGCGCCGACATCGCCGCAGCCGCCGTGCGGATCGCCGACGCCGAGGGCCTGGGCGCCGTCTCCATGCGCCGCGTCGCCGGGGAACTGGGCTGCGGCACCATGTCGCTCTACAACTACGTCCCCCGCAAGGAGGACCTGTACGAGCTGATGATGGACGCGGTCAGCGGCGAGCACGAGCTGTGGGAGCCGAGCGGCGACTGGCACGCCGACCTGGTCCGGGTCGCCCACCAGACCCGGGCGCTGATGCACCGCCACACCTGGCTGCCCCGCCTGATGTCCCCGGTCTACGGCTTCAGCCCCAACGCCCTGCGCTACCTGGAGCACTGCCTGGCCTGCCTGGACCCGTACGACGCGCCGTACGGCACCAAGATGGAGCTGGTCGCCATGGTGAACGGCGTCGTGACGACGTACGTCGCCAACGAGATCGCCACCGCGGAACGCACCCGCACGCTGCCCTGGTCGGAGGAGCAGGAGAACGCGACGCGCCTCGCCTACCTCGGCCGGCAGGTCGCGAGCGGCGCCTATCCGAGGCTCGCTGCGTCCTTCGCGGAGGACGCCGGCCCCATCGACCTGGAAGCGGTCTTCGAGCGGGCGCTGACGCGCGTGCTGGACGGCTTCGCCTGAGCCGGGGCCGCCCCGCCGCCGCGTGCGCCCGACGGTTACTCCCGCGCCGGGGCCGCCCCGCCGACGCGCGCGCGGGCCGGGGTCACAGCAGCGCCAGCTGCCCCTCCGGTCCCTCCTCCGGGGTGTCCAGGACCGACGCGGGGCGGCGGGCCGCCGACGGCACCGGCAGGACGCCCGCCTCGCGCAGCTCCGCCGCCGTGATCTCGGCCGGCACCGGTGTCCCGGTGAACCGGGCGCAGTCCGCGCGCACCTCGCCGAGCAGGGCGAGGACCGTGATCAGTTCGAGCAGCTCCGACGTCCAGCTCTGCGGCCACCCGGCCGGCCGGATCGCCGCCAGCGTCCCCGGCTCGCCCTCGGCGGTCCGGGCCGCGAACCACTCCTCCAGCACCCGCACCCCGCCCACCTCGAAGTCCCAGGCGCCCGGCGGTACGGGGGAGACCCGGCCCTCGTCCAGGTGCAGGACCTCCTCGTCGCGGTCGTAGCGCACGGTCAGCGGACGGGCGGGCAGCGGCGCGCGGACGTACGGGCGCCGCCCGCCGGGCAGCTTCGGACGCTCGCCGTCGCGCCGCATCAGCCACAGGGCGCGCCGGCCCAGCCCGACCCCGCGCTCCCACACCTCGGGGTCCGCGGTGAGCGGGACCACCGGTCCGGGCCGCACCGCCGCCGCCGACCAGGCGAGCACGTCCACCGCGCCGGGCCGCCGCCCGAGCCGGACGGCCAGGTGGTCCAGGAGGCCGGGAGCGAGGTTGGGCTCCACGCCGCCGGGGCGCCGGAACAGCGGCCGGACGCGGGCGGGTCCGTACAGCGGCAGCAGCGAGGTCGCGAGGAGCAGCGGGGGACCGGTCGCCTCGGGGGCCTCCAGGACGAACACCTGCCGCTCGTCCGCCACCCGCCACAGCTCCGGACGGGCCGAGTCGATCAGCCGGTGGTCGGGGATCAGCCACTGCTCGTCGAACGGCGCGCGCAGCACCCGCACCGGCTCCGGGCACGGACCCGAGGCGCGGGCCAGCCGTCCGGTGCCGCCGGTGCCGCCCGGCAGCCGTCCGACCGCCGTGTGCGGGGTGCGCGAGCGGGTCGGCTCGAACAGGGCCGCGCGGTCGGGTCCCTCGGCCTTCAGCAGGGCGTCCCAGCGGGCCTTCAGGGTCGCCGCGTCGGGGGCCGCCGGCCACCCCCGGCCGAGCCGCGGCGGTGCGACGGACCACGGCATGAGGTCCGCCAGGCGCGGAGCGTCGTCGTGCGTCACGCCGGGCATCGTACGACGGGGCGCCGCTGCCTCACGTGGCGTCCAGGGTGACTGTGAACGAGAACCGGTCGCCCCGGTAGTGGATGACGGCCACGTCGAGGACCTGGCCCGCGGTGTCGTAGGTGATGCCCGTGTAGTGCAGGATCGGGCTGAGCAGCGGGACTTGGAGCAGCCGCGCCGTCTCCGGGTCCGCGAGCCGGGCCTCCACGGTGTCCGTGATCCGGCTGATGCCGGTGCCCACCACGTCCCGCAGCACCTTGGTCATCGGCCGGCGGGCCAGGTCGTCCGGGTCGATACGGGCGGCCAGTTCGGGACGGACGTAGTTGCGGGCGTGGTTGGTGGGCTCGCCGGTCTGCTCGTCGCAGCGCAGCCGGTGGTACGCCGCCACCTCGGACAACCCCGGGAAACTGTCGGCCAGTCCGGGCGGCACGGGCACGCTGCCGTGGTCCAGCAGCTCGGCCTTCATGCCCGACTGCTGGGCCACGATGGCGTCCACCGAGCCCAGCAGCCGCACCGGCGCGCCCCGCCGGGCGTCCGGATCGATGAACGTGCCGCGCCGGCGGTGGCGGGTGATCAGGCCCTCGTCCTCCAGCTCCTTCAGTGCCTGCCGCATGGTCAGCACGCTCACCCCGTAATGACCGGCCAGCTGCTCCTCGGTGGGCAGGCGCAGCGGATCCCGGGGCGAGCGGCCGAGTATCGAGGCGCGCAGCGACTGCGACACCTGGTACCACAGCGGCAGCTTGCGGTTCAGGACGATGGAGTCCGGCGCGAAGGAGGTCACGGGCCATCCGTACCGGTCGGCATTCCTCAGTGCAAGGGGTGCCGGGACGAGGGGGCGAAGTGCCGCTCCAGGCCCTGCCATACGTCGTCGTAGCGCGGCTGCAGGTGCTCGGCGCGGGCCGCGTGCGGGGTGAGGGTCACCGGCCACCGCGTCTCGAACATGAACGCCAGCCCGTCGTCGACGCGCTGCGGCCGCAGCTCGGCGCCGCTCGCCCGGTCGAAGGTCTCCCGGTCCGGTCCGTGCGCCGACATCATGTTGTGCAGCGAGCCGCCGCCCGGTACGAAGCCCCCTTGACCGGCGGCTTTCGCGTCGTAGGCGCCCTCGATCAGGCCCATGTACTCGCTCATCACGTTCCGGTGGAAGTACGGCGGCCGGAAGGTGTCCTCGCCCACCAGCCAGCGCGGTGCGAAGACCACGAAGTCGACGCCCGCCAGACCCGGGGTGTCCGACGGGGACGTGAGCACCGTGAAGATCGACGGGTCCGGGTGGTCGTACGAGATGGTGCCGATGACGTTGAAGCGGCGCAGGTCGTAGACGTACGGCACGTGGTTGCCGTGCCAGGCGACCACGTCGAGCGGGGAGTGGTCGTACGCGGCGGTCCAGAGGTTGCCGCAGAACTTGTTGACCACCTCCACCGGGCCCGCCGTCCCTTCGTCGTCCTCGTACGCGGCGACCGGCGCGAGGAAGTCCCGGGCGTTGGCCAGGCCGTTGGCGCCGATCGGGCCGAGGTCGGGGAGCTGGAAGGGGGCGCCGTAGTTCTCGCAGACGTACCCGCGGGCGTCGTCGTCCAGGAGCTCGACGCGGAAGCGGACCCCGCGCGGGATCAGCGCCACGTGGCCCGGCTCGGCGTGCAGCAGCCCGAACTCGGTGCGCAGCAGCAGCCCGCCGCGCTCCGGGACGACGAGCAACTCGCCGTCCGCGTCGCTGAAGACGCGCTCCATGGAGGCCGTCGCGTGGTACAGGTGCACCGCCATGCCGGTGCGCTGGGTCGCGTCGCCGTTGCCGCCGAGCGTCCAGAGGCCGGCCACGAAGTCCGTCCCGGCCTCCGGCTCGGGCAGCGGGTTCCAGCGCAGCCGGTTCGGATCGGGCACCGACTGGGTGAAGGGCGCCGTGCGGATCGAGCCGTTCCCCGTACGGGTGAATGCCGGGTGGGCGGCCGAGGGACGGATCCGGTAGAGCCACGAACGCCGGTTGTGCGCCCTGGGTTCCGTGAACGCCGTGCCGCTCAACTGCTCCGCGTACAGCCCGAGCGGCGCCCGCTGCGGCGAGTTCCGGCCCTCGGGCAGCGCGCCCGCGACCGCCTCCGAGCTGTGCTCGTTGCCGAAGCCGGACAGGTGGGCCAGCCCCTCCGCGGTCTTCCGCGCGTCCCCGCTCATCGATCGCTCCCTCGCCGTCCGGCTGCTCCCCGATTCCTGTGGGACACCGTAGGATTGCGGTTTCCCGTGCGCAAGAGGGCGTGCGGCCGCCCGGCGCCTCCGTCTCCCGTCGCGCCCCGGCCCTCTCCGCCTCCCCCTTGAGGATGACCGGAACCAGGCCCCGGGGGGATCCGGACTGTCGGACCCGTGTTCTAGTCTCACGTCATGTCGTGGACGCGGAGAATGCCCGCCGTGCTCGCGGTCTGTGTCCTGCTGTTGACCGGATCCGCGAGCTGCGGTTCCGGTGACGGCGGTGAACCGGACGCCGGGACGTCGGCCGCACCGGTGGGCAGGCTGCTCGACGCCACCGACGAGGAGGGCCGGCGCTACCGCGAGGTGGACGCCGAGCGGGCGCCCGAGGTCGGGATCGAGGTGCAGCCCGAGAGCGACGACAGCTGGGACGTCCGCCTGACCCCGAGCGGCTTCCGGTTCTCCCGGGCCGGCGCCGGGACCGAGGCGGTGGCGGGCCGCGGCACCGCCCGCCTCTTCCTCGACGGCGACTTCCTCACGCACCTGCGCGGCCCCGTGTACCACCTCGCCGCCGACCTCGTCCCGCGCGGCACCCACCAGGTCACCGTCCGGCTCTACGCCGACGACGACACCGTCTGGGCCGTCGACGGCGAACCCGTCGAGAGCACGGCGGACATCACGGCCTCGGACGCGGAGCCGACGGGGGCGACGGAGCCGGGGGACATCACCGGGACGCCGGAGACCGAGGACGGCGGCGAGGGCGGCGCGGCACCGCAGGGGGCGGCCGGCGTGCCGGGCGGGGCTGGCCTGCCGGGCGGGGCCGGTACGCCGGGCGGGGTTGATCCGGCGGGCGCGGCTGCGGCCGGCGTGACGGCATCATGAGCGCCGTGCCCCACGCGACCCCGCTCCGTCGCGCGCCCGTACAGCGCCGCAGTGCCGAACGGCTGACCCGCATCCTCGACGCGTGCGCCGACCTGCTCGACGAGGTCGGCTACGACGCGCTGAGCACCCGGGCCGTGGCGCTCCGTGCCGACGTGCCCATCGGCTCGGTGTACCGCTTCTTCGGCAACAAGCGGCAGATGGCCGACGCGCTGGCCCAGCGGAACCTGGAGCGCTACGCGGAACGCGTCACCGAGCGCCTCACGGAGGCCGCCGACGGCGGCTGGCGCGACGCGCTGGACGCGGTGCTCGACGAGTACCTGGCGATGAAGCGGACCGCGCCCGGCTTCTCCCTGATCGACTTCGGCAACCAGATCCCGGTCGGCGACCGCCGCTCCGTCCCCAACCACCGGGTCGCCGAACGGCTCACCGAGCTGCTCTCCGGCTACCTGGGCCGCCGCCCCGACGACGACCTGCGCCGCGTCTTCCTCGTCGCCGTCGAGACCGCCGACACCCTCGTCCAGCTCGCCTTCCGGGTCGCGCCCGACGGGGACGACCGGATCATCGAGGAGGCCCGGGAACTGCTGCGGGCGTATCTGGGGCGCGTACTCGACTGACCCGACCGCCGGTCGAGCCGGCCGGCCGTGCCGCCGTTCAGCGGCGGCTCTCAGCGGCGGCTTCCAGTGGCGGCGTTCCTCGACCCGCGAGCCCTCCCCAACATGCCTACCGGTCGGTATGCTCACCGTCAGAGAGCGCCACCGCCGCCTTCCGGGAGGACCCGTGTCCCGCACCGCCCTGCGAATCTGCCCCTTGTGCGAGGCCACCTGCGGCCTGACCCTCACCGTCGACGGCACCGCGGTCACCGCCGCCCGCGGCGACCGCGACGACGTCTTCAGCCGCGGCTTCATCTGCCCCAAGGGCGCCTCCTTCGGCGCCGTCGACTCCGACCCCGACCGGCTGCGCACGCCCCTGGTGCGCCGGGACGGCCAACTGCGCGAGGCCACCTGGGAGGAGGCCTTCGACGCGGTCGCCGCCGGTGTCCGCCCCGTCGTCGAGCGGTACGGGCCGCACGCCGTCGGCGTCGTCCTCGGCAACCCCAACGTCCACACCGTGGCCGGCGCCCTCTACCCGCCCCTCCTGCTCGGCGCCCTCGGCACCCGCAGCCTCTTCACCGCGTCCACCGTCGACCAGATGCCCAAGCACGTCTCCAGCGGACTGCTCTTCGGCGACGCGAACGCCATCCCGGTGCCCGACCTCGACCGCACCGACCACCTGCTGCTCATCGGCGCCAACCCCCTGGAGTCCAACGGCAGTCTGTGCACCGCCCCCGACTTCCCCGGCCGGCTCAAGGCGCTCGGGGCCCGCGGCGGCACCCTCACCGTCGTCGACCCGCGCCGCACCCGCACCGCGAAACTCGCCGACCGGCACGTGGCGATCCGCCCCGGCACCGACGCGCTGCTGCTCGCCGCGATGGTCCATGTGCTGTACGAGGAGGACCTGGTCGACCTCGGCGGCCTCGCCCCGCACGTCACGGGCACCGACGACGTCGAGGCCGCCGTCGCCGGCTTCACCCCCGAGTCCGTCGCCGCCGCCTGCGACGTGGACGCCGGCGTGATCCGCGCCCTGGCCCGCGAGCTCGCCGCCGCCCGCACCGCCGCCGTCTACGGCCGCATCGGCAGCTGCACCGTCCCGCACGGCACCCTCGCCAGCTGGCTCGTGGACGTCCTCAACATCCTCACCGGCAACCTCGACCGTCCGGGCGGCGCCCTCTTCCCGCAGGCCGCCACCGACCGCACCCCGCGCCCCGCCGGGCCCGGCCGCGGATTCGCGCTCGGCCGCTGGCACTCCCGGGTGAGCGCCCACCCCGAGGCCAAGGGCGAACTGCCCCTGTCCGCGCTCGCCGAGGAGATCGACACCGCCACCGGCACCGGCGAACCCGTCCGCGCGCTGCTCGCGCTCGCCGCCAACCCCGTCCTGTCCGCGCCCGACGGCGACCGGCTCGACAAGGCGCTGGGCTCGCTCGACTTCATGGTGAGCGTCGACCCGTACCTCAACGAGACCTCGCGCCACGCCCACGTCGTCCTCCCGCCGCCCCCGCCCGCGCAGAGCCCGCACCACGACTTCGCCTTCAACACCCTCGCCGTGCGCAACCAGGTCCGCTACACCCGCCCCGCCGTCCCGCCGGAGCCCGGCAGGATGGCCGAGACGGAGATCCTCGCCCGGCTGACCCTGGCCGTCGCCGGCCGGCACGGCGCCGACCCGGCCGCCGTCGACACCATGGTGATCGAGCAGACCCTCGGCAAGGCCGTACGGGAGCCGCACTCACCCGTGCACGGCCGCGACCCGGGCGAGCTGGCCGCCCTGCTCACCGGCGAGAACGGCCCCGAGCGGCGGCTCGACCTGATGCTGCGCCTGGGCCCCTACGGCGACGGCTTCGGCGTACGACCGGACGGCCTGACCCTCCAGCGCCTCCTCGCCCACCCGCACGGCATCGACCTCGGCCCGCTGCGTCCGCGCCTGCCGCAGCCGCTGAGGACCCGCAGCGGCAAGGTGGAGCTGCTGCCGGAGCCCATCGCCGCCGACCTGCCCCGACTCGCGCGGGCCCGCGACGAGCGCCCCGCCGGGCTCGTCCTCGTCGGCCGCCGCCACCTGCGGTCCAACAACAGCTGGATGCACAACATCCCCGCCCTCACCGGCGGCTCCAACCGCTGCACCCTGCATGTCCACCCCGACGACGCCGACCGCCTCGGCCTGCGTGACGCCCGGCCCGTGCGCGTGAAGGGACCCGGGGGAGAGGTGACCGTCCCCGCCGAGGTCACCGACACCGTCCGGCCCGGCGTGGTCAGCCTCCCGCACGGCTGGGGCCACGACCGCCCCGGCACCCGCACGCGGCACGCCGCCACCGATCCCGGCGTCAACGTCAACCAGCTCCTCGACGGCAGCGCGCTCGACCCGCTCTCGGGCAACGCGGTCCTCAACGGCGTACCCGTCGAGCTGACGCCACTGACCGGCGCACAGCTGTGACTCCCGCACTCCCGAGGCTGTGACCTGGAGTTCTGCGCTTATTGCTCGCATGTCAACGTCTTGTTAACGCGACTTCGAGGCACCTAACGTCGCTCGCACCGCCTGCCCCGGTGGAATGTTCAAGGGCGAACGTTAGGTACTCACTCATGCTGACCCTCCTCGGCTTCGCCATGATCGCGACCTTCCTGGTCCTGATCATGATGAAGAAGATGTCGCCGATCGCGGCGCTCGTGCTGATCCCCGCGCTGTTCTGCGTGTTCGTCGGCAAGGGCGCCCACCTCGGCGACTACGTCATCGACGGCGTGTCCAGCCTCGCCCCCACCGCGGCGATGCTCATGTTCGCGATCGTCTACTTCGGAGTGATGATCGACGTCGGGCTCTTCGACCCGATCGTCCGGGCCATCCTGAAGTTCTGCAAGGCAGACCCGATGCGCATCGTCGTCGGTACGGCACTGCTCGCCGCGATCGTCTCCCTGGACGGCGACGGCTCCACCACCTTCATGATCACGGTCTCGGCCATGTACCCGCTGTACAAGCGGCTGAAGATGAGCCTGGTCGTGATGACCGGCGTCGCCGCGATGGCCAACGGCGTGATGAACACGCTGCCCTGGGGCGGCCCCACCGCCCGCGCCGCCACCGCGCTGAAGGTCGACGCCACTGACATCTTCGTCCCGATGATCCCGGCCCTGGCCGTCGGTCTGCTCGCGGTCGTCGTGCTGGCGTACGTGCTCGGTCTGCGCGAGCGCAGGCGGCTGGGCACGCTGTCGCTGGACAAGGCGCCGGCGCGGGAGCCGGAGCCGGAGACCGAGACGGTGCTGGTCGGTGCCGGTGCCGGTGCCGGTGCCGGTGCGGGTGCCGGTGCGGGCGCTCGTGCGGGCGGGGGCGGTGCCGGTGCCGCGCACGGCGGTCCGGGCGGCGGCGCGGGCGACACCGGCGAGGCCGCAGAGGAGGAGTTCCAGGGACTCGACCCGAACCGGCCCACCCTGCGCCCCAGGCTGTACTGGTTCAACGCGCTGCTCACGGTCGCCCTGCTCACCTCCATGATCATGGAGCTGCTGCCGATCCCGGTGCTCTTCCTGCTCGGCGCCGCGCTCGCGCTCACCGTGAACTTCCCGCACATCCCCGACCAGAAGGCCCGCATCGCCGCCCACGCCGACAACGTGCTCAACGTCTCCGGCATGGTCTTCGCCGCGGCCGTCTTCACGGGCGTCCTGACCGGCACCGGCATGGTCGACCACATGGCCAACTGGCTCGTGGACACGATCCCCGAGGGCATGGGCCCGCACATGGGCCTCGTGACCGGCCTGCTGAGCCTGCCGCTCACGTACTTCATGTCGAACGACGGTTTCTACTTCGGCGTCCTGCCGGTGCTCGCCGAGGCCGGGCAGGCGCACGGCGTGTCGACGCTGGAGATCGCCCGCGCCTCGATCGTCGGGCAGCCGCTGCACATGTCCAGCCCGCTGGTCCCGGCCGTCTACGTCCTGGTCGGCATGGCCAAGGTCGAGTTCGGCGACCACACGCGGTTCGTCGTGAAGTGGGCGGTCCTGGTGAGCCTGGTGGTGCTCGCGTCGGGCATCCTGTTCGGCATCGTCTGATCATCGGACCGGTTATCGCCCACCGCGCGGGAGCCGGACACCCAGGAAGGACACGATCATGGCGCCCGGTGGGAACCGCGGCTGGCTGCTCCGCCTCGTCATCGCCTTCGGCTTCGCGCAGGGGGCGGTGTCGATGGCCCGGCCCGCCGTCTCCTACCGGGCCCTCGCACTGGGCGCCGACGAGCGGGCGGTCGGCGTCATCGCCGGCGTGTACGCCCTGCTGCCGCTGTTCGCCGCCGTACCGCTGGGCCGCCGCACCGACCACGGCCGCTGCGCGCCCCTGCTGCCCGTGGGTGTGGTGCTCATCGCGGGCGGTTGCGCGCTGAGCGGGGCCGCGGGGTCGCTGTGGACGATGGCGCTGTGGAGCGGCGTCATGGGCCTCGGACACCTCTGCTTCGTCATCGGCGCCCAGTCACTGGTGGCCCGACAGTCCGCGCCGCACGAACAGGACCGCAACTTCGGCCACTTCACCATCGGCGCCTCGCTCGGCCAGCTCGTCGGCCCCATCGCGGCGGGCGCGCTGATCGGGGGCCCCGACATGGCGGGCAGCAGTGCGCTCGCCCTGGTCGTGGCGGGCGCGGGGGCGGCCGTCGCCTTCACGTCCCTGTGGCGCATAGAGCACCCGCGCGCCGCCGGGTCCCGCAGGGAGCCGGGGCCGCGCGTCCCCGTGGGCGGCATCCTGCGGGCCCGCGGCGTACCCGCGGGCATCCTGATCAGCCTCTCCGTGCTGTCCGCGACCGACATCCTCACCGCCTACCTGCCGGTGGTCGGCGAGCACCGGGGCATCTCCCCGGCCGTGATCGGCGTACTGCTGAGCCTGCGCGCGGCGGCCACCATCGCCTGCCGGCTGGTGCTGACGCCCCTGCTGCGGCTGCTGGGCCGCACGGCGCTGCTGACGGCCACGTGTCTGCTGGCCGCCCTGCTGTGCGCCGGGGTCGCGCTGCCGGTGCCGGTGTGGGCGCTCGGGTTGATGCTGGTCGCCCTCGGTTTCTGCCTCGGTGTCGGCCAGCCGCTGTCCATGACGACGGTCGTCCAGGCGGCCCCCGACGAGGCGCGCTCCACGGCTCTCGCCCTGCGCCTGACCGGCAACCGCCTCGGCCAGGTCGCCGCGCCCGCCGCCGCCGGCCTGATCGCGGGCGTCGCGGGCGTGGCCGCACCCTTCGTGATGCTGGGGGCGCTCCTCCTGTGCTCGTCGGGCATCGCCCTGCGGGCCCCCGCGGTGGACGCGGCCGTTCCGCGGCGCGCGGCCGTCGGGCAGGATGGCCCGGACGCGGCCGGGGAACGCCGGTCGTGCCGGGAAGCGAAGGGCTGAGCATGCTCCTGATCATTCTGTACGTGGTCCTCGTCCTCGTCGTCGGCGGCTGTGCCTGCGTCGTGTGGGCCGCCCGCGGCGGCCCGGCCTGGGCCCGGGGGATCGCCACAGCGACGTTGGCGGCGGGCGAGCTGGTGCGCGCGCGCCCCCGCGGCGGCCGGAACAGCGGCGGCGGCACCACCATGGGCGACGGCTCGGACGGCTGAGGCTCCGCGCGGGGCGCGCCCCCGAGAACCTCCCCTCCCGGCGGGGTGAACCGTGCCACCCTCGGCGGAGCCCCTGGTGCCGTAAAACTATCGGCGCTAGTTTGGGGTTCGGACGACGAGGCCTGCCCGGAGGGAACGCGATGAAGGCACACGACGGCATGTACATCGACGGAGCCTGGCGGCCCGCCGACGGCCGGGACCCGATCGAGGTGGTGAACCCGGCCGACGGCCAGGTCATCGGCCGCGTCCCCGCCGGCAACGCCCTGGACGTCGACACCGCCGTACGGGCCGCCCGCGCCGCCCTGCCCGGCTGGGCCGCCACTCCGCCCGCCGAGCGCGCCGCCCGCCTGGCCGCCCTGCGGGACGTGCTGGTGGCCCGCAAGGACGAGGTCGCCGAGACGGTCACCGCCGAGCTGGGCTCCCCGCTGAAGTTCTCGCAGGCCGTGCACGCCGCCGCACCGATCGCGGTGGCCGGCTCCTACGCCGAGCTGGCGGCCACGTACGCCTTCGAGGAGAAGGTGGGCAACTCCGTCGTCCACCACGAGCCGGTCGGCGTCGTCGGGGCCATCACCCCCTGGAACTACCCGCTCCACCAGATCGTCGCCAAGGCCGCCCCGGCGCTCGCGGCCGGCTGCACCCTGGTGCTCAAGCCCGCCGAGGACACCCCGCTCACCGCCCAGCTCTTCGCCGAGGCCGTGCACGAGGCGGGCGTCCCGGCCGGTGTCTTCAACCTGGTCACCGGCCTCGGCCCGGTCGCGGGGCAGGCACTCGCCGAGCACCCCGGCATCGACCTGGTCTCCTTCACCGGCTCCACCGCCGTCGGCCGCCGGATCGGCGCCGCCGCGGGCGCGGCCGTCAAGCGGGTCGCCCTCGAACTCGGCGGCAAGTCCGCCAACGTCATCCTCCCGAGCGCAGACCTGGCCAGGGCCGTGAACGTCGGCGTCGCCAACGTCATGTCCAACTCCGGTCAGACGTGCAGCGCCTGGACCCGCATGCTCGTCCACCGCGACCAGTACGACGAGGCGGTGGAACTGGCCGCCGGGGCCGCCGCGAAGTACGGCGACCGGATTGGGCCGCTCGTCAACGCCAAGCAGCAGGAGCGGGTGCGCGGTTACATCGAGAAGGGCGTCGCCGAGGGCGCCCGCCTCGTCGCCGGCGGACCCGAAGCCCCGCGCGAGCAGGGGTACTTCGTCAGCCCGACAGTCTTCGCCGAGGTGACGGACGAGATGACCGTCGCCCAGGAGGAGATCTTCGGCCCGGTCCTCTCCATCCTCCGCTACGAGGACGAGGAGGACGCCCTGCGCATCGCCAACGGCACGGTCTACGGCCTCGCGGGCGCCGTCTGGGCCGGCGACGAGGCGGAGGCGGTCGCCTTCGCGCGCCGGATGGACACCGGGCAGGTCGACATCAACGGCGGCCGGTTCAACCCGCTGGCCCCCTTCGGCGGTTACAAGCAGTCGGGCGTCGGCCGCGAACTGGGCGCGCACGGCCTCACGGAGTACCTGCAGACCAAGTCCCTCCAGTTCTAGCCCGCTTCGTTTCCAGACCAGGTCCAGCCCAAGTCCAGCCCACCGGTCCAGTCCACAGGTCCAGCCCACAGGGGAGCCGTCCACGCCATGGCCGTCCGTACCGAAGTCCGCGCCGCTGTCGTCCCCGCCGTCGGCGCCCCGCTGGAGGTCACCGGGATCGAGCTGCCCGAGCCCGGCCCCGGCCGGGTCCGGGTGCGGCTCGCCGCCGCCGGGGTCTGCCACTCCGACCTGTCCCTGTCCAACGGCACCATGCGCGTGCCGCTCCCCGCCGTCCTCGGCCACGAGGGCGCCGGCACCGTCGTCGCCGTCGGCGAGGACGTCACCCACGTCGCGCCCGGCGACGGCGTCGTCCTCAACTGGGCCCCGTCCTGCGGCGCCTGCCACGCCTGCTCGCTCGGCGAGGTCTGGCTGTGCGCCAACGCGCTCGCCGGCGCCGCCGACGTGCACGCCCGCCGCGCAGCCGACGGCGCCGACCTGTACCCCGGCCTGAACGTCGCCGCGTTCGCCGAGGAGACGGTGGTGGCCGCGGGCTGCGTCCTGCCCGCCCCCGAGGGCATCCCCCTCACCGAGGCGGCACTCCTCGGCTGCGCCGTCCTCACCGGCTACGGCGCCGTCCACCACTCGGCGCGGGTCCGCGAGGGCGAGACGGTCGCGGTCTTCGGCGTCGGGGGAGTGGGCCTCGCCGCCCTCCAGGCCGCCCGGATCGCGGGCGCCTCGAAGATCGTCGCCGTGGACGTCTCGCCGGAGAAGGAGGAGCTGGCCCGCGCGGCCGGCGCCACCGACTACGTCCTCGCCTCCGACACCACCGCCCGCGAGATCCGCGCCCTCACCGGCAAGCAGGGCGTGGACGTCGCCGTGGAGTGCGTCGGCCGCGCGGTCACCATCCGCACCGCCTGGGAGTCCACCCGGCGCGGCGGACGGACCACGGTCGTCGGCATCGGCGGCAAGGACCAGCAGGTCACCTTCAACGCCCTGGAGCTCTTCCACTGGGGCCGCACCCTCTCGGGCTGCGTCTACGGCAACGCCGACCCGTCCCGCGACCTCCCGGTCCTGGCCGACCACGTCCGCGCGGGCCGCCTCGGCCTCGCCGCCCTGGTGACGGAACGCATCGGCCTGGACGGCATCCCGGCCGCCTTCGAGAACATGCTGGCGGGCAAGGGCGGCCGGGCGCTGGTGGTGTTCTGACGGCGGCGGTCAGACCTCGGCCGCGTACGGAAGGAAACCGGCGCACCCGAGGCCGGTCACCGTACGTACGTCCCCTCAGTCGCGCAGCGCCGCCGCCTCGATGCCCAGCAGCCCGGACAGCGCGCGCTCACCCGTCGCCGTGACCTTCACCGCCCGTCCTGAGCCGATCCGCACGCACCACCCGGTGTCCAGGGCGTGCCGGCACAGGGCCGCGCCCGCGACGCCCGCGAGATGGGGGCGCCGTTCGGTCCAGTCGAGGCAGGCCCGGGCCAGCGGGCGCCGACCGGTCGGCCGCAGGGTGATCCCGGCGGCCTCGAACCAGCCGAGGCCCGCGTCGGTGAGTGCGAAGCCGGTGTCCTGGCGGAGCAGCCCGCGGCCGGTCAGCGCGTCGGTGAGCGCGATGCCGAGCCGCCCGGCGAGATGGTCGTAGCAGGTGCGCCCGCGGGCCAGCGCGGACCCGGCGCTCGCCGCCCGCAGCGTACGCGGGCGGCGCCCCACCGCCTCCGGCGCGACCTGCGCGGCCAGGTCCTCCACCAGCTGCGCCACCCGCTCGTCGGCCAGCCGCACGTACCGGTGGCGCCCCTGCCGCTCCTGGGCCAGCAGCCCGCCCGCGACCAGCTTGCCCAGGTGCTCGCTCGCCGTCGACGCGGCGACCCCCGCGTGCCGGGCCAGCTCACCGGCGGTCCACGCCCGCCCGTCGAGCAGCGCCAGCAGACACGCGGCGCGGGTCTCGTCCGCGATCAGTGCGGCCAGCCGGGCGAGGCCGGGCGCCTCGGCGTCCTTCTCGGTCATGCCTCCCAGGATGCGTCACGCACGGTTCGGCGGCCGCCGAAGTGTCCTCGTACGCCCGGCGTGCTCACGGCTCCTGCCGCACCTGCTCGTACTGCAGCGCCAGCCCGTCGAGGAGGGCCGTCAGCCCGGTCCCGAAGGCCCGCTCGTCGATCTTCTCCTGCTGTTCGGCCAGGCGGTGGGCCTGCTGGAGGTGCGGGTAGTCAACGGGGTCGTAGGCGTCCGGTTCGTCCACGAAGCCCCCGGCGAAGGAGCCGAGCGCGGAGCCCATGACGAAGTAGCGCACCAGTGCGCCGATGGACGTGGCCTGGGCGGGGGGCCAGCCGGCCGCGACCATCGCGCCGTAGACCGCGTCCGCGAGGTGCAGGGCGGCCGGGCGGCGGCCGGGGCCGTGGGCCAGGACCGGGACGATGTTGGGATGGTCGCGCAGGGCCGCCCGGTAGGAGACGGCCCAGTCGTGCAGTGCGGTCCGCCACTCGCGCCCGTCCTCGAACATCGACAGGTCGACCTGCGCGCTCACCGAGTCGGCGACGGCCTCCAGGATCTCGTCCTTGGTGCGGAAGTGGTTGTAGAGCGAGGGCCCGCTCACCCCCAGCTCCGCGGCGAGCCGGCGCGTGGAGACGGCCGCGAGGCCCTCCGCGTCCACCAGGGCGCGGGCCGCCTCGACGATCCGGTCGGTGCTGAGCAGGGGCTTGCGCGGTCGGGCCATGGCGCACATAGTAGGGCTGCGGCATTTAACTAGCAGTGCTAATTTACAGGCGCCGTCCGGTGCGTCCGGTGATCCGCTGTTCAAGGTCTGTCTTCTGTGGGGTGACTCGGCATGAATCTGGAGCTCAGCGAGGAGCAGGGCGCCGTACGGCAGCTCGCGCGGGACTTCGTGGCGCGCGAGATCGCCCCGCACGTCGTCGCCTGGGACCGGGCCGAGGAGGTGGACCGGTCGATCGTGAAGAAACTCGGCGAAGTCGGCTTCCTCGGGCTCACCGTCGACGAGGAGTACGGCGGTTCCGGGGGCGACCACCTCGCGTACTGCCTGGTCACCGAGGAGCTGGGGCGCGGTGACAGCTCCGTGCGCGGGATCGTCTCCGTCTCCCTCGGCCTGGTCGCCAAGACCGTCGCCGCCTGGGGGAGCGAGGAGCAGAAGCGCCGCTGGCTGCCCGGCCTCACCTCCGGCGCGTACCTCGGCTGCTTCGGCCTGACCGAGCCCGGCACCGGGTCCGACGCGGGCAACCTCGCCACCCGCGCGGTGCGCGACGGCGACGACTACGTCGTCAACGGCACCAAGATGTTCATCACCAACGGCACCTGGGCCGACGTCGTCCTGCTCTTCGCCCGCTCCACCGACGCCCCCGGCCACCGGGGCGTCTCCGCCTTCCTGGTGCCCACCGACACCCCCGGCCTCACCCGCCGCACCGTCCACGGCAAGCTGGGGCTGCGCGGCCAGGCCACCGCCGAACTGGTCCTGGAGGACGTCCGCGTGCCCGCCTCCGCGATGCTCGCCCCCGAGGGCAAGGGCTTCTCGGTCGCCATGTCGGCCCTCGCCAAGGGGCGCATGTCGGTCGCGGCCGGCTGCGTCGGCATAGCCCAGGCCGCGCTGGACGCGGCCGTGAAGTACGCGGGCGAGCGCGAGCAGTTCGGCAAGACCATCGCCCACCACCAGCTGGTCCAGGAGCTGATCAGCGACATCGCCCTCGACGTGGACGCCGCCCGGCTGCTGACCTGGCGGGTCGCCGACCTGATCGACCGCGGGCAGCCCTTCACCGTCGAGTCCTCCAAGGCCAAGCTCTTCGCCTCGGAAGCGGCCGTGCGCGCGGCCAACAACGCCCTCCAGGTCTTCGGCGGCTACGGCTACATCGACGAGTACCCGGCGGGCAAGCTGCTGCGCGACGCCCGCGTGATGACCCTCTACGAGGGCACCAGCCAGATCCAGAAGCTGGTCATCGGCCGCGCGCTGACCGGGGTTTCGGCCTTCTGAGCGCAGGAGGCCCGAGCGGGCCCTCTGAGTAGCCGTACTGAGTACGCGGGCGGATGTGGCCCGGACCACAACCGCCGATCCTTGTCCCCATGAGTGAGACAGCGGTCAAGCAGCAGAACACGGCGGCCTTCTACGGTCAGGCCGTCGCGTCGTTCGGGGTGGCGATGGCCGCCACCGCGATCGGCATCTACCAGCTGGAGGCCGACCCCTGGGTGCGCGCCTTCCTCGCCATCGCCGTCCTGTACCTGGTCACCTCGGCCTTCACGCTGGCCAAGATCATCCGGGACCGCCAGGAGGTCGGCCAGATAGTGAGCCGGGTCGACCAGGCGCGGCTGGACAAGATCCTCGTCGAGCACGACCCCTTCCAGAAGCCGGGCGGCGCCCCCGCGGGACAGCGTCCCTAAGCGCTCGCTCAGTTTCCCCGGTATGGTGGTGCCCCTGTCACCGAGAGGGGCGAACAAGCGATGAGTACGGCGGCCGAGACGGCGGGCGGCGACACCGAGCCGTGGGACGAGGTCACGCCCGACGCGGCCAGGCGGCTCCTGGTCGCCGCCGTGGAGGCCTTCGCCGAGCGCGGGTACCACGCGACCACGACCCGCGACATCGCCGGCCGGGCCGGCATGAGCCCGGCCGCGCTCTACATCCACTACAAGACCAAGGAAGAGCTGCTCCACCGCATCAGCCGCATCGGTCACGAACGGGCCCTCGCCATCCTGCGGACCGCGGCCGAGAGCGAGGGCAGCGCCGCGCAGCGGCTGGCCGACGCCGTCGGCTCCTTCGTGCGCTGGCACGCGGGCCGGCGCACCACCGCGCGTGTCGTCCAGTACGAACTGGACGCGCTCGGCCCCGAGGCGCGCGACGAGATCCTCGCCCTGCGCCGCCGGGTCGACGCCGAGGTGCGCGGCATCGTCGAGGACGGAGTGGCGTCCGGCGAGTTCGACGTGCCGGACGCCAAGGGCACCACGCTCGCCATCCTGTCGCTCTGCATCGACGTGGCCCGCTGGTTCAACGTGAACGGCCCCCGGACCCCCGACGAGATCGGCGCGCTCTACGCCGACCTCGTGCTGCGGATGGTGGGGGCCGGGGCCTCCGGCGCCGCGTGGGAGCGGTCCGGCACCGCTCAGACGTAGTAGCGCGAGACGGACTCGGCGACGCACACCGGCTTGTCGCCGCCCTCGCGCTCCACGGTGAAGGCGACGCTCACCTGGATGCCTCCCTTGACATCCTCGACGCCGGTGATCGTCGCCGTGGCGCGCACCCGCGAGCCGACCGGGACGGGGGAGGGGAAACGAACCTTGTTGGTGCCGTAGTTGACGCCCATCGTCACGCCCTCGACCCGGAGCAGTTGCGGCCCGAACAGCGGGAGGAGCGACAGGGTCAGGTAGCCGTGCGCGATCGTGGTGCGGAACGGCCCCTCGGCGGCCCGCTCCGGATCCACGTGGATCCACTGGTGGTCGCCGGTCGCCTCGGCGAACAGGTCGATGCGCTTCTGGTCGACCTCCAGCCAGTCGGTGTACCCCAGCTGCTCTCCCACGGCCGCCTTCACCTCGTCGGCGGACGCGAAGATCCTCGGCTCTGCCATGCTGTCCCGGCCTCCCAAGTCGTACCAAGTCATGCCACGTCGTACTGATTCCAGCGACTCTCACCATGCTAAGCGACTGCTTAGCATGGTGGCCCGCGGGGTCCCTGTCAACGGACCGCACGGGTGGCGGGCTCGGTAGGGTCGGTGGGGTGCCCCAGATCCCCGAGAAGGTTCACGAACTCACGGTCGGCCAGCTCGCCGCACGCAGCGGCGCCGCCGTCTCCGCCCTGCACTTCTACGAGTCGAAGGGCCTGATCTCCAGCCGCCGCACCTCGGGCAACCAGCGCCGCTTCACCCGCGACACCCTGCGCAGGGTCGCCTTCGTGCGCGCGGCGCAACGCGTCGGCATCCCGCTCGCCACGATCCGCGAGGCGCTCGCCGAACTGCCCGAGGAGCGCACGCCCACCGAGGAGGACTGGGCCCGGCTCTCCCGGTCCTGGCGCTCCGAACTGGACGAGCGCATCAAGCAGCTCAACCGGCTGCGCGACCACCTCACCGACTGCATCGGCTGCGGCTGCCTGTCCCTGGACACCTGCGTCCTGTCCAACCCCGACGACGCCTTCGGCGAACGCGGCACCGGCTCGCGCCTGCTGGTGGAACGCCGCGGTCCCGCGGCCCGCGCCGGCCGGCCGGGCCCCGCTCCCGACCAGCAGACCGCCCAGTGCTGCGGCGACTGACGCGTCACCGGCCGCCGGGACGTCCGTCAGGGCTGACGGCGGCTCACCGCCGTCGGGGATGCGGTGCCCCCGGCGCACCCCCGCGGCCGGTCACGCCGACATCAGCAGTCGCCCCCGGCGGGCGTCCCCCAGTGCGTCGGGGGTGAGGACGGGCCGCGGCACGAGGATGCCGCAGTCCGCGCAGACCGGCCCCGTCGAGGGCTCGTGGTCCAGGTCGTACGTCCAGATCAGGCGCTCCCCGGCGCACACCGGGCACACGGAGCCCGGCTCGCGCTCCAGCGCCGTGATCAGCCGGCGCAGCACCTCCGCCAGCGGGCCGTCGGGGTGGACCCTGGGGTCGTCGCACCAGGCCACACCGAACCCGCCCCAGGTCAGCCGGTGCCAGTCGTCCACGCTGCCCGGCCTGCGCAGCCCGTCGTGCTTCTCCTTCCTGCGCCGCTCGGCGAACTCCACCTCGTAGGCCAGCCAGACCGAGCGCGCCTCCTCCAGCTCCTCCAGTGCGGCCACGAGCCGCGCCGGATCGGGGGAGCGGTCCTCGGGTCCGAACCCGGCCCGGGAGCAGAGATGGTCCCAGGTCGCCCTGTGCCCGTAAGGGGCAAAACGCTCAAGGCACTTGCGCAGTGAATAGCGCCGCAGCGCCAGGTCGCACCGTGGATCGCGGACCTGTCTCGCCAGACTTCGGAAACCGGCCATCGCCCTGCACCTCCGTCACACCTGCACCTGTACTTCGGTCATCTCGGCGTCGTCGTACGGACGTCGCCGAATAGACGTATCGACAACCGATTCGGCTCCATCCGATTTCCGATGCCCTCCATAAGCCGATCCACCCACTCCGGAAAGTGACGCATGTTCATCTTCCAACTCGGGGATACCGGCGGTAACGTCCCGCCACACCCCCGTCGGGAGGAGCTGTCATGCCACGGCGCAACCCACGCAACGCCCTCGACAGACTGAGAACTCCCCGCGGCCTCCACGGGTTCCTGAAGGCCGCATCCGTATGCACTCTCGTTGCCGGTCTTTTGTCACCGCTTTCCCCGGCGATGGCCGCAGGGACATCGCCGTCCGCGGGGACCACCGCCGCGGAACCCGCCGAGGCGGCCGCCAACGACCACTGCGGCGGCCAGTGTTCCGACATCCTGCCGCCCGGCCAGAACGGCAACGCCACCCTCGCGCAGATCCTCCTCAACCAGGCCTTCGGCACCCAGCCCGAGCACGCCGAGGACCAGCTCGGCCCCTACGCGAACCTCGCCACCGGCTACACCGGCCTGACCAACGACAAGATCAACACCTTCTTCAACGACGCCTCCTTCGGCGTCCCCGACGGCCAGGCCGCCTCGACCCTCCGCCCCGCCGGACGCGACGACGTCACCATCGTCCGCGACAAGAAGACCGGCGTGCCGCACATCACCGGCACCACCCGCTACGGCACCGAGTTCGGCGCGGGCTATGCCGCGGCCCAGGACCGGCTGTGGCTCATGGACCTCTTCCGCCACGTCGGCCGCGGACAGCTGACCCCCTTCGCCGGCGGCGCCCCCGCCAACCAGGGCCTGGAACAGCAGTTCTGGCGCAGCGCCCCCTACACCGAGGCCGATCTGGAGGCGCAGATCGAGAGCGCCGCCGCGAAGGCCGGTGAGCGCGGCGACCTCGCCCTGGCCGACGTGGACGCCTACCTCGCCGGCGTCAACGCCTACATCGACGCCTCCGACCAGGGCCGCTACTTCCCCGGCGAGTACGTCCTGACCGGCCACAAGGACGCGATCACCAACGTCGGCACCATCGAGCGCTTCCAGCGCGCCGACCTGATCGCGCTGGCCTCCGTCATCGGCTCCCTCTTCGGCGCCGGAGGCGGCGGCGAGGTCGACAACGCGCTCTCCCTGCTCGCCGCCCAGGAAAAGTACGGCGTCGCCGAGGGCACCGAGGTCTGGGAGTCCTTCCGTCAGCGCAACGACCCCGAGGCCGTCCTCACCCAGCAGGACGGCAGCTTCCCGTACCTGCCCACGCCGGACGACCCGCAGGGGCGCGCCCTGCCCGACGCCGGGTCGGCCGAGGCGGAGCCGCTGGTGTACGACCGTACGGGCAGCGCCGCCGGGGCGAGCGCGACCGGCGCCTCCACCACCGCGGCGCAGAGCGCCACCGCCTCCGCGCGGCGCGGCATGTCCAACGCCCTCGTCGTCAGCGGCGAGCACACCGCGAGCGGCCACCCGGTCGCCGTCTTCGGACCGCAGACCGGCTACTTCGCCCCGCAACTGCTCATGCTCCAGGAGCTCCAGGGCCCCGGCATCAGCGCCCGCGGCGCCTCCTTCGCGGGCCTGAGCATGTACGTCGAACTCGGCCGCGGCCAGGACTACGCGTGGAGCGCCACCACGTCCGGCCAGGACATCATCGACACCTACGCGGTCGAACTGTGCCAGGACGACTACCACTACCTCCACCGCGGCACCTGCACGCCGATGGAGAAGGTCGAGCGCCACAACGCCTGGAAGCCGACCGTCGCCGACTCCACGGCCGCCGGCTCCTACACGATGCGCGTCTGGCGCACAGCGTACGGGCCGGTCGAGTACCGGGCCACGGTCGGCGGCAAGAAGGTCGCCTACACCACCCTGCGCTCCTCCTACCTCCACGAGGCCGACTCCATCATCGGCTTCCAGATGCTCAACGACCCCGACTACCTCGACGGCCCCGAGCGCTTCAAGGGCGCCGTCCAGCACATCAACTACACGTTCAACTGGTTCTACGCCGACTCCGAGCACACCGCGTACTACAACAGCGGCGACAACCCGGTGCGCGCGGACGGCGTCGACGCCGAGTTCCCCGTCTGGGCGCGGCAGGCGTACGAGTGGCGGGACTGGGACCCGGCCGCCAACACCGCCCGCTACACCGGCGCGTCCGCCCACCCGCAGTCGGCCGACCAGGACTACTACATCTCCTGGAACAACAAGCAGGCCGAGGACTATCCGGCCGCCTCCTGGGGCAACGGCTCCGTGCACCGCGGCAACCTCCTCGACGACCGGGTGAAGAAGCTGGTCGCCGACGGCGGCGTCACCCGTACCGCGCTGGTCGGGGCCATGGCCGAGGCCGCCCTCGCCGACCTGCGGGCCGAGGACGTCGTCCCCGGCCTGCTGAAGGTGGTCGAGTCCGCACCGGTGACCGATCCGGCCGCGAAGACGGCCGTGGACGGACTGAAGGCGTGGCTGTCGGCGGGCGGCCTGCGCACGGAGACCTCGGCCGGCTCCGGGAAGTACGCCCACGCCGACGCGATCCGCACCCTGGACGCCTGGTGGCCGCTGCTGGTGAAGGCCGAGTTCGAACCCGGCCTCGGCACCGGCCTCTACACCGCCTTCACCCGCAACCTGCCCGTCGACGAGTCCCCGTCCGCCGCCCACGGCCCGACCGGCGCCCACGCCGGCAGCGCCTTCCAGTACGGCTGGTGGAGCTATGTCGACAAGGACATCCGGGCCGTGCTCGGTGAGAACGTCAAGGGCCCGCTGGCGCACCCGTACTGCGGCGACGGCGACCTCGCCGCCTGCCGGGACACGCTGGTCACCACCCTCAAGGAGGCGGCGGGCCGCACGGCCGTCCAGGTCTACCCCGGCGACGAGAACTGCTCGGCCGGTGACCAGTGGTGCGCCGACTCGGTGATCCACCGGACCCTCGGCGGCATCAAGCACGGTGGCATCGGCTGGCAGAACCGGCCGACCTACCAGCAGGTCGTGGAGTTCACGTCCCACCGGTGAGCGGCCGGCGGCGGTAGGGCATCAGCGGTAGAGCAGGTACTGGCGGCGCGTCCTCCGGAACGCCGCCAGTTCCCGTTCCCAGCCGTCCACCACCTCGTCGGTGTCCGCGCCCGCGTCGATCATCGTGCGCACCCGCGCGGAGCCGGAGAGCCGGTCGATCGCGTGGTCCGCCCGCCAGGCGAAGCCGTCCCAGTACCGCTTCGCGGTCACCAGAAGGGCGATTCCGGTGCGCACCGGATCGAACGCGGCCCGGTCGTGCACGTGGAGCTGCACGCCCCCGACGGTCTTCCCCTGGAACTTGGAGAACGAGGGCGCGAAGTAGGCCTCCCTGAACCGCACACCGGGCAGGCCGGCCTCGTTCGCGGCGGCGGCCCAGCTCCCGTCGATCCCCTCCGCGCCCAGCAGCTCGAACGGGCGGGTGGTGCCACGCCCCTCGGAGAGGTTCGTGCCCTCGAACAGGCAGGTCCCCGAGTACACGAGCGCGCACTCCGGCGTCGGCATGTTCGGGCTCGGCGGCACCCAGGGCAGCCCGGAGGCGTCGTAGAACTCCGAGCGCCGCCAGCCCGTCATCGTGACCGTCTCCAGCGGCACCGGCTCCGGCAGGAACTCGTGGTTGAAGAGCAGGGCCAGCTCGGCGACCGTCATGCCGTGCGCCTGCGCGATCGGCTGCCGTCCGACGAAACTGGCGAACTCCTTGTGCAGGACCGGACCGAGGGCCGCCCGCCCGGTCACCGGGTTCGGCCGGTCCAGCACCACGAACCGCTTCCCCGCCAGCCCGGCCGCCTCCATGCAGTCGAACAGCGTCCAGATGTACGTGTAGAAGCGCGCGCCCACGTCCTGGATGTCGAAGACGACGGTGTCCACGCCGGACGCCGTGAACACGTCGGCGAGCGGCTGCCCGCTCTTCAGGTACGTGTCGTAGACCGGCAGCCCGGTCGCCGGGTCGTCGTAGCGGCCCTCGGAGCCGCCCGCCTGCGCGGTGCCGCGGAAGCCGTGCTCGGGGCCGAAGACGGCGGTCAGGTCCACGCGGTCGTCGGCGTGCATGACGTCGACGATGTGGCGCACGTCGCGGGTGATGCCGGTCGGGTTGGTGACGACGCCGACCTTCTGCCCGGCGAGCGGGGCGTAGCCGCCGTCGGCGAGGCGCTCGAAGCCGGTGCGCAGCCGGCGGCCGCCGTGTCCGGCGTGTGCCGCCTGCGCCGCGGGCACCGCCTGCGCCGGGCCCGCGGCGGTGGCCGCCGCCGTGGGCCCGGCCGCCACGGCGGCGGTCGTGGCGAGCAGGTTCCGTCTGGACAGCGTCATGCGGTGACCTCCGTGATCGCGGCGGGTGTCATGCGCACGCACGCTAACCCGCGCCCCGGGCGGCGCGGAACGTGTCGGACCGCGGTTCACCTCTTCCGTCGTACATACCGACTGGTTAGTCTGGTGCCTGCCGTGCCGGGGAACCGGCCGTTCCCGGGCCGCGCGGAGGCGTGCCGAGCCGTGCCGAGCCGCACTGGGTCGCACGGAGTGGCACGGGTCGCGAGTCGTGCCCGGTCGGGCCCAGCCGTGTCGTCGTGCCGTGTCGAAGGAGACCGATGGTGGAAGCCGTGCAGGATGCCGGAGTCGTCGTCACCGGGGCGGGAGGCGGCATCGGCGCCGCGCTGGCCCGCCGCTTCGCCGCCGGCGGAGCCCGGGTCGTCGTCAACGACCTCGACGCCGACCGGGCCCGGGCCGTCGCCGACGAGATCGGCGGCATCGCCGTCCCCGGCGACGCCGCCGCGACCGTCACCGAGGCCCGCGAGGCGCTGGGCGGCACCGTCGACGTGTACTGCGCCAACGCGGGCGTCGGCTCCGCGGGATCCGAGGCCGCCGACGCGGCCGTCTGGGCGCTGGCCTGGGACGTCAACGTCATGGCCCACGTCCGCGCGGCCCACGAACTCATCCCCGACTGGCTGGAGCGCGGCAGCGGCCGCTTCGTCTCCACCGTCTCCGCCGCCGGCCTGCTCACCATGATCGGAGCCGCGCCCTACAGCGTCACCAAGCACGGCGCCTACGCCTTCGCCGAGTGGCTCTCCCTGACCTACCGCCACCGCGGCATCAAGGTCCACGCCATCTGCCCGCAGGGCGTGCGCACCGACATGCTGGCGGCCACCGGAAGCGCCGGCGACCTGGTGCTCCAGCCCACCGCGATCGAGCCGCAGGACGTCGCGGACGCCCTGTTCAAGGGCATCGAGGAGGACCGCTTCCTGATCCTGCCGCACCCCGAGGTGGCCGAGTACTACCGGGCCCGGGCCGTCGAACCTGACCGCTGGCTGCACGGCATGAACCGCCTCCAGCGCCAGTGGGAGGAGGCGACGGCCCGATGACCGGCCCCCGTTACGCCGACAAGCCCTGGCTGGACCTGCTGACCGACGCCCAGAAGGCCCCGCTGCACCCCGACGACTCCCTGGTGCACGCCCTGCGGCGGGCCGCCGCCGAGGCCCCCGACCGCGCCCTGATCGCCTACTTCGACGGCCGCCTCACCTACCGCGAGGTGGACCGGCTGAGCGACTCGGTCGCCGGACACCTCACCGCGCGGGGCCTGGAGCGCGGCGACCGGGTGGCGGTCCTGCTGCAGAACTCCCCGCACTTCGTGCTCGCGGTCCTCGGCGCCTGGAAGGCGGGCGCGGTCGTCGTGCCCGTCAACCCCATGTACAAGTCGGGGGAGGTCGGCCACGTCCTGCGGGACGGCGAGGTGGCCGCGCTGGTCTGCTCCGACCGGGCCTGGGAGTCGTACCTGCGCGAGACGGCGGCCCGGTCGCCGGTGCGGATCGTGCTCACGGCGTGCGAGCTGGACTTCCAGACCCGCCGGGACACGCGCGTACTGGCCTTCGAGCGGCTGCCGCGCCCGGCCGGCACCGACGACCTCGCCGAGGTGGCCCGCGCCGGCCACCGGGCACCCGAGGGCCGCGACCCCGGCCCCAACGACACCGCGCTCATCAGCTACACCTCGGGCACCAGCGGCACCCCCAAGGGCGCCACCAACACCCACCGCAACATCATGTACAACGCGGAACGGCAGCGCACCGGGCTCCTTCTGCCCGACGCACCGGTGTACTTCGCGCTGGCCCCGCTGTTCCACATCACCGGCCTGGTCTGCGAGTTCGGCGCCTGCCTGAACAGCGCCGGCACCCTCGTCCTCGCGTACCGCTTCGAGGCGGGCGTGGTGCTCGACGCGTTCGCCGAGCACCGGCCGCACTACACGGTCGGCCCCTCCACCGCCTTCATGGCCCTGGCCGCCCACCCCTCCGTCACGCGCGAGCACTTCGCGTCCTTCGCCAACATCTCCTCCGGCGGCGCCCCGCTGCCGCCCGCCCTGGTGGAGAAGTTCCGCGCGGGCCTCGGCCCGTACGTCCGCAACGGCTACGGCCTCACCGAGTGCACCGCGCCCTGCGCCTCCGTGCCGCCGCACCTGGAGGCGCCGGTCGACCCGGCCTCCGGGACCCTCGCCGTCGGCGTGCCCGGCCCCGAGACGGTCGTGCGGATCGTCGACGACCAGGGCGCCGAGGTGCCCTTCGGGGAGCAGGGCGAGATCGTTGTCAGCGGCCCCCAGGTCGTCCCCGGCTACTGGCGCCGCCCGGACGCCACCGCGGAGACCTTCCCCGGCGGCGAACTGCGCACCGGCGACATCGGCTTCATGGACACCCAGGGGTGGCTCTACGTCGTCGACCGCAAGAAGGACATGATCAACGCCTCCGGCTTCAAGGTCTGGCCGCGCGAGGTCGAGGACGTGCTCTACACCCACCCGGCGGTGCGCGAGGCGGCCGTCGTCGGCGTCCCCGACGGCTACCGCGGGGAGACCGTCAAGGCGTACATCAGCCTCCGGCCGGGCGCCGACACGGACCCGGACGCACTCGCCGCCTACTGCGGGGAGAGACTGGCCGCGTACAAATACCCGCGCCAGGTGGAGATCCTGCCCGACCTGCCGAAGACGGCGAGTGGGAAGATCCTCCGTCGGGAACTGCGTTCCCGTACGCACCAGGACACGGCAGTGAACGGACAGTGAAACGGAAAGGCAGGTGAAGGCAGTGCCCAGGACCACGGACGGGGACGGCACTCCGGTGCCGCAGCGGCTCCTGGCCGCCGCCACCCGGCTCTTCGCCGAGCAGGGCTACGACCGCACCTCGGTACAGGAGATCGTGGAGGCGGCGGGCGTCACCAAGGGGGCGCTCTACCACTACTTCGGCTCCAAGGACGACCTCCTGCACGAGGTGTACGCGCGCGTGCTGCGCCTCCAGCAGGAACGCCTGGACGCCTTCGCGGACTCTGACGACCCGGTGGAGAGCAGGGTGCGCGAGGCGGCGGCGGACGTCGTCGTCACGACCATCGAGAACCTCGACGACGCGTCGATCTTCTTTCGCTCCATGCACCAGCTGAGCCCGGAGAAGAACAAACAGGTACGCGCCGAGCGCCGCCGCTACCACGAACGGTTCCGGGCGCTCATCGAGGAGGGGCAGCGCACCGGCGTCTTCACCAAGGAGACCCCGGCCGACCTGGTGGTGGACTACCACTTCGGGTCCATCCACCACCTGTCCACCTGGTACCGCCCCGACGGCCCGCTCAGCCCGCAGGAGGTCGCCGACCACCTCGCGGACCTGCTGCTGCGCGCACTGCGCCCCTGACACACCCGTGCGGCGACGGGCCCCCGGGAACCTCCCGGGGGCCCGTCGCGCGTCGCCCGCCCGCTCGAAGGTCCCTCTACAGGTACTTCTTGATCTCCCGGCGGGCCAGCGAGCGCTGGTGGACCTCGTCCGGACCGTCGGCGATCATCAGCGTCCGCGCACCGGCGTACAGCTCCGCCAGCGGGAAGTCCTGGCTCACGCCGCCCGCGCCGTGCAGCTGGATCGCCCGGTCGATGATGTCGACCACCGCGCGGGGCGTGGCGATCTTGATCGCCTGGATCTCGGTGTGCGCGCCCCGGTTGCCGACGGTGTCCATCAGCCAGGCGGTCTTCAGCACCAGCAGCCGCAGCTGTTCGACGGTGACCCGGGCGTCGGCGATCCAGTTGTGGACCACGCCCTGCTGGGCCAGCGCCTTGCCGAAGGCCTCCCTGGACACCGCGCGGCGGCACATCAGCTCGATCGCGCGCTCGGCCATGCCGATCAGCCGCATGCAGTGGTGGATGCGGCCGGGACCGAGACGGGCCTGGGCGATGGCGAACCCGCCGCCCTCCTCGCCGATCAGGTTCGACACCGGCACGCGCGCGCGGTCGAAGACCACCTCGGCGTGGCCGCCGTGGTAGTGGTCCTCGTACCCGAAGACCTGCATCGCCCGGTGGACCGTCACCCCGGGCGTGTCGCGCGGGACCAGCACCATGGACTGCTGGCGGCGGACGTCCGCGCCGTCCGGGTCGGTCTTGCCCATCACGATGAAGATCCTGCAGTCCGGGTTCATCGCCCCGGAGATGTACCACTTGCGGCCCGTGACGACGTACTCGTCACCCTCGCGCTCGATGTGCGTGGTGATGTTCGTGGCATCCGAGGAGGCCACCTCCGGCTCGGTCATCGCGAACGCCGAGCGGATCTCCCCGGCGAGCAGCGGCTCCAGCCACTGCTTGCGCTGCGCCTCGTCGGCGAACTGGGCCAGCACCTCCATGTTGCCGGTGTCGGGCGCGGCGCAGTTCGTCGCGGTCGGGGCCAGCTGCGGGCTGCGGCCGGTGATCTCGGCGAGCGGGGCGTACTGGAGGTTGGTGAGGCCCGCGCCGTACTCGGCGTCGGGGAGGAACAGGTTCCACAGGCCCTGGCGGCGGGCCTCGGCCTTCAGGTCCT
The DNA here is from genome assembly GCF_000721235.1 of Streptomyces olivaceus. GTDB lineage: Bacteria > Actinomycetota > Actinomycetes > Streptomycetales > Streptomycetaceae > Streptomyces > Streptomyces olivaceus. The sequence goes on from NZ_JOFH01000022.1 coordinate 104,338, forward strand.
CCACGACCTGCGGGGTGTCCCAGGGGGAGGCGAGCCGGGCGCGCTGCTCGTGGGCGGTCCGCTCGGCCGGGTAGACGTACTCGTCCATGAAGGCCAGCAGCCTGGCGCGGAGTTCCTCGGTGCGTGCGTCGTACGCGAAGTCCATGACGGGGTCAGCCCTCCTGAAGGGTGGTCAGTCCGTGCTCGATGAAGACGGGGACGAGGTCGCCGATGCGGTCGAAGCCGCGGCCGACCGTCTGGCCCAGCGTGTAGCGGTAGTGGATGCCCTCCAGGATCACCGCGAGCTTGAACCACGCGAACGCCGTGTACCAGGCGACGGCGGACACGTCGCGCCCCGAGCGCGCGGCATACCGCTCGATCAGCTCGGCGGGGGCGGGGTGGCCCGGGGCCTGGGCGGTGGTGGAGACGGGGGAGTCCGGCAGGCCCAGCGGGCTGCTGTACATCACCAGCAGGCCGAGGTCGGTCAGCGGATCGCCCAGCGTGGACATCTCCCAGTCGAGGACCGCCCTGATCCCGTCGTCGTCACCGCCGATCAGCACGTTGTCGAGCCGGTAGTCGCCGTGCACGACGGTCGGGGCGGGGGAGCGGGGCAGCTCCCGGCCGAGGGTGGCGTGCAGTTCGTCGATGCCGGCCAGGTCGCGGTTGCGGGAGGCGTCGAGCTGCTTGGCCCAGCGGCGTAGCTGGCGGTCGAGGAACCCCTCGGGGCGGCCGAAGTCCGCGAGGCCGACCTCCGCGGTGTCCACCGCGTGGAGCCCGACCAGCGTGTCGACCAGGTTGAGCACGGCGGCCCGGGTGCGCTCCGGCCCGAGGGGGGCCAGCTGGGCGGCGGTGCGGTACGGGGTGCCCGCCACGAACTCCATGACGTAGAAGGGCGCGCCGACGACCTCCTCGTCCTCGCACAGGAGCAGGGTGCGCGGCACGGGCACGTCCGTCGGGTGCAGGGCGGTGATGACACGGTGCTCGCGCCTCATGTCGTGCGCGGTGGCCAGGACGTGGCCGAGCGGGGGGCGCCGGACGACCCAGCGGGCGGTACCGTCCGAGACCTCGTAGGTGAGGTTCGAGCGCCCGCCCTCGATCAGCCGGCCGGACAGCGGCCCGGTCACCAGGCCGGGCCGCTCGCGGTCGAGCAGGACGCGCAACCTGTCGAGATCGAGTCCGGGCGGGTGGTCGGGGCTCATCGGCGCTCCCTGGGCAGGTGAACAGTACGGGACTCATGATGCCGACCGGTCGGTATGCCGTCCAGTGGGCGGGCGGAACGTGATCGGCGTTACGGCCGGGCGCCGCGGGGCCGGTGCGTGTTCGGGGACCGGCGCGTACTCAGAGGACGAGCAGGACGCCGCACACGGCGAGAGCGCCGGTGCACAGGGCCGCCGCGGCGGCGAGCGACGGGGCGAGCGACGGCGGGCGGTGCGCCACGGCGAGGGTGCGGATGCGCACGTGCGCGATCCGGAGGAAGGCCAGCCAGAGGCCGCAGCACAGGGCGGTGGCGAGGACGCCGACGGGAGTCGCCCCGCCGTGCAGCGCCGTCTTGACGGCGAGTACGGCGACGACGGCGCCGGAGAGGGTGGTGCGGCGCCACGCGAGACGGGTGCGCTCGGGCTGCAGCCCGGGGTCGCGGCCCGGGGCGGCCGGGCCGGCGCCGCTCACGCTCAGCCCTCCCAGCCGACGAGCACCACGACGACCATCACCAGGGCGACGACGGCGACGACGGCGCTGAGCAGGGCCGGGAAGCGGGAGACGGGCAGGTCCTCGTTGCGGCGCATGGCGCGTTCGCAGCGCACCCAGTGGTTCACGGCCCGCAGCGAGCACAGGACGCCCGCGGCGAGCAGCGCGAGCGCCAGTCCCACCCGCCAGCCCCAGCGCAGGTCGGGCAGGAACTGGTCCACCGCGAAGCCGCCGCCGATCAGTGCGAGGGCGGTCCGCAGCCAGGCGAGGAAGGTCCGCTCGTTGGCCAGCGAGAACCGGTAGTCGGGCGTAGCCCCCTCCCGCCGCACCTCCTCGGGCACGAACCACACCCGAACGTTCCGCACAATTCCCATCACCCCAAGACCCTAACCCCGCGCAGCTAGGGGCAGTCGTGCCGCCCGAGCTGCGGGCAGTCGTGCCTCCCCCAGTGCCTGAAGGGCCTGGGAGGTGCCCCCAGGGCGGCACGGGTGGGCGCAGCGGCACCCCGCAAGCGCCGGGCCGCGCACCCACCCCCCGCCGGCCCGCACGCCGGGTCACCCATCGGCGCCGACCCGCACCCGCGCCAGGTCACCGCATCGGCGCCGACCCACTGAACCCCCGCCAGGCCCGCAGCCGCGCATACGCCGCCAACCCGTCCGGCACGAACTCCCACTCCCCGCCCCGCACCCGCCCCGCCAGCTCCTCCTCCCCGAGGAACCCGTGCCACGCGACCTCCTCCACCTGCGGAGCAACCGCCCCCGCCCACTCCACCTCGTACACCGCGGACCACCACGTACGCCCGCCCCCGTCGTCGTACAGGAACTTGAAGAGGTACTCCGGCCGCGGCAGCCCGCTCACCCCCAGCTCCTCCTCCGCCTCCCGCAGCGCCGCGTCGTCGTAGGACTCGCCCGTGCCCACGACCCCGCCGACGAACATGTCGTACAGGCCGGGAAACACCAGCTTCGTCGCCGTGCGGCGGTGGACGAAGACGCGGCCCTCCGGGTCGCGGGCCCGGACGAACACGCAGCGGTGGCGCAGTCCCCGGGCGTACACGTCGCCCCGGCGGGCCCGCCCGACGACGTGGTCGTTCTCGTCGACGACGTCGAGGATCTCGTCAGCAGCACTCATGCCCGCCATCCAAGCAGCAGCCCACGGGCCGCCCGAAGCAGCAGCCCACGGGCCGCCCGAAGCGGCGGCACCCGTCCGGTCACCCCCGCTGCAGGGCCCGCTCGTGCCCGCTCTCACCCGTGCCCTGCGGCATCGCCGGGTGCAGGCCCAGCAGGACGATGCCCGCCACCACGCCCGCGAGCCCGCCCGCCTCCCACGCCAGCGCCGGGGCGTCGGTCCGCAGCCGGTCGCCGAGGAACCCGACGCCGCAGGCGATGCCCGCGAGCGGCTGGGCCGCCGTCAGCGCGGGCAGCGACCTGCGCAGCGGCGCCGTCTCGAAGGCGCTCTGGACCAGGACGAGGCCGGTGACGCCGAGCACCACGACCGCGTACGGCTGCCACCCCGTCAGCACCTCCGCCATGCCGCCCTTGGAGAAGCGCCGCCCGCTCACCCGCGTCAGCGCGTCCTGCACCCCGTACAGCAGCCCGGCGGCCAGGGCGAGCAGGGTGGGGCCCCAGGTCAGCCGGAAACGCCCGGCGCACGCCGTGAGCACGAGGGCCAGGCCCAGCATCGCGCCGACAATCAGCCAGTGCCGTACCGGATCGGTGACCGCGCTGCCGCCCCGCGGCTCGCCCGCCAGGACGAAAGCCGTGACCCCGCCCGCCAGCAGCGCGAGACCGACCCAGCCCTGGCGTCCCAGCGGCTGCCGGGTCTGCAGGCGGGACAGTGCGAGGGCGAACAGGAGGTTGGTGGCCAGGAGGGGTTCGACCAGGGTGAGTTCGCCGCCGCCCAGGGCGATCGCGCCCAGCACCATGCCGGTCACCATCAGTCCCATGCCGGCCAGCCAGCGCGGTACCCGCACGAGGTCGAGCAGCAGACGGGGCGAGAGGAAGTCGCCCAGCGGGGCGCGTTCGGCCGCGTTCTGCTGGAGGACGAAGCCGAGACCCAGGCAGCACGCGGCGCTCACGGCGAGGGTCAGAACGAGAACCGACACGCTGCGTACCTCGATCGTCAGTCGGGTCACGGGTGCGTCGGGGACGACTCTAGTGCGGGCGGGTGGCGGGCGCCGGGTGGGCGACGCATTCGAGGTGGGAGTGAGGCAAGTGGCTTGTGCGTCAGGTGAGTTGACGCGTGTCATGCGACTTTTCCGCTTGACTCAAGCGTTGGCTGGGGGTTTGCTGTGCGTGATCAGTTCATGGCAGTCCGGTCATGACAACCCGGCTACGACGACCCGTCATCGTCGCGTGAGGAAGTTTCCCGCGGTGTCTCCACCCCCGCCCGCCCTCGGCCGAGGCCGCAAACGCGCGGCGCAGGTCTTCGACGAGGCCCTGGACGACGCCGAACTCGCCGCCGCCCGTGCGGCGTTGGCCCAGGGCCGGTGGCAGTCCGCCCGCTCCCTGCTGGCCCACACGGGCGACGAGTGGGACCGGCGCGGGCACCGGATCACCGTGCTCGCCAAGGAGACCTACTGCGCCGCCTGGGCCCGCGAGTGGCTGCTCGCCGAACCGGATGCCGCGGACGCCGCCGTCCTGCTCGCCCTCGCCCTCGTGCACCGCGCCCTGCGGGGCAAGGAGAAGCCCGACAGGGCCCGGGAAACCTGTCGTGGCGCGGCCGACCGCGCGCCCGACGACCCCACCCCCTGGCTCGGACTGCTCCTGCTGGAGCGCTCGCTGGGAGCCGACGACGACGTCACCCGGGCCTTCGAGCAGGTGCGCGGGCGCTACGCCGACCACCACCACGCCCACCACCTGATGGTCGCCGCCCTCGCCGAGCGCGGCGGCGGCGAGGGCCCGGACCCGCTGCACGAGGTCTACGACTTCGCCAACTGGGCCGCCGAGCAGGCCCCCGCCGACTCCCCGCTGGCCATTCTCCCGGTCGTCGCGCACGCCGAGCGCTACCGGGTGCTGGCCGCCGGCGGGCACGAGTCCGCCGACCCGAACGCCTCCGGCCACTGGGTCGGCCGACGCGCCCGGCTGGTGATGAAGGCGGCCTTCGACTGGTGGCTGGAGTGGGAGCAGGACGGCCACCCGCGGCGGCTGATCGACCTCAACTTCCTCGCCCACGCCAAGTTCTGCGAGGGCCGCGGCGCCGAGGCCGCCGCCCTCTTCCAGCGCATCGGCGAGCACGCCACGCCCGCGCCCTGGTCGTACCCCGACCGCGCCCCGTTGCCAGCCTTCCGCGCCGCCCGCGCGAGCGCCCTCGGCACGGCATGAGAGTTCCGGCCCGGACGAGAACGCAAACAAGAACGAGAACGCAGACGCGAACAAGAACGAGAACGCGAACGACAGATCAAGAGCACGAACCGGCGCACCCGACCGTACGAGAGAAGGACGTCCTGCGATGACCACGGGCAGTTCGAGCACGAGCAGATCCGCGAGCGGTGGCGCCATCAGCACCTTCAAGGGCGAGGAGCGGGCGCTGCGCGCGGACCGGCTGGGAACGGGCGGGCTGCTGCTGTCCGTGCTCGCCGCCACCGCTCCGCTGATGGTCGTCGCGGGCGTCATGCCGACCACCTTCGCGGTGATGGGCATGGTCGGGCAGCCGCTGCTCTTCGTGGTGCTCGGCGTGGTGCTGATCCTGTTCAGCGTCGGGTACGCCGAGATGAGCCGGCACGTCCACAACGCGGGCGCCTTCTACGCGTACATCTCCCGCGGACTCGGCGGCACCGCCGGCGCGGGCGCCGCCCTGGTCGCCCTCGTCGCCTACAACGCCCTCCAGGTCGGCATCTACGGCATCTTCGGCTTCGAGGTCTCCGGGCTCCTGTCGACCTACGCCGGCCTCGACGTGGCCTGGTGGATCCCCGCGCTGCTGGCCGTGGTCGCCGTGGGCGCGCTGGGCTGGCTGAAGATCGACGTCAACGCGCGCGTGCTGGGTGTCCTGCTCCTCATCGAGGTGGTCCTCGTGGTGGTCTTCGACATCGCCGCCGTCACCGACCCGGGGCCGCAGGGACTCTCGCTGCACGCCTTCAACCCGGACACCCTCGGCGGGGCCGGTGTCGGAACCGCGCTGTGCTTCTGCATCGCCGCCTTCCTCGGCTTCGAGCAGGCACCCGTGTACGCCGAGGAGACCAGCCGGCCCCACGTACTGGTTCCGCGTGTCATGTTCCTGGCAGTGGCCGGGGTCGCCGTCTTCTTCGCGCTCAGCAGCTGGGCCCTGACCGTCGCGACCGGCCCGGACGACGTCGTCGCCACCTCGCAGGAGCAGAGCGCCGGACTGCTGTTCTTCCTGACCGAGTCGCGGCTGGGCGCCACGTTCACCGACGTGCTGCACATCCTGTTCGTGACCGGCATGTTCGCCGCCCTGCTCAGCTTCCACAACGTCGTCGCGCGGTACGCCTTCGCCATGGGCCGCGAGGGACTGCTGCCCGCCGCCTTCGGACGCACCAGCGGCACCAGCGGCGCGCCCGGCACCGGCTCCCTGCTCCAGACCGCCGTGTCCGCGGTCGTCGTCATCGGCTTCGCCGTGGCCGACGACAAGCCGAACGGCGACCCCACCCAGCCCGTCCTGCACCTGTTCACCTGGGGCGGCAACATCGGCGCGCTCGGCGTCATCGTGCTGATGGCCGCCGCGTCCTTCTCCGTGGTCGCCTTCTTCGTCCGCCGCGGTGCCGCCGGCGCCCAGGGCGTCCGGCTGGTGACCTCGGCCGTCGCGGGCGTCGCCCTGCTCGTGATCGCCGGTTACACGGTCAAGGACTTCGACGTCCTCGTCGGCGCCGGACCCGGCTCCGCCCTGAGCTGGGTACTGCCCGGCATCATCGGCCTCGCCGCACTCGCCGGCGTGGTGCAGGGCGCGCTCCTGCGCTCCCGCGCCCCCGAGCGGCACGCCCGCATCGGCCAGGGCAACGAGGCGTTCCAACTGGACAAGGCGGCCTCGTCCTGACACCGCGCGGGAGCTGGGCGGCACACCACGCGGGAGCAGGGCGGCGGGCTCAGCGGGCCGGGGCCCCGCCGAAGTCCAGCAGCACCTTGCAGGACCGGCCGCGGTCCGCGGCCAGCCCGAACGCCGCCTCCGCCTCCCGCACCGGAAGCACCGCACTGACCAGCGCGTCGAACGCGGGCTCCGCCGCCAGCAGGCGGAGCGCGTCGTCGAACTCGCCGTCGAAGCGGAACGCCCCGCGCAGCTCGATCTCCCGGCTCACCACCAGGTTGCCGGCGAACGGGCTCTGCCCCGGCGGCAGCATGCCGAGCTGGACGACGACCCCGCCGCGCCGGACCAGCCGCAGGCAGGTGTCCAGCCCCGCGGCCACCCCGGACGCCTCGATCGCCGCGTCCACCTCCGGCGGCCACCCGGCGTCCCCCGGGGCGTCCGCCCGTACGACGGTGTCGGCGCCGGCGGCCGCCGCGTACTCCAGGGCCGCCGGGAGCAGGTCCGTCACCGTCACGTGCGCCGCGCCCGCCGCCCTGGCCGCCGCGACGACGAGGCACCCGATGGGCCCCGCGCCGGTGACCAGGAGCCGCCGGTCGGCCAGATCCCCGGCGCGGCGCACGGCGTGCAGGGCGACGGAGAGTGGTTCGGCGAGGGCGGCCCGGCGCGGGTCGAGACCGGCGGGCAGGGCCCGCAGCTGCTCGGCGGGCACAACGATCTGCGCCGCGAAGCCGCCCTGGACGTGCGGAAAACGAGCCGCACTGCCCAGATACCGGGTGTCCCGGCAGACATTGCGCCGCCCGTCCGCACACTCCGGGCACACCCCGCACGGGGTCGCCGGGTGCACGGCGACGAACGCACCGGTGGCCGGACGGCCCGGCGCCGCCGAGCCGGTGGCGGTCCCCGTGCCGGCACCCGTGCCCGGCGGACCGTACGCGACGACCGTCCCCACGACCTCGTGCCCGAGCAGCATCGGCTCCCTCAGACGGAAGTCGCCGACGCCCCCGTGCCGCCAGTAGTGCAGGTCGGAGCCGCACACGCCGCCGTAGCGCACGGCGACCAGCGCCTCGCCCGGACCCGGCCGGGGGACCGGCACGTCCTCGACCCGCAGGTCGCCCGCACCGTGGATCACACAGCCCGGCACGACGGACTCCACGCCGGGACCCGGACCGGTCTCCCCGGCGCTCACAGCACGCTCGTCATGCCGCCGTCGACGTACAGGATCTGTCCGCCGACGAAGTCCGCCGCGGGCGAGGCGAGGAACAGCAGCCCGCCCACCAGGTCCTCGGTACGCCCCCAGCGCCCGGCCGGCGTGCGCCCGCGCACCCAGGCGCTGAACTGCTCGTCCTCGACCAGCGGCCGGGTCAGCTCGGTCTCGACGTATCCGGGGCCGAGCCCGTTGACCTGCACTCCGTGCGGGCCCCAGTCGGCGCACATGCCCTTGGTGAGCATCTTCAGCGCACCCTTGGTCGCCGCGTACGGGGCGATGCCCGGGCGGACCACCTCGCTCTGCAGCGAGCAGATGTTCACGATCTTGCCGCGGCCGCGCTCCGTCATCCGGCGCGCGGCCTCGCGGCCCACCAGGAAGGCACTGGTGAGATTGGTGTCCAGGACGCGGTGCCAGTCGGCGTCCGCGAACTCGAGCAGCGGCGCCCGCAGTTGCATCCCCGCGTTGTTGACCAGGATGTCGAGCGGGCCCACCCGCTCCTCGACCTCCGCGATCCCGGCGGCCACGGACGGCCCGTCGGTCACGTCGAACACTGCCGTGCGGACCTCGCCGGGCAGCCCGGCGGCGGCCTCGGCGAGGCGGTCGCCGTCGCGCCCGTTCAGGACCACCCGGCAGCCGGCCTCCGCGAGGCCCCGGGCGAGGGCCAGCCCGATGCCCCGGCTGGAGCCGGTCACCAGGGCGGTGCGCCCCGCGATGTCGAAGAGGGGGTGAGCCGTCATCGTCGTACTCCTCGGGTCCTTCCGGTCCACTTCGGTCCACTGCCGGCCGGGCTGCCGGACCTGGCTAGATGACCAGGGACAACAGCAGGACCAGCGCACCCGCGACGACCGAGATGATCGTCTCCATGACGGACCAGGTCTTGATGGTCTGGCCGACGTCCAGCCCGAAGTACTCCTTCACCAGCCAGAAACCGGCGTCGTTGACATGGCTGAAGAAGAGCGAACCGGCGCCGATGGCCAGGACCAGCAGGGCGGCGTGCGTCGTCGACATGTCGGCCGCCAGCGGCGCCACCAGGCCGGCCGCCGAGACGGTCGCCACGGTCGCCGAACCGGTCGCCAGCCGGATCGCCACGGCGATCAGCCAGGCCAGCAGCAGCGCCGGGATCGACCAGTCCTTGGAGATCTCCAGGATCATCTCGCCCACGCCGGAGTCGATCAGCGTCTGCTTGAAACCGCCACCCGCGCCGACGATCAGCAGGATGCCCGCGATGGGCGCGAGACCCTTCTCGACCAGGCCGGAGAGGCGGTCCTTGCCGAACCCGGCGGGCCGCAGCAGCGTGAAGATGCCGACGATCACGGAGACCAGCAGGGCGACCAGCGGGTTGCCGATGACGTCGAAGGCGCGCTGCACCACGTTCTCCGGGTCGTCGACGATGATGTCGACGAGCGCCTTGAGCAGCATCAGCACGACCGGCAGCAGGATCGTGGACAGCGTGGCGCCGAAGCCCGGACGCTTCTCCAGCTCCTCGGACGCGCGCTGCGGGATCATGCGGTCGGGGGCCGGGACGTCCACCCAGCGCGCCGCGTACTTCGCGAACAGCGGACCGGCGATGATCACCGTCGGGATCGCGATCAGCACACCCAGCGCCAGGGTCACTCCCAGGTTGGCGTCCACCGCGTCGATGGCGACCAGCGGACCGGGGTGCGGCGGGACGAGGCCGTGCATCACGGACAGACCGGCCAGGGCCGGGATGCCGATCCGCATCAGGGAGTAGTTGCCGCGCTTGGCGACCATCAGCACGACCGGGATCAGCAGCACGATGCCGACCTCGAAGAACAGCGGCAGCCCGATGACCGAGGCGATCAGCACCATCGTCCACGGCATCGAACGGGGCGTGGCCTTCGCGAGGATGGTGTCCACGATCTGGTCGGCGCCGCCGGAGTCGGCGAGCATCTTGCCGAGGATCGCGCCGAGGGCGATCAGCACGCCGACGCCCGCGACGGTGGAGCCGAGCCCGGCGGTGAAGCTGGTGATGACCTTGTCCAGCGGCGCTCCGGCGAACGCGCCGAGCGCCAGTGACCCGATGGTCAGCGACAGGAAGGCATGCAGCTTGAACTTGGTGATGAGCAGGACGATGACGGCGATGCCCAGGAGCACGGCGATGCCCAGCTGGGCGTGGCCGGCCGAGGTGATGGGCTCGACGGTGTCCGCTGCCAGCATCTCGACGCTGAGTCTGGTCACGGTGGGTTCCTTGCGGTGATGGGATTTCGGGGAGAGCCGGGGCCGCGAACCACGCGGGGCGGCGCAGTCCCGGGAGGGGAACGGGGAGGGCTACCGGACCGGTTCGGGGAGGTCCTTCAGGGCGTTCACCGCACGTGCGGTGATCTCCTCGGGGGTGCCGGCGACGTCCACCGCGACTCCCGTCTCGTCGGCCTCCAGGGGCTGGAGCGTGGCGAACTGGGAGTCGAGCAGGGCCGTCGGCATGAAGTGGCCCTCCCGGTGCGACATCCGGTCCTCGATCAGCGCACGGCTGCCCGTGAGGTGCACGAAGACGACACCGGGAGCGGCGGCCCGCAGCCGGTCGCGGTACGACCGCTTGAGCGCCGAACTGCTCACCACGCCACCCAGCCCGGCCCGCCCGTGCGCCCAGTCGCCGATGGCGTCCAGCCAGGGCCAGCGGTCCTCGTCGGTGAGCGGGGTGCCGGCCGTCATCTTGGCGATGTTGGCCGGCGGGTGGAAGTCGTCGCCCTCGGCGTACGGGACGCCGAGCCGGGCCGCGAGCAGGGGACCGATGGTGGTCTTGCCGGTGCCCGCTACGCCCATGACCACGACCACATGGGGGGTGTGCAGTTGCTGCATCGCACTCTCGCTGTCTGCTGTCTTCGTCGACACGTGATGTCGACGCAATGAAACTCATTAGGTACGACGAATTCAAGAGTCTGTGACAAATAAGTCTGACTTTTTGTTCCGGTGACGTGGCCCGTACGCTGAGTGCATGAGCACACCGGGCCGAGGGCTGCACGGCCGCGTACTGGACACCCTCGGGCCCGCCATCACAGCGGGCGAATACCCCGCGGGCAGCGTTTTGCGCACGGACGAGCTGGCACAGCGCTTCGAGGTCTCACGTTCGGTGATGCGGGAGGCGGTCCGGGTGCTGGAGTCCATGCACCTGGTCGAGTCCCGCCGCCGCGTGGGCGTGACCGTCCTGCCCGAGTGCGAGTGGAACGTCTACGACCCGCAGGTCATCCGCTGGCGCCTGGCCGGCTCCGAGCGCCCCCGGCAGCTGCGCTCCCTGACCGTGCTGAGGTCGGCGATCGAGCCGGTGGCGGCGGGCCTGGCGGCACGGCTGGCCACCCCGGAGCAGTGCGCCGAGCTGACCGAGTGCGCGCTCGGCATGGTCGCCAACTCGCGTGGTCACCGCCTTGAGGCGTACCTCTTCCACGACGTCGCCTTCCACCGCGTCGTCCTCGCTGCCTCGGGCAACGAGATGTTCGCCCGCCTCGGCGGCGTCGTCGCCGAGGTGCTGGCCGGGCGCACCCACCACGACGTGATGTTCGAGGACCCCGACCCGGCCGCCGTCACCCTGCACGTCCAGGTCGCCGAGGCGATCCGCGCCCGCGACGCCGCGCGTGCGGAGGAACTGACCCGGGAGATCACCGTCGGGGCGCTGCAGGAACTGGACATCCTGGCGCCCTGAGCGCCGGAGACGTCACCGGAGACGTCAGTCGAGGAACTCCCCGTCGACGTACACCCACGCCCCGTCGACCCGCCCGAACCGGCTCCGCTCGTGCAGCGAGCCCCCGCGGTAGGACGCCCGGAAGGTCACCGTGCCGGTGGTGTGGAAGGCGGACCCGTCGGCCGTGTCCAGGATCTCCAGGCCGGTCCACCGCACCCCGGGATCGAGGTCGAGACGCGCCGGTCGCGTCTCGGGGTGCCAGGTCCGCGACAGATAACCCGCGTCCCGCTTCACGAAGGCGCTGTAGCGCGAGCGCATCAGGGCCTCGGCGCTCGGCGCGGCCGCGGCCCCCGCGTGGAAACGGCCGCAGCACTTCTCGTACGGCCCGGACAGCCCGCAGGGGCAGGAGGCGGTGGTCATGGGGCCATTGTGCCCGCTCGCCGCCCCGGCCCGCCGTGCCCCGGAAAAGCAGAAGACCCCTGCTCGGCAGGGGTCTCGACTGGTGTCCGAGGGGGGACTTGAACCCCCACGCCCGATAAAGGGCACTAGCACCTCAAGCTAGCGCGTCTGCCATTCCGCCACCCGGACAAGGTGTGTGTCGTGCGGGTCTCTCCCCGCGGCGACGACGTAAACATTACCAGGCTTTCCGGGGTGGCCGATCACCCCCTTCTTGGGCGCGGACGGCCGGAGGGGGAGGATGAGGGGGATCCACCAGCAGTGACGTCAGCACTGACACCAGCAGTGACACCCAGCAGTGACAGCGGGAGGAACCACGTGAGCGACTCGGGCACGGCCAGGAGCGTCACCGGCGAGGACGAGGTCGTCGACCTCTGCCGCGAGCTGATCCGCATCGACACCAGCAACTACGGCGACCACTCGGGGCCGGGCGAGCGCAAGGCCGCCGAGTACGTCGCCGAGAAGCTCGCCGAGGTGGGACTCGAACCGCAGATCTTCGAGTCCCACCCCGGACGCGCCTCCACGGTGGCGCGGATCGAGGGCGAGGACCGGTCCCGGCCCGCGCTGCTGATCCACGGCCACACCGACGTCGTCCCGGCCAACGCGGACGACTGGACCCACCACCCCTTCTCCGGGGAGATCGCCGACGGCTGCGTGTGGGGCCGCGGCGCGGTCGACATGAAGGACATGGACGCGATGACCCTCGCGGTCGTCCGCGACCGGCTGCGCACCGGACGCAAGCCCCCGCGCGACATCGTGCTGGCCTTCCTCGCCGACGAGGAGGCGGGCGGCACGTACGGTGCCCGGTACCTCGTCGACCACCACCGCGACCTCTTCGACGGCGTCACCGAGGCGATCAGCGAGGTGGGCGGCTTCTCCTTCACCGTGAGCGAGCAGCGCCGCCTCTACCTGATCCAGACGGCCGAGAAGGGCATGCACTGGATGAAGCTGAGCGTGGCCGGTACGGCGGGACACGGATCGATGATCCACCGCGACAACGCCATCACCGAGCTGTCCGAGGCCGTCGCGCGCCTCGGCCGGCACCGGTTCCCGGTACGCGTCACCAAGACGACCCGGGCCTTCCTCGACGAACTGGGCGACGCCCTCGGCACCGAGCTGGACCCGGAGAACATGGAGGGGACGCTCGCCAAGCTCGGCGGCATCGCCAAGCTCATCGGGGCGACGCTCAGCAACACCGCCAACCCGACCCAGCTGGGCGCCGGTTACAAGGTCAACGTCATCCCCGGCGAGGCCACCGCCCACGTCGACGGGCGCTTCCTGCCCGGGCACGAGGAGGAGTTCCTGGCCGACCTCGACCGGATCCTCGGCCCGAAGGTGCGGCGCGAGGACGTGCACGCCGACAAGGCCGTAGAGACCACGTTCGACGGCGCGCTGGTCGACGCCATGCAGTCCGCGCTGGTCGCCGAGGACCCGGCCGCCAAGGCGATCCCCTACATGCTCTCCGGCGGCACGGACGCGAAGTCCTTCGACGACCTCGGCATTCGCGGCTTCGGCTTCGCGCCGCTCAAGCTGCCGCCCGAGCTGGACTTCGCCGGCATGTTCCACGGGGTGGACGAGCGGGTGCCGGTGGACGGTCTGCAGTTCGGCGTGCGCGTGCTCGACCGGTTCATCGACGCGTCCTGACCCGCCCGGAGAAACGCGGCTTCCGCACGCGGCGATATTCGAGCGCGCGTGCGGGAGGCGACCGGGACGAGTGAATGTGCTCATAAGCTCGTAGCCTCATTACTCCCTCCTCGTTACACGTGATGCGATCGGCAAATTTGAGATCGCGTTTGCCAACTAGGAGGAACAATGCTCAAGAAGGTCGTCGCCGCTGCGGCTGCCACCGGCGGTCTGGTTCTCGCGGGCGCGGGCATGGCCGTCGCCGACTCCGGTGCCCAGGGTGCCGCCGTGCACTCGCCCGGCGTCCTTTCCGGCAACGTCGTTCAGGCGCCCATCCACGTGCCGGTGAACGTGTGCGGCAACACGATCTCCGTGATCGGCCTGCTGAACCCCGCCTTCGGCAACGCCTGCGTCAACAAGTGACGTTGTGCCCCGCCCCATAAGGGTCTGAGTCCGTCGGCCCCGGAGCACACGCCATGTGCTCCGGGGCCGACGGCCTTTCGAGGGACCCCCGGGCGGGGGAATGGCGGAAACGCCGGAATTCTCGGCATTCTGGGTACCACTTGGACTAGGGCAAGGCAGGGGTCAGGAAATGCGACAGGTCACCCGCAAGGGCCTGATGACGATGGCGGCGGCCACCGGCGTGATCGCCGCCGCGGGCGGCGCCGCCCACGCGGACTCGGGGGCGCATGGCGCGAGTTCGGGTTCGCCCGGCGTGCTCTCCGGCAACACCGTGCAGGTGCCGGTCGACGTGCCGGTGAACGTGTGCGGCAACACGGTCGACGTCGTGGGCGTCCTCAACCCGGCGATGGGCAACTCGTGCGCCAACGCGGGCGGCGGCGGCACGTCCGGCGGCGGCCACGGATCCGGCGGCCACGGTGGGCACGGGGGCTCCGGCGGGTACGGCGACTCGGGCGGGTACGGCGACTCGGGCGGCACGGGTGGCTCGTCCGGAGGCTCGCACGCCGGCGGGCACGCCACGGACTCGCCGGGCGTCGCCTCCGGCAACCACGTCGAGGTGCCGATCCACGTGCCGGTGAACGTGTGCGGCAACAGCATCGACGTCATCGGTGCCCTCAACCCGGCCTTCGGCAACGACTGCGACAACGGCGGTGGCGCACATCACCCCACGCCGCCCGGCGACCACGAGACGCCCCCCGGCGAGCCGAACACCCCCGATACCCCCGACACCCCGGACCGTCCGTCCGTGCCGGGCGACGAGACCCCGGGCGGTTCCATCGACGAGAACCGGCCGGGCGCCCAGACCGTCGACCATCCCCGTGGCGACGCGTCGCTCGCCGAGACCGGCAGCGATCTGCCGCTGGGCCTCGCTCTGCCGGTGGGCGCGGGCGCCCTCCTCGCGGGCACCGTGCTCTACCGCAAGGCCCGTGCCGCGGCCTGATCCGGGCAGGCCGACGCACACAGCGGGCTCCGCACCCGGCGGGGCCCGCTCCGTCTCCGTCACCCGCGCCGCGCCGGGCGTGATCACCGCATCACCAGGTGGCGCGCACCTGGCGGATGATCCGCCGCCGCAGCCGCACCTTGCGGCTGCCGTCACGCAGCAGGGTCAGACGGTACAACTCCCAGTGTCCGTACTCGGCATGGTCCGTCAGCTGACGTGCAGCATCCTTGCGGGTGACCCCGCGCGGTAGGTACACATCGACAAATTCGTATTCCGGCATCGAATCTATTGTGCGGGCTGGGGCCCGGTACGGATAGCGTCTGCACTATGTCTGATGCTGCGCAGCCCACCGCTGCCGAGGTACGCGCCGCCGCCGAGGCGGTCAAGACCGCGCTCGACCGCCACCTGGCCGCGGTCGAACGCCGGTCGGGGGAGGACGACCCGGCCGTCTACGACGCGTTCAACCAGCTGGCCGCGGCCGCGGAGGCGTACGACGAACTGCTCTACGACCGGTACGACGAGGTCACGCCCTTCGAGATCCCCGGCGCCGACGACACGCTGCCGCCCTACACGGGACCCGAGGAGCCCAGCGCGCTCAGCGTGCTGATCCGCCGGGACTACGCCGTGGCCGAGCCGCAGCGGCTCATGGCCCACGCCCGCCGGATCGAGGCCGCGGACGAGGAGAGCACGGACATGGACGCCTCCGGCACGGTGCACGGGGCGCTGAGTCTGTTGTTCGGTGAGTTCGAACCGGACGAGATCGCCTCCCGGCACAAGGAGTTCGGCCTTGAGGAGGGCGACTCCACGCTGTGGGTGACGGCCGCCGACGAGGCCGCCGACCCCGGCGAGTGGCTGGAGGCGCCGTTCGAGCAGGTCGATCCGCAGAGCGTGGTCTGCCGTTTCGACGTCAGCGCGGTCTTCGACGACGAGTTCGACGACGATCTCGACGACGACGAAGAAGAAGACGGCGACGCCGACGGTGACGCGGCGGAGTTGGACGAGGACCTCGCCGCGGAACTCGACGAGGACGGCCCCGAGGACGACGGCGCCGAGGGCGACGGTCCGGGGGACACCGCCGTACCGGCGCGCCTGGAGGCGGACCGCTGAGCCGAGCCGTGGTCCCCGGGGCCCGGACGGCCCCGGGCCGCGGCGCAGGCCGCACTCCGCACGGAGGCCGCGTCCGTGCGGAGTCCCGCGCCCCGGCTCAGGCGTCCGTCGGCACCTGGGGGGCCAGCAGTACCGGTAGCCGGGTCGTGCGGGGCTTGGCCGGGACCTCGGCCACGGCACGGGGCAGCGCCTGCTCCACTCCGTGCACCACGGAAAGGTGCCGGGCGGCCCGGCCGAAGGCGGTGTAGACCCAGGGACGGCTGAGGCTCTGCGCCGCGTCGCCGGGCAGGACCACGACCACCGCGGGCCACCGGCCGCCCACCGCCTGGTGCGCGGTCAGCGCCCACCCGTGCCGCACGGACTGCTCCACCCGGTCACGCGGCACGACCACCGTCTCGCCCGCACACGCCAAATGCAGGCCGTCGGCCTCGGCCTTCGTCACCCGGCCCGGCAGCGTACGGCCGGGGGCGGGGGAGTAGGCGACCCGGTCGCCGGGGTCGAAGCCGCCGAAGCGGCCGGGGCCCGGGTTCAGCCGTTCCTTCAGTGCCGCGTTGAGCGCCCGCGTGCCGGCCGCGCCGCCGTGGCCCGGCGTGATCACCTGGGTGTCCTCGGCCGGGACGCCGATCGCGCGCGGCACCGAGTCCGCCACGAGCTGGACGGTGCGGTGCACGGCTTCGGCCGCCTCCCGCACCGGCACGATCACGACCTCCTTGCCGGGTGCCTCCACCTGACCCAGCTCGCCGATGCCGATGCCGGAGACCAGCTCGCCGAGGGGGCCCGGATCCGGACGCCGCGAGGCCACCTGCGGGCAGACCCGCGCCGCCAGCAGGTCCGCGAAGACGCGGCCAGGACCCGCCGACCAGAGCACCGCCGGATCACCGGCCAGCACCAGCCGGGCCCCGTCCGGCAGCGACTCCGCGAGCAGGGCGGCCGACTCGACGTCCAGCTGCGGTGCGTCGAGCACCACGAGCAGGTCCAGGTCCAGCGTGCCTTCGGCGTCCCGGCCCGGCCCCTCGGCGCCGGACAGCAGTCCGGCCAGGGCGACCGCGGCCGGTCCGGTCCGGGCGGGCTCCGCGGAGGACGGCTCGGACGGCTCGGAAGACGTGTCCAGCAGGGCCGCGAAGCGGTCCCGGCCGAGCGGTCCGTGCGCGGCGGCCCAGGCGCGCAGTCCCAGAGCATGGGCCGTGCGCAGCAGTGCCGCCGGCTCGGCCAGGGACGCCTCCCCACCGGTGTGCAGCACCAGCCCGTGTCCCGCGACCGCGCGGATCAGCTCGGCGGCGGAGCCCCGCGCCGCGGCGGCGGCCTGCTCCCAGTCCGCTGCGGAACCGTCCTGCTTCGGCGCGGAGTTGACCAGCCGGGCCAGTCCGTCGGCGAGGCTCTCCTCGGCGAGTGCGTACCGCTCCAGTCCGACCAGGACCCGGACCGGACGCTCCTCGCCGTCGGCGGCGCCTTCCTCGCCGGTGTCCTGCGTGCTCCTCGACGCGGACTCCGCCCGGCCGCCGGGTTCCTCCAGGGCGTCCTGGAAGGCCAGTGCCTCGCCCTCGGCCAGCGTGCTCTGCACGGCGGCGTCGGGATCCGGCACCCCGCGCCGGGCCAGCGTCTCGGTGAGCCGGGGCAGCTCCAGGGCCGTGTGCCCGGCCAGGGCCGCCTGCTCCAGCAGCCACACCGTGACGGCACGGCCGCGCCGCTCGTCGTCGGGGCCGCACTCCGCGCCCAGCAGCGCGCGGGCGAACCCGTCGGCCTGCTCCGGCCGCACTCCGGTGACCCGGAGCAACTGCCACGGGTCCGCGCGCAGCGCGCCCTCGGCGCCCTCACCGAGGAGCGCGGCGGTCTGCGGTGCGAGCGACTCGGGGGCGCCGCCCTCCGCCAGCACCCTCCGCACCGCCTGAACGGTCTCGGCTGCCGGCCCCCCGGGTGCCGCGACGGGCTCGGTCGGCGCCGCGGGGCGGGGCTGCCGGGCCGGCTCGGGGGCGGGGCGGCGGGCGGGCTCCGGGGAGCCGAAGACGGGAGCGGCAGGCTTCTCGCCGCTCTCCACGGCGCGCACGGCCGCCAGCAGGTCGGCCGCCGTGCCGCTGAGCTTGGCACCGGCGTCCACCGGGCCCTGCCTCTCGGCCTTCCGTCGCTCGATCCGCTCCCGCTCCACCCGCTGGGCGGCCAGCTCGGCCTCGGCCTCGGACTTCTCCCCCGCCGCGGCGGCGTCCCCGTCGGGTGCGTCCGTGCCCGTGCCCGAGTCCGTCCCGTCTGTGGTGGCCTCGCCCGTGCCGGCCTCCTCCGCGCTCGCACCGCCGCCTGCCTCGGTGGCGGCTGAGTCGCCCGGAGCGGCCGTCGTGCCTCCGGTCGGGCCGGACGGCGCGGCCGTCTCCGCACCGTCCCGCGCGGTGGTGGTCTCCGCACCGTCGTGCGCGGCATCGGGGCCGTCCGTGGTGCCCGGCGCGCCCGGCCCGGGACCCACGGCGTCTGCGGTCTCCTCGGCGGCGGCCTCGGGCTCCGTGCTCACAGCGTGCTCCAGTCGTGATCGGGATAGCGGTGCACGGGCGCCGACACGTCGTCGAGCGCCCGGCAGATCTCGTCAGGAAGACTAAGGCTCTCCACTGACAACGCCGCCGTGAGCTGCTGCGCGTTGCGCGGCCCGATGACCGGGGCGACCACTCCGGGGCGGTCGCGGACCCAGGCCAGGGCGACCTGGAGCGGGGTCACCGCGAGCCCGTCCGCCGCGGTCGCCACCGCGTCCACGATGTGCCCGGCCGTGTCGTCCAGGTAGGGCTCGACGAACGGGGCCAGATGGTCCGAGGCCCCCCGCGAGTCCGTCGGCGTCGCGTCCTTGCGGTACTTGCCCGTCAGCACCCCGCGGCCCAGCGGCGAGGACGGCAGCAGACCGATGCCCAGGTCGAGGGCGGCCGGCAGCACCTCACGCTCCACGCCCCGCTGGAGCAGCGAGTACTCCATCTGGGTGCTCGCCACCCGGTTGCGCACGCCCGGCGCCGCCAGCTGCCAGGTCGCCGCCTTGGCCAGCTGCCAGCCGCAGAAGTTGGAGATCCCCGCGTAGCGCGCCCGGCCGCTGCTCACCGCCACGTCCAGGGCGTGCAGCGTCTCCTCCAGCGGGGTGTGCGGATCGAAGGCGTGCAGGTGCCAGACGTCCACGTGGTCCGTGCCGAGGCGGGCGAGGGAGGCGTCCAGCGCGGACAGCAGGTGGGCGCGCGAACCGTCGAAGCGGCGGTCGGGATCGGGCACGCTGCCGGCCTTGGTCGAGATCACCAGGTCCCGGCGCGGCACCAGGCCCTCCATCAGGCGCCCGAGCAGGTACTCCGACTCCCCGTCGCCGTAGACGTCCGCGGTGTCGACGAGGGTCCCGCCCGCCTCCCAGAAGGTCTTCAAGAGGTCCGCCGCGTCATGCTCGTCCGTGCTCCGGCCCCAGGTCAGGGTGCCGAGACCGATGCGGGACACGCGCAGGCCGGTGCGGCCG
Organism: Streptomyces olivaceus; assembly: GCF_000721235.1. GTDB lineage: Bacteria > Actinomycetota > Actinomycetes > Streptomycetales > Streptomycetaceae > Streptomyces > Streptomyces olivaceus. The sequence continues at coordinate 123,869 of NZ_JOFH01000022.1, forward strand.
AGATGCCTCTGCTCCATGAACGGCGACATTACTGGGCACGGCCGACGCTGTGGGGGCCTGTGGACAACCGAATTCCGCGCGCTAAGGTCGGGGCACCAGCCACGTTACTGATGGGTAAGGGGAATCGGCCATGCAGCTCGGTATCAACCTCGGCTACTGGGGTGCCGGAATGGACGCGGACAATCTGGCCGTCGCCCAGGAGGCCGACCGGCTCGGCTACGCCGTGTGCTGGGCCGCGGAGGCCTACGGCTCCGACGCGGCCACCGTGCTGACCTGGGTCGCTGCCCAGACCGAGCGCATCGACGTGGGCTCCGCCATCTTCCAGATCCCGGCCCGCCAGCCCGCGATGACCGCGATGACGGCCGCCACCCTGGACTCCCTCTCGAAGGGCCGCTTCCGCCTCGGCCTCGGCGTGTCGGGGCCCCAGGTCTCCGAGGGCTGGTACGGCGTCAAGTTCGACAAGCCGCTCGCCCGCACCCGCGAGTACGTCGAGATCGTCCGCAAGGCGATGACCCGGGAGCGGCTGTCCTACGAGGGACAGCACTGGACACTGCCGCTGCCCGGCGGGCCCGGCAAGCCGATCAAGCTGACCGTGCACCCGCAGCGCGAGCACATCCCGCTGTACGTCGCCGCGATCGGCCCGAAGAACCTGGAGCAGACCGGCGAGATCGCCGACGGCGCCCTGCTCATCTTCCCCTCCGCGGACCACCTGGAGGAGACCGCCGTCAAGCACCTGCGCGCCGGGCGCGAGAAGGCCGGCCTGACCCTCGACGGCTTCGACATCTGCCCGACCCTGCCGCTCGCCCTCGGCGAGGACAAGGACGTGGCCGCCCTCGCCGACACCTTCCGTCCCTACACCGCCCTCTACGTCGGCGGCATGGGCAGCCGCAAGCAGAACTTCTACAACCAGCTCGCGGGCCGCATGGGCTACGAGCGGGAGGCCGCCGACATCCAGGAGAAGTACCTGTCCGGCGACAAGGAGGGCGCCGCCGCGGCCGTACCGCACGACCTGATCGACCAGACGACGCTGCTCGGCTCGGTCGACCGCATCGCGGACCGGATGAAGGCCTACGCCGCCGCCGGTGTCACCACCCTCACCCTCGCCCCCGCGGGCTTCACCCTGGACGAGCGGCTCGCCGCCCTGCGCGCCGGCACCGAGGCCCTGGAGCGCGCCGGACTGGCGTAGGACCGAGGGGAAAGTTTCGCGGCCGTGGTGGGGGCTCGGGGGTCTTCCCCGCCACGGCCGTCACGGGGAACAACGCGCCCACACGCGCGGGGTTACGCCTCCGCGAGCCCCTCGTGGTCCTTCGTTCGGCGGAGTCGCCCGCCGCACCTGTTGCCGTGCCCCCTCGACCGCACTTGACTCGTTCATCGCGGACCGTGCGGAACTGCGGAACCCCGCAGAGGCAGAGAGGTGCCAGCGATGCTTTCGGCCAAGAGCCTGTTCCAGGAGATCGTCGACAACGACGAGTCGTTCCGTCTCTTCTGCTCCATCGCGGCCAGCGGCGAGTCCCAGGGCGGCTGGGAGAACGCCCGCATCGCGGCGCTGGTGCCGGAGAGCGAACGCGCCCTCGCCCCCAAGATCACCCGGCACGGGGCGGACGAGGACAAACACGGCCGGATCTTCAACGCCCTGCTGAGGAAGCGCGGACTCGAACCGGTCGAGGTACCGCCCGAGACCGACTACACGATGCTCCTGGAGCGGCAGGGCATCGGCCTCGCCCACGAGAAGCTCGGAGCCGACCAGCCCCTCACCGTGCGGGACGTCATCACCTACCTCGCGCACAGCCGCGTCACCGAGCAGCGCGCCGCCGAGCAGATGGCGATGCTCCTCAAGCACTTCGCCGACCACCCCGACCTCGGCCGGGCGGTCCGCATGATCTCCGCCGACGAGGACAACCACCTCGCCTACTCCCACGAGGAACTCCTGCGCTACACCGCCGCCGGGCACGGCCCGTACATCCGGCGGACCCTGCGCGAGTGCGCGCTCGCCGAGATCCGCGTCCACCGGGACGTCAGCCTCGCGGTGATGGCCCGCATGGGGCACCTCCTGGGCTGGTCGCGCGCCAGGTCCGCCCTGCTCGCGGCCGGCATCCACGCGACGTACGCCTGGGAGCGGCTGGCCGGCCGGCGGCGCATGGCCACGCTGCGCCCGCCCACGCCCGCCCTGCGCGACGCGCTCGGCGGACCCGCCACCCCTGCCCCCGAGGTCGCCTGAGCGCCCCCGGCCCCGCCCCGGCCAGGACCGCTACAGCCAGCCCCGGCGCTTGAACTGCCGGTACAGCAGCACCTCCAGTACGGCCATCAGCGCGATCACCGCCGGATAGCCCCAGACCCAGTGCAGCTCCGGCATGTGGTCGAAGTTCATGCCGTAGATCCCCGCGAGCATCGTCGGGACGGCCGCCATGGCCGCCCACGCGGAGATCTTCCGCATGTCGTCGTTCTGCCGGACGCTCGTCTGCGCCAGATGCGCCGACAGGATGTCCGAGACCAGCCGGTCCAGGCTCTCCACCGACTCGTTCACGCGCGTGAGGTGGTCGTTCACGTCCCGGAAGAACGGCCGCGCCCTGTCGTTCACGAACGGCACACCCGCGCCGTACAGGCCCGTCCCCGCCAGCCGGGCCAGCGGCGGCGCCAGCGGACCGGTCGCCCGGCGGAACTCCAGCACCTGCCGCTTGAACGTGTAGATCCGCGACGCGGTGTGCCGGGAGCCGCCGCCGTCCGGCGAGAACACCTCCGCCTCCAGCTCCTCCAGGTCGTTCTGCAGTTCGACCGCCACCTCCAGATAGTGGTCGACGGCGGCGTCCGCGATCGCATACAGCACGGCGGTGGGACCCTTGCCCAGCAGCTCGGGCTCGTGCTCCAGACGCCGCCGCACGGCCTTCAGGGGCGAACCCTCGCCGTGCCGGACGACCACCGCGAACGCGTCGCCCAGGAAGATCATGAGTTCCCCGGTGGAGACGGCGTCGCTCTCCGGCTCGTACACCACCGGCTTCAGCACGGCGAAGAGCGAGTCGTCGTAGACCTCCAGCTTGGGCCGCTGGTGCGCCTTCAGCGCGTCCTCCACCGCCAGCGGATGCAGCCCGAACTCCTGGCTGACCAGGTCGAACTCCTCCTGCGTCGGCTCGTGCAGCCCGATCCACACGAAACCGCCCGCCGACCGCGCGCCGGCGAGCGCGTCGGAGAGGTCCTCGGGCCCGTCCGTGCGGTGCCCGTCCCGGTAGATGGCGCAGTCGACGATCACTGAACCCATTCTCCCCTCGCCCCGGCATCCCTGTACCGCGCCGTACGCCTACCCTGGCCGCATGCCCACGCTGATCCTGGTTAGGCACGGACGTTCCACCGCCAACACCGAGGGGCTGCTCGCCGGCTGGACGCCCGGCGTCGCCCTCGACGAGCGCGGCGCCGCACAGGCCGCCGCGCTGCCCGCGCGGATCGCCGGCCTGCCACTCTCCGAGATCGTCACCAGCCCGCTGCAGCGCTGCCAGGAGACGATCCGGCCGCTGCTCGACGCCCGGCCCGAGTTGCGGGCACACACCGACGAACGGATCGGGGAGTGCCACTACGGCGACTGGTCCGGCCGCAAACTCGCCGACCTCACGAACGAGCCCCTCATGGAGGTGGTGCAGGCGCACCCCTCCGCCGCGGCCTTCCCCGGCGGCGAGTCGATGCGGGCCATGCAGACCCGCGCCGCCGAGGCGGTACGCGAGTGGAACGCCCGCGTGGAGCGCGACCACGGCCCCGACGCCGTCTACCTCATGTGCTCCCACGGCGACATCATCAAGTCCCTCGTCGCCGAGGCCCTCGGCCTCCACCTCGACCTCTTCCAGCGGATCTCCGTGGAGCCCTGCTCCGTCACCGCGATCCGCTACACCCGGCTGCGCCCCTACCTCGTCCGGCTCGGCGACACCGGCGACTTCGCCTCCCTCGCACCGCGCGAGGAGCCGTCCGGCGACCAGGCCCCGGTCGGGGGTGGTGCGGGCGCACCGTGATCGTCCGCCGCAGTAGGGTGAACCGGTCGCGGCAGTGCTCCGCTCCCGATCTTCCGCTTTCCCCGACATCCATGGAGACAGGACGTGTCCCGTCAGGTGTTCCTCTACGACCAACCGGAACGTTTCGTGGCCGGTACGGTCGGGCTGCCCGGGCGCCGTACGTTCTTCCTCCAGGCCTCCGCCGGCTCCCGGGTGACCAGCGTGGCCCTGGAGAAGACCCAGGTCGCCGCCCTCGCCGAGCGCATGGACGAGCTGCTGGACGAAGTCGTACGGCGCAGCGGCGGCAGCACCGTCGTCCCCGCCACCGCGCCCACCGGGCCCGCCGACACCGCGCCGCTGGACACCCCCGTCGAGGAGGAGTTCCGGGTCGGCACCATGGCGCTGGCCTGGGACGGCGACGACCAGCGCATGATCGTCGAGGCGCAGGCCCTGGTGGAGCTGGACGCCGAGTCCGAGGAGGACCTGGCGGAGGCCGAGGAGAAGCTCCTCCAGGACGAGGAGAACGGTCCGCCCATGCTCCGGGTCCGCCTCACCGGCGCGCAGGCCAGGTCCTTCGCCAAGCGCGCCCTCGACGTCGTCAACGCCGGGCGGCCGCCGTGCCCGCTGTGCAGCCTCCCGCTCGACCCGGAAGGACACGTATGTCCGCGCCAGAACGGATACCGCCGCGGAGCGTGACCACCGACGCCGCTGCCGCCGACCTGCTCGCCCTGGGCGAACTGACCGTACGCGGACGCATCCGTGACGCCTCCAACGCGGCCCTGTACTGCACGGTGACCCACGAGGGACACGAGGCGGCCTGCGTCTACAAGCCGGTCGCCGGCGAACGCCCGCTGTGGGACTTCCCCGACGGCACCCTCGCCCAGCGCGAGGTCGCCGCCTACGAGGTCTCCGAGGCCACCGGCTGGGGCCTCGTCCCGCCCACCGTCCTGCGCGACGGCCCCTACGGCGAGGGCATGGTCCAGCTGTGGATCGAGGCCGTGCCGGGCACGGAGCTGCTCGCCCTCGTCGACGAGGAGGAGCCCGCCCCCGGCTGGAAGGGCATCGTCCTCGCCGAGGTCGCCGAGGGCCGCACCGCCCTGCTGGTCCACGCCGACGACGAACGGCTGCGCCGGCTCGCCGTCCTGGACGCCGTGATCAACAACGCCGACCGCAAGGGCGGCCATCTGCTGCCCGCGGCGGGGGAGCGGCTCTACGGCATCGACCACGGGGTCACCTTCAACGCCGAGGACAAGCTGCGCACCCTCCTGTGGGGCTGGGCGGGCGACCCGCTCACCGGGGAGGCCCTGGCGGTCCTGGAGGCCCTCAAGGAGGCCCTCAAGGACGGCGGCACCCTGGCGACCCGGCTCGCCGCGCTCATCACCCCCGCCGAACTCGACGCCACGCGCGCGCGGGTCGACGCCCTGCTGGCCTCGGGCAAGCACCCCGAGCCGGGCGGCGAATGGCCGGCCATCCCCTGGCCGCCCGTCTAGCGGTCCGGAACGGGCGATCCGGAACGGGCGATCCGGAACGGGGATCCGGTCGGCAGAGGGGACCTGCACCTTCGCCCGTTCCGCGCAAGACCGCCTTCCCGGCCATCCGACCGGTCCGGTTCGTGCACGGAACATCCGTCCGGTTAGGCTCATGACATGCATGCCTGGCCCGCTTCCGAGGTCCCCGCCCTGCCTGGTCAGGGCCGCGACCTGAGGATCCACGACACCGCGACCGGCGGCCTCGTCACCCTCGAACCCGGTCCCGTCGCCCGCCTCTACGTCTGCGGTATCACGCCGTACGACGCCACCCACATGGGGCACGCGGCGACCTACAACGCGTTCGACCTCGTGCAGCGCGTGTGGCTCGACACCAAGCGGCAGGTGCACTACGTCCAGAACGTCACCGACGTGGACGACCCGCTCCTGGAGCGGGCCGTGCGCGACGGCGTCGACTGGACCGCCCTCGCCGAGCAGGAGACCGCCCTCTTCCGCGAGGACATGACGGCCCTGCGGATGCTGCCGCCGCAGCACTACATCGGCGCCGTCGAGGCCATACCCGGCATCGTCCCGCTCGTCGAGCGGCTGCGCGACGCGGGCGCCGCCTACGAGCTGGAGGGCGACACGTACTTCTCCGTCGAGGCGGACCCGCACTTCGGCAGCGTCTCGAACCTCGACGCCGCCGCCATGCGGCTGCTCTCCGCCGAACGGGGCGGCGACCCCGACCGGCCCGGCAAGAAGAACCCGCTCGACCCGATGCTGTGGATGGCCGCCCGCGAGGGCGAGCCCAGCTGGGACGGCGGCTCGCTCGGCAGCGGGCGCCCCGGCTGGCACATCGAGTGCGTGGCCATCGCCCTCGACCACCTCGGCATGGGCTTCGACGTTCAGGGCGGCGGCTCCGACCTCGCCTTCCCGCACCACGAGATGGGCGCCTCGCACGCCCAGGCCCTGACCGGCGAGTTCCCGATGGCCAAGGCGTACGTCCACGCCGGCATGGTCGGTCTCGACGGCGAGAAGATGTCCAAGTCCAAGGGCAACCTGGTCTTCGTGTCGCAGCTGCGCCGCGAGGGCGTCGACCCCGCCGCGATCCGGCTGGCGCTGCTCGCCCACCACTACCGCTCCGACTGGGAGTGGACCGACCAGGTGCTGCGGGACGCCCTCGCCCGGCTGGAGCGCTGGCGTGCCGCCGTCTCCCGCCCCGACGGCCCGCCCGCCGAGGCCCTCGTCGAGCAGATCCGCGAGGCCCTCGCGAACGACCTGGACTCCCCGGCGGCCCTCGACGCCGTCGACAGCTGGGCCGCCCTCCAGCAGGAGACGGGGGGCACGGACCCGGGCGCCCCGGGAGTCGTCTCCCGCACGGCGGACGCCCTGCTGGGCGTGGCTCTGTAACCCACCGGCCGCTGCGGGCAGTCGCCCCCGCCGCCGCTGCGGGCAGTCGTGCGTCCGGGGCGGCACGGGTGGGCGCAGCGGCACCCGGCCGGCACCCGGCCGGCACCCGGCCGGCACCCGGCCGGCACCCGGCCGGCACCGGGCAAGCGACACCCGCCCCCGGCCGACGCCCCCCCAACGGCAACGACTGAGGGGCGCCCCCCAACAGGGAAGCGCCCCTCAACCCGCTCGACAGGGCCTCAGTCCTCCGAGGAATCCTCGTCGTCCCCGCCCGCCTGCGGCGGAGACGGCGGCCTCGGCGGCCGCGTCCGCCCACTCGGGTTGTCCCGCAGATACGGCGCGCCGGACGGCCCCTCGCCCCCGTCCGCCGTGGCGGTCCCACCGGGCCCGCCCCCGTCGCGCCGCCGCAGATACCGCTCGAACTCCCGCGCGATCGCCTCGCCCGACGCCTCCGGCAGCTCCGCCGTGTCCCGGGCCTCCTCCAGCGACTGGACGTACTCGGCGACCTCGGTGTCCTCCGCGGCCAGCTGGTCCACGCCCACCTGCCAGGCACGCGCGTCCTCGGGCAGCTCGCCCAGCGGGACGCGCACGCCGATCAGGTCCTCCAGGCGGTTCAGCAGGGCCAGCGTCGCCTTCGGGTTCGGCGGCTGCGACACGTAGTGCGGCACCGCGGCCCACAGCGACACGGCCGGCACGCCCGCGTGCGTGCACGCCTCCTGCAGGATGCCGACGATGCCCGTGGGCCCCTCGTACTTGGTCTCCTCCAGCTCCATGCGCCCCGCCAGATCCGCGTCCGACGTGGTCCCGCTGACCGGGACCGGACGGGTGTGCGGCGTGTCGCCGAGCAGGGCGCCCAGGACGACGACCATCTCGACGCCCAGCTCGTGGGCGAAGCCCAGCAGTTCGTTGCAGAACGAGCGCCAGCGCATGGACGGCTCGATACCCCGCACGAGCACCAGGTCGCGCGGTTTGTCGCCGCCGACCCGGACCACCGAGAGCCTGGTCGTCGGCCACGTGACCTTGCGGACGCCGTCCTCGATGAAGACCGTGGGCCGGTTGACCTGGAAGTCGTAGTAGTCCTCGGCGTCCAGCGCCGCGAAGACCTCGCCCTTCCACTCCCGGTCGAGGTGCGCGACCGCCGTGGAGGCGGCGTCGCCCGCATCGTTCCAACCCTCGAACGCGGCCACCATGACCGGGTCGACCAGCTCGGGAACCCCCTCGAGCTCGATCACCCAGCGCCTCCTTCCGACGTGCCCTCGCGTACCCCCCAACCTTACGGCGTACCGAGGGGCCGCCCGCAGCCCCTTGCGTACGGGACAGTGAACGGATCACTGCCCCGTACCCGGTGCCGGAACACCCGCGGCGGGACCGGCCGCGGTCCGGCTTCCTCCTGCTCGCCCCCGCTGCCCGGCGGCCTACTTCCCGTCGAGCAGGTCCTGGACCTTCGCGCGGACGCCGTCCGTGGCCAGGCCGCGGATCGTCAGCGTCGTACGGCGGCGCAGCACGTCGTCCGCCGTCTCGGCCCACTCGTTGTCCCGGGCCCACACGACCTGCGCCCAGATCTCCGGGGCGTCCGGGTGGACGCGCTCGGCCAGCTCCGGGCTCTCGTTGGCGAGCCGGGCGATGTCGAAGGCGAGCGAACCGTAGTGGGTGGCCAGGTGCCGGGCGGTGTCCGCGGCCATGCGCGGGCCGGGCGCCGGGCCGTCCACCAGCAGCCGGTGCGCCACCGCGCGCGGGTTCGCGACGCCGGGCAGCGGCAGCTTCTTCGGCAGCGAGGAGATCGGCTCGAAGTCGTCGCCCAGCGGGTGGCCCGGCAGCGCCTCCAGCTTCTTCATGACCGTACGGCCGATGTGGCGGAAGGTCGTCCACTTGCCGCCCGCGACGGACAGCATGCCGCCCCGGCCCTCGGTCACGACCGTCTCGCGCTTGGCCTTCGAAGTGTCACCGGGACCGCCCGGCAGCACCCGCAGACCCGCGAAGGAGTACGTGATCAGGTCCCGGTCGAGCTGCTGGTCGCGGATGGAGAACGCGGCCTCGTCGAGGATCTGCGCCGTGTCCTTCTCGTTGACCGCGACATCCCCCGGGTCGCCCTCGAACTCCTCGTCGGTCGTGCCGAGCAGCAGCATGTCCTCCCAGGGGAGGGCGAAGGTGATCCGGTACTTGTCGATCGGCGTGGCCAGCGCGGCCTTCCAGGGCGCGGTGCGCTTGAGCACCAGGTGCGCGCCCTTGGACAGGCGGATGGACGGGGCCGCGTCCGGGTTCTCCATGCGGCGCAGGTGGTCGACCCAGGGGCCGGTGGCGTTGAGCACCAGGCGGGCGTTCACCCCGAACTCGTCGCCGGACAGCCGGTCCTTCAGCTCGGCGCCGGTCACCCGGCCCTTGGTGAAGCGCAGGCCGGTGACCTCGGCGTGGTTGAGGACGACCGCGCCGGAGTCCACCGCCGCGCGGACCGTCATCAGCGCCATGCGGGCGTCGTTCATCTGGTCGTCGCCGTACACGGCCACGGCCTTCAGGTTGTCGGTCCGCAGCTCCGGCACGTCCTGCGCGGCCTTGGCCGGGGAGAGCAGGTGGCCGACACCGTCACCGAAGGCGGACAGCGCCGAGTACGCGAAGACACCGGCCCCGAGCTTCGCCGCGCCGTGCGGCCCGCCCTTGTACACGGGGAGGTAGAAGGTGAGCGGGTTCGCCAGGTGGGGAGCCACCTGCCGGGAGACCGCACGGCGTTCGAAGTGGTTCTCCGCCACCAGCTTCACCGCGCCGGTCTGCAGGTAGCGCAGACCGCCGTGGAGCAGCTTGGAGGAGGCGGAGGAAGTGGCGCCGGCGAAGTCGCCGGCGTCGACCACGGCCACCCTGAGGCCGGACTGCGCGGCGTGCCAGGCGGTGGAGATGCCCAGAATGCCGCCGCCGATCACGAGAAGGTCGTACGACGCCTTGGAAAGCTGCTCCCGGGTCTCGGCCCGGCTCGGGTTCGAGCCGGAGGCCGGGTGCGTACCCAGGGCAGGCACGGACTGCAGGGCGGACTGAGTGGTCATTGCGGTTCTTACTCCTCGTCCTCGAGCCAGCCCATGGTCCGCTCGACGGCCTTGAGCCAGCTCTTGTACTCACGGTCGCGGATCTCCGCGTCCATGCGGGGGGTCCACTCGGCGGCCCGCCGCCAGTTGGCGCGCAGGTCGTCGGTGCTGTTCCAGAAGCCGACGGCCAGGCCGGCGGCGTAGGCGGCGCCGAGGCAGGTGGTCTCGGCGACCATCGGGCGCACCACGGGGGCGTCCACGAAGTCGGCGAGGGTCTGCATCAGCAGGTTGTTGGAGGTCATGCCGCCGTCGACCTTGAGGGCGGTCAGCTCCACACCGGAGTCCTTCGTCATGGCGTCCGCGATCTCCCGCGTCTGCCAGGCGGTGGCCTCCAGGACGGCGCGCGCGAGGTGCGCCTTGGTGACGTACCGGGTCAGTCCGGCGATCACACCGCGGGCGTCGGAGCGCCAGTACGGGGCGAACAGGCCGGAGAAGGCCGGTACGAAGTAGGCGCCGCCGTTGTCCTCGACCGTCAGGGCGAGGGTCTCGATCTCGGCGGCGGTGGAGATCAGGCCCATCTGGTCGCGCATCCACTGCACCAGCGAGCCCGTGACGGCGATCGAGCCCTCCAGGGCGTAGACCGGCTTCTTGTCACCGATCTGGTAGCCCACGGTGGTCACCAGGCCGCTGTACGAGTTGATGATCTTGTCACCGGTGTTCATCAGCATGAAGGTGCCGGTGCCGTACGTCGACTTGGTCTCGCCCTCGGAGAAACAGGTCTGGCCGAACAGCGCCGCCTGCTGGTCGCCGAGCGCGGAGGCGACCGGGATGCCGCCCAGCAGTTCGCCGAGGCGGCCGCCCTTGATCTCGCCGTAGACCTCCGCGGAGGAGCGGATCTCGGGCAGCATCTGCGTCGGCACGCCGATGGACTCGGCGATCTTCTCGTCCCACCGCATGGTGTGCAGGTTCATCAGCATGGTGCGGGAGGCGTTGGTCACGTCGGTGACGTGCCGGCCGCCGTCCACGCCGCCGGTCAGGTTCCAGATGACCCACGTGTCCATGGTGCCGAAGAGCAGGTCGCCGGCTTCGGCGCGCTCGCGCAGGCCGTCGACGTTGTCGAGCAGCCAGCGGGCCTTGGGTCCGGCGAAGTAGGAGGCGAGGGGCAGGCCGGTCTCGCGGCGGAAGCGGTCCTGGCCGACGTTGCGGCCGAGCTCGCGGCAGAGGGCGTCGGTGCGGGTGTCCTGCCAGACGATGGCGTTGTGGACGGGCTCACCGGTGTTCTTGTCCCAGACCAGCGTGGTCTCGCGCTGGTTGGTGATGCCGATGGCCTTGATGTCGTCGCGGGTGATGCCGGCCTTCTCGACCGCCGAGGCGACGACCTCCTGGACGTTGGTCCAGATCTCGGTGGCGTCGTGCTCGACCCAGCCCGGCTTCGGGAAGATCTGCTCGTGCTCCTTCTGGTCGACGGAGACGATGCGCCCGTCGCGGTCGAAGACGATGCAGCGCGAGGAGGTCGTGCCCTGGTCGATCGCGGCGATGAACGGCCCGTGGCCGTGCGAGGCGATTCCGGCGGTGTGGGCGTCGGTCACTGTGTGCTCCTGGGGTTCCGTGGTGGGTGGCCGGTGCGTACGGCGCGTGTGCTGCGGCTCGGTGATCGCCGGGCGGAGGCCCGCTCAGGCGAACGCGACGTTGTAGACACCTCCGGCGATCGCACCGCCGATCAGGGGACCGACGACCGGGATCCAGGCGTAGCTCCAGTCGGAGCCGCCCTTGTTGGGCAGGGGCAGCAGGGCGTGCACGATGCGCGGGCCGAGGTCGCGGACCGGGTTGATCGCGTAGCCCGTGGGGCCGCCGAGCGACAGGCCGATGGAGACCACCACGAAGCCGGTGATCAGGGCGCCCAGGATGCCGAGGCCGTTGCCCTCGTCGTTCAGGCCCTGGGTGAGGATCGCGAGCAGCAGGACGAAGGTGCCGATGATCTCGGTGGCGAGGTTCTGGACCGTGTGCCGGATCTCCGGGCCGGTGGAGAAGACGCCCAGGACGGGGCCGGCGCCCTTCTCCTGCGCCTCGACGGACTTGGCCGTCGTGTCCTGCGCACCGGGGCCGCCGACGATCTCCCGGTCGGTGAGGTGGGCCTGGAACTGGCCGTAGTAGGCGATCCAGACCAGGACCGCGCCGATCATGGCGCCGAGGATCTGGCCCGCGAAGTAGGTCGGGGTGTTGCTCCAGTCGCCGTCCTTGATCGCGATGCCGACGGTGACGGCCGGGTTGAGGTGGGCCCCGGAGAGCGGGCCGGAGATGTACGCCGCCGTCATGACGGCGAAGCCCCACCCGAGGGCGATGGCGACCCAGCCGGCGTTGCGCGCCTTGGAGGCCTTGAGCGTCACGGCGGCACACACGCCGCCGCCGAGCAGGATGAGTATGGCGGTACCGATGGTCTCGCCGATGAAGATGTCGGAGCTGGACACCCGCGACTCCTTTGTCCTTCGTCCAGGGAAAGCCGAACCCCCGGGTCCCTCCGGGTGTTCCGGCGCTCTCGGTGTGAGAGCGGTGGCGGCCCTTGGCACTGTCACACTCTAACGCGTATTGCCGGTAGGTGTTCGACAATGCCGACCGATGGACGCGAGTCTCGTTCCGTGTTCCGCGTGCGTCAAGAGCTGTGTTATCGAAAGCACGATCGTTATTGATCGTCGCGGGTTATCGGTCCGGCCGCGTCCCTGCGCCGCGTCCGGCTCCTCCTTCCGGCCGCCGGCCCCGTCCGGACGCACCGAAGGCCGGGACGCCCTTCGGTGCCCCGGCTCTACCCGCCTCGTGCGTCGTGGAACCGCCCGGCTCAGAACCGCCCGGCGCCCAGGTCCCGCGACACCGCGCGGGCGCAGTCCCGGACCGCCGCGACCAGCTCGGGACGGAGCTCGCCCTCCCGGCGCAGCCGCTCCACGGCCCCGGTGATGCCGACCGCCCCGACCGGCATGCGCCTGCGGTCGTGGATGGGGGCGGCGATGGAGGCGATGCCCTCCCAGGTCTCCTCGACGTCGGCCGCGTACCCGCGCGCGCGGGTGATGTCCAGGATGTGCTCGAACCCGTCCCGTTCGCAGACGGTCCGGTCCGTGTACGCCTTGCGGTCGGTCTCCAGCGCCTCGCTGTGCGCGACCGGGTCGTACGCCGACAGCACCTTGCCCAGCGCCGTGGAGTGCAGCGGCTGCATGGCCCCGATCTCCAGGACCTGCCGGCTGTCGTCGGGCCGGAAGACGTGGTGCACGATCAGGACGCCCTGCTGGTGCAGGACCCCGAGATGGACGCTCTCGCCGCTGGAACGGGCCAGGTCGTCCGTCCACACCAGGGCGCGGGCCCGCAGCTCGTGCACGTCCAGGTAGGTCGTGCCCAGGCGCAGCAGCTCGGCGCCCAGCTGGTAGCGCCCGGAGGCGTCGTCCTGCTCGACGAAGCCCTCCTGCTGGAGGGTGCGCAGGATGCCGTGCGCGGTGCCCTTGGCCAGGCCCAGCGACGAGGCGATGTCCGACAGGCCGAGCCGCCGCTCGCCGCCCGCGAGCAGGCGCAGCATCGCGGCCGCCCGTTCGAGCGACTGGATGTTCCGTGCCATCGACGTACTGCCTCCGTCCCCTTCGACTGCCGACCGCGGCGTCGCTGACGTCGTTCGGCAATGCCGAACACTACCGGTCCATGCCGACCTCCCGCCAATGGTCGGCGGGCAACTGTTGCACTTCGGCCACCAGCGACCGGCCGCGGGGCGCCGACCGGCTGCCGCCGACCGGGCTGCCGCCGCGGACCGGCCGTGAGCCGCCGGCCCGCAGCCGCCGCGGACCGGCCGCCCCGCCGGCGAGCGGCCGCCCCGGCGGCGAGCTGCCGGCATGCACCGGTCACCCTGCACCGGCCGCCGGCCGCGCCCGAGGACCGCGCGGGCACGCCCCGGTCGGGCGGCGGCCGTGCTCGCCGACCGGACACGGCCCCGCTCCGGCATCGTCTCCCGGCCCGGCGCGCGGGGCTCCGGCCCCCGGCATCGTCCCCCGGCCCCCCCCGGTGCCCGGACCCCGTCGGCTCGCTCTTGCGGTAGGCCATTCGCCACGTCGTCCTCGTCCGTCTCGTGGACGCCCCGACCATCCGCCGCCGGTCCCCGCTACCCTGGCGGCGTGCGTTCTCCCCGGGGCACCCCGCCGGGCGGCACCGGGCAGACGCAAAGCCGACAGCCGTCGCATCCTAGGGAGCCCCTTCATGGCCTCGACGCCATCCACCCCGCCCGCCGACACCCGGACCCGTGTCTCCGCCCTGCGAGAGGCCCTCGCCACCCGCGTGGTGGTCGCCGACGGCGCGATGGGCACCATGCTCCAGGAGCAGAACCCCACGCTGGACGACTTCCAGCAGCTGGAGGGGTGCAACGAGGTCCTGAACCTGACCCGCCCCGACATCGTCCGCTCGGTGCACGAGGAGTACTTCGCCGCCGGCGTCGACTGCGTCGGCACCAACACCTTCGGCGCCAACCACTCCGCCCTCGGCGAGTACGACATCCCCGAGCGCGTGCACGAGCTCTCCGAGGCCGGCGCCCGCGTCGCCCGCGAGACCGCCGACGCCTTCGCCGCCCGGGACGGGCGCCAGCGCTGGGTGCTGGGCTCCATGGGCCCCGGCACCAAGCTCCCCACCCTCGGCCACGCCCCGTACACCGTCCTGCGCGACGCCTACCAGCGCAACGCCGAGGGCCTCGTCGCCGGCGGTGCCGACGCCCTGCTCGTCGAGACCACCCAGGACCTCCTGCAGACCAAGGCCTCCGTGCTCGGCGCCCGGCGCGCCCTCGACGCCCTCGGCCTCGACCTGCCCGTCATCGTCTCCGTCACCGTCGAGACCACCGGCACCATGCTGCTCGGTTCGGAGATCGGCGCCGCGCTCACCGCGCTGGAGCCGCTCGGCATCGACATGATCGGCATGAACTGCGCCACCGGCCCGGCCGAGATGAGCGAGCACCTGCGCTATCTCGCCCGCCACTCCCGCATCCCGCTGACCTGCATGCCCAACGCCGGTCTGCCGGTCCTCGGCAAGGACGGCGCCCACTACCCGCTGACCGCGCCCGAGCTGGCCGACGCCCACGAGACCTTCGTACGCGAGTACGGCCTGTCCCTGGTCGGCGGCTGCTGCGGCACCACCCCCGAGCACCTGCGCCAGGTCGTCGAGCGTGTCCGGGGCGCCGAGCCCACCGACCGCCACCCCCGGCCCGAGCCCGGCGCCGCCTCGCTCTACCAGAGCGTGCCCTTCCGGCAGGACACGTCCTACCTCGCCATCGGCGAGCGCACCAACGCCAACGGCTCCAAGAAGTTCCGCGAGGCCATGCTGGACGGCCGCTGGGACGACTGCGTCGAGATGGCCCGCGACCAGATCCGCGAGGGCGCGCACCTGCTCGACCTGTGCGTCGACTACGTGGGCCGGGACGGCGTCGCCGACATGGAGGAGCTCGCCGGACGGTTCGCCACCGCCTCCACCCTGCCGATCGTCCTCGACTCCACCGAGGTCGACGTCATCCGGGCCGGACTGGAGAAGCTCGGCGGCCGCGCCGTCATCAACTCCGTCAACTACGAGGACGGCGCCGGCCCCGAGTCCCGCTTCGCCCGCGTCACCAGGCTGGCCCGGGAGCACGGCGCCGCGCTGATCGCCCTGACCATCGACGAGGAGGGCCAGGCGCGCACCGCCGAGAAGAAGGTCGAGATCGCCGAACGGCTCATCGAGGACCTCACCGGCAACTGGGGCATCCACGAGTCGGACATCCTCGTCGACTGCCTGACCTTCACCATCTGCACCGGCCAGGAGGAGTCCCGGGGCGACGGCGTCGCCACCATCGAGGGCATCCGCGAACTCAAGCGGCGCCACCCCGACGTGCAGACCACCCTCGGCCTGTCCAACATCTCCTTCGGCCTGAACCCGGCCGCCCGCATCCTGCTCAACTCCGTCTTCCTCGACGAGTGCGTCAAGGCCGGCCTGGACTCGGCGATCGTGCACGCCAGCAAGATCCTGCCGATCGCCCGCTTCGACGAGGAGCAGGTCACCACCGCCCTCGACCTGATCCACGACCGCCGCCGCGAGGGCTACGACCCGCTGCAGAAGCTGATGGCCCTCTTCGAGGGCGCCACCGCCAAGTCCCTCCGGGCCTCCAAGTCCGAGGAACTGGCCGCCCTCCCGCTCGACGAGCGCCTCAAGCGCCGCATCATCGACGGCGAGAAGAACGGCCTGGAGCAGGACCTCGACGCCGCCCTCCAGGAGCGCCCCGCCCTGGAGATCGTCAACGAGACGCTGCTCGACGGCATGAAGGTCGTCGGTGAACTCTTCGGCTCCGGCCAGATGCAGCTGCCGTTCGTGCTCCAGTCCGCCGAGGTCATGAAGACCGCGGTGGCCCACCTGGAACCGCACATGGAGAAGACCGACGACGACGGCAAGGGCACCATCGTGCTGGCCACCGTCCGCGGCGACGTCCACGACATCGGCAAGAACCTCGTCGACATCATCCTCTCCAACAACGGCTACAACGTCGTCAACCTCGGCATCAAGCAGCCGGTCTCCGCGATCCTGGAAGCCGCCGACGAACACCGGGCCGACGTCATCGGCATGTCCGGGCTCCTGGTCAAGTCCACGGTGATCATGAAGGAGAACCTGGAGGAGCTCAACCAGCGCAAGCTGGCCGCCGACTACCCCGTCATCCTCGGCGGCGCAGCCCTGACCAGGGCCTACGTCGAACAGGACCTGCACGAGATCTACGACGGCGAGGTCCGCTACGCCCGCGACGCCTTCGAGGGCCTGCGCCTGATGGACGCCCTGATCGGCATCAAGCGGGGCGTGCCCGGCGCCAAGCTGCCCGAACTCAGGCAGCGCCGCGTACGGGCCGCCACCGTCGAGATCGACGAGCGCCCCGAGGAGGGGCACGTCCGCTCCGACGTCGCCACCGACAACCCGCTGCCCACGCCGCCCTTCCGCGGCAGCCGCGTCATCAAGGGCATCCAGCTCAAGGAGTACGCCTCCTGGCTCGACGAGGGCGCCCTCTTCAAGGGCCAGTGGGGCCTCAAGCAGGCCCGCAGCGGCGAGGGACCCTCGTACGAGGAACTGGTCGAGTCCGAGGGCCGGCCGAGGCTGCGCGGGCTCCTCGACCGGCTCCAGACGGACAACCTGCTGGAGGCGGCCGTCGTCTACGGCTACTTCCCCTGCGTCTCCAAGGACGACGACCTGATCGTCCTCGACGACGACGGCAACGAACGCACCCGATTCACCTTCCCGCGCCAGCGCCGCGGCCGGCGGCTGTGCCTGGCGGACTTCTTCCGCCCGGAGGAGTCCGGCGAGATCGACGTCGTCGGCTTCCAGGTCGTCACCGTCGGCTCCCGGATCGGCGAGGAGACGGCCCGCATGTTCGAGGCCAACGCCTACCGCGACTACCTGGAACTGCACGGACTCTCCGTCCAGCTCGCCGAGGCCCTCGCCGAGTACTGGCACGCGCGCGTCCGCTCCGAGCTGGGCTTCGCCGGGGAGGACCCGGCCGAGATGGAGGACATGTTCGCCCTGAAGTACCGGGGCGCACGCTTCTCCCTCGGCTACGGCGCCTGCCCCGACCTGGAGGACCGCGCGAAGATCGCCGCCCTGCTGGAGCCCGAGCGCATCGGCGTCCAGCTGTCGGAGGAGTTCCAGCTGCACCCCGAGCAGTCCACCGACGCCATCGTGATCCACCACCCGGAGGCCAAGTACTTCAACGCCCGCTGACGCCCGGCGCCCGGCGCCGGATGTCCGGCGCCGCCCGCCGACGCGGACCGCCCCGGCACCGCTCCCCCCGGGGCCCCGCAGCCACACCAGGCGTTCGCGTCCCGCACGACGTACACTGGTCGGTCCACTGCAGGCCGGTTCCCCACGTGGGAACCGGCCTGATCGTCCCTCAAGGAGGTACGTGGATGACCAGCACGGTCCCCGCGCTCGACACCCGTACGGCCGAAGGCTCCGCCCTGCAGGCCGTGCTCCTCGACATGGACGGCACCCTGGTGGACACCGAGGGCTTCTGGTGGGACGTCGAGGTGGAGGTCTTCGCCTCCCTCGGCCACACCCTCGACGACTCCTGGCGCCACGTCGTGGTCGGCGGCCCCATGACCCGCAGCGCCGGCTTCCTGATCGAGGCCACCGGCGCCGCCATCGGCCTCGCCGAACTCAGCGTCCTGCTCAACGACGGCTTCGAACGGCGCATCGGCCGCGACCTGCCGCTCATGCCCGGGGCCGCCCGCCTCCTGGCCGAACTGACCGCCCACGACATCCCCACCGCCCTCGTCTCCGCCTCACACCGGCGCATCATCGACCGCGTCCTGAAGTCGCTCGGCCCCCACCACTTCGCCCTCACCGTCGCCGGCGACGAGGTGCCCCGCACCAAGCCGCACCCCGACCCCTACCTGGCCGCCGCGTCCGGTCTCGGCGCGGACCCCGTCCGGTGCGCCGTCGTCGAGGACACCGCCACCGGCGTCGCCGCCGCGGAGTCCGCCGGCTGCCACGTCGTGGCGGTGCCCTCGGTCGCCCCCATCACCCCCGCCGCCCGGCGCACGGTCGTCGGCTCCCTGGAAGAGGTCGACCTCCCCTTCCTGCGCGGACTCGTGACCCTCACGTGAGCTAGGCGCCGAAGGGACCGGTCGGGCCGCCGCGGATGGCTGAATGCCGACAGCGGTGGCTGAAGCGGATGTGTGAGGTTCACCACGCTGCAAGGGGTCGACAGGTAGGCACGGGTGTGCTGCGAGACGCCTGGCGAACGTTGTACGAGAGTCCTTGTGTCCCGATTGGTGAAAGCTCGCACTAATCCTTCCACTGTCGGGTTTTCGGTGTGTCCACACCCGGTTTCGCTCCGTGATGAGCACTCAACTCCGGTGGCTGCGAACCCCGGTGCGGGCGCGGACTAATCTCGTCGCGAGAACACCGGCCACTACCCCCGTGATCCGCCGCGACACCCCACGCATGCCGGATACACGGACCGACAGCTCTGGAGAAACTCGAGCATGAACCGTAAGACTTTGGTGCTGCCGGCCGTAGTCGGCCTGCTCGCGCCGGTGCTCGCTGCCTGCGGCGGGTCCGACGGCGGCAGTGGCGGAGGGGACGCGATCGCTGTCGGCACCACGGACCGGTTCACCATCACGAAGGACGTCCCGGCGCCCTTCGACCCGGCGTACGCCTACGACATCGGCGCCTGGAACATCATGCGCCACACCGCCCAGACGCTGATGACCCAGCCCCGCGGCGACGGCGAACCCGTCCCCGAGGCCGCCCAGCAGTGCGGCTTCACCGACACCGGCAACGAGCGCTATGCCTGCACGCTGCGCGACGGTCTGAAGTTCAGCAACGGCGACGACCTCACCGCCGAGGACGTCAAGTACTCCATCGACCGCGCCGTGAGCCTGGAGGCCGACACCGAGGTCGGCAAGGTGCTGCTGTCGACGGTGGACACCGTGGAGACCAAGGGCGACCGCGAGGTCGTCTTCCACCTCAAGACCGCCGACGCCACCTTCCCGTACAAGCTCTCCACACCCGTGGCCAGCATCCTGAACAAGGAGCAGTACGCGAAGGACAAGTTCCGCGACGGCTTCGACCTCGACGGGTCGGGCCCGTACGAGATGAAGAGCGAGTCCAAGAACGGCGTCCTCTCCAAGATCGTGTTCACCAAGAACCCCACCTACAAGGGGAGCGTCAAGGTGAACAACGACAAGGTGGAACTGGTGTCCTTCGAGGACGCCGAGACCATGGGGAACGCGCTGGACAAGGGCGACATCGACGTCATGACGCGCGCGATGACCCCGGAGCAGGTCAAGAAGCTCTCCGACAGCAGCCAGGGCGCCGTCAAACTCGTCGAGGTGTCCGGCCTGGAGATCCGCTATCTGGGCTTCAACGTCGACGCGGCCAGCGTCGAGGACAAGGCCGTCCGGCAGGCGATGGCCCAGGTCATCAACCGCGCCGAACTCGTCTCCAGGGTCTACGGCTCCCAGGCCGAGCCGCTGTACTCGATGGTCCCGGCCGGCATCACCGGCCACTCCAACTCGTTCTTCAACAAGTACGGCGACCCGAGCGTCGCCAAGGCGAAGCAGACGCTGAAGTCCGCGGGCATCGACTCGCCCATCGAGCTGACCCTGCACTACACCACGGACCACTACGGCGCCGCCACGAAGCTCGAGTTCGAGGAGCTGCAGCGACAGCTCAACGCCAGCGGCCTGTTCGACATCAAGCTCGACGGCAAGCCCTGGGACATCTTCCGGCCGGCCGAGCGCAGGCTCGAGTACGACGTCTTCGGCATGGGCTGGTTCCCCGACTTCCCCGACGCGGACAGCTTCATCGCACCGTTCCTCGACGAGGACAACACCCTCAAGTCGCCCTACCTGAACCAGAAGATCATCAAGGACCTGATCCCCGAGTCGCGCAGTGAGGCCGACCGCCTCTCCGCCGCCGACAGCCTCACGGAGATCCAGGACATCACCGCCGCGGACGTCCCGCTGATCCCGCTGTGGCAGGGCAAGCAGTACGTGGCCGCCCGGGACGACGTCACCGGCGCCGCCTACCTGCTCAACTCCTCCTCGACGCTCCAGCTCTGGGAGCTGGGCCGGGGCGTGAGCGGCTGACGCCGCCCCCGGAGCCCGAAACGCCGAAGGGCGTCCTCCCCCGGCCGGTGGAGGACGCCCTTCGGCGTGCGCGGTGAGCCACGGAGCACGGGGTCCCGGCGGCCGACGCGGAACCCGCGGTCCCGCGCGCGGCCCCCGGCCCCGCCCGCCCGGCCCCCGGCCTACTGCGCGCCGGGCCGGACCAGACCGCTCTCGTACGCGTAGACCGCGGCCTGCACCCGGTCCCGCAGCCCCAGCTTGGTCAGCACATGGCCCACGTGCGTCTTCACGGTGGTCTCACTGACGAACAGGTCGGCCGCGATCTCCGCGTTGGACAGGCCGCGCGCCACCAGCTTCAGCACCTCCACCTCACGCTCCGTCAGCGTGTGCAGGGTGTCCGGCACCGGCTCGTCCCCGGACGGCAGATGCGTGGCGTACTTGTCCAGCAGCCGCCGGGTGATACTCGGCGCGAGCAGCGCCTCGCCGTTCGCCACCACGCGGATCGCCTGCACCAGCTCGTTGGCCGGCGCGTCCTTCAGCAGGAAGCCACTGGCCCCCGCCTTCAGCGCCTCCACCACGTACTCGTCGAGGTCGAACGTGGTCAGCACCAGCACCTTGGCCGGTCCGTCCCGCTCGGGCCCGGTGATCTGCCGGGTCGCCTCCACACCGTCCATCCGCGGCATGCGGATGTCCATGAGCACCACATCGGGCTGCAGCGCCCGCACCTGGTCGAGCGCCTGGAGGCCGTCCCCGGCCTCACCGACGACCGCGAGATCCTGCTCCGCCTCCAGAATCATCCGGAAGCCGGTGCGCAGCAGCGGCTGGTCGTCGACCAGTAGGACGCGGATGGCCACGTAAGTCTCCTTCGGATCGGCTTAGCCCGGGCTCATTCTGCCCTGCTCGGCACCGACGGAGTCGGCCGCCCTCACCGGCAGCGGATACGGCGGGGGAGTGCCGCCGAACTCCGGACAGTGCGCCTGGTGGTCGCACCAGCCGCACAGCTTGGTGGGCCGGGGCCGCCAGTCACCCGTCTCGGTCGCCAGCCGGATCGCCTCCCACAGGGCCAGCAGCTTGCGCTCCACCCGCTCCAGGTCGGTCAGGACCGGGTCGTAGGTCAGCACGTCACCACTGCCGAGATAGACCAGCTGCAGACGGCGCGGGACGACCTTCTTCAGCCGCCACACCACCAGCGCGTAGAACTTCATCTGGAACAGCGCGCTCTCGGCGTACTGCGGCCGGGGAGCCTTGCCCGTCTTGTAGTCCACGATCCGCACCTCGCCGGTGGGGGCCACGTCGACCCGGTCGATGATGCCGCGCAGCCTCAGTCCGGAGTCCAGCTCCGCCTCGACGAACAGCTCCCGGTCCGCGGGCTCCAGCCGGCTCGGGTCCTCCAGCGTGAACCAGCGCTCCACCAGCCCCTCGGCCTCCGCCAGCCAGCGCGCCAGCCGCTCGCCCTCCGGGTCGTCGGCGAACAGCTCCCCGACCTCCGGCCGGCTCCCCCGCAGGCGGTCCCACTGGCCCGGCACCAGCGCCTTCGCCCGCCCCGCCGTGCGCTCGGCCGCCGGCGCGTCGAACAGCCGCTCCAGCACCGCGTGCACCAGCGTGCCCCTCGTCGCCGCCTCGCTCGGCTTCTCCGGCAGCCGGTCGATCACCCGGAACCGGTACAGCAGCGGACACTGCATGAAGTCGCCGGCCCGTGACGGCGAGAGCGAGGAAGGCGCGGTCGCCCCGCGAGCGGGGGCCGCGGGCACGGCCGCCGCCCCCGTGACCGGCCCCCGCGCCGCCGTGTCCGCGGGCTCCGCCGCCGCTGTCGCCGCCGGTCGGGGGGATCCGCCGGTGTCCTCCGCGACATCCTCGGTACTCGTCTCCATGCCCACAGACCTTACGGCCCGCCACTGACAGTGACCCAAAGGCAGGCGTGACCCGTGCGACGGAAGGGAAGCACAGGGGTGCCGGGGCGAAACGGGCCGGGACGGACGCATACCATCGACACGAGACCCTCCCGGCCGGCAGGCGGGAGACGCTTCGAACGAGGGGACACCGTGGACGTGAGCGGCGGGAGCGGGCAGCCGCGGTCCGGCAACGACGAGTCGGCCGAACCCCAGGCAGGCCCCGAGACGGCCCCGGCCCCCGACTCCACACCCCCGGACCCCGCGGCACCGTCGACCCCGGCCCCCGAACCGGCCGACCGCCGGCCCCGACCCCCCGAGGCCACGGCCCCCAGGGACCCGGACCCCTCGAACCCGGAACCGCAGGCGCCCGAAACACCCGGCCAAGCCGCACCACGTCACAACGCACCACATCACGACGCACCGGCGTCCGAGGCCCAGCTCCCCGGAACGCCCGGCGCCCCCGCCGTACCGCCCTCGGACGAGCCCTCCGCCGAAGCCGCCCCCGCGCGGAGCGAGCACGGCGAACGCGCGCCGCACGGCACCGCCCCCGACGCCCCCACCCCGGCCGGCCCCCCCCCTCCCGGGCCGCAGACACCGGGCGGGAACGGCGGCGGCACGGACCCGTGGT
>NZ_JOFH01000023.1 GCF_000721235.1 Streptomyces olivaceus
GGCGGGGGGTGCCTGCGGGGGGCCTGCCCCGCGCCCCTACCCCGCGCCCGTCACCGCCGAGAGCCGGTGGACGTCGCGGGCCGAGCCCGTCACGCCGGACAGGAAGCCGCGCGCCCGGGGTGAGGCGGTCTCGGTGAGCCAGGCGGGGTCGATGTCGCAGACGGCGACGCGGACCTCGGTGCCGGCCAGGGCCAGCGGCAGGGTGTGCACGACGGTGGAGGGGAAGCTGAGGACGGTGCGGCCGACCGGGCCGCGGCGGGCGATCAGTTCGAGGGGCAGGTCGGGGCGGACGATCTGCAGCCCCGTCTCCACGGCCAGCCGGTGCAGCTTCTCGGCGCTCTCGCGGCGGTGGGCGAAGTAGCGGGCCGCGCCGTGCGCCTTCGCCAGGCCGCGCACGGCGTCCACGTAGCGGTCGGCGTCGACCACGCCGGTCTCGACCAGGGAGGTGCCGACCATGTCGGCGCCCTGGGTGACACGGGGCGGGCCGAAGCGGGAGCGGGTCCAGGCGAAGTCGTTCGCGGTGACGGTGACGCCGTGGGGGACGTCCTCGATGGGCATGGAGGAGAAGACCGAGACCTCGCGGTCCCCGGCCGGGGTCAGGCGGTGCCGGGCGGACCGGGACACCGGGGCGAAGAGCAGGTCGCGCGGGCCGGGACGACTGCCCTTGCGGTGCCAGCGCACCAGGCGTTCGCCGTGGGCCAGCTGGGTGACGAACTCCATCGTGGCCGTGCCGTCGTCGACGACGACGAGGTCGTGGGCACGGGTGATGGTCAGCAGCAGCTGCACGTAGCGGGAGAAGGGGTCGCCCATGACGATCCGTTCCGCCCGGCGCAGCTCGGTGGTGAGGCCGCCGACCGTGCGGAAGGGCGCCGTGGCGCCGCCCCTGGCCTCCTCCCAGCGGATCTCGTGGCCCTCCTTGCGGGCCAGTTCCGCCATCCGGCGCAGCTGGCCGCGGGTCATCGGGTCGACGGGCGAGAGGACCACGAGGGTGAGCTCCGCGCCGGGTGCGCGGGTGTGCGCCCACTCCAGCACGTTCAGCAGTTGTACCGGGCTCTCGACGAAGGCGAGAGTGCGGGGGCCGGCGTTCCCGGCGCGGGGGCTCATCGGTGTGGGACCGTCCCGTGGTGAGGGCCTGATGGGGGTGTCGGGACCCGGCGCCGGACAGGGCGTCCGGCCCCGGGTGCCGTACTGGGGTCAGACCGTGACCGGCTCGCCCGCGGCGGCGGCGATGTCCGCCTCGGCGACGACACCGGTGACGCGGCGCAGCTTCTTCATCGGGCCGAGCTCGGAGTCGTAGACCTTCTTGACGCCGTCGCCGAGGGAGGCCTCGATGGTGCGGATGTCGCGGACCAGTCGGGTCAGGCCCTGCGGCTCGACGGAGGCGGCCTGGTCGGAGCCCCACATGGCGCGGTCCAGGGTGATGTGGCGCTCGACGAAGGTGGCACCCAGCGCCACGGCGGCGAGCGTGGTCTGCAGGCCGGTCTCGTGGCCGGAGTAGCCGATCGGGACGTTCGGGAACTCCTGCTGGAGGGTGTTGATGACCCGCAGGTTCAGCTCCTCGGCCTGCGCCGGGTACGTCGACGTGGCGTGGCACATCAGGATGTTGTCCGAGCCGAGGACCTCGACCGCGTGGCGGATCTGCTTCGGGGTGGACATGCCGGTGGAGAGGATGACCGTGCGGCCGGTGGCGCGCAGGGCGCGCAGCAGCTCGTCGTCGGTCAGCGAGGCGGAGGCGACCTTGTGGGCGGGGACGTCGAACTTCTCCAGGAAGGCGACGGCCTCGGTGTCCCACGGGGAGGCGAACCAGTCGATGTTCTTGGTCTTGCAGTACTCGTCGATCCGGCGGTACTCGTCCTCGCCGAACTCCACGCGGTGGCGGTAGTCGATGTAGGTCATGCGGCCCCAGGGGGTGTCCCGCTCGATGTCCCACTGGTCGCGCGGGGTGCAGATCTCCGGGGTGCGCTTCTGGAACTTGACGGCGTCGCAGCCGGCCTCGGCTGCGGCGTCGATCAGCTTGAAGGCGTTCTCCAGCTCGCCGTTGTGGTTGATGCCGATCTCGCCGGTGACGTAGACGGGGCGGCCGGGGCCGGCCTCGCGGGTGCCGAAGCTGCGGATGCGGGAGTTGGTGCTCATGCTGGGGATTCCTTACTTGGACTGGGTGAGCGTGGGGGATTCGAGGGTGGTTCCGGGCGTGCCGGCGGGGTCGAGGGCGTCCAGCGAGGGGCCCAGGAGCCAGGTCGCGACCTCGCGGACCGCCCCCTCGCCGCCGGGGACGGTGGTGACGGCGCGCGCCGCGCCGCGTACGGCGTCGTGGGCGCTCGCGACCGCCACGGGCCAGCCGACGAGGGCGAAGCACGGCAGGTCGTTGACGTCGTTGCCGACGTAGAGCACGCGCTCGGGCGCGATGCCCTGTTCCTCGCACCACTGCTTGAGGGCGAGGTCCTTGCGGTCGATGCCGTGCAGCACGGGCAGCTTGAGCTTGCGCGCGCGGGCGGCGACGACCGGGTTCACCTCCGTGGACAGGATCAGCATCGTCAGTCCGCTGCGGCGCAGGGCGGCGATGCCGAGTCCGTCGCCGCGGTGCACGGAGACGAACTCGCGCCCGTCGGAGTCGATCAGCACCCGGTCGTCGGTCTGGGTGCCGTCGAAGTCGAGGACGACCGCGTCGATGTCGTCGGCGGTCGGGAGGGCGCCCGGGCGGGCGGCGTCGAAGTGCGGGGCCAGGGCGCGGGCGCGGGCCAGGTCGTGCGGGTCGTCGATCTCCAGGACGCGGGCCGCGTCGGTGCGGACCAGTTCGGTGCGGCCGAAGAAGCGGTGCCCGTGCTTGCGGAAGCCGGGGGCGGCCATGGCGTAGGCGGCGCCGGTCTCCAGCAGGTCCTGCGGGCGGTCCTGGCGGCGCGGGCGGTACGCCTTGTCGTGGTTGACGCCGTAGCCGCCGGTGTCCCGGCGCGTCCCGTCCTCGGACGCCTCGTCCGCGCCGTCGCGCCACACGAAGCCGTGGAACGGGGCCACGGTCACGGCGGTGTCGGCGCCGTCCTCGGCGACCGCGCCGGCCACCCCGTCGATGTCCTCGCGGACGATGAAGGGGCTGGTGCACTGCACGAGCAGCACCACGTCGACGGCGGCACCGTGCAGGGCCTCGTGGGTGTCCATGGCGTGCAGTACGGCGGCCTCGGAGGTGGCCGTGTCCCCGGCGATGGCGGCGGGGCGCAGCACGACCTCGGCGCCGGCCTCGCGGGCCGCGGCGGCGATGGCCTGGTCGTCGGTGGAGACGACGACGTCCGTCACCAGGCGGGTGGCCCGGCACTCGCGCACCGCGCGGGACACCAGGGGGACGCCGCCGACGGAGGCGAGGTTCTTCGCGGGCACTCCCTTGGAGCCGCCGCGCGCGGGAATGACGGCGAGCACCCGGCGCACCGAGGCGCCCTGGCCCGCTTCCGGATGGGACATGGGGTCTGCTCCTTGCGCAGGGGGCTGCGGGACGTTCGGGGTCCGCGGAGGGGTCGGGGGCCGCGAAGGGGCCGGGGTACGGGAGGGGGCCGCGCTCGCGGGCGTCGGGCGGCCGGTCACAGCTCCCCCATCCGGCGGATCACCGGGGCCACCCGCTGGACGCCGTGGCGGTAGGCGCCCCGGGCGGCGCGGCGGACGACCTGGCGGACGGGTCCCGGGGCCCGGTCGGCCGCGGGGGCGCCGGGCAGCGGGGTGCCGTCGGGGGCGAGGTGGTGGCGGGCGAGGATGCCGGGCAGATAGCCGGGCGCGGTGACCAGCGTGTAGTAGGGGGCGAGCGGGGGCAGGCCGCCGGTCCTGGCGAGGAGGCGGGCGATGCGCCCCCGCGCCTCGTCGAAGGCGGTCTCGTAGCCGCCGTCCGCCGCCACGCCCTGCCGGGCGACCCACTCGGGGTCGGGCGCCGGGCGGTGGCCCTCGTCGAGCTGGTCCCAGGAGGCGAGGCAGCCCGAGCCGACGAAGTGGTGGTTGCCGAGCGCCTCGCGCACCCCGAGGTCGCTCAGGACGACGGTGGGGATGCGGCGGTGCAGGGATTCGAGGGCCGCCGTGGAGCTGACGGTGACCAGCAGGTCGGTGCGGTCGAGGACCTCGCCCATGTGCCCGTAGACCAGGCGGAAGTTGGCCGGCGGGTCGGCCCGCTGCACCAGCTTCTGGTAGGGCAGCTCCTCGATGTGCGTGGTGTGCTCGCCGGGCCGGGAGCGCAGCTTGAGCAGGACCTCGCGCTCGGGGTGCCGGCGGGCGTGCCGGATCAGCCGTTCGAGGAGGTACGTACGGTCCCGGCGACTGTCCGGCACGGAGGGCTGGGCCGCGAAGACGACCGTGTAGGGGCGCTCCCCTCCGCCCTCGCCGGCCGGTTCGCCCGCGTAGGCGGCGCCGCCCAGGAAGGGCAGGGCGACCTCGGTCACGGCGGACGCGTCGGCGCCGACCCCCTCGTACACGGCGCGGAAGCGGTCCGCGTCCTGGCGGGAGTTGGCGAGGACGAGGTCGGCGCCGTGCCGCAGCAGCAGGCCGTCGGCGAGCTTCTCGTAGACGACGCCGACGTAGCCCGTGACGACGACGGGCCGGTCGGCGCGGTCCTGCCAGATCCGGGCCAGCCCGTGCAGCATCGCCTGGACACCGCCGCCGACCAGGGCGAGGACGAGGAGGTCGTAGGACTCCTCGTCCCGCGCCTCGTCCATGGCGCGCAGGAACTCGACGGCGGTCACCTCGCGGAGCGAGTCCGCGTCGACGCCGACTTCCCGCAGCTGGCGGGCGGTGGGGGTGGCTCGGCCGCGCAGCAGGTAGCCGTCGAGACGGACGTCCGTGTCGTCGGGGGTCTCGGGGGAGACGCGGGACGCGGTGAGCGCGCCCCATTTCCACCGGGTGTCGGAATCCGCCAGTACGGCGACTCGCAGGGCCTTCGTTGCACTTGCTGGCACGTCGTAGACGCTAGGAAGGCATTTCTAGGAACCGCCCAACCGGAATCCAACAAACGGTGAACAGAACATCGACGAATGGGGAATCAGGCCGCCCGGCGCTTTTACGAGCGTGCGCTTCACGGCTTCGCCACGCCCCGTTCACCGCGTGTCAAGGTTCAGGTAAAGCACGGTGCCGGGCTGCCGCCTAGCGTCATTCCCGTGCCCAAGCTCTCCGTCATCGTGCCGTTCTACAACGTGCGGCAGTACGCCCCCGACACCCTGCGGAGTCTGCGCGCGAACGCGCGGGACGACTTCGAATTCATTCTCGTCGACGACTGCTCGTCCGACGGGACCGCGGACCTGCTCGAACGCGCCGAGTCCGAGCTGCCGGGGGCGGTGCTGGTCCGACACGAACGCAACGGCGGCCTGGCCACCGCCCGCAACACCGGCATCGACCGGGCGCGCGGCGAGTACCTGACCTTCCTGGACGGCGACGACTGGCTGGCCCCCGGATACTACGACCGGCTCGTCGCCGCCATCGAGGACCTGGGCTGCGACTTCGTACGCACCGACCACGTCCAGTGCACGGCACGGGCGCGGCTGGTGCAGCGGGTGCCGCACGGCCGCCGCAACGTGCGGCTGAACCCGCGCGACGCGATCCTGCCCGCGCACCGCTCCACCTCCGTCGACTACGCCTACGCGTGGGCCGGCGTCTACCACCGCCGGCTGGTCGAGCGCGGGCTGCTGCACTTCACCGACGGGCTGCGCACCGCCGAGGACCGGCCGTGGATCTGGAAGCTGCACCGCGAGGCGGAGTCGTTCGCGGTGACCGGGCTGCTCGGCGTCTTCTACCGGCGCGGGGTGGCGTCCTCGCTCACCCAGATCGGCGACGTCCGCCAGCTCGACTTCGTCCGGGCCTTCGACGAGGTGGTGGCGGGCGCGGCCGGGGACGCCGACGCCGCGCGCCTGCTGCCGAAGGCCGTGCGCACGTACTGCGCGATCATCTCCCACCATCTCGGTTCCGTTGAAAGGTTCGAGCCTGCCGTGGCCCGCAAACTGAAGGCGATGAGCGCCGCCGCGCTGCGGCGGATGCCGCAGGACGCGCTCGACGACGTACTCGGGTCGATGGACGCCGAGCGGGCCACCCGGCTGCGCAGGCTGCGCCGCCGCGCCCTGCCGGGTGCGGAGGTGGCGGCGTGACCACGCAGATCTTCATGGCGTCGACCCTGTACGGCGCGGCGACGCTCGCCGCCGCCCTGGACAGCGGCTGCTTCGACGCGGCCGACCGGCGGATCCTGCTGGTCTCCAACAACGCGGCGACGCCCGAGACGACGCCGTCCCTCGACGTGATGCCGGGCTTCGAGGAGCTGCGCACGCGCTTCGACGACGTGCTGTCGTGGAACGAGACGATCTTCCCCTTCCACCCCGGCGGCTGGTCCCCGCGGGTGGACGACGCCCCGATGTGGGAGCGGTATCTGCGGCTGGCCTGGGGGCTCGGCGACGACGACGTGGCGCTGGCCGTGGAGTCGATCCAGGTGCACCCGGCGCTCGGCGTGGCGCAGATCTTCACGGACGCGCCGCTCACCGTCTACGCCGACGGCCTGATGAGCTACGGCCCCACCCGCAACAAGCTCGACCCGCTGGTCGGCACGCGCGTGGAGCGGCTGCTCCACCTGGACCTGGTGCCGGGGCTCGCGCCGCTGCTGCTGACCGAGTTCGAGGTCGGGGCGGAGATCGTGCCGACGGAGGCGTTCACCAAGGTGCTGGCCGAACTGGCCGGCACCGGCGCCGGTCTGCCGGACGTGGAGGGGCCCGCGGTGCTGCTCGGGCAGTACCTGTCGGCGCTGGGCATCCTGACCGCCGAGGAGGAGGAGGACCTGCACGTGCGGATGCTGACGGGCGCCGTCGGCCTCGGGCACACCCGCGTGGTGTTCAAGCCGCACCCCACGGCCCCGGCCCGGTACACCAGCACGCTGGAGCAGGAGGCCGAGAAGCTCGGCGTCGAACTGACCGTGGTGGACACGCCGGTCCTCGCCGAGGTGCTGTACCGGCGGATGCGTCCGGCGCTGGTGGTGGGCTGCTTCTCCACGGCCCTGATCACCGCCTCCGCGCTGTACGGCCTGCCGGTCGCCCGGGTGGGCACCGAGACGCTGCTCGAGCGGCTCACGCCGTACGAGAACAGCAACCGCGTCCCGGTCACCATCGTCGACGCGCTGCTGCCGGAGCCGTCCGAGCCGGCCGCCGTCACCGAGCGCCGGCCGGGCACCGGCACCGACGCCCTCGCCTCGCTGGTGCGGGCCGTCGGGTTCGCGATGCAGCCCAAGATTCTGCCCGAGCTGCGCCCGGCGGCCGAGGAGTACCTGCGGGCCCACCTGGACACCGGCACCCGCCGGTACTTCAAGAAGCGCCGCCTGACCTCCCTCGGCCTGCCCGGCGGTGTCCCGTCCCAGCTGGCCTTCCTGCCCCGCAACGCGACGGCACGGCGCGTGGTGCGCACGGCCCGCGGTCTGAAGCGCCGGGTGGGCCGCCGCTGACCCCGCGCACGCCGCCTCCCCCGCCTCCGCGCCACCGATCGCACGCCACCTCCCATACCTCCGCGCCACCGATCCCGTGAGGCATGACATGACGCACCTCGGCCGGCTCTACGACCTCCTCGACGACGTCCGCCTGCCGGGCGAGGCGATCCCCTACTCCCAGGTCAGCTCCTGGGAGCTGCGGTTCCTCTACCTGCTGGGCCGCCATCACCTGACGGGCGGGGACCGGCTGGTCGAACTGGGGTCGGGCGGGGGCGGGTCGACGTACGCGTTGGCCCTCGGCCTCCGGGAGAGTCCCGTCTTCGACGAGCGGACGGGCCGGCTGCACGCCTACGACTTCTTCCGGATCGGCAAGGGCACGTTCGCCAGCGAGAAGTTCTTCACCTCGGGCAGCAGGCCGGAGGGCGAGGACTCCTTCCTGGACGACTTCCGCTCCCGGCTGGAGCCGTTCCTGCCGTTCCTGGAGATACACGCCGGCGACCTGTGGCAGACCTCCGACCCGCTGGACACCGGCCCGGTGGAGTTCCTGCACGTCGACATCGCCAAGACCGCCCGGGTCTTCCGCTGTGTCACCGAGCGGTTCCTCACCCGGCTGCGGCCCGGCTCGGTCGTGCTGCACCAGGACTTCGCCCGCCCCCGGCTGCCGTGGCTGCACCACAGCACCGGCGCGCTGCTGCCCTACGTCGAGATCGCCGGTCCGCCGATCCGCTCCACGCTCGCCTTCGAGGTGGTCCGGCCGATCCCCGAGGAGGTGCTGCGGCGGATCGCCGAGGACGCCTACACCGTCGACGAGAAGCTGGCGCTGATCAGCGCCGTGCAGGACCGCGTCGACCTGGACCACACCGGCGGCATCCCCTTCAAGCCGGTCCTGGAGTTCGCCAAGGCCTACGTCGCGCACTACGCGGGCGACCACCGGCGGGCCTGGTCGATCGCGAAGCCGCTGACGTCCGACGCCTATCTGAGCCGGACCCGCGCCGACCACTTCGCGCAGGTGCGCAGGGCGTACGAGCAGGACCGGGAGCGCGGCGGGGGCGGTTCGCGGCTGGGGCGCCTGGTGAAGAAGGCCGTGGGCCGCTGACCCCGACGCGCCGGCCCTCCCGGGCAGGGGGCCGGCGCGTCGGCGTCAGGAGCCGAGGATCGCCCTGATGTCGGCGGCGTTGGCCTCCGTGACCTTCCACAGCTCCCGCTGGCGGCCGTGGACGTCGGCGACCGTCCCGGCGTGGTCGTCCAGGATGCCCAGGGCCCGCTCGGTGAGGACGGCGCCCAGGTCCTTGTCATGGACGGACACGCCCCATTCGGGGCGCTCGATGTCGGCCAGGAAGTACGCCATCTTCGGGTGCGAGATCAGGCTGACGATCGGCGTGCCGACACCGAACGGGATCATGCCCGCGTGGCCGCGCATACCGATGACCAGGCGGGTCCTGGCGTACAGGTCGCGGATCTCGTCGTTGTCGAAGTCGTACATCGGGACGACCGGCAGCGAGATGCCGTACTCGCGCCGCAGGTCGAAGGCGATCTTCTCGTCGTCGAGCGAGTGGGCCACGCACCGGACCTCGGTGTGCGCCCCGATGCTCCGCACGGCCTTGGCGATCTCGCCGAGGAAGTGCCCGTAGTCGTGGCCGAAGCGCAGGCCCGCGCGGTCGTAGGCCGCGTTGAGCAGGACGGTGTCCTCGCGGTCGGCCGGGTCGGTCCAGCCGGGGACCAGTTGCCGGCTGACCGTGGTCGGGCAGGGCTGGAAGCGCACCCTGTCGTGCAGGTGCGCGGGGAGCATGGCCCGGACCTTGGCGATCGAGCCGTGGTTGCGCAGCCCGAAGAAGGAGGACTTCTCCACCAGCAGGCGCAGGCTCTCCCGGAACCGGCCGGCCCGGTAGGACTGCCCGTCGAACGCGTTGAAGCCGACCGCGTACACCATGATCGGCACGTCGACGGCGCGCAGGTGCTCGTCGGGGACGTTCCACTGCCAGGCGCTGTTGCCGTTGGGCATGGTGTCCGGGATGAACAGTCCGCCGCCGCCGATGACCAGGCCGCGCCGGGCGTTGACCCGGGCCACGGCCGCCCGGTCGAAGTAGCGGTGGGCGTGGACGGAGTGCCAGCGCCGGCTGGTGGTGTCCGCGCCGAAGCCGAGCCGCACGGTCTCCGGCAGCAGCTTGTCGCCGGCGTTGCCCTGCCGGTCCATGTAGAAGGCGACGTGGGCGAGCTGGTCCTCGGGGGCGCCCAGCTCCTGTGCGGGCACGGTCGCCGCGCGCTGCGCCCACAGGCGGCTGGAGCGGTGGGTGATGTCGACGGAGAGCCCGGCCGTGGCGTGCCGCAGTGCCTCGGCGTCGTCGCCGCGCACCCAGGCCATCTGGGCGAGCCGGGCGTGGGCGACGGCGGCCCGGTTGGGGGCGGCGGAGGCCAGCAGCAGCCGGGCCCTGGCCTCCTCGTCGCGCGAGACGCTCATCAGGGCCTGGCCGAGGACCTCGTGCGGCCACGCCTCGTCGAGCGGGATGCGCACGCCGCTCAGGATGTCGACGGCGTCCTGGTAGTCGCCGGCCGCGATGTGCGCGGCGGCCACCTTGCGGGCGTACTCGACGTTGCCGGTGCGCCTGACGTGCGGGGTGCCGAAGTGCACCAGGAGGTCGTGGTGGAGGGCGCCCGGGGAGTCGAGCCAGGCGGCGTGGAACTCGGCGTCGCTCAGGTCGAACTCGCGCCAGCGGTCCTCGGCCAGGGCGTACCCGGCCTCGCCGCCCTGCCAGGGCTTGTGCCGCCCGGTGAAGTGCAGGATCGCGGTGTCGTCGGGGACCGGCAGGTCGCCGGACAGGCGCCGTTTGACGAAGTTGTAGCGGGCGTCGAGGCGGACGAAGTCGCCGTCCAGGACGGCGTTCAGGATGCCCTGGTCGTGCTTGTCCAGCTCGTAGTCGCCGCTGTGCCCGGTGGCGTCGAGCCGGGCGCAGAACGCGTCGGACAGGTACGGCCGCTGGATGACGAGGAGCCCCGAGTTGAGCTTGTGCTGCCCGTAGAAGAACTGCGGGACGGCCGCCAGGCCCTCGCGGAGGCGGAGCAGTTCGCCGAGGTCGCCGAGGACGACCATGTCGGTGTCGAGGGTGATGACGGTGTCGTACTCGCGGATGCGGAAGACGTCCAGGATGAAATACGCCTTGCGCACCAGGTAGTTGTCCTGGTCGCCCTTCTTGTACGCGTCGTAGCGCCCGGTGTCGACCCGGCGCAGCACGACGCGCGGGTGCAGGGCGCGGATCCTGGCGATCGAGGCGGGCCGCAGGTCGTCGTGGAGGACGACGAAGTCCTCGCACACCCCGGGGTTGGACAGGGCGAGGCTGCGCAGCAGGGCGAGGAAGCCGGGGAGGTAGTTCTCGTCGACGTAGGACGCGAAGGCGATGCGGCGCTTGCCGGTGAGGTCGTGGGCGGCGGTCACCGGGGCCGGGGACGCGGCGGCCGGTGCCGGGGAGGTCGTCGTCATCGCAGGGATATCCTCGTGTCGGTCACGTGCTGGGCCCGCTGCATGACCCATTCCTTCTCGCTGGTGTATTCGTGCACGGACGTGATGGCGAGCTTCATGGCCTCCGGCACGCGGTAGGCGCCGCTCTCGTAGAAGTCGAAGCCGATCAGGTCGAGCTTCGGGCTGACGTCCAGGAAGTCCAGCAGGAACAGCATGTTGAAGCCGGTGGTCGGGATGCCCGACCAGGCGTCGGAGCCGAGCCTGCCGATGTTGCGGACGGGCCAGCGCAGCGACTCGTCGCCGAGGTACTCCTGGGCGCCGGGGACGAGGCGGTTGCGCAGGGACCACTTCCAGTCGCCGGAGACCCCGCCGAAGACGAGGCGGGTGGAGACCTTCTGGTCCCAGTTGAAGGCGTGCTTGTGGATGGTGGCGTGGATGTCGGTGCGGCTGCCGGTGTGCTGGGGGTCGATCCGGTACGAGTTGAAGCGCACGACGAGGTCGTAGGCGTCGATCTCGGGGCCCAGGGAACCGGCGCCGACCCGGCCGGAGTTGGCGACCAGGCAGACGGACTTGCCGGCGATCCGGTTGCGGAACTCGCCGAGGGAGATCCACCGCACGCCGCCGACGGTGGGGTCGGCGACGGGGCCGCGCATCCGGTTGCGGCGCTGTTCGGCGTAGAGCGCGAGGACCTCGGTGAGGGCCGGCAGGTCCCGGTCGAGGGGGATGCGCAGGTCCAGGTACTGGTCGAGCAGTTCCCGCAGGCCGGCGGCGGGCGCCTGGTCCTCGGCCAGGATCAGGAGCGCTCCCACCAGGAGCGGCTCGGCCGCCGCCCAGTCCCCGGCGTCGTGCGCGGCCAGCCCCTCGGCCCACACGTCGGTGGCCGGGCGGCGGGCGTGGTCCCGGGCGCGCGGGCACTGCCGGGCCAGCAGGCCGAGCAGCTCGCGCTCCTGCTCCGCCGCGCCGCGCAGACCGGCGACGCGGGAGCGGATGCCGAACCCGTCGGTGTCGGTGAGCGCGAGGTACTTCTCGTACGCCTCGACTGCCCCGGCCTCGTCGCCGAGCGCCTCGAGGAGCCGGGCGCGCAGCCGCCAGCCGGCGCGGGAGTTCTTCCGCTGGGCGAGGACGGTGTCGCTGACGACGAGGGCGAGGTTCAGCTCGTCGTCGTAGCCGCACTGGAGCGCCTTGTTGCCCACCGCGAGCAGCGCGTCGAGCAGGTCGCCCGGGATGGCGGGGGCGGGCGCGGGCGCGCCCTTGACGGCGCGCTTGAGCAGGGCGGTGGCACCGGACGGGGGCGCGGCGGGCTCCTCGGTGCTCCGGGTCCCCCAGACGACGAGGAGTTTGCGCAGTTCCTCGGCGAGTTCCACGCGGCGCCGGTCGAGGCTGCCCACCAGCTTGCCGCTGTGCACCGCGCAGGCGCGCAGGCAGGCGGCCGGCTCACCCCCGCGCTCACGTCTGTTCCGGACCCTCGTCATGCCACTCCTGGTCTTCTTTTTCGCGTCTTTTTTACTTCTTCGGCACAGCGGTTTTCCCGGCTGCGGGGTGGGGGATGTCGGGTGAATTTAGAAAGCAATAGCGACGCACAGGTGAACGGGCCGGGTCCACAGGGCGAATCGTTGCTGCATCGAACAATCTCGTGTGTGAATCGGACTGACGTACTGGTTACCGTGCTCCGGTACCTCACAGCGGTGCCACCGCTGCCACACATCCGCCGAGGAGAATTCCGTGACCAGCGCGCCCGTCCGACCGGTGGCCGAGGGGGCGCCCGCGCCGGAATCCGCCCCGGAAGCCCTGGAATCCGCGCCGACGCCCGCGCCGGAATCCGCTCCCCCGGCGCGCAGGGTGCCCCGGCTGCGCGCCCTGGACGGGCTGCGGCTGCTGGCCGCGCTGATGGTGGCCGCGTACCACTACGGAGGACGCGGCGGCGAGGTCACCAAGGCCTGGGGGTCGTCGGCCGAGCTGCAGTTCCCCACGCTCCACACGCTGTTCGCGTACGGCTGCCTGGGCGTGCAGGTGTTCTTCGTGATCAGCGGCTTCGTCATCTGCATGAGCGGGTGGGGGCGGTCCCTGCGGTCCTTCTTCGCCTCCCGTGCCGCCCGGCTGCTGCCGGCCTACTGGGCCGCGGTGATCCTGGTGACGCTCGTGTTCGCTCTGCCGTCCGTCGCCTACGCGACGGTGTCGCCGAGCGACGGCCTGGCGAACCTGACCCTGCTGCACGAGTCCACCGGCGCCGACCGGGTCCTCGGCGTGGACTGGACGCTGTGGGTGGAGATCCGCTTCTACGCCCTCTTCGCCCTCTGCGTCGTCCTGCCGGGCGCCACCCGCCGGCGGGTGATCCTCTTCTGCGCCTGCTGGACGCTGGCGGCGGTGATCGCCCAGGCGGCGGACGAGCCGCTGCTCGACCTGACCCTGATGCCCGAGTACGCCCCGTACTTCATCGGCGGCATCGGCCTGTACCTGGTGCACCGGGACCGGCGGGACGTGTACGCCTGGGGCATCGTCGCCGTGAGCTGGCTGCTCGGGCAGCACGCCACCGTGCAGAGCCTGTGGCGCCCCCCGTCCCCGGACGCCTTCGCCAACCGGTCGTCCCTGGGCATCATCCTCGTCGTCACCCTCGGCTTCGCCCTGGTCGCCGCCATCGCGCTCGGCTGGCTGCACTGGGCGAACTGGCGCTGGCTGACGGTCGCGGGCGCGCTGACCTACCCCTTCTACCTCGTCCACGAGCACCTGGGCTGGGTCGTCATCGAGGCCCTCCACCAGGACCTGGGCATCCCCTCGTACGCCACCTTCGGGCTGACCGTCGTGGCCATGCTCGTGCTGGCGTGGCTGCTGAACCGGTACGTCGAGAACACGCTCACCCCCCGGCTGCGGACCGCGCTCTCCAAGCCGCGCTGACCCGGCCGCCCCACCACGGACCCCCACAACGGAACGCTCCACCACAGACGCCCCACCACGGACGCTCTACAACGGATCGAGGTCCCCGGACGATGAACAGCCGTGCACTTCTCCGCAGTTCGGTCTCCCGGCGGCTGCTGCGCCCGGTGGCCGACCTGATCGACCAGCGCATCGAACGACAGGTCAGGTCGGCGCTGAAGCGCACGACCGGTGCGGCGGCGGGCGGCGGGGACACCGAGCGCCTGACCCGCGAGGTCGACCGGCTCAGGCACCGCCTGCTCTCCTTCGAACTGCTCGTCGGCCCGCACGGACGCCGCAACTCCCGCATCCTGGCCGGCGCCCCGCTGGAGCGGCTCTACGGCGAGGTCGCGGCCCTGGCGGACGACCGCGACGCGGCGGAGCGCAACGTCGCCGCCGCCTACCGCCTGCTGGTCGCCCTGGAGTCGCTGGGGGTCGGCCGGATCGCGGGCGGCACCATGAACATCTGCGGCAAGCTCGCCACCGTCCCGCTGCTCGACCCGCCGAACGACGACATCCTGGAGATCGGCACGCTGTACGGCATGTTCTCCGCCGGGCTGCTGCGGATGATGGAGCGCGACGGCCGCTGTCCGGACCTGACGATCGTCGACCCCTTCGCCGGCATCCAGCTCCAGCCGGGCACCGGCGAGGCCGCCGACCCGACCGGGGCCCCGGTCGACGAGCACGCCGTACGCACCAACCTCGCGCTGGCCGGAGCGGCCGGCACGGCGGCCCGGATCCGGCGGGGCTACTCCGAGGACCCCGAGACCCGCGCGGCCGTCTCGGACCGGCGCTACGGGGTGATCGTCGTGGACGGCGACCACTCGGCAGGCGGCGTCGCGCAGGACCTGCAGTGGGCCGAGGAGATCGCCGCGCCCGGCGCGGTGGTCGTCCTGGACGACTACGGGGACGCGCAGTGGCCGGGGATCAAGGAGGCCCTGGACGGTCATCTGAAGGGCGAGACCCGCTTCACGTACCTGGGGAAGGCGGCCCACTCGGCGTACCTGCGCGCGTCCTGAACCGTGTACCCGGGCCGTCCCGAACCGTGCCGCCGCGCCGTGCACCGACCGTGCGCCGACCGTTCGCCGGTCGGCGGCGCGGGCGGCTGGGCACTGTGGGTGACGGCGTTAACCCGTTGAGCGATTTCTGTGATCTTCCGTCCATAAGATTGTGCGTAAAGGCTGATTCCAGCCTGCCGCGGGTGCATCCTCTTCCCCATGGCGACTGCTCAAGAGACGCACAAGTACCCCGGTGAGCTGAACGACGTGCCAGGCTGGTTCTGGCCGCTCGACCAGATGCTGTTCTCCTGGTTCCTGGAACGCCAGGACCGGCTGGACACGCACGGCGATCTGCTGGAGCTGGGCGCCTACCTGGGCAAGAGCGCGATCCTGCTGGGCGACCGGCTGCGGGACGACGAGCGGCTCACCGTCTGCGACCTGTTCGGCGCGGAGCCGCCGGACGCGGCCAACCGGGCGGAGGCCGCGCAGTCGTACTCCTCGCTGACCCGGCAGGCCTTCGAGCGGAACTACCTCTCCTTCCACGACAGCCTGCCGACGATCGTCCAGGCCCCCAGCTCCGCGGTGGTCGACGAGGTCGCACCCGGCTCCTGCCGCTTCGTGCACGTCGATGCCTCCCACCTGTACGAGCACGTCGAGGGGGACATCGGCGCCGCCGAGAAGCTGCTGGTGCCCGAGGGGATCGTCGTCCTCGACGACTTCCGCAGCGAGCACACCCCGGGCGTCGCGGTCGCGGCCTGGGAGGCGGTACTCAACCGCGGGCTGCGCCCGGTCTGTCTGAGCAGCCAGAAGCTGTACGGCACCTGGGGCGACCCGGAGCCGGTCCAGGAGGAGCTGCTGGCCGCTCTGGGCGAGCGCGAGGACATCGCCGTGACCGTGGAGCAGGCGGCGGGGCACCGGCTGGTGCGGACCCGCGCCCGGGTCAAACGGCTGTCGCCGGCGCCCTCGCTCCCCGCCTCCCGGCACCCCGCGCCCGCTCCGGAACCCGCGCCGAAGCCCGCGCCCGCACCGGCGCCCGTTCCGGCGGCGCCCGCGGCGAGCCGTCCGGGCACCGCGGGCACGCCGGGCCGGACCGCGTCCCGGCCGCCGAAGCCGCGCTCGCTCCCCCGCCGGGTCGCGATCGACCTGCTGCCGCCGGTCGTCACCCGCACGGTGCGCCGGTACCTTGCGGCGCAGCGGGCCAGGGCGGGCGGGGCCGGCAAGGCGGCGGGGGCCGCTCAGTCGAGGCCGTAGGTGACCGCGAGGCCCTCGATCACCAGGGCCAGCGACTCCTCGAAGTGCTTCTCGTAGTCCGTGAAGATCTCCGCGCCCGCCGCGGCCGTCAGAGGGTAGTCGGCCAGCAGGCGGGCGCGTTCGTCCACGTCGAAGCCCTCCCGGCGCTCGCCGGGCAGGGGCTCGACGCCCTGTTCCTCGGTGACGAAGCCGAGCGTGAACAGGTTCGTCGTCGTGGCCGCCCGCACCGCCTGGGCGAGGGTGAGCCCGCTGGCGATGAGCAGCCGCAGCGTCTCCTCCATCTGCTGGGCGTGCACCGCGCCGGTGAAGCGTGAGCCGCTGAAGACCTTGGCGCCGTCCCGGTAGCCGAGCAGCGACGCCCGCAGGCCGCGGTTGGCCTTGAGCAGCCGCTCCCGCCAGGTGTCGGCCGGGTCGAGCGGGGTCGCGGCGACCATCCGCCGGTACATCTCGGTGGCCATCTCGTCGAGCAGGGCCTGCTTGTCCTTGAAGTGCCAGTAGAGGGCGGGCGCCTTGACGTCCAGTTCCCTGGCGATGGCGCGCAGGGTCAGGCCGTCCAGACCGACCTCGTTCAGCAGCTTCAGCGCCGTGTCCGCGACCCGTCGGCGGTCGAGGGGGGCGCGTCGTTCCGTACTCACGCTTGACAGCTTAACGCCGTTAAGGCCATCCTCGGACCCAAGCGGCACTTAACGAAGTTAAGGAGATGCGCATGAACACGGACGTACTGGTCGTCGGCGCGGGCCCCACCGGTCTCGCCCTCGGGGTCGACCTGGCCCGGCGCGGAGTGGACGCGCTGGTCCTGGAGCGCGCGGACGCGCTGTTCCCCGGCTCGCGGGGCAAGGGCTTCCAGCCCCGCACGATGGAGGTCTTCGACGACCTCGGGGTCCTCGACGCCCTCCACGCGGTGGGCGGCACCTACCCGGTCGGCATGGTCTGGCGCGACGGCGAGCGGGTCGGCGAGCAGCAGATGTTCGACCCGACGGTGCGGCCCAGCGCGGACTCGCCGTACAACAGGACGTGGATGGTGCCGCAGTGGCGGACGCAGGAGATCCTGGCGGCGCGGCTGGCCGAACTGGGCGGCGAGGTCGCCTTCGGCCAGGAGGTCGCCGGCCTCGACCAGGACGCGGACGGCGTCACGGCGCACCTCTCCTCGGGCGGCACGGTACACGCCCGCTACCTGGTCGCCGCCGACGGC
Organism: Streptomyces olivaceus; assembly: GCF_000721235.1. GTDB lineage: Bacteria > Actinomycetota > Actinomycetes > Streptomycetales > Streptomycetaceae > Streptomyces > Streptomyces olivaceus. Next base: position 17,223 of record NZ_JOFH01000023.1, read on the forward strand.
GGCCGGTCGGCGGTGCGCCGCGCGCTGGGCGTCGGCATGACCGGCGAGACCGTCGACCCGAAGCCGACGCTGGTCGCGGACGTCCGGATCACCGGCCTCGACCGCGACAACTGGCACATCTTCCCGCCCACCGACGACGTCGGCATCCTCACCCTCTGCCCGCTGGCCGGCACCGAGGACTTCCAGCTGATCGCGCAGTTCCTGGACGAGGGCGCGGTCGTCGACCTCGGTCCGGACGCCATCCGCAAGGTCGTCGCGGACCGCACGCACCTCGCCCCCGAGGACGTGACCGAGGTGCGCTGGGCCACGGACTTCCGGCCGCGCGCCGCCCTGGCCGACCGCTTCCGGGCGGGCCGGGTCTTCATCGCGGGAGACGCGGCCCACGTGCACTCGCCGGCGGGCGGCCAGGGCCTGAACACCAGCGTCCAGGACGCCTACAACCTGGGCTGGAAGCTGGGCACGGTCCTGGCGGGCCACGCCCCGGCCGCCCTCCTGGACAGCTACGAGGAGGAACGGCGCCCGATCGCCGAGCAGATGATCGAACTGTCGACCGACGTCCACCACGGCAAGGTGCAGCGCGGCGGGGCGACGCGGCAGATGGGGCTGGGCTACCGGGAGTCGTCCCTGACGGTGGAGGCACGGGCGGCGGTCGCGGAGGGCGCGGTGCGGGCCGGGGACCGGGCCCCCGACGGCCGGGTGGGCGGCGTACGGCTCTTCGACGCCTTCCGCGGGCCGCACTGGACCCTGCTGGCCCTGGGCGCCGACGCGCCCGGCAACGTGGGCGCGGCGGTGCGGGTGGTGCGCGGGGACGCGCACGGAGCGTACGGCGCGGGGCTGTTCGTCGTACGGCCGGACGGGTACGTCGGGTGGGCCGGGGACACGCCGGAGGGGCTGGACGGCTACCTGGGCCGGTTCGGGCTGGCCGGCTGACGGGCCGTACGCTCCTCGGTCACCTTCTCGGGGCAGCGGCCCGGCCCGGGGGCCCGAGCCTCAGAAGACGTCCGAGGGCACATAGGTCCCCCAGACCTCGCGGAGCGCGTTGCACACCTCGCCGACGGTCGCGCGGGCGCGCAGCGCGTCCTTCATCGGGTACAGGACGTTGTCCTCGCCCTCGGCGGCCTTCTTCAGGGCCGCCAGTGCGGCGTCCACCGCGCCCTGGTCGCGCTCCGCGCGGAGCCTGGCCAGGCGCTCGGCCTGCTGGGCCTCGATGGCCGGGTCGACACGGAGGGGCTCGTACGGCTCCTCCGCGTCGAGCTGGAAGCGGTTGACGCCGACCACGACCCGCTCGCCGGAGTCGGTCTCCTGGGCGATGCGGTAGGCGGAGCGCTCGATCTCGTTCTTCTGGAAGCCGTGCTCGATGGCGTCGACCGCGCCGCCGAGGTCCTCGACCTTGCCCATCAGCTCCAGCGCCGCCGCCTCGACGTCGTCGGTCATCTTCTCCACGACGTAGGAACCGGCGAAGGGGTCGACGGTCGCCGTCACGTCCGTCTCGTACGCCAGCACCTGCTGCGTGCGCAGCGCGAGGCGCGCGCTCTTGTCGGTCGGCAGGGCGATGGCCTCGTCGAAGGAGTTGGTGTGCAGGGACTGCGTGCCGCCCAGGACCGCGCCCAGGCCCTGCACGGCCACCCGGACCAGGTTCACCTCGGGCTGCTGGGCCGTCAGCTGCACCCCCGCCGTCTGCGTGTGGAAGCGCAGCATCAGCGACTTGGGGTTCTGGGCGCCGAACTCGTCCCTCATCACCCGCGCCCAGATCCGGCGGGCCGCGCGGAACTTGGCGACCTCCTCCAGGATCGTCGTACGCGCCACGAAGAAGAAGGAGAGGCGCGGCGCGAAGTCGTCGACGTCCATGCCGGCGGCGACCGCCGTGCGCACGTACTCGATGCCGTCCGCGAGCGTGAAGGCGATCTCCTGCGCGGGAGAGGCGCCCGCCTCGGCCATGTGGTAGCCGGAGATGGAGATGGTGTTCCACTTCGGGATCTCGGCCCGGCAGTACTTGAAAATGTCCGCGATCAGCCGGAGCGAGGGCTTCGGCGGGAAGATGTACGTCCCGCGCGCGATGTACTCCTTCAGCACGTCGTTCTGGATCGTGCCGGTGAGCCGGTCGGCGCTCACCCCCTGCTCCTCGGCGACCAACTGGTAGAGCAGGAGCAGCAGGGAGGCGGGCGCGTTGATCGTCATCGACGTCGAGACCTTGTCCAGCGGGATGCCGCCGAACAGCACCCGCATGTCGTCGATGGAGTCGATGGCCACGCCGACCTTGCCGACCTCGCCGCCGGCGATCGGCGCGTCGGAGTCGTGGCCCATCTGGGTGGGCAGGTCGAAGGCGACCGACAGGCCCATCGTGCCGTTCGCGATCAGCTGCTTGTACCGGGCGTTGGACTCGGTAGCCGTACCGAAGCCGGCGTACTGGCGCATCGTCCACGGCCGGCCCGTGTACATCGACGGATACACACCGCGCGTGTACGGAAACGCCCCCGGCTCGCCCAGCTGCCGCGCAGGGTCCCAGTCCGCCAGGACGTCGGGACCGTAGACCGGTTCGATGGGCAGCCCGGACTCGGACTCACGCGTCATGGTTGGTGCCTCCCGCTGAGTACATGCTCGAACTACCCGTCTGCTTACCCGCAGTGCAGGCCGAATTCCCCGACGGACTGTATCCGCGCGCCTGCACCCGGTGGAGTGACCCACGCTGGGACCTTGCTCACAAGCTCCGTGCGGTCCCGGTCACAACCATGCCGTGCCGTTCACGGGGCGTCTTCCGGGGGGAACATCTCAGGGACGTTCGTGCAGGAGTCAGGGAACATCCGTGCGGGACCGTGAGACGGCGGGGAGCCGTGATGCGTATGAGGGGCATGGGGAACACGGGACGGGCGGTCGTCCTCGCCCTGGGGGCCGCCCTGGTGGCGGGCGGCTGCACCGTGCAGGGCACCGGCCCGGACGGGAAGGGGCGGGCGCCGGTGCACATCGACGTCTCCAGGGCGGCCACGCCCGGGCACAGCTCTCCCGAGCACAGCCCGGGCGGACACAGCCCGGAAGAGCACAGCCCAGAAGAGCACAGCCCGGAAGGACGCAGCCCGGCCGAACGCCGGCCGTCGAGCGCCCCGCCGGCCCGCCCGCCGGCCCGGGTGCTCTGGAAGAGCGGCGACACCGGCCGGGACGTACGCGAACTCCAGGCGCGGCTGCGCCAGGTCGAATGGCTCGACGACGGGCCCACCGGGACGTACGACGAGCCGACCGGGCAGGCGGTGAGCGGCTTCCAGGGCAAGCGCGGGCTGCCGAGGACCGGCACCACGGACACGGCCACCTGGCAGCGGCTGCTGGACATGACGCACGAGCCGGGCCAGTGGGACCTGTACCTGATGGGCGGGCAGCCGGCCGCCGCGCCCGACCCGCGCTGCCTGACCGGCCGGGTGCTGTGCATCAGCAAGTCGAGCCGGACCCTGCGCTGGATGATCGACGGCCGGACCGTGTCGACGACGGCGGTGCGCTTCGGCTCGCAGCGCACGCCCACCCGCGAGGGCGTCTTCGAGGTCTACTGGAAGTCCCGCGAGCACTGGTCGACGCTGTACGACTCGGCCATGCCCTACGCCATGTTCTTCAGCGGCGGCCAGGCCGTGCACTACTCGTACGACTTCGCGGCCCACGGCTACGCGGGCGCCTCCCACGGCTGCGTCAACGTACGGGACGAGGGGACGATCGCGGACCTGTACGCGCAGGTGCGGAACGGCGACAAGGTCGTCGTGTACCAGTGAGGCGAAGTACGGCGCTCGGGGGCGCGGGCGGGACCGGGGGAACGTGTCCCGCCCGCGCCGGGGTGCACGAGCCGTAGGTACGGGGGGAACCCCGGCTCGGTGCGGAAGCCGATGACCAGTCGGCTCATTCCTTACTGCGCTCGGACGGCCGAAAGTGTCACACCTCGCGGCGAAGACCTCGTCGCCGCGCGCGACGCCGCAGGTCAGGGAGTTGCGGTGGCGTGCGGAGTGACCGTCGTGTCCGTGGCACGCGAGTGGTTGGCGTGATGAGAACGGTGGGGCTGTCGGGGTTGGTGGGAGTGGCGGACGGGCGGGGACACGGGGGATGTGCGGGAGTCGTCGCCGTCCGGACCGTCGTCTTCGCCTCCGTCGCCGTCGTCACCCCGGCCGCCCTCACCGTCGCCGTTCTTCCCTCCCTTGCCCTGGTCGCCCTCGCCGTTCCCGCCACCGTTGCCGTTCTTGCCGTTCTCGCCGCCCTTGCCGTTCTCGCCGCCCCGGTCGCTCCTGTCGCCGTGGCCCCGGCCGTCGCCGGTGTCCCACCGCAGTTCGCCCTCCCGGACCGCCGGGCCGGAGCCGCCGCCGGCCTTCTCGCCGCCCCCGCCTGCGGAGTCGCCGGCGGCGAGGAGGGCGCCGCAGTACTTCCCGACCCGCCACGCGCCGCCGGCCGCCTGCCTCAGGGCACGCGCCCGGGCGTCGTCGAGTTCCTTGCCGGCGCCCACCCTGCGGCAGGACTCGACGAGGTCCGGGCGGTGGCCGCCGGTGCCGCCCTCCGCCCGGCCCCCGGCGTCGGGATCCCCGGCCGCGCCGCTGTCCCGCCCGGTGTCCTCGTCGGGCACGCCAGGTGCCGTGCCGACGGGCGACGACGGCCCGCCCTGCGTACCCTCCTGGGCCCCGTCTCCGGGAGAGGGCGACATGAGCGGGCGTTCGGGGGAGGCCGCGGCCGACACGGTGGCGACGGGTTCCGGTTCGGTGCCGCCGAACGGCGCGGGCAGCACTCCCGTCCCGGCCGCGACGGCCACCGAGCCGACCATGCCGACGGTCAGCGCGGCGGCCAGCCCGAGGCGCAGGGGACGGTGCCGGCGGGGTCGCCGGGTGCCGTCGCCGCGCCGGCCGAGGCGGACCGGTCCGGCGTCGCGGGTCCGCCCGGGGGTGCCGCGACCGAGGGCGGCGGGCATCCTCGCCGAGGCGTCCGACCGTTCCGCGTTCACCTTGCGGAAAGCGGCCAACGCGGCTTCCTCGCCCGGGAGTTCGGCGTCGGCCGACACGGACGACGCCTGCGGCCCGGGCGGGCCGGAGAGTGCGTCCAGGGCCGCCGCGAGTCGTTCGGCCCGTTTCCGGGACCCGGGATGGACAGCCTCCGGAGACTCTCCGCACAGCAGGAGTTCCGCCGTTTCGCGGTCCAGCCACTCGTTCTGCTCGTCGGCCATCACATGTCCTTCTGCGTCCGCGCACGCGTATCCGTCACACTCGCGGACGTCACCGCGCCGTCGCGCGGTTCTCGCTGCGGCGGCAGGCCGTCGAGCCCGCCGCCGGATTCCGGATCGGCGCCGAGCAGTTCGGCCAGCCGCTTCAGACCCCGGTGCGCCGCCGTACGGACGGCGCCGGGCCGCTTGCCCAGCGTCTCGGCGGCGCTCTTGGCGTCCAGGCCCACCACCACCCGCAGGACGACCGCCTCGGCCTGGTCCTGGGGCAGCCGGGCGATCAGGGCGAGGGCGCGGCCGGTGCCCAGGGCCTCCATGGCCTCGCCCGCGGTGTCGGACTCGGCCGGCCTGCCGGTCAGCTCCGTCTCGTCGCCGCCGATCGCGGGCCGGCGGCCGCGCATGCGGATGTGGTCCAGGGCGCGGTTGCGGGCGATGCGGGCGGCCCAGCCGCGGAACCGGTCGGCGTCGCCGTCGAAGCGTTCCAGGTCACGGGCGATCTGCAGCCAGGCCTCGGACGCCACGTCCTCGGCGTCGGGCTCGCCGACGAGCGTGCGCACGTAACCCAGCAGCCGTGGATGCACCGCGCGGTAGACGGTCCGGAAGGCGGCCTCGTCCCCGCCCTGTGCCGCACGCACCGCGGTCGTCAGCTCCGCGTCGTCCCCCAGCACCGAGAAGCCTTTCTGCGCCTAAACCGGCGCCGCTCTCGCGGACGTGGTCCTCGCCGTCGTGGTTTCTCAATCGATGGTCGCGGTGGTCTCTGTCGGCCCCGCCGCAGGAACGAGCCCCCGCTGCATCGGCGCGAATGGCACGTTACGTCTTGAAACCGCCGCTCGTCCATGTCCGGCTCCAATGCCGTACAAGATGCAACTAACCCGTGACGCACGGGGGTGTGACAGAAAACGCGGCCCCGACGCTGAAGTGAGTACGGGCCGCCGCGCGGCCCGTACCGCGCGACGGCCGGGGCCTCTCCTGTGGGGGGTGGCGGCCCCGGCCGTCCCCGCGGCGCCCTCGCGTCAGCTGCCGTACAGCATCGGCAGGTCGACCAGAAGGACGTCGTCACGACCTTGGGCCAGTTCGATGAGGTCGGGGTAGAAGCCGTGCAGGGAGTACAGAGCAAGAGTGGTGCCCACGGTGTCGTACCCCTGATCCGTGAGCAGGGCCCGGATACGTTCCAGGCGCTCCAGGTCCCCTGTCCCCCGACGCGCGGCGGTCGCCTTGGCCTCGCCCAGCAGCGCGACTCTCGCACGGGGAGCCTGCGGACGTTCACCGGCCGCCAGGGCGATGACGTCGACCTCGTGCTTCGTCCTGCCGGCCCGGTCAGCGACGTCGGTGGTACCGACAGGTCCCGGCAGCCCGCCGGGCAACAGGACGTGGGCGTAGCGACGGGTGAAGTCGCGGGCCAGGTCCTCGAAGTGCGGTCCGAGGATCTTGGAGTTGAAGGTGGGGGTGGCCTGCTCCCACACCTGCCCGGCGAAGCCCTGCTCCACGGCGGCGGCCTGCGGGAGGGTGATGAGCTGGTTGAAGCGGATGACGGGGTCGGCGAGGGTGATGACGGGGTGCTTGGAGCGGAGGATGTCCTGTTCCCGCCGGATGTAGCCGGTGGATTCCAGCACGCCGAGCGGGTGGGCGACGGCGTTGCGTGGGCGCTCCAGGGCGGCGCCGATCCTGCTCGGAGTGGTGGCCCCGTTCGCGATCGCGGTGAGGATGTCGTAGTACAGCGTGTGCTGCGTGATCCTCGGGTCCTCGCGCAGCAGGTACTCAGTCTCGGTTCGTGAGTACACCGCCCGTCCCGGGTCCAGCAGCGTCCGGGTGAGCCAGGTGTCGAAGCCGTCGTCCGGATGCGGTCGCCCCGCCACCGGCCGATAGCCAGGCGCTCCGCCCAGGACCGCGTGCACCTTCAGCGCGATCAGCGGGTCGGCGATCTGCCAGAAGGCCCGGCTGTTCCGGTAGTCGAAGGCACCCAGCCGGAGATCGACCACGGCGCGTCCCCGTAGCGGCTTGGTCCCCGAGAGCAGTTCGTGCATGACGCTCATCGCCGATCCGCAGAGGATCAGCCGGGGTCCCGGCCCGGTACCGGGCCGGGAGCCACGCTGGCGTTCGTCGTAAAGCTGCTGCAGCAGTCCGGGAATCTCGGGCGAGTGCTGGAGCAAGTACGGCAACTCGTCGATCACCAGCAGCGGACGGGACGAACGGGCGGTCACGTCCAGAGCGTTGGAGAGGACGTCACGCCAGTCGCGCAGACGCAGGCTTCCGGGACGCAGGCCGGTGTGGACGGCGACCGCGTCACTGAACCGCTGGATCGCGGGCAGCCGCCCTTCCTCCCGGACCGCCGTGATGTACAGGCCACCGACCCGCTCCGACAGGGCCTGCAGGAGGTACGACTTCCCGTGCCGCCGCCGGCCCGACACGATGCCGAGCCGCATCGCCGGATCCGGATCGGCGAGGAACTCCGCGAGCAGATCCCACTCCCGGTCCCGGTCGATCACGTCACCCGGCTTGGTCAGCAGGCTTTCCGTCACTCGCGCTCCGCAGGGTCATGTCGATGAGGCTCTATTCCGTCTAAGTGTACTTCGACATAAAGCGTCGCACTCCGTTTGAACTGCATCGGGCATCGATCGGTGCTCCTCGGGGCCGGGCTGTCGGTGGCCCCGGCCACCGGAGTCGCCAGGACACGGCCCCGTGGTGCCGCAACCCGCACGGCGGTCACCGGCGCCCCGGGCCGGGTTCAGCAGCGGGCGCGCGCCCTGCGGGACACGACCGCGCGCAGCACCCGCCGTCCCTCCGTCGAGGCTTCCCGTGCGGGGCGCAGCCCGGCGGGACCGTACCCGGCGAGCAGTTCCAGGACGGCGGTCTGGCGGCGCAGTTCGGCGGCGACGAGCGGGGACGCCCCGTCCGCGGCGTCCTCCCGGTGGACGTCGGCATCCCCCGACGCGTCCGCCGCGGGGTCCAGGAGCCGGTGGATCCGGAGCGCGGCGACGGAGCAGGCGTCGGCCCAGGCGCGCGTGCCGGGGCCGGCGCAGTCGTCGGGCGCGGAGGCCAGCATGCGGCGGGCCAGGAGCACCGCCTCGTCCTCCCCGGTGGCGTCGGGGCCCGCGAGCTCGGCGCGCGCCTTCGCCAGTCCGTCGGCCCAGTCCCGCCCGGACCCTCCGCCGGTGTCGTCCGCGAGGGCCGCCCACAGGGGTCTGAGGATCTCGTCGTCGCCTTCGAGCAGCGGCAGACAGCGATCCAAACAAGCCAGTCCACTCGCGGCGAGTCCGCGTGTGTCGGCCCGCGCGATCAGTTCCACCAGGCCCATCGGGTGCCTCCCTGTTTCCGGCCGCATCGCCCCACCGACCACCAGGGGGCCCGCACTGACCCTTACTGCGTGCGGCGGCCCGGGAGTGTCACAGCGGCACGACGCCCAGCCGGTCGAGGAACCGGAAGAAGAGGTTTTCGGCCACGGGACCGGAGTCAGGGTCCGCTCCCGCACCCGCGTCCGTGTCCGCATCCGCGTCCGTGTCCGCGGCCGTGTCCGCGGCCGGATCTGCCGAGAGCACCTCGGCCAGCTCACCCGCGTTCGCGGCGCGGCCCGCCTCCGCGGCCCAGGCGACGGCGCGTTCGGCGGCGTCACCGGGCTCCAGGAAGTAGTCCTCCAGCGTGAGTCCGTCCCGCTCCGCGCCGAGGTACCCGGCCATCGCGGACCGTGCCAGGCAGGTCGTCCACGCCCCGCTCTCCGGCGCCGCCGCCTCCACCACCACGCAGTCGCTGTCCATGACGTACCCGAACAGCGCGGGTGCTCCGGTCTGTCCGGCCAGGCCGTTCATGTTCCCGACGTCTCCGTCGCCGCCCGGGAACTCCCAGACCTGCCAGCCGTCCGGCGCGGACCGGCGCAGGGTCATGTCCGCGGCGCCGGCCAGCGCGTCCAGTTCCGCGAGTGGCCGCTCCGCGCGGCCCACGACGAAATAGCCCCAGTAGCCCATGTCCCGGATCCCCCCGGCGTGTCGGTTCGGCTCGCTGGAAAGACCACCACAGTCGTACGGGAGTTCGCAGCAGGATCCGACAATCGGCGCGCCGCCACCAGGACGTCTCCGGTACGCCCGGACCGGGCGCGGACGTCCGGCGTCAGTCGAGCCGGTCCGCCAGCGACTTGAAGTCCGCCCAGGACAGCTCGGGCTTGTCGGGATCCCACAGCTTCTGGACGGTCGCGGCCAGGGGCAGCCGGATGCCGTCGGCGACCTGGGCCTGGGTCTGCGCGCTCGGGATGTCGCCCCAGACGGCGAAGCTGCCGCCGAGTATCTGGTCGTCGTACTTGGCGTCGACGGCCCGGGTGCCGCGCAGGACGCGCGGGGTCCACTGCTCGTAGATGCGCTCGCCGGTCGGGTAGACGAAGGTCTGCGGCTCGCCGAGCACGTAGTAGAGGAACTCGTCGTTGTAGTTGAGGACCTCGCGGCCGGCGCCCAGGTACTCCGCCGGCGGGCGGGCGCCGATCTCCTTGCCGGTCCAGTACGCGACCTTGAGGTCCTTGACCGGTTCGACGGACGTGTCCTTGAAGAAGCCGTCGTTCCACGCGCGCGGGGTGCGGTCGTGGGCCATGACGGTCTTGGCGCGGCCGTTGAGCCAGCCGGTGGTGAGGTCGGCGACGGTGCCGTCGGAGCCGTAGGCCTTGCGGGCGGCGGCGGCCAGGGTCGGGTAGGACGCCTCGGGGTCGGAGACGACGAGCGCCTGGTACTCGTCGGCGCCCAGGTGGAACTGGGAGCCGGGGAACAGGTCGGCGTACTCGTCCAGCAGGTCGTCGACGATCTCGGCGGCCTCCGGCTCGGAGATGTCGATCGCGCCGCGGGTCGCCGTGCCCTGCGCGTTGCGGAGCTGGAGGTCGGGGTGGGCGGCGATCACGGCGCCGAGGTGGCCCGGCGAGTCGATCTCGGGGACGACGGTGATGTGGCGCGAGGTCGCGAGATCGATGATCTCCTTCGTCTCGGCCTTGGTCAGGTGCTCGTCCGAGACGATCTCGGGGTGCGAGTCGGACTCGATACGGAAGGCCTGGTCGTCGGAGAAGTGCAGGCCCAGCTCGTTGTACTTGAGGTCGCCGAGCTCGCGTATCCGGTCCTTGATCCAGTCGGCGTCGTAGTGCTTGCGCGCGATGTCGAGCGAGAACCCGCGTTTCGGTTTGGCCGGCTCGTCCTTCACCACGCCCTCCGGCGCGGTGCCGCCGCCGTCCACCGCCTGCTTCAGGGTGCGGGTGCCGAACCAGACCCCGGCCTCGGCGGGCCCGGTGACGGTGACGCGGCCGTCGCGCACGGTCATGGTGTACGACTCGGGGTTCGCGCCCTTGTCGGCCTTGACGTCGAGCAGCAGGTCCCCGGCGCGCTCGTCGTCCTTCTCCCCCGCGTACGCCATCCCCAGCTCACCGGCGACCAGCTTGCCCTCGTCGGCGAGACCGGAGTCGGCGACGACGACCCGGTTCCCCTTCTCCGGCTGCCAGCCGGGCCCGCGGGCGGGGGTGTGGTCGCGTACGGCGGGTATGGTGCGCGGCTCCTTCGACAGCGGATAGGAGCGGCTGGGGCTGGGCGCGGCCGCCTCTCCGGAGGACCGCGCGGCCGAGCCCGGTGGGTCCCCGTCGCCGTCCCCGTCGGTGGCCCACAGGCCGACTCCCACGCCGAGCGAGGCGACCACCGCACCGGCGACGACCGCCCGCTGCTTCACCTTGTTCGCCGGTATCCGGCGTCCGTGCTGGCTCACAGCGCCAACCTAAGGCCGCTGCTGCCGTCGTGCGTCCACCACATGTTCTGAAACTCTCCCGTTCGGGTGAAATTCGGGCATCGGACGGACACGCGTTGCCGTCACTCGATAACGTGACGCCGCATCTTTCGCACCATCCCCTGCCGACACACACGTGACGCCCACGAGGACCCACGCCGCCTGTGCATCCCCTCCCAGACTCCCCCGGCCGAGTGGCCATACCGGTACCGGTGCAAACGCGCGCCACGCCGGCGACGGCCACCCCGCTGGAGCCCTTCAACACGGCCCGCCCCGAGGAGGCCGCCCAGGCCCTCCTCGCCTGCCTGGGCAGCCGCGCCTGGGCCCACCGCCTCACCGCCCACCGCCCCTACCCGGACCTCCCGGCCCTCCTCGCCGCGGCGGACGAGGCGGCGTACGACCTGACGCCGGAGGACCTGGCGGAGGCCCTGGCCGCGGAGACGCTGCCCTCCCTGCCGGAGGACACCTACGCGGCGGCCCACACGGCCCTGAACGCGGCCCACGCGGCGTACGAGTCCCGCTTCGGACACGTGTTCGTCATCTGCCTGGACGCCTTGAGTACCGACGAGGCCCTGGACCACGTCCTCGCAGCCATCCGGTCACGTTTGAACAACGACCCGGACGACGAACGCCTGGTGGCGGCAGAGGAACTCCGGCGCCTCGCACGAAGCAGACTGACCAGCTCACTCGGGGACGCGGGACGGTGACATCGGCGGCTCCGCCGCGGGACAGCTGCGACATCGGCGGCTCCGCCGCAGGGCACGGGCAAGCGCTGACTACGCGTACCGGACAAAACACCCGAACCCCCGCCCCGGCAGCCGCCCCCGCAGCAACCCCACTGCTCCTTTGAGTGCAAGTTTGATCACAACGGCAGGCCCCCTGTAAGCACCACGGGCACACGTCGCTACCATGCTGGGGGCCGGTGGACCGTACCCGGCCGGGCCCGACCGACAAGGAAAGCCGGCGCGGCCCCAATCCCCGCTCCCGGAGGAAATTTCCGTGCCGGCTGGAACGCTGTACCGCGGCCGGGAAGGAATGTGGTCCTGGGTGGCTCATCGAGTCACCGGCGTCCTCATTTTCTTCTTCCTGTTCGTTCACGTGCTGGACACCGCTCTCGTGCGGGTGTCCCCCGAGGCCTACGACACCGTCGTGGCCACCTACAAGACGCCGATCGTCGCGCTGCTGGAGTACGGCCTCGTCGCCGCCATCCTCTTCCACGCGCTCAACGGCCTGCGCGTCATCGCCGTCGACTTCTGGGTCAAGGGCGCCCGCTACCAGAAGCAGATGCTCTGGACCGTCGTCGCCCTGTGGGTCGTGCTGATGCTCGGGGCGATCTACCCCGTCCTCGGCCACGCCGCTCGTGAACTCTTCGGGAGCTGACGCCAATGTCCACGACTGAATCCCCCGCCACCGGGATCGGCCCCGTCGAGGGCGCCTCCCAGTACACCGTCGACAACCCCGCGCCGCTCATCGAGGCGCCCCGCGCCCGCACGAAGAAGACCCCGAAGTCCACCCGGGGCAACTTCGAGATGGTCGCCTGGCTCTTCATGCGCCTGTCCGGCGTGGTCCTGGTCGTCCTGGTCCTCGGGCACCTGCTGATCCAGCTGGTCCTCGACGGGGGCGTCTCGAAGATCGGCTTCGCCTTCGTGGCGGGCCGCTGGGCCTCGCCGTTCTGGCAGGTCTGGGACCTCCTGATGCTCTGGCTCGCGATGCTGCACGGCGCCAACGGCCTCCGCACGATCATCAACGACTACGCGGAGCGCCCGAACACCCGCCTGTGGCTCAAGGGACTGCTCTACACCGCCACGGTGTTCACCATCCTGCTGGGCACGCTGGTGATCTTCACCTTCGACCCGAACATCCGCTAGGCACGGGGCTGCGAAAATCATGAAGGTACACAAGTACGACACCGTCATCGTCGGCGCCGGTGGCGCCGGCATGCGCGCGGCCATCGAGTCGACCAAGCGCAGCCGCACCGCCGTGCTGACGAAGCTCTACCCCACCCGCTCCCACACGGGCGCCGCGCAGGGCGGCATGGCCGCCGCGCTGGCCAACGTGGAGGAGGACAACTGGGAGTGGCACACCTTCGACACGGTCAAGGGCGGTGACTACCTGGTCGACCAGGACGCCGCCGAGATCCTGGCGAAGGAGGCCATCGACTCGGTCCTCGACCTGGAGAAGATGGGCCTGCCGTTCAACCGGACGCCCGACGGGACGATCGACCAGCGGCGCTTCGGCGGCCACTCCCGCAACCACGGCGAGGCGCCGGTCCGCCGGTCCTGCTACGCGGCCGACCGCACCGGTCACATGATCCTCCAGACGCTGTACCAGAACTGCGTGAAGGAGGGCGTGGAGTTCTTCAACGAGTTCTACGTCCTGGACCAGCTGATCACCGAGGTCGACGGCGTCAAGAAGTCCGCCGGCGTGGTGGCCTACGAGCTGGCGACCGGCGAGATCCACGTCTTCCAGGCGAAGTCCGTGATCTACGCGTCCGGCGGCACCGGCAAGTTCTTCAAGGTGACGTCCAACGCGCACACGCTGACCGGCGACGGCCAGGCGGCCGTGTACCGGCGCGGGCTGCCGCTGGAGGACATGGAGTTCTTCCAGTTCCACCCGACCGGCATCTGGCGCATGGGCATCCTGCTGACGGAGGGCGCCCGCGGTGAGGGCGGCATCCTCCGCAACAAGGACGGCGAGCGCTTCATGGAGAAGTACGCGCCGGTCATGAAGGACCTGGCCTCCCGCGACGTCGTCTCGCGCTCCATCTACACGGAGATCCGCGAGGGCCGCGGCTGCGGCCCCGAGGGCGACCACGTCTACCTGGACCTCACCCACCTCCCGCCGGAGCAGCTGGACGCCAAGCTGCCCGACATCACGGAGTTCGCGCGGACCTACCTCGGCATCGAGCCCTACACGGACCCGATCCCGATCCAGCCGACCGCGCACTACGCCATGGGCGGCATCCCGACCAACGTCGAGGGCGAGGTCCTCGCGGACAACACCACCGTCGTCCCGGGCCTGTACGCGGCCGGCGAGGTGGCCTGCGTGTCCGTGCACGGCGCCAACCGCCTGGGCACCAACTCGCTGCTCGACATCAACGTCTTCGGCCGCCGCGCGGGCATCGCCGCCGCGGAGTACGCCCAGAAGGCGGACTTCGTCGAGCTGCCGGAGGACCCGGAGTCCCTGGTCGTCGGGCAGATCGAGCGGCTGCGCTCCGCCACCGGGAACGAGCGGGTGGCGGCGCTGCGCAACGAGCTGCAGGAGACCATGGACGCCAACGTCATGGTGTTCCGCACCGAGCAGACGATCAAGACGGCCGTCGAGAAGATCGCCGACCTGCGCGCCCGCTACCAGAACGTGTCGATCCAGGACAAGGGCCGGCGCTTCAACACCGACCTGCTGGAGGCCGTCGAGCTGGGCAACCTGCTCGACCTGGCCGAGGTGATGGCGGTGTCCGCCCTCGCCCGCAAGGAGTCGCGCGGCGGCCACTACCGCGAGGACTTCCCCAACCGCGACGACGTCAACTTCATGCGCCACACCATGGCGTACCGCGAGGTGGGCGACGACGGCGCCGAGTCCATCCGGCTCGACTACAAGCCGGTCGTCCAGACCCGCTACCAGCCGATGGAGCGTAAGTACTGATGGCTACCCCTGTCATGGAGAAGAGCGACCAGGCCCCCGAGCCGGGCTTCGCCGACTCCCCCTACATCACGGTCACCTTCCGCGTCCGGCGGTTCAACCCGGAGGTCGCGGCCGAGGCGACCTGGGAAGACTTCCAGCTGGAGATCGACCCGAAGGAGCGCGTCCTCGACGCGCTGCACAAGATCAAGTGGGAGCTGGACGGGAGCCTGACCTTCCGCCGTTCCTGCGCGCACGGCATCTGCGGCTCGGACGCCATGCGGATCAACGGCAAGAACCGCCTGGCCTGCAAGACGCTGATCAAGGACGTCAGCCCCGAGAAGCCGATCACGGTCGAGGCCATCAAGGGCCTGACGGTCCTCAAGGACCTGGTCGTCGACATGGAGCCGTTCTTCCAGGCGTACCGGGACGTGATGCCCTTCCTGATCACGAAGGACACCAACGAGCCGACGCGTGAGCGCCTCCAGACCGCCGAGGACCGCGAGCGCTTCGACGACACGACCAAGTGCATCCTGTGCGCCGCGTGCACGTCGTCGTGCCCGGTGTTCTGGAACGACGGCCAGTACTTCGGCCCGGCCGCGATCGTCAACGCCCACCGCTTCATCTTCGACTCGCGCGACGAGGCCGGCGAGCAGCGGCTGGAGATCCTCAACGACCGCGACGGCGTCTGGCGCTGCCGCACGACCTTCAACTGCACGGACGCCTGCCCGCGCGGCATCGAGGTCACCAAGGCCATCGCGGAGGTGAAGCGAGCGCTGATCACGCGCCGCTTCTGACGCCGTCGGCGCACGCCGGTCCACGGCGGTGAGGGCCCCGTTTCCGCTGGAGACGGGGCCCTTTGGCATATGCCACACGATCGGGTGAACCCGTCGGCAACGGGCCTTACGGCTACCCTTCGTCCTACGATGATGGCCTCGACACCAGCCCCTAGGAGGCACGCGATGTCCGCAGCATCCGTCGAGCTGCCCCACGGCGACCTTCCGCTGACCGCGGAGGCGAACCGCCTCATGGACCGCAATCCGGGCTACCGCGTCGAGATCATCGGAGGCCAGCTCGTCGTGACCCCGCCACCGGACGTTCCGCACTCGCGGGCGCTGACCAAACTCATGCGCCCGTTCATCGCCGCGGGCCTTGACGACGGCGTAACCGAGGTGCACCAGGGCATCGGTCTCTGGCTTCCCATGAACGCCGACGACTACGCGATCCCCGACCTGGCGGTCGTGGACGCCGACATCGACGACCACCTCGTCGAGAACAACTGCTACGACCCGGTCTGCTTCCGCCTCGTCCTGGAGGTCACCTCCAGCAACTGGAAGAACGACCTCAAGGCCAAGGTCACCGCCTACGCCGCCGCCATGGTGCCCGTCTACGTGATCGTCGACCGCAAGCACCAGCGCCTGCACGTGCTCACCGACCCGGACTGCGCCGACTACTACACCCACCGTGTGCACTCCCCCGGCGAGATCGTCACCCTGCCCGACTCGCTCGGCGCGGAGGTCACCCTGGACGTCGCCGAGATCCTTGCCGCCGGACGGCCGAAGAGCGCGCCCGACGGGGACTGACAATCAGCCGTTCCCGGCGACGATCGTCCTAGCCTGACGCCATGTCAGATGACGAGTCGTACGAACTGCTCGGGTTCGACAACGTACTGCTGCCCGTCGGGGACCTCGCCGAGGCCGTCGGGTTCTACGAGCGGGCCGGGTTCCCGGTCGCCTACCGGCTCGACGAGGCCGGGATCGCCCTGCTGAAGGTGGGCGCGGAGACGCCGGGACTCCTGCTGCGCGCGGAGGAGTTCGGGCGGCAGCCGCCGATGTGGCCCTCCTCGCGGGTGTGGCTGGAGGTGACCGACGCCCGGAAGGCGGCGCGCACACTGCGCGAGGCGGGGGTGCCGCCGCTGGACGAGCCGTTCCCCGTGGCCACCGGCTGGACCGTCGAGTTCGCCGACCCGTGGGGCAACGTCATCGGCCTGACCGACTACTCCAAGCGCCCAGAACTGGGCCGCCGTGCCTGAGCCGCTCCCGGTGAGCCGGCATGCGGCTTGAACGTGTTCAAAAACGGGTCTACAGTCACCTCTGCCAGCGTTTTGAACGCGTTCAAGAAGGGGTGGGGCATGGACCGCACCGTCATCGCCTACGTCATCTACCTGGTCGTCAGCATCGGTCTGACCATCTGGGTGGCCCGCACGCTCAGCCGCAACGGACGGGTCTTCCTCTCCGACGTCCTGCACGGCAACGAGAAGCTCGCCGACGCCGTCAACCACCTCCTGGTGGTCGGCTTCTACCTCGTCAACCTCGGTTTCGTCGCCCTCTACCTGAGCGGCGACGACACGATCGCCGACACCCGCGGCGTCTTCGAGGCGCTCTCGACCAAGCTCGGCGTGGTGCTGCTCGTGCTCGGCGTGATGCACCTGGGCAACGTGTACGTGCTCAACAGGATCCGGCGGCGCGGGATGATGGAGCGCGAGCAGGTGCCGCCGGTTCCGCCGCAGGGCTGGGTGGCCCCGACGGCCGGGGCCTGAGCCGATGGCCCCCGCTCCGGGGACGACAGCCGGCGCCCCCGTGCGCCGGCTCACCGTCCTCTACGACGCCGAGTGCTCCCTGTGCACCCACGTGCGGGACTGGCTCCTGCGCCAGCCCCGGCTGGTGCCGCTGGACCTGGTCCCGGCCGGGTCCGACGAGGCCCGCGAGCGCTTCCCCGGGCTCGACCACGCGGCCGCCCTCGACGAGGTCACCGCCGTCGGCGACGCCGGGCAGGTCTACCGGGGCGCCGCCGCCTGGGTCGTCGTCCTGTGGGCGCTGCGCGGGTACCGCGGGCTCTCCCACCGGCTCAGCACGCCCGCGGGAGCCGCGCTGGCCCGCGGAGCCGTCCTGGCCGCCGCCAAGTGGCGCGCCGGGCAGCGTCCGCCGGGGGGCCGCGCGTACCGCCGCGCGGACGGCTGGGTGTACGACCCGCGCCTGGGCTGGCTGTACACCGGGCCGGGCTGTGACGGCGGCGCCTGCGCCACTGGATAGGCTTCGGACCCGTGCCTGCGACCAACGACGGCCCCGACGGCGGAGCCCACCTCAGCAAGTCCGAGCAGACCCGCGCGCTGATCCTGGAGACGGCCATGCGGCTGTTCCAGGAACGCGGTTACGACCGGACGACGATGAGGGCCATCGCCCAGGAGGCCGGGGTCTCCGTCGGCAACGCGTACTACTACTTCGCCGGCAAGGAGCACCTGATCCAGGGGTTCTACGACCGGATCGCCGCCGAGCACCGCGCGGCGGTCCGCGCGGTGCTCGCCGAGGAGACCGACCTGGAGGCACGGCTGGCGGGCGTGCTGAAGGTGTGGCTGGACATCGCCACGCCGTACCACGAGTTCGCGGTGCAGTTCTTCAAGAACGCCGCCGACCCGGACAGCCCGCTCAGCCCCTTCTCCCCGGAGTCGGAGCACGCGCGCGTGGAGGCCATCAGCATCCACCGCGCGGTGCTCGCCGGGGCGAAGACGAAGGTCCCCGAGGACCTGCGGGACGTCCTGCCCGAGCTGATGTGGCTCTCCCAGATGGGCCTCGTCCTGTACTGGATCTTCGACCGCACGGAGGGCCGCGAGCGCAGCTACCGCCTCGCCGAGCGCGGCGCCCGGCTCACCGCGCGGGGCGTCGTACTGGCCCGTTTCCGGGTGCTGCGCCCGCTGGTGCGCGAGGTGCACGAACTGTTCACGGACTTCCTGCCCGGGATGACCAGTGCCCTGCCGGACCCGGCGAAGAAGACGGCGTCCCGGTCTCAGGAGCGGGAGCGGAGGTAGGCGTCGGCGGGGGCGCGGTCGCCCCGTACCCAGGCGTCGAAGAAGCCCTTGAGGTTCTGTCCGGACACCTCCTGGACCAGTTTCTCCAGCTCGGCCCACTCGGGGGCCGTGCCGCCGTACCGGGCCGGCCACTCCCTGAGCACCTCGGCGAACGCGGCTTCGCCGATCTGCCGCCTCAGTGCGTGGAGCATGACCGGCCCCTTGTCGTAGACGCCCCGGCCCTCGGAGAGCCGCTGCTGCCAGAACCCGTCGTCGGTGCGGTGCTCTTCGATCTCCTGCCGGTACTTCGCGTCCAGGTCCTCGCCCGCGCCGAACTCCGGCCACATCCACTGGGCGTACGACGCGAAGCACTCACTCAGGCAGAGGTTCCGCTGCTCCTTCTCCCGCACCAGGCTTCCGTACCACTGGTGCGTCAGCTCGTGGGCCACGACGGTGGCGTCGAAGTACGCCTCGTTCTCGGCGTTCGGGAAGATCACACCTCCCTGGACCGCCAGGTTGGGGACCTCCTCGGAGACGGAGTCGAGGAAGTAGGAGACCAGCGTGTCGTTCGGATACGGGCCGAACTCCGAGGAGAGGAACGACATGATCTCGCGCTGCTGATCGGCGTACTTCTCGAACTCCGCTTTCCGGCCCGCCGCGTAGACCGTGGTGAGCGGTGTCCCGTCGGCGAGCCGCGTGCGCTCCACGTCCCACTTCCCGACCCCGAACAGCGCGTCCTTCGCGGGCAGGGGCTTCGTGGAGCGCCAGTCGAAGGTGGACCGGCCCCCGTGTCTCCGTACCGGCCTGTCCCGGCCGCCGGAGACGACGGTCCAGCCGTCCGGCACGGTCGCCGCCAGCCGGAAGTCCGCCGTGTCGTCCGGGTCGCCGTTCCCGGGGAACCAGGTGCCCACGGGGGCCAGGACCGTGATGACGCCGCCGTCCTCGCCCCTGGCCCAGCTCGGGTTGGACCGGCCCGGGTCCCCGTCGTAGCGGACCCGCACGGTGAAGGTGCGGCCCTCCTCGATCGCTTCCTCGGGGACCACGGTGACGCTGCCGTCCCCGGACCGCGAGAAACTCCGCGCGGGCTCCCCGTCGATGTCGACCGAGCGAGCGGTCAGTGCGAGGTCCAGGTCGAACCGCGCGAGGTCCGCGGTGGCCCGCACCGCGACCTCGGCGTCGCCTTCCAGCCGGGACGCCTCGGGGTCGTAGGTCACCCGCACGTCGTAACCGGCGACGTCGTACGCCCGGACACCGCCGTCGGCGGGCGCGGTCGCGGGCCCCGGCACGGGCTGCCCGAGGGCCGTTCCCATGCCGTACGCCGTCCCGGCCAGCGCGAGGCCGGCGCCGAGGGCGGCCCGTCCGCGGCGGGTCCGGCGGCGGGACGGGCGCAGTGGTCGATCAGGTCGGTTCGTCATGGCCGCCAACCTGGCAGAGCAGTGTGAGCGTGCCGTGACGGCGCCTTGCCGAAGCTAAGCCTTCCGCGAGGCCAGTTCGATCACCGTGATGTCCGAGGGCGCCCCCACGCGCGTGGGAGGCCCCCAGGCGCCCGCGCCGCGGCTCACGTACAGCTGGGTGTCGCCGTAGCGCTCCAGGCCGGCCACCGTGGGGTTGGCGGCACCGGCGATGAGGTTGCCGGGCCAGAGCTGGCCGCCGTGGGTGTGCCCGGAGAGCTGGAGGTCGACGCCGTGGTCGACGGCGTCGTGGATCTGCACCGGCTGGTGGGCGAGGAGCACGCACGCGCGGGAGCGGTCCCGGTCGCCGAGGGCCCTGGCGTAGTCGGGTCCCTGGCCCTCGTCCTCGCCCGCCACGTCGTTGACGCCGGCGAGGTCGAAGTGCGGCAGCTCGGTGCGGGCGTTCTCCAGCGGGAGCAGGCCGAGCCGCCGTACCTCGGCGACCCACTGCTCGGCGCCGGAGAAGTACTCGTGGTTGCCGGTGACGAAGTAGGCGCCGTGCCGGGCCTTCAGCTGGGACAGCGGCGCCGCGGCCGGGCCGAGGTCCTTCACACTGCCGTCGACCAGGTCGCCGACGACGGCGACGAGATCGGGCTGCGTGGAGTTGATCGTGTCGACGACCTGCTGGGCGAAGCCCCGGCCGAGCACCGGGCCCAGGTGGATGTCGCTGACCACGGCGATGCGGAAACCGTGCGCCGCGCGCGGGAGCCTGGCCAGCGGCACGGTGACCCGCTTGACCTTGGGACCGCTCAGGACGCCGTACGTGCCGTGGCCGACCGTCCCGACGGCCGCCGCGGCGGCGGCACCGGCGACCACGCGGGAGACGAACAGGCGGCGGGAGGGGCGGGCCAGGGGACTCGCGGCTCCGGCGTCCGAGCCGTCGGCGCCCTCGGTGGTGTCGGTGGTCCTGGAGGACGGCGTGTCGGGCGATTCGGGCGCGTCGGGCGCCTTCGGCGTGTCAGGCGTGTCGGACGTCTGCGGCGCGTCGGGCGCGTCGGACGTCTGCGGCGGGGCCGTGCCGGCCGGTATGCGCTCGTCGGCGGCGGCCGGGGAGGCCGACGGCTCCACCCCCGTCTCCGCCCCCGTCGTCGCCCGCGCCTGCCGGGCGGCCGCCCTGCGCTCCAGGTACCGCCGCAGCAGGGGCCGGACGATTTCGCCCGCCACCACCGCGAGCAGCAGGTACAGCGACAGGGCCAGCCACAGGAAGCCGGGCCAGGCCAGGGCCCGCTGGAGCCAGAAGGGCGCACCCGCGCGCTCGGCGACCAGCGCCCCGACCGTGAGCACCCAGCCGCCCGCGATCACGGCCGCGCCGATCCTGCGGACGGGTCCGGGAGCCCGGGTCGTGTCGCGGAACAGGCGCCGCCACACGTACCAGTTGGCCGTCACCAGGACGCCCACCACCAGTAGCGCGGCCAGCACGAAGACGACCACCATGTCGTCGTATCCCCTCGCTTGTGACGTCCTCGACGCCTATGACGTTCGGCGCAGTGCGCGCACCGAGCGCAACCCGATGAGCCCGACGACCGTCCCCAATACGAAGGAGACGATCGCGAGCAGCAGGTGCACCCAGAAGTAGGCCGTCGGGTCGCCGTCCTCGAAAGCGAGCCCGCTGCCGTCGTTGACCAGGTTCTTGACGAAAGTGATCCAGATGAACCAGCTCCACACCCCGAAAGCGAGCAGGAACCAGGAGACGGGGCGGCTGAGCTTCACAGAAACGGACCTTTCCTCACAACTCCGCGCACCGGCGAGCGGCCGGGGGTCCGGGGGTGGCCCCCCGGGTGAGCACGGCAGGGTTTCAGTATCGCCGCACGCCGTCCGGATCCGTGCACGGGGTGGGGAGGGGGGTGGGAGGGCGCCGCTCGCGGAGGGTACGTTTCCGCTCGTGCCCGCACCCAAGAAGGCCCTCAGGCGCTCCCTGACGGTCACCTCCGCCGCCCTGACCGCTCTCGCGGTGATCTCTCCCGCCGCGCTCGCCGCCCCGAGCCCCTCGTCGAGCCCGTCGGCCACTCCGCCCGCGTCGATGTCGGCCGTGGGCGGCGCCCGGCTCGGGAAGCCCGGGACGCAGGTGGACCTGGCGGGCGGGGCACCGGTGCTGCCGAAGGACGTGACGGCCCGTTCGTGGATCGTGGCGGACGCCGAGTCGGGCGACGTGCTCGCCGCGCACAACGCGCACTGGAAGCTGGCCCCGGCGAGCACCCTGAAGATGCTGTTCGCGGACACGCTGCTGCCGAAGTGGCCGAAGACCGCGAAGCGCAAGGTCGAGTTCTCCGACCTGGCGGGCATGGGGGCCGGTTCCAGCCTGGTCGGGGTCAAGGAGGAGGAGACCTACACCGTCCACGACCTGTGGCTCGGCGTCTTCCTGCGCTCCGGCAACGACGCGGTGCACGTGCTGTCCGCGATGAACGACGGCGTCGAGAAGACCGTCGCGGACATGAACGCGCACGCCGAGGAACTGCAGGCCGGCGACACCCACGTGGTCAGCCCCGACGGGTACGACATGCCGGGGCAGGTCTCCTCCGCGTACGACCTGACGCTGTTCGCCCGTTCGGGGCTGCAGAAGAAGGACTTCCGCGAGTACGCCTCCACGGTCAGCGCCGAGTTCCCGGGCGAGACGAAGAAGGACAAGAAGGGCAAGACGTCCCGCGAGTCCTTCGAGATCCAGAACACCAACCGGCTGCTGTCGGGCGACTCCGACGTGGAGGTCTACCCGGGCATCGCGGGCGTGAAGAACGGCAGCACCACCAACGCGGGCTCGACCTTCACGGGCGTCGCCGAGCAGGGCGGCAAGGTGCTGCTCGTCACGGTGATGAACCCGGCGAAGGACGAGCACAACGAGGTCTACAAGGAGACCGCCCGCCTCTTCGACTGGGGCTTCAAGGCGACCGGCAAGGTCCAGCCGGTGGGCCGGCTGGTGGGCCCGAAGAGCGCCGAGAACCCCTCCCCCGAGGCGTCCGGCGAGGCCGGCGGCGCCGGGAAGGGCGCCGCCGGCACGGAGCCCGTCGCGGGCGCGCAGGCCACGGGCGGCGGCGGGGTCGGGATCGCGGCCGGCATCACCGCCGGGGTGCTGGTGCTGCTCGCGGGCGGCGCGTTCCTGGTCAACCGGAAGTGGCCGCTGCCGGACCTGGTCCGCCGCCGGACCCGTCCGTGACGCCCTGACCGGTGCCGCCCCCGGCGCCGCTCCCGCCGTCCTCGCCGTCTGGGTGCTTCTCACTGTCCGTCGCCGTCCAGGCGGCGCAGAACAGCAGCAGCTTCGTGGTGAAGTTGATCCACAGCAGCAGGGCGACGGGGACGCCGAAGGCGCCGTACATGCTCTTCGCGGCGACGCCCTGGATGTAGCCGCTGATCAGCAGCTTCAGCAGTTCGAAGCCGACCGCGCCGATCAGTGCGGCCACCATCAGGCGGCGGCGCTCGGGCTGGACGCCCGGGAGCAGGGTCAGCACGTACAGCAGGAGCAGGAAGTCGGCGAGTACGGCGACCGCGAAGGCGGCGACGTGGAGCAGGGCCCCGCCGACACCGCCCTCGGCGAGGCCGATCGAGCGGATGATCCAGCCGACCAGCGCCGAGGCGACGGTGGAGATGGCCACGGTGACCAGCAGCGCACCGCCGAGGCCGACGAGCACGCCCGCGTCCTTGGCCCGGTGCAGGACCGGGTTCTCCTCCTCGTCGGGCAGCTCCCACACGGCGCGCAGGCAGCCCCGGGTGGCCTCGACCCAGCCCATGCCGGTGAAGAGCAGCGCGAGGGCGGCGATCACGCCGACCGTGCCGGCGTTGTCGACGAGGCCCTGGATGTCCAGCTGGTCGGAGATGCCGGGGATCTGGTCGGCGAGCTTGTCCTGGAGCTTCTCCTGCTGCTTCCCGCTCAGCGTGGCGGCGGCGACGGCTGCGGCCAGGCTGAGCAGCGGGAAGAGGGCGACGAAGCTGGTGAAGGTCATGGCGGCGGCCAGCCGGGACCACTTCACCCGGTCGAGGCGTTCGTACGAGCGCCACGCGTGCGTGGTCATCAGGCGCGCGATCCAAGGCCCCACGACGGGGAGTTTTTTCAGCCAGTCCATGATCCGACCCTGCCCCCGCTCGTCCTGTTCCATGATCTCGTCCGGTCACCGGATCCACCCCGGGTGAGCGGTCCGGTCTCCTCCCCGGCGCCGTCACCGGATCGGAAGACCAGCGTTCTAGTGCCCCAGAAACGCAGGGCCGTGCCCAGGACCATGCCGATTCCGGCGCCGGAGACGGTGTCGGCGCGCTGCGAGGTCAGGCCGAGCCCGTAGTGGCTGACGGCCAGGCAGAGGAGCTGCACGGCGGCTCCGGCGGCGTTCACGGCGAAGAACACGGCGTACGGGCGCAGGCCCCGGGTCCTGGTGCGGCGGTAGGTGCCCAGCGCGTTTCCCGCGTACGCGACCGAGCACCCGGCGACGAAGGACAGCGCCTTGGCGGTGAGCGGGTCGAGTCCGGCCGGGCCGCGCAGCCAGGTGAAGAGGCCGAGGTCGACGGCGTAGGCGAGCAGCCCGGCCGAGGCGAAGCCCAGCAGTTCGCGTCGGTGTTCGGCTACCAATTGGCCACCGCCAGTCCGTACATGGCCATCCAGACCACGCCGATCAGCGCGAGGGCGCGGTCGCGCAGGACGACGTCCTCGGGCTCACCGGCGGTGCCGCGGTCGGCGAAGACGGCGTAGCGCAGGACGGCGAGGACGAAGGCGACCATGGAGAGCTGGCGCCATGGCAGCACGCTGGCGTGCGGGACACCGCCCTCCTCCAGGGCCCACAGGCAGTAGCCGAGGACGGCGACCGAGGCGGCGAGCTGCCAGACGAAGCGGAGGTAACCGGTGGTGTACTCGGTGAGCAGCGCGCGCGTGGCGCCCGCCTTCCCGGCCATCTGCACGGCTTCGGAGTACCGCTTGGCGGCGACCATGAACAGCGCGCCGAAGCCGGTCGTGATGAGGAACCAGCGCGACAGCGGGATGCCGAGCGCGAGTCCGCCGGCGACCGCGCGCATCAGGAAGCCGGTGGTGACGACGGCCAGGTCGACGACCAGGACGTTCTTGAGGCTGACGCAGTACGCGAGTTGCATCAGCAGGTAGGCGGTCAGGAGGACCGCGACGGGCGGCGGGCACAGCAGGGCCGCGGCGGCTGGCGCGAGGACGGCCAGGGTGCCGCCGACGGCGTACGCGAGCGGCACCGGGACCTGCCCGGCGGCGATCGGGCGGTGGCGTTTGACGGGGTGGGCGCGGTCCGCCTCGGCGTCGCGGGCGTCGTTGACGAGGTAGACGGCGGCGGCGCAGGCGGTGAACAGGACGAAGACCAGGGCGAGGCGGCCGAGGACGTGACCGGAGAACAGCTCGCCGGCGGCGGCCGGGGCCGCGACGACCAGGACGTTCTTCACCCACTGGCGGGGGCGCGCGGTCCGCAGCAGGCCGGCCGGTACACCGCCCGCGCGGGGCGGCGCGGGCTCCCGCCGCCGTCCCGGGGCGCGGTCCGGCAGGACTGCGGGGTCGGTGACCGCGGTACCGGTCACGGCGGTGTCAGCCAAGGGTGCCTCCACGCATCCAGTCGGCGCCGAGCCGGGCCGTGAGCGCGCCCAGGGCGGCGCCCGCCGCGACGTCGGAGGGGTAGTGGACGCCGGCGACCAGCCGGGAGACGCACACCGCGACGGCGAGCGGCCGGGCGGCACGCACCCCGAGGGCGCCGAGGGCGACGGCGGCCGCCGCGGCGGAGGTGGCGTGGGAGCTGGGGAAGGAGTGCCGGCCCGCGGTGCGTACCAGAGGCACGACGTGCGCGGGGCGCGGGCGGCGCACGATCCGCTTGACGCCCACGCTGACGGCGTGGGCGCCCGCGGTGAGCGCGGTGCCGCGCAGCCAGGCCGTGCGCCGGGGCGCGTCCACGGCGGCGCCGACGAGCCCCGTCGCCAGCCACAGCGCCCCGTGTTCCCCGGCCCAGGACAGGGCGCGCGCGGCGCCGGCCACGCGCGGGTCGGTGCCGCAGGCCCTGAGCGCCGTGACGATCCGGTGGTCCATGTCGTAGGGGTCGTCCATGGGGGCTCACTGTTCCCGCCCGCGGCACGGAAGGGCGGGCATGATCGTGCGACATACCATTAATCACCCGTTTCGGGTATGAGCATGATGTTTCAGAACTAATCAGTCACATAGGGGCGATACGGTCACCGCCATGTCTGCCGACACCGTTCCCGAGACCGACCGGGGCACCGGCGCCCACCGCCCCGACGCCGACTGGGGCACCGTCACCGGCTGGGGCCGCACCGCACCCACCGGGGCGCTCCTCGTCCGTCCGCGGACGTACGAGGAGGCGGCCGTCGCCGTCCGGGACTGCGGGGCGCGCGGCGGCATCGCGAGGGGACTGGGGCGGGCGTACGGGGACGCGGCGCAGAACGCGGGGGGCGCCGTCCTCGACATGACGGCGCTGGACCGCGTGCACGCGATCGACGCCGACGGCGGCACCGTGCTGTGCGACGCGGGCGTGTCCCTGCACCGGCTGATGGAGGTGCTGCTGCCGCTCGGCTGGTTCGTGCCGGTGACGCCCGGCACCCGCTACGTGACGGTCGGCGGGGCCGTCGGCGCCGACATCCACGGCAAGAACCACCACGTGTCCGGGTCGTTCGCGCGGCACGTGCTCTCCCTGGAGCTGCTCACCGCCGACGGCACGGTCCGCACCGTCGTCCCGGGCACGCCCCTGTTCGACGCGACCGCGGGCGGCATGGGGCTGACCGGCGTGATCCTCACGGCAACGCTGCGGCTCCAGCCGGTCGAGACGTCGCTGATGTCGGTCGACACCGAGCGCGCCACCGACCTGGACGACCTGATGGCGCGTCTGACGGCGACCGACCACCGCTACCGCTACTCGGTCGCCTGGATCGACCTCCTCGCGCGCGGCAGGGCGACCGGCCGCGCGGTGCTCACCCGCGGCGACCACGCCCCGCTGGACGCGCTGCCCGCCCGTTCCCGCGCCCGGCGTGCGCCGCTGGCCTTCCGCACCTCCCGCCTGCCGGCCGCCCCCGACCTCGTACCGGACGGGCTGCTCGGCCGGACCACGGTCGGCCTGTTCAACGAGGTCTGGTACCGCAAGGCACCCCGGTTCAGCCGGGGGCGGCTCCAGCGCATCTCCACCTTCTTCCACCCCCTGGACGGCGTCCCGCACTGGAACCGGGTCTACGGCCGCGGGGGCTTCGTGCAGTACCAGTTCGTCGTCGGAACCGGCCGGGAGGAGGCGCTGCGGCGGATCGTCCGGCGTCTCTCCGCCCGCCGCTGCCCCTCGTTCCTGGCCGTCCTCAAGCGGTTCGGCGAGGCCGACCCGGGCTGGCTCTCCTTCCCCGTCCCGGGCTGGACGCTCGCGCTGGACGTCCCCGCGGGTCTGCCGGGCCTGGGCGCCCTCCTGGACGAGCTGGACGAGGAGGTCGCCGGCGCGGGCGGCCGGGTCTACCTCGCCAAGGACTCCCGGCTGCGCCCTGACCTGCTCGCCTCGATGTACCCGCGCCTGGACGACTTCCGCGCCCTGCGCGCGGAACTGGACCCCCGCGGGGTGTTCGTCTCCGACCTGGCCCGCCGCCTCGCCCTGTGACGCCCCCGCCACCCCCGACACCTCTGGAGCAGTCGTGAAGGACGCCTTCGGCCTCCCCCAGTCCCTCCTCGTCCTCGGCGGCACCTCCGAGATCGCGCTCGCCACCGTGCGCCGTCTGGTGGCCCGCCGCACCCGCACCGTCTGGCTGGCCGGACGCCCCTCCCCCGCTCTGGACGGCGCGGCCGAGCAGCTGCGGGACGCGGGCGCCGAGGTGCGCACCGTCGCCTTCGACGCGCTCGACCCCGAGTCCCACGAGGAGGCGCTCGGCAAGGTGTTCGCCGAGGGCGACATCGACCTGGTGCTGCTGGCCTTCGGCGTCCTGGGCGACCAGGCGCACGACGAGCGCGAGCCGCTGAACGCGGTGCGGGTCGCGCAGACCAACTACACCGGCGCGGTCTGCGCCGGGCTGGTCGCCGCCCGTTCGCTGCAGGCGCAGGGGCACGGCTCGCTGGTGGTGCTCTCCTCCGTCGCCGGTGAGCGGGCCCGCCGCGCCAACTTCATCTACGGCTCCAGCAAGGCCGGCCTCGACGCCTTCGCGCAGGGCCTGGGCGACGCGCTGCACGGCACGGGCGTGCACGTCATGGTCGTACGCCCCGGGTTCGTGCGGTCGCGGATGACCGAGGGGATGGAGGAGGCGCCGCTCGCCACGACGCCCGAGGCGGTCGCCGCGGCCATCGAGCTGGGGCTGCGGCGGCGCTCGGAGACGGTGTGGGTGCCGGGCGCGCTGCGGGTGGTGATGTCGGCCCTGCGGCACCTGCCGCGGACGGTGTTCCGGCGGCTGCCGGTGTGACCGCGGGAGCCTACCGGCCGGGCAGCGTGCCGCTCTCCACGCGGCCCGTCTGCGGGGGCACCGTGGCGGTGCCGAAC
The DNA here is from genome assembly GCF_000721235.1 of Streptomyces olivaceus. Lineage (GTDB taxonomy): Bacteria > Actinomycetota > Actinomycetes > Streptomycetales > Streptomycetaceae > Streptomyces > Streptomyces olivaceus. The sequence goes on from NZ_JOFH01000023.1 coordinate 45,414, forward strand.
GGGAACTCGCGCAGCTTGCGCCACACGCTGTCGGTGCCCTGTTCGTAGAGCGCGAAGCCGGTGCAGGGCCACTGGGCCTCGTAGTCGGACAGCTCCTCGTAGGCGCGGTCCATCGCCGCTTCCTCGATGCCGTGCGCCACGGTGACGTGCGGGTGGTACGGGAACTGCAGTTCGCGGGGTACCGGGCCGTGCGTGTCGCGGACCCGCTTCTGCAGCCAGGAGCAGGCCGCGCCGCCCTCGACCACCTGGACGAAGACCACGGGTGAGAGCGGGCGGAAGGTGCCGGTGCCGGACAGCCGCATCGGGAAGGGCCGGCCGCGCGCCGCCACCTCGGCCAGATGCGCCTCGATCGCGGGCAGCGCGCCGCCGTCGACCTCCGTCGGCGGCAGCAGGGTGACGTGCGTGGGGATGCCGTGAGCCGCGGGGTCGCCGAAGCCCGCGCGCAGCTGCTGGAGCTTGCTGCCGTGAGGCTCCGGGACCGCGATCGACACGCCGATCGTTACGGTCCCCACTTCGTCTCCTGTCGTTGTGTGTCCTTCTGCCGGACACCCGGTTATCGACTGTACGGCCACCGCCACGCCCGGGGCAGGCGCAACCGGAGTGATGTGCAGCGCTACGGCGGCATGCCGGGGCGCACGGGTGGCGGCGGGTGCGGCGGGGGGCGGTGGGCCCGGACGCCGCCGGGGCTCAGCGCTTGGCGGGCAGGAAGCCCACCTTGTCGTACGCCCGGGCGAGTGTCTCCGCGGCGACGGTCCTGGCCTTCTCGGCGCCCTTGGCGAGGATCGCGTCCAGCGTCCCGGGGTCGTCCAGGTACTCCAGGGTGCGCTCGCGGAACGGCGTGACGAACTCCACGACGACCTCGGCGAGGTCCGTCTTCAGCGCGCCGTAGCCCTTGCCCTCGTACTTCTGCTCCAGCTCCGCGATCCCGGTGCCCGTGAGGGTGGAGTAGATCGACAGCAGATTGCTGACGCCGGGCTTGTGCTCGCGGTCGAAGCGGATCACGGTGTCGGTGTCCGTGACCGCGCTCCTGACCTTCTTGGCGGTGGCCTTCGGCTCGTCCAGCAGGTTGATCAGGCCCTTCGGGGTGGCCGCCGACTTGCTCATCTTGGCAGTCGGTTCCTGAAGGTCGTAGATCTTCGCCGTCTCCTTGAGGATGTGGGCGCTCGGGACGGTGAAGGCGTCGCCGTAGGTCTGGTTGAAGCGGTCCGCGAGGTCGCGGGTCAGCTCCAGGTGCTGGCGCTGGTCCTCGCCCACGGGGACCTGGTCGGCCTGGTAGAGCAGGATGTCGGCGACCATCAGCATCGGGTACGTGAACAGGCCGACGGTGGTCCGGTCGTTGCCCTGCTTGGCGGACTTGTCCTTGAACTGGGTCATCCGGGAGGCCTCGCCGAAGCCGGTGATGCAGTTCACCAGCCAGGCCAGCTCGGCGTGCTCGGGGACGTGGCTCTGCACGAACAGGGTGCAGCGGTCCGGGTCGAGGCCGGCCGCGAGGAGCTGGGCGGCGGCGACGCGGGTGTTCTCGCGCAGCTCCTTCGGGTCCTGGGGGACCGTGATCGCGTGCAGGTCGACGACCGTGTAGAACGCGTCGTGGGTGTCCTGCATGTCGACCCACTGGCGGACGGCGCCGAGGTAGTTGCCGAGGTGGAACGAGCCGGAGGTCGGCTGGATACCGGAGAGCACGCGGGGACGTTCAGAGGCCATGTTCATCATTCTCTCAGGCCCCGGGGCGCACTCCGGCACGGGTTCGGTACAGGGGTGTTCCAGTCCGTCTCCAGTCCGTCTGCGGGGGGGGACAGCGGGTACGGCGGCGGGGGCGCCCCCTGGTCGGTCAGGGACGCCCCCGCGGGAACACCGTCCGGGTCAGCCGAGGTCGATCTCCGGGTACAGCGGGAAGCCGGCCACCAGGTCGGTCGCGCGGTGCGCGATCTCGTCGGCGACCTTCGCGTCCAGGACGTGGGAGGCCTTGGAGCGGGCGCCGGACTTGGTGGTGCCGGGCTCGGTGGCGGTCAGGACGCGGTCGATCAGGCCCGCGACCTCGTCCATCTCGGCGGTGCCGAGACCGCGCGTGGTCAGCGCCGGGGTGCCGATGCGGATGCCGGAGGTGTACCAGGCGCCGTTCGGGTCCGCCGGGATGGCGTTGCGGTTGGTGACGATGCCGGAGTCGAGGAGGGCGGCCTCGGCCTGGCGGCCGGTGAGGCCGTAGGAGGACGCCACGTCGATCAGGTTGAGGTGGTTGTCCGTACCGCCGGTCACCAGGGTGGCGCCGCGCCGGGTCAGGCCCTCGGCGAGCGCGCGGGCGTTGTCGACGATGCGCTGCGCGTAGTCCTGGAACGCGGGCTGCCGGGCCTCGGCGAGGGCGACGGCCTTGGCGGCCATGACGTGCGGGAGCGGGCCGCCGAGGACCATCGGGCAGCCGCGGTCGACCTGGTCCTTGAGGGAGTCGTCGCACAGGACCATGCCGCCGCGCGGGCCGCGCAGCGACTTGTGCGTGGTCGTCGTCACGATCTGCGCGTGCGGGACCGGGTCGAAGTCGCCGGTGAGCACCTTGCCCGCGACCAGGCCGGCGAAGTGCGCCATGTCGACCATGAGGGTCGCGCCGACCTCGTCGGCGATCTCGCGCATGATCCGGAAGTTCACCAGCCGGGGGTACGCGGAGTAGCCCGCGACGATGATCAGCGGCTTGAACTCGCGGGCCGAGGCGCGCAGGGCCTCGTAGTCGATGAGGCCGGTGGCCGGGTCGGTGCCGTAGGAGCGCTGGTCGAACATCTTGCCGGAGATGTTCGGGCGGAAGCCGTGGGTGAGGTGGCCGCCGGCGTCCAGGGACATGCCGAGCATCCGCTGGTTGCCGAAGGCCTGGCGCAGCTCGGCCCAGTCGGCGTCGGTCAGGTCGTTGACCTGGCGGGCGCCGGCCTGCTCCAGGAAGGGCACCTCGACGCGGGCGCCGAGGACGGCCCAGAAGGCGACGAGGTTGGCGTCGATGCCGGAGTGCGGCTGGACGTAGGCGTGGCGGGCGCCGAACAGCTCGCGCGCGTGCTCGGCGGCCAGGGCCTCGACGGTGTCGACGTTGCGGCAGCCGGCGTAGAAGCGGCGGCCGACGGTGCCCTCGGCGTACTTGTCGCTGAACCAGTTGCCCATCGCGAGGAGCGTGGCCGGGGACGCGTAGTTCTCCGAGGCGATCAGCTTGAGCATCTCGCGCTGGTCGGCGACCTCCTGGCCGATGGCGTCCGCCACACGGGGTTCGACGGTGCGGATCACGTCGAGAGCGGCGCGGTAGGCGGTGGACTCGGGGGTGAGGTCTGCGGGCATGGGGGTCTCCGGACGTTGTAGTCGGCGTTCGGTCGGCCCAGGCGCACGGCACGTGTTCTTCCCGGGCCGCTCCCCGATGGTCGTTCCCATCCCAGCGCGCCAGTCACGGCCCGCGGCCAGGGTACCGGGTGGGTCCGGGCGACGCGGCGGTGTCCGGGATGCGGGAGAGCACCCCCCCGGGGTCAGAGGATCACGTGCGGCAGGAAGCGGGCATACTCGTCCGTCACCAGGCCGGACGACTCGCGGATGCCCAGGCCCGCGGACTCGTCCCGGACGACCCAGGCGCCGAGGACGACCCGGTTGCCGTCGAAGTCGGGCAGGGGGGCCAGTTCCTGGTAGCAGCACGGTTCGGGGCGCGGGGCCGGGTCGGTGCCGGGCTCGTGGACCGTGACGCCCGCGCCCTCGCGGCCCAGCAGCGGCTTGGCGACCCAGCCGGTCGTGGTCGCCAGCCGCCGGGGGCCGTCCAGGTGGGCGGGCAGCAGGTTGGGGTGGTCCGGGTACAGCTCCCACAGGATGGCGAGGAGCGCCTTGTTGCTGAGCAGCATCTTCCAGGCGGGCTCGATCCACAGGGTGGTGCCGGTGCCGCCGCCGTTGTCGAGGGTGTCCAGGACGTGGCCGGCGAAGCGGTCGGTGGTGAGCCACTCCCAGGGGTAGAGCTTGAAGAGGCTGCGGATGAAACGGAGCTTCTTGTCGACGAAGCGGCCGGAGAGGCGGTCCCAGCCGATCTCCTCCATGGAGATCCAGTCGGTCTCCAGTCCTGCCTGCTCGGCGGTCTCCTTGAGGTAGGCGACCGTCATCAGGTCCTCGCCGAGTTCGTCGTCCGAGGAGTGCGCGAAGTACAGGGGGTTTCCGGGCGGGAGGAGGGAGGCCTGCTCGCGCCAGGCGTCGACGAGGCGTTCGTGGAGGCTGTTCCACTGGTCGGCGCCGGGGAAGCGCTCCTCCATCCAGAACCACTGCGGGGACGCGGCCTCGACGAGGGAGGTCGGCGTGTCCGCGTTGTACTCCAGGAGCTTGGCAGGCCCCGTGCCGTCGTAGCGCAGGTCGAAGCGGCCGTAGACGGAGGGGAGTTCGGCGCGGCGGTGCCAGGCCTCGGTGACGGCGCGGACGACGCGCGGGTCGGTGATGCCGAGGTCGGCGAACCGGTTCCGCGTGACGATGTGCCCGGCGGCCGTCAGGCACATGCGGTGGAGTTCCTCGACGTCCTCCTCCAGCGCCTCGACCTCGGGCAGCGAGAAGACGTAGTGGGCGCTCTCGTCCCAGTAGGGGCGCAGGGAGTCGTCGGGGTAGCGGGTCAGCGGGTAGATCAGCCCCTGCTCCTCGACGGTCTGCTGCCAGCCGGGGCGGGGCGCGAGGGTGCGGCGTTCCACGGGCGGGGTCAGCCGCCGCCGCTGCCGGAGCCCGAGCAGCCGAAGCCGCCCCGGTCGACGGCCTCGGACCGGCTGAAGGTGCCGGAGTCGGCCCAGCCGCCGCTGACGTCGCCGTCGTAGTACCAGTCGGCGTGGCCCGCGGACTTCGAACCGCCCTTGTTCTTGCCGCCCTTGCCGTACGAGCCGCCGGAGGAGCTGCTGCCGGAGGAACCGCCGGACGCGCCGGACTTGCAGTTCTTGTCGGCGACGACCTTGTAGCCGTTGAGGTAGTCGTAGCTGTCGCGGTCCACGCAGCGGCGGTCGGGGTCCGAGCCGCAGGCGCTCAGGGTCGCCGCCAGCACTCCCATGCCGCCGAGCACGACGGTGCTCGACCGGAGCCGTCGTCGGGTGTCCGCCATGTTCTTCTCTCCCCCGGTGTGCGTCTTCGTCTTGCGGCTTCGTCGTGCGGCTTCGTCGTATGCCTTCGGCGCGCGTCATCGGTGCGCGTCGCTGCTGCTGCGCGTCTTTCGGCTTTTCATACGTCAGTTGGACTGATCGAGTGTACGGCCGACATCGCGGAGGGACTCTACGGCAGCGCCCGGCACAGCGCCTCCAGGGCCCCCGCCCAGGCGTGGTCAGGCGGGGTGCCGTAGCCGACGACGACGGCGTCCACCGGGTCGGTCGTGGCGTCGGGGTGGCGGAAGGGCGCCAGGCCGTGCAGGCCGAGTCCCTGCCAGGCCGCGGCCCGCAGCACCGGCCGCTCGGTGCCGGGCGGCAGCCGCAGCACGGCGTGCAGGCCGGCCGCGATGCCGGTGACCCGCACCTCGGGGGCGCGGGCGGCGACCTCGGCGACCAGGGCGTCACGGCGGCGGCGGTAGCGCAGGCGGGCGGAGCGTACGTGGCGGTCGTAGGCGCCGGAGGACAGGAACTCGGCCAGGGTCAGCTGGTCCAGGGCCCCGCTGGTGTCCTGGCCGCCGCGGGCCGCCGTGAGGGCGTCGGTGAGGCCGGGCGGCAGCACCATCCAGGCCAGCCGCAGGCCGGGGGCGAGGGACTTGCTGGCGGTGCCGAGGTGGACCACTCGGTCGGGGTCGAGGCCCTGGAGGGCGCCCACGGGCTGGCGGTCGTAGCGGAACTCGCCGTCGTAGTCGTCCTCCAGGACCAGGCCGCCGCTGCGCCGCGCCCAGTCGACGACGGCCGCCCGCCGGTCGGGGAGCAGGGGCATGCCGAGCGGGAACTGGTGGGCCGGCGTCAGCAGGACGGCGCCCGCGCCCGGGGGGACGTCGGGGTCGGTGCCGTGCGCGTCCAGGGGCAGCGGGACGGTGCGCAGTCCGGCGGCGGCCAGCAGGTCGCGGTGGGCGTGGAGACCGTACGACTCGACGGCGACGGTGTGCACGCCGCGCGCCCGCAGCACGGTGGCGAGCAGGGTCAGGCCGTGGGCGAAGCCGCCGCAGACCAGCAGGCGTTCGGGGTCGGCGCGGACGCCGCGGGCCCGGGCGAGGTAGCCGGCCAGCGCACCGCGCAGTTCGGGACGGCCGCGCGGGTCGCCGTAGCCGAGCGCGTCGTTGGGGGCGGCAGTGAGGGCGCGGCGGGCGGCCTTCAGCCACTCGGCGCGCGGGAAGGAGGCCAGGTCGGGGGTGCCGGGACGCAGGTCGTAGGCGGGGCGGGCCGGTCCGCGCGGGAGGGGCGCGGTGTCGGCGGGCGGTACGACGGCGCGGTCGGCGACGCGGGTTCCGGAGCCCTGCCGGGCGGTGAGCCAGCCCTCGGCGACCAGGTCGGCGTAGGCGTCGGCGACGGTGTTGCGGGCGATGCCGAGGTCGGCGGCGAGGGTGCGGGAGGAGGGCAGCCGGGTGCCGGGAGCCAGGCGGCCGGTGCGGACGGCCTCGCGCAGGGCGCCGGTCAGGCCGCGGCGCAGGCCGGGGCCCGCCGGTTCCAGGTGCAGGTCGAAGCCGAGAGTGGCCCAGGGTTTCGCCATGGAAGTGGACCATACCCGTGGGCTGCTTCGTTCCTAGGCTCGGTGGCATGACGACGACCGACGAGAACACCGTCCCGGCCACCGAGCCGCTTGCCGCCGAGCAGTCCCCCCGGCTGGAGTGGGCGAAGCACGCCCCGGAGGTCTGGAAGGCGATGCTGCGCCTGGACAAGGCGGCCACCCAGGGCCTGGACCCGAAGCTGTCCGAGCTGGTGAAGATCCGCGCCTCGCAGCTCAACCACTGCGCGTTCTGCCTCGACATGCACACCAAGGACGCCCTCGCGGCCGGCGAGAGCGTGGAGCGGATCGTGCAGCTCGCCGCGTGGGAGGAGTCGCGGCACTTCTACACGGAGAAGGAGCTGGCGGCGATCGAGCTGACCGAGGCGGTCACCGTCCTGACCGACGGCTTCGTGCCGGACGAGGTGTACGGGAAGGCCGCGGCGCACTTCGGGGAGGCGGAGCTGGCACAGCTGATCTCCGCCATCGCCGTGATCAACACCTGGAACCGCTTCGGCGTGACCTGCCGCCTGACGCCCGGCCACTACCGCCCGGGGCAGCACGCGTGACGACCGGGACCGCCTCTCCCGCGACGGCCCGTCCGACGCACGGCACGGACCGGTGAGCGGGAAGCGGTGACCGCGCGGCCCCCGCCCGCAGGTACGCGGGCGGGGGACGGCGAGGGTCAGGACAGCCACCCCTTCCAGACGGACTCGTGGCCGTCCACCCACTTCTTCGCGGCCTCCTCCGGCCGCAGCTTCTGCTCGGCGATCAGCAGGGAGACCTGGTTCTGGTCCTGGGTCGTCCACTTGAACTTCCTCAGGAACTCGGCCGCACTGCCGCCGTTCTCCGCGAACCCCGTGTTGAGGTACTTCTGCAGCGGGGTGACCGGGTAGGCGCAGGCGACCTCCGCCGGGTCGGCGTCGCAGCCCTCCTTGTAGGGCGGCAGCTTCACCTCGGTCATCGGCACCTTCTCGGTCAGCCACTGGGGGGTGTACCAGTAGCTCAGGAAGGGCTTCTTCTCCTTGGCGAACTGTTTCATCTGGGTGATCTGGGCGGCCTCGGAGCCCGCGAAGACGACCTGGTAGTCCAGGTCCAGGTTCTTCACCAGGGCCTTGTCGTTGGTGACGTAGGACGGGGAGCCGTCCATCAGCTGGCCCTTGCCGCCGCTCTCCGCGGTGCGCAGCAGGTCGGCGTACTTGTTGAGGTTCTTCCAGTCCGTGACGTCCGGGTGCTGCTTCGCGAAGTACGTCGGGACGTACCAGCCGATGTGGCCGGTGACGCCGAGGTCGCCGCCGGCGGTGATGGTCTTCTTGTCCTCGACGTAGCGCTGCTCCTGCTCGGGGTGGCCCCAGTCCTCCAGGATGGCGTCGACGCGGCCCTGGCTGAGCGCGTCCCAGGCGGGGACCTCGTCGACCTGGACGGTGTCGACGCGGTAGCCCAGCTCGTGCTCCAGCAGGTACTGGGCGACGGCCACGTTGGCCTGCGCGCCGACCCAGGACTGCACGGAGAGGGTGACCGTCCTGGCGCCCTGGGCGTTCGCGAACGGGGACGCCTGCTTCGTCATGTCGGCGGCGCCGCAGCCGGTCAGCAGGGCGAGCGCGGCCGCGCCCGCGACGGCCGAGGTCGTACGCAGTCGCATGTCAGGCTCCCTTCTTCGGCGTACGGCGTTCGGTGGGCTGGGTCACCCGGTCGAGCATCAGCCCGAGGCAGACGATCGCGGCACCCGCCACCAGGCCGGCCGCCAGGTCGCCCTGGGCCAGGCCGAAGACGACCTGGTAGCCGAGCGCGCCACCGCCGACGAGTCCGCCGATGATGACGACGGCGAGGACGAGGACGACGCCCTGGTTGACGGCGAGGAGCAGGGACCGGCGGGCCAGCGGCAGCTGGACCTGGCGCAGTTGCTGCCCGCTGCTGGCGCCGAGCGAGCGGGCCGACTCCAGCGCGGCCGGGTCGACCTGGCGCAGGCCCTGGGCGGTGATGCGGACGACGGCCGGCAGGGCGTAGACGACCGCGGCGGCCGCGGCCGGCGCGCGGCCGACGCCGAAGAGGGCGACGACCGGGATCAGGTACACGAACTGCGGCATCGTCTGGAAGACGTCGAGCACGGGCCGCAGCAGCCGCTCGAAGCGGTCGCTGCGGGCGGCGGCGATACCGGTGGCGAAGCCGATGACGAGGGTCACGGCGACGGCGGCGAGCACCTGCGAGAGCGTGTCGAGGGACGGGTCCCACACGCCGAGCACGCCGATCGCGGCCATCGCGAGGACGGCGGTGAGGGCGGTGCGCCAGGTGCCGATCAGCCAGGCCAGGGCGGCGACGACGAGGAGCACGGACCACCAGGGCAGCCACTGCAGGCCGTCCCGGAGCGGGTTGAGGACCCAGCTGGTGAAGTGCGCGGCCCAGTCGGCGGTGCCGCCGACGACGGGGACGTCGGAGTACAGGTGGGCGGTCATCCAGTCGACGGCCCGGTTGACGGGTTCGGCGATGTTCAGCTCCCACCCGTCGGGCCAGTCGAGGAAGTCCCCGAGACGCCCGGCGACCGCGACGGCCGCGGCGGCGAGCAGCAGGTACAGCCAGGTCAGCGGGGACTTCCCGGCCTCCCCGGGTCCACCGAGCCGCTCCCCCGCGGCGCCGGTCACCCGGTCGAGGACGACGGCGAGCAGCACGATCGGGATGCCGGCCGCGAGCGCGGCGCCGACGTCGACCGAGGCGAGCGCCTGGTACACGCGGTCGCCGAGGCCCCCGGCGCCGATGACGGAGGCGATGACGGCCATGGAGAGCGCCATCATGATCGTCTGGTTGACGCCGAGGAGGAGCTCCTTGCGGGCCAGCGGGATACGGGCGGTCAGCAGGCGCTGGCGGGCGGTGGTGCCGAGCGACTCGACGGCCTCCAGGACCTCCTTGTCGGCGCCGCGCAGGCCCAGCGAGGTGAGCCGGGCCATGGGCGGGGCGGCGTAGACCACGGTCGCCAGGACGGCGGCGGGGACGCCGATGCCGAAGACCAGGACGACGGGGAGGAGGTAGGCGAAGGCGGGCAGCACCTGCATGGTGTCGAGGACCGGCCGCAGCGCACGGTCCATCCGGTCGGAGAGGCCCGCGGCCAGGCCCAGCAGGGCGCCGACCACGACCGACGCGAGGACGGCGACGACCATCAGGGCGAGGGTCTGCATCGTCGGCACCCACATGCCGAGCAGTCCGCAGGCCAGGAACGCCACGGCGGTGCCGAGCGCCAGCCGCACGCCGGCCACGCGCCAGGCGACCAGGGCGCCGACCGCGGTGACCCCGGCCCAGCCGACGGCGAGGAGGGCGAGGTAGACGGCGCGTACGGCGAGGACAACGACGTTGCTGACGTGGCCGAAGAAGTAGAGGAACAGAGGGTGGCTGTCGCGGTTGTCGATGATCCAGTCGCTGGCCCTGCCGAGGGGCTCGGAGAGGTCCACGGTGAGGGCGGTGGGCCAGGCGGCGCCGGGCCACTGGGTGGCGGCGACGGGGGCGAGGACCGCTGCGGCGACGGCGAGGACGAGGAGCTTGCGGACGGCTCGGTTGGCGAGGATGCCGGGTGGGGCGGGCTTGTGGGCCGTGGCCGTGAGCGTTGCCATCAGACCGGCTCCTCGGTGGAGGGCGGGGTCGTCGGCTCGCGGCGCGTGGCCGGTGCCTCCCCGACGCCCGGCTTCTCGTCCGGGCTCGGCTTGTCCTCCGCGCTCGGCTCTTCGTCCGGGCTCGGCTTCTCCTCCACGCCCGGCTTCTCCCCCGCGCTCGGCTTCCCCTCCGGGCTCGGCTTCTCCCCCGCGCTCGGCCTCTCCCGCCCGGGGGCACTCACGGCGCCCGCACGTGCCGTTCCGGTGCCGCGACCGCTCGCGGCCGTGCCCGCCACCACTTCGAGGAGCGCGTCCGCGTCCACCACGCCCACGCAGCGGCCGTCGTCCATCACGCGGGCCGGTGCGCCCGCCCGCGCGACGGCCTCGATGGCCTCCGAGACCGTGGCCCCGGGGCGGATCTCCGGGCCGGTGCCCGCCTCGTCGGACGAGGAGGCGGGGCGCATCGCCGTACGGACGGTGAGGACCTGCTCGCGCGGGACGTCGCGGACGAACTCGCGGACGTAGTCGTCGGCGGGCGAGCCGACGATCTCCTCCGGCGTGCCGAGCTGCACGACGCGGCCGTCGCGCATCAGGGCGATGCGGTCGCCGAGTTTCAGGGCCTCCTGGAGGTCGTGGGTGATGAAGACCATCGTGCGGCCCTCCTCGCGGTGGAGCCGGACGACCTCCTCCTGCATGTCCCGCCGGATCAGCGGGTCGAGGGCGCTGAACGGCTCGTCGAAGAGCAGCACCTCGGGGTCGACGGCGAGGGCGCGGGCGAGGCCGACGCGCTGGCGCTGTCCGCCGGAGAGCTGGCCGGGCCTGCGCTGCTCCAGGCCCTCCAGGCCGACCTTGGCGACGATTCCGGCGGCCCGCTCGCGGCGTTCGGCGCGGCTCAGGCCCTGGATCTCCAGGCCGTACGCCACGTTGTCGAGGACGGTGCGGTGCGGGAGCAGGCCGAAGTGCTGGAAGACCATGGCGGCGCGGTGCCGGCGCAGGGACCGCAGCCGGGACCTGTCCATCGCGCGGACGTCCTCGCCGTCGATGGCGATGGACCCGGCCGTCGGTTCGATCAGGCGGGTCAGGCAGCGTACGAGGGTGGACTTGCCGGAGCCGGACAGGCCCATGACGACGAAGACCTCGCCCTTGCGCACGTCGAAGGAGACGTCCGCGACGGCGGCGGTGCAGCCGGTGCGCGAGCGCAGTTCGGCGGGGCTCAGGGCGGCGAGTTCCGGGTCGGCGGGGACGCGCTCGGCCCTGGGGCCGAAGACCTTCCACAGGCCGTCCACGGAGAAGACCGGGGGCCGCTCGGCCACGGTGTCGTTGACGGCCTCGGTGCCGTGGGCGACGGCGCTCATCGGGCGTCACCGCCGATCAGCTCGACGGCGCGCTCGCCGACCATGAGGACGCCGATCATCGGATTGACGGCGGGCATGGTCGGGAAGACGGAGGCGTCGGCGATCCGGATGCCCTGAAGGCCCCGGATGCGCAGCTCGGGGTCGACGACGGCCGCCTCGTCCGCGGCGGCGCCCATCCGGCAGGTGCCCGCCGGGTGGTAGACGGTGTGGGCGACCTTGCGGGCGTACTCGCTCAGCTCCTCGTCGCCGGTGACGTCCGGGCCGGGGCAGACCTCGCGCTTGAGCCAGCCGGCCAGCGGCTCGGAGGCCGCGACCCGGCGGGCGATGCGGATGCCGTCGACGAGGGTGCGGCCGTCGTGGTCGTCCTCGTCGGTGAAGTAGCGGAAGTCGAGGGCGGGTTTCTCGGCCGGGTCGGCGCTGGTGAGGCTGAGGCGGCCGCGGGACTTGGGCTTGGGGATGTTCGGGGTCATCGAGACGCCGAACTCCGGGCGCTCGTAGCCCAGTCGCTCCGGGTGGTCCGTGAAGGGGATCTGGTAGAAGTGGAACATCAGGTCCGGGCCCGCGTGTTCGGGGTCGCGGCGCACGAACAGACCGGCGTCGGAGTCCATCGCGGAGTTGTCCGGGATGGGGCCGTTGGTCTCCCACACGATCACCGACTCGGGGTGGTCGAGCAAGTTCTCGCCGACGCCGGGCAGGTCGAGCGCCACGGGTATGCCGAGCGCCTCCAGGTCCTCGCGCGGGCCGATGCCCGAGTGCAGCAGCAGCCGCGGGGAGTCGACGGCGCCGGCGCAGAGCACCACCTCGCCCCGCGCCTCGACCAGGAGCTCCTCGCCGTCCTTGGTGCGCACGTGGACGCCCTTGGCGCGGGTGCCGTCCAGCTCAAGCCGGTACGCCCAGGTCTCCAGCAGCAGCGTGAGGTTGGGGCGGTCGTTCATCACCGGGTGCAGGTACGCGACGGAGGCGGAGGAGCGCTTGTTGTCCTCGGGGTGGTAGGCGAGGTCGAAGAAGCCGACGCCCTCGGTGAACGGCTTCTTGTTGAAGCCCTCGACTCGGGGGACCTCCAGCGTCTTCTGCGCGGCGTCGACGAAGTCGCGGGCGATGGCGTTGCGGTCCTTCTCGTCGACCGGGACGATGTTGTTCTTCAGCCGGGCGAAGTACGCCTCCATCTGCACCGCGCCCCACCCCTTGGCGCCGGCGGCCTCCCACTCGTCCCAGTCGGACGGGAGCGGCTTGAAGGCGATGAGGGTGTTGTGCGAGGAGCAGCCGCCGAGGACCCGGGCGCGGCTGTGCCGGATGTGCGAGTTGCCGCGCGGCTGCTCGGTGGTCGGGTAGTCGTAGTCCAGGTCGCCGCCGAGCAGGCCCATCCAGCGGCGCAGGGTCAGTACGTCGTCGCGGCCGACGTCGCTGGGTCCGCCCTCGATGACGGCGACGGTGACGTCGGGGTTCTCGGTGAGCCGGGAGGCGATCACGGAGCCTGCCGTGCCGCCGCCTATGACGACGTAGTCGTACACGTGAGTGGTCTCTGGCATGGGGGTACTCCAGTGGGGCGGGCGGATGGTGCGGAAACGTACGGTGGCGCGGGAACGTAGGGCGGCGCGGCCGGGTCAGCCGGCGAACCAGCGGACGGGCCGCGGCGCCAGGTTCTGGTAGACGTGCTTGCTCTCGCGGTACTCGGCCAGGCCGGCGGGGCCGAGTTCGCGGCCGACGCCGCTCTTGCCGAAGCCGCCCCACTCCGCCTGCGGCAGGTAGGGGTGGAAGTCGTTGATCCACACGGTGCCGTGCCGCAGCCGGCCCGCGACCCGGCGGGCCCGTCCCGCGTCGGCGGTCCAGACGGCACCGGCCAGACCGTACTCGGTGTCGTTGGCCAGGGCTACGGCCTCGTCCTCGGTCCGGAAGGTCTCGACGGTGAGGACGGGGCCGAAGACCTCCTCCCGTACGACCCGCATGTCGCGGTGGCAGTGGTCGAGGACGGTCGGCTCGTAGAAGTAGCCGGACTCGGGCCGCTGGGGCGACGGCTCGGGGCGCTTGCCGCCGCAGCGCAGTGCGGCGCCCTCGGCGAGCGCGGAGGCCACGTAGTCCTCGGTCTTGGCGCGCTGCTGCTCGGAGACGAGCGGCCCGCACTCGACGCCGTCCTCGGTGCCGCGGCCCAGGCGGATCTTCTGGGCGCGGCGGACGAGTTCGGCGACGAAGCGTTCGCGGACGGACTCCTCGACGATGAGCCGGCCGCCCGCGGAGCAGACCTGGCCGCTGTGGATGAAGGCGGCGTTGAGGGCCTGGTCGACGGCGGTGTCGAAGCCCTCCTCGCTCTCGCAGGCGTCGGCGAAGACCACGTTGGGGTTCTTGCCGCCGAGTTCGAGGGCGACCTTCTTGACGGTGACGGCCGCGGCCTGCGCGACTTTGGTGCCGCTGATCAGGCCGCCGGTGAAGGAGACCAGGTCGACGCCGGGGTGCTCGGCGAGCCGGGCGCCGACGGTGTGTCCGGGGCCGGTGACGATGTTCGCGACGCCGTTGGGGAGCCCGGCCTCGGTCAGCAGGTCGATCAGGGCGACGGTCGTCAGGGGGGTGATCTCGCTGGGCTTGATCACGAAGGTGTTGCCTGCGGCGAGCGCCGGGGCGATCTTCCAGCTGGCCTGGAGGAGAGGGTAGTTCCAGGGCGTGATCATCGCGCAGACGCCGACGGGCTCGTGCACGACGACGCTGTGGATGTCGGGCGAGCCCGCGTCGACGACCCGGCCGGCGCCCTCGCCCGCGACGAGGTCGGCGAAGTAGCGGAAGGCGTCGGCGACGCAGTCGATGTCGACGCGGCCCTCCTCGACGGTCTTGCCGGCGTCGCGGCTCTCCAGCAGGCCCAGCGTCTCGCGGTCGCGCACGAGCAGGTCGGCGACGCGGCGCAGCAGGGCGGCGCGCTCGGCGACGGGGGTGTGCGGCCAGTCGCCCGCGTCGAAGGCGCGCCGGGCGGCGGCGACCGCGAGGTCGGTGTCCTGCTCGTCGCCCTCCGCGACCACGGCGAAGGGCCGGGCGTCCGCGGGGTCGAGGATCTCGCGCGTGGCGCCGGAGGACGCGGCCAGCCACTCGCCTCCCGCGTGAATGGTCCGATGCGCCCGCTCCACCGCGGTTTCGGTGCTGTTCGCCATGGTTGTTTACTGCCTTCCGCTCCTGATCAACCCCTGTGTCACACGCGTGTCACCGCCGGGGACCGTGAGCCCCTGCCCCAGGGCCGTCCATGCATGCCGAATCGGCCACGAAAGTGCGGCGCCTCACGGAGGAAGAGGACGAACGGAGCATATGGGCAAGGGAGCGTATGGGCCGGGCGAGGGAGCGGGAACGGGAACGGGAACGCATACGGGCCCCGTCCCGGTCGGTGACTGGAACGGGGCCCGTACGGGGCCGGTGAGGCGTGGGCGCGACGCTGCTCAGATGAGGCCGAGACCGCGGACCGCCTCGCGCTCCTCGGACAGCTCCTTGACGGAGGCGTCGATGCGGGCGCGGGAGAAGTCGTTGATGTCCAGGCCCTGGACGATCTCGTACGCGCCGTCCTTCGTGGTGACCGGGAAGGAGGAGATGATGCCCTCCGGGACGCCGTAGGAGCCGTCCGACGGGATGCCCATGGAGGTCCAGTCGCCCTCGGCGGTGCCGTTGACCCACGTGTGCACGTGGTCGATGGCGGCGTTGGCGGCGGAGGCGGCCGAGGAGGCGCCGCGGGCCTCGATGATGGCGGCGCCGCGCTTGGCGACGGTCGGGATGAACTCGTCGGCCAGCCACTTCTCGTCGTTGACCGTCTCGGCGGCGTTCTTGCCGGCGACGGTGGCGTGGAAGATGTCCGGGTACTGGGTGGCGGAGTGGTTGCCCCAGATGGTCAGGCGCTTGATGTCGGCGACCGTCGAGCCCGTCTTCTTCGCCAGCTGGGTCAGGGCGCGGTTGTGGTCCAGGCGGGTCATCGCGGTGAAGCGCTCGGCCGGTACGTCCGGGGCGGCGGCCTGGGCGATCAGGGCGTTGGTGTTGGCCGGGTTGCCCACCACGAGGATCTTGACGTCGTCCGCGGCGTGGTCGTTGATGGCCTTGCCCTGGGGCTTGAAGATGCCGCCGTTGGCCTCCAGGAGGTCGCCGCGCTCCATGCCCTTGGTGCGGGGGCGGGCGCCGACGAGGAGGCCGACGTTGGCGCCGTCGAAGGCCACGTTCGGGTCGTCGGTGATCTCGATGCCCTGGAGCAGCGGGAACGCGCAGTCGTCCAGCTCCATCGCGGTGCCCTCGGCGGCCTTGAGCGCCGGGGTGATCTCCAGGAGGCGCAGCTTGACCGGCACGTCCGCGCCGAGCAGCTGGCCGGAGGCGATGCGGAAGAGCAGGGCGTAACCGATCTGGCCGGCCGCGCCGGTGACGGTGACGTTCACGGGAGTGCGAGTCATGGCGTTCTCCGAATGACAGCTGGCGGTGGGGCGTCCCGGCCCCGGGCGTTTGATCGATCTCTTGGTATCAAGAGACCGATCCAGCCGTCAGGCTATCGCGCCCGTGGTGTCCGGCACGTCCGGGTCGGTGTGGCCCGGCCCACAGGCCGGAACACGTCCCGCCGGGCCAACGAAGAGGCGGCCGCCCGTCCGGGAGAGGGGGACGAAGGCGGCCGCCGTTTCGGGGACCGTTGCCGGACTCCCGTGGGGGTACTACTCGCGTGCCCGGCACTTGGGCGGGCATGCCTGCCGGAGTCGAACTTTTTTCAAACCGCCCGCTTTCCCAGCCCCGACCTGCCTCTTTGCCCGCTGCCCCCTGCTCCCTTGCTCCCCCTGCTTCTGCTACTTCTCCGGCTTCTTCGGCTTCTTCGGCTTCTTCTACTTCTCGGTGCAGCCCTGCTGTCCCGAGGCGAGCGTCACGCACGCGGTGGCGTCGGCCGCGGAGTCCGCGGCGACCATCGCGGTGTACGCGACGGTGTCACCGGCGTTGCCGACCGTCGCCCGCTGCTCGTTGGCGCCATCGGCGTTGACCTGAACCTCGTCGCCCTGGGCGGCCTGGGTGACGCGGGCCCAGGCGGCACCGCAGACCTTGCTGTAGCGGACCTCCACGGAGGCGGTGCCGACGGCGGCGGTCGCCCCGGTGGCCACCAGGTCGCCGCCGCAGCCCATGACTTCGGGGTCCTTGCCGGTGCAGGCGTCGCCGCTGCACTGGACGCCGGGCGGCAGCTCGGGCGACTTGCTCACGGTGGGGGACGGGGAGGGTTTGGCGCCCTCGTCGTCCTTGTCGCCGGATTGGTTCAGCAGGAAGAAGGCGCCCGCGATCACGACCAGCACACCGACGACACCCGCGGCGAACGCCGCCATCCGCTTGCCGCCGCCCCCGGAGGGCCGCCCGCCCGTACGCGGGCCGTCGTGCGGGGGCCGGCCGTAGGCGGTTGCGGGGCCGGTGCGGTAACCGTAGGGGTCGGCGGAGCCCGGGCTGCCGTACACGTCACCGGGGCCGGGGCCGGCGTACGCGTCACCGGGGCCGGGGCTGCCGTAGGGATCGGCGGGGCCCTGGCCGTTCGGGAAGGCGTGGCCCGGCGCCGCGGGGTCCGCGGCACCCGGGGCTCCCGCGGGCTCGGCGGCACCGGTGCGGCTCCCGTGCCGCGGAGTGCGGTCGCCGGTCGGCGACGGCCCCCGGTACCCGGCCAGGCCCCACGAGTTGCCGTCGGTCGCTCCGCCGGGGGACGGGGCGTCGGGGTCGTCGGAGGCACCGCCGCCCCGCACCGGGCCGAGGGCCGAGTCGGGACTGTCGGCGGCCGTCGGCTGGGCGGGGACCGACGGCGGCAGCGTCGGCGCGACACCGGCCGGGCCGGCGACGCCGGACGACGGTCCGCCTCCGGCGTGGCGGCCGGACTTGCCCGGCCGGACGTTCCTTCCGCCGTCGCCCGCGCCGTCCGCCTTGCCTGCCTTGCCCGCCCTGCCCGCCTTGCCTGCCTTGTCCGGCCCACCCGCCCTGCCCGCCTTGCCGGCGGGTGCGCCCGCCTCGCCGAGCGCGGCGCGGGCCTGGGAGATCCGGATGGCCTCCATGGTCATGTCGTGGCGCATCTCCGAGCGGCTCCAGGCGCGCTCGGCCAGCTCCCACATGGTGGTCAGGTGGACCGGGTTGGTGCCCGTCACCTCGGCCAGGGCCACGATCGCGCCCTTCGGCGCGAGCAGCCGGCCGTTCAGATAGCGCTCCCAGGACGTCTTGCTGTAGCCCGTGGCGTCGGCCACCGACGCGATGCTCAGCTCGCCGCGGTCCACGAGCCGGCGCAGCTGGCTGGTGAACTCTCTGATCTGCGGATCGAGTTCGTCCGGCAAGGCCTTCCAACGAGGCACTGCTTCCCCCTCTTCCCCCCGGTGGCGTGCTGGTCGTTCCCCCGCCGGTTACCGCTGGTCTTCGCTGGTCCCCCGCCGGTACCGCGACCGGTCCGCGCGCGCGGCGTCCCGCTCGCGGTACCGGTTCTGGCTACCCACAGGGATGCGCCCGGTCAGGATCGCAGTTCCCGGGACAGGGGCGCACAGGAGCACAGAGGCTGCAGGCGTGCACCGTCCCACGCCCGCCAACTCCCGGTCCAGTGTCCCACCGGCGTCCTCGTGCTCCGGACGGAACCCCCGACGCTAGCGCGCCCCCGCCCCGGCCGCCCCGCTTTCCCCGACCTCGTGATTCCCGGACCGGCGTGGTTCCCGGATTCGCGTAGCGGAGTAGCGGAACGGTCACTTCCGTGCCACAGCGCCCTGACAGGCATTGAACCAGCCGTTCGGCCTGCAGGAGTGTGGTCCCCGGCGGCGGCCCGTCCTTCAACGGGGGTGAGGACGGGCCGCCGTTCACCCGGGACTTTCCCTAACTGCTTACGGTGAAATGCAGCAGATCGTTCAGGAACGGGATCTTCAGCGGTGCGTCCGGCTGTGCCATCAGCGACAGCATGACGATCGCGGTGCCCAGTACGCCGTAGGTAGCGATGTCCGTGAAGCGCGAGCGCACGGCGAGCATGCCGACGTCCGGTACGACCCAGCGCAGCGCGGCGCCCATCAGCAGCGCGGCACCGACGAGGACCAGGCCCCAGCGGAACACGTCGAGCCCGGTGAGCAGCAGGCCGACCCCGACCAGGACGACGACGCCGAGCACCGGCCACTGCCGTGCGGGCGCCGGAGCGTCGCGGGCCGCGGCCCTGCCGCCGCCCTCGGGGCGCGCGGTGTCGCGGGTGAAGAGGGGGAACCGGCGCGTGATCCGGCGCGGCCGGCCCGTGGCGTCCGGCGCGCTGACGGGGTCCCGGACGGTGATGCCGTCATCCCCGTCCCCGGCGCCCTCCGTATTCTCGGGGCTCCTGCCGCTCCCGGGGCCGCCGGGGCCTCTGGGGCCCCCGTGGCCGCCGGAGTCTCCGGGGCTCCCGGCAGGCTTCTGCCCTCCGGCCCGCTCCCGGTCTCCGGCCCGCCGCGGGGCCCCGGCCGGTTCCCGGTCCCCGGACTGCTTGGGGTCCCCGGCCGGCTCCGAACTCCCGGCCTGCTGGGAATCGCTGGCCCCCGCCGGGCTCTCGCCGTGTGCCCCGCGCCGCGACGCGTCCGGCCCGGCCGAGGGCGCCGGCCGCTTCGGGCGCTCGGGGCCGCCGGTCCGCACGGGGCGCTCGGCGCCGGTGTCCTCAGCCGGCACGGCGCTCCGCCGCTTCCACGACGTTGACGAGCAGCTGAGCCCGGGTCATGGGGCCGACTCCGCCGGGGTTCGGGGAGATCCAGGCGGCCACCTCGGCCACGTCCGGGTGGACGTCGCCGACGATCTTGCCCTCGGCGTTGCGCGAGACACCGACGTCGAGGACGGCGGCGCCCGGCTTGACGTCCTCGGCGCGGACCAGGTGCGGGGAGCCGGCCGCGGCGACGACGATGTCGGCCCGCCGCAGGTGCGCGGCGAGGTCCCGGGTGCCGGTGTGGCACTGGGTCACGGTGGCGTTCTCGCTGCGCCGGGTGAGCAGCAGCGGCATCGGGCGGCCGATGGTGACCCCGCGGCCGACGACCACGACCTCGGCGCCCTTGATCTCCACGCCGTGGCGGCGCAGGAGGGTGAGGATGCCGTGGGGGGTGCAGGGCAGCGGCGCCGGCTCGTTCAGCACGAGGCGGCCGAGGTTCATCGGGTGCAGGCCGTCCGCGTCCTTGTCCGGGTCCATCAGCTCCAGGATGCGGTTCTCGTCGATGCCCCTGGGCAGCGGGAGCTGGACGATGTAGCCGGTGCAGTCCGGGTCCTCGTTCAGCTCACGGACGACCGCCTCGATCTCCTCCTGGGTGGCCGTGGCCGGCAGCTCGCGCTGGATGGAGGCGATGCCGACCTGGGCGCAGTCGCGGTGCTTGCCGGCGACGTACTTCTGACTGCCGGGGTCGTCCCCGACCAGGACGGTGCCGAGGCCCGGTGTGACACCCCTCTCCTTCAGCGCCGCCACGCGGGCGGTCAGTTCGGACTTGATCGCGGCTGCGGTGGCCTTGCCATCGAGAATCTGGGCGGTCATGCCCCCATCCTCGCGGATGACCGGCCCCCGGTTCCAATCCGGCCATCATCCGGACGCCGGGGGACGCGTCCACCCGTATCCGCTCATGATCGACGTTGTTGCACTTGCACAACGCATGGTGAACGGGGTGGACAAGTAAGAGATCGGTCAAGAACGATATGGAGCACAGTGCCGCGGGGCCGTACCGGGGGGACGAACCGCTTCTTCACATCATTCCTCCGAGCCGGGCCACGCGTCGTCCCCGCACTTGACAGCTACGGAGGAAGTCCCGCCATGAGTTTCGGCGACCCGAACAACCCCTACGGCGCCCCCCAGGGCGGCCAGCAGCCGAACTACGGCTACCCCCAGCAACAGCCCCAGGGGCAGGGCCAGCCGGGCTACGGCTACCCTGCGGCCCCGCCGGTGCAGCAGCCCTACGGCGGAGGCTACGCCCCGGGCCCGGCGACGATGCCCGGCAGCGTGAAGGCCGCGCGCGTGATGCTGTTCGTGCTGGGCGGCCTCCAGGCCCTCGGCGGACTGCTGATGATGATCGCCAGCGCCTGGTTCGTGGACCAGTTCGAGGACGAGGCCTCCTCCAACCCCGACCTCTCCGCGGACGACATCGACACCGTCTCCAACATCGGCGCCGGCGTCATGATCGGCTTCGGCGTCATCGTGCTGCTGTTTGCGTTCTGGGCGATATTCACTGCCGTCAAGTTCAGCACGGGACGCGGCGGTGTGCGGGTGTCCGCGATCGTCTTCGCGTCGTTGGTGACCCTGTTCAGCGTCATCAGCCTGTTCGCCGCGAACGTCTTCGCCCTCGTCAGCATCGTGCTCGGCATCCTGATCATCGTCTTCTGCGCCAACCGGAACGGCAGCGCCTGGTTCACCCGCCCGCGGTACTGAACCGGCCTCAGCCGGGGCGTACTTCTCGCCAATCACGTCACAGGGCCGTGTCTCACCCGTACGAGGGGGGCACGGCCCTGCGGCGTCGGCCTAGTCTGGCGAAGGCAGCCGTCAGGCACGGGAGACGCACCTTGTTCAGCATCATCGTGGTACCTCCGCAGACCCCGGAGGACGAACGCACCGGCACGCAGTTCCGGCTCGCGCCCGGCGAGCGGCTCGTCTTCGGACGGGCCGTGCCCGAGGGCGGGCTGCTGATCGGGCACGACGGGGTGTCCAGGAGGGCGGGCGAGATCACCGCCCACGGCACCTTCTGGACCGTGAGCAACCTCTCCGCCCACCAGACCTACGTGGTGGAGAACCCGGAGGGCGCCGGCGAGCACATCAAGGTCGCGCCCGGCCGGCTCGACGCCCCGGTGCCGTTCGAGTTCTCGCGGATCGTGCTGCCCGCGGCCGGCGACCTGCTGCCGGTCGAGGTCTGGGCGCCGCGCCACGACTATCTGCGCGGCGAGGACGGCGCCGACGGGGAGCCCACCGCCCCGGCCTTCTCCGTCGACCGCACCAAGCGCTACTTCGCGGTGCTGGCCGCGCTGTGCGAGCCCCGGCTGCGCGGGGCGCCGCACGCCCCGCTGCCGACGATGGACCAGGTCGTGCAGCGGCTCCGCCCGACCTGGCCCGCGGCCTCGCGCACGTCGGTGCAGTGGAACATCGACTACCTCGCGGTCAAACTGCGCCTGAAGCCGGGCCCGGAGACAGCCGCTCCGGGCCCCCGGCTGAACGGCAAGAAGGAGTCGCTGGTCTCCCTGGCCCTCCGTTTCGACCTGGTCCGCGAGGACGACCTGGTGGTTCTCTCGGAGCCGTCCGGACAGGCGCTGCGATGACCGAGCCGTACGCCGTGCCGGTGCCCCGGGGCTACCGGGTGGGAGTCTGGGAGGTGCGCGAGCCGATCGCGACCGGCGCCTTCGGCAGCGTGTACGCCGCGCGCCGCATGGACGACGGCGACCGCTCCCGGGGCACCGGGGACGCCGGGCGCACGGACCGCCCGGGCCCCGCGCGTCACGGCGCCACCGGCGCCGGGAGCGGGAGCGCTCTGCCGGAGACGGCCGCGCTGAAGTTCCTGCCCACCGGCACCGGTACCCCGCGGCAGCTGAACCATCTGCGGGAACTGATCGGGCGCGAGGTCGAGTTGCTGCAACGGCTGCGGCAGCCGCGGCTGATCCGGATGTACGAGAGCCTCACGGTCGACGACCCCGCCGACGGCCGGCTCGACGGCGCCACCGTCCTCGTACTGGAACGGGCCGAGGGCTCCCTGTCGGCCCTGCTCAAGACGGTGCCGCGCCCGCCGGCCGGGCCCGCCCTGCTCGCGCAGGTCTGTGCGGGCCTTGCCCAGCTGCACCGGGCGGGCTGGGTCCACGGGGACCTCAAACCGGCCAACGTGCTGCTGATGGCCGACGATTCGGTGCGGCTGGCCGACTTCAACATGGCCGCCGAGATGGAAGGCACCCACGCCTACACGCCCGCCTTCTCCACCCCCGACTACACGCCGCCCGAACTGCTGTGGTCCGAGATCGGCGAACGGGGCCGCCGGATCCGCCCGTCCGCCGACGTGTGGGCCTTCGGCGTCCTCGCCCACCTGGTGCTCACGGGTTCCTTCCCGTTACCCGGAGCCACCCCGACGACCCGCCGCGACGCCGCCGTCGCCTACGCCCGCGGCACCCACGAGCTGCGGCTCTCCCCCGAACTTCCGCAGGCCTGGCGGGAGATCGTCCGGGCGTGCCTGACCCGTACGCACGCCGACCGGATCGGCACCGACGCCCTGCTGCACCGGGTGACGGCCGCGGCGGAGGGCGCGCGGGGCGCGGCGAGGTTCTCGCCGCGCGCCCTGTTCCGGCCACGCACCCGCGGGCGCCCCCGGCGTACGCTCCTCGCCGCCGCGGTCGCGGGGCTCGTGGCCCTCGCCGCGCTCGGGTACGGCGCGGTCCGCTGGTCCGACGGCGGCCGGGAGCCCGTCTCGGGCCCGGGTCCCGGCGGCACCGCGAGCGTCTCCGCCGCCTCCTACGGCGCGGACGAGCTGCGCACCGACCGGGACGTGCCGCCCGCCTACCGGCTGCTGATCGTCGAGACGGCGCACGACTGCGACCGCCCGGAGGTCACCCCGGCCCTGCTCGCGGCGATACTGAAGGTCGAGAGCGACTTCGAACCGGACCTCGCCGACCCCGAGAACGACGAGTACGGCATCGCCCGCTGGACCCCGAGCGTGCTGCGCTGGTGGATGAACGAGGACGGCACGCCCGGTGAGAGCGTCCCCCAGCCCCCGTTCCCGCCGGCCGAGTCCATCCCGGCGATGGGCCGCTACCTGTGCTGGATCGCTCCCCGGCTGGACGAGAACATCGAGGGCGACCGCTCCGTGCTGACCGCTGTCGCCTACCGGACGTCGTACAAGAAGGTGAACGACGCGGGCGGGGTTCCCCCGAAGTACTACGACTACGCCGACCGCGTCGCTCACCACCTCAAGGAATACACGCCCCGGCGGCAGAAGTGACCCTGTGAGGTCAGAGGTGGACGGCGCCCCGCCGAACCACCGCACAGCCCGGGCCTCCCTCACCCGCCTCCCCTACGCTGCCCGTCGTTGGACTGGAGGAGGTCGACCCCGGGGGGGGAGGATCGGGGAGGGGGACGAGGGCGGCGGGTTCCATACCCGCTTCCGTACCCGTCCCCGCAGGGGCGGATACGGAAGCGAGGGAAGCGGCTGTCAGTGGAAGAAGTGCCGCGTCCCCGTGAGGTACATCGTCACGCCGGCCTTCTTCGCGGCCTCGACCACCAGCTCGTCGCGGACCGAACCGCCCGGCTGGACCACGGCCTTCACGCCGGCCGCGGTGAGGATCTCCAGGCCGTCCGGGAAGGGGAAGAAGGCGTCGGAGGCGGCGTACGCCCCCTGGGCGCGCTCGGCGCCCGCCCGCTCCACCGCGAGCTTCGCGGAGTCGACGCGGTTGACCTGGCCCATGCCGACGCCGACGGAGGCGCCGTCCTTGGCGAGGAGGATCGCGTTGGACTTGACGGCCCGGCAGGCCTTCCACGCGAAGGCCAGCTCGGCCAGCTCCGCCTCGGACAGGGCCTCACCGGTGGCCAGCGTCCAGGTGGCGGGGTCGTCGCCGTCGGCCTGGAGGCGGTCGGTGACCTGGAGGAGGGCGCCGCCGTCGATCGGCTTGACCTCGACCGGGGCCGCGGGCGCCGCGGGGGCGCGCAGCACGCGGATGTTCTTCTTCTTGGTGAGGGCTTCGAGGGCGCCGTCCTCGTAGTCCGGCGCGACGACGACCTCGGTGAAGATCTCGGCGACCTGCTCGGCCAGCTCCTTGGAGACCGGGCGGTTGACGGCGATGACGCCGCCGAACGCGGACAGCGGGTCGCAGGCGTGCGCCTTGCGGTGCGCCTCGGCGACGTCCGCGCCGACGGCGATGCCGCACGGGTTGGCGTGCTTGATGATCGCGACGCAGGGCTCGGCGTGGTCGTACGCGGCACGGCGGGCGGCGTCCGTGTCCGTGTAGTTGTTGTACGACATCTCCTTGCCGTGCAGCTGCTCGGCCTGCGCGAGGCCGCCGCCGTCGGGCGAGGTGTAGAGGGCCGCGGGCTGGTGCGGGTTCTCGCCGTAGCGCAGGGTGTGCGCCCGCTCGAAGGTGTGGCCGAGGAAGTCCGGGAACCGCGACTCGTCGACCGGGGCGTACGCGGCGGCGAACCAGGAGGCGACGGCCACGTCGTACGCCGCGGTGTGCTGGAAGGCCTCGGCGGCCAGGCGCTTGCGGGCGGGCAGGTCGAAGCCGCCGTCCTTGGCCGCGGAGAGCACGTCGGCGTACCGGGCGGGGCTGGTGACGACCGCGACGGAGGGGTGGTTCTTGGCGGCGGCACGGACCATCGAGGGGCCGCCGATGTCGATCTGCTCGACGCACTCGTCGGGGGTGGCGCCCGAGGCGACGGTCTCGCGGAACGGGTAGAGGTTGACCACGACCAGGTCGAACGGCGCCACGCCCAGCTCGTCGAGCTGCTGCCGGTGGCTCTCCAGGCGCAGGTCGGCGAGGATGCCGGCGTGCACCTTGGGGTGCAGGGTCTTGACCCGGCCGTCCAGGCACTCGGGGAAGCCGGTCAGCTCCTCGACCTTGGTGACGGGGACGCCGGCGGCGGCGATCCGCCCGGCGGTGGACCCGGTGGAGACGAGTTCGACGCCCGCCTCGTGCAGCCCGCGGGCGAGGTCCTCGAGCCCGGTCTTGTCGTAGACGCTGACGAGCGCCCGACGAACGGCCCGCTTGTCGCTTCCGGTGGTGGCAGTGGCGCTGGCGGTCACTGGATAACTACCTTTCGTCCCTCAATGCGATAGCCGTTGCGGGCGAGCCGCCCCACGACATCGACGAGCAGCTTTCGCTCGACTTCCTTGATGCGCTCGTGCAGAGCGGCACCTTCGTCTTCGTAGTCCTCGTCCCGTACCTCCACCACGCCCTGCGCGATGATCGGCCCGGTGTCGACGCCGTCGTCGACGAAGTGGACGGTGCACCCGGTGACCCTTGCCCCGTACGCGAGCGCGTCCCGCACCCCGTGGGCGCCGGGGAAACTGGGCAGGAGAGCGGGGTGGGTGTTGACGAACCGCCCACCGAACCGCGCCAGGAACTCCTTCCCCACGATCTTCATGAAGCCGGCCGACACGACGAGGTCCGGCTCGTGGCGGGCGACGGCCTCGGCGAGCGCCGCGTCCCACTCCTCGCGGGTTCCGTGGTCCCGGACCCTGCGGACGAAGACCGGCAGTCCGGCGCGCTCGGCGCGGGCGAGTCCCTCGATGCCGTCGCGGTCGGCTCCGACGGCGACGATCTCGGCCCCGTAGGCCTCGACGCCGGCGGCGGCGATCCCGTCGATGAGCGCCTGGAGGTTGGTACCGGATCCGGAGACCAGCACGACGAGGCGCTTGGCTCGCTGGGCCACGGGCTTGGCGGCCACGGTGGGGCCTTTCTCGGGGAAGCGGGTGGGTACGGGCCGGCCTCGTACTGCCGATGCCTCTGTACGCGCGTCCGTACGTCCGTGTGTTGTCCGTGCGTCCGTTTGTACAGTCGTACGAATGCTTCGCGCCCCCGGATACGGGGAAGTCTACGAAGCGGCCGACCGTCAGCAACGATACCGGCACACCGGAAGGCCCCCTCGGGACGGGGGCGCGGCCGGAGGGTAGCGTCTGCGTGGAGCCGGACCGGGAACGCGACCTGTGCGTCAAGCGTTCACAGGTTGTGCCGACGGGTTCGCCCGTTCGACCCGTTCACCGTTCGACCTGTTCCACCTGTTTGACCCGTTCCACTTGTTCGACCGTTCCTTACCGCCAAGGGGAAGACGCTCACTTGATGCCGGACCGCAGCCTGCGACTGCTCACGCTCCCCCAGCAGTCGGTGCAGCAAGGGGAGCGCAGCACCGTGTTGCTGCGGGAGCGCCCCTCGTCACCGCCCGACTCGGCCTCGGACCACTCGTCCCCGGACCGGAGGAGCGACGGCAAGCCGGACGACGCGGGCGAGCAGGACAACCCGTTCGCGCCACCCCCGGAGGGCACGCCGGACAGCCCCTGGCAGCCGCGGCACCCGTCCGGCGACGGCGGCTCCCAGGACCCGTCCGGCGCGCAGGGCGACGGACGGTCCCCGTGGGGCGGCCAGTGGAGCGACCGCCAGCCCGGCCGCTCCCCCGGCGGTTTCGGCGAGCGCCCCGGCGCTTCCGGGCCCGAGGGGTCGGGCAACACCCCGGGTCCGCGCTGGGACCCGACCGACCCGTCCCAGCGGCGTGCCCGCTACGCCCTGCTGAGCGGCATGTGGGCCCTCTTCTTCGCCCTCCTGGCCTGGCCCTACGTGGCCCTGCTGCTCGGCGCGCCGGCCGTGTACTGGGCGATCAGCGCGCTGCGCGCGGGACCCCGCGCCGCCGCCGACCCGGACACCCCGGCCGCCGCCCGGCCCGCCGAGCAGACCCGCCGCCCGCAGCGCACCGCCGCGATCAGCGGCCTGGTCCTGTCGTCGCTGGCGATCGTCCTGGTCGCCGCGTCCTTCAGTGCCCAGCTGGTCTACAGCGACTACTACACCTGCCGCGACGACGCCCTGACCAACACGGCGAAGCAGTCCTGCGAACGCCATCTGCCGGAACAGCTGAGGGACCTGCTGGGCTCGGAGGACTGACCTCCGGCGCCGCAGGCGTCACACCCCGCCCCCGGACCGCTCCCCCGGCACGTCCACGGGCACGTCCACGGGCACGTCCACGGGCACGTCCACGGGCAGGAAGTCGTACGCCGCACCGTCCCCCGCCTCGCCCTCGTCGTCGTACAGCCCGAACGGCATCCCCTTCCCGTCCGCGCCCCTGCCCGCACTCCCGCCCCGCTTCCCCGCCTGGGCGCCGCTCCCCGCATCCCGCCTCCACCACAGCCACCGCCACCGCCCCGCCGAAGGCAACCGCATCCACGGCCACGCACCCCGGCCCTCCTCGGCGCCCTCGTCGGCCCCGCCCTTCTCCACGGCCCGCGGTGCGGCGTCGCCCCGGCACCGCCACGCCCGCGCCCCCACAGCGACCGGCACCGCGACCACCGCGGCCCAGGCCAGCGTCGCGCCCCCGGCCTGCCACCACACCGGCCCGAACCGCGCGAGCGCACCGTTCCCGAGCGACCCGCCCGCGAACGCGGCCAGCAGGGCGACGAGGCCCGCGCACAGGACGGCGGCCACGAGGGCGGCGCCGGCGGTCCGCCGCCAGGACCAGGCCGCGCCCGCCCCGGCCGTCGCCGCCCGGGCCGTGAACCACCCCACCACCGCGCCCGCCGCCAGCGGCACCGCCCCGGCAGCCCACTGCAGCGGCGTGCCGGGACCCGCCTCCGGGACCGCCGCCAGCAGGGGCAACGGCGGCAACTGCGAGGCGGGAGCCGAGGAGAAGGGGGCCACGACATGCCCGGTACCGAGCACGAACCCCGGGCCCAGCGCGTACACCGCCGCCCACACCGCGGCGTTCGGCACCAGCGCCAGGCAGAGCAGCAGCACGGCGAACCGTCCCGACCAGTTGTCGGTCAACCGCAGGAAGGCGTCCGCCGCGGTCGTGCCGTGCCACACCAACGACACCGCGAGCAGCAGCGCGCCGCCCCCGACGAGCACCGCCGCGCCGGCGCCCGCGGCACGCGTCGCGGCGCCCAGGCGCGCGTCCGGCTCCACCATCAGCTCGCGCAGCTTGCGGGGCAGCACGCGCAGCACCCGCCCCACCGGCCCACCCGGCCGCCCGAACGCCGTCCACACCCCGGCGCCGGCGGCCCCCATGGCCACCAGAGGCAGGCACACCGCCGCCCACCACCAGGAGGGCCGCAGCGCGCCGCCCTGCGCGTACAGGACGACGGGCGCGGCGACGGCGAGGTAGCCGAGCACGACCCCGGTCCAGGCGTTGCGCGCGGAGACGGGCGGCGGACCGGCATCCGGCACGCCCTCCATCCACGCCGGGCGCACACCGGCTCCCGCCTTCGGTCCCGGCCTGCCCGACCCCACGGCCACGCCCACACCGTCCCCGGGGTCCGTGGCGTCCCGGGCCGCCCGGTGCAGGAGCCACACCGGCAGGAGGAGCAGCAGCAGCGGGGCGACGCCGACGGGCGCGGGCGTGCCGGAGAGCGTGTCGGCCCGGACCAGTTCGGCGCCGTGCGCCAGCACCCACAGGGCAGCCGCGACGTGCAGGGCGCCGTCCGGCCCGCTGTCGGGGTACGGCGAGCTGATCCACAGCAGCGTCACGAGCGCGGCGCACGACGCCAGTCCCAGGACCGCCGCGACCGCGCCGCCCAGGAGGCCGGCCGCCAGCCCGGGTGACCGGTCGCGCCACCGGGTGCGCAGGGCGGCGAACGGGTTCGGGCGAGCGGTCGTCTGCATCACGCCCGCCATGCTCCCAACGACACGCGCTTTCCCGTCGTAACGCGCGAAGCACCGCTGTGTCGCTCAATATATGTTTATGTACTTTTTCGTACGAAGGAGTGTCTTGTGACACGGAGCCCCGCGACCCCGCTCCCGCCTCCCAAGGCACGCCGACGCCTGCGCGAGGCCGCCGCGTTGACGCAGACTCAGCTCGCGACCCGGGTGAACGTCACCCGAGCGACGATCCGTGCGTGGGAGAGCGGTCGCACGGCCCCACGCGGCCGCAAACGGGAGGCGTACGCGAGGCTGCTCAAGACCCTGGCCGAGGAGGACGCGGCACGGGGCACACGGTCGACCCCGCCTCCCGAGCCGGCACCGACACCGGTGCTTGAGCCGGTGTCAGGCCCGGCGTCAGACACAGCGTCGGACCCGGTGTCGGACCCGGTGTCGGACCCGGTGTCAGGGCCTGAGAAGGGATCGGAGCCGGAACCGGGGTCGGGGCTGGAACCGGAGTCGGGATCGGAGCCGGAACCGGTACCAGAACCGGCCCCCGAGCACCCCGTCCTGACGCCCGCCCAGGCGTTCGACGCCCTGTACGAGTTCAGCGCCCCCGCCCTCGTACGGCAGGCCTACCTGCTGACCGGCCGTCGCGAGTTGGCCCGCGAGTCGGTGGAGCGCGCCTTCCAGACCGCCTGGGAGCGCTGGCCCGAGGTGGCGCGCGACCGGGACCCGGTGGGCTGGGTGCGGGCGACGGCGTACGAGTTCGCGCTCTCCCCCTGGCAGCGCTTCCGCCCGCGTCACCGGCAGCCCGAACCGCCGCCCGCGGACCCCGGCGACCGCACGCTGCTGAACGCGCTGCTCAGACTGGGGCCGCAGCACCGCCGCACCCTGGTGCTGTACGACGGGGTGGGCCTGGACCTGCCCGAGACGGCAGCGGAGACGGAGGCGAGCACTCCGGCGGCCGCGAACCGGCTGCTGCACGCCCGCGAGACCGTCGCCGGGCGGCTGCCCGCGCTGGCCGACTCGCGGGTACTGCACCAGCGGCTGACCGAGCTGGCGTCGGCCGAGCGGCTGTGGGCGGCCAAGCCGACCGGGGTGCGCAAGGGCGGCGAACGCCGGGCGCGGTTCCGGACCCGGGCCGCGATCGCCTTCACCGTCGCCCTGATCGGCGCCACGGCGCTGACGGTGCGCACCGCGCCGACCCACTACGAACCGGCCGTGTCCCCGGGAGTGGCGGTGCGCGGGGTGCCGCCGCGGGTGGCGCCCGGCTCGCTGTCGGAGGCGGAGCGGGAGCTGCGGCAGAAGCTGCGCGACCGGTTGCAGGACGGGCCCGAACGGCTGGAGCCGCGCCTCGAATGACCCACGGCTGGCCCACCGCTGACCCACGGAGGGCCCACGGCTGGCTTGTGAACGATCCACCGGACGACCATGGGCCGGTATACGCCGAGTGGCCCGCTCCCCGGGAAGGGGGCGGGCCACTCGGTGCGGAACAGGCGCTCGGCCGGTGGGGCCGGGTCAGCCGGCCAGGACGGCGCGGGCGAGCTTGGCCGTCTCGGTCGGCGTCTTGCCGACCTTGACGCCGGCGGCCTCCAGGGCCTCCTTCTTCGCCTGGGCGGTGCCGGACGAACCGGAGACGATGGCGCCGGCGTGGCCCATGGTCTTGCCCTCGGGCGCGGTGAAGCCCGCGACGTAGCCGACGACCGGCTTGGTCACGTTCTTCGCGATGTACTCCGCCGCACGCTCCTCGGCGTCGCCGCCGATCTCGCCGATCATGACGATCAGGTCGGTCTCGGGGTCGGCCTCGAACGCGGCGAGCGCGTCGATGTGCGTGGTGCCGATGATCGGGTCGCCACCGATGCCGACGGCGGTCGAGAAGCCGATGTCACGCAGTTCGTACATCATCTGGTACGTCAGCGTGCCGGACTTCGAGACCAGGCCGATACGGCCCGGCTTGGTGATGTCGCCCGGGATGATGCCGACGTTGGACTGGCCCGGGGTGATGATGCCGGGGCAGTTCGGGCCGATGATCCGGGTCTTGTTGCCCTTCTTGCCGGCGTACGACCAGAAGGCGGCGGAGTCGTGCACCGCGATGCCCTCGGTGATCACGACGGCCAGCGGGATCTCGGCGTCGATGGCCTCGACGACGGCGTCCTTGGTGAACTTCTCCGGCACGAAGATGACGGAGACGTTGGCGCCGGTCTTCTCGATGGCCTCCTTGACGGTGCCGAAGACCGGTACCTCGTTGCCGTCGAAGTCCACGGAGGTGCCCGCCTTGCGCGGGTTCACGCCGCCCACGACCTCGGTGCCGTCACCGAGCATGAGCTTGGTGTGCTTCATGCCGGTGGCGCCGGTCATGCCCTGGACGATGACCTTGCTGTCCTTGTTGAGCCAGATAGCCATGGTGTGTTGGTGTCCTCGTCCTGAGTGCTTACTTGGCGGCGGCGTGAGCCAGCTCGGCGGCCTTGTCGGCCGCGCCGTCCATGGTGTCGACGCGCTGGACCAGCGGGTGGTCGGCGTCGGTGAGGATCTTGCGGCCCAGCTCGGCGTTGTTGCCGTCGAGACGGACGACGAGCGGCTTCTCGACCTTCTCGCCGCGGTCCTCCAGGAGCTTCAGCGCCTGGACGATGCCGTTGGCGACCTCGTCGCAGGCGGTGATGCCGCCGAAGACGTTGACGAACACGGAGCGGACGTCCGGGTCGCCGAGGATGATCTCCAGGCCGTTCGCCATGACCTGGGCGGAGGCGCCGCCACCGATGTCCAGGAAGTTGGCGGGCTTGACGTTGCCGTGCGCCTCACCGGCGTACGCGACGACGTCCAGGGTGCTCATGACGAGACCCGCGCCGTTGCCGATGATGCCGACCTCGCCGTCGAGCTTGACGTAGTTGAGGTTCTTCTCCTTGGCGGCGGCCTCGAGCGGGTTGGCCGCGGCCTTGTCGTGGAGGGCCTCGAAGTCGGGGTGACGGAACTCGGCGTTGTCGTCCAGCGACACCTTGCCGTCCAGGGCGATGACGTCGCCGGAGACGACCTTGGCCAGCGGGTTGACCTCGACCAGGAGGGCGTCCTCCTTGATGAAGGTGTCCCACAGCTTGACCAGGACGTTCACGACCTGGTCGGCGACCTCGGCCGGGAACTTCGCCGCCTCGACGATCTCGCGCGCCTTCTCCGGCGTCACGCCGTCGATCGCGTCGATCGGGGTCTTGGCGACGGCCTCCGGACGGGTGGCCGCCACCTCCTCGATCTCCATGCCGCCCTCGACGGAGGCGATGGAGAGGAAGGTGCGGTTGGCACGGTCGAGGAGGAAGGAGACGTAGTACTCCTCGACGATCTCGGGCGCGGTCTCGGCGATCATCACCTTGTGGACCGTGTGGCCCTTGATGTCCATACCGAGGATGTCCGTCGCGCGGGCGACGGCCTCGTCCGCCGAAGCGGCGAGCTTCACGCCGCCGGCCTTGCCGCGGCCACCGACCTTCACCTGAGCCTTGACGACGGACTTGCCGCCCAGACCCTCGGTGATCG
The DNA here is from genome assembly GCF_000721235.1 of Streptomyces olivaceus. Lineage (GTDB taxonomy): Bacteria > Actinomycetota > Actinomycetes > Streptomycetales > Streptomycetaceae > Streptomyces > Streptomyces olivaceus. The sequence goes on from NZ_JOFH01000023.1 coordinate 77,701, forward strand.
CGCGCGCCGCCTCAGGCGTGTCGATGACTTCACCGGCCAGCACCGGTACATCGTGCTTGGCGAAGAGGTCCCTCGCCTGGTACTCGAACAGGTCCACGCGCTTCCGTCCCTATCAGTGATCTCGCGGTTCGTTGGATGCGTGGGCGTGCCGCGAAGGGCAACGTGACGTCCGCCGTGAGTCACAAGGGGGGCGCACACGGTGTCCGAGCGCGCGGCATGTCCGTCTCGCAGGTTATCGCCGGACGTGGGGGGTCTCTAAATCGCGGGTCACACCTGAGCGGTGATACCTGTCACATGATGCCTCGCTCACTGGCACGGCGTGCCGTTCGCGAGGGACCGGCCATGGGGCCGCACCGGACTCGCGGTGGGCGACGCGAGGCGCGCCGTAGGGGGCGGCGGCCGGGGGTGGTGGAGGACCTCACCGGGCTGGGGTTGGCCCGGTGAGGTCCGGGTGCCCCGGGGGGTGCGCTGGATTGCGGACCTCCTGGGGGCTTGGCGCGGTTGGTCCCCACCCCAATGGGGACCAGCCGGCCTGTCCGCGGAGTTTCGCCCGGAGGAGGGCCGACGGCTTTCGGCCGTCCGTCCGGCGCTGCCGCTCCGCGGAGACCTGCCGCGACCTCCGGGGCGGAGCGCGGATGTCGCGGTGCCGCCGGGCGTCGCACTGGATGCCGGGTGCGAGTACGGGCCCGGGGTGACGGCGTGCACGAGCGCACCGTCCTGAGGGGGCGGTGCCATCCGCCGGGGTCACAGGGCATGCGAGCGGCGGAGGAGCGAGTGGGGAGCGGGCGGAGAATCAGGGGAATCAAAGGAGCGGGGCGACTGCGCCGCACTCCGTCGCGCACCTACGCGGGCGAGACCGGGATGTCCCGGTACGGATCCCGGGTGCCGCCCTCGTCGGCCCGCACCAGGACGGCGGCGACGAGCCGCAAGGGGATCCGGTGGTACGGCGTGACCGCGTGCGCGTCGCCGTGACGCGGCACTCCGTGGTCGGCGCCCGAGGCGGTACCGAGCGAACCGTCGGGGTCGCCGTGCGTCCCGGGAGCCTCTGCCTCCGCGGCGGCCGTCGGCCCCGCTCTGCCGGTGCCGGTGCCGCTGGTGTGAGCGTCCGGGAGCAGCTCCCCGCCGGCACCGGAAGCGGGGCCGTAGCGGGCCGCGGTCGCGGCGGCCCCAGGGACGTCGACGCTTGATGCGTCGGGCGAGCCGCCCTGCCGGTCGGCCTCTCCGGCGGCAGGACCGGAGTCCGGTCTGTCCGGCGCCGGACGCTCGGAGCGGCCGGTCGCGCCCCGCTGGTCCGACGCCCCGGACGGGCCGCCGACCCCGGAGAGATCCGGGAGTACGGATACCGGCGGCACGGACAGCGAGGGCAACGACGGCGACGGGAGCGACGGGAGCGGGGAGGCCGGGGGAGGCACCGGGGCGGCGGACGGAAGCGTCGACAGCACGTCCCGTGCCGTCGCCCGCACCTTGCCGACGGCCGTCTCCACCGTGTCACGGACCGGCCTCGCGACCCGGTCCGTCGCGGACCGCACGACATCCGCCGTGACCGGACGGAGGTCCGGCGGCACCGCGCCGGAGCCGTCACCACGAACGGCCGGAGCCTCTTCGGCGCCCCGGCCTCCCCCGGCCGGATCACTCCCGGCCGAAGCTGTCGCGACCCTGCCGACCGCGTCTCCGAGGGACGGCGCACCGTCGGCGGCCTGTGCCCGGGTCGCGCAGAGCACCCCGAGCACGAACAACCCGCCCATCAGCAGCGCCAGGCGCAGCGCACGCCGCCCGGCCGCCGTGCGCATCACGCGCAGGGCGGCACCGGGCAGTGCTGCTGACCAGGTCACGGTGGGAAGGCCTCCCGTACGGCGGACCGATGCGTGTGTCGCAGTGTGCGTCGAATCGCGTACCGGCTCACGTGTCGGACAACGCGTCGACATCGATGACGCGCGATCCTCGCACGGAACTCGGCGGGTAACGCAAGCCCCGCCGTCGCCGACGGGGGCCCATGTCCGTCTTTCCGACAGGAATCAGGTCACAACTGTCGACAAATCACCACCTGACGCCCCGCCACCCGCCGCCCCGCCACCCGCCGCTTCGTCACCCGGCGTCCGGTATCGGCAGGGGGCGCCTCTCGATCGCCGCCGCCATCACCTCCGGGAAGAGGTCGGGCGTGCAGGCGAACGCCGGTGCGCCGAGCGCCTCCAGTGCCGCCGCGTGTTCCCGGTCGTACGCGGGTGCTCCCTCGTCGGACAGGGCCAGCAGCGTCACGAACCGCACCCCTGCCGCCTGCATGGCCGCGACCCGCTTGAGCATGCCGTTCCTCGCGCCTCCCTCGTACAGGTCGCTGATCAGCACGACGACGGTCTCCGTGGGCCGGGTGATCCGCGACTGGCAGTGGGCGAGCGCGCGGTTGATGTCCGTGCCACCGCCGAGTTGGGTGCCGAAGAGCACGTCGACCGGGTCGGCCAGCCGGTCGGTGAGGTCGACGACCGCCGTGTCGAAGACGACGAGGCGGGTGTCGATCGACCGCATGGACGCCAGCACCGCACCGAACACCGACGCGTACACGACGGACGCCGCCATCGAAGCCGACTGGTCCACGCACAGGACGACTTCCTTGCGCACGGACCGGGACGCGCGCCCGTGCCCGACGAGCCGCTCCGGCACGAGGGTGCGCTGCTCGGGCAGGTAGTGCTTGAGGTTGGCCGCGATCGTACGGTTCCAGTCGATGTCCTGGTGACGGGGCCTGCGGACACGTGCGCCGCGGTCCAGCGCGCCGGTCAGGGTGGCCCGGGTGCGGGTCGCGAGCCGTCGCTCGAGATCCTCCACGACCCTGCGTACGACGACCCGTGCCGTCTCCTTCGTCGTGTCCGGCATCGCCTTGTTGAGGGAGAGCAGGGTGCCGACCAGGTGCACGTCGGCCTCCACCGCCTCCAGCATCTCCGGCTCCAGCAGCAGCGTGGCGAGACCGAGCCGGTCGATCGCGTCCCGCTGCATGACCTGCACGACGGAGGAGGGGAAGTAGCTGCGGATGTCCCCCAGCCACCGCGCCACGGCCGGGGCGGAGGCCCCGAGCCCCGCCGAACGGTCCCGCCCCGCCCTCGGCGCCCTCTTTCCGTACAGCGTGGTGAGGGCTCCGTCCATCGCGGCGTCCTGCCCGGTGAGCGTGTGCCCGGTGCCGTCGGCCTCATCGCCGCCGAGCACCAGCCGCCACCGCCGCAGCCGTTCCTGAGCGGCGCCGCTCTCCGTCACCCCGGCCGTCATCCGTCCACCCCCACGAGGTCGTCCTCCCCTGCCCCGGGCCCGGGGCGCCCGCGACGCCCGCGCTCCGTGCCCGTCCCGACGCCGGCGGCACAGACCGCCTCACCCAACCGCCGCGCCCCGCCCTGCGCTCCCCCGCCCCGCGCCGCTGCGCCCGCTTCCCCGCAGCCCGCCGCATCGCCCCGCCCCGCCCGGTCCTCCCCGGCATCGCCCCGGCTCCCGCGACCGTGCCCGGCGTCGGCCCGGCCCGCGCCGTCCTCCCCGGCATCGCCCCGGCCCAGGAGCAGCCGGACCACCGGCAGTACGGCGTCGGCCCGCCCGGTGTCGAGGCCGGCCGCGAAACCCGGTATGCCGGCCCCGGCCGTCGTCACGCTCCCCCGCGCCTCCGGCCCCCGCCGGACCAGTTCGCCCAGGCCGCGGCGCACCCCGGACTCGTAGGCCGAGAAGGTGCGTCGCAGCAGCGGGAGTACGTCCCTGAAGGACTCCGCCGGGACGCCGGTCAGCCACGCGTCGACCAGGGCGAGCAGCCGCTCGTCGTGGAGCAGGAGCATGCCGCCGCCCGAGCCGCCTCCGACGAAGCCCTCGATCCACGCCGCCGCGTCCTGCGGCGGCGTCCCCCGGGACAGTGCCAGGCCCATGAGCCGCGCCGCCGCGGCCGGTGCCAACTCCCCGTCGTCGAGCAGCAGCCGTACGGCGCGCCCCCGGACGACGCCGGGCACGGTGTCCCGCCCGGAGAGGATCCGCAGCACGGTCCGCCAGCGCGACCGCAGGTCGCCGTGGGCGTCGGCACCGGTGCCCACGTCGGCGAGCAGGCCGACCGCTCCGTGCACGGCGTCCACGTGAGAGCGCATCTCGTCGGCCGCGTCGGCGTCCAGGGCGGCGCAGGCGGCGGGCAGGCCGACGAAGACGCGCTCGGCGAGGCCCGCAGCGACCTCGGACAGCGCCCGGGTGCCGGTGCCGCGCACGTCGCCGTACCGCAGGGAGCGGACCAGGGCCGGCAGCGCCTGTGCCAGGTGGCCGACGTCCGTGTCGAGCGCCGCGCGGTCGGCGAGTATCCGCATCACCGGCGGCAAGGCGTCCGGCAGTTCGGCCAGCAGGCAGCGTTCGGCGAGTGCCGTGACCTCGGCGAGTTCCCTGGCGGTCACCGCGTCCGCCTCGGCCCTGGCGGTCGCCGCGGTGAGCACGGTCGTGCCCCACACGCCGGCCTCGGCGACCCGCACCGACAGTTCCGGCTCCCAGCGCAGCCGCCACGTCTCCCGGAACGTCCCCGTACTGCCCCGCGAGGCGGCCGGCTCGCCCCAGCCGACGCCGAGCAGACGCAGCCGGTGCAGCAGTCTGCTGCGCCCGGCGTCGGTCTCCTTGCGCAGGTCGAGTTCGAGCTCGCGTTCCGCCGCCTGCGGTGCGAGCCGCAGCCGCCGCTGGAGCCGGGCCAGGTCCCGCTGCAGCGGCACGGCGGGCGCCCGCTCGGGAACCGCCCCCAGCACGTCCCCCACCACCAGGCGGTCGTGGACCAGCGCCAGCGGAACGTCCGAGCCGTCGCACATCACCGCCCGTACGGCGTCCGTCGTCTCGCCCAGTCCGGGCAGCGGGCGCCCGCGCAGTACCGCCAGGGTCTCGGCCAGCCGCGCCGCCTCGATGACATGCGCCGGGGAGACGATCCGGTCCTCCGCCCGCAGCAACCCGGCCACCTTGGTGAGCCAGCGCTCGACGGGACGGTCGACGGCGGCGAACAGGTGCCCGTACCAGCCCGGTGACTCGATGCCGGCGCCGTACCCGCCCGCCCGGGAGAGCCTGCGATGGGTCCAGGGCACCCAGGTCGTGTCCACCTTGGTCCGTGGCAGTCCCCTCAGCAGCGCCCGGTCGGCCGCGACGGCGGCCCTGCGCCGCAGGGCGGGCACGTGCCACGCCCCGCACACCACGGCCACCCGCTGGTCGAACTCCCGCCGGGCCGCCCGCACCTGGAGCCGCATATGGGCCTCCCGCACGAGGTCCCGCTCGTCCTCCTCCCCCGTCTCCCGCAGTGCCGCCATGGCCTCCTCCAGCGCGGTGAACGGCGCGAGTGCGTCTCCGTCACCGGCGCCCCGGTGCTCGACGACGTCCTCCCACCAGCGCTCGGGATCGTCGTGGCCCGCGGCCGCGGCGAGGGCGGCGAGCGGATCACCCCGCACGTCGGAGGAGACGGCACCGGTCGCCTCCCGCTGCCCCGGCCCCAGCTCCTCCTCCCCCGAGGCCGAGGCCGGCGTGTCCGCCGTCCCCCAGGCCAGCGTGTGCGCGGCCGGGAGGTCGATGAAACGGGCCGGTACGTCGTGTGCGAGGGCCCAGCGGACCGCCACCCACTCCGGGGAGAACTCGGCCATCGGCCAGAAGGCCGAGCGGCCCGGCTCGTCCACGGCGTGGGCGAGCAGTGCCACCGGCGGGCGCATGTCCGGGTCCGCGGCCAGCGGAATCAACGCGTCGGCCTCGGGCGGCCCTTCGATCAGCACGACCCCGGGGCGGGCCGCCTCCAGCGCCGCCCGCACGGCCCGGGCCGACCCCGGACCGTGATGACGCACCCCCAGAAGCAGGGGCCCACCGTCGAACCCGGCGGCGCCCCGCTGGTCTCCGGCGCGGTCCGGGCCGCCGCTCCCGGCGGTGTCAGTGCCCGGCACGCCGTCCCCCTCGTCCGCGGCTCCACCGCTTCCGGCTCCACGTCGAGTCCCCGTCGTCCCCCACAGAACCGATCACCGCATAACCGTTGCCCGCATAACCGATCACCGCTGCCTCCGCCCCGTTCCGTGTTCGCATCCCCGTCCCCGTCCCTCTCCCCGTGCCAGATCCGGTGCCTCTGCCTCTGCCTGTGCCTGTGGCGGTTCCCGTACCTGCCGCTGCCGCCGCCCCCGCCCCTGCGCCGTTCACGCGCTGATCTCCCGGCAGGCCCGATAGAAGTCCTGCCAGCCCTCGCGCTCCCGGACCACCGTCTCCAGGTACTCCTGCCAGACGACCCGGTCGGTGGCCGGATCACGAACGACGGCGCCGAGCACGCCAGCGGCGACGTCGCCGGGCCGCAGCACCCCGTCGCCGAAGTGGGCGGACAGCGCGAGTCCGCCGGTGACGACCGAGATGGCCTCGGCCGTCGACAGCGTTCCGCTGGGCGACTTCACCTTCGTGCGCCCGTCACTCGTCAGCCCGTCGCGCAACTCCCGGAAAACGGTGACGACCCGGCGGATCTCGTCGACGCCGACGGGCACCGGCGGCAGGTCGAGGGACCGGCCGATCTGGTCGACACGGCGCGTGACGATCTCGACCTCCGCCTCGGCGCTCTCGGGCAGCGGCAGCACCACGGTGTTGAAGCGGCGCCGCAGGGCGCTGGAGAGCTCGTTGACCCCGCGGTCGCGGTCGTTGGCGGTGGCGATGAGATTGAAGCCGCCCACCGCCTGCACCTCCTGGCCCAGCTCCGGTATCGGCAGGGTCTTCTCCGACAGGACGGTGATGAGGGTGTCCTGGACGTCGGCCGGGATGCGGGTCAGCTCCTCCACCCGTGCGGTCATCCCCTCCGCCATGGCCCGCATGACCGGGCTGGGCACGAGGGCCTCGCGGCTGGGACCGCGGGCGAGGAGCTGCGCGTAGTTCCACCCGTAGCGGATGGCTTCCTCCGGGGTGCCGGCCGTCCCCTGGACCAGCAGGGTGGAGTCCCCACTGACGGCCGCGGCGAGATGCTCGGACACCCACGTCTTCGCGGTGCCCGGCACACCGAGAAGGAGCAGGGCGCGGTCGGTGGCGAGCGTGCTGACGGCGACCTCGACGACGCGCCGCGGGCCCACGTACTTCGGTGTGATCACCGTGCCGTCGGGCAGGGCACCCCCGAGCAGGTAGGTGGCGACGGCCCACGGCGACAGCCTCCAGCGGGCCGGACGCGGCCGGTCGTCCTGCACGGCCAGCGCCGCCAGTTCGGCCCCGAACGCGTCCTCGGCGTGCGGCCGCAGCACTTCGGCGGGCGTCGAAGGTGCGGTCGTCGGCTCCACGGACACAGGCATGGCTGATTCCCCCTCCAGCTCGGCCGGTTCGATCTGTCATCCACCGTGCACCACGCCACTGACAATCGCTCTGACCAGCGAAAACGCTCGCCGTCGGCCCGTTGTCAGTGGCGGGTCCTACCTTCGATGGCATGACTCAGCAGGGGGTGCGCTGGACCGTGGAGCAGGTGCTGACGCTGGCGCCGGACGCGGCGTCGCGCGAGGCGGGGAGCAGGCTCGGCGCGGCCGGCCCCTGGTCCGGGGTGGGGAGTTCCGACGGGGGGACGGTGTGGGGACTGTGCGAGGGAAGCGGCAGCGAGCCGTACCGGACGGTCGTCACGGTCGCGGACGGGACCGGGCCCGCGTTCCGGTGCGACTGCTCCAGCCGCAAGCTCCCGTGCAAGCACGCGCTGGGACTGCTGTTGCTCTGGGCGGGCGGGGCCGGGGCGGTGCCGGAGGCCGAGGCACCGGCCTGGACGCGGCCCTGGCCCGTCGAGCGGCGCGCGGGCGCGGGGCGGGAGAGGAAGGGGCCGGCGGCCGGCCCGCACGGCGCGGCCGGTACCGGCGACCCGGAGGCGGCACGACGCCGTGCGGAGCAGCGGGCGGGGCGGATCACCGCGGGCGTGACGGATCTGGAGCAACGGCTGACGGACCTGCTGCGCGGCGGCCTGGCGGGCGCGGAACAGCCGGGGTACGCGCTGTGGGAGGAGACGGCGGCCCGCATGGTCGACGCCCAGGCGCCCGGACTGGCCCTTCGGGTGCGGGAGCTGGGGGCCATACCGTCGTCGGGTCCCGGCTGGCCGGTCCGGCTGCTGGAGGAGTGCGCCCTGCTGCACCTGCTCGGCCGGGGCTGGCTCCACCGCGAGCGGCTGCCGGACGCGCTGGCCGCGACGGTCCGTTCCCGGGTGGGTCTGCCGACGTCGGCGGACGGCTCTCCGGTGCGGGACCGCTGGCTGGTCGTCGCTCGGTACGACACGGCGGACGCGCGGCTGACGACCCGCCGCACCTGGCTGTACGGAGCGGAGGAGGAGCGCGCCGTGCTGCTCCTCTCCTACGGCGCGGGCGGTCGGCCCCTGGAGCCGGCACTGCCCGTGGGACTCGCCCTGGACGCGGAGGTGTCGGCGTACCCGGACACCGGTCGGCGGCGCGGAGCCCTGGGCCGCCGGTTCGGACCGCCCGCACCCGCCCGGACACGCCCGCGCGGGGTGACGGCCGCCCGGGCCGCCGCCGACTACGGCGAGACGCTCCGCGAGGACCCGTGGCTGGAATCGGTGCCGGTGGCACTGGAGCGGGTGGTCCCGGTACCGGACGGCGACGCTTGGCAACTGGCGGACGCCGACTCGGACACGGCGCTGCCGCTCACCCCGGCGACCGGGAACCGGCCCGGCCTGTGGCGCCTGGTCGCCCTGTCGGGCGGCGCCCCCGTGACGGTCTTCGGGGAGTGCGGTCACCGCGGCTTCACTCCGCTGACGGCCTGGCCGACCGGACCGGGCCCGGCGGTACCGCTGTGCTGACCCGCGCCGCACGGGGCGCGCCCGACCACGCAAGAGCCCGAGGGGACTTGAGGACGACCAGGGATCCAGGAGATCAGAGGGGAACCGTATGACCAGGGTGGACGCCCTTCCGCCCGGCGGCTCTGCAGCCGCCGCCCCAGCCGTCTGGGAGGCACTCGTCACCTCGGCCCTGCTCGGGACGGACCGGCGCACGCCGCCCGGAAGCGGACACGGTCCGGGGGCGCCGGAGGCGCTGCTGGACGCGGCCGCCGCCGAGACCGTCCGCCGTCGGGCCGGGCTGCGGCCGGCCCGGGCCGCGCGACGCCCGGACCCCGCTCCCGGGGATCCCCGCCCCGCGCTCCCGGCCGCCGCCGCCCACCGGCTCACCATGCTGCTCGCCGACCGCCCCGGTCCGGCGGCCGGCGGGCGCCGGGGCGGCGCGCCCGATCTGATGGAGTTGCTGCCCCAGTGGCTGGCGACGGCCAACGCCCGTGGTTTCGCGGCCCCTCCGGAGGCCCTCCCGGCACTGCTGGACGCGGCCCGGGGGCGTACGGACCTGCGGCCGGCGGTGCTGGCGTTCGCCGGGCCGCGTGCCGTCTGGCTGGCCCGGTTGAATCCGGACTGGCGGTTCGCGCTGCGTGCCATGCCGGGCGTGGGACCAGTGCCGCCCGGCTCCGATGCCGAGGAGCGGGTGCGACGGCTCTGGGACGAGGGCCTGTTCGCCGAACGGGTCGCGCTCCTTGCGGCTCTGCGGACCCGTAACGCGGGCGGTGCGCGGGAGTTGCTGGCCTCGACCTGGGCGGCGGAGCGTGCCGAGGACCGGCTGATGTTCCTCGACTCGCTGCGCACGGGGCTGGATGCCGCGGACGAGCCGTTCCTCGAAGAGGCGTTGGCCGACCGCAGTCGCAACGTACGGGCGACAGCGGCGGAGTTGCTGTCGGCGCTGCCGGGTTCGGCGCTGGCCGGGCGCATGGCGGCACGGGCCGTGACGTGCGTGTCGCTCGACCGCGCCCTCGTCCCGCCGGCGATCGCCGTCGAGGCGCCCCACGAGTGCGATGCGGGCATGGAGCGGGACGGGGTGGTGTCCAGCCCCCCGGCGGGGCGGGGAGAACGGTCGTGGTGGTTCGGTCAGCTGGTGGAGGCCGCTCCGCTCCGGACCTGGTCGGCGCGGCTCGGCGGTCGCGGTCCCGAGGAGATCGTCGCCCTGCCCGTGTCGGACGGCTGGGGTGGCGAGCTGCACGCGGCGTGGTGCCGGGCGGCGGTGCGGCAGGGCGACGGCGCGTGGGCGAGGGCGCTGCTGGGAGCGCCCACGGCCCCCGAGGCCGGCGGTCCGGGGGCGGTGTCCCTGGCCGAGCGGGCGAAACTGCTCGGCACGCTGGACGCGGAGGAACGGGCCGCCTGGGTCGCCGGGTTCATCGCGACACACGGTCTGTCCGAGGCGTTCCAGCTGCTCGGCATGTGCGGGGTGCCCTGGGCGGTGCCGCTGGGGCGGGCCGTGGTCGACGCGCTCGACATCGCCCGGGACGCCGGAAGTTATCCGTGGAGTTTCAGCGGTGTCATGGGCCTGGCCGAGCGCTGCCTCGACCCGGCGGAGGCGGGCCGCCTCGACGCGCTGCTGGCGACACCCGACGAGCCTGAGAACGCGTCGCCGGGAGCCGGAAGTTACTGGGCGGAGGCGTTCCAACGGCTCGTGACGACCCTGCGGCTGCGGGCGGCGATGGCCGGGGAACTGGAGGGAGGACGGGAAGAGTAGCAAGTGTGCCCCGGCGGCACCGGGGCGGCTCGGGTCGCGACGGCTACGCCTGCGCGTGCTCCTGGACGTTGGCCCGGACCCAGTCCACGATCGACGCCGTGGTCGCTCCGGGGGTGAAGATCTCCGCGACGCCCTTCTCCTTCAGCGGGGCGATGTCCGCCTCGGGGATGATGCCGCCTCCGAAGACCAGGATGTCGGCCGCGTCCCGCTCACGGAGCAGCTCGATCACGGCGGCGAAGAGCGTGTTGTGCGCACCGGAGAGGATGGACAGTCCGATCGCGTCGGCGTCCTCCTGGATCGCCGTGTCCACCACCTGCTCCGGTGTCTGGTGAAGCCCGGTGTAGATGACCTCCATACCGGCGTCGCGCAGCGCACGCGCGATCACCTTGGCCCCGCGATCGTGGCCGTCGAGCCCCGGCTTGGCCACCACCACGCGGATCGGACCGGCTGCCACACCCATCACTGCCTCCATGAAGCGACTACATCCAACCGTACGGACAAGTACCGCACACTTCACCGATGCCGTACACACGGGCACGGCATCCATATCGACACACGCCGCCCAAGTGCGCCAAGTACGCGAAGTGCGCGGAGCGTGCGCTCCCACGGACGCGAAGCCCCGCACCACCGGGTCCGACGAAGTGAACGAACGTTATCCCCAGCATCCCGCAGCCGACAGTTTCGCGGTGGATACAGAGGGGGAAATCACACGGTGGGACACGTTCGCCGCCCCCGGCTCGGGGCGCGGTGATCGAAACGCGCAGGAGAGCCGCGGCGAGGCGGGACAAGGCAGCGGCGGACGACGACGGCATCGCCGACGCAGGACGCACCCGTCCGGCCAAACCTCGCAAACCTCACCCACCACTGGTGTCACGGCTCTCCAACAAGGGCACACGGGGGATTAAGGGCACACGGGGGACAGAGGCGTCCCTGCGCGTGCCGACAGGAGGTCGGCCCATGAAGGTCACCACGGCAGCACTGCCCCTGCTCCCGCTCTGTCAGCGTCTGCTTCCCGAGCTTCCCGGGCTTCCTGGGCTTCCGGGGGTTTCCGCGCTCCCCGGACTGTCCGGACTACCCGGACTGCCCGCCGTACCGGGACTGCCGGAACTCGCGAGCCTCCCCGGACGGCTCACGGGCCTCTCCCTGAACCTGCTGAAGGCGAGCGCGCTGGAGGCCGCGATCCTCGCCGGGCATCTCCTGCTCTACCCCTCCGGCATCATCCAGGAGCGCCGAGCGGCGGCCCCCCACGCGCCGGCGGACCCCGAGGCCGCACGCCACGCGCCTCCCGCGCCCAGGCTCCCGACCCCCGAGAACCCCCCGGTCGTACTGCTGCACGGCTTCATCGACAACCGCTCGGTCTTCCTGTTCCTGCGGCGCAGTCTGGCCCAGCACGGCAGGCACCAGGTCGAGTCACTGAACCACTCCCCTCTGACCTGCGACATCCGCACCGCCGCCGAGCTGCTCGGCCGGCACATCGAGGAGATCTGCGAGCGCACGGGCAGCGAGCGGGTGGATGTGGTCGGGCACAGCCTGGGCGGACTGATCGGGCGGTACTACGTCCAGCGCCTCGGCGGAGACGCACGGGTGCGCACCCTCGTGACGCTCGGCACCCCGCACTCCGGCACGCGGGTGATTCCGCTGGCCAACGCGCACCCCATCGTCCGCCAGATGCGTCCGGGGTCGGCGGTGCTCGAGGAACTGGCCCAGCCCGCGCCCGGCTGCCGCACGCGGTTCGTCAGCTTCTGGAGCGACCTCGACCAGGTGATGGACCCGCTGGAGACGGCCTGCCTGGACCACGCCGACCTGACCGTGGAGAACGTCCGGGTGAGCGGCGTCGGCCATCTCGCGCTGCCCGTGCACCCCACCGTGGCCACGGGCATCAGGCAGGCACTCGACACCATCGGGTCGGAAACGGGCGAACACTCCGGCGGTCTGACGGTCGCCTGACCCCGGCACAACCCGTTCAGATTCGAACGAATCTCGAACACAAAGCCAAAGCCTTGCCCGCCGACCGCCAAAACACGGCCGATTGCCCGTTTCCTTCGACAGCGAAACCTGACGAAGATTGTCGTGCCCGTATACCGCCGGGTACAGTCGCCGCACTGCTCTGGCAGCCCCTGTTGTCGAGGCGAAAGAGAAGTTGGTGAACGACCCTCACCCGTCGGGGACCGCAACCACCCCGGCTCCGGCTTCCGAAGCCGCTTCGGCGCAGTACGCGTCGTACGGCGCACAGGAGGCCCAGTACGGGAATTTCACCACGTACTCCGGTTACGACACCACCGGTTACTCCACCGGCGCCGGCACCACGGCCGCCTTCGACACGGACCCCCTTTTCGGCAGTATGCCGGGCGACACCACCGGCACCTACGACGTCACCGGTTCGTACGGCACCACGGGCGCGTGCGACGCCACCCAGTGGTCCACCGGCAGCGGGCAGGTCCTGAACTACGACGCGTACGCGGCCCAGCACCACACCGCCTACGACACCGGCGCCTACGACACGACGACGTGGACGGCCGGTTACCAGCAGGCCGCCGCCATGCCGCCGCAGGCCGCGGACGCCGGGGCCACCGGGCAGTGGGACACCGGCGCCTGGGCGCACCCGGACCAGTCCGGCGACCCGGTCGACGGAACCCAGCAGTGGGACTGGGGCACCCAGACCTTCGAGACCGGCACCTTCACCACCGGCGCGGTCGGAAACGCTTCCTTCGAGACCGGCGCGTTCGACACGAGCGCCTTCGCCACCGGCACCGCCGACACCAGCACCTTCGCCACCGGCACCTTCAACTCCGGTGCCTACGGCGACGGCACGGTGGACACCGGCGCCTACGACGCCACTCAGTGGAACCCGGACGCGACCGCAGCGGACTTCGCGGAGCACTCAGCGGCGGACGCCGCCCTCGACACCCCGCACGGCCACGAGGAGCCCGGCCCGGAAGGCGGCGAGCCGGCCGCCACCGGTGAACTCCCCACCGTGATGCCACTCCTGGACGACCAGGAAGAGACCACCCCTGCCACCCCTGCCACCCCCGCCACCACCACCCGAGTCCCCACGGCCCGCACCGGCTCACGCGGCGGGTCGGGCTCCCGCCGCCGCCAGCCCGCCAAGCGCTCCGCCCTGCTGACCATCGCCGTACCGTCGGCCTGCGTGATGAGCGTCGCGGGCATCGCCGCCGCCTCCGTGGGCAGCCTGACCGGCGACGACGGCGTGGAGACGACGGCGGCCGCCGCGGACCCGGGCGAGGCCGAGGCCGCGCCGGTCAAACCGTCCGCCGCCAACAACAAGCTGGACACCCAGCTCACGAGCCTCGCCGCCGGCGCCGACGACTTCGCCGACCGGGCCAGCCGGACGCAGGAGCGCATCGACCTCAAGGCCCAGCAGGCGGCCGAGAAGAGGCGGGCGGCGGAGGAGGCGGCCCGCAAGGAGCGGCTGCGTCCCAAGTTCGCGCTCCCGGTCGCCCAGCACGGACTCAGCGCGTACTACGGGCAGGCCGGCATCAACTGGATGTCCGTGCACAGCGGCATCGACTTCCCCGTGTCGTACGGGACGAAGGTGATGGCCGTGACCGACGGGACCGTGCGTACGCAGTACAACAGCGCGTACGGGAACATGCTCATCCTGACCGCGAAGGACGGCACGGAGACGTGGTACTGCCACCTCTCCAGCTACCAGGTCCCTTCCGGTACGACGGTGAAGGCCGGTGACGCGATCGCCTTCTCCGGCAACTCGGGCAACTCGACCGGCCCGCACCTGCACTTCGAGGTGCGCCCCGCGGGCGGATCGGCGATCGACCCGCTCTCCTGGCTGCGCAGCCACGGACTCAACCCGCAGTGAGACCCTGACCCTTCAGCGGACCGGCCGGACACTCAGAGCTTCTCCACCGGCGCGTACCGCAGCAGCAGCCGCTTCGGCTTGGGGTCCCCGAAGTCGACCGTCGCCTCGGCGTTCGCGCCCGTGCCCTTGACGCCGACCACCGTGCCGAGGCCGAACTGGTCGTGCGTGACGCGGTCGCCGACCGCCAGCGAGACCGTGGGCTGGTCGGCGGAGGCCGACCTGCGCGTGGCGAAGCCGGACGCGCCCGAAGCCGACGAGCGGGAGCGGGACGAGGACAGCGAGGCGGCCACCCCCGAGACCGGCGCGGAGGGCGCGGGCCCGTTCGCCCCGGTGCGCTTCCACTCCAGGTGGGGCGCCGGGATCTCCTCCAGGAAACGGGAGGGCGGGTTGTACGACGGCTGGCCCCAGGCGCTGCGCAGGGTGGCCCTGGTGAGGTAGAGCCGCTCCCGGGCGCGCGTGATCCCGACGTACGCCAGGCGCCGCTCCTCCTCCAGTTCCTTGGACTGGCCGAGGGCGCGCATGTGCGGGAAGACGCCGTCCTCCATGCCCGTGAGGAAGACGACCGGGAACTCCAGGCCCTTGGCGGTGTGCAGGGTCATCAGGGTGACGACACCGTCGCCGTCCTCTTCGTCGGGGATCTGGTCGGAGTCGGCGACCAGCGCGACCCGCTCCAGGAAGTCGGACAGGGTGCCGCCCTCGTCGCCCTCCGCACGCTCCTGCTCGAACTCCAGGGCGACGGCCGCGAGTTCCTGGAGGTTCTCGATGCGGGTCTCGTCCTGGGGGTCGGTGGAGGACTGCAGCTCGGCCAGGTAGCCGGTGCGTTCGAGGATGGCCTCCAGGACGGTGGCCGGTCCGGCACCGGACTCCACGACGGTCCGCAGGTCCTCCATGAGCGTGTTGAACCGCTTGACGGCGTTCGCCGAGCGCGCGGCCATCCCGTACGCCTCGTCGACGCGCCTCAGCGCCTGCGAGAAGCTGATCTTCTCGCGCTGGGCGAGGGCGTCGATCATCGCCTCGGCACGGTCGCCGATGCCCCGCTTGGGGACGTTGAGGATCCGGCGCATCGGCACGGAGTCCTCCGGGTTGGCCAGCACCCGCAGGTAGGCCAGGACGTCCCGGACCTCCTTGCGCTCGTAGAAGCGGACGCCTCCGACGACCTTGTAGGGCAGGCCGACGCGGATGAAGATCTCTTCGAAGACACGGGACTGGGCGTTCGTGCGGTAGAAGACGGCGACGTCGCCGGCCTTCGCCTCGCCCGCGTCGGTGAGGCGGTCTATCTCTTCGGCGACGAACTGGGCCTCGTCGTGCTCGGTGTCGGCGACGTACCCGGTGATCTGCGCGCCGTTGCCCTGCTGGGTCCAGAGGTTCTTGGGGCGGCGGGACTCGTTGCGCTCGATGACCGCGTTGGCCGCGCTGAGGATGGTCTGGGTGGAGCGGTAGTTCTGCTCGAGGAGGATCGTCGTGGCGTCCGGGTAGTCCTCCTCGAACTGGAGGATGTTGCGGATGGTGGCGCCGCGGAAGGCGTAGATCGACTGGTCGGCGTCACCCACCACGCACAGCTCGGCGGGCGGTACCTCGGCCTCGGGCGGCACGTCAACCGCGTGCTCCGAGGGGATGCCGACCAGCTCGCGCACCAGGGCGTACTGGGCGTGGTTGGTGTCCTGGTACTCGTCGACCAGGACGTGCCGGAAGCGTCGGCGGTAGTGCTCGGCGACGTCCGGGAAGGCGCGGAGCAGGTTGACCGTCGTCATGATCAGGTCGTCGAAGTCGAGGGCGTTGGCCTCGCGCAGCCGCGACTGGTAGAGGGCGTACGCCTGGGCGACGCTCTTCTCGAACCCGTCGGCCGCCTGTGCGGCGAAGTCCTCCTCGTCGATCAGCTCGTTCTTCAGGTTGCTGATCTTGGCGCTGAAGGACTTCGGCGGGAAGCGCTTGGGATCCAGGTCCAGGTCGCGGCAGACCAGCGTCATCAGGCGCTTCGAGTCGGCGGCGTCGTAGATGGAGAACGACGACGTGAAGCCCAGCTTCTTGGACTCGCGGCGCAGGATGCGCACGCACGCGCTGTGGAAGGTCATCACCCACATCGCGTTCGCGCGCGGGCCGACGAGCTGCTCGACGCGCTCCTTCATCTCGCCCGCGGCCTTGTTGGTGAAGGTGATGGCGAGGATCTGGCCCGGGTGGACGCTCCGCTCGGCCAGCAGGTGGGCGATGCGGTGGGTGAGCACGCGGGTCTTGCCGGAGCCGGCTCCGGCCACGATGAGCAGCGGGGAGCCGGAGTGGACGACGGCGGCGCGCTGGTTCTCGTTCAGCCCGTCCAGCAGGGCGGCCGGGTCCAGGACCGGGCGCGGCGCACCGTCCCGGTAGTGGGTGTCCCGGTCCGGCGGCGCGTCGAACTTCCCGGCGAACAGATCGTGCGGGACCTGCTCCGGTCCGTGATCGTCCTCGGGCGGAGGCGGGGGTTCCTCCTCGTGACCACGGGGGGTCTGGAGGCTCGCCAGGAAGTTGTCGTCAAAGAGGCTGCTCATCGCTCTCCGAGTCTAGGGCGCCCCACCGACAACCCGGTGCCACCCCGGAAAATGCCCGGCACTCCGGGACCGGGCACGCCCTGCGACAGGCCGGACCACGAAGAGTGACACTCCTGCCCGAAGTGCGGCACACCCACGAAAGGTCACGAAAATGTATCGGGCATATCACCCACCAACCTTCACAGCGGCCACACGGGTTGGCTACGGTGCGGGCAGGCCGCTCGACCCCCTCCGGCGAACCTCGCCGGGCCGTGCGGCCTCCGCTTAGTCCGGTGTGCCCGCACGGCACCCGGAGCCGGGGACCCAACCGAGACATTGGGGTGAATCGGCCGCACCGCCCTCCCCGAGGACGGTCCGCCGTAGGGCAACCCTTCCGCGCAACACCGCCCGAACCCGACAGCTAACCCGGTAGGCGGAGCACTGGAAGGAGTCGCCTCCTTGGCGTCGCACCGCAAGTCGCGCTCCACCGGCACCCGCGTCGCAGGCATACGGACCCCCGCCCTCGCCACGGCGGCCCTCACCTCCGTCGCCCTGCTGTCCCAGACGGCCAACGCCGCGCCGTCGGACGACCGGCCGAGTCTCGAAGAGGTCGAGAAGAAGGTCGACGACCTGTACCGCCAGGCCGGATCGGCGACCGAGAAGTACAACGCGGCCAAGGAGAAGACCTCCAAACAGCGCAAGAAGGTCGACACCCTCCTCGACGACGTCGCCAAGCGCACCCAGAAGCTCAACGACGCGCGCACGGAGCTGGGTTCCTTCGCCTCCGCCCAGTACCGCACGGGCGCGTCGGTCCCCGAGACCGCGACCCTGCTGCTCGCGGACTCCCCGCAGGACTACTTCGACCAGAACCAGCTGATGAACCGCCTCACCGGTCGTCAGAAGACCGCGGTCGACGACTACGTCACCCAGCAGTCCGAGACGATGAAGAAGCGCCAGGAGGCCACCGCGGGCCTCGATACGCTCACCGACTCGCAGAACGACCTGAAGACGGCCAAGTCGACCGTCCAGAAGAAACTCGCCACCGCGCGGGAGCTGCTTTCCGAGCTGACCGCCGAGGAGAAGGCCCGGCTCGCGGCGATCGAGAAGAAGAAGCAGAAGGAAGCCGCCCGCAAGGCCGCCGAGCTGGCGAAGCAGCAGGCGGCGGAGGAGGCGGAGCGCAAGCGGCAGGAGGAGGCCGCCCAGCAGCAGGGAAGCGGTTCCTCCTCCGGTTCGTCCGAGTCGTCGACGCCGGGTTCCTCGAACGGCACCCAGGCCCAGAAGGCGCTCGCCTTCGCCCAGGCCCAGATCGGCAAGCCGTACGTCTGGGGCGCCACCGGTCCCGGCTCCTACGACTGCTCGGGCCTGACCCAGGCCGCCTGGAAGGCCGCCGGGGTGACACTGCCGCGTACCACCTACGACCAGGTCAACGCCGGCACGACCGTCTCCGTCTCCCAGGCCCAACCCGGTGACCTGGTCTTCTTCTACGACGACATCAGCCACGTCGGCCTCTACGTCGGCGACGGCAAGATGGTCCACGCCCCGAAGCCGGGCGCGTACGTCCGCGAGGAGTCGATCTTCTACGACGGCGAGTCGTCGATCCACAGCGTGGTGCGCCCGGCCTGACGGGCCCCGCTCTCTAGCATCGGGGCATGTCGTCCGGTAGCTCCCCCTCCCCCTTGCGCGCCTGGTGGGCGCAGCGTCCACCGGCGGCCGGGGCCGCGGTCATGGCGACCGGCATCGTGTCGGTCGCCCTGCACCTGACCGGTCACGAGTCCCTGTCCCGGACCGCCCTGGTCCTGGCGTGCGCCGCGTGGGTGACACTGGCGGCGAACTTCGTCCACCTGCTGCCGGCCGAGCGGACCCGGTGGACGACACGGGCGGGCACACCGGGCGCGCTGACCGCGGTCGCCGCGACGACCGTCCTCGGCACCCGCTTCACCCTGCTCGGCTGGACACCGCTCGCGGCGGTGCTGCTGACGTCGGCCGCGCTGCTGTGGCCGGGACTGCTGGTGCTGGTGGTACGGCGCTGGGGGCGCAGAATGCCCGGGGCGGTGTTCCTGGGGTGCGTGGCCACGGAAGGGCTCGCCGTGCTCGGCGCCACGCTGGCCGCGGCCACCTCGACGGCCTGGCTGGCGCACGCGGCCCTGGTGCCGTTCTGGCTGGGGATCGTGCTCTACCTGATCGCGCTGTTCCGCTTCGATCTGCGGCAGGTGGCCCGGGGCCGCGGCGACCACTGGGTGGCGGGCGGTGCGCTCGCCGTCTCCGCCCTCGCCGGCGCCGAACTGCTGGCGGCGGCCGGGACGGGCATGTACCTGTGGAACGCCGACGACCAGGCCGTCCTGCACGACCTGACCGTCTTCCTCCTCGCCCTGGGCCTGGCATGGTACGCGGTACTCCTGGCCGCCGAGATCGTGTGGCCCCGTCTGCGCTACGACGTGCGCCGCTGGTCGACCGTCTTCCCTCTCGGCATGACGGCGGCGGCGACGCTCTCCGCTGCGACCGTCCTCGACGCGCCCTGGCTGGAGACGCCCGGCCGGGCGCTGCTGTGGATCGCGGTGGCCGGGTGGCTGGCGGTCGCGGCGGGAGCGGTCGTCGCGGCCCGGGCCGGGCTGCGGTCCGCGGCCGGGGGCGCCCCCGGGCTCAGGTCCACAGCACCGCGATGAAGACGTTCACGACGGTCAGCAGGCCCACCAGGCCGAACAGCGGCTTCTCCACCTTCTCGGCGTCGCGCTTCACGTAGACCAGTCCGAGGACCACGACCAGGACGGCGAGCTTCACGCCGATCTTCACGTTGTCGACGGGGTGGTCCTGGGCCTGGTTGAGGCCGACCAGGACGGCACCGGTGACCAGCATCGTCAGCGCGCCGTGCAGCATCGCGGGCGTGAACCGCGCGGCGCCCTGGCCCGTCGCCTTCATCTGGGTCAGGAAACCGCCGAGGAGCGCGGCGATACCGATGATGTGCAGACCGACGAACATGTGGATGAGTACGTCCATGGGGCCGGAGCCTAATGAGCACCCGCGGGCGCCCGGACACCGGCCCGCCCCGCCCTTCCCCGGGGCCCCGTAGCAGCTCAGGTCCCCCATCCGCCCCCGTGTCCCGAAGATCGGTCATCACCCTGCGTGAAGACGACGGCCGCCGGACGCGACGGTGGTCACAAACGGTCGCCTTCCGATCCTGTACCGCCACTTCCGCGCATTCCGTCACCGGTCCGTTACCGGCGCGCCTAGCGTCCTGCCCCAGGCAGCCGGAGCGGACCGGAGCCGACCCGGCACGGGCCGGAGTCGAGTCGTACGGAAGGACGTGGATCGCAGGTGGGAACGCACCGCAGGCCGCGACAGCGCGCGACGGGCGGCGGCAGAGCCCGTACGGCCGTCACCATCACCCTCGCGGGCGCGGCCACCGCGACGGGCCTGGGCGGAACCGTGCATGCCGACCCGCAACCGACGGCGGCGCAGGTCAAGGCCACGGTGGACAAGCTCTACCAGGAGGCCGAGGTCGCCACCGAGAAGTACAACGGCGCGAAGGAGAAGGCCGACGCCGCCGAACGGCGCCTGGAGGACCTGCGGGACGAGGCGGCGCGCAAGGAGGACCGGCTGAACTCGACCCGGGAGGCGCTGGGCTCCGTCGCGGCGGCGCAGTACCGCAGCGGGGGCCTGGACCCGGCCGTGCAGCTCGCGCTCTCCTCCGATCCGGACCGGTATCTCGACGGCGCCGCGTTCGCCGAGCGCGCGGGCACCCGGCAGAAGGCCGCCGTGGGCCGCGTGCGCAAGGAACTCCGCGACGTCGAGCAACTGCGCGGTGCCGCCCGCGTCGAGGTGGCCTCGCTGAATTCGCGCCGGGCGGAGCTGCAACGCCACCGCGAGACCGTCACCGGCAAGCTGGAGGCGGCCCGCCGGCAGCTGTCCCGGCTGACCGCCGAGGAACGCGCCCGCGTCGGCGACGGCACGGGGGCTCGCGCCTCACGCGCGGCGGGCCCCAGGGAGGGACTGCCGGCCTCCGCCCAGGCCCCCCACTCCCGCGCGGCGGCGGCCGTCGCCTACGCCCACCAGAAGCTCGGCAGCCCCTACGTATGGGGCGCGACGGGTCCGAACGCCTTCGACTGCTCGGGCCTCACCCAGGCCGCCTACCGCGCCGCCGGTGTCTCCCTGCCCCGCACCACCTACGCCCAGATCGACGCGGGCCGTCGCGTCGGCCGGTCCGAACTCCTCCCCGGCGACCTGGTCTTCTTCTACTCGGGCATCAGCCACGTCGGCATCTACGTCGGCGACGGCAAGATGATCCACGCCCCGAACCCGTCGGCACCGGTCCGGGTGGCCCCGGTCGACGAGATGCCCTTCGCGGGGGCGGCGCGCGTCGTCTGACTCGGACGGGGTGACTGCGGTGGTGCGGGGCCGGTGGTGCGGGGCCGGTAGTGCGGGGCCGGCAGTGCAGGGCCGGTGGTGCGGCGTCGGTGGTGTGACGGGGCTCCGCGGACCGCACGGCTTCCGTCAGACCAGTCGCCGTGCCGTCGCCCAGCGCGTCAGTTCGTGGCGGTTGGAGAGCTGGAGCTTGCGCAGGACCGCCGAGACGTGGGACTCGACCGTCTTCACCGAGATGTAGAGCTGCTTGGCGATCTCCTTGTACGCGTAGCCGCGGGCGATCAGGCGCAGCACCTCGCGCTCGCGCTGGGTGAGGCGGTCCATGTCCTCGTCGACCGGCGGGGCGTCGGTGGAGGCGAACGCGTCGAGGACGAAACCGGCCAGGCGCGGGGAGAACACGGCGTCGCCCTCCTGGACCCGGAAGACCGAGTCGACCAGGTCGGTGCCGGTGATGGTCTTGGTGACATAGCCCCGGGCGCCGCCGCGGATGACGCCGATCACGTCCTCGGCCGCGTCCGACACGGACAGGGCGAGGAAGCGGACGGGCCGGTCGGTGTCGCCCATCAGGGGGGCGCAGCGGCGCAGCACCTCGACTCCGCCGCCGCCGGGGAGGTGGACGTCGAGGAGCACCACCTCGGGGCGGGTCGCGGTGATGACCGTGACGGCCTGGTCGACGTCGGCGGCCTCGCCGACGACCTCGACCCCGGTCTCGGCGGTCTGGCCGATCTCGGCCTGGACTCCGGTACGGAACATGCGGTGGTCGTCGACGAGCACCACGCGTACCCGGCGCTCCCCCGTGCCGCCGTTCGCCGGCTGCGCGGGCTCGGCCGTCTCGCCCGCTCCCGCGATTCCGTCCGCCTCGGTCGGGTCGCTCATGACGTCTTCTCCGCCCTCTCCATTTCCAGTTCGACCTCCGTGCCGCCGTCGGGCACCGCGCGCAGCCGCGCCGTGCCGCCGTTGCGCTCCATGCGGCCGATGATCGATTCTCTGACGCCCATCCGGTCGGCGGGGATCGAGTCGAGGTCGAAGCCGGGGCCGCGGTCCCGGACGGACACGAAGACCGTCCTCCCCTCGACTTCGGCGAAAACCTGTACGGCGCCGCCCTCGCCACCGTACTTGGCCGCGTTCACCATGGCTTCACGCGCGGCCTGCATCTGTGCGCCGACCCTCTCGTCGAGCGGGCAGTCGCCGACGACCACGACCTCGATGGGGACACCGTGCTTGTCCTCGACCTCCGCGGCGTTGCGTTTCACGGCCTCGGCGAGGGTGGTGGGCTCCTCGTCCTCGTCCTTGCCGTTGCCCTCCGGCTTGTAGAGCCAGGAGCGCAGGTCCCGCTCCTGGGCCCGGGCCAGGCGGCGCACCTCGCCCGCGTTCTCCGCGTTGCGCTGGATCAGGGTCAGGGTGTGCAGGACCGAGTCGTGGACGTGGGCGGCGACCTCGGCGCGTTCCTGGGCGCGGATGCGCATCAGCCGCTCCTCGGAGAGGTCCTGCGTCATCCGGACCAGGTAGGGGCCGGCGAGGAGCGTTATCCCGACGAGGACGGCGAGGGCCGCCTGCAGGACGGAGCCGAGGTGCGCGGCGGAGCCCTGGAGGACGAAGATGCCGGTGACACCGGCCGTCACCAGCAGGACCCCGGCCACGGAGCGCAGCAGGGTGACGGTGCGCCGGTGGCGTCCGACCTCCGCCCAGCGGGCCCGGCGCGCGTTGTCCGCCTGGCGCCAGACGAGGGCGACACCGGCGCCGACGAGCACGGTCGGCCAGAGGTAGGCCTTGGCTCCGCCGCCGAGGTCGACGTTGCCCACGAAGACCAGGGCCACGACGACCATGAGCAGCAGGGCGACCATCTGCCCCTTGTCCGGTCTGCGGGCGACGAGTCTGCGGCGGCCGTCCGGCGCGGTCTCGGAGGTGACGAGGGACGGCGGCTTCTGCGCCTCGACACCGCCGACGCCCAGCGGCACGAAGAACCAGAAGGCCGCGTACAGCAGCGCGCCCAGACCGTCGGCCATGAACAGGCCGACGAAGGCGAAGCGCACCCAGATGACGGGCAGCCCGAGATGCCCGGCGAGCCCCCGCGCCACGCCACCGAGCCAGCGTCCGTCACTGCTGCGGTAGAGCTTGCGCGGCGGCCGCGGTTCTGCGAGGGGTGCTGCTGCGGCTTCCGGCATGACACTGATGGTCACACGGGTGCGGGAGCGGCGGCATCAGGGTCCGCCCCCCATACTCCCCTGATCTGCTCCCCCGGTCCTGGGCCGAGGGGCCGGTCCTGGGCCGAGGGACCAATCCTGGGCCGAGGGGCCTCGAACGCTTCCCGAACGTCCGCTCAGGGGCGATATCAGGGTCCGACCAGGGTCGTACCGACTGCCGTCGCGGCGCCGCGCCCGTCACCATGGAGCCATGACAGATCACGAGCACGCCGCGACGGGTCCGGGACCCGGCTCCGGCCCGCGCCCTCCACGGGGTGCCGGGCCGCAGGATGCCGCGCCCGCCGCGGATGTTCCCGGTACCGCGAGCGGCCCGGGCGTCACCGACGACGCCGACGCTCCCGGGCCGCCGCAGCACTTCCGGCGCGACCGCCGGTACAAGACGCTCGCCGGAGTCTGCGCCGGCCTGGGACGGCAGTGTGATCTGGACCCCGTGATATTCCGGATCACCCTCGCGGTGCTCTCCGCGACCGGCGGCATCGGTCTCCTCTTCTACGGCTTCGCCTGGCTCTTCGTCCCCTACGACGACGAGGAGGAGAACGAGGTACGCAAGCTGCTGACCGGCCGGGTCGACGGCCAGGCGCTGGCGGCCGTGCTCTTCGCCCTGGTCGGCTGCGGGATCTTCCTGACCATGCTGCGCAACGGCGGGGTGCTGACCTTCGCCGTCGTCCTCTCGCTCCTCCTCGCGGGCGCCGGGTACTGGTCGCGGCACCGCAGGGCCCCCGAGCCCGACCCGCTCTCCGCCCAGACCGTCGCCGACGCTCCGCCGGAGGCCCAGGCGCCCCCGATCATGTACACCTGGCCCTCCTGGTGGCGTGGCCCCATAGTCAAGGACGGAACCCACGACGGCGGGACCGGATACCTGTGGGGCCCGTCGGACGCGGAGGACCGCGACATCGCGGCGGCCGTCGCCATCGGCCGCGGGCTCGCGGGCCGCAGAGGCCTCGACCTCGCGTACGCCCCTGCGGGCGGTGCCCGGCACCCACGGCGCCCGCAGCCGCGCGGCCCCCGCGGAATCGGGGGCTGGGTGTTCCTCCTCGCCGTGCTCGCCGGTTTCCTCGGCACCCGGCTGACCTGGGACGACCACCCGCTCGGCACCAGCCTGCAGACCGGGCTGGCATGTGCGCTCGCCGTCTTCGGTCTCGGCATCGCCGTCAGCGCCTTCCTCGGGCGCACGGGAGCGGGTTCGGTCTTCCTGGCGATCATCACGGCGGGCCTGCTGGCCGGCTCGGCCGCGGTACCGAAAGACGTGGGCACGGAATGGTCCCGGACCACCTGGGCGCCGGCGGCCGTGGCGGACGTGCGCGAGGAGTACCAGATCGGCGCGGGCAGCGGCACCGTGGACCTGTCCCGCCTGGACCTGACGGAGAAGCAGACGGTCAGCACCCGCGCCGACGTGGGCATCGGCCGAATAAGGATCGTGGTGCCCCGGGACGCGACGGTGCGGCTCAGCGTCTCGGTGGGCGTCGGCGACATCCGGCTGCCGGGCGACGAGGACAAGGACGTGGACGTGGCGCCGGGCAGGCACAAGGAGATCACCCTGCGTCCCACCGGGAGCGGCGAGGACACCGGGACGCTCGACCTCGACCTCCAGGTCGGCATCGGCCAGGCGGAGGTGACCCGTGCTGCGTCATAGGTTCCAGCCCGGACGGCTGGTGGCCGGCGTCTTCCTGATCCTGGCCGGGGTCATCTACGCCGGTGACGCGGGCGGGCTGTGGGAGACACCGTGGTTCGTGGTGATCCCCGTCGTGGTGGGCGGTCTCTGCCTCGCGGGAGCGGTCGGCGTCGTGGCCCGGACCGTGCACCGGCGCACCGTGCACCGGCGCCGGGGGGCGCCGCACACGGGACAGCCGGACGAGTCCCGAGCGGACCCTTCCGGCTGACGGGCGAACGGCATCCCCTAGTAGACCCCCCTGCGGCGCCGGTTCCCGATCAAGGCGTCCAGTGACCAGAAGGGTGCGCCGGCCAGCACGAGCGGCACCCAGCAGAACATGTACGGGAGGTCGTTGCCGTAGTAGTACGGGTCGGAGGCCCAGCTGACGGTCAGCCACAGGCTGAGCGAGATCAGCGCGCCCCCGAGCGCGGCCAGCCGGGTGAGGAGGCCGAGCAGGACGCCGACGCCGACGGCCAGCTCGCCCAGCGCGATGGCGTAGCCGAAGCCGGGCGGGTTCTTCAGTGCGAGGTCGACCAGCGCGGGGAGGGCCGAGGAGTCCCGGACGGCCCGCATCATGTCACCCACGGAACCGGCGCCGCCGTCCTTCATGAAGGCGCTGTCGGTGAGCTTGTCCAGACCCGCGTAGACGAAGGTGACGCCGAGGAAGATCCGTAGAGGAAGGAGGGCGTACCGGGCGGCACTGTCCCGCCAGTCCCCGCCACCCTGTTGGGAGGGGGACACATCCGTCCGCCTACCGTGAGTCATCACTGCCAGCCGCCTCCCGCCGCGCATGCCGAGACCCCCGCCAGACCATACGTACGACAAGGGCACCCGGCTCAACCCTCTGCCCACCGGTTTCTTGCTGTCGGTTTCGACAGGTCCCGGCCGGGCGGCGCGCGAGGTGTCG
Source organism: Streptomyces olivaceus (assembly GCF_000721235.1). Lineage (GTDB taxonomy): Bacteria > Actinomycetota > Actinomycetes > Streptomycetales > Streptomycetaceae > Streptomyces > Streptomyces olivaceus. The sequence goes on from NZ_JOFH01000023.1 coordinate 103,645, forward strand.
GGCCGTCACATCGACTCAGTCCGTCACACGGACTCAGTCCGCCGCATCGACTCGGGCAGGCTCAGTCCGTCACGTCGATCGCGTAGCGGTTGGTCTCCACGCCCGCGCCGGTGACCACCTGGACGTCCACCCGGCCCGGCTCCACGTCGGCCGGTACGGGGACCGTGAGGAGGTCGTCCGCGGGGTTGCTGAAGCCGCCGGCCACCGGGACCAGGGGGACGTGGACGTTGACCGCGCCGATGCGGACGACCATGCGGGACAGCCGGTCCGCCCGCTGCGCGCCGGGCGGCACGAAGCCGGCGCCGCGGATCTCGATGTCGTCGCCGGTACGGATCGGCGCGTCCAGGTCACCGGCCTCCCGTGCCCGGACCACGGAGAGGACGACCGGCCGGCCGCCCTCCGCGTACTTGCCGGCCAGGTAGGTCGCCGCCGAGACCAGCACCACGACCGCGAGCCCCCACGGCAGGTCGGGGAGCTGTTCCGGACGCCGGGCCAGGCGCACCGCCGCGAAGACCAGGGCGACGGCGCTGATCACGACGTACTGGATGTCGGCGAAGGTGCCGCGTCCCGCGTCGTCCGTGAGGAGGTCGGAGGCCCGCGGCCGGTCCGCCCGGACCTTCTGCAGCCGCTGCCCCAGCACCCGCAGGCCGACCACGCGCCGGACCAGGACCGCGATCCCGCAGACCACGGCGAGCACGGTCACCGCGCCGGTGCCGCGGCCGAGTTCGAGGCCAGAGATCAGCGCGTCCCGCCGGTCGTGGCCCGAGGCGACGGCCAGTTGGCCGGCCAGCACGAGCACCGCGTAGGCGATGAAGAGGACCCAGGCAACCGCCACCGCCCGGGAGGTGGACAGCCGGTTGTCCTCCCCGATGACCGGCGCCAGCGCCCCGCCCCGGGTCCGGTGGAACCAGGACGCCGCCGTCAGCGCACCGGCCACGACCAGCGCCGCCGCGAGCCCCGCGGTGCGCGCCGCCGACCAGCCCGCGCCGATCGCGGTGAGCGCCTGCCCGAGCAGCAGCAGGACGACAGCCGCCCACACCGCGGCCGCCGTGCGCCGGCCCAGGCCCGCGAGCCACGCCTCGCCCTCGGCGCGACCGCGTTCGGCGACGAGTTCGGCGGACTGGGTCAGTTCCTCGGAGACCCACTGCCGGGAGGCGGAGGCCGAGTGGGCGACCGCGGCCGGCAGCCCCTGCCCGGCGGCGAACTCGTCCCGGCGCCGCAGGAACGCGGCGACCGCCCGGCGGTGCCCCTGCCGGGCGCCGTGGGGACAGTCCCCGCAGGTGCAGCCGCCCCCGTGGGCCGTCTCGTACGCGCCCTTGTCCGAGCCGCTCCCGCGTCTCGCCTCCTGCACCGCCACTCCCGACGCCCGCCTTCCGCTCCCACGCTGCCAAGTCCCTTGCGACGACGACGAATTGTGCCGTACGCCGACCCTCCCACGCCCGGCGCCCCCGGTTGTCTCTGCTCAGCGCGGGTGAAGCGTGGATCGCCGTGTTGACGCGGCGCGGAACGTCGGCCGAGACGTCGGCCGAGTCGTCAGCCGAAGAGGTCCGGCTCGGCGCGGCTGATCTGCCGCCACAACGGCTGGTAGTTGATCCACGCCACCAGGTCGCCGCCGAGCTGCTCCCGCGTCGCCACGGCCTGCCGGTGGCCGATCAGCACCGGCCGGCCCGCCGCCCTCGCGGTCAGCTGCACCTGGCAGGACCGTTCCAGCGACAGGAACCACCAGGCCGCCGCGTCCACCGAGTCGCCGACCGTCAGCAGCCCGTGGTTGCGCAGCACGAGCGCCTTGCCGGAGCCGAGCACCCGTGCGATGCGCCGCCCCTCCTCGGCGTCGACGGTGACGCCCGAGTAGGAGTCGTACAGGGCGTGGTCCTCGTAGAAGGCGCAGCTCTCCTGTGTGATCGGGTCGAGCAGGTCGCCGAGGGCGGCGAGCGCGCGCCCGTGCACCGAGTGGCAGTGGGCGACGGCGACCACGTCCGGGCGCAGGGCGTGGACCTGGGAGTGCATGGTGAAGGCGGCCTGGTTCACGTGGTGGCCGCCCTCCACCACCTGGCCGTCGGAGTTGGCCAGCACCAGGTCGCTCACCGTGATGTGCGCGAAGGGCATGCCGAAGGGGTTGACCCAGAAGCAGTCGCTGTACTCGGGATCGCGGGCCGTGATGTGCCCGGAGACCCCGTCCTCGAAGCCGTACCGCCCGAAGACGCGCAGCGCGCCCGCGAGCCGTTCCTTGCGGTGCCGGCGTTCGTCCTCGACCGAGTCGTGCATCGGCGGCATCGCGAACCGCAGCCGGTCGGTGGGCAGCGGCGGGGGCGGAGTGGCCCCGGGCGTCCCGTGCATGTGTCCTCTGTCCTGCCTTGGTCCTGCCCAGCGCTGCGGGCCCGGCGCGGAATCCGCTCTCGGGGATCCGGCACCGCTCCCGGCACTGGATGTGCCTCACGGGCCGGAAGGTACCCCCGGGGCCGCCGGGAGGACAGGTCCCGGCCCGATACTCGACAGAGGGTGTCGGTATTCGGGGTCACACTCGCCGTATGACCTCAGGCGCCCCTGTGAACCGGACCGGTGTGAACTGGGCGGGCTTCGCCGCCGCCGAACCCGCCCTGGCCGGCACCGTCGAAGCGCGCTTCGGCGCGTACACGCACCACGTCCTGGCCACGCTCCGCAAGGACGGCTCGCCCCGCACCACGGGTCTGGAGGTGCGTTTCCTGGGCGGCGAGCTGTGGCTCGGCATGATGCCGGGCTCGCTGAAGGCGCTGGACCTGCGCCGCGATCCGCGCTTCGCGCTGCAGGCGAACCCCGGGGCGGGCACCGGCCTCGGCGGCGGGGACGTGCGGGTCGCCGGGCGGGCGGTCGAGGTCGAGGACCCGGAGACCAGGGCCGGGTACGCCAAAGAGGTGGAACCGCCGGAGCCGTTCCACCTCTTCCGTACCGAGCTGACGGAGGTCGTGCGGACCCGCGTCGAGGACGACACGTACCTCGTCGTCGAACTCTGGCAGCCCGGAAAGCCCTTGCGCACCCTCAAGCGCGCCTAGAGTCTGTCGTCACATTCCCGTCGTCCGCCCGAAGGGCGGGCCTGGCGGCGTCAGGTGCGTGCTCTGGGGGTCCCCCCGGCCGGAGGCTGGGGGAGTGCTGGGCGTCGACCGGCGTACTGGTTGTACGTGGTCGGCGCCCGGTGCGGCGAGTGGGGGCACCTCCCACGCCCTTAAGGCAGTGGGGGAGCGTGCATGGCGCCCTGGACGCCGACGGAGCGGACGTCGGCGAGCAGCACCACCGGGCACTGCCAGATCTCACGGTCGAGGCCGGCCGCGGTCAGCTCCTCGCGGGCGATGGCGTCGGCCTCGCGGAGCAGGTCGAGCCGCTCCTCGGTGACCTCGCCGACGATGCGGATGCCGAGTCCGGGGCCGGGGAACGGCTGGCGCTGGACGATCTCGTCCGGCAGGCCCAGTTCCTGGCCGACCATCCGGACCTCGTCCTTGAACAGCTTGCGCAGCGGCTCGACCAGCTCGAACTCGATGTCGTCGGGGAGGCCGCCCACGTTGTGGTGGGACTTGATGTTCGCCGTGCCGGTGCCGCCGCCGGACTCGACGACGTCCGGGTAGAGCGTGCCCTGCACCAGGAAGGCGACCTCGGGGCCCTCCTCCTGCATGATCTCCAGCTGGGCCTGCTCGAAGACGCGGATGAACTCGCGTCCGATGATCTTCCGCTTCTCCTCGGGGTCGGACACCCCGGCCAGCGCGCCCAGGAACCGCTCACTGGCGTCCACGACCTTCAGCTGCACGCCGGTCGCGGCCACGAAGTCCTTCTCGACCTGCTCCGTCTCGCCCTTGCGCATCAGACCGTGGTCGACGTAGACGCAGGTCAGCTGGGAGCCGATGGCCTTCTGGACGAGGGCCGCGGCGACCGCGGAGTCCACGCCGCCGGACAGGCCGCAGATGGCGCGCCGGTCGCCGACCTGCTCGCGGATGGTCGCGACCTGCTCGTCGATGACATTGCCCATGGTCCAGTCCGGGGTGAGGCCCGCGCCCCGGTACAGAAAGTGCTCCAGCACCTGCTGCCCGTGCGTGGAGTGCATGACCTCGGGGTGGTACTGGACGCCGTAGAGCTTCTTCTCGTCGTTCTCGAAGGCGGCGACCGGGACGACGTCCGTGGAGCCGGTGACGGTGAAGCCCTCCGGGGCGGCGGAGCAGGCGTCGCCGTGCGACATCCACACGGCCTGCTCGGCCGGGGTGCCCTCGAAGAGGGTGGAGGACGGCTTGGAGACCGCGAGGTCGGTGCGGCCGTACTCACGGGCTCCGGAGTTGTCGACGGTGCCGCCGAGGGTCTGCGCCATCAGCTGGAAGCCGTAGCACATGCCGAAGACGGGGACGCCGGCCTCGAAGAGCGCGCGGTCGACGGTCGGGGCGCCCGGCTCGTACACCGACGAGGGGCCGCCGGAGAGGACGATGGCCGCCGGGTTCTTGGCGAGGATCTCCTCGACCGGCATGGAGCTCGGCACGATCTCGCTGTAGACCCGCGCCTCGCGGACACGACGGGCGATGAGCTGGGCGTACTGCGCGCCGAAGTCGACGACCAGGACGGTGTCGGGGGCGGCGGCAGCGGGAGTCGCTGATGACACGGGGTGCCTTCCGGCGGTCGGGCGGGGGTCTGGTGTTCCCGATTCTACCGAGGCGCGCACGTGCCCCGTCCCTGGCCGGAACCCGCTCGCCCCCTCCCCGGATCTCACCATGCGAACCGGCTTGGTCGCGGAACGTCCGCGGGGCATACTGGCCCCATGCTCAAGCACCAGGCTTCCCTGTTTATCTATGGCAACCGGCCCACCGGCTGCCATGGTCGTGCTGCTTGAGCAACTGACAAGCGACTTCCCAGGCGCCCCGGGCCGACAAGGCCCGGGGCGCCTGGCGTTTCTCCGGAACCTGTCGCAGTCCGGGGCACCGCCGACCAGCGAGGACCCCCGACATGACCGTCACCACGCCCACGACCCCCGCCACGCCCGCCGCCACCACCGCGGACAAGACGGGCGCCCGCACCCCCGAGGCCGCCGACGTGATCACCGGCGCCCGGGACCGCATCGACGCCCTGGACGACCGGATCATCGGGCTGATCCAGGAACGGATGGCCGTCTCCGCCGTCATCCAGGAGACGAGGATCACCTCCGGCGGCCGGCGCGTGAACCTCTCCCGCGAGATGGAGGTCCTCGACCACTACCGGCAGGCGCTGGGCAAGCCCGGCACCGCGCTGGCGATGACGATGCTGGAGCTGTGCCGGGGACGGGTCTGAGACTCGTATCTGAGTTCGGCGCCTTCTCACCCGTACGGAGCGTGACCGGCACGCGCGCGGCTTCGTTGGTCCCGGTGTCCGTGTCAGCCAGGGGCGGGCCCGAAAGAACCACGCGTGGCTCGCTGGAGCGATGAGACGTGCGGAATCGTGCCGCACGTCGTGGGACCTCGCTCCAGGAAGTGACCGGACGGCAGGGGACAGCAGCCCGGTCACCCAAGGAACGGCCGGCTCCGGGGACGCCCGGAGCCGGCCGACGGAACACGTCCCCACGTTCCCGTCCGGGCCGCAGTGTCCCCCGGCCCCACCCCGTGACGATTCACCCTCACGATTCACCGACACCGACACAGCCCGCGACACCGTCCGCGACACGGTCCGCCCGCGGCCCGCTACCGCTTCGGCGGCACCGTGGGCACGCCGAGGAAGGGCAGCCGGAGGGCGCCGAAGGCCTCCTCCGGGACCGCCGGGGAGTTGGGCCCGACGGGCGCCAGGCGCTCGTACGCGTCTCCCTGGGCGGGGCGCGGGTCGCTCTCGCCCTTGTTCGGCCAGTACGACATCGCCCGCTCGGCCTGCGCCGTGATCGTCAGGGACGGGTTGACGCCCAGGTTGGCCGAGACGGCGGCGCCGTCCACGACCGAGATGCCGGGGTGGCCGAAGAGGCGGTGGTACGGGTCGATGACGCCGGTCTCGCGGGTGGCGCCGATGGGACAGCCGCCGAGGAAGTGGGCGGTGAGCGGCATGCCCGTCAGCTCGCCCACGTTGGAACCGGCGAAGCCGTTGATCTCGGCGGCGAGCGCGGAGGCGCCCTCGGTCGCGGCCTTGATCTGCTTGGGGTTGGGCGAACCGTGGCCCTGGCGGGCGGTGAGCAGGCCCTTGCCGATGCCCGCCGGTTTCAGGTGCGTGGTCAGGGAGTTGTCGAGGGACTGCATGACGAGGCCGATGATGGTCCGCTCGGACCACTTGCGGTTGGACAGCGAACGCAGGACCAGCAGCGGGTGCTTGGCCGCGTTGGCCAGGAAGCCCGCGACGCGGGAGGCGCCCGAGCCCTTCTCGCCGGCGTACGGGACCTGGAGGATCGAGAGGCCGCCCATCGAGTTGGAGCCCTTGCCGTAGCGCACCGGTTCGATGTGGGTGCTGGCGTCCGGGTGGATGGAGGACGTGATGGCGACGCCGCGCGTGAAGTCGGCGCGCCGTTCTCCCGTGGCCCTGCGGTAGCGGCGGTCGTCGGTCTGGGCCCCGACCAGTGCCTCGGAGTTGGTGCGGGTCAGCCCGCCGAGCCGGTCGGACAGGTACGGGAGCTGGCCGCCCGCCTTCATGCGGTGCAGCAGGGTCTGGGTGCCGTAGGTGCCGGCGGCGAGCACGACGCGGCGGGCGGTGAAGGTGCGGCCCGCGTCCTTCTTCCTGCGGTCGGTGCGGAGCGTGGCGATCGCGAACCCGCCGCGCGAGTCCTCCGTGACGGAGACGGCCGTCGTCATGGGGTGGACGACCGCGCCGGCCTTCTCCGCGAGGTAGAGGTAGTTCTCGTTGAGGGTGTTCTTCGCGCCGTGCCGGCAGCCGGTCATGCACTCGCCGCACTCGTTGCAGGCCTTGCGCTCGGGCCCCGCGCCGCCGAAGTAGGGGTCGGGCACCCGCTCGCCGGGCTTCGCCCGTGCCGTGCCGTCGGCGTCCTCGCCGTCGCCGAAGAAGACGCCGACCGGCGCCATGTGGAAGGTGTCGCCGCAGCCCATCCGCTCGGCGGCGGCCTTCAGGTGCACGTCGGAGGGGGTCATCGTCGGGTTGATGCGGACCCCGAGCATGCGCCGGGCCTGGTCGTAGTACGGCGTCAGCTCCCCCTGCCAGTCGGTGATGTCCCGCCACTGGGGGTCGTCGAAGAATGGTTTCGGCGGAACGTAGAGGGTGTTGGCGTAGTTCAGGGAGCCGCCGCCGACGCCCGCACCCGCCAGGACCATGACGTTGCCGAGCAGATGGATGCGCTGGATGCCGAACATGCCGAGCTTGGGCGCCCAGAGGTAGTTCTTCAGGTCCCAGGAGTTCTTGGGCAGCGACTCCCTGGTGAAGCGGCGGCCGGCCTCCAGGACACCGACGCGGTAGCCCTTCTCGGTGAGGCGGAGCGCGGAGACCGAGCCGCCGAATCCGGAACCGACTATGAGGACGTCGTAGTCGTACCCGCTCTCGTCCCGGGTCTGGACAGTCTTCTCCTGCGACACGTGCTCTCCTCGTCGAGAACGGATGGGAACGGATGGTGGGGGCGGGCAGGAACGGGCGCGGGCGGGAGCGAGGGGGGGGACTAGCGGAAGCGGAACGCCTTCATCGCGCGCAGGCTGCGGCTCATGAACGCCGCGTACTTCTCGTCGTCCATCCCCAGCGACGGTGCCATCGGCAGCAGCCGCTGCTGGGCGACCGTCTGGGCCTCGGTGTACTTGAGGATGCCCTCGGAACCGTGCCGGCGGCCCAGGCCGGAGTCCTTCATGCCGCCCATCGGGGACTGGACGCTGCCGTAGGCGGAGGCGTAGCCCTCGTTGATGTTGACGGTGCCGGTGCGCAGCCGGGCGGCGACGTCGCGGCCGCGCCGGGCGTCCTTCGTCCAGACCGCGGAGTTCAGGCCGTACGGGGTGGAGTTGGCGTGCTCGACCGCCTCGTCCTCGGTCGTGAAGCGGTAGACGGAGACGACCGGGCCGAAGGTCTCCTCGTCGCACACCGTCATGGGGGACGTGACGCCGTCGAGGATGGTCGGCTCGTAGAAGTACGGGCCGATGTCGGGGCGGGCGACACCGCCGGCGACGAGCCTCGCGCCCCGCTCCACGGCGTCCGCGACGTGCCGTTTCACCGTCTCCAGCTGCCGCTCGCCCGCCAGCGAGCCCATGTCGGCGCCGTAGGAGAGGGAGGTGCCGAGACGCATCGCCCTGGTGCGGGCGGCGAAGCGCTCCAGGAAGGCGTCGGCGACGGACTCGTGGACGTAGAGCCGCTCGATGGAGATGCAGAGCTGGCCGGCCGACGAGAAGCAGGCGCGGACGGCACCCGCCGCGGCCTTCTCGATGTCGGCGTCCTCCAGGACCAGCATGGCGTTCTTGCCGCCCAGTTCGAGGGAGACGCCGACCAGGCGGGCGGCTGCCCCCCGGGCGACCTCGCGGCCGGTGCGGGTGGAGCCGGTGAAGGAGACGTAGTCGGCGTGCTTGACGACCTCGGGGCCGACGACCGGGCCGTCACCGAGGACGACCTGGAAGGCCTCGGCGGGCAGGCCGGCCTCGATGAGCAGGTCCCTGGCCCACAGCGCGGTCAGGCACGTCTCGGTGTCGGGCTTCATGACGACGGCGTTGCCCGCGACGAAGGCCGGGATCGCGTCCCCGACGGACAGCTCCAACGGGTAGTTCCAGGGGGCGATCTGGCCGACGACGCCGCGCGGGTGGCGCAGTTCGGTCACCTTCGTGAGGGTCGGCACGGCGCCGGTGTGCCGCCTGGGCCGCAGGTAGGCGGGCCCCTTGCGGCCGTAGTGCCGGGCGGCGACGGCGACGGCCTGGACCTCCTCGTGGGCGTGCAGACGGGCCTTGCCGGTCTCCAGCTGGATGAGATCGAGGACCTCGGCCTGGCGGGCCAGGACCAGGTCGTGGAAGCGCAGCAGAACGGCGGCGCGCTGCCGTACCGGCGTCCGGGCCCACACGGCCTGGGCGGCACGGGCCCGCTCGAAGGCGCCGGCCACGTCCTCGGGCGTGGACTCGGGCAGGTCGGCCAGCTTCTCGCCGGTGAGCGGGGTGTGGTTGGCCGTGCGGCCGGACCCGGCGACGCCCTTGGTGAGCTGGGCGACCAGCTCGGGCGTGACCACGTCGGCAGCGGTGCGGGCGCCCTCCGGGGCGGGGGCGAGGGGGTTGGTGCCGGTCAGTTCCGGGGCCTGCGCGTCCGTCATGTGCCGCAGGGTATGACGCGGGGCGGGCTTTGTGTACCCGTCGGTAACGGGGATTCACGGTGATTCACCGAGTGCTCACACGGCGCCAGTGATCGCTGGCAACAAACCAGCTGATCAGGGCGTTACGCGGGAGGGCCGAACCTGATCGCTTCTTTTCGGCCCGGTTCGCGATTCGGTTCCCAGTCCGGTTCCTGATCCGGTGCGGCCCGGAGGTCGCGGACCACCGACTCCAGTTGCCGGGCGACCTCCTCGGCGTCCGGCCGGGACGAGCCGGGCCCGGTCGGCAGGCGTTCGGCGAGCGCGCCGAGCGGCCCGGACGGCGGCGGGTCTCCGGCGGCGGTGCGCAGCAGGTCGCCCAGGGACCGCAGGTCGGCCGCGGGCCCGGAACCGCGTACGGGCTCCCCGCCGGCCAGGTGGGCGGTGCCGAAGCCGGTGAGGACGACGCGGCCGTGCCGTCCGAGCAGCACGTTGGCGGGCCGGACCGCACGGTGCACGATGCCGACGGCGTGCGCGGCCCTGAGGGCGCCGAGTACGGCGAGGCCGATCCGGGCGGCCTCCGGCGGTGCGACCGGGCCGCGCAGGAGCACGTCGCGCAGGGACTCGCCCGGGACCCACTCCGTGACGATCCAGGGCAGTCCGTCGAGACCGGCCTCCTCCACGACCACGTCGTGGATGCGGACGGCGGCGGGATGGTCGACGCGGGCGGCGGCCCGCGCTTCGCGGTAGAGGCGGTGGGCCGCCCGCCGGTAGGACTCTTCCTCCGGGTCGCCGGGCAACCGGGGCCGGCGGACGGCGACCTCGCGGTCGTCCTCGCGGACCGCCGCCTCGTCGAGGGCCCGCCAGACGGTGCCCGACGCGCCGGAACCGGCACGCCTCAGTAACCGGTACCGCTCACCCAGCAGTCGGCCTTCGAGCCCCATCAGCCACGTCCCATCAGAGCTTGTCGACCTCCCAGTTGGCGATCACCGTCCGGGCGATCTCCCGGCCCTCGTCCGCGAAGTGGCCCTCGCGGGGGTAGTCGATCGACACCTTGTACATGTCGCCGTTGCCGGCACGGTAGTAGAGGATGTGGAACTCGCGCTTGCGAGGGTGCTCCGCGTCCGTGGTCGTGTAGGCGATGGTGTTCTCGGCGGCCTTCTCGCCCTTGTACTCGGTCTCGCCCGGCTCCCCCTGGGGGGCGGGCTTGTCGGCGAAGTCCCAGGAGTACTCGCCGTCCTTGAGCATGTCCCAGTCCGCCCAGGCGTTGGCTCCCGCGGTGTCCGGGATCTCGCCCGCCTTGTCGTCGGCCTTGACGTCCCGGTCCACGAGGACGGTGATCATGCCGCTGGGGTCGGAGAACGTCTCGTAGGTGCCGTCCCACTCCTCGTCCTCCGCGTGCTCCTCCTTCACGAACTCCGCGGGCACGCCGACACTCATCCCGGCCTTGGCGCCGAGCTCCCGCTGCTTCCACCCCTCCGGCAGCGGGCCCGCGAAGGGGTCGGCGACCACGAGGTACGACGCCACCGCCGCCGCGACGGCCGCCGCGCCGAGGGTGATCCAGACGTTGCGCCCCAGCCGGACGCCCCAGCGCGAGCCGGTGCCCGTGCCCGTGCCGGACGGCCCTCCCGGCGCCTCCGGACCGCCGAACGGCACCACCCGGGTGGGCGGCGGCGCGGGCGGGTTGGCGGCGGCGTCGAGCAGCGTGCGGACCCGGGCGGCGTCCGGGCGGCGCGCCGGGTCCTTGTCCAGCAGGCCCGTGATTGCCTCGGCCAGCGGTCCCCGCGCGGAGGCAGGCGGCGCGGGCACGGCGTTGAGCACCGACTGGAGCGTGGCGGGCGTGTTGCTGCGGCGGAAGGGCGAGACCCCCTCCGTCGCCGCGTACAGGACCACGCCCAGCGACCACAGGTCGCTCGCCGGTCCCGGGCGCTGGCCCAGCACCCGTTCCGGGGCGATGTACTCGGGCGAGCCCACGAAGCCGCCGGTGTCGGTCAGATTCGTCTCGCCCTCGATCTGTGCGATGCCGAAGTCGGTGAGGACGACCCGGCCGTGCCGTCCGAGCAGTACGTTGTCCGGCTTCACGTCGCGGTGCAGGATGCCGTCCTCGTGGGCGGCCTCCAGCGCGCCGAGCACCTCCAGACCGATCCGGGCCGCCTCGCGCGCGCCCATGGTGCCCTCCTGGAGGGCGTCGCCCAGGGAACGCCCCCGCACCAGCTCCATCACGATCCACGGCCGGCCGTCCACGACCGCCACGTCGTGCACGTCGACCACGGCGGGGTGGTCGAGCCGGGCCGCGGCGCGCGCCTCGCGGCGCATCCGCTCGTAGGCGTTGTCCCGTTCCCGTTCGGGAAGATGGTCGGGAACGCGGGGCTCCTTGACGGCCACCTCGCGGTCCACGGTCTCGTCCTTCGCCCGCCACACCGTGCCCATGCCGCCGTGTCCGAGCCGGCCGAGCAGCCGGTACCGACCGGCGACGAGGCGCCCGGCGCCCGCATCCGCGGCGCCTCCCGCGGGGCCGCCGGAGGCCGCCCCCACCGCAGGAGACGCGGCCGCCGCCGGAGCGGACGACGACAGCCCGGACGGCTCGGCCGAGGGCGACGCGGACGGCTCGGGCGACGGCGACGCGGGCGGCTCGGGCGACGATGCTCGCGGCGGTACGACCTCGGTGGGTGCCGCGTACGGGTTGCCGGGATGCGGCACCGCGACCGGCTGGTTCGGTGGCTGCAGGCCATAACTCGTCGGCTCGTCCGCCCCTGCGCGGGGCCCCCCGTTGCTGCTCATGGGTCCATCCATACCGCGTCGGGCTCGGCCGTTTCCACCGCCGGTGTCCGGCGGTCACAGACCCGTGACGCGGGTTGCCGCTTATCTCCCGTTTACGCCGGATGGGGTGGACCCGGCGGGCGCCGACGGTGAGGAGGACGGTGCGAGCGTCGCGGTGGTCGGGGTCGCGGGCGCCGAGGTCGTCGGCGTACCGCTCCCGTCGTCGTCGCCGTCCGCCAGCAGGGCGGCCACCGAGATGCCGGCGCCGGCCGCGAGGACGAGCAGCACCGCCGTCAGCACGCTCCGCCTCACCCGCAGGGGCCCGCCGTCTCCGGCCTCCCACGGGGTCGCGGGCGTGCGGCCCGTGCTGAGGAAGGCGCGCAGCATCAGGTCGGCCGACGCGGCGTCCAGCCGCCGCCCGGGGTCCCGTTCGAGCAGGCCCCGTACGACCGGCAGGAGCGGTCCGGCCTGTTCGGGCGGGCGGATCTCGTCGGTGACCACGGCGTGCAGGACGCCGCCCAGCGAGTCGCGGTGGAAGGGGCTCGCGCCGCTGAGCACCGCGCACAGCAGCACCCCCAGCGACCACAGGTCGGACTCGGGGCCGGTTCCGGCACCGGACATCCGTTCCGGCGCGGTGTACTCGGGGGAACCGACGAAGCTGCCGCTCTCGGTGAGCGTGGTGGCGCCCGCGACCTGGGCGACGCCGAAGTCGGTGAGGACGACCCGGCCGTCGTCGGCGATGAGCACGTTGGACGGTTTGACGTCCCGGTGCAGGATGCCGGCCGCGTGCGCGGTGCGCAGGGCGTCGAGCAGGGCGACGCCGATCCGGGCGGCCTCCCCGTGGCCGACCGGACCGTGGGTGACGACCCGGTCGGCGAGCGAGCCGCCGTTGACGAACTCCATGACCATGTACGCGCGTTCGTCGTCCTCGACGACGTCGTGCACGACGATGACGTGCGGATGGCGCAGCTGCGCGACCGCGCGGGCCTCGCGCAGGGTGCGCTCACGGCGCCGCCGGGCCTCGGCCGCGGAGAGGGTCTCGTCGAGGGGCAGCGCCTTCACTGCCACTTCGCGGGCGAGCAGTCGGTCGGTGGCCCGCCACACGATGCCCATGCCGCCGCGTCCGAGCCGTTCGTGGAGCCGGTACCGGCCCGCGATGACACGCCCGCCCGCCCCCTCGGTCACCATGCGTCCCATCATGCCCCACCGGACGCACCGGCTCCGGGTCGCCGTCACACGGGTGGCCGACAACCGACGGGTGTGCGAGCGCCGTCGCGGCACCGCCGGGCCGTCGTACGGTGGCCGGGCTCCGGCCCGTACGGCGGGAGGGCCCCGGCCCCTGCGGCGGGAGTCAGCCGCTCTTCTCCTGCCAGCTCTGGAGCACCGCTTTGAACTTCTTCTCCGTGGCCGGCCAGTCGTCCGCGGGCCCCGACAGATAGAGGGCGTACTCGACGCCGTCCCGGGACATGTACGTCTCCTCGACGGCGTGGCGCGGGCCGGGGAAGGACGTGTCCTTCGCCAACGCGGTCCACGTGTACTCCCACCGGGCGCTCTTGTGATCGCGGTAGGTGGTGTGTTCCAGGGTGACGCGCCGGTAGTCGACCAGCCGCTGGAGCTGTACCTCCAGGTCGAGCTGGTGGGCATAGGGGTCGTTGAAGTCGGGATCGGTGTCGACGGAGATGCGTACGAAATGGTTGCCGCCGTCGGGGGTGTAGTCGATCTGCCGGAGTTCTTCCTTTTCGTCGAGCGAATCGTCCCGCTTCCAGTCCTTGGGCAGGTAGAGGCTGAAACCCACCGGGTCGTCGCGGCGTACCCAGTCGGCCGGGACGGAGCCGCCGGGGCCCTTGCCGTCGGCGGACGGGTTGGGGAGGGGGGAGGTCGAGCGGCCGGGGAAGGGACCGGCCTCGGAGTCGTCCGCCCCGTTCTGCCGCTGCAGCAGTACGGCGGTGCCCGCGCCGATGAGGGCGGCCACGGCGACGACCAGGGCGAGGGTGCGCAGGCGGCCGCGTCGGGTACGCCGAGGAGGGAGAGCGCCCGACACGGGCGGTGTGTGACCGGCGGTGAAGTGGCCCGGCGGTACGTGGCCCCCGGAAGTGGCCCCCGCGACGGCGGATCCCGAGCCCGGGTACCCGGATCCCGTGTACCCCGCCCCCGCGTACCCGCCGGCCGCGGCGCCGACCGCCGTGGGACCGGTGGCCGTCGGACCGGTGGCCGACGAGCCCGCGCCGGGCGGACCGGTGACCGGCGGGTAGGGCGTCCCGGTGTCCATGCCCGGCGGATACGGCGTACCCGTCTCCGCACCCGACCGATACGGCGTCCCCGTGTCCGCACCCGACGGGTCCCGGTGGAGGGCGTCGCCGTGCTGCGGCGGGCCCGTGTACTGGGTGGTCGGCACGTACGCCTGGGCCGCGTCCGGGCGCCGTCCCTCAGCCGCCTGGGCGAGCAGGTGCTCCGCCTCGGTCGCGTCGGGCCGCGCCTGGGGGTCCTTGCACAGCAGGGCGCTGATGACGGGCGCCAGCGGACCGGCGTACCGGGGCTCGCCCGCGTCCTCCTCGACGACCGCCTGCATGGTGGTGAGCGGCGAGGTGCGCCGGAACGGCGACCTGCCCTCCACCGCCGTGTACAGCGTCGCGCCGAGGGCCCACAGGTCGGAGGCGGGGCCTGGGTCGTGGCCGCGCACCCGCTCGGGCGCGAGATAGTCGACGGAGCCGACGACCTCGCCGGTCCGGGTGATGGTGGAGTCGCCCTCGATCTGCGCGATGCCGAAGTCGGTGAGCAGGACCCGGCCGTCGTCGCCGAGCAGCACGTTGCCCGGCTTGACGTCCCGGTGCAGGACACCGGCGGTGTGCGCGGCGCGCAGGGCACGCAGCACCCACAGGCCGATACGGGCCGCCTCCCGCGGTTCGACCCGCTCCTCCTCCTTGACGGCGTCGGCCAGCGAGCGGCCCTCGACCAGCTCCATCACGATCCACGGCCGGCCGTCGTGCTCGAGTACGTCGTGCACGGTGACGACGGCCGAGTGGTTGATCCGCGCCGCGGCGCGCGCCTCGCCCCGGGTGCGCGCCAGCAGGATGGCCTGGTCGCTCTCGGAGACGTAGAGCGCGGCGGTCAACTCCTTGATGGCGACGACCCGGTGCAGCACCTCGTCGTGGGCGCGCCACACCCGGCCCATGCCACCGCTGCCGATGGTGTCCTCGAGCCGGTAACGGTCTGCGACGAGCCGGCCCTGCATCTGATTCACGTTGCCCCGCAATGGTCTTGTCAGGGTCAGACTAGGGACCGGCGCCCCTTCGGGGAACGGGCGGGGTCGGATGGAAACCGCTCTGTGACGGTTGTCGCTTTCTGTGACGGGAGTCAACCATCGGGCCGAACTGCGGTCAGGGCACGTACCGGTAGGTCGCCGAGGCCTGTTCGAAGATCCGGTTCACCTCGTCCCGTTCCGCCTCCGGGCCGCGGACCTGCACCACGTGGTAGCGGCCGTCGATCAGCACGGCGGCGTTGCGCACGAACAGCTCGCCGTTCGCACCGGTCCAGGTGAACTGCCCCTCCGCCGAGGTCCGTCCGCCGACCTCGATGGTCTTCAGCCCGCTGGAGGTGGCCCAGCTGGAGGCGCGGTACGACGCCAGCTCGGGCTCGCTGTCGCGCTGGTAGGCCATCGGATCGTCGCCGAACTCGGAGGCGCGGTCCCGGCCCGGTACGACGAGGAGCTCGAAGTCGCCCTTGCCGTAGACGACCTGGCCGCTGCCGTTGCGCGGCGTGCGGTTCCAGCCCTCGGCGACGGCGACGCTGAAGCCCTCCTCGTCCTTGCGCAGGGTGAATCCGTCGGCGACGTCGGACTGCGGCTCGGTGGAGCCGCCCGCCGTCCGCGAGGCGCCGGGGCCGGCCGACGGGGAGGTCTCCTCGGGGCGTGGCTCGCCGCCGTCGTCCGGCGCGCCCTCGGTCGGCGCACGGCTCGCCCCGCCGGCGGCACCGGTCCGTTCGGCGCCGGAGTCGGCCGTGTCGCTCTTCGGCATGAAGAAGATGGCGTACGCGACGGCTCCGGCCAGGGCGAGCAGTATCAGCAGGAGCAGCGTCCGGCCGAGGCTGCGCGGGGAACGGGCCGGCTCCCGGCCCCGCTTGTGCCGGCCGTGGTGCGCGGGCAGCCCGGCGCGCCGCCTGCGCACGAGCTCGCCGCGGCGGCGCACGATGGGCAGTCGGCTGGTCTCGGCGGGCGGTGCCGGGATCACGTTGAGGCCGGCCTCGGGTTCGGGCGCGGAACGCACGAGGGAACGCAGCCAGCCGCGCAGTTCCTCGAAGTCGATGCGCTCGGTGGGGTCCTGACGCAGCAGCGACTCCACGACCGGCCGCAGCGGCCCGCACTCCTCGGCGAAGGCCGGCGGTTCCGCGCACACGATCTGCACCAGCTCGGCGGTCGACTCCTCCGGGTAGGGCGCGTGCCCCTGCACGGCACGGAAGAGCAGCGCGCCCAGGGCCCACAGGTCGGTCGCGGGGCCGATGGGCGCGGCCAGCTGCCAGTTCTCGTGCACCGGCCCGGCCTGTTCCGGCGCCCATCGCTCGGTCACCGGCCCGACCACGGCCATCCGCGTCTGCCGGGCCCGCTCGGCGTCGAGTGCGGTGGCGGGGCCGCGGGGCGCGGGCGTCCGGGCGGCCGGCCCGTCCCAGCTTCCGGCGTCCCCGGCGCGGCTTTCCACGGGGGCCGCTTCCCGTGCGGCTGCGGGCGGGGCCGTGTTCCGCACGGGGGCGGGCGGGGCCGGCTGCGGAGTCGCGGTGTCCCGGGCTGCGGCGCCGGGCCAGGAGCCTGCGGTGCGCACGCCGTAGGGGTCGGCGATCTGCCCGGGCGGGGCGGCGGCTCCGGGCGCGGCGGCATGACCGGGTTCCGCGGTGCCGGGGGCCTCGAACCCGGGCTCGTCGTCGAACTCCGCGCCCGCGGTCCCGGCCGCGTACGGCCGCCTGCCCGGACCGGTCCCGTAGTCGACCGGCCCGGTCTCGAACCCGGGGCCGACTCCGTAGCCGTCCCGGCCGGCGTCGGGCCCGCGTACGGGCCCCGCCTCGCCCGAACCGGCTCCGACCGCACGCTCGATGCCGTGCCCCGGGCGCCCGTCGGCGGCTCCGGGGCCCTGCGGCACGCCGCCGCCGGCGCCGTTCCCGGCACCGCTGTCGGCGGCGGGGCGGGCGCCGGGCAGGGCCGCGCGGCCGTTCTGCGCCTCCTGGACCCGGGCGGCGGCCCGGGCGCCGGCGCGGTACGCGGCGATCGCACCGGCGCGCGCGGCGCGGGCCTCGCCGGCCGGGTCCAGCGCCGCGGGCGCGAGCCCCGGGGGGCCCGGCGTGCGGCTGCCGGGCACCGGAAGCTCCCCGACGCCCCGCGCCTCTATGGCGGCCCGCCGGGCGGCCTCGGGGTCGGCGTCGCCCGGTCCCGGGCCCGAGACGGGGCCGAGGATCCCGGCACGCGGGCCGCCGGAAACGCCGGACGGGCCGCTGCCCGGGCCGAACGTCCCCCCGGGGCCGGTCGCGGGGGCCGGCTCCTCGTCGGGCGGGGGTACGGGGTCGTACCCGCACAGTGCTTCCTCCGCCGCCCCGACCGCCAGGCCCGTCAGCATCACGCGCCCGTCGTCGCAGACGAGCACGGTGCGCGCGGTGATGTTGCGGTGCACCCAGCCGTACGTGTGCAGCACGCGCAGCGCCAGCAGGACGTCGGAGGCCACCTCGGCGGCCCGGTACGGCGTCAGGGTCTGCTCGGCGAGCAGCGCGGCCAGCGGCCTCGCGGCCACCAGCTCGCTGACGATCCACAGCGAACCGCCCTCGGCGAACACGTCGAAGACCTGGTCCAGGCGCGGATGGTCGGGCACCGCGGCCGCGGCCTGGGCGGCCTCGACGGCCCGCCGTACGACGGGGTCGGCCGGCCGCCGCGTGGACCCGCCCGCGCCCTGCGACGGCCTGCCGGGGTGCCGGACACCGGAGTGCCGCAGGCCGCCGTCCCGGGCCGTGAACCCGTCAGGCAGGCCCTCCGCGTCGAGCACCTCCGCCTCGACGACCTCCGGCAACGGCACCTGCCGGACCAGCACTTCCTGTCCGCTGTACGTGTCGAAGGCCCGGGTCTCGGTGAGTTCGTACTCGTCGGACGGCGGCAGGGGCAGGCGGTAGCGGTCGGCGAGTACCCGTCCCGCATAGTCGTCCACGTCGCCACCCCCGTCGGCCCTCGGTCAATTCCGTTCGTCCTGCGGGCCGTTCCGGCTGCGTACGGTCCGCAAGCACTCACGATACGTGCCGGAGGCAACCCGCAATGAGCTGATGCCAGATATCGGGCGGCTCAAACCCGGGCCCCGCCCACTCATGCCCCGGGCTCGCGCGCTCAGGACTTGGGTTCGAAGGTCTTCGACAGGGTCTGCCAGGTGTTCCGGCGCAGATCACCGTCCCAGTCGGCCGCCTTCGCGGTGTACATCAGGGCGTAGCCCTGGTGGTCGTCGACCACGAATCCCCGGTCCACGGTGCGGTACCCGGTGCCGCCGTCGGTGTAGGTGAACTCCCAGTCGGCCGCGTTCCAGCCCCGGTAGTCCACCTTCTCTATGCGGATCTTCTTGTACTGCGAGCGGACCATGTACTTCTCCTGGTTCTCCCAGTCGGAGACCGGGTCGCCCTTGGGCGTGGAGGTCCAGGCGACGAGCAGCTTCTGCCCGCTCGGTCCGGTGAACCGGTCGCCGGCGGAGCCCGTGGAGGCGTACTTCCAGCCCTCGGGCAGCCCGATGCGGTAGCCCTGGCTGCCCTTGTGGGTGGCGGCCGCGTCCTCCTTGTCGTCGGAGTCGTCGGAGTCGCCGGACTTCCCGGTGCCGTCGTCCTGCGACCCGCTGCCGGCGTCGCCGGACGCGTCGCCGCCGGCGTCCGGAGCGCCGGACGCGTCACCGCCCGCCGCCGGGTCGGAGGCGGAACCGTCGGTGCCGGTACCGCTCTCCTCGTCCTGCCTGGTGTCGCCGCTCGCCCCGGCGGAGGCCACCGGCCCGCCACCGCCGCCCTCGGCGCCCTTCTCGTCGTCGCCGCCACCGAGCGTGAGGGCCAGTACGGTGCCGAGCACCGCGAGCGCGACGACCACCGCGATGATGATCAGCGTGCGGCGGGGCACCACGTCGGTCAGCGGGGCGCGGGGCGCGGACCGGGCCGGCAGGTCCGGCGGCGGCATGACCGGCCAGCCCGAGCTGCGCGTACCCGCGGGTGCGTTCGCCGCGCCGCCCCCCGAGCCGCTGCCTCCGGACCCGGTACCGGCGCCTGCGCCTCCGCCGGCCCGGGCCCCCGCGCCCACTCCGGACCGTGCGTCCGCACCGGACGCCGCGCCCCTCGCCGGTCCCGGCGGGGCGGTCGTCCCGGCGGCACCGGAGGCGGCGGCCGCTCCCGCGGCACCCGACGTACCCGTCGTGTTCGCGTCGCCCCGGCCCTGCTTGGTCCGCGCGGCGGCCGCGGCGCCGGCCGCGCCCGCCCCGACGGCGGCCTTGCGCACGGAGCGCAGCGCTCCGCGCAGCCGCTCCCCGGCCTCCTCGGTCCGCTTGCCCCCGGCGCCCGCCGCGCCGCCCCGGCGCGTCCGCTCGTCCGGTTGCGCGGGCAGCGGCACGACCTTGGTGGCGTCCACGGGCTCGGGCTCCGGCGCGTGGATGACCTTGTTGAGCATCGCGCGGGCGCCCGCGTCGTCCAGCCGCAGGGCGGGGTCCTTGTTGAGCAGCCCGTAGATGACGTCCCGCAGCGGGCCGGCGTTCTTCGGCTCCTCCAGGTTCTCCGTCATCACCGCGGTGAGCGTGGCGATCGCGGAACCCTTGTCGTAGGGCGGGGTGCCCTCCACGGCGGCGTACAGCAGCCCGCCCAGCGACCAGAGGTCGGCGGCCGGGCCCGGCTTGTGGCCGCGGGCGCGCTCCGGGGAGATGTAGGAGGGGGCGCCGACGAGCATGCCGGTGGAGGTGATGGACGGGTCGCCCTCCACCTGGGCGATGCCGAAGTCGGTGAGCACGACCCGGCCGTCCTCGGCGATCAGCACGTTCGAGGGCTTCACGTCACGGTGCAGAATGCCCTCGCGGTGCGCGGAGCGCAGCACGTCTAGGACGGCGAGCCCGACCTCGGCGGCGCGCTTCGGCTCCAGCAGGCCGTCCTCGCGGATGGCCTCGGCGAGCGACTTGCCCTCGACGAGTTCCATCACGATCCACGGCCGGTCGTCCTCCTCGACCACGTCGTAGACGGTGACGGCGCTGTTGTTGCGGATCCGCGCGATCGCCTTGGCCTCGCGCAGTGTGCGCGTGATCAGGCGCCGCTTCTCCTCCTCGTCGATGTTGCCCGGAAACCGCAGCTCCTTGACGGCGACCGTGCGTCCGAGGGTTTCGTCCTCGGCCCGCCACACCGTCCCCATGCCGCCGCGGCCGAGCACGTCTCCCAGCCGGTACCGCCCGGCGAGGAGACGTGCGCTCTTGTCCGTACGGGATGTCCCCGCCCGCTCCGCCTCCGACATGCGTCCCCTCATGCAACCCGCCCTGACAGAGCCTCCATTGTCCCTCACGCGACAAGTGCTCGACGCCCAGGGTGCCACGGGCGGCGGCCGGAGGCGGTGCCGGGCACCGCGCGGCCCCGACACCGTGCCACACCCGCCCCGACGGCCCCTCAGGGACCGCGCACCCGGGACCTGCCCGCCCCTTCCCGTCGTCGCCCGGAGGGCGGCCTCGCGGAGCCCGGCACGGCAAGACCGCGCGCATGGCGTCGCGCGGCGGACGAGCAGGGCCGGACGGGCCCTAGCGCGCCGCGATGTCCGGCGCCCCCAGCCTCGCCGCGTCGGCCGTCAGGTCGTCCGGCTGGCGCTGCGACTCCCGTTCGGCCTCGACCCGCTTCTCGTAGTGCTGCACTTCCCGTTCGATCTGGTTCTTGTCCCAGCCCAGCACCGGTGCCATCAGTTCGGCGGCCTCGCGGGCGCTGCGCGTGCCGCGGTCGAAGGTCTCGATGGAGATGCGGGTGCGCCGGGTCAGCACGTCGTCCAGGTGCCGGGCACCCTCGTGCGAGGCGGCGTAGACGACCTCGGCGCGCAGGTAGTCGTCGGCGGCCTGCAGCGGCGCGCCCAGCGACGGGTCCTCCGCGACGAGTTGCAGCACTTCCTCGGCCAGCGCCCCGTACCGGTTGAGCAGGTGCTCCACGCGCACCACGTGCAGGCCGGTGCGGGCGGCGATCCGCGCCCGCGCGTTCCACAGCGCCTGGTAGCCCTCGGCGCCCAGCAGCGGCGTCTCCTCGGTGACGCTGTCGGCGACCCGCAGGTCGAGCCCGTGCACCGCCTCGTCCACGGCGTCCTTGGCCATCACCCGGTACGTCGTGTACTTGCCGCCCGCCACGACGACCAGGCCGGGCACCGGGTGCGCGACGGTGTGCTCGCGCGACAGCTTGCTGGTGGCGTCGGACTCGCCGGCCAGCAGCGGGCGCAGCCCCGCGTACACGCCCTCGACGTCGTCGCGGGTGAGCGGCACCGACAGCACCGCGTTGACGTGCTCCAGGAGGTAGTCGATGTCGGCGCTGGACGCGGCCGGGTGGGCCTTGTCCAGGTCCCAGTCGGTGTCCGTGGTGCCGATGATCCAGTGCCGGCCCCAGGGGATGACGAACAGCACGGACTTCTCGGTGCGCAGGATCAGGCCGGTGCTGGAGTGGATGCGGTCCTTGGGCACGACCAGGTGGATGCCCTTGGAGGCGCGGACGTGGAACTGGCCGCGCTCCCCGACCAGCGACTGGGTGTCGTCGGTCCAGACCCCGGACGCGTTCACCACCTGTTTGGCGCGGACCTCGTACTCCCCGCCCGCCTCGACGTCCTGCACCCGCGCGCCGACCACCCGCTCGCCCTCGCGCAGGAAGGAGGTGACCCGCGCGTGGTTGGCGACCTGGGCGCCGTACGCCGCCGCCGTGCGCACCAGGGTGGCCACGAAGCGGGCGTCGTCCACCTGTGCGTCGTAGTACTGGAGCGCGCCGACCAGCGCGTCCTTCTTCAGGGCGGGCGCCACCCGCAGGGCGCGGCCGCGGCTCAGGTGGCGGTGCATCGGCAGACCCCGGCCGTGACCGCGGGCCATGGACATGGCGTCGTAGAGCGCGACGCCCGAGCCCGCGTAGAGCCGCTCCCAGCCCTTGTGCTGCAGCGGGTACAGGAACGGCACCGGCTTCACCAGGTGCGGTGCGAGCCGCTCGAGCAGCAGCCCGCGCTCCTTCAGCGCCTCCCGGACGAGCGCGAAGTCGAGCATCTCCAGGTAGCGCAGGCCGCCGTGGATCAGCTTGCTGGACCTGCTGGAGGTGCCGGACGCCCAGTCCCGGGCCTCCACCAGGCCCACGGACAGGCCGCGTGTCACGGCGTCGAGCGCGGTGCCCGCACCGACCACGCCGGCGCCCACCACCAGTACGTCCAGTTCGCGCTCGGCCATGGCCGCGAGCGACTCGGCGCGCTGCGCCGGCCCCAGGGTCGCTGTCCTCACTGCTGCCTCCCGCTGTCGGTCGCCTCGGCCGCACCCGTCGGGCGAGCCCGGTTCCTGGTACCCACCATGCCCAGATTCTGACCCGCCTGCCCGAGATCGGCAGCCGCACGCCCCAACCTGTGGACAACCCGGGCCCCGGAGCCGCCCACGCCTGTGGACAACTCGCCCGTTCACTCCGCACCGGCCCCGGGTCGGCCCGTCGACCCGCCTCAGAACTCGCGGAAACTCGGCAAAACCCCGCGAATCAATCCCACATATCGGTCATATTTACTCCTAGTCTGACGTTGTGCTCGCCCATCCTGTCCACCGGGCTTGCGCACCTGTCCCGCTCCGGCTACTGGGAAGGACGGCCCACGCCATGCCCGCAGATCTCGCCGTCATCGGACTCGGCCCGTACGGCCTGCCCCTGGCCCAGGCCGCCGTCGCCGCCGGCATCCCCACCCTCGGCTACCGCACCGGCCCCGAGGCCGATCCGCTCACCCCCGCCGAGGTGCGCCGGATGCTCGCCACGGGCTTCCGCACCCCGCCCGGACCGGCCGAGCTGGGCCGCGTCCGCACCGCCGTCATCTGCGCGCCCACCCCGGCCGCCCCCGACGGCGGCCTGGACCTCGGCCAGGTGGAGGCCGCGGCCCGCACCCTGGCCGCCCACATGCGCCCGCACACCACGGTGATCCTGGAGTCGCCGGTACGGCCCGGGACGACGGAGGAGTTCCTGCGTCCGATCCTGGAGCAGGGCTCGGGGCTGCGCGCCGGCCGCGACTTCCACCTCGCCTACTCCCCCAGCCGTGTCGACCCCGGCAACCGCGACTTCACCCCGGCCAACACCCCGAAGGTCATCGGCGGCGTCACCCCGGCCTGCACCGAGTCGGCCGCCGCCTTCTACAGCCGCCTCACCGACAAGGTGGTCCGCGCGCGGGGACCCCGCGAGGCGGAGACGGTCCAGCTCCTGGAGACCAACTTCCGGCACGTGAACATCGCCCTGGTCAACGAGATGGCCGTGCTCTGCGACGACCTCGGCGTCGACCTCTGGGACGTCCTGCGCTGCGCGGAGACCAAGCCGTTCGGGTTCCAGGCCTTCCGCCCGGGCCCCGGCGTCGGCGGCCACTCCGTCGCCCAGGACCTCACCGGCCGGGCCCCGCACAGCCTGCGCATGGTGGAGCTGGCCCAGCAGGTCAACTCCCAGATGCCCCGCTACGTCGTCCAGCGCGCCGCCGCCCTCCTCAACGAGCACGGCAAGTCCGCGCGCGGCGCCCGCGTCCTCCTCCTCGGAGTCACCTACAAGGCCGACCTCGCCGACCAGCAGGCCACCCCGGCCGAGGAGATCGCGACCCGCCTGATGACGATGGGCGCCGCGGTGAGCTACCACGACCCGCACATCCCGTCCTGGAACGTCGCCGACCGCCCCGTCCCCCGCGCCGACTCCCTCTACGAGGCCGCCGCCGACGCCGACCTCACGATCCTCCTCCAGCAGCACCGCACGTACGACCTCCAGGGCCTCTCGGTCAAGGCCCAGCTCCTCCTGGACACCCGGGGAGCCACACCCACGGGGGCAGCGCACCGGTTGTGAGCCGGGGGCGCACGGGAGCGACCGTGCCACGGTGCTGCTGGTGGGAGGGCGGCTGCGCCGGTACGGTGGGGCGGGTGGAGCCCACCGCACTGGGAATGCGGCAGGCTCCAGAGAAGTGATCGGAGTGTCCGCCCCTAGTTCTCGTGGGGGCGGCCGCTCACTTCCCGTAGATCCACAAGATGCACCTCCTCCGGAACTTCACCATCCGCAGACGGATCAGGTCCCAGCGAGTGGGCTTGCGGTGACGGCCCATGGGGCGCCCCCTTCCACGATGCCGCCCATGTCCCGGTGAGGCGGTCCGTCTGGAATTCGGGCCGGGCCCCGAGGAGCGGGGTCCGGAACGGTTCCTTGGAAGGGGGCGCCCCAAAGAACGGGGTCGCCGAGCAGGGACATTACCGATCCGGCACGGCCCTCCCCCGCGTATTCGCCCCGAACGCCACCGCACGCCCCCGCGCCACGTCGCGCGCCCCCTCAAGAGCCCCCGAGCGCGCGAAGGGGGCCGGTCACCCCGCCTGGGTGACCGGCCCCTGCACTTCCCGTAGGGACTACCGCCGGTGCTGCGAGTCCGCGACCGTCACCTCGACGCGCTGGAACTCCTTCAGCTCGCTGTACCCGGTGGTCGCCATCGCGCGGCGCAGGGCGCCGAAGAAGTTCATGGAGCCGTCGGGGGTGCGGGACGGGCCGGTGAGGACCTCCTCGATGGTGCCGACCGTGCCGAGGTCGACCTTCTGCCCTCGCGGCAGCTCCTCGTTGACGGCCTCCATGCCCCAGTGGTGGCCCTGGCCCGGCGCGTCGGTCGCCCGGGCCAGCGGGGAGCCCATCATCACGGAGTCCGCGCCGCAGGCGATGGCCTTGGGCAGGTCGCCGGACCAGCCGACGCCGCCGTCGGCGATGACGTGGACGTACCGGCCGCCGGACTCGTCCATGTAGTCCCGGCGGGCCGCCGCCACGTCGGCGACCGCGGTGGCCATGGGCACCTGGATGCCGAGCACGTTGCGCGTGGTGTGGGCGGCGCCGCCGCCGAAGCCGACGAGGACGCCCGCGGCGCCGGTGCGCATCAGGTGCAGGGCGGCGGTGTAGGTGGCGCAGCCGCCGACGATCACCGGGACGTCGAGTTCGTAGATGAACTGCTTCAGGTTCAGCGGCTCGTGCGAGCCCGAGACGTGCTCCGCGGAGACGGTGGTGCCGCGGATGACGAAGATGTCCACGCCCGCGTCCACGACGGCCTTGGAGAACTGGGCGGTGCGCTGCGGGGAGAGCGCGGCGGCGGTGACCACGCCCGAGTCGCGCACCTCCTTGATGCGCTGCCCGATCAGCTCCTCCCTGATGGGAGCGGCGTAGATCTCCTGGAGGCGGCGGGTCGCGGTGTCCGCGTCGAGGCCGACGACCTCGTCGAGCAGCGCCTGCGGGTCCTCGTGCCGGGTCCAGAGCCCTTCCAGGTTGAGGACGCCGAGGCCGCCCAGCTCGCCGATGCGGATGGCGGTGGCCGGGGAGACGACCGAGTCCATGGGAGCGGCCAGGAACGGCAGCTCGAAACGGTAGGCGTCGATCTGCCAGGCGATCGAGACCTCCTTCGGGTCCCGCGTACGGCGGCTGGGGACGACGGCGATGTCGTCGAAGGCGTACGCCCGGCGGCCGCGCTTGCCGCGCCCGATCTCGATCTCAGTCACGTGTGTGGCCTTTCCCTGATGCGTTGCGGCGCCTTCCAGTATCCCCGACGGGTGCGCCGGGGCACTGCTGAGGGCGGCCCCGGATGGTCCGGAGCCGCCCTCGGGAGGCTGCTGCCTGCGTGGTTACTTGCTGCGGCTGTAGTTCGGCGCCTCGACCGTCATCTGGATGTCGTGCGGGTGGCTCTCCTTGAGGCCCGCGGAGGTGATCCGCACGAAGCGGCCCTTGGACTCCATCTCCTCGATGGTGGCGGCGCCGACGTACCCCATGGTCTGGCGCAGGCCGCCGACGAGCTGGTGCAGGACGTTGGCGAGCGGGCCGCGGTAGGGGACCTGGCCCTCGATGCCCTCGGGCACGAGCTTGTCGTCGGAGGCGACCTCGGCCTGGAAGTAGCGGTCCTTGGAGAACGACCGGCCCTGGCCGCGGGACTGCATGGCGCCCAGCGAGCCCATGCCGCGGTACGACTTGAACTGCTTGCCGTTGATGAACTGCAGCTCGCCCGGCGACTCCTCGCAGCCCGCGAGGAGGCTGCCCAGCATCACGGTGTCGGCGCCGGCGGCGAGCGCCTTGCCGATGTCGCCGGAGTACTGCAGGCCGCCGTCGCCGATCAGCGGCACCCCGGCGGCGCGGGCGGCGAGGGATGCCTCGTAGATCGCGGTGACCTGCGGGACGCCGATGCCGGCGACGACGCGGGTCGTACAGATGGAACCGGGGCCGACGCCGACCTTGATGCCGTCGACGCCCGCGTCGATCAGGGCCTGGGCCCCGTCACGGGTGGCGACGTTGCCGCCGATCACGTCGATGCCGACGCTGGACTTGATCTTCGCCATCCAGCTCAGGGCGTTGCTGTTGTGGCCGTGCGAGGTGTCGACGACCAGGAAGTCCACGCCCGCGGCGGCCAGGGCCTGGGCGCGCTCCAGCGCCTCGGGGCTGGCGCCGACGGCGGCACCGACCAGCAGCCGGCCCTCGGAGTCCTTGGCGGCGTTCGGGTACTGCTCGGCCTTGACGAAGTCCTTGACCGTGATGAGGCCTTCGAGGACGCCCTCGTCGTCGACCAGCGGGAGCTTCTCGATCTTGTGGCGGCGCAGCAGCTCCATGGCGTCCACGCCGGAGATGCCGACCTTGCCGGTGACCAGCGGCATCGGCGTCATGACCTCGCGCACCTGGCGCGTGCGGTCGGACTCGAAGGCCATGTCGCGGTTGGTGACGATGCCGAGCAGCTTGCCGGCCGGGTCGGTGACCGGGACGCCGCTGATGCGGAACTTGGCACACAGGGCGTCCGCCTCGCCGAGGGTCGCCTCGGGGTGCACCGTGATCGGGTCGGTGACCATGCCGGACTCGGACCGCTTGACGAGGTCCACCTGGTTGACCTGGTCCTCGACGGAGAGGTTGCGGTGCAGCACGCCGACGCCGCCCTGGCGGGCCATGGCGATCGCCATGCGCGACTCGGTCACCTTGTCCATCGCCGCCGAGAGCAGCGGGATGTTGACCCCGACGTTGCGGGAGATGCGGGACGAGGTGTCGACCACGTTCGGGAGCACCTCTGACGCTCCCGGCAGCAGCAGCACGTCGTCGTAGGTCAGCCCGAGGGTCGCGAATTTCTCAGGCACTCCGTCGACGTTGGCAGTCATGACACCTTCCCCAAATGGCCTTGATCGGTGCGGATGTCCATGCTAACGGGAACTGGAGGTGGCTCATTCCACGACGGGGACGGCCCGCACTCTTCGTAGCTTCGTACGGGCGGCGGTCGCCGCCCGTTCACGGCGGCGGCTCACCGCCCGGTCGCGCCGTGCGCGGCGGGCGGCTACTGCTCCGCGAGCGCCCGCAGCCGGCTCAGCGCGCGATGCTGGGCGACCCGCACGGCGCCGGGTGACATTCCCAACATCTGCCCGGTCTCCTCGGCGGTCAGGCCGACGGCGATGCGCAGCAGCAGCAGCTCGCGCTGGTTCTGGGGCAGGTTGGCCAGCAGTTTCTTGGCCCAGGCGGCGTCGCTGTTGAGCAGCGCGCGCTCCTCGGGACCGAGGGAGTCGTCCGGCCGCTCGGGCATCTCGTCGGAGGGGACGGCGGTCGAGCCGGGGTGCCGCATCGCCGCGCGCTGCAGGTCGGCGACCTTGTGGGCGGCGATGGCGAAGACGAACGCCTCGAAGGGGCGGCCGGTGTCCTTGTAGCGGGGCAGCGCGAGGAGCACCGCGACGCAGACCTCCTGGGCCAGGTCCTCGACGAAGTGCCGGGCGTCGCCGGGCAGCCGGGACAGGCGTGTGCGGCAGTAGCGCAGGGCCAGGGGGTGGACATGGGCGAGCAGGTCGTGCGTGGCCTGCTCGTCCCCGTCGACGGCGCGGTGCACGAGCCCACCGACCGTCCCCTGGTCGGGGGGCGCCTCGTCGTCACGCATCGGTCCATCGTGCCCTGCGGCCGTCCGATCCGTGGCTCCGCGCCCGTTGTTGTGCACCGAAGCGTTATGAGCAGGTGCGCCGGCACTCATCCCCTGCGCCCTCCCCTCCCGCTCGACCGACTCGTCCCCGAGGAACTCCACACCTCAAGGATGCGCCATCCGCGGCGAAACGAGCAGCGGGCACCCGGCGGGGCGTCTTGTCACCCCCGCTCACCTCGCGGTAAGCGGGGATCCTCGCGTCCCCGGCGGGCCTTACCGGCCTCCACACGGGGTGCTCCTAGCGGACCAGGCCCCATCGGAAGCCGAGCGCCACGGCGTGCGCCCGGTCCGAGGCGCCGAGCTTCTTGAAGAGCCGCCGGGCGTGGGTCTTGACGGTGTCCTCGGAGAGGAACAGCTCGCGGCCGATCTCCGCGTTGGAGCGGCCGTGGCTCATGCCCTCCAGGACCTGGATCTCGCGCGCGGTGAGCGTGGGCGCGGCGCCCATCTCGGCCGAGCGCAGCCGGCGCGGGGCGAGCCGCCAGGTCGGGTCGGCCAGGGCCTGGGTCACCGTGGCGCGCAGCTCGGCGCGCGAGGCGTCCTTGTGCAGGTAGCCGCGGGCCCCTGCGGCGACCGCGAGGGCCACGCCGTCCAGGTCCTCGGCGACCGTGAGCATGATGATGCGCGCACCGGGGTCGGCGGACAGCAGCCGCCGGACGGTCTCGACGCCGCCCAGGCCGGGCATGCGCACGTCCATCAGGATCAGGTCGGAGCGGTCGGCGCCCCAGCGGCGGAGGACTTCCTCGCCGTTGGCGGCGGTCGTCACGCGTTCGACGCCGGGCACGGTCGCGACCGCCCGGCGCAGCGCCTCTCGGGCAAGCGGGGAGTCGTCGCAGACGAGGACGGAAGTCATGGCCGTCCTCCGCAGCTCTTGCGCGTCACGTTGAGCCTCCAGGCTGGTACGAAATCGTCACCTGTGCGGTCGACCGTCCCGGACGCCCGCCCGAGCACTTGTTCCTTCAACCGCCTCCGCACTCCTAACGATGGTCACTCGAAAGAGTTACGGGGCTGTGTGTCGTCTTCGGCACTCTACGTGAGGGGGCGGCCACGCAGCAGACACGCGCGGCGGACCCGCGCCGATTCATCACAACCAGTGCCCCATTCAGCCGCTTTTCTTCCACTTCGGCAGTGTCTGCGGCTAGATTCGCAATGAGTCATATTTTCATCTCCTTAGATCGTAGTTGTACGGTTGCGAACGCTGTATCCCCGTAACCACTCATATCGGCAACAAGGGGTCACGCAATGGCAGATTTCTCCCGCCTTCCCGGACCGAACGCGGACCTGTGGGACTGGCAGCTCCTGGCTGCGTGCCGTGGGGTGGACAGCTCGCTCTTCTTCCATCCGGAAGGCGAACGCGGTGCGGCACGGAGTGCTCGCGAGAACTCGGCCAAGGAGGTCTGCATGAGGTGCCCGGTCCGCGCCGAGTGCGCGGCCCACGCGCTGGCGGTGCGCGAGCCGTACGGCGTCTGGGGCGGGCTGACCGAGGACGAGCGCGAAGAGCTGATGGGCCGCGCCCGGCACCGCCTGGTGGCGGCGTCGGCACCGTCCGGCGGGGAGGCGGTCGCGCCTGCGGGCTCACCTCACTGAACCTGACCGAACCTCACAGAAGGAACGTTTCTCCGGACGTGGCCGCCGGCCGGCCCTCCGGCACGGTCAGCGCGCCGCCGGCTGCCGGGCGCCCGCCCGGGTCAGCTCGTCCAGGGTCGCCGCCACCGCCGGCACCTGGGCCAGGTCGGGCAGGGTGAGCGCGACGATCTCCCGCCGCACCGCCGGCTCCAGCGCCACCGTCCGTACGCCCCGGGGCCGTACGGAGTCGACGGCGAGCTGGGGCAGGACGGCCACGCCCAGTCCGGCGCCGACGAGGCCGACCACCGCCGGGTAGTCGTCGGTCGCGAAGTCGATGCGGGGCGTGAAGCCGGCGCCCTCGCAGACCTCGACCAGCTGGCCGCGGCAGCGCGGGCAGCCGGCGATCCAGGACTCCCGGGCCAGCTCCCCGATGGCCACGGACCCGGCCCCGTCCGTACGGGCGAGCCGGTGCCCCTCGGGCACCAGCGCCACCAGCCGGTCGCTCAGCAACGGCCGTACGACGAGGTCGTCCCATTCCTCCGCGCCCGCCGCGTCCTCGTAGCGGAAGGCGAGCGCCACGTCGCAGTCGCCCTCGCGCAGCAGCTCGACGGAGTTGGGCGGCTCGGCCTCCTCCAGCGAGACGCGGGTGCCGGGGTGCGCGGCGCGCAGCGCGGCCAGGGCGGTGGGCACGAGGGCGGAGCTGCCGCTGGGGAAGGACACCAGCCGCACCCGTCCGGCGCGCAGCCCGGCGATGGCGGCGACCTCCTCCTCGGCCGCGGTCAGCCCGGCGATGATCCCGGCGGCGTGCCGCACCAGCGCCTCCCCGGCCTGGGTCAGCCGCATCTCGCGGCCGGTGCGCACCAGCAGCGGGGTGCCGACGGAGGACTCCAGCGCCTTCATCTGCTGGCTGACGGCGGGCTGGGTGCAGCCCAGCTCGCGCCCGGCGGCGGAGAAGGAACCGGTCGATGCCACGGCGCGCAGCACGCGGAGATGACGAGCCTCGATCACGGCACCGAGGATAAGCGGCCCTTTGACCGGACCGCGAATATCGCGTAGCCGCTTTGACCGCGCCTGTTCTACCGTTTCGCTCATGACCCGTGCCGCCATGAAGCTCCTCTCCGTCAATCTGGGCCGTCCGACGGCCGTGCCGTACACGGACCAGCCCGAGGGGGTCACCGGCATCGACAAGCGGCCCGCGGACGGGCCCGTGCGGGTGGCGGCGCCCGGGGCGAAGGGCGCCGGAGGCAGTGGACTGGCCGGCGACGCCGTCTGCGACACCCGCCACCACGGCGGCGAGGACCAGGCCGTGTACGCGGTGGCCCGCGAGGACCTGGACGCCTGGGAGCGCGAGCTGGGCCGCCCGCTGCCGAACGGCACCTTCGGCGAGAACCTCACCACCACGGGCCTGGACGTTTCCGGCACCCTGATCGGCGAGCGCTGGCGGGTCGGCCCCGAGCTGCTGCTCGAAGCGACGTCGGGCCGCATCCCCTGCCGGACCTTCCAGGGCCACATGGGTGAGCGGCAGTGGATGAAGCGCTTCATGGCGAAGGCCGCGCCGGGCGCCTACTTCCGGGTCGTGGAGCCCGGCGAGATCCGCGCGGGCGACCCGGTGCGCATCGTGCACCGGCCCGACCACGAGGTGACCGTGGCCCTGCAGTTCAAGGCGGTGACGATCCAGCGCGATCTGCTCCCCCGCCTGCTCGCGGCGGGCGAGGCGCTGCACCCGGAGGCGCTGGCGCAGGCACGGAAGTACGTGCGGCAGTACGGCGCCTGACCGTCCCGAACGGCGTTCCACCAGCCGCCACCAGCGCTTTCTTCACCGGTTCCGCACGATCGCCGGTACCGGTGAGCGAAGCGGGCCCGCCCGCTCCGGGCCCATAACCTAGCGCCATGACAACGGCACTGATTACGGGATCGACGGCGGGCATCGGCGCCGCGTTCGCGCGTCGGCTGGCGGCCGACGGCCACGACCTGGTCCTCGTGGCCCGGGACACCGAGCGGCTGCGCGAACAGGCGACCGAGTTGCACGACCGGCACGGCATCGAGGCCGAGGTACTGAGGGCCGACCTCGCCACCGACGCCGGCATCGAGGCGGTGGCGGCCCGCCTGGACGACCGCAGGAACCCCGTCGACCTGCTGATCAACAACGCCGGCTTCGGCAACAAGGGCCGTTTCCTGGAGGTCTCCACGGCCGACGAGCTGACCATGCTCAAGGTGCACTGCGAGGCGGTGCTCCGGCTGACCTCGGCGGCGGCGGAGGCCATGCGGCGACGCGGCCGCGGCGGCGTCGTCAACGTCGCCTCGACCGCCGCCTTCGTCCCGCGCGGCACGTACGGCGCCTCCAAGGCGTGGGTCGTGCAGTTCACCCAGGGCGTGGCGCAGGACCTGGCCGGCAGCGGCGTACGGCTGATGGCCCTGTGCCCCGGTTTCGTGCGCACCGAGTTCCACGAGCGGGCCGGCATGGGCACGGACAACATCCCGAAGTGGATGTGGCTCGACGCGGACAACGTCGTCGCGGCGGCCCTCGCCGACCTCTCCCGCGGCAGGTCCGTCTCCGTCCCCGACCCGCGCTACAAGGCCCTGATGGGCGCCGCGAAGCTGGTGCCGCGGGGGCTGCTGGGCGGGGTCACCTCGCGGACGGGGCGGAAGTACGGGCCGAGGTAGGGACCGGGCCGGAGGGCGGATCGTCACCCGAACGTGTGGTCTACCCCCGCGCACACCCCCAGCCGTGCGACGGCGCGACGTAGCGTGCGGGAGATCGCAGGTCGGCGAGGGAGAGGGCGGCATCGGGTGAGCGCGGGCACGGGTGGCCGGGGCGAGTTGTTCGCCGACGGCACCGACGGCGACCGTACGGCGGCGGCAGCGGCGGCGGCAGGGACAGGCGGCGGTACGCGGCGGGCGGCGGCCGCCGGGGCGGGCCGGGGGACGACCGGCGGACGTGTGACAGCGGTGACGTTCTCCGACCGCGCCCCCGGCCCCTCCCCTGCGGCCGCCCCCGCCTCCCCCGTCCCGCCCGGCGCACCGCCCCGGAGGGACGGGTCCGCGCCGGTGCCGCGCGCCCGGACCGCCGCCCCGGGTGCCGCACCGCGCCGCCGGGAGCAGGGCCGGGAGCGCGGGCGCGAGAAGAAGCCGTGGGGGAAGATCGCGCAGCGGATCGTGCCGTACGACCTTCAGCCCGACGTCCTGCGGCAGGAACTGGTCGACCTGGGGAACGAGTTCCGCGCCTACCAGCGGAGCCCCGAACCCGATCTCGCCGTCCTCGCGGAACTGCACGACCGCAAGGCCCGCGCCTTCGCCGCGTGGGCCACCGTGGCCGACGACGCGTCCCTGCGCGAGGAGGCGGAACGGGCGGAGGCGGCCGCGCGGACCACCCGGGAGATGAACGCGAACCGCCTCGGCCTCGCGCCGGACGGGGACGGGCCGGTGATCGAGCGGCTGCTGACCCGGGTCCAGGGCGCCCACGGCCGCAGCGTTCTGGAGTACGTCCGGGTCCACGCACCGCTTCCCACCGCGCAGGCGCGGCTCGCGGTGCTCATGCTCACCCTGCGGTCCGCGCGCGCCGGCACCGGCAACGTCACCGGGCAGGACCTGGGCGGCTGGCTGCAGGGAGACGCCGAGCGCGTACTGGAGCAACTCGTCGACGCCGGCTGGCTGCGGCTGCCGGACGAGGTCGGCGCCGCCGACGTGCTGGACGCCCGGCCCGAGGAGCCCGTCCAGGTCACCGTCCCGTCGCTGCTGCTGGACGCGCCGCGACCGTTCTCCTTCGGCAAGGTCACCCGGGCGAGGCTCTCGGGGTGGGCGCAGCGGGCGGTGGGCGACCGGAAGCTCCGGAAGAAGAAGTCGGGCGCCGCCACCCGGCTGCTCGCCGTGTACACCGCCGCCCACAGCCGTCCCGACGGCCGTCTGGGCGGCGCCGGGGAGGACGAGGGGCTCGGCCTCGACGCGGTCGCCGGTCTCTGCGGTCTGCCGCCCGGGGACGTCGCCGAGCACGCCGGGCTGCTGGTCGCCGCCGACTGGCTCGCGGACGGCGAGGTCGTCGAGGGGAGGCTGCGGGGGCGGCTCGCCGAGCGGGTGCTGCCGCTGAGCGGCCTGCTCTGACGCGGACCCCGGCCGTCACGCGCGCCCGCGACGCACAGTGCCCGGCACCCCCTGAGGGGGTACCGGGCACTGGCGGTTCGGGTCAGTTCGGCGCTGGCCTCAGTGGGCGTGGCCGTGGCCGTGGCCCGCGGCGGCCGGCTCTTCCTCTTCCTGCTTCTCGACGACCAGGGTCTCGGTCGTCAGCAGGAGGGAGGCGATGGAGGCGGCGTTCTCCAGGGCGGAGCGGGTGACCTTGACCGGGTCGATGACGCCGGCCTTGACCAGGTCGCCGTACTCGCCGGTGGCGGCGTTGAAGCCCTGGCCCTTGTCGAGCTCGGCGACCTTGGAGGTGATGACGTAGCCCTCCAGACCGGCGTTCTCGGCGATCCAGCGCAGCGGCTCGACGGCGGCGCGGCGGACGACCGCGACACCGGTGGCCTCGTCGCCGGACTTGCCGAGGTTGCCGTCCAGCACCTTGACGGCGTGGACCAGCGCGGAGCCGCCACCGGAGACGATGCCCTCCTCGACCGCGGCGCGGGTCGCGGAGATGGCGTCCTCCAGACGGTGCTTGCGCTCCTTCAGCTCCACCTCGGTGGCGGCGCCGACCTTGATCACGCACACGCCGCCGGCCAGCTTCGCGAGGCGCTCCTGGAGCTTCTCGCGGTCCCAGTCGGAGTCCGTGGTCTCGATCTCGGCCTTGATCTGGGCGATGCGGCCGTCGACCTCGTCGCGCTGGCCGGCACCGTCGACGAGCGTGGTGTCGTCCTTGGTGACGGTGACGCGGCGGGCGGTGCCGAGCACGTCGAGACCGACCTGGTCGAGCTTGAGGCCGACCTCCTCGGAGATGACCGTGGCGCCGGTGAGGACCGCCATGTCCTGCAGCATCGCCTTGCGGCGGTCGCCGAAGCCGGGGGCCTTGACGGCCACCGCGTTGAAGATGCCGCGGATCTTGTTGAGGACGAGGGTGGAGAGGGCGTCGCCCTCCAGGTCCTCGGCGATGATCAGCAGCGGCTTGGAGGCGTTGGCCTGGATGACCTTCTCCAGCAGCGGCAGCAGGTCCGCGATGGAGGAGATCTTGCCCTGGTGGATCAGGATGTACGGGTCGTCCAGGACGGCTTCCATGCGCTCCTGGTCCGTCACGAAGTACGGCGACAGGTAGCCCTTGTCGAAGGCCATGCCCTCGGTGAAGTCCAGTTCGAGACCGAAGGTGTTGGACTCCTCGACGGTGATGACACCGTCCTTGCCGACCTTGTCCATCGCCTCGGCGATCAGCTCGCCGACCTGCTGGTCCTGGGCGGACAGCGCGGCCACGGCGGCGATGTCGGACTTCTCGTCGATCGGACGGGCCGTGGCGAGAAGGTCCTCCGACACGGCGGCGACGGCCGCGTCGATGCCCTTCTTCAGCAGCGCCGGGGAGGCACCGGCGGCGACGTTCTTCAGCCCCTCGCGCACCAGCGCCTGGGCGAGCACGGTGGCGGTGGTGGTGCCGTCACCCGCGATGTCGTTGGTCTTGGTCGCCACCTCCTTCACCAGCTGGGCGCCGAGGTTCTCGTACGGGTCCTCGACCTCGACCTCACGGGCGATGGTGACGCCGTCGTTGGTGATGGTCGGGGCGCCGAACTTCTTGTCGATGACGACGTTGCGGCCCTTGGGGCCGATGGTCACCTTCACCGTGTCGGCGAGCTTGTTGACGCCGCGCTCGAGGGCGCGACGGGCGTCCTCGTCGAACTTCAGGATCTTCGCCATGGGAGCGTGAGCCCTCTTCCGGAAATCTTGGGGTTATACGGCAACTGCGCCCCGGGCGCCCGGCTTTTTATGGTCGCGGGAGCCAGGGGCGCAGCTGTGAAACAGGGTGCTTCGGGTGAACTACTTCTCGATGATCGCGAGGACGTCGCGGGCCGAGAGGACGAGGTACTCCTCGCCGTTGTACTTCACCTCGGTGCCGCCGTACTTGCTGTAGAGCACGACGTCGCCGACGCTGACGTCGAGCGGAAGACGGTTGCCGTCCTCGAAGCGGCCCGGGCCCACGGCCAGGACGACGCCCTCCTGGGGCTTCTCCTTGGCGGTGTCCGGAATGACCAGGCCCGAAGCCGTGGTCTGCTCGGCGTCGAGCGGCTGGACCACAATGCGGTCCTCGAGCGGCTTGATGGCAACCTTGGAGCTGGCGGTCGTCACGATCCGACCTCCCCCTTCGGAGATCTCACGGGGTTAACTGTCTGAGGTGGCGACCAGGTCGATCCGTCGTCGCGGGTGCCGGACCTGCCCGTCGCTGTGTTGGCACTCTCCAGTGGGGAGTGCCAGACCTGAGACTATGACCGCGATTAGCACTCGGTCAAGCGGAGTGCCAATGCCGGCGGCGCGTCGGGGGGTTTTGGGGTCGACGCCGGTTGGTTCGGCACCCTGCGCGGGTGCGGGCGTCGCCGGGGGCCGCCGCCCCCGGACCCCCGCTTTTCGGCCTGGACGGCCTCGTCCTCAAACGCCGGACGGGCTGGACGATGCCGGCCGGCCTCAAGAGGTCACCGGCCGGTCCGGCGCCCACCGGTCCGTCCGGCGTTCACAGGTAGTCCTCCAGGTTGCCCACCCTCAGTCCCTGCTCCGCGACCGTCTTGAGCAGGCGTTCCGTGCGGGACGTCAGGTCGGTGGCCGTCGGGTGGTCCGGGTCGACGGCGATGACGTCGCCGGGGTGGAGGCGGTGGTCGCCGCGGGTGTAGGTGAGGGCGCCGTCGGCGTTCAGGGCGGCGCGCCACAGGACCAGGGCCGTGATGCCGCAGTCGGCGGCGGCGCGCAGGGTGGTGGTGTCGTACGCGCCGTGCGGCGGGCGGAAGAGGTGGGCGCGGACGCCGAAGCGGGACGTGAGCTTGGTCTGCTGGCCGCAGATCTCGGCGCGCTGCCCTGCGTAGGGCAGGCCGCTCAGGGCGCGGTGGTCGAGGGTGTGGTTCTGCAGGCTCGCGCCGACCGAACGCAGCCGGGCGAAGTCGCCGTACGCCGGGCCGGCCACGGTGTCGGTGAGGAACAGGGTGACCGGGAGCCGCCGTTCCCGGATCAGGCCGGTGAAGGCGGGGTCGCGCTCGGCGCTGTCGTCGTAGGTGAGGAAGACGACCCGGTCGGTGGTGCGGACGTGGTCCACGACGGGCGGCAGGTGCCGGCCCCGGTCGCCGCCCTGGGCGGGTTCCCCGGCCGCCCCCGCGCGTGCGGCGGGGGCGGCGGTCCGGTCGCAGCCGGCCAGCGGGAGCAGAAGGACGGCCAGGGCGGCGGCGGCCGGCCGGAGCCGCCCCCGCCTCACAGGTAGTCCTCCAGGCGGGCCACCGCGTATCCGTCGGCGGTGATCCGGTCCAGGAAGCGGCGGACCATGTCGGTCATCGAGCCGTCCCAGTCCTCGGTGCCCCGGAAGTGCGTGAGGACGATGTCACCGGGGTGCAGGTCCTGGTCCCACTCGCGGTACTCCCAGTGGTCGACGTACACCTCCTCGCTCCAGATCGGCGCGTACTTGATGCCGCAGGACTTGGCGGCGCGCAGGGTGTCGCCGTTGTAGTTGCCGAAGGGCGGCCGGAAGAGGACGGGGCGCTTGCCGTAGTGCTTCTCCATCACGTCCTGCATGCCGCAGATCTCCCGCTTCTGCTCCTTGTAGGAGAGGGCCGGGAGGTAGGGGTGGCTCAGGGTGTGGTTGTTGAGGGTGACGCCGCGGGCCTGCATCTTCTTGAAGTAGCCGTAGTCGTCCTTGATCTCCTCGTCGGTGAGGAAGACGGTGTACGGGATCTTCAGCTCGCTCATCATCTTCAGGAACGCCGGGTCCTTCTCGGCCCCGTCGTCGATGGTGAGGAAGACGACCTTCTCCTTGGTGGGGACCGTGGTGAAGACCGGCGGGAGGCCGTCCGTCTCCTGGCCGTCGACCTCGAAGCCCTCGCGGGCCTTGATCCGCGGTTTCTTCGCGGGGGCCGAGGGGG
The DNA here is from genome assembly GCF_000721235.1 of Streptomyces olivaceus. Lineage (GTDB taxonomy): Bacteria > Actinomycetota > Actinomycetes > Streptomycetales > Streptomycetaceae > Streptomyces > Streptomyces olivaceus. Next base: position 141,266 of record NZ_JOFH01000023.1, read on the forward strand.
CTGTCAGCGGCACCTTCTTGAGCTCCCAGCGCTTGGCGGCGGCGACCCGGGCGGCCTGGGCCGCGCGCAGCTCGGCCGCGTAGCCGTCGAGGGCCCGGGCCGGGGGCGCCTGCTGGCCGGAGGCGCCCCGCACCCCGGCGGTGTCGTCCTGCGCGCATCCGGCGGCGAGGGCGGTGACGGCGAGGACGGCGGTGGCGGCCGCCGCGCGTCTGCGGAGCGCTCGGCGACGCGCTCTGCGCGGTGCGGGACGGGAGACCCGGGACACGCCACGCGACGCCCGACTTTTGTCATTTTGTACGACTGTGCGCATGGTGCCGGATCCTTGCAGTCCCCGGCCGCCGGACCCGGCCCGACACCGCGCCGGAGGCACACGGTCCACCGACTGGCCCACAATGACCCGGTGAACGACCTCGACTTCCTCCGCACCCCCGAAGGCCGCGCGCTCCTCGACGAGGTCCGCGACACCGACCCCGCCCAGGAGTTGGCGGTCGCCACCCGGCTGCGGCGCACGCACCCGGCCCCGCTGGTGTCGGCGGCACTCGGGCAGGCGCGGCTGCGGCAGCGGGCGGTGGCGAAGTTCGGGGCCGCGGACGCGGGGCGGATGTTCTTCACGCCGAACGGGGTGGAGCAGTCGACGCGGGCGAGCGTGGCGGCGTACCGGGCCGAGCGCCTCCATGGGCTCGGGGTGCGGTCCGTGGCCGATCTGTGCTGCGGGATCGGCGGCGACGCGATCGCGCTGGCCCGCGCCGGCATCAGGGTCCTCGCCGTCGACCGGGACCCGCTGACCTGCGAGGCGGCCCGTGCCAACGCCGACGCGCTCGGTCTCGCCGACCTGATCGAGGTGCGCGAGGCCGACGTGACGGAGGTCGGCACCGCCCCGTACGACGCCGTGTTCGTCGACCCCGCGCGACGCGGTGGCCGGGGCCGGATCTTCGATCCCGAGGCGTACTCGCCGCCGCTGTCCTGGGCCGTGGCGGCCGCCCGTACGGCCTCTCGTGCCGCCGCGCTGAAGGTCGCGCCCGGCATCCCGCACGAGGCGGTGCCCGCGGACGCCGAGGCCGAGTGGATCTCCGACGGCGGGGACGTGAAGGAGGCCGTGCTGTGGTTCGGCGCGGGTGCCGCACCGGGGGCGGTGCGGGCCACGCTGCTGCCCGGACCCCGCACCCTGCCGGGCACCGGCCTGCCCGACCCCGAGGCGCGTACGCCCGGCCGGTACCTGTACGAGCCGGACGGCGCCGTCGTCCGCGCCCACCTGGTCGCCGAGGTCGCCGCGCAGGTCGGCGGCGGACTGCTCGACGCAACGATCGCGTACGTCACCGCGGACGAACTGCGGCCGACGCCGTACGCCACGGCGTACGAGATCACCGACCGGATGCCGTTCAACGTCAAGAAGCTGAAGGCGCTGCTGCGCGAGCGCGGGGTCGGGACGCTGACCGTGAAGAAGCGGGGCTCGGCCGTCGAGCCGGAGGAGCTGCGGAAGAAGGTCAGGCCGCAGGGGCCGAACGCGGCGACCGTGTTCCTGACCCGGGTCGCGGGGGCGCCGACGATGCTGATCGGGCACCCGGCGCGTTAACCGGTCGCCTCCCGTGCCCGGCGCAGGAGGAGCGCGCGTTCGCGGGCGTTGCGGGTCAGGGAGGCGGCCCGCTCGAACTCCGTGCGGGCCTCGGCCGTGCGGCCCAGGCGGAACAGGAGGTCGCCCCGGACGCTGGGCAACAGGTGGTAGCCGCGCAGGGCCGGTTCGGCGGCGAGGGCGTCGACGAGGGCCAGCGCGGGGGCCGGGCCCTCGGCCATCGAGACGGCGACCGCGCGGTTGAGTTCGACGACCGGGGACGGGGCGCGGGCCGCGAGCAGGCCGTAGAGCACGGCGATGCGCGGCCAGTCGGTCTCCTCGTAGACGGGGGCCGTCGCGTGGCAGGCGGCGATCGCGGCCTGCAGGACGTACGGGCCCGGGGCGGCGGCGCCGGTGGCGGCACCGGCCCGGTCGAGGGCGGTGATGCCGCGGGCGATGAGCAGGCGGTTCCAGCGGTGGCGGTTCTGGTCCCGCAGGAGCACCGGCTCGCCGTCGGGGGCGGTGCGGGCCGCGGTGCGCGAGGACTGGAACTCCAGCAGGGCGGCCAGGCCGTGGACCTCGGGTTCCTTCGGCATCAGGGCGGCCAGGACGCGGGCCAGGCGCAGGGCGTCCTCGCACAGGGCGGGGCGGAGCCAGTCGTCGCCGGCGGTGGCCGCGTACCCCTCGTTGAAGATCAGGTAGATGACCTCCAGGACCGAGCCGAGGCGGGCCTCGCGGTCCGGTCCGTACGGGACCTCGAAGGCGACGTTCTTGCGGGCCAGGGTGCGTTTGGCGCGCACGATGCGCTGCGCGACCGTCGGTTCGGGCACGAGGCGGGCGCGGGCGATCTCGGGCGTGGTCAGGCCGCCGAGCAGGCGGAGGGTGAGGGCGATGCGGGCCTCGGCGGAGAGCACCGGGTGGCAGGCGGTGAAGACCAGCCGCAGCAGGTCGTCGTCGATGTCCTCCGGGTCGGCCGGCTCCTCGGGCGGGGGCGCCGAAGCGGGCAGGTCGCGGCCGATCTCCGCGAGCTTGCGGGCGTAGTTCTCCCGGCGCCGGATCAGGTCGACGGCGCGGCGGCGGGCGGTGGCCATGAGCCAGGCGCCCGGGTTGTCGGGCACACCGTCCCGGGGCCACTGCTCCAAGGCCGCGACCACGGCGTCCTGCGTGAGTTCCTCGGCGATGCCGACGTCCCGGACGAGCCGGGCGACGCCGGCGATCACGCGGGGCGACTCCAGCCGGAAGACGGTTTCGAGGGCTGCGGTGGGCTGCGGCTGCACAGCCCACCATGCAACACCCTCGGGCTGCCGAAGCACAGCGGGACTCGGGCCTCCTGCCTCTCAGTTCCCCGTCCGCACCGGTTCTCGTCCTCCCCGGGCCCCGGGCCTCGTCGTCCTCAGCCCTCCATCAGCTCCCGCACCTCGCAGGTGACCGTCCAGTAGTCCTCGTGCACCTTCAGGAAGCGCTTGGTCCACTCGACCGCCTCGGCCATGTCCTTGGCCTGGAGGAGGGAGTACCCCCCGACGACCTCCTTGGACTCGGTGAAGGGCCCGTCGGTGACGGAGAGCTGCCCGCCCTCGTAGTGGACGCGGGCGCCCTGGGCGGTCGGGGCCAGCCCGGCCGTGTCGAGCAGGACGCCGGCCTTGGTCATCTCCTCCATCAGCTTCTCCATCCGCTGCACCAGCTCGGGGCTGGGGCCGCCGGAGAGCTCGTCGGACTCCTCGATGCGGATCATCGACAGGTAGCGGGGCATGATGGCTCCTCGGGGTGCTCAGTGGCCGGGTCGTTCCCGGCCTCTCACCCCTGCGTCGAACGGGCGGGCCGCGGATCGACACCCGCGGCGGGATCTCCCCGGAAACTTCTCAGCGCAGCGATTCCCACAGGTCACCGGCGTCCGGCTCGTCCGCCACCACCCGGTTGGGGTCGGCGGGCGCGGGCAGCACCGGCATCGTCAGGGTGCGTACGTCGTCCGCCGCGAGGCCCCCGAGGCTGCGGCCGAGGTCCGTCAGCTCGCCCAGCGAGTCCAGGCCGGTGTCGGTGGTGAGGCTTCCGGTGGCCGCGTCGGCGACCTGGTACAGCCGTGCCGGGTCGGTCAGCAGGTCGGTGGTGGAGACCTGCTCGAGGAGCGCCTTGACGAGGGTGTGCTGGAGCTCTATCCGGGCGAGGTCGCTGCCGCCCTGGAGCCCGTAGCGCGTACGGGCCAGTCCGAGGGCCTCGGTGCCGTCGAGGTGGTGGGTCCCGGCGTCCAGGTGCAGGTGGCTCCGGTCGTCGTCGATGTCCACGTCCGTGGTGACCGTGACCCCGCCGAGGGCGTCGACCAGCTTCGCGAAACCGGAGAAGTCGATCTCGACGTAGTGGTCCATGCGGACGCCGGTGAGCGACTCGACGGTCTTCACCGCGCAGACCGGCCCGCCCAGTTCGTAGGCGGTGTTGAACATCGCACCGCTCGCCTGACGGGTCGTACCGCCGGACGGCAGCGGGCAGGACGGGCGGTGGACGAGGGTGTCGCGCGGGATGCTGACGACGGTGGCGGCGGTGCGGCCCGCGTCGAGGTGGACGACCATCGCCGTGTCGGAGCGGGCGCCGCCGCTGTCTCCGCCGCCCAGCTCCTGGTTCTCCTCGCCGCCGCGCGAGTCGGAGCCGAGCACCAGGAGGTTGAGCGCGCCGGTGGGCACCGGGGACGCGGAGGGCGAGGCGGAGGGGGCGGCGGCGGGACGGGCGGGGCGGTCGTCACCGAGCGCGCCGTCGATGTCGACGCTCGTGATGTTGCCGTTGAGGTGCCAGTAGGCCCAGCCCGCCGCCGCGCACCCGAGCAGCAGGGCGCCGGCCAGGGCCAGGCCGGCCGCCCTCAGCCCCCTGGCACGGCCGCTCCGCTCGTCCCGCCCGCCCCGCGCCGCCATGCGTCAGCCCCCGCCCGTGCCGTCCCGTTCGCGTCCCCACCCGGATGCCCCGGCGGAAAGAACGTAAGTCCGATTTGTTGAAACAGAAACAGGCGGATCGGATTTCTGCCCAAATTCTCAGACTGGCGCGCTCGACGGGGCGGACTCGGCGGGGCGGATGCAACAGGCCGGAGGCGGCGGGCGGATCGGATCAGGACGCGCGGCGCTCCCGCGGCGGTGCCGTGCTGCTGCGCACCTCCAGGCTGGTGGCCAGCTCCACCCGGGTCGCCGACGAAGAGCCGTTCTCCCGCCCGAGGTCGAGGACCAGCCGCGCTGCCGCCTCGGCCATCTCCATCAGCGGCTGCCGTACGGTCGTCAGCGGCGGCCCCACCCAGCGGGCCACCGGCAGGTCGTCGAACCCGACCACGCTCAGGTCGTCCGGGATGCGCAGCCCCAGCTCGCGGGCGGCCTCGTACAGCCCGAGCGCCTGCAGGTCGTTGCCGGCGAAGACGGCGGTCGGCCGGTCGGCGCGGCGCAGCAGCTCCAGGCCCTGCCGGTAGCCGGCCTCGTGGTGGAAGTCGCCGGTCAGGACCAGGTCGGGGTCGACGGGCAGACCGGCCGTCTCCAGCGCGGCCCGGTAGCCGTCGACACGGGCGCGGCTGCACATCATGCGGGTGGGTCCGCTGATCGCGCCGATGCGGGTGTGGCCGAGTTCGACCAGGTGCCGGGTGGCGGCGAGACCGCCCTGCCAGTTGGTGGCGCCGATGGACGGCACGTCGACGCCCGGGTCGCCGGCCGGGTCCAGGACGACGAAGGGGATGGAGCGGCTGGTGAGCAGGGCCCGCTGGGACTCGTCGAGGCCGGACAGGACCAGGATCACGCCGTGCGGGCGGCGGGCTGCGACCTGGTCGGCCCAGGTCCGGCCGGGCGTGAGGCGGCCCGCGCTCTCGGAGAGCACGACGCTGAGGCCGGTGTCGCGCGCCACGTTCTCCACGCCCCGGATGACCTCCATCGCCCAGGCGCTCTCCAGCTCGTGGAAGACGAGGTCGATCAGGGGCGAGCGGGTCGACTCGGCCCGCCTGCGCCGGTAGCCGTGGGTCCGCAGCAGGTCCTCCACGCGGGCCCGGGTGGACGGGGCGACGTCGGCGCGTCCGTTGAGCACCTTCGAAACAGTCGGCGCCGACACACCGGCCTCGCGCGCGATCTCGGCGAGGGTCGCGGTCTGCGCGGACCGCTTTCGCGTCCGGGTTTCAGCGGGCTGCGGGGATGTCATGACGGCGATCGTAACCCTGCGGGCCGACGGGGCTGAAGCCCTCGGCCGCCGAGAGCATCTAAACATTCGCTATGGAGATCGAAATATTCGAACCTCGCCGTCGGGGTCAGTCGTCCCGCATCGTCTGTTCGGCCAGCCGCAGGAACGCCTCCGTCGTGGCCGGCCGCAGCCGGCGCAGCTCCCAGTGGGGAGACTGCAGGGCCGGGTCGAAGGGCACGCGCACGACCTGCTCGGGCTCGACGCGCAGCCGCTCGGCGAACGTCTGCGGCAGCTCGCCCCCCATCGGCCCGCGGAGGTCGGTGGCGACGACGAGGGCCCGGCGCGCGAGCTCCTGACGGCCGTCGCCGCGGAGGACGGCGAGGATGCGCACGGCGGCGTCGAGCAGCCACTCCTCGGTGCTGCAGCACAGGATCAGCCGGTCGGTGTGGTCGAGTACGGCGGTGGCCGAACCGTCGAGCCGCAGCGGCGCCCAGTCGGTGAGGACGAACGGGTAGTGGTGCGCCGTTTGCGCCAGGACATGCGCGTACTCCTGCTGGTGGGCCGGGTTGGGGCTGAAGTGCCCCCCGCGATGGGCCACCACTTCGAGGCCGGACGGCAGCCGGGTGGTGCGGGCGCGGATCTCCTCGTAGGCCGGGGTGGGCGACAGGGCCGCCAGGTCCCGTACGACGGCCGGGTTGCGGCGGGTGAGGAAGGCGTCCAGCGAGCCCTCGGAGGCGGATCCGTCGAGGGCCAGGACGGGTTCGCCGCGCGCGGCGGCCAGGAGCGAGCCGAGCACCATCGTGGTCGTGGCCCGTCCGCTGTAGTGGTAGGCGCCGATCAGGGTGAGGCGCCTGCTGTGCGGCACGGGCGCCCGCAGCCGCTCCAGGCGGTTCTGGGCCTCCTTGCGGGCGGCGCCGAAGCGCGGCAGCCGCAGGACGGGGCGCGGGGCACCGGCGTCCGGCGGGGGCGGGGTGAGCGGCACGCGGGCGGCGGGGCCGTCCCCGCCCGCGCGCGGGCGGGCCCCGTCCAGGTGGAGACGGGTGCGGGCCACGTACCGGGCGAGGAGTTCGGCGACCTCGGCCGCGGTGGGCCGCACGGCCGGGTCCGGGTCCACGCAGCGCAGCACGAGGCGCCGCAGCTGCTCCCAGGTGTCGCCCTGCCACAGGTGCATGCCCTCCGGCAGGGCCGGCATGTCCCAGCCCGCCTTGCTGCTGATGACCTGGAGCAGCTCCCCCAGCGCCCGTACGTTGTCCTCGCGGGTGGGGGCGGCGCCCGAGCCCAGGTACGCGCCGTCGACGGCGCAGTCCGACAGGTCGCCGAGGACGACGGTGCGGCGCAGGACGTACACGCTGTCGGCGTCCAGGGTGGCGGGCACGAGGTTGTCGAGGTGGCACAGGGCGACCGCGTTGGCGAGGTAGCAGGACACGAGCAGGCCCTGCAGGATGTCGAAGGGGGCCCTGCCGTCGGTCAGGGCCCGGCCGAAGATCTCCGCGAGCCTCGGCGGCTGCGCGTCGGGCGCCGCCGCGTCCGCGATCGGCGTCATGGCGAGCCAGGGCGGGGAGTCCTGGAGCCCGGTGGCGAGCAGCACCGGCGCGTACTGGCCCTGCAGTCGGCCCAGCGCCTCGGCCTCCACCGCGACGAGCCCGGCGTTGACGGCGGGCAGGTCCGGGCGCGGCACCCGGAGCACGGCCTCCTGGCCCCGGGCGTCGACGCCCCGGTAGACGAGCGTGCGCCGCCCGCGCCGACGGCCGCGCAGCTCGTACCCCCCGATGCGGCGCGGGTCGTCCTCGGTGAGCGGGTCCCAGTCGTCGGTGCCGGCGTCGGCGCCGGCGGTGCTCCGCGTACCGGCACCGGTCGCGGAGGGCGCCCCGCCGAGCGACACCCCGAACCGGGCGAGCAGCCTGCGCTCGACCCGCGTGAACGGCTGCTGGGAGCCGGGCAGCGTGTCGGAGCCGTCGGGATGGAGCAGCCAGGCCGGGAAGTCCGGCGAGTTTCCGGCCAGTTCCTCCAGGCGGCGCCCGATCCGGCGGCCGGTGCGCAGCAGTTCGGCCTGCGGGACCGCGTCCAGCAGTACGGCCTTGGAGGTGTCGGAGAAGTCGAACACCCGGTGTTTGGCGGGCAGCGGGCCCGACACGGGCGCCGGGTGCGGGCGGACCAGGCCGCCGAGGAACACCTCCGCGAGGTGGGAGGTCGTGGCCGGCCAGGGCACCGCCGTCTGCACCAGCCGCATCACGGGCACGGACAGCGGGGCCACCGCCGCGAGGTGGGCGGCCAGGCGGTACGCCTCCGGGGTCGCCGCGTCCCGGAAGTGCTGGGCGCTGCTCAGGTCCCGCGCGGGGGCGACGGCGTCGTACCGGTCGGGGCCGGCCAGCAGCGGCAGTTCCACGGTGGTGCCCGGCGAGGCGAGCAGCCGGGCCCAGACGCCGAGGGAGCCGGCGGTGGGTTCGAGGACGGGGACCGGGATGTCGTCGAAGTGGCTCAGCTCCGGCGGCAGCACCGGGTCGACGACCTTCCAGGAGGTGTTGGCGCCGCCGACCCGCCGGGTGGTGGCCTGCCAGCGTTCGGCCGCTATGCCGGAGGCCCCCCACATGTCCGGCGGCAGCGTGTGCAGGACGGCGGCGGGACCGCGCGCCGCCCGCTCGGCGAGCAGCGCGTGCATCGCGCCGGAGCGCCACGCCGGGCCCATGCCGTCGCTGACGACGAGCAGCAGGGTGCGGCCGGAGGGGTCGTTGACGGTACTCAGCGGCAGTTCGGTGCTGCCGGAGCCGAACGGCCTGGCGTGCAGGCGGGGCCCCGACGCGCTGCGCGTGTCCAGGCCGAGGACGCGGGTGACCGCGAAGGCGCCCAGGCGTTCGAGCAGGGTCCGCAGTTCGGTGCCCAGGCGGTGCCAGAGCAGCATCGACAGGCCGTCGTCGACGAGCAGCACGAGATCGAGCCAGCGTTCGCGCACCGGTCGTTCCACCACGTCGGGCAGATGGGTCTCGGCGAGCTGGGCGGCCGTGCGGTCCTCGTCGATCTCCGTGCGGTGACGGCTGTCGTGGCGGCGGCGCAGCGGTCTGAGCGACCGTCCGAGTGCCAGCTCGCCGCCGAGCGCCTTCTCCTCCGGGACGCGCACCGGCAGGGCCCGCCGGGGCTCGTGGCCGGCGGACGCGAACCGTGGCGAGGGCTCGGGGGCGTGCCGGGCCCCCGCGTGCAGCGTGGTGGGGCTGGTGAGGTCCGGCAGGTCGGGGTCGCCGGGCTCGGACGTCCGCTGCTGCGGAACGGGCCTCTCGGGCGTGTCGGGGCCGTCGGCCGGCGGGGGCTGCTGCGTACGGTCGGGTACCTGGCGGTGCAGGGGCGCCTCGGCCCCCGCGGGCAGCCGCCGCGCGAGCCACAGCACGTCGAGCAGCTGACCGGCGTCCAGATCCACCCGGCACCCGCCGAGCAGCCGCAGCACCTCGCCGAGTCGCTCGCCTCCGCCGGGCCGCCGGCCTCCGGAGGGCGCACCTCCCTCGGCGAACTGCTCGCCCCCGACCGGCCGTTCACCCCCGGCGGGCCGCTCGCCCTCCGTGAACCCCTCTCCCCCGACCGGCACGGTCACATCGCCCCGGTGAGCTGGTGCAGTACGGCGTCCAGCAGCCCCTCCGCGTCCAGGTCGACGCCGCCGGTGCGCAGGAACACCGCGTTGAGCAGCTGGTCGGTGGCGAGTTCACCCAGGGCGCGGCGCCGCAGGAACGCCTCTATCAGGTCGTCCGCCTCCCGCATCGCCTCCTCGCCGAGGTGGGCGGCGACGATGGTGCGCAGCCGGTCCTCGTCGGGCAGCGGCAGGTCGAGCCGCAGGCAGCGGCGGAGGAAGGCGGGCGGGAAGTCGCGCTCGCCGTTGCTGGTGATGACGACGACCGGGAACTCGGCGCACTGCACGAGCCCCTGGTGCACGTGCACGGTGCCCCGGTGGTCGTGGGTCTGCACGTCGACGTCGGCCATGTCCTCGGGCAGCCGGGTCAGTTCGGGGATGTCGAAGAAGCCCTCTTCGAAGACGGTGAGCAGGTCGTTCGGCAGGTCGACGTCGCCCTTGTCCATCTCGTCGATGAGCAGGCAGCGGGGGACGGTCGAGGGCACCAGGGCGGTGCCGAGCGGGCCGAGCCGGACGAAGGTGCCGATGGACGGCTCGCGTTCGCCGCGGTCCCGGCTGAGGGTGGTCTCGCGCAGCCGGCCGATGGCGTCGTACTGGTACAGCGCGTCCTTGACGGTGGAGCGGCTGTTGACGGGCCAGCGCAGCAGCTCGCCCAGGCTCAGTTCGTGGGTGACGGCGCGGGCGAGGGAGGACTTGCCGGTGCCGGCCGGCCCGGTCACCAGCAGCGGACGGCGCAGGTGCAGCGCCGCGTTGACGACGTCGGCGTGCTGCGGGGCGATGACGTAGGGCAGTTCCGGGCGCAGCGACCGCGTGGGGACGAAGCGCCGCCACGGTGGTGCCGAGGGGAGGGCGACGGGCCGGGGCGTGCCGTCGCCGCGGAACAGGCGCCACTCCGCGTTGTCTGCGTCGGCAGCGGATGTCATGTGCTCTCCTGGGGCTCGGTCAGGTGCAGGCGGGGCACGGTGCGGTCGGCGTCCGCCCAGGCGAGTACCGGGCGTCCGGGGTAGTCGGGCGGGCTGGCCTTGGCGCCCGCGCGGTAGTCGCGTACGCCGTCGGGCATCTCGCGGGTGGCCACCTCCGCCAGGTGGCGGACGGTGTGTGCGGCACCGTCGCGGCCCCGGTCCCACACCACTACCGGTATGCCCAGCGCGAGGCAGGTCTGCACGATGCCGTCCCGCGTGCCGGGCGGTACGTCCACACAGACGCGCACGGTGTCGAGTTGGTTGACCAGCCGGGAGTAGATGGTGTCCCGGTCCATGGTCTCGGAGACGACGAAGGTCTTGCCCGAGTCGAGCCGGTTCCAGCGGCTGCGCCAGTGCTTCGTGAAACGGCCGTGTCTGCGCAGGAGTTCGGGGCAGTGCACGACCAGGGGGAACTCGACGCCGAGGACACCGGGCACCAGCGCGTCCGGGTCGCGCGCGGTCCACTCGTCGACGGGGAGGTTGAGGCCGGCCCGGTCCACCAGGACCTCGACGAGGGGCGGGCGTTCGTCCTCGGCGGGCGGGGTGAGGGAGTCGAGCACCCGCAGCACCTCGCGGGCCGCCTCCGCCGCGGAGTACGAGCGCACGCTGTCCGTGGAGACCTGGCGCGGCCCGGCACCCTCGTCGCACCAGATCCGCAGCCGGTGGCGGCCCTGTCCGGCGGGGTTGACCTGGACCAGCACACGGACGCGGGCCGCCCGAGCCCGCAGCGCCCGCATCCACTCCTGGGCGTCGGAGCGGCGTTCGCCGAGCGCGGCGCGTTCGATGCCGAGCCGGGTCGCCACGCCGTCCGCCCACAGCCGCAGCTCGGCCCGTCGGGGACCGCACAGGGCGCCGACGTACTCCATCACCCGCAGCAGCGCCGGGACCCTGCGCTCGCCGCCGGCCGCGTGGCCGTCGCCGGGCAGCGCCTCCAGGTGGTCGAGGAGGGCCTCCGGGGTGTCTCCGCCGGGCATGGCCGCCAGGTGCGGGAGGGCGGCCCGTACCGCCTCGGGGAACCGTGCGAGCACTGCGGGCTCCATCATGCGCAGGTGCTTGCGCAGGGCCGTGTGCTCCTGCGGGGACAGCAGTTTGGGAACGCGGGACAGCCCGCCCGCGGCCAGCACCCGGTCGGCTTCCTGCGGGGCGCTGCGCCGCAGGTTCCCCGCCAGCGCCGCGAGGGCCCTGGGGTGGGTGAGGAGGAACGTCGCGAACTCGTCCGGCGTGGGCGGGGTGACGGCGCTGCCGGACCCGACCCCGCAGGACCGGGCCAGCCGCTGGGCGCCCGCCACGCGGCTGCTCGGCGACGGGAAGATGTCCTCGATCGCCTCCGTCAGCAGCAGGAGGGCGGGGTCGTCCGGGTCGGGCGACGCCGGTGCGGCGCCGTCCAGCAGGCCCAGTGGGCGCAGTTCGTCCTGGACGCGCTGCCAGGGCACGCCCCAGCTGCGCCGCACCAGGTGCTGGGGGCTGTACGGGAGCGGGGCGCCGTTGTCCCGGCGCCGGGGCGGCATGAAGTGGGCCACGACCAGTCCGACCACGGCGTGCTCCGCGCCGCACCACAGCGGGCCACCGCTGTAGCCGGGGCCGACCGCCATGCCGGTGGGGGCGCCGTCCAGGTAGGCCCGGGCGCCGACGGGCTCGTGGACGGTGAGGCGGGCGTAGGTGGCCGCCTCGGCGCTGCCGTGCCAGGCCACCACCTGCTGGCCCGCCGCCATGCCCGTGAGCCGGGGGCCGGCGGGCAGTCCACCGGGCGGGCCGTCGACCCGGAGCACGGCGAGGTCGCCGAGCCATTCGCCGGCTTCCGGCGGCACCGGACCGCCGCCGGGGGCGCGCGGGGCGATCCAGTGGGCGACGCGGGCGAAGAAGCGCCGTGCGCCGCCCGCGTCGTCGGCGATCTCGACGACGACCTCGTCCAGGGCGGGTGTCCGTGCCTCCAGCAGGGGTCTGTCCAGAGCGGCGTTGACCACGTGGGCGCAGGTCAGCACGGTGTCGCCGCCGAGTACGAAGCCGGCGCCGACGGTCCTGCCGTTCTCGGCGCCGCGTACGGTCACGACATGGCGGGCGGGATCGCCGGCACCGTCCCCCGCGGTTCCGAACCATCCCACGCGTCATCCTCCCGAGGATGCGGGGGCGGGAGCCGGGTCCGGGCCTCCCGCGGGTGCGGGGCCGGGCGCGGCCGGGCTCCAGCTCGCGGTGACGGTGAGGTGGGCGGCGCCCGTGCCGCCCACGATCCCGAGCTTGAGGTCCTGGCCGACCTGGACCCCGAAGGTGACGCTCAGTTCGGTGGGCGGATCGGGTACCGCCGTGGCCGCGTCGTGGACCTCCTGGATCAGCGGTCCCAGCGGGCTCAGCGCACCGCGCAGGGCTCCGGTGGCGAACCGGGCGACGGAACCGGACCCCCGTGCCACGGGCACCGCCCGGCCCATGCCCTCGGGCAGGTCGTCGTCGGAGGGCGCCGGGAACGTGCCGTCCGCGGGGGCGAGCAGGAACCGGACCGGGGTGCCGTCGTCGAGTGCGACGTCAGGTGGAGTGGACACGCCCCTATTGTCTTGGGCCGCGCCCGTTCTGACATCGATCTTAGCCAACTCGGTTACGCAATCGACGCATTGCGTATCGGATCAGTCATCGACCGACTCGAACCGCCACCGGTGCACCGCCCGCGCGATCAGGTCCCCGTCGGGTTCGGGCAGCTCCGGCAGTTCGGCGTCGTACGCGGCGTCCCACCAGGTGATGACGAGGACCCGGTCCTGCGGGGCCCGCAGGGTCTCCCGGCGGACCGGGGCACCGGCGAGCGGCTGGGCGCGGGCCCAGGCCAGCAGCTCCTCGCCCCGGCCGGGGAGCGCCCGCGCCTCCCACATCAGCGCGACGGTCACGAGTACAGGTTCTCCTTGCTGACCTCGTGGACGTGGTCGTGCGAGTGGCCGTGGCCGGGGACGTGCGGGTCGGTCACCGGCAGCGAGGAGTCCGCCGACAGGTCCCAGTCGGAGGCGGCCCGGTTCCGCGCCACCATCTCGGCGCCGAGCGCGGCCACCATCGCACCGTTGTCCGTGCACAACTTGGGACGCGGCACCCGCAGCCGGATGCCGGCCGCCTCGCACCGCTCCTGGGCCAGGGCCCGCAGCCGGGAGTTGGCGGCGACACCGCCGCCGATCATGAGGTGGTCCACGCCCTCGTCCTTGCAGGCCCGTACCGCCTTGCGGGTCAGTACGTCCACGACCGCCTCCTGGAAGGACGCCGACACGTCGCGCACCGGCACCTCCTCCCCCGCCGCGCGCCTGGCCTCGATCCAGCGGGCCACGGCCGTCTTCAGACCGGAGAAGGAGAAGTCGTACGCCGGGTCGCGCGGACCGGTGAGGCCGCGCGGGAAGGCGATCGCGCCCGGGTCGCCCTCGCGCGCGTAGCGGTCGATGACCGGGCCGCCGGGGAAGCCCAGGTTCAGCACGCGGGCGATCTTGTCGAAGGCCTCGCCGGCCGCGTCGTCGATGGTGGCGCCCAGCGGGCGGACGTCGGAGGTGATGTCCGAGGACAGCAGCAGGGAGGAGTGCCCGCCGGAGACCAGCAGGGCCATCGTCGGCTCGGGCAGCGGCCCGTGCTCCAGCTGGTCGACGCAGATGTGCGAGGCCAGGTGGTTGACGCCGTACAGGGGCTTGCCGAGGGCGTAGGCGTACGCCTTGGCCGCCGAGACGCCGACCAGCAGGGCACCGGCGAGGCCGGGGCCGGCGGTGACGGAGATGCCGTCGAGGTCGCGGGCGGCGACGCCCGCCTCCTTCAGCGCGCGGTCGATGGTGGGGACCATCGCCTCCAGGTGGGCGCGGCTCGCCACCTCGGGTACGACGCCGCCGAAGCGGGCGTGCTCGTCGACGCTGGACGCGACGGCGTCGGCCAGCAGGGTGGTGCCCCGCACGACACCGACACCGGTCTCGTCGCAGGACGTCTCGATCCCCAGGACCAGAGGTTCGTCAGGCATGGTTGTCGGTTCCTCGTTCGGTGCCCGGTACGGAGGGGTCCGGTGCGGACGTGTCCGGTACGGGGGTGGCAGGGTCGGTCAGGCGCATCACCAGGGCGTCGACGTTGCCCGGCTGGTAGTAGCCGCGCCGGAAGCCGATGGGCTCGAAGCCGAAGCGCTCGTACAGGCGCTGGGCGCGGGTGTTGTCGACGCGGCACTCCAGCAGCACCTCGGTGCACTCGAAGGCGGTCGCCGCCCGCAGCAGCTCCGTCAGCAGCCGTGCGCCGAGCCCGGTGCCCCAGTGGTCGCGGGCGACGGCGATGGTCTGCACGTCGGCCTGCTCGCCGGAGGCGACGAGCCCGGCGTAGCCGACGACGCGGCCGTCCTGCTCGGCGACGAGGTAGCGCCTGCTCGCCCCGGGCCCGCGCGCGTGGGCCAGCTCGGACCAGAACATGCCGCGCGACCAGGCGTCCTCCGGGAACAGCTCCCGCTCCATGCGCAGCACGGGGTCGATGTCCCACCAGCGCATCTCGCGCAGCACGGAAGTGGCTGAAGTGGCTGACTCCGTCACTTGGGGGTGACCACCTTGTAGTTCTTGGGGACCTGGGCGTCGGGGCGGCGCAGGTACAGCGGCCGGGGTGCGGGCAGCTCCTCGCCCGCCGCGAGCCGTTCGGCGGCCAGCCGGGCCAGGGCGGCGGCGGACCCGTGCTCGGGCCCGTGGGCCCGGGGGAAGGTGTCCGGGTAGAGCAGGGCGCCCGCGCCGACGGCCGGGACCCCGGCCACCTGCCCGGCGATGTCGGCGGGCCGGTCGACCGCCGGGTCGGTGAGACGGGTGCGGGAGTCGGCGTACCGGGCCCAGTAGACCTCCTTGCGGCGGGCGTCGGTCGCCACCACGAAGGGTTCCTCCAGGTCGGCGGCGAGGGCGAGGCCGTCCAGCGTGCACACGCCGTACACCGGCACGCCGAGGGCGAGCCCGAAGGTGTCCGCGGTCATCAGCCCCACGCGCAGCCCCGTGTACGGGCCGGGGCCGGTGCCGGCGACGATGCCGGTGACCGCGTCGAGGCGCAGACCGGCCTCCGCGAGCACCCGGTCGACGGCGGGCAGCAGCAGCTCGCCGTGGCGGCGTGCGTCCACCTGGCTCGACGAGGCGATGACGTCCGTGCCGTCGTGCAGCGCGACGGTCACGGCGGGCGTGGCGGTATCCAGAGCGAGCAAGAGCACGCGAACAGCCTACGGCGCCGCCGGGCCCCGGCCGGACGCCCGGCCCGAGTCCCGGGTCCGTGGACGGCCGCCCGGCCTCCACCCCCGTGTCGCTCACCGCATCCATCCGCTCACGTACTGCTACCGTCGCCGGGGCGGGACCGGGACCCGCGGCACGACGTACGACGACGAGGTGGTCGCCAGTGGCAAGCAGCAGCGCCGGTTTCGTCGCCGGCCTCACCACGGCGGCACTCGCGGCCATCGGCGTCCTCGCCCACCAGGCATCGACGCACGTCCCGCACGATCTCGGCCGCACCCACGCGACCGGCTCACCCGCACCCGGTGCCCCGGGCGCCTCCAAGGCACCGCGCGACCGGCGGCACCCGGAGGCGCTGCCCACCGGGTCGGGCCGGGGCGAACGGGTGGTGTACTCGGTGGACGACGACCGGGTGTGGCTGGTCGGCGCGGGCGGCGAGGTGCGGCGCACCTTCCGGGTCACACCGAGCACCGTCGACCCGCTGCCGGGCACCTACACCGTCACGTCCAGGTCCAACCGGGTCACCGGGTCCGACGGCGTGCCGATCGAGCACGTCGTGCGCTTCGCCGGCCGTGAGGGCGTGGCCGTCGGCTTCAGCGCGGCGGTGGACGGTTCGACGGCCAAGCCGGATCCGGGCGAGCGCACCGGCGGCATCCGGGAGTCGCGGGCGGACGGCGACGCGATGTGGCAGTTCGCGACGATCGGCCAGCAGGTCGTCGTCGTGCCCTGACCGATTGGGGCACCCGAGCGCCCCGGTCGGCGAGCGCGGGGGTCAGGCGGCCTCGCGGTGTTCCTGTTCGACGGGCCGGGCCGCCCGCGGGGTCTGCGGCTCGGGCGCGCGCGGCGGCGTCGAGACGGCCGCCGCCGCGGCGCAGGACGCGAGCAGGTCGCGCATCGACACCCCGGCGGGCATGGGCGCGTGGGGCCGGGGGCGGACCTGCGGCCGGGTCTCTTCCGACATGGACGCCTCCTGAAGGTCGGGGGCGGGCGCAGCCATACAAGCCTAGTAAGGCATGCCTAACTACGAGCTGGATACCATGTGACCACGCGCAAGACCCCGAAAGCAATATCTTGCCGACGCCTTGTCGGAACAATCCACGGGACGCGGGCGTCCGCGCTCAGCCCGCGAGGGCGCTCAGGTCGGCCCCGGCCCAGCGCTCGCCGAAGCCGGTCAGCGTCACGTGCCGCACCTCGTCGGTGGTGTCGCCGGCGGCGGTGTCGTCCCCGGCCCGGCCGGTCCCGCCCACGGCCCGGTCGATCCGGAGCTGCAGCCGGTCCTCCGTCAGCTCCTCGACCTTCCCCTCGCCCCACTCGACCACGATCACCGAGTCGGACAGGGAGACGTCGAGGTCGAGGTCCTCCATCTCGTCCAGGCCGCCGGACAGCCGGTAGGCGTCCACGTGGACGAGCGGCGGGCCGTCGCCGAGCGAGGGGTGCACGCGGGCGATCACGAAGGTCGGTGAGGTAACTGCGCCCCGCACGCCCAGGCCCTCGCCGAGACCGCGGGTCAGCGTCGTCTTGCCCGCGCCCAGCTCGCCGCTGAGCATCACCAGGTCACCGGCGCGCAGCAGTCCGGCGAGCCGGCGGCCCAGGTCCCGCATCCGCTCGGGAGAGGCGACGGTGATTCCGGTGCCGGGGGCGGAACCGGGGTGGTCGGCGGGCGAGACGGAACCGGAGGGGGGCTCAGCCGGGCCCCGCGCTGCTGCTGGTGCTTCCATAGCCGCCCACGGTAGTCGCTGCGGGCACCGCGCCCGCGCGGGCGAGCAGGTCGGCGAGCCGGTCGGTGACCAGCTCCGGGTGCTCCAGCATCACCAGGTGCCCCGCGTCGGGCACCAGCACCAGCTCCGCGTCCGGCAGCAGACCGGCGATCTCCTCGCTGTGCTCGCTCGGCGTGACCAGGTCCCGCACCCCCGCCAGTACGAGGACCGGCAGGTCGGCGAACTCGGCGAGGGCGTCGGTCTTGTCGTGGTCGTTGAACGCCGGGTAGTACTCGGCGACCACGTCGATCGGCGTCGACTCGATCATCCGCTCGGCGAACCGGGCCACGGCCGGATCGACGTCCCGGGAGGCGAACGAGTACCGCTTGATGATTCCGGCGAACAGGTCGGCCGTCGCCCGCCGCCCCTTCTCCACCAGTTCGGCCCGCTGCCCCAGCGCCTTGAGCACGCCCGGCAGCACTCGCCGCACCGCGTTGACGCCGGCCACCGGCAGCCCGAAGTTGACCTCGCCGAGCCGCCCGGAGGACGTGCCGACGAGGGCGACGCCGACGACCCGCTCGCGGACCAGCTCGGGGAACGCGTCCGCGAGGGCCATCACGGTCATGCCGCCCATGGAGTGCCCGACCAGCACGATCGGGCCCTCGGGCGCGGCGGCGTCGATGACGGCCTTCAGGTCGCGGCCCAGTTCCCCGATGGTGACGGGGCTGCCGTCCCGCACCTGGGTCACGCCCCGCCCGGACCGGCCGTGGCTGCGCTGGTCCCAGTGGACGGTGCGGACGACGCCCCTGAGGGCGGCCCGCTGGAAGTGCCAGGAGTCCTGGTTGAGGCAGTAACCGTGGCTGAAGACGACGGTGACGGGAGCGGGTGCCCTGCGCCCGAAGAGCCGCCGGCGGCGCCCGGTGAGCGCGGCCCGGCCCGCCGTGCCCCCGCCGTCTCCGCCGCCCCCGCCCGGACCGCCGTCCCCGTCGTCCCCACCGTCTGCGTCGTCGACCTCGTAGTACAGCTCGGTGCCGTCGTCGGCGTACGCCGTGCCGGGGGTGCCGCGCAGTCCGCCGTACGGGCCCGCCGAGTCGAGGGCGAGCCGGGCCTTCTGGCGCATGCCGCGGCCGACGGTGAGCCGCTCTATCGCCACACCGGCCGCGGCGCCCGCCGCGACCACGCCTATCGCGACACCGGCGATGCCGGTCGCGCGGCGCCAGCCGCCCGCGGCGACGGCCGACGCGACGGCCTCCGCGTTGCTCTCGCTCACGTACCCCGCTCCTCTTCGCCGGGCCGGCCTGCGGCCGGGTCGCCGTACGGATGCCCGATGCCGGTCACTGTCTCAGCCGGACGCGCATCGCCGCGGACGCGTCACCCGCCACCGACGCCTCACTCGTTGACGTAGACGCGCGGGACGCGGCTGCCGATCCGGGTGACGATCTCGTACGCGATGGTGCCCGCCGCCTGCGCCCAGTCCTCGGCGGTGGGCTCGCCGCGGTCGCCGGGTCCGAACAGCACCGCCTCCGCGCCGGGCTCGGGCCGGTCCCCGCCCAGGTCGACGACGAACTGGTCCATCGCGATCCGTCCCGCGACCGTACGCCACTTGCCGTCGACGAGGACGGGCCCGGTGGAGGAGGCGTGGCGCGGGACGCCGTCCGCGTAGCCGAGCGGGACGAGGCCGAGGGTGGTCTCGCCGGGGGTCGTGTAGTGGTGCCCGTAGCTGACGCCGTGGCCGCCGGGGACCTGCTTGACCAGGGCCAGGGAGGCGGCCAGCGTCATCACGGGGCGGAGTCCGAAGTCGGCGGAGGTGCCGGTCTCGGGGCTGGGCGAGACGCCGTACATCGCGATGCCGGGGCGTACGAGGTCGAAGTGGGCGTCGGGGAGGGTGAGGGTGGCCGGCGAGTTGGCGATGTGCCGCACGTCGGGGCGCAGGCCCCGCTGCTCGGCGCGGGCCGTCATCTCCCGGAAGCGGGTGAGCTGGGCGGCGACGGAGGGGTGGCCGGGTTCGTCGGCGCGGGCGAAGTGGGACCAGAGCCCGGTGACGCGCAGCAGCCCCTCCCCCTCGGCCCGCAGCGCGGCCCCGACCAGTTCCTCCCAGTCCGCGCCGGGCTGGCAGCCGCCCCGGCCGAGCCCGGTGTCGGCCTTGAGCTGCACCCGTGCGGGCATCCCGGCCGCCCGTGCCGCCGCGGTGACCTCCGCCATGGCCCACATCCCGCTGACGGACACGTCGAGACGTGCCTCGACCGCCTCCCGCCAGGGGCCGCCCGGCGTCCACAGCCAGCACATGATCCGTACGTCGTCCGGCAGCCCGGCCCCGGCGCGCAGGGCGAGGGCCTCCTGCGGGGTCGCGGTACCGAGCCAGCTCGCACCGGCCCCGACGGCCGCGCGGGCGCAGGGGATCGCGCCGTGGCCGTAGCCGTCCGCCTTGACGACGGCCATGAGAGCCGCCCCGGGGGCCCGTTCGCGCAGGACGCGCACGTTGGCCCGCAGGGCGGCCAGGTCGATCTCGGCCCGGGCGCGCAGTACCTCGTCCCGCCGAGCAGCTGTCTCACTCATCGTGCCCCCAGTCTCTCAGAGCACCCGCCCGCCCCCGCCCCGCGCCGCCCGGCGGTGGCTAGGGTTCCCGGCATGAGCATCATCGGGGTCGGGATCGACGTGGCCGAGGTCGAGCGGTTCGGGGCGTCGCTGGAGCGCACACCGGCGCTGGCGGGGCGGCTCTTCCTGCCGGGCGAGCTGCTGCTGCCGAGCGGGGAGCGCCGGGGCACCGCCTCGCTCGCGGCCCGCTTCGCGGCGAAGGAGGCGCTGGCCAAGGCGCTGGGCGCACCGGCCGGCCTGCTGTGGACGGACGCCGAGGTGTACGTCGAGGACGGCGGGCGGCCGAGGCTCCGGGTGACGGGGACGGTGGCGGAGCGGGCGGCGGAGCTGGGGGTGGCGTCCTGGCACGTGTCGCTGAGCCACGACGCGGGGATCGCGTCGGCGGTGGTGATCGCGGAGGGGTAGCACCCGGGGCGGAGGCCGGCCGATCGCCGGCCGGCCGGTGAACGCCGGGCAACCGGTGGCCGGGCACACCGGACCGCACGATGGTCGGCCGCACCGGACGGCCGCCGCGTAGGCACGGCCGTCGGACCCCACGGAGGCCGGCGCGGCGTCCGACGGCGGTCAGCCGCCGGTCGGCCGCACCCGGATGTGCATCCGTTCGCCCTGGGCGCCGTACAGCGCGAGCCACTCGACGGGCCGGTCCCCCGCGTTGGCGATGCCGTGCGGGACGCGGGTGTCGAACTCCGCCGTCTGCCCGGCCGTCAGGACGAGGTCGTGCTCGCCGAGGGCGAGCAGCAGCCGGCCGGAGAGGACGTACAGCCACTCGTGCCCCTCGTGCGACCCCTGCTCGGGGCGCGGCGTCCGCTCGGTCCGGGGAGCGGCGGGCGCGGGCAGGATCTGCTTGTAGGCGTGCAACCCGTCGTTGGGGTTCCGGGTCAGCGGCACCCACGTCTGCCCGTGCCGGGTGAAGGGCCGCGGGTGGACCCGGGGGTCGCCGGTCCGGGAGCCGACGAGTTCGTCCAGCGGCAGCCGGTGCGCCCGCGCGAGCGGCAGCAGGTGGCGCAGCCCCGGCTCGCGCTGCCCCGACTCCAGCCGGGACAGCGTGCTCACGGAGATGCCGGTGGCGGCGGCGAGCTGGGCCAGGGTGAGCCCGCGGGCCTGCCGGATGGCGCGCAGGCGGGCCCCGAGCGAGGTCATCACCTGCGCCGTCTCGTCGTCACCGCCGCTCATGGGTCAACTGTCCCCCATCCCCGGACCCGGGGTCCGGCGGGCCGTGCGTGTTCCGGGCGTACGGGGAAGACTCGACGGCATGCGGACTGCGTACAGCGTGGAGACGGTCAGGAACGCCGAACGGGAGCTGATGGCCCGGCTGCCGGAGGGGGCGCTGATGCAACGGGCGGCCGCCGGACTGGCCGCCGCCTGCGCCCAGGTGCTGGGAAGGGTCGCCGGGCGGGTCTACGGCAGCCGGGTCGTGCTGCTGGTCGGCAGCGGTGACAACGGCGGCGACGCCCTGTACGCCGGGGCGCGGCTGGCCCGGCGCGGGGCGGGCGTGACGGCGGTGCTGCTCGCCCCGGACCGGGCGCACGGCGGCGGCCTGGCGGCGCTGCGCCGCGCGGGCGGCCGGACGATGAGCGGCGAGTCGGCGCCGGCGGACATCGCGCGGGCCGACCTCGTCCTCGACGGCATCGTCGGTATCGGCGGCAAGGGCGGGCTGCGGGAGGCGGCGGTGCCGCTGGCGGACGCCGCCGCGCGCTCGCGGGCCGCCGTGGTCGCCGTCGACCTGCCGAGCGGGGTCGACGCGGACACCGGGGAGGTGCGGGGCGCGGTGGTCCGGGCCGACCTGACGGTGACGTTCGGCGCACACAAGCCGGGGCTGCTGATCGATCCGGCGCGGGAGTACGCGGGTGCGGTGCGGCTGGTGGACATCGGCCTGGCCCTGCCCGCCGAGGCGGCCGAGGCGGAGGCGTTGCAGCACGCGGACGTGGCGCTGCTGCTGCCGGTGCCGGGGGCGGAGAGCGACAAGTACCGGCGCGGGGTCGTCGGCGTCGCCGCCGGTTCGGCCCGTTATCCGGGCGCGGCCGTGCTCGCCGTCGCGGGTGCGCTGCGGGGCGGTGCGGGGGCGGTGCGGTATGTCGGTCCGGCGGGGGACGCGGTGATCGCCCGCTTCCCGGAGACGCTGGTGTCCGACGAGGGTCCGAAGCGGGCGGGGCGGGTGCAGGCGTGGGTGGTCGGGCCGGGCGCCGGTGACGACGCGTCGACGGTGGCGGAGGTCCTGGCGGCCGAGGTACCCGTACTGATCGACGCGGACGGCCTCCGCCTGGCCGATCCGGAGGCGGTCCGCTCGCGCACGGCCCCGACCCTGATGACCCCGCACGCGGGCGAGGCGGCGGCGCTGCTGGGGGTGAGCCGGGAGGAGGTCGAGGGCGCCCGCCTGTCCTCGGCCCGCGAACTGGCGGCGCGGTACGGGGCGGCGGTGCTGCTGAAGGGCTCGACGACGGTGGTCGCGTCCCCGGACGGAGGCCCGGTCCGCGTCAACGCCACGGGCACGTCCTGGCTGGCCACCGCCGGAAGCGGGGACGTCCTCTCCGGTCTCGCGGGCTCCCTGCTGGCGACGGGCCTGTCGGCCCTGGACGCCGGGAGCACGGCGGCGTACCTCCACGGCCTGGCGGGCCGCCTGGCGGCCCGGGGCGCACCCGCGGGGGCACACGACGTGGCGAAGGCAATCCCGGCGGCTTGGCGGGACGTACGGGGGGACTGACCGACGGTGACCAACGGTGGGTGGGGACGAAGTCCCCCCGCTCACTCCAACGCGGGCTTCTCCGGCGGCTCGCCCGGCCGCATCGCGAACAGCCCTTCCGCCTGCTCGACCGTCCCCACGCGGCCGAGCCAGAAGTCGAGGCGAGCGAGATCGGTGCACCCGACGACCCGGGCCCGCACCTCGTGGGAGACGGTGAGCCCGCGCGCTTCAAGGACGCGCACGATGCTCGCGGCCATGCCCCTGGCCATGCCCTTGACCATGCCTTCGGCGAGCCCCTCGGCCAGGCCCTGGGCCATTCCCTGGGTCAGCCCTGCGGCCTTCCCGTTGGCTTCCCCGTCGTAGTAGGCCTCTTCGAAGACCGTCCCACGACCCGGGAAGTAAGAAATAACCACCTTCTCCGACTCCCTCCGCACACCCGATGTCGGAGTGCGCTGTACTCGGCCGACGAGCGGCTCGCTACGAGCCCTGCTCTTCCTGCGGCTCGTCCGGCATTCCGTCGAACAACTCCTCCACCTGCTCGACCGTCCCGGCCCGGTCGAGCCAGAAGTCGAGGCGGTCGAGGTCCGTGCAGTCGCTGACGCGGGTGCGCGCGTCGTCGGAAACGGCGAGACCACGCCCCTCCAGGACACGCAGGACGCCGTCGGCCTTGCCCGCAGCCATGCCCGCGGCCTCCCCGTCGTAATACGCCTCCTCGAAGACCGTTCCACGGCCCGGGAAGTAAGAAATAACCACCTTCTCCAGCTCCCTCCACCTGTCTCGGGCCGGGGTGTTCGCCAGGCCCACTTCCAGCATTTCCGACCAGTACTTGGCCGTGGCCACGTCGAACGCCCGCATTCCGTGGGCCAGCAGACTCAGTATGGCGTCGATTCCGCGGCTCTCGCTGTGCACGATCGCCGAGAACGTCGCCAGCGCCGGCTGCTCCGCCACCAGCGTCTCGTCGGTGATCTCCGGAACACTGTCCGGGCCGAGGACGAAGGGCCGGGTGATCTGGCTCGACCAGGGCCCGACCTTGCACTCGAAGGGACCTGCGGCCCAGCGTGCCGTTTTCCTGCTGCGGCAGACGGCCACGAGCAGCACCGGCAGCTCGAACTTCGCCCGCAGGTAGGCGACGTAGTACGCCCAGTTGACGCCCTTGTCCGGCGCCCTGCGGGTCTGGGCCTCGACGGCCAGGAGGAAGGGCGGCTCCCCTTCCGACGGCTCGACCCGCAGCACCGTGTCCACACGGCGCTCCAGCGGCTTGAGCTCCGTGGCGTCTGGGGTCAGCGGCACGATGTCCGCCTTGGCGGGCGGCGGCAGCCCCAACGCCTCGAAGATCGGGGCGAGAACCTCCGGATGATCCTGGAAGATCCGGTGCGAGGTCTCGTGGGTGGATGTGACCATGCGCGCAATCTATTTCTGAAGGAGGACCGGATTGTCGGGTGATCGCGATGCGTTCACTCTTTCGAGCGGCGACGAAACGTTCACGCCGCCGGCCCCGCAGAGCCGAGTTCGCACCAGACGTACTTGCCCCGGTTTCCCTCCCGGACCAGCGGCTGCCACCCCCACACATCGGCGCAGGCCCGCACCAGCGCCAGCCCCCGTCCCTCCTCCGCGTTCGGCCCCCGGTCGAACGGCCGCGGCGGTTCGGGCGGCGACGGGTCCGCGTCCCACGCGCCGATACGGAGTACGCCGTTGCCGGTCCAGCGGACCCGCAGTGCGGCCGGGCCCTTGGTGTGCCGTACGGCGTTGGCGACCAGCTCCGTGGCGAGGAGTTCCGCGAGGTCGACCATGCCGATCAGGCCGTGCATCGTGAGGATGAGCCGGAGGGTGCGGCGGCTGACGGTGACGGCGCGGAGGTCGTTCGGGATATAGAGGGAGTACTCCCACGGGTCGCTTTCGGGCATGCGGCAACTCCTCGTCGGCAGTAAGTGGTTGAGTGCGCGCGGGGCGGGTGGCAGTGCCGCGGCCGTCAGGGCACGACGGGGCGGTGCGCTTCCGGCACCCCGATGTCTCGCAGAGTGTGCGATGCGTCACCGACGGTAGACCTTTATTTCAATACGGGGCAAGCGGATCGCGTAATCTGACCCCGAACGAGGCGCGTTGAGAGGAGCCGTCGATGCCCCTGAGGCGCGAACCAACAGAACGCCAGAAGCGGTTGGGCACCGAACTGCGCAGGCTGCGCGACGCCGCCGGGCTGAAGGCCCGCGAGGCTGGGGAGCTGCTCGGGGTCAGCTCCGTGCAGATCAGCCAGATCGAGATCGCCCTGGCGGGAGTGAGCGAGGCCCGTCTGCGCCGCCTCGCCGGCCACTACAGGTGCACGGACGAGGACTTGATCGACGCTTTGGTCAGGTTGGCGACCGACCGGACGCGCGGCTGGTGGGAGGAGTACCGCTGGCTGCTGCCCACCCCGTTCCTCGACCTCGCCGAACTGGAACATCACGCCACCTTCTTGCGGGAGGTGGGGTTCCTGTTCGTCCCCGGCCCTCTCCAGACCGAGGACTACGCGCGCGCCGTGTTCTCCTACCGCGTCCCCGAGTTGCCGCCGAAGGAACTGGAGCTGCGTGTTCAGCACCGCATGCGCAGGAAGGAGTGCCTCCGCGAAACCCCGTACGAGGCCGTCGTCCACGAGGCCGCTCTGCGCATCATGGTCAGCGATCGAGCCGCCTCACGAGCGCAACTCGACCACCTTCTGCATCTGGCGGACGCGGACAACATCACGGTTCGGGTCATTCCCCTCGACCTTGAGGGGTTCGCCGGTGCCGCCAGCGCCATGGTGTACGCGGGAGGCACCGTGCCGAGACTGGACACGGTCGCGCGCGACGCACCGCACGGCACGGCGTTCATCGACTCCGAGGATCAACTCAGCGCTTTTCGAACGCTCTTCCGTAAGGTGGAGGATGCGTCGCTCGACCCGGACCAGTCGCGCGACTTCATCCACAGATTGACGAAGGAGCGGTGAGATACGCATGGACACCCCCGGCAACTGGCGGAAGTCGTCCTACTCAGGTCCCGGCGACGGCAATTCCTGCGTGGAGATAGCCCAGTCCCCCACGCACGCCTTCGTCCGCGATTCCAAGACCCCGGCGACGGCGACGCTCACCTTCCCGCCCGCCGCCTTCATCACCTTCCTCGACGCCCTGAAGCCCGCTCACTCCACCGTCACCGACTTCGCCAGGTTGCGCGGCTGATCGACCTCGTTGCCGCGGGCCGTCGCCAGTTCGCAGGCGAAGACCTGCAGGGGCACCGTGGCCACCAGGGGCTGGAGCAGGGTCGGGGTGGCCGGGACGCGGATCAGGTGGTCGGCGTACGGGACGACCGCCTCGTCGCCCTCCTCGGCGATGACGACGGTGCGGGCGCCGCGGGCGCGGATCTCCTGGATGTTGGACACGATCTTGCCGTGCAGGACGGAGCGGCCGCGCGGGGACGGCGCCACGACCACGACCGGCAGGTCCTCCTCGATCAGCGCGATCGGCCCGTGCTTCAGCTCGCCCGCCGCGAAGCCCTCGGCGTGCATGTACGCCAGTTCCTTGAGCTTCAGGGCGCCTTCGAGGGCGACGGGGTGGCCGACGTGCCGGCCGAGGAAGAGCACCGTGTCCTTGTGGGCGAGGGAGCGGGCCAGTTCCCGTACCGGCTCCATGGTCCCGAGGACCCGCTCGACGGCGCCGGAGATGCCCGCCAGGTCGCGGACGACGTCGCGGATCTCGTCGCCGTACTTCGTGCCGCGCGCCTGGCCGAGGTACAGGGCGACCAGGTAGCAGGCCACCAGTTGGGTGAGGAAGGCCTTGGTGGAGGCGACGGCGACCTCAGGTCCGGCATGGGTGTAGAGGACCGCGTCGGACTCGCGGGGGATCGTCGAGCCGTTGGTGTTGCAGATGGCCAGGACCCTGGCGCCCTGTTCACGGGCGTGGCGCAGGGCCATGAGGGTGTCCATGGTCTCGCCGGACTGGGAGATCGCGACGACCAGGGTCTGCTGGTCGAGGATGGGGTCGCGGTAGCGGAACTCGCTGGCCAGCTCCACCTCGCAGGGGATCCGCGTCCAGTGCTCGATGGCGTACTTGGCGATCAGTCCCGCGTGGTACGCCGTACCGCAGGCGATGACGACGACCTTGTTCGTCTCCCGGAGCACCCCCGGCGGGATGCGCACCTCGTCCAGGCTCAGCGTGCCGGAGCCGTCGACGCGGCCGAGCAGGGTGTCGGCGACGGCCTTCGGCTGCTCGGCGATCTCCTTGAGCATGAAGGAGGCGTAGCCGGCCTTCTCGGCGGCCGAGGCGTCCCAGTCGACGTGGTAGGAGCGCACGTCGGCCGGGGTGCCGTCGAAGCCGGTGACCGTCACGCCGTCCCTGCTCAGCTCGACGACCTGGTCCTGGCCCAGCTCGACGGCGTCCCGGGTGTGGGCGATGAAGGCCGCCACGTCGGAGGCGAGGAAGTACTCCCCCTCCCCCACGCCCACCACGAGCGGCGAGTTGCGGCGCGCGCCCACGACCACGTCCGGCGCGTCGGCGTGCACCGCGACCAGCGTGAACGCGCCCTCCAGGCGCCGGCACACCAGCCGCATCGCCTGGGCGAGGTCGGCGCAGCCCGAGAACTCCTCGGCGAGCAGGTGGGCGACGACCTCGGTGTCGGTCTCGGAGGGCAGGTCGTGGCCGCGCTCGGCGAGTTCGGCCCGCAGCGGCGCGAAGTTCTCGATGATGCCGTTGTGGACCACGGCCACCCGGCCCGCGTTGTCGAGGTGGGGGTGGGCGTTGGCGTCGGTGGGCCCTCCGTGCGTGGCCCACCGGGTGTGGCCGATGCCGGTCGCGGCGGCCGGCAGCGGGTGTTCGGACAGTTCCTTGTCGAGGTTGACCAGCTTCCCGGCGCGCTTGGCGGTGGCGAGGCCGCCGTCCGCCGGCACGGCGACGCCCGCCGAGTCGTAGCCCCGGTATTCGAGCCGCTTCAGTCCGGCCATCACGACATCGAGCGCCGACTGAGACCCTACGTATCCCACGATTCCGCACATAAGCGGCAGCCTACGAGCAAGATCGACCGTGAAGCGGGTACGAAGCGGGCGTTCCCTGCCCGAAATCGGAAATTACCACCAGGGTACGAACATCCTGCGCGCCCCGCCGTCAGCCGAGCTTGGCGACCTGCGCGTCGATGACGTCCGAGGGGACGTCGAAGTCCTCGCCGGTCATCACGGAGGAGAGGTTGACGACGCCGAAGGAGGCGACGGTGGCGCCCTTGCGGATCACGACGAGCTTCATGAGCCCGTTGGCGTCCTGGCCGGTGGCCACGCCGACGGTGGCGGCGAACCCCTCGTCGCCACCCTGGGGAGCGGCCGACTCGGTGACCTCGGCGACCCGCATCTTGTCGCCGCCCACGGTGGCGTCGAAGCCGCCCGCGCACTTCTCGGCGGCGGCGTTCAGCGTCTTCAGCGCCTGCTCGGCGCCGCCGTCCTCGTAGGAGGCGACGTTCAGCATGACCTGGTTCACGTCGAGCGTGGTCATGTCCTGCCCGTCCGGGCCCTTGCTCTCGGAGGGCGCCTCCGTCTGGCCCGTCCAGGAGCGCTTCACGTCCGCCGCCGGTTCGCCCTGGGCCACCGCGCCCTGGGCGTGCACGAGCGGTACGCAGGCCTCGTCGCTCGTCGATATCTGGTCCTTCGCGACGTCGTCCTCCGCCGGGATCTCGGTGGTGACCTCGCCGTCCTTGACGTCGGCCTGCGCGAGAGCGACCTTCTCCAGTTCGGCCGCGGTGAGGGCCTTGCCCGCCGGAGCGGACCGGCCGGACTCACCCGTGGACGCCGACTGACCCGCCCCCGGCTTGTCGTCACCGGCCTTGGCGTCGTCGTCGGACGAACCGCCGCAGGCGGTGGCAAGCAGGGCCAGGGCGGCGGCGGACGCCGCGAGGGCGGTGCGGCGGACAGCGGTCGAACTCACGTCGGCACTCTTTCATCAGGGGTTCCGGTACGGCGCCGGGGCCCGGGTCCGGGCTCCGCGCGATCTTGTAAACCGTACGCACAGAAATCACACAGGTGATCGATAATCAGTCGGCCGGTACACGGACGTGACCATCCCGTGATCGGTTCCGGGGTCCGGGGTCCGCTCCGGCGGGCGTGACGCAGCCCACCTGCCGCCCCGTTCAAATCCCGTTAACAATGGACTGTGATCTCTCCGGTCCCCTCGATGCCCCGGAGCGCCCACCGGCAACGGCCGGAGGCGACTCCCTACGTCGACCTCACCCGCCCCGAGTGGAGCGCGCTGCGCGACAAGACGCCGCTGCCGCTGACCGCCGAGGAGGTCGAGAAGCTGCGCGGCCTCGGCGACGTCATCGACCTCGACGAGGTGCGGGACATCTACCTCCCGCTCTCCCGGCTCCTCAACCTCTACGTCGGCGCCACCGACGGCCTGCGCGGCGCCCTGAACACCTTCCTCGGCGCGCAGGGCTCCCAGTCCGGCACCCCCTTCGTGATAGGGGTCGCCGGCTCGGTCGCGGTCGGCAAGTCCACCGTCGCCCGCCTGCTCCAGGCGCTGCTCTCCCGCTGGCCCGAGCACCCGCGCGTGGAGCTGGTCACGACCGACGGCTTCCTGCTGCCGACGCGGGAGCTGGAGGCGCGCGGCCTGATGTCGCGGAAGGGGTTCCCCGAGTCGTACGACCGCCGGGCCCTGACCCGCTTCGTCGCCGACATCAAGGCGGGCAAGGCGGAGGTGACCGCGCCCGTCTACTCCCACCTCATCTACGACATCGTCCCGGACCAGCGGCTCGTCGTCCGCCGCCCCGACATCCTGATCGTCGAGGGCCTCAACGTCCTCCAGCCCGCCCTGCCCGGCAAGGACGGCCGCACCAGGGTCGGCCTCGCCGACTACTTCGACTTCAGCGTGTACGTCGACGCGCGCACCGAGGACATCGAGCGCTGGTACCTCAGCCGCTTCCGCAAGCTGCGTGCGACCGCCTTCCAGAACCCGTCCTCGTACTTCCGCAAGTACACCCAGGTGTCGGAGGAGGAGGCCCTCGACTACGCCCGCACCACCTGGCGCACCATCAACAAGGTGAACCTGGTGGAGAACGTGGCCCCCACCCGGGGCCGGGCCACCCTGGTGCTGCGCAAGGGCCCGGACCACAAGGTGCAGCGCCTCAGCCTGCGGAAGTTGTGACGCGAGCCGCCCCCCGGCGGTAGAAATACCGGATGCTGCAGCTGCGCGTGATCGCCCCGGCCGACCGCACCGACGAGGTGGTCCACCTGATCGGCCGCACGGTCGGCACCACCCACCTCGTCGTCCTGCCGGGCGCCGCCCGCGACCCCGAGGGCGACGTCGTCATGTGCGACGTGGCCCGCGAGGCCGGCGACGAACTCATCAACGGCCTGCGCGGGCTTGGCCTGGAGAGCTGCGGCGCCATCACCGCCGAGAACATCGCCCTGTCCCTGTCGGAGCGCGCCGACCGGGCGGAACGGGACGCGCCCGGCGAGGCGGCCGACGCGGTGCTGTGGGAGCAGCTGGAGGAGGCGACGCACGAGGAGTCGACCCTCTCCGTCACCTACGTCGCCTTCATCACGCTGGCCACGATGATCGCGGCCTGCGGTGTCGTCCTCGACAACGCCATCCTGATCGTGGGCGCGATGGCGGTCGGCCCGGAGTTCGGCCCCCTCGCCGGCATCTGCACGGCGATCGTCCAGCGCGCCCCGCGCCTCGCCCTGCGCTCCCTGACGGCCCTGCTGGTGGGGTTCGCGGCGGCGATGGCGGTGACGGTGGGCTTCAGCTGGATCATGGCGGCGTTCGGCCTCTTCAGCGAGGCCAAGCTGGAGGGCGAGCGGCCCAACACCGGCTTCGTCTACGCGCCGGACGCCTTCTCCTTCGTGGTGGCGGTCCTGGCCGGCGTCGCGGGCACGCTCTCCCTGACCTCGGCGAAGTCCGGTGCCCTGGTGGGCGTCGCCATCTCGGTCACCACGGTCCCGGCCGCCGCGAACGCGGCCGTGGCCCTGAGCCTCGGCGACACGAAGCAGACGGTGGGCTCCACCGAACAGCTCCTCCTCAACCTGGCCGGCATCGTCCTGGCCGGCACCCTGACGCTGCTGGCCCAGAAGGCACTCTGGTCGACCCGGCGCAACCGACTGACCAAACCCGACGACTCCGGGTGAGGGCACCAACCCAGGGGCGCGGGGCGCTGCTGATGTGCGGCTCCGCCGCGCGGACGCGACCAGCCACGACGAACCCGCAGCCCGCGAAGCACAGAACCCCCGTCCCCGACCCGGCCCGGCCCGGCCCCGACCCGATCCCGCCGAACTACCCCAACGCAGACTTCACGACATCGGCCAGCCGCCCGGCGACAGACCGAGCCTGCTCGATGTCCGCGGCCTCCACCATGACCCGCACGAGCGGCTCGGTCCCCGAGGACCGCAGCAGCACCCGCCCGGTGCTGCCCAGCTCCCGCTCCGCCTCGGCCACGGCGGTCGCCAGCTCGGCAGAGCTCGTCACCCGCGACTTGTCCACGTCCGGCACGTTGATCAGTACCTGCGGCAGCCGCTCCATGACCGACGCGAGGTCCCGCAGCGTACGGCCGCTCTGCGCGACCCGCGCGGCCAGCATCAGGCCGGTCAGCGTGCCGTCGCCGGTGGTGGCGTGGTCGAGGATGATGACGTGTCCCGACTGCTCGCCGCCGAGGGCGAGGCCGTGCTCCTTCATCTCCTCCAGGACGTACCGGTCGCCGACCGCCGTCTGCACGAACCGGATGCCCTCGCGCTCCATGGCCAGCTTGAAGCCCAGGTTGGACATGACGGTCGCCACGACGGTGTCCTCGCGCAGCGCCTCGCGCTCCCGCATCGCCAGCGCCAGCACGGCGAGGATCTGGTCGCCGTCGACCTCCGCGCCGGTGTGGTCCACGGCCAGGCACCGGTCGGCGTCGCCGTCGTGGGCGATGCCGAGGTCGGCGCCGTGCTCGACGACGGCGGCCTTGAGCAGGTCGAGGTGGGTGGAGCCGCAGCCGTCGTTGATGTTGAGGCCGTCGGGCACCGCTCCGATGGTCACCAGCTCGGCGCCGGCCCGGGCGAACGCCTCCGGCGAGACGCGGGAGGCCGCGCCGTGCGCCTCGTCGAGGACGATCTTCAGACCGTCGAGGCGGTTCGGAAGGACGCCGACGAGGTGGGCGACGTACTGGTCGAGCCCCTGGTCGTAGTCGCGGACGCGGCCGACGCCGGCGCCGGTCGGGCGGTCCCAGGGGGCGCCGGTGCGGTGCTCGGCGTAGACGGACTCGATGCGGTCCTCCAGCTCGTCGGCGAGCTTGTGACCGCCGCGGGCGAAGAACTTGATGCCGTTGTCGGGCATGGCGTTGTGGCTGGCGGAGAGCATCACGCCGAGGTCCGCGCCGAGCGCGCCGGTGAGGTGGGCCACGGCGGGCGTCGGCAGCACGCCCACGCGCAGCACGTCCACGCCGGCGCTGGCCAGGCCCGCGACCACGGCGGCTTCCAGGAACTCCCCGGAGGCGCGCGGGTCGCGGCCGACCACCGCGGTCGCCCGGTGGCCGGCGAAGGTGCCCGCCTCGGCCAGTACGTGCGCCGCGGCGACGGAGAGCCCGAGCGCCAGCTCGGCCGTCAGATCCGCGTTGGCGACGCCGCGCACGCCGTCCGTGCCGAAGAGTCGTCCCACTTGTCCTCCTGAGGAAACGTCAATTCCGGGAGCGGCCGCGGGTGCGGCCCGCGCAGTCGGCTCCCGAGGTCACGGCCTCGCGTCGTAACCCACCCGCCCGGCCATCCGATCACACAAGCCTTTGAGCTTCTCAACACTCGAACGTCTCGGCATCTGAACATCTCGACATCTCAAGATTTCAGCCTCTGAGCGTCTGAACGTCTTGTGCCGTTATACGCCCCACGACGGGGATAAACGAACGCCCCGGCAGCACAGTGGCGTGCCGCCGGGGCGTTCGGAGTACAGCGGGTGCGACTTAGCGCTTGCTGTACTGCGGAGCCTTGCGGGCCTTCTTCAGACCGGCCTTCTTCCGCTCGACCGCACGGTCGTCACGGGTCAGGTAACCGGCCTTCTTGAGCGCGCCGCGGTTGTTGTCCACGTCGGCCTCGTTCAGCGCGCGGGCGACACCGAGACGGAGCGCACCGGCCTGACCGGAGACGCCGCCACCCGAGATGCGGGCGATGACGTCGTAGCGGTTGTCCAGCTCGAGCACCTTGAAGGGCTCGTTGACTTCCTGCTGGTGCACCTTGTTCGGGAAGTAGTCCTCGAGCGTGCGCCCGTTGACCTTCCACTTGCCGGTGCCCGGAACGATCCGGACACGGGCGATGGCGTTCTTGCGACGGCCCAGGCCGGCGGCCGGCTGGGGCTCGCCGAACGCGGAGGCCATGGACTCCGAGGTGTACTCGCCCTCGACGGGCACCTCGGACTCGGTGGTGTAGCTGTCGATGTCGATCTCTTCGAGCGGCTGCTCGGCAGTGGTCTCGGCCACGATGCTCCTCAGATTCTCTTCAGTCTTAGGGGGTGGCCGGAATTACTGCGCGACCTGGGTGATCTCGAACGGCTGCGGCTGCTGCGCGCCGTGCGGGTGCTGGTCACCCTTGTAGACCTTCAGCTTCGAGAGCATCTGACGGCCCAGGGAGTTCTTCGGGAGCATGCCCTTGACGGCCTTCTCGATGGCCTTCTCCGGGTTCTTGTCGAGCAGCTCGTCGTAGCGCACGGAGCGCAGACCGCCCGGGTAGCCGGAGTGGCGGTACGCCATCTTCTGGGTCCGCTTGTTGCCGGAGAGGTGCACCTTGTCGGCGTTGATGATGATGACGAAGTCACCGGTGTCGACGTGGGGCGCGTAGATCGGCTTGTGCTTGCCGCGCAGGATGGAGGCCGTGGTGGAGGCCAGACGCCCCAGGACGACGTCCTGGGCGTCGATGACGTGCCACTGGCGCGTCACATCGCCGGGCTTGGGGCTGTACGTACGCACGGTTCGTAGCCTTCGCTTCTTCAGTGAGTGGTCCTGACATGGTCACCGAAGACGATCACGACAGCCCTGACCGCACTGCGGTGACGCATACCGCGTGCGAGTCGCTGGTCATCGGTCCCGGTGGACCGGTGTAAGGGCCCCTCACGTGAGAATGAGCAAGCCAATACACATACAGCTGTGCAGAATACCCGGGCCCCGGCGGCCCGGTCAAAACGGGGCCGCGGGGGCCCGCTCGGGCTCCGGCGCCCGCTCCGGCGGCACCACTGCGCCGCCGGAGTCCGCCGCACCCGACCGGGCCTGCCGGGCGACCGTCACCGCGAGCACACACAGGGTGAACGCGTCCCGGAACGCCCGCCGCCGCTCCGACTCCAGCCAGGGCCAGCCCGTCCCCGGCACCTGGGGCACCAGGGCGATCCAGAACCACACCCCGCGGGCCACGGAACCGGCGTACGGCAGCCCGGCGAGCAGCAGCGGCAGGGCGACCAGGAGGTAGTGGTCGTAGGACGGCCGGGAGACGAGGAACGCCGCGAGCATCAGGCCAGCGCCGGTCTCCGCGAGCCGCAGCGGCCCGGGGTCCGCGCGGCGCCAGCGCCGGTACGCGCAGAGCACCCCGGCGCAGGCCCCCGCCGCCGCGAGCCCCTGCGCGAGCGGCTGCGGCACCCCGAGCCTGGGCAGCACGGCGGCCGGGGACGCCTCGTAGAGCCGTACGAAGCCGTCGTCGCCGTGGAGCAGGAAGGGCAGGGTGCGGGTGAAGAAGCCGGCCGGGTCGGGCATCGCGAGCGCCGCGGCCCCGGAGGCCAGCGCGGGCACCAGGACCGCCGCCGCCAGCGCCCGCCACCGTCCGGCGAAGACGAAGAGCAGGACGACCGGCGCGAGCAGCGGCTTGAGCGCCACGGCCGCACCGATCACCGCGCCCGCCGCCGTCCACCTCCCCCGGCTCGCCAGCAGCAGGCAGAGCGGGAGCGCCACCGCCGCCGTCACCGTCCAGTTGCCGAGCCGCACCAGGTGCCCGAACGGCGCGAAGCCCAGCGTGAGACCGGTCAGCCCGAGCACCGCGAGCCGGCTGCCGAGCGGCACCCGGTGCAGGCGCAGCGCGCAGGCCCAGGCCAGGGCCAGGAGGGCCGTCACCGCGCACGGAACCAGGACCCGCAGCACCCCGGCGGGCAGCAGCGCCTGCGGCACGGCGGCCAGGACCGCGCTCGGCAGGTAGAGGAAGTGCGGGTCGTCGTACGGGGAGCCGCCGTCCAGCCAGGTGCAGGCGGCCCGCACGACGATCGCGTTGTCCATCCCACCGCCCGGAGCCACCCGCGCCGCGTGGCCGGCGCAGGCCGCGAGGACCACCCCGAGCACCGCCCACAGGTGCCCGCCCGCCGGTCGCACCAACCACCCCGACATGTCGCTTTTGCCCGTCCGCATGCCCGGAACGCTAGGCCCTGCGCCCCCTGAACACCGGCACCAGCACGCCACCCGGCCCGTCTAAGATGCGCCCCATGAGCTTTGGGCAGGGGGGACCTCAGTCGCAGTGGGATCCCTGGAAACCGCAATCGCAGCAGCCGCAGCAGCAGCCGCAACCGCAGCAGCAGCCCTGGAACAGTGGTGACAGCGGCAGCACCCCGGACTGGGCGGCCCTCGCCGACGCCTCCGAGGCCCGCGCCAGGCGGCGCCGGCTGCTGTTCATCGGCGGCGGCGCGCTGGCCACCGTGGCGATAGCCGGCGCCGTGGCCGTGGCCGTCGTCTCCGCGGGCGGCTCCGACCAGGCCTCCGACGGCCCCGCCTCGCAGCTCCCCTCGGCGGCGGACATACCCAGCGCGTCGGCGACCGATCCCTCCTTCGCCCCGACCAGCGCGCCGCCGCCGCTGGACCCGAAGGACTTCGTCTCCAGCGCCAAGAAGGACAAGGCCCCGCTCAGCCCCGACCTGCTCTTCCCCGGCACGCAGCTGACCATGGGCGAGACGGTGTACAAGAAGGGCCCGACGGCCGACACCCGCACGTGCGGCTCCGCCGTCCAGGGCACCCTCCCCAAGGTGCTCGACACCAACAAGTGCACGCGCCTGATCCGCGTCACCTACACCCAGGGCGACACCGCCGTGACGGTCGGCGTCGCCGTCTTCGACGAGGAGGCGCAGGCCGCGAAGGCGAAGAAGGACGCCGACGAGAAGAGCATCGTGCGCTCCCTGTCCGGCGGCGGCGTCAAGTCCTTCTGCACCGGCGCCGTCTGCCGCTCCACCACCAACTCCTACGGCCGCTACGCCTACTTCACCGTCGCCGGCTTCACGGGCGGCAAGGACGTCACCGAGAAGTCCACCGAGGTGTTCCGGGCCGGTGACGACCTGGCCGAGTTCGCCTTCCAGCAGATCCGCCGGCGCGGCCAGGCCCAGGCTTCGGCGGCGGCGGAGGGCTGAGCCCCACCGCCCCGGCGCCCGCGCGGGCCGGCGCGCTCAGCAGCAGCCGGCCCCCGGCAGCGACCGCTTGTTGCGCGCCTCCCTGCTGCGGGCCGCCAGCAGTTCGTCGGCCGGGTAGCCGACCTCCTCCAGGGTCAGCCCGTGCGGCCGTACGACGTGCACGGCGGAGTCCCGTACGCCCGCCGCCAGCACCTTCGCCGGCCAGTCCGGCGGACGGTGGCCGTCGCCGACAAACAGCAGCGCCCCGATCAGCGAGCGCACCATGTTGTGGCAGAAGGCGTCGGCCCGCACGGTGGCGGTGACGATCCCGTCGTCCGCGCCCCGCACCAGGCTCAGCTCCTGCAGCGTGCGGATGGTGGTGGCGCCCTCCCGCTTCTTGCAGTACGCGGCGAAGTCGTGTTCCCCGAGCAGTCCGCGGGCGGCCTCGTTCATGGCGTCCACGTCCAACGGCCAGTCGTGCCAGAGCACATGACCGCGCAGCAGCGGATCGACGCCGCCCGGGTTGTCGGTCACGCGGTAGGCGTAGCGCCGCCAGACCGCCGAGAAGCGGGCGTTGAAGCCGCTGGGCGCCTCACGCAGCGCCCAGACCCGCACGTCCCTGGGCAGCCGCCCGGCGAGCCGCTTGAGCAGCTTCCCGTGGTGCTCGGCCCACACCTCGCGCTCAAGATCGACGTGCGCGACCTGCCCCCGGGCGTGCACCCCGGCGTCGGTGCGCCCCGCCACGGTCAGCTCGTACGTCCGGTGCGACCGGGTCACGGTCCGCAGCGCGTCCTCGATCTCCCCCTGCACGGTGCGCCGCCCACCGGCCTGCTTGGCCCAGCCGGAGAACTCGCTCCCGTCGTAGGAGAGGTCCAGCCGCACCCGCACGAACCCGGGCTCCACTTCGTCACTCACCCAGAGATCCTCTCAGCCGAAACGAAAGCGGGCCCGCCCTTGAAAAGGACGGACCCGCGGCCGGAACGCTTACGCGTCCTTCGACTCCTCGGCCGGAGCCTCGTCGTCGGCCTTGGTCGTGTCGACCTTGGTCTCGGACACCTCGGCGGAGCCCTCCGCGTCCTTGGCGGCACGCTTCGTCGCGGCCTCGGCCTCACCGGTGGCCTCCTGGGCCACGGTCAGCGCCTCGACCAGCTCGATGACGGCCATGGGCGCGTTGTCGCCACGGCGGTTACCGATCTTGGTGATCCGGGTGTAACCACCGGGACGGTTCTCGTAGCGCGGGCCGATCTCGGTGAAGAGCGTGTGGACGACGCTCTTGTCCGAGATCACCTGGAGCACCTGACGGCGGTTGTGAAGGTCGCCCTTCTTCGCCTTGGTGACCAGACGCTCGGCGTACGGACGCAGCTTGCGCGCCTTCGCCTCGGTGGTGGTGATGCGGCCGTGCTCGAACAGCGACTTCGCGAGGTTCGCGATGAGCAGCTTCTCGTGCGCGGCACTGCCGCCCAGACGGGCACCCTTGGTGGGCTTCGGCATGATGTTTCTCCTAGGTGTCTGCCCCGGCCGTATCAGGTACCGAGGTCAGTATCCGAGCAGGCGGCCGCCTGTCGGAGATCCGGGGCGTCTTCGCAGACGCCCCGGAGGATCCGCGCCCCGAAGGGGCTCGGAGAACTGCGCGACCAGCCGCAGCCGGCCGGCAGTCGCAATCGAACCGCCGAACCGGGCTCTCAGTACTGCTCGGTCTCCACGAACCCGGCGTCCGCGTCGTCGTCGGCGCCGAAGGCGTCCGCGGCGGCGGTCGGGTCGAATCCGGGAGGCGAGTCCTTCAGCGCCAGCCCCATGCCCGCGAGCTTCGCCTTGACCTCGTCGATCGACTTCGCACCGAAGTTGCGGATGTCGAGCAGGTCCGCCTCCGAGCGGGCGACGAGCTCACCCACGGAGTGGATGCCCTCGCGCTTGAGGCAGTTGTACGACCGAACGGTGAGCTCCAGCTCCTCGATCGGCAGCGCCAGGTCGGCGGCGAGGGCGGCGTCCGTCGGGGACGGGCCCATGTCGATGCCCTCGGCGTCGATGTTCAGCTCGCGGGCGAGACCGAACAGCTCGACCAGGGTCTTGCCCGCGGAGGCCATGGCGTCACGGGGACGCATCGCCTGCTTGGTCTCGACGTCGACGATCAGCTTGTCGAAGTCGGTGCGCTGCTCGACACGCGTGGCCTCGACCTTGTACGTGACCTTGAGGACCGGCGAGTAGATCGAGTCGACCGGGATGCGCCCGATCTCCTGACCGACCTGCTTGTTCTGCACGGCGGAGACGTAGCCGCGACCGCGCTCGACGGTCAGCTCCATCTCCAGCTTGCCCTTGCCGTTGAGCGTGGCGAGGACGAGGTCGGGGTTGTGCACCTCGACACCGGCCGGGGGCGCGATGTCGGCGGCGGTGACCAGACCCGGGCCCTGCTTGCGCAGGTACATCACGACGGGCTCGTCGTGCTCCGAGGAGACGACCAGCTGCTTGATGTTGAGGATCAGGTCGGTGACGTCCTCCTTGACGCCCGGCACGGTGGTGAACTCGTGCAGGACACCGTCGATACGGATCGACGTGACCGCCGCACCCGGGATCGAGGACAGGAGGGTCCGGCGGAGGGAGTTGCCGAGGGTGTAGCCGAAGCCCGGCTCCAGCGGCTCGATGACGAACCGGGAGCGGAACTCGTCGACGACCTCTTCGGTCAACGAGGGACGCTGAGCGATCAGCATGTGGTGATCCTTCAGTCAGGGGCGCCCGCTATTTGACGCCCGACTTGTACTGCAAGGGTACGGGCGGTACGACCCGAAAGAGCCGTACCGCCCGGAAAACCCTCGTGAAGCGGTGAAGCGAGATCAGACGCGACGGCGCTTCGGGGGGCGGCAGCCATTGTGCGGGGTCGGCGTGACGTCCTGGATGGAGCCGACCTCGAGGCCGGTCGCCTGCAGGGAGCGGATGGCGGTCTCACGACCGGAACCCGGGCCCTTGACGAAGACGTCGACCTTGCGCATGCCGTGCTCCTGCGCGCGACGGGCAGCCGACTCGGCGGCCATCTGCGCGGCGAACGGCGTGGACTTCCGGGAGCCCTTGAAGCCGACGTGGCCGGCGGAGGCCCAGGAGATCACATTGCCGGTCGGGTCCGTGATGGACACGATCGTGTTGTTGAACGTGCTCTTGATGTGCGCGTGGCCGTGAGCGACGTTCTTCTTTTCCTTGCGGCGCACCTTCTTGGTCGCGCCCTGACGTCCCTTGGGGGGCATGTCGTTCTCCTACGGGAGGTGGTCGGTCCTACAGCGAAGACCGCTGGACGGCGAGTCCGCTGCGGACTACTTCTTGCCCGGCTTCTTCTTGCCGGCGATGGCGCGACGCGGGCCCTTGCGGGTACGGGCGTTCGTGCTGGTGCGCTGACCGCGGACGGGCAGGCCACGACGGTGGCGGAGACCCTGGTAGGTACCGATCTCGACCTTGCGGCGGATGTCGGCCTGGATCTCGCGACGGAGGTCACCCTCGGTCTTGATGTTGTTGTCGACGAACTCGCGGATCGCGACGAGCTGCTCCTCGGAGAGGTCCCGAACACGGGTGTTCGGGTCCACGCCGACGGCGGCGAGCGTCTGCTGCGAGAGAGTCCGGCCGATGCCGAACACGTAGGTGAGGGCGATCTCCACGCGCTTTTCGCGCGGGATGTCAACACCGGAAACGCGTGCCATTCAATGGCTCCAGTTGGTTGTCGGAGGTCTTCCACAGAACCGGATCCCGGCCGCCGGCGCCTTCACGCTGCTCAGGAGAGACAGCCGAAGACTTGGTACGACTCGGGTCCCCAGCCTCCGAACCGGGGGTGTCGGACGATCACTCGTCCGGGTCCTGCGTATGAACATGTTCAGCTCGCGTCGCGCGAAGTCCTGCGAATCGCGGAGGGAACGGTCAGGCGTCAGCCCTGGCGCTGCTTGTGGCGCGGGTTGTCGCAGATGACCATGACCCGACCGTGACGGCGGATCACCCTGCACTTGTCGCAGATCTTCTTGACGCTCGGCTTGACCTTCATGGGTGTGAGGTTCTCCGGGTCAGTTGCCGTCGGACCCGCGTGCAGCGCACACGGGGCGTGGGCAAGATCTACTTGTACCGGTAGACGATCCGGCCACGCGTCAGGTCGTACGGAGACAGCTCCACCACGACCCGGTCGTCAGGGAGGATGCGGATGTAGTGCATGCGCATCTTGCCGCTGATGTGTGCCAGGACCTGGTGGCCGTTCTGGAGCTCGACCTTGAACATGGCGTTCGGAAGAGACTCGACGACAGTGCCCTCGATCTCGATGGCACCTTGCTTCTTGGCCACGCTTCGCCCTTCGAATCGACTACCTTGATCGACTCACCCTGCAATCCTCAAGACATGCGGATGCACGGGAGCCGACGAGTCAGTCTACGTCAGCACCCCCGGAAAGGCGAAACGGGGGAGTCTGCCCCGGATGCGAGATCGTTATGCAAAGGCCCCGGCCTCGGTACCGATCCCTCACGCGAGCGGATCGGGAGCCGCCGTGATGCCCAGCTCCGCCAGCTTCGCCCGGCCCCCGTCGGGCGCCGTCAGGACCAGCGGGCCCTGCTCCGTCAGGGCCACCGAGTGCTCCCAGTGGGAGGACCAGGTGCCGTCGGTCGTGACGACCGTCCACTCGTCCTCGAGGACCTCCGTGCGCGGGGTGCCGAGGGACACCATCGGCTCGATGGCCAGGCAGAAACCGGGGACGAGCTTGGGTCCCTTGCCGCGCTTGCGCTCGACGTAGTTCAGCAGGTGCGGGTCCATGTGCATCTCGGTGCCGATGCCGTGGCCGCCGTAGTCCTCGACGATGCCGTACTTGCCGCCGCCGGGCTTGGGCTGGCGGCGGATGTAGGTCTCGATGGCCCGGGAGACGTCCACCAGGCGGTTGCCCTGCTTCATGGCCGCGATCCCCGCCCACATCGACTCCTCGGTCACCCGGGACAGCTCGACCAGCTCCGGGGAGTGGCCGGAGCCCACGAAGGCCGTGTAGGCGGCGTCGCCGTGCCAGCCGTCGATGATGGCGCCGCAGTCGATGGAGATGACGTCGCCGTCCTTGAGGACCACCTCGTCGGACGGGATGCCGTGGACGACCACCTCGTTCACGGACGTGCAGATGGTGGCCGGGAAGCCGCCGTAGCCGAGGAAGTTCGGCTTCGCGTCGTGCTCCGCGAGGACCTTGCGGGCGACCTGGTCCAGGTCCCTCGTCGTCGCGCCGGGCACGGCGGCCTCACGGGTGGCCGCGTGGATGGCGGCGACGACCAGCCCCGCCTCGCGCATCTTGGCGATCTGCTCGGGGTTCTTGATCTGCACCATGGGGGCTGCGGCCTTTCTGGACTGGACCGGTGGGGACGGGACGAGGACTCTCTCAACAATACGGGGCGGGGCCGCCCCGCCCACAGCACAGCCGCGGCCCCCCGAGCGAGGGACCGCGGCTGCAGCCGGGCGATGCACTACTGGTCGCGCTTGAGCGCCTCCAGCGCACGGCGCGTGACCTCGTTCACGGCGCCGGTGGCCGCGATGGTGGCGACCAGGCCCTGCGCCTTGTAGTAGTCGATGATCGGCTCGGTCTGCGTGTGGTAGACCTCCAGCCGCTTGCGGACCGTCTCCTCGGAGTCGTCGTCCCGCTGGTACAACTCGCCGCCGCAGACGTCGCAGACGCCTTCCTTCTTCGGCGGGGTGTACGTCACGTGGAAGACGTGGGCCGAGTCGTTGCGGCAGACGCGCCGGCCGGCGATCCGCTTGACGACCTCGTCCTCCGGGGCCTCCAGGTCCAGCACCGCGTCGAGCTTCATGTCCTCGGTCTCGAGCAGCTCGTCCAGCGCCTCGGCCTGGGAGACGTTGCGCGGGAAGCCGTCCAGGAGGAAGCCGCCCTCGGCGTCGGGCTGCTCCATCCGGTCCTTCGCCATGGCGATGGTGACCTCGTCGGGTACGAGGTTGCCGGCGTCCATGTAGGACTTCGCGAGCTTGCCCAGTTCGGTCTGCTGGCTGATGTTCGCGCGGAACAGGTCGCCCGTGGAGATGTGCGGAATGTGCAGCGTCTCGGCAAGGCGGGTGGCCTGCGTTCCCTTTCCGGCGCCCGGCGGCCCGACGAGGACGATTCGCATCAGCGGAGGAACCCTTCGTAATTGCGCTGCTGGAGCTGGCTCTCGATCTGCTTCACCGTCTCGAGACCGACACCCACGATGATCAGGATGCTGGTGCCGCCGAACGGGAAGTTCTGGTTTGCCCCGAAACCAGCCAACGCCATTGTCGGGACGAGAGCGATCAGACCCAAGTACAGCGAACCCGGCCAG
The DNA here is from genome assembly GCF_000721235.1 of Streptomyces olivaceus. Lineage (GTDB taxonomy): Bacteria > Actinomycetota > Actinomycetes > Streptomycetales > Streptomycetaceae > Streptomyces > Streptomyces olivaceus. The sequence continues at coordinate 183,255 of NZ_JOFH01000023.1, forward strand.
GTGATCCGGTTGAGTACGTAGCTCAGATACTCAGCGGTCGGTCGGCCAGCCCGGATGCCCGGGATGAAGCCACCATACTTCTTCATGTTGTCCGCGACTTCCTCGGGGTTGAACGAGATGGCCACGTAGAAGAAGGCGAAGAAGACGATCAGGAAGAAGTACAGAATGATGTGCGGCGTCGCTGCCGTGTCCGCGAGGTTCTTCGTGATCCAGGTCGCCCAGCCCGCCTGCGAGTTCGAGAACTGGACGATCAGGGCCGGGATGTAGAGCAGCGACGAGGCGAAGATGACGGGGATGACGCCCGCCTGGTTCACCTTGAGCGGGATGTACGTCGAGGTGCCGCCGTAGGAGCGGCGGCCGATCATGCGCTTCGCGTACTGGACCGGGATGCGGCGCTGGGCCTGCTCCACGAAGACCACCAGGCCGACCATGACGAGGCCGACGGCGATGACGGTGCCGAACTCGATCCAGCCGCCCGCCAGGTCGCCCTGCTTCTTGATGGCCCACAGGGCGGAGGGGAAGGTCGCTGCGATCGAGATGAACATCAGGATCGACATGCCGTTGCCGATGCCGCGGTCGGTGACCAGCTCGCCGAGCCACATGACGACGGCCGTACCGGCGGTCATGCAGATGACCATGACGATGGTGGTGAAGATCGACTGGTCGGGCACGATCTGGCCGGCGACGGTGCAGCCCGAGAACAGGGTGCCACTGCGGGCGGTGGCGACGAGGCCGGTGCCCTGGAGGATGGCGAGCGCGATGGTCAGGTAGCGGGTGTACTGCGTGATCTTCGCGGTACCCGCCTGGCCCTCCTTCTTGAGGGCTTCCAGGCGCGGGATGACCACGGTCAGCAGCTGCAGAATGATGCTCGCCGTGATGTACGGCATGATGCCGAGCGCGAAGACCGTGATCTGCAGCAGGGCGCCACCGCTGAACATGTTGACCAGGCCGAAGAGACCCTGGTTGCCGGACGCCTGGTCCACGCACTCCTGGACGTTCTTGTAGTCGACGCCTGGAATGGGGATGTGGGTACCGAGTCGGTACACCACGATGATGCCGAGCGTGAAGAGCAGCTTCTTGCGCAGGTCGGGCGTCTTGAACGCCCGGGCGAACGCGGTGAGCACGGTGCCTCCTGCGACCCCCGCGCTACTGCGTCAAGGGTGACGGTCTTGAGGTTCGACTGACGACTGATAAGTGGACGGCTACGTGAGTAACGGTGGACCGCCGCTCAGAGTGCCTCATGCGACGCACTCGGGAAAGAGGGCAGCGCAGGCCACCTTACCGGCGGGAGTACTTCCCTTGGAACGACCAACCGGGGATACCCCTTTTGTGGGGCATCCCCGGTCGGGATCGCTCAAGTCATCGAGACGCCTGAAGGGTTCAGACGAGCTCGGTGACGGTACCGCCGGCGGCGGTGATCTTCTCCTTGGCGGAGCCGGAGACGGCGTCGACCGTCACCTGCAGCGCCACGGAGATCTCGCCCTGGCCGAGGACCTTGACGAGGCTGTTCTTGCGAACGGCACCCTTGGCCACGAGGCCCTCGACGGTGACCTCGCCACCCTCGGGGTACAGCGCGGACAGCTTGTCGAGGTTCACGACCTGGAACTCGGTCTTGAACGGGTTCTTGAAGCCCTTCAGCTTCGGGAGGCGCATGTGGAGGGGCATCTGGCCACCCTCGAAGCGCTCCGGAACCTGGTAACGGGCCTTCGTGCCCTTGGTACCACGACCGGCCGTCTTACCCTTCGACGCCTCACCACGACCGACACGGGTCTTGGCGGTCTTGGCGCCGGGGGCGGGACGGAGGTTGTGGATCTTGAGCGGGTTGTTCTCCGCCATGATCAGTCGACCTCCTCGACCGACACGAGGTGGCGGACGGTGTGCACCATGCCGCGGAACTCGGGGCGGTCCTCCTTGACGACCTGCGTGTTGATGCCCTTGAGACCAAGGGAACGCAGGGTGTCACGGTGGTTCTGCTTGCTGCCGATGTAGGACTTGACCTGCGTAATCTTGAGCTGCGCCATGATTACGCACCCGCCCCGGCACGTGCACGGAGAAGAGCCGCGGGGGCGACGTCCTCGAGCGGCAGACCGCGGCGGGCCGCGATCTCCTCGGGACGCTGCAGGCCCTTGAGGGCCTCCACGGTCGCGTGCACGATGTTGATCTGGTTGTCGGAGCCGAGCGACTTCGACAGCACATCGTGGATACCGGCGCACTCGAGCACGGCGCGCACCGGACCACCGGCGATCACACCGGTACCGGGCGACGCGGGCTTGAGCAGCACGACGCCGGCCGCCTTCTCACCCTGGATGGGGTGCGGGATGGTGCCCTGGATGCGGGGGACCTTGAAGAAGTGCTTCTTGGCCTCCTCGACACCCTTGGCGATGGCGGCCGGCACCTCCTTGGCCTTGCCGTATCCGACACCCACGGTGCCGTCACCGTCGCCCACCACGACCAGCGCGGTGAAGCTGAAGCGACGACCACCCTTCACAACCTTGGCGACGCGGTTGATCGCGACAACGCGCTCAACGTACGCGGTCTTCTCGGCGGCAGCGCCACCGTCGCGACCCTTCCGGTCCCGCCGCTCGCCGCCACCGGCACCGCCACCGCGGCGCTGGGGTCCAGCCATTGGAATTACCTCTCTCTGTTTCCGGCGCTCCACAGCGACATGAGTCGCTGCCGCGACGGGCGGCTCAGAACTTCAGTCCGGCTTCGCGGGCGGCGTCCGCCAGGGCGGCGATGCGCCCGGCGTACTGGTTGCCACCACGGTCGAACACGACGGCCTCGACGCCGGCGGCCTTGGCGCGCTCGGCGACCAGGGAACCGACCTGCTTGGCCTGAGCGGACTTGTCGGCCTCGCCACCGCGGATCGAGGTGTCCAGGGTGGACGCCGACGCGAGGGTGTGACCCTTGAGGTCGTCGATCACCTGGGCCACGATGTGGCGGTTCGAGCGAGTAACGACCAGACGCGGACGCTCCGCCGTACCCGAGAGATTCTTGCGAATCCGGATGTGACGGCGCTTGATCGCGGCGCGCTTGTAGGCGTCGCCCTTGAGGATCTTCTGCCCGTATGCCATGGCTTACTTACCCGCCTTTCCGACCTTGCGCCGGATGACTTCGCCCTCGTACTTGACGCCCTTGGCCTTGTACGGGTCGGGCTTGCGCAGCTTGCGGATGTTGGCCGCAACCTCGCCGACCTTCTGCTTGTCGATGCCCTCGACCGAGAAGTGGGTCGGGTTCTCCACCTTGAAGGTGATGCCCTCGGGGGCCTCGACCAGGATCGGGTGGCTGTAGCCGAGGGAGAACTCCAGGTTCGAACCCTTGGCGAGCACGCGGTAACCGACACCGCTGATCTCGAGCTTCTTCACGTAACCCTGGGTCACGCCGGTGATCATGTTCGCCACCAGCGTGCGGGACAGGCCGTGCAGGGCCTTGCTCTGACGCTCGTCGTTGGGGCGGGTGACGTTCAGAACGCCGTCCTCACCCTTGGCGACGTCGATCGGCGCCACGACGGTGTGGGTCAGCGAGCCCTTGGGGCCCTTGACCGCGACCGTACGGCCGTCGATGGTGACGTCCACGCCGGCGGGAACCGCGATGGGGAGCTTGCCGATGCGCGACATAGCTGTTTCCTCCGTTCCCTTCCGTTACCAGACGTAGGCGAGGACTTCTCCGCCTACGCCCTTCTTGCCGGCCTGCTGTCCAGTGAGGAGCCCGTGCGACGTGGAGATGATCGCCACGCCGAGGCCACCCAGCACCTTGGGCAGGTTGGTGGACTTCGCGTACACCCGGAGACCGGGCTTGGAGATCCGCTTGATGCCCGCGATGGAGCGCTCACGGTTCGGGCCGAACTTCAGCTCGAGGACGAGGTTCTTGCCGACCTCGGCGTCCTCGGTCTTCCAGCCGGTGATGAAGCCCTCCTGCTGGAGGATCTCCGCGATGTGCGACTTGATCTTGGACGCCGGCATCGTCACGGAATCGTGGTACGCCGAGTTCGCGTTCCGCAGACGCGTCAGCATGTCTGCGATCGGATCAGTCATGGTCATGAATTGGCCTTCGGCCTCTCTCGCCGGGGTTTCCTGGTGCGCCATCCCTCTCCCCGATCCGAGACGGGACGGGTGCGGCGCGGTGGACCTACGGCGTAGTAAGTCGATGAGGGCGGCAGACGCCCAACCCCACAAGCCTAAGGCATGCGGGCCGGGCGACTGCCCACCCAGATACTTACCGAGAGTCTGAATAACCCGGAATTACCGGATTACCAAGAGCTCTTGGTCACGCCCGGCAGCTCGCCACGGTGAGCCATCTCACGAAGGCACACGCGGCACAGGCCGAACTTGCGGTAGACGGAGTGCGGGCGGCCGCAGCGCTGGCAGCGGGTGTAGCCACGCACACCGAACTTGGGCTTGCGAGCAGCCTTGGCAATCAGAGCCTTCTTCGCCATCTCGCTCACGCCTCCTTGAAGGGGAAGCCGAGGTGACGAAGGAGCGCGCGGCCCTCAGCGTCGTTGGTCGCCGTGGTCACCACGGTGATGTCCATACCCCGGACGCGGTCGATCTTGTCCTGGTCGATCTCGTGGAACATGACCTGCTCCGTGAGACCGAAGGTGTAGTTGCCACGGCCGTCGAACTGCTTGGGGGACAGACCGCGGAAGTCGCGGATGCGCGGCAGCGCGAGCGACAGGGTGCGGTCCAGGAACTCCCACATGCGGTCGCCACGGAGCGTGACGTGGGCACCGATCGGCTGGCCCTCGCGCAGCTTGAACTGCGCGATGGACTTGCGGGCCTTGGTGACGGCCGGCTTCTGACCGGTGATCGTGGTGAGGTCGCGGACGGCGCCCTCGATCAGCTTGGAGTCGCGGGCGGCGTCGCCCACACCCATGTTGACCACGATCTTGACGAGGCCGGGAACCTGCATGACGTTCTCGTAGGAGAACTCCTCACGCAGCTTGCCCGAGATCTCCTCGCGGTACTTCGTCTTCAGACGCGGAGTGGTGGTGGTAGCCATCAGATGTCCTCACCCGTCCGCTTGGCAACGCGAACCTTGTTGCCCTCGTCGTCGAAGCGGTAACCGACGCGCGTGACGACCTTGTTGCCGTCCTTCTCCACGACCAGCTGGACGTTGGAGACGTGGATCGGGGCCTCGGTGGTCACGATGCCGCCGGCCTGCGAACCGCGAGCGGTCGGCCCGGCCTTGGTGTGCTTCTTGACCCGGTTGACACCCTCGACCAGGACACGGTCCTCACGGGGGAAGGCCGCGATGACCTTGCCCTGCTTGCCCTTGTCCTTGCCGGTGATGACCTGGACCAGGTCGCCCTTCTTGATCTTCATGCTCACAGCACCTCCGGCGCGAGGGAGATGATCTTCATGAACTTCTTCTCGCGCAGCTCACGGCCGACGGGGCCGAAGATACGGGTGCCGCGGGGGTCGCCGTCGTTCTTCAGAATGACGGCGGCGTTCTCGTCGAAGCGGATGTACGAGCCGTCGGGACGGCGGCGCTCCTTGACGGTGCGAACGATGACCGCCTTGACGACGTCACCCTTCTTCACGTTGCCACCGGGGATCGCGTCCTTGACGGTGGCGACGATGACGTCACCGATACCCGCGTAGCGGCGACCGGAGCCACCGAGCACACGGATGGTCAGGATTTCCTTCGCACCCGTGTTGTCGGCGACACGCAGTCGCGACTCCTGCTGGATCACGTCTATCTCCTGAATGTCTGCCGGTTCCCCGGGAGCCGCTCACCTGGGTGAACGGCTCCCGGAGCCTGGCGGAACTGTCCTGCGAGGAATGCCCCGCAGGAGATTTACTTGGCCTTCTCGAGGATCTCGACGACGCGCCAGCGCTTCGTCGCGGACAGCGGCCGGGTCTCCATGAGGAGGACGCGGTCGCCGACGCCCGCGGCGTTCTGCTCGTCGTGCGCCTTGAGCTTCTCGGTACGGCGGATGACCTTGCCGTACAGCGCGTGGGTCACGCGGTCCTCGACGGCGACGACGACGGTCTTGTCCATCTTGTCGCTGACGACCAGACCCTGACGGGTCTTGCGGAAGCCGCGAGCGGCCTTCGTCTCTTCAGTCACGTTGCTCTCGCTCATCAGGCGCTCTCCACCGTTTCGATGCCCAGCTCACGCTCGCGCATCAGGGTGTAGATCCGCGCGATGTCCTTGCGGACCGCCTTCAGACGGCCATGGTTCTCGAGCTGCCCGGTCGCCGCCTGGAAGCGGAGGTTGAACAGTTCTTCCTTGGCCTCGCGGAGCTTCGCGAGAAGCTCCTCGTTGCCCAGCTCGCGCAGCTCGGACGCCTTGGTGCCGGCCGACATCACGCTTCACCTGCCTCGCGCTTGACGATCCGGCACTTCATCGGCAGCTTGTGGGCCGCACGGGTCAGCGCCTCACGGGCGATCTTCTCGTTGGGGTAGGACAGCTCGAACATGACCCGGCCCGGGTGCACGTTCGCGATCCACCACTCGGGGGAACCCTTGCCGGAACCCATGCGGGTCTCGGCCGGCTTCTTCGTGAGCGGGCGGTCCGGGTAGATGTTGATCCAGACCTTGCCGCCACGCTTGATGTGGCGGGTCATCGCGATACGGGCGGCCTCGATCTGGCGGTTGGTCACGTACGCCGGCGTGATGGCCTGGATGCCGTACTCGCCGAACGCAACCTGCGTACCGCCCTTGGCCATGCCGCGGCGCTTGGGGTGGTGCTGCTTGCGGTGCTTGACCCTACGGGGGATCAGCATGACGGTCAGGCCTCCGTTCCGCCGGTAGAAGAGGTCGAGGCCTCGGCCGGAGCGGCGGCGGTCGCGTCGGCCTTGGGGGCCTCGGCGGCCGGAGCCGACTGCTGCGGCTTGCGCCCACGACGCTCGCCACCACCGCGGCCACCGCGGGCCGGGCGGTCGTTGCCGCCACGGGCCGGACGGTTGCCGGCACGGGCGGCCGCGTTCTCGGCGCGGACCTCGGCGATGTTCTTGACGTCGCCCTTGTAGATCCAGACCTTCACACCGATGCGGCCGAAGGTCGTCTTGGCCTCGAAGAAGCCGTAGTCGACGTTCGCGCGGAGCGTGTGCAGGGGCACACGGCCCTCGCGGTAGAACTCCGAGCGGGACATCTCGGCGCCACCGAGGCGGCCACCGCACTGGATCTTGATGCCCTTGGCGCCGGCCTTCATCGTGCCCTGCATGCTCTTGCGCATGGCGCGACGGAAGGAGACGCGGGAGGACAGCTGCTCGGCGACGGCCTGGGCCACCAGCTGAGCGTCCGTCTCGGGGTTCTTGACCTCGAGGATGTTCAGCTGGACCTGCTTGCCGGTCAGCTTCTCCAGCTCGCCGCGGATGCGGTCGGCCTCGGCGCCACGACGGCCGATGACGATGCCGGGACGGGCGGTGTGGATGTCCACCCGCACGCGGTCACGGGTGCGCTCGATCTCCACCTTCGAGATGCCGGCGCGCTCCATGCCCTTCGTCATCATGCGACGAATGGCGACGTCTTCCTTGACGTAGTCCTTGTACAGCTTGTCGGCGTACCAACGCGACTTGAAGTCGGTCGTGACACCGAGCCGGAACCCGTGCGGGTTTACCTTCTGGCCCATTACCGGGTTCCTTCCTTGCTGCTGACGACCACGGTGATGTGGCTGGTCCGCTTGCGGATCCGGTAGGCGCGACCCTGGGCGCGCGGCCGGAACCGCTTCAGGGTCGGGCCCTCGTCGACGTAGGCCTCGGAGATGACAAGGCTGTCGGCGTCGGTGTGGTCGTAGTTGTGCGCGGCGTTGGCGATGGCGCTGTCCAGCACCTTGCCGACCGGCACGCTCGCGGCCTGCGGGGCGAAACGCAGGACCGCCTGAGCCTCCGTGGCATCCATGCCACGGATGAGGTCCACCACGCGGCGGGCCTTCATGGGCGTGACGCGGATGTACCGCGCCTGGGCCCTGGCTTCCATGGTTGTCCCTTCAGTGTTTGTCATGGTCATTCACCCCGCTGACTAGCGGCGCTTCGACTTCCGGTCGTCCTTGACGTGACCCCGGAAGGTGCGCGTCGGCGAGAACTCGCCGAGCTTGTGGCCGACCATGGACTCGGTGACAAACACCGGGATGTGGGTCTTGCCGTTGTGCACCGCGATCGTGTGGCCGAGCATGGCCGGGACGATCATCGAGCGACGGGACCAGGTCTTGATGACGTTCTTGGTGCCGGCTTCGTTCTGCGTGTCCACCTTCTTTACCAGGTGGTCGTCGACGAAGGGCCCCTTCTTCAAGCTACGCGGCATCTCAACCCGTCCTTAGCGCTTCTTGTTCGTCTTGCGGCGGCGGACGATGTACTTGTTCGACGCCTTCTTGGGCGAACGAGTACGGCCTTCCTTCTGACCCCACGGGGACACGGGGTGACGACCACCGGAGGTCCGGCCCTCACCACCACCGTGCGGGTGGTCCACCGGGTTCATGACCACACCGCGGACGGTCGGGCGAACGCCCAGCCACCGCTTGCGGCCCGCCTTGCCCCAGTTGATGTTGCTCTGCTCGGCGTTGCCGACCTCGCCGACCGTGGCGCGGCAGCGCTGGTCGACCAGGCGGATCTCTCCGGACGGCATGCGCAGGTGGGCCATCGAGCCCTCCTTCGCGAGCAGCTGCACGGAGGCACCGGCGGAGCGGGCGAACTTGGCGCCGCCACCGGGACGGAGCTCGATCGCGTGGATCGTGGTACCGACCGGGATGTTGCGGAGCGCCAGGTTGTTGCCCGGCTTGATGTCGGCCCCGGGACCGTTCTCGACGCGGTCGCCCTGCTGCAGGTTGCGCGGGGCGAGGATGTAGCGCTTCTCGCCGTCGGCGTAGTGCAGCAGCGCGATGCGCGCGGTGCGGTTGGGGTCGTACTCGATGTGCGCGACCTTCGCCGGCACGCCGTCCTTGTCGTGCCGACGGAAGTCGATGACACGGTAGGCGCGCTTGTGTCCGCCACCCTGGTGGCGAACGGTCACACGACCGGCGTTGTTACGGCCGCCCTTGCTGTGCAGCGGGCGGACCAGCGACTTCTCCGGCGTGGACCGCGTGACCTCGACGAAGTCGGCGACGCTGGAGCCGCGACGGCCCGGCGTAGTCGGCTTGTACTTGCGGATTCCCATTTCTCAGTCCTCGTCCGATTCCGGACGATCCGGACCTCCGTCAGGAGGTCGGACCGCCGAAGATGTCGATACGGTCGCCCTCGGCGAGGGTCACGATCGCGCGCTTGCTGTCGGCACGCTTGCCGAAGCCCGTGCGGGTCCGCTTCCGCTTGCCCTGGCGGTTGATCGTGTTGACGCCGGTGACCTTGACCGAGAAGACCGCCTGGACGGCCTCCTTGATCTGGGTCTTGTTGGAGCCCGGCGCGACGACGAACGTGTACTTGTTCTCGTCGAGGAGCGCGTAGCTCTTCTCGGAGACGACCGGCTTCAGCAGCACGTCACGGGGGTCCGTGAACGCCTTGCTGGCCGGGGTGACGACGGTGTTCTTGCCCTCGGCCTCGTGGCGGCGCGCCTTGGCGACGCGCGCGGCCTTGGCGGCCTTGGCCGCCTTGGAGGCGATGCTCGGGTGACGCGTAGCCATCAGGCTTCGCTCCCTTCGGTGTCAGCGGCCTTGTTGGGGCCAGACACGAAGGACTCGAAAGCGGCCTGGGTGAAGACCACGTCGTCCGAGACGAGAACGTCGTACGTGTTCAGCTGGCCCGGCTCCAGGATGTGGATCTGGGGCAGGTTGCGGGCGGACAGCCACGCGGCCTCGTCGGCGCGGTCGACGACCAGGAGCAGGTTCTTGCGCTCGCTGATCTTGCCGAACAGCGTCCGGGCGGCCTTCGTGGACGGGGTCTCGCCCTCGATGACGCCGGAGACGACGTGGATGCGGTCGTGGCGGGCCCGGTCGGTGAGGGCGTGGCGCAGGGCCGCGGCCTTCATCTTCTTCGGGGTCCGCTGCGAGTAGTCACGCGGCTGCGGGCCGTGGACGACGCCACCGCCGGCGAACTGCGGCGCGCGGGTCGAACCCTGGCGGGCGCGGCCGGTGCCCTTCTGGCGGTACGGCTTCTTGCCGCCACCACGGACCTCGCCGCGACGCTTGGTCTTGTGCGTGCCCTGGCGGGCAGCGGCGTTCTGCGCGACGACGACCTGGTGGATCAGCGGAATGCTGATCTTCTCCACGCCGAAGATCTCCGCGGGGAGCTCGACGCTTCCGGTCTTCTCGCCGGCAGGCGAAAGGATGTCAACAGTGCTCATCGGTACCTCAGGCCCCCTTGGCCGCGGTGCGGACCAGGACGAGGCCGCCGTTCGGACCGGGAACCGCGCCCTTGATGAGCAGCAGACCCTTCTCCGCGTCAACGGCGTGGACGGTCAGGTTCTGGGTGGTGACCCGCTCGTTGCCCATGCGGCCGGCCATGCGGAGGCCCTTGAACACGCGGCCCGGGGTGGCGCAGCCACCGATGGAACCGGGCGAGCGGTGCTTGCGCTGGGTGCCGTGTCCGGCGCCGAGGCCCTTGAAGTTGTGACGCTTCATGACACCGGCGAAGCCCTTGCCCTTGCTCTTGCCGGTGACGTCGACCTTCACGCCGGACTCGAAGACCTCGGCGCTGACTTCCTGACCGAGCGTGTACTCGGAGGCGTCGGCGGTACGGATCTCGACGAGGTGACGGCGGGGGGTGACGTCGGCCTTGGCGAAGTGGCCCTTGAGGGGCTTGTTCACCTTGCGCGGGTCGATCTCGCCGAACGCGATCTGGACGGACTCGTAGCCGTCGACGTCGTTCGTGCGGACCTGGGTGACGACATTGGGGCCGGCCTTGACGACGGTGACCGGGACGACGCGGTTGTTCGCGTCCCACACCTGCGTCATGCCGAGCTTCTCGCCCAGGATGCCCTTGATCTGCTTAGCCATTCTCAGATCACCGGCCTTCAGAGCTTGATCTCGATGTCGACACCGGCCGGGAGGTCGAGTCGCATCAGAGAGTCAACGGTCTTGGGGGTCGGGTCGAGGATGTCGATCAGGCGCTTGTGCGTGCGCATCTCGAAGTGCTCGCGCGAGTCCTTGTACTTGTGCGGCGACTTGATGACGCAGTACACGTTCTTCTCAGTGGGCAGCGGCACCGGGCCCGCGACCGACGCACCAGTGCGAGTCACCGTCTCGACGATCTTCTTCGCCGAAGAGTCGATGACCTCGTGGTCGTAGGCCTTGAGCCGGATGCGGATCTTCTGTCCCGCCATGGCTACTCAGTAGTCCTGTCTCTCGTAACGCTCTGGACCCGGTGGCCCTTGTCCATTCCGCTCCCCCTCCGACCCACGCGGTCGGGCGTGTCGCGCTCTCGCTGACATGAATGTCCCTGGCGGGACTTCCCTGCAGTGGGAGTCGCGGGCCCTTCCGGAACCGCAGACCGGGGGCGAGAGGCCCACCGGGTGCCTGGCCTGCACCCCGCTGACGCTTCCCGGAAGATTCCCGTACGTCCGCCCCTGAGCAGGAGCGACGAGTACTGTGGGACTCGCTTCCGGTCCCCCCGGCGGGAGGCGCGCAGCATCGGCACTCGACCGAGCAACCCCGCTAGTCTGCCATACGGGGCGCGAGGGTGGCCAATCGGGGCGGGGAGGATACCCCGGGGGTGATAGAGATCAAACCCAGCCCGCGACTCACCCCTGGACCGGGCGACACCGCCCAGTTGTTTCTCGGCAACCCGTAGCCGGACAACGACAGGCCCCGGGCCGCCGGGACGGCCGGCCTTACGGACGATCAGCCGGGCCGCCGGCTCACACGGCTCAGGATGAGGCTTCGACGGCCCGCTCGACACTCTCGGGGCTCGCACCTGTGGCAACGGAGACCGTGAAGCTGTACGTGTCGTCACAGAAGATCAGCTCTTCGACCGAGGGAACCAGACCTCGGTACCAGACGGCGAACCGCGCGGCGAGGCGCAGCGGTCCCTCCAGGTAGAGACATGTCCCGTCGATGTGGGAACGCCCCTCGATGCGGCCTTCGGTTTCCCCATAGGTCCACGCGACATCCCGCACCTCGCGTCCGGGAGTCGCGTCGCTGCTGACGGTGACCTCGGCGTCGGGCCAGTCCGACCGAAGCGCTCCGACAAGAACGTCGCGGTCAACGGCCTGACCGCTCTTCCCTTCGAATACAGCGAGGTAGGTCATGAATCTCCTCAAATTATGGAGCTACGACAACGCGGCCCGGGACACCGTGTTGCTGCATCAATCCTTGGAAGAAGGGTACCGCGTCCGGATGATTCGTCACGACGCGCAGTCCGTTCACCGGATTCCCCGGGTCATTGACCACCGCACCGTAGCGCCGGAACTCGTCGTCAAGGTCGGCGACGATCTTGTTGCGGATAAACGGCGGCATGTTTGAAGCAGGCAGGAAGGGGCTTGCGTTCGGCTTCCCGACATGTTTGGCGTCGAGCAACTCGGACGTGTGGGTGTCTATACCGTCCGCCCAGATTTTCTCCCCTCCCCCCGTGGCTCTGTATTCGGTGGGGCCACAGTGCTTGATCTGGTAAGCACGGGCTGCTGGGTTGTTGTAGCCGCCCGCGGCCTGCACTTCTCTGGAGTGCTTCCACGCAGTGATGCAGGGAGCCAGACCTTGCGGGTCGGCCCAGCGATGTGGATTATTGACGTAGGCGGAGGGATTAGGCGCAGGTATGAGACCCAAGGGGTCGGCTGTGACATAGCGTGCAGTTTCCGGGTCGTAATGCCGGAAATAGTTGTAATGCAGAGATGTTTCGGGGTCGTAGTATTGACCGGGGAATCGCAGCGGGGTGTAGGCCGTGGCCGTTCGGTTCCAGGCCGTCGTGCCCCATAGCGTGCTGCGTGCACGCCAGCTTATTTCACCCTCTTCGTTCACCAATTCACGCGGAGAACCGACCAGATCCGTTATGATGGCGAAGAATCGACGATCTATTTCCTGCTGGGGTGCGTTCGCGAGCGTGATCCGCTCGGTCTGGGCGGTTGGTCTGAGCCCGTCGTGGTCCCACGTCAGAGTGACCTCGTGGACGTCACCGGAGGCATGGGACGTCTGTTCGCACAGGGTCGCGCCGTCCCAGCTGAAGTCGACATGCTCCGTGATGCCCTGGCCGTTCGGGTCGACGCGCTTCTTCGCGATCCGCCGCCCCAGCGGGTCGTATTCGTAGAGCCACCGCGTTCCGTCCGGACTGGTGACCTCCGTCAGCCGGTCTTCCACGTCCCACGTGTAGCGCCACGTGTCGGGTCTGCGGCTCAGGCGCGTCTTCTGACGGAACACGACGCGACCGAGCCCGTCGTGTCCGTAACGGACTCTGCCCGCACGGGTGAGGCGCGTCCCCCGGTAGGCACGGCCGCCGACGGCTTCGTGTCCGGCGAACGACGACGGCCAGGCAGCAGAGGTCTGGTTGCCCGCGGCGTCGTATGCGTAACGCTCGGTCCAGCCCTCGGCTTCGACAGCAGTCACCCTGCACGAGTCGTCGAGAGCGAAGCGTCTGCTGCCATCGAGTTGGTCGTCGAGCCCGATCAGATTGCCATCCGCTCGGTAGGCGTAGCCGCGATGCTGGATCTGACGTCCGTCGGCTCGTGCCACCGTCTGCGTGAGAAGCCGCCCCACGTCGTCGAAACGCTGCTCCGTGGCGACCACACCGGTGATCTGCCGGAAGACCTCATGGCCTGCTCGGTCACGGCCATAGAGGACGCTGCGGTCGGCTGCGACCAACTGCGAGGGCAGCCCCGTCGAGTCGTACTCCCAGCGGCTGACGTGTCCGATGGGCGTGGTCCGCCGGACTCGACGTCCGCTCTCGTCGTACACGTGGCTGACTCGCCGCCCGTTCACGCTCTCGGCGGTGAGTCGTCCTGCGGCGTCCCAGCTTCGCGTCAAGTGGGCACGAGGGCCGACGGCCTCGACCAATTGCCCCACCGGGTCGTACGTGAACGTGGTGACCTGGCCGGCGGCGTCCTTACGGATTACCCGCCCCAGCCTGTCGTAGTCGAACCGTATGCGCTGGTCCAGGGCGTTGACGGTCTCGACGAGACGGCTGGCCGCATCGAGTGTGTACGACAGCGTGCGGTCGTCGAAGTCCGTCTCTTCCACCAGTCGGCCGGCGAGGTCATAGGTGTATGTCCAAGCCAGGCCCTGGGGGTTGACGACTTTGGTCAGCCTCAGATCGGCGTCGTGTGTGAACTCGTAGCGGGCGCCGTCCGACTCGACGCGCGCTGCGAGCAGGTCGAAGTGGGTGTACTCGTAGCGGGTGACCAGTCCGACCGGGCTGGTGTGCGCGACGCAGTTGCCCTCGCCGTCGTACTCCCAGGATTCGGTTGCGCCGTCTGCCGCCGTCCGTCGAGCCAGTTGACCCTGCGTCGTCCACTCGAAGCGGGTGACGGCCCCCAGTTGATCGGTGTACGTCACAGGCCGTCCGAAGGCGTCCCTCTCGTAAGTGACGGTGCCACCGGCCGGGTTCGTAACCTTCATCGGCAACCCGGCGGCATCACACCGAACGGTCGTGGTCCGCCCGCCCTCGTCGGTGACGGCGGTGATTCGGCCTGCGTCGTCGTAGGAGAAGCGAGTGACTCCACCAGTCGGGTCAGTAGTCGCCGTCCGGTTTCCCCGGCCGTCGTAGTCGTGCCGGAGGGTGGTCGCGTCGGGCAGCGTGATCAGGGTGGGCCGACCCAGGGCGTCGTATGCGTACTGAACGGTCGCCCCGTCGGCCCGGGTGACGACGAGCGGCTGTCCCTCCGTGTTGTTCGCGAAGGAGGTCGAGGCGCCCAGAGCATCCACCCACTTCACGACATGGTGATGTTCGTCGTACTCGGTACGCACCGTCACGCCGAGAGGGTCTGTCTCTGCGACGACCTGGCGCTCGCCATTGACTACGAAGCGACTGGTGGCTCCCTGCCCCGTCGTGTACGACGTGACCGCGTGCCCAGGCCACTCGGCGTCTTCGACGCCGTAGACGAAGACGCCACTGAGGTGACCGGCATCGCCCTCCTGCCTGACACAGCGGTCCTGGCTGTCGTACCAGTACGCGTAGCGGGATCCGTTGCTGTCTGTCCAGGACGTGATGCGCAGCCGTTCGTCGTAGGTGAGAAGCGTCGATGCGTCCGGGGACTGAGTGACTGCGGTCAGATTTCCGTCGGTGTACGAGTATCGCCTGACGGTGACAGGCCGCGGCCCGTTCACGAGGCTCAACGCGGTGACGCGCCCGTCGTCGACGGTGAGTTCGAGGCAGTATCCGGCTGAGTGACGCACAGCCAACGGAGTACCGAATTCATCGTGGTCGAAGGTGATCTCGTTCCCGTTCCGATCGGTCACGCGGGCAATGAGTGCGACACCGTCCCCACCGGGAGGAGCGAAGTGGCGCGCGTGCCCCGAGATCGGATCGTCCACTCGGTACCCGCCGTCTGCACACCGCGTGAGCGGGCGACGCGGTCCGCTGGCGGGCATCACCGGCCGCTCGGGGCCCTCTGGACGCGGGTAGTCGAGGAGCAGACCGTCTTCGGTGACGAAGACGACGCCGTCCTCGTCTTCCTCCAGCCTCTGGTCGATGGTGGAGGCCCAGGTGGGGCCGAACCACCAACCGGTGCGGTACAGGGAAGAGCAACGACGCGTCACGGTAAGTGGGAGGACGCCTGGCAGAACCACGTCGGTCTGGTCCAGATACATGGCGCCACTGGCGACATCCACGGGGTCACCACATCCCCGGACGACTGTCCTGACTCGGTTGTAGGCACCTTTCGCGCCGTCCACGACCATTCCGCGGGCGTTCTTGCCCAGGCCGCGGAGGGCCAGGCCCATGCCCTTCAGACCGCCCTTGATCCCCTTCATGGCCGCCATGCCGCCCTTGAGGCCCTTGGCCAGCCCGCCGAGGGTGGTGAGCCCCTTCATGCCAGGGATGCAGTCCAGCGCAGCCAAGCCCACGTCCCACAGCGACGCCTGCCCCTTGCTGTACTTGTAGAGCGTGTCCGCGAGCACGACCAGCGCCGCGACCAGCACGATCGCGCCCAGGATCGGGCCACCGATGATCATCGCGACGATGCCGACGACCGCGACGACCACCTTGCAGACCGCGACGATCGAATCCCAGTTGTCCGTGAACCAGTCCCCGATGTCCTCCCACCACGACCGGTTCTGAATCCCCGCGTCCGACGCCTCGTCGATCTTGTTCTTCGCGTCCCGCGCCGCCTCGTCACG
>NZ_JOFH01000024.1 GCF_000721235.1 Streptomyces olivaceus
TGTGGATGTTCCGTCCTCGCGGGTGGACTGGTCTTCGGGTGCGGTGCGGTTGGTGACGGAGGAGGTGGCGTGGCCGGAGACGGGGCGTCCCCGCCGCGCAGCCGTCTCCTCCTTCGGAGTGGGCGGCACCAACGCCCACGTCGTGCTGGAACAGGCGGCCCCCGCCGAGACGGCGGCCGACGAGACCGCTCCCGCGGATCCGGTGCGGGACGTGGTGCCGTGGGTCGTCTCGGCCGCGTCGCCCGCCGCGCTGCGGGCCCAGGCCGGACGGCTGGCGTCCTTCGCCGGCGACCGCCCGGAGCTGAGCGCCGACGACGTCGGACGTACGCTCGCGACCGGCCGGGCGTCCCTGCCGTACCGCGCCGTGGTGACCGGCCGGGACCGGCACGAGCTGGTGGCGGGGCTCGAAGCGGTGGAGCGGTCGGAGCCGGCCCCCGGGGCTACGACGGCCGGCGACCTGCTCGCCCTGGAGCGCGGCCGGGTGGTGTTCGTCTTCCCGGGGCAGGGTTCCCAGTGGCTCGGCATGGGCATCGAACTGGCCGAGTCCTCACCGGTGTTCCGTGCGCGGCTGGAGGAGTGCGCCCGGGCCCTGGAACCCCACACCGGCTGGTCCCTGATCGACGTGCTGCGCGGCGCGCCCAAGGCCCCGCCGCTCGACCAGGTCGTGCAGCCCGCGCTGTTCGCGATCACGGTGTCGCTGGCGGCACTGTGGCGCTCCGTCGGAGTCGAACCGGACGCGGTGACCGGGCACTCCCAGGGTGAGGTGGCGGCCGCGTGCGTCGCCGGCGTGCTGTCCCTGGAGGACGCCGCGCGTGTCGCCGCGCTGCGCAGCAGTGTCACCGGGCAACTGGCCGGACGGGGAAGCATCGCGTCGGTGGCACTGTCCGCGGACGCCGTGCGCGAGCGCGTCGGGGCCCGCGAGGCAGCCATGGGCGTGGCCGCGGTCAACGGCCCGGCCTCCGTGATCGTTTCGGGTGACACGGACGCGGTCGAGGACTTCGTGGCGTCCTGCGAGGCCGACGGCGTCCGGGCCCGGGTGATTCCCGGAATGGTCTACGCGTCGCACTCCGCGCACGTGGAGTCGATCGAGGACGAACTGCTCGAGGTCCTCGCCCCCGTCGCACCGCGGCCCGGCGACATACCCGTCTACTCCACGGTGACCGGCGACGTGCTCGACGGCACCTCGTTCGACGCCCGGTACTGGTACCGGAACCTGCGCGAACCGGTGCGGTTCGAGCAGGTGACCCGCCTGCTGCTGGAGCGGGGCTTCGACGCGTTCGTGGAGGTGAGCGCGCACCCCGTCATCACCGCCAGCATCGAGGACACCGTGGCCGACGCGCCCGACCGGCCCGTGGTCACCACCGGTACGCTGCGGCGCGGCGAGGGAGGACGACAGCAGTTCCTGCTCGCGGCCGGTGCCCTGTACGTCCGCGGCGTCCGCGTCGACTGGCCGTCCGTCTTCGACGGCGGGCCACGGGAGCCGGTGGACCTGCCGACCTACGGCTTCCAACGGGAGCGCTACTGGCTGACCGGCGGCAAACGGCCGCGCGACGCCCGGGCGTACGGCCTGTCGGGCCTCGGCCACCCGCTGCTGGGCGCGGCGGTGGAGGTGCCCGACACCGGCGCCCTCGTACTCAGCGGGCGGCTGTCGCTCAAGGAACAGCCGTGGCTCGCGGACCACCGGGTGCGGGGCCACGTGGTGGTGGCCGGGGCCTGCCTGGCGGAGGCGGCCGTGCGGGCCGGTGACGAAGCGGGCTGCCCGGTCCTGGAGGAACTCGCCATCCACGTACCGCTGGTGGTGGACGAGAGCGGCGAGACCCAGCTGCGCGTCGGCGTCGGTGACGCGGCACCGGACGGCTCCCGCGGCCTCACGGTCCACGCGCGCTCCCAGGGCGACGACGACTCCTGGACGTGCCACGCCACCGGCACGCTCACCTCCGCGCCCGGCGGTTCCGCGTCCCGCGCCTCCGCGCCCGGCGCCTCCTCCTCCGCAGACGGCTGGGCGACGACCTGGCCGCCCCAGGGGGCCGAGGCCCTCGCCGTGGACCGGGCCTACGAGGACCTGGAAGCCCGGGACCTGGCCTACGGGCCCGTCTTCCGCGGACTCGACGCCGCCTGGCACCGCGACCGCGAGGTCTACGCGGAGGTGTCCCTGCCCGAGGCCGGCCGCGCGGACGCCGACGGGTTCGGTATCCATCCCGCCCTGCTGGACGCCGCGCTGCACGCCCTGGTCCTGGGCGACGTGCTGCCCGGCACCAAGGACGGCGCGCCCTGGATGCCGTTCGCCTGGTCCGGCCTGCGGCTGCATGCCACGGGCGCGCTCCGGGCCCGGGTCAGGATCACGGCGGTCGACGACGCGGCCGTCCGGGTGGACATCGCCGACCCGGCCGGTGAGCCCGTACTGGCGGTGGACGCACTGACCCTGCGGCCCTTGCCGGACGGAGGGCTGAGCGGTCCGTCCGCGCACGCCGACCAGCTGTACCACCAGACCTGGCAGCCATGCCCCCTCGGCACCGCCTCCGGGCCCGCGCCGGACGAGTCCTGGACGGTGTGGGGCGAGGACGCGCACGCACTGGCCACCGCCCCGCCGCACGGGCACCCGGACGTCGTCTTCTGGCAGGCGCCGCGCGGCAGCGGAGCGGAGGGGGCGCGGACGGCGGCCGTCGAGGCGCTGCACGCCGTCCAGCGCTGGTCGGCCGACGAAGCCCTCGCCGCCGCCCGCCTCGTGGTCCTGACCACGGACGGTGCGGCGACGGCGCCCGGCGAGCCGGTGGACGAGGGAGCCGCCGCGGTGTGGGGGCTGGTGCGTGCGGCCCAGGCGGAGCACCCCGGCCGGATCACGCTGCTCGACGTGGCCGGGGGCACGGAGCTGCCCGCCTCCCTGGCGGCGGCGCTGCTGGCCGCCGACGAGCCCCAGCTCGCCCTGCGTCCGGACGGCGCACACGTTCCCCGGCTCGTCCGTACGGCACGCTCGGCGGTGCTCCCCCTCTCACCGCGGGCGCTGGCCCCCGCGGGGGAGGAGCGGCCCGCGGTACGTGTCGGCATGCGCTCGGCCGGATCCGTGGAGAACCTGGAGTGGTTGGCCGGCGAGGACGTCACGGACGGCCCGCCCCCGGGGCACATCCGGGTGGCGGTGAGGGCCGCCGGCCTCAACTTCCGTGACGTGGTCGCGGGACTGGGCATGGCCGGCGGCGACGCCGGACTGCTGGGTACCGAGGCCGCCGGCGTCGTCCTGGACGTCGGCTCCGGGGTCACCGACCTGGTGCCCGGCGACCGCGTCGTCGGCATCGGCCTCGGCGCCTTCGGCTCCGAGGTGACCAGCGACCGCCGCGGCTGGGTCCGGATGCCCGAGGACTGGTCGTTCGCCCAGGCGGCGACCGTCCCGGTGGTCTTCCTGACCGCCTACTACGGGCTGTGCGACCTGGCCGGCCTCCGGCCCGGGGAGACGCTGCTGATCCACGCGGCCACGGGCGGCGTCGGCATGGCCGCGCTCCAGCTCGCCCGGCACCTCGGTGCCGAGGTGCTGACCACGGCCAGCCCGCCCAAGTGGCCCGTCCTCCGGGACCTGGGCGTCCCCGAGGAGCACATCGCCTCGTCCCGCTCCCTGGAGTTCGCGGACCGCTTCCGCACGGCCACGGGCGGCAGGGGCGTGGACGTCGTCCTGAACTCCCTGGCCGGGGAGTACGTCGACGCCTCGCTCGGGCTGCTCGCCGACGGCGGGCGCTTCCTGGAGATGGGCAAGACCGACATCCGCAGCCAGGAGCAGATCGCCCCGCTGCGGCCCGGCGTCCGCTACCGGGCGTACGACGCGCTCGACGCCGGCATGAACCGGGTGGCGGACATCCTGGCGGAGCTGTTCGCCCTCTTCGAGCGGGGGGTGCTGCGTCCCCTGCCGACGACGGTCTTCGACGTACGCGTACTGCCCGAGGCCTTCCGGTACATGGCGCAGGCCCGGCACACCGGGAAGATCGTCGTCACCGTCGGCCGGCCGCTGGATCCCCGGGGCACGGTGCTCCTCACGGGCGGCACGGGTGATCTCGGCCGCCTCGTGGCCGGGCACCTGGTGAGCCACTACGGAGTGCGGCGGCTGCTGCTCGTGAGCCGGCGGGGCGCCGACGCGCCCGGCGCGGCCGGGACGCGAGAGGAACTGGAGGCCGCCGGCGCACACGCCGAGCTGGTCGCCTGCGACGTGTCGGACCGCGATGCCCTGGCGGCGGTGCTGGCTGCCGTACCGCAGGACCACCCGCTGACCGGAGTGGTGCACTGCGCGGCCACCCTCGACGACGGAGTGATCGGCGCGCTGGACGCCGAGCGGACCCGGCGGGTCTTCGCCCCCAAGGTGGACGCCGCCCACCACCTCGACGAACTCACCCGCGAGCACGACCTGGCCCTCTTCGTCGCGTTCTCCTCGGCGGCCGGCGTCCTGGGCAGCCCCGGACAGGGCAACTACGCCGCCGCCAACGCCGCGGTCGACGCCCTCGTGCGGACCCGCAGGGACGCGGGCCTGCCGGGTGTCTCCCTCGCCTGGGGCTGGTGGGGACAGGGCAGCGGACAGACCAGTGGGCTCAGCAGCACCGACCGTGAGCGCTTCGCCCGCTCGGGCGTGGCCGAGATGACACCGCAGGAGGGACTCGCCCTCTTCGACGCGGCCCTCGCGCACCACCTGCCGGTGATGGTGCCGGCCAGGCTGAACCTCCGGAGTCTGGCGCGCACCGGAAACGTGCCGCCCCTCCTCGGCGCCCTGGTCCGGCCGGCCGGAGCCGGCCGGCGCACGGCGGGCGGCGCGGCGGAGCCGAGCGGCTCGCAGGACCTGCGGCGACGGCTCGCCGGCCTCACCACCCCCGAACAGGAGCGGTATCTGCTGGACCTGGTGGCCCATCAGGCCGCCGGAGTCCTCGGGCACGCGCAGGGGGCCACGGTGGACGTGGTCAGGCCCTTCACGGAACTCGGGTTCGACTCGCTGACCGCCGTCGAGCTGCGCAACCGCCTCTCCCAGGCCGCCGGCCTGCGGCTGCCGGCCACCCTGACCTTCGACCACCCCACGCCCCTGGCTCTCGCCCGCCACCTGCACCGGCAGCTGGCGGACGGGGTCGCGGCACCGACGCCCGCGGAAGCCGTCACCGTCGAGGCGTCCGACGAGCCGATCGCGGTCGTCGGCATGAGCTGCCGCTTCCCCGGCGGTGCCGACACCCCGGAACGGTTCTGGCAGAACCTGCTGGAGGGCGTGGACACCGCGTCCGAGGTCCCCGCCGACCGCTGGGACATGGACGCCTACTACAACCCCCGCAAGGGCGTGCCGGGCAAGTCCTACACCCGCAAGGCCTCCTTCGTCCCCGACCTCGCGGAGTGGGACGCCGAGTTCTTCGGCTGCACGCCCCAGGAGGCGCGCCGGCTCGATCCCCAGCACCGGCTGCTGATGGAGACCGCCTGGGTGGCGCTGGAGGACGCCGGCCTGTCGTCCGAACGGCTGCGCGGCAGCCGGACCGGGGTCTTCGTCGGACTCGGCGACTCCAACCAGTACCAGCGCAGGCAGCTCGACGCGGAGGGCGAGGGCTGCTTCGACGACCCGAGCTTCTTCCTCGGACTGTCCTCCAGCGCGGCGGCCGGGCGCATCGCCTACCACCTGGACCTGCGCGGCCCCTGCATGACGGTGGACACGGCGTGCTCCTCCGCGCTCACCGCGACCCACATGGCGATCCAGAGCCTGCGCCGGGGGGAGTGCGACCTCGCCGTCGTGACCTGCGCCTCGGCCATCATCGACCCCCAGGCGATCGTCCAGGCCTGCAAGATGAGCATGCTGTCCGCCGACGGACGCTGCAAGACGTGGGACGTCGGCGCGGACGGGTTCGTCGCGGGGGAGGGCGCCGGAGCGGTCGTCCTGCAACGGGTGCGGGACAGCGAACGGGAGCACAGGACGGGCCACGCTGTGATCCGCGGCTCCGCCATGTCCCAGGACGGGCAGAGCAACGGCCTGACCGCGCCCAGCCGTTCGGCACAGGCGTCCGTGGTGCGCGCCGCCCTGGCCGACGCGGGCCTCGGCCCCGACGACGTGGGCTTCGTGGAGGCGCACGGCTCGGGCACCAGTCTGGGCGACGCCATCGAGTTCAGCGCCCTGCGCGACGTCTTCGGCGACCGCTCGGCGGACCACCCCCTCATGGTGGGCGCGGTCAAGTCCCACGTCGGCCACCTGCTCACCTCGGCCGGCATGGCGGGTCTGATCAAGACGGTCCTGGCGCTGCGGGCCGGTGAACTGCCCGCCAACCTCCACCTGGAGCAGCCCAACCCGGAGGTGACGCTGGACGGACCGGTGCGCCCGGCACAGCGACGGCAGCCCCTGCCGCCCTCCCGGGACACCCCCGGCGCCCTCCGCCGGGCCGGAGTCAACTCCTTCGGCTGGTCCGGCACCAACATCCACCTCGTACTCGAACAGGCCCCGGAGACGCGCCCCGGCGCCCCGGCCGCCGGGCCCGGCCCCGCGGACGAGCTCATCACCCTCTCCGCGACCAACGCCGACAGCCTGCGCGAGGCGGCGACCGCTCTCGCCGACCACCTGGAGGCGCACCCCGAACAGGCCCTCGCGGACGTGGCCTTCACCACTCGCGTCGGCCGCACCGCCTTCCCGCTCCGGCGGGCCCTGGTGTGCCGCGACACCGCTGACGCCGTGGCCCGGCTGCGTGCCGACGCGGGTTTCCAGGGGTCCCCGGCACCCGAGCGGGAGCACCGTACCGGGCTGGTGCTGCACGGTGGTCCGGCACCGGCCGGCGGCGTCGCCGGCCTGTACGGCACCGAGCCGGTCTTCCGCGAGGCCCTGGACACGTGCGCCGAGACGGCGGACCGCGCGTTCGGCGTCGATCTGCTGGACGCGCTGGGCGTGGCGGAGCGGCCCGCGCGGGAGACCGGCAGCACCGTCCCGGACGGCGCGGCGGCCGGCATGGCGGGCGACGCCGAGGGCGTCCTGGCCGCGTTCGCCGTGTCCTACGCGCTGGCCCGGCTGCTGGCGGCCTACGGGATCGGTCCGTCCGTGCTGCTCGGACGGGGCACCGGACGGTACGTGGCCGCCTGCCTGGCCGACGTGTGCGACCTGGCCGACGCGATGTCCCTGGCCGTCGACCCCGACCGCCTCGGCGCCACCGGGTTCCGGGCGCCGCGGACCGGCCTGGTCTCGGCAGCCACCGGCGAACCGGTCACGGCCGAGCAGGCGACCGACCCGGGGTACTGGGTCAAGGCGGCCACGGAGCGGGAGACCGGGGACGGCGACGCCCTCGTCCTGGCCGGGTACGCCGACGTCCTGGTGACGACGGACGCGGGCGTCCCCGGCGCCGTCCGGGCCGGGGACAGCGCGGACGCGGCGAGCGCATCGGCGCCGGTGGTCCGGCCGCTCTCCGCGGCGGGCGAAGGAGCCGGCCGCACCGCGTGGCTGACCGCACTGGGCGCCCTGTGGCAGCTGGGCTGCCCGGTGGACTGGTCCGCTGCCCCCGCCGACGGGCGGCTGCTGCTGCGGCTGCCGACGTACCGCTTCCGGCGGACCAAGTACTGGCCGACGCCCGCCCCGACGGCGCCGGAACCGGTGTCCGGCGCCGGCCCGGGCGAGCGCGGCACGCGCTTCCTCGCCCCCACCTGGCGCCGCCACGACAGTGCGCCCCCGGCCGCCCCGTCGCGCCCCGGGACCGTGCTGGTGCTCGCCGCACCGGGCGGACTCGGAGCGGCCCTCGCCGAGCGCGCCGAGTCCGACGGGAACAGGGTCGTGCGGGTCGGCCCCGGCCCGGACTACACGTCCGGCGACGACGGCGTCACCCTCGATCCGGCCGTGCCCGAGCACTACGTGCGTCTCCTGACCGAACTCGGCGAACCGACCCGACGGACCGAGCCGGGCGGGGCGTCCGGCGCGGCGGCGACCGGCGCAGCGGCCGGACCGCTGCGGGTGGTCCACACCCTCGGGCACGACCGGGCGTCCGCCGACGGAACCGGACGGGACCCGCACAGCGCCCTGGACGAGGGCCTCTACAGCCTGCTGTGGCTGGTGCAGGCGATCGGCCGGACCATGCCGGGCCGCACCGTCGAGATCGTCGTCGCGCTGTCGTGCGCCTTCGACATCCTCGGCGGCGAAACGGTGGACCCACTGTCCGCCCCCGTCGTGGGGCTGACCCGCTCCCTGACCGTCGAGTACCCGCAGATCCACTGCCGCTGTGTCGACCTCGCGCCGGCGGAGGCACCCGAGCGGGCCGCCGGACAGCTGCTGCGCGAGTTCGGCCCGTGGGAGCCGGGCGACAACGCCGTACTCAGCGGCTGGCGTCGCGGACGCCGCTGGCTGCCGGGTCTGGAACCGGTCCATCCGCCGGCCGTGGCCGAGGACCGGGTGTGGCGCCCGGGCGGGGTCTACGCCATCACCGGTGGAACCGGTGGGCTGGGCCTGGCCCTGGCGCGCAGGCTCGCCCCGACGGGCGCCAGGCTGGCCCTGATCGGCAGGACGGAGCTTCCCGAACCCGGGATGTGGGACTGGTGGCTGGACACCCACCGGTCCGACGACCGGATCAGCACCGTCCTGCTGGCCGTCAGGCAGCTGCAGGCGGCGGGCGCCGAGGTACTGCCCGTGGCCGCGGACATCAGCGACCCGGCCCAGGCGGCCGCGGCCTTCCGCACCGTGCGCGAACGTTTCGGCGACCTGGACGGCGTGGTCCACGCCGCGGGCGTCCCCGGCGGCGGACTGCTGCAGAGCAAGACGAAGGAGGAGGCGGCCGCCGTCCTCGCCCCCAAGGTCGCCGGCACCCTCGCCGTGGCCGAGGCGCTGCGGGAGGCCCCCTGCGAACTGCTCGTCCTGTACTCCTCCACCGTCACGGCGGTCGGCGGACACGGAGAGGGCGACTACGCGGCGGCCAACGCCTTCCTCGACGCCTTCGCGGTCGCCGAGGACGGGGCGGGGCGGGTCGCGCAACGTGTCGTATCCGTCGGCTGGGGCGCCTGGCAGCACGACCGGTGGCAGGCACAGGCGTACGCCGCCGCGCCCGAACTGCTGGAACGGGCGCGGCGGAGCCGGGAGGAGTTCGGTTTCACGGACGAGGAGGGCGCCGCCGCCCTCGACCGCGCCGTCGCATCCGGCCCCGCCCACCTCTACGCGCTGAACCAGCCGCTGGAGGACCTCGTCGCCACGATGCGGTCCCTGACGGACCCCGGCGCGCTCCGTCCCGCCGGAGCTTCGGGGGAACACCTCGAACAGCGCCAGCCGCGGCCGGAACTCCGGGTCCCGTACACCGCCCCGGGCACCGACACCGAACGCAGGGTCGCCCAGGTGTGGCAGGAACTGCTCGGCGTCCGGCAGGTGGGCGTGCACGACCCGTTCTTCGAACTGGGAGGCACCTCTCTGGTCGGGCTGGCCATGGTCAACCGCCTGGGAGCCGAATTCGGCCTGGAGCTGGCCGCGGCGAGCCTCTTCGAACACCCCACCGTGTCCCAGCTCGCCCGGCTCCTCGACGCGTCCCGCGCGGACGGCACGAGCGACGAGAAGGCCTCGGCCCGGCACGAGGACATCGAGGAAGACGGCACGGCACGCGGGCGGCGACGCCGTTCCCAGGCCGCGGCCTCGGCCAACAAGCGCAGGAGGACGGGCAAGTGAATCGGCAGACGAACCAGGACGAGCCGCAGGACGCGGAGCCGGGGACCGACATCGCCGTCGTCGGCATGGCGGGAAGGTTCCCGGGAGCCGACGACGTCGGTGCCCTCTGGCGCACCGTCCGGTCGGGCAAGGAGGGCATCACACGCTTCACCGAGGAGGAACTCCGGGCCGCCGGCGTCCCGGAGACGCTCCTCAGGGACCCCTCCTACGTCCGGGCCGGATCGGTGCTCGACGGCGTCGACCTCTTCGACGCGGGCTTCTTCGGCTACACCCCCAAGGAGGCGCAGCTCCTCGACCCGCAGCACCGCCTCTTCCTGGAGAGCGCCTGGCACTCCCTGGAGGACGCCGGAACCGACCCGGCGCGCTTCGACGGCACCATCGGCGTGGTGGGCGGCACCGGCATCAGCTGGTACATGCTGAACAACCTGAACACCCGGCCCGACCTCGTGCAGAGCGCCGGCGAGACCCAGATCGGCCTCGCCAACGACAAGGACTCGCTCGCGACCCGGACGGCCTACGCCCTCGACCTCACCGGCCCCTGCTACACCGTGCAGAGCTACTGCTCCACCTCGCTGGTCGCGGTGTCCCTCGCCTGCACCGCCCTGGTCAGCGGCGAGGCCGACCTCATGCTGGCCGGCGGTGTGTCGGTGTTCGTGCCCCACCGGGTCGGCTACCTCCACCAGGAGGCGGGCATGTCCTCCCCGGACGGGAGGTGCCGCGCCTTCGACGCCTCCGCCCAGGGCACCCCGGTCGGCAGCGGAGTGGGGGTCGTCGCACTCCGCCGGCTCGAGGACGCGCTCGCCGACGGAGACCGCGTGCACGCCGTCATCCGCGGCTGGGCCGTCACCAACGACGGCGCCAACAAGGTCGGCTTCACCGCCCCCGGGGTCCGCGGCCAGTCCGCCGTGATGGCCGAGGCACTGGCCAGCGCGGGCCTCGCACCGGGCGACATCGACTACGTCGAGGCGCACGGCACCGCCACCAACCTGGGCGACGCCATCGAGATCGCGGCGCTGCAACGCGTCTTCGACGTCGACGGCGTCACCCGCTGCGCCATCGGGTCGGTGAAGAGCAACGTGGGCCACCTCGACCGGGCGGCCGGTGTCACCGGGCTGATCAAGACCGTCATGGCGCTGCGCCACGAGGAACTGCCCCCCACCCTCCACTTCGAGCGCCCCAACCCCCAGCTGGCGCGCTCCGCCGGCCGGCTGGAGGTCGTGACGAGCCTGCGCCCGTGGCCGCGCCGCGAGGTACCGCGCCGGGCCGGCGTCAGCGCCTTCGGCATGGGCGGCACCAACGCCCACGTCGTACTGGAGGAGGCCCCCGCGCCCGATCCCGGCGTACGACCCGCGCCGCGCGAACGGCAGCTGCTGGTCTGGTCCGCACGGACCCGGGACGCGGCCGATCGGCTGACGGCCTCCCTGCGCGACCTGCACGACGCCCCCGCGGGGCAGGAGGCCGGTCGGGACCACCTCGCCGACGTCGCCTACTCCCTCCAGACCGGCCGCGCGGTCTTCGAGCACCGCCGCGCGGCGGTCGTCTCCTCCGCCGAGGACGCCGTACGGGCGCTGGGCGAGGACGCCGACCACCGGGTGTTCGCCCGCCGCGACACGGCCCGACGGCGGACCGGCTTCCTGCTCGCCGGGGTCGGAGAGCACTACCGGGGCATGATCGGCGGCCTGTACCGCGACGAACCCGTCTTCCGGTACGCGGTCGACGAGTGCGCCGAGATCTTCCGCGGCCTGCTGGGCACCGACCCGGTGGCGGTCCTCCTCGGCGACCGCGAGACCGGCTCGACCGGACTCGCCGGCCTCCTCGGCCGCGCGGAGCAGCCCGCGGGCCCTGCCGGGAGCGACGCCACGGAGATCGTCCAGCCCGCGATGTTCACGGCCGACTACGCACTCGGACGGCTGCTGATGGCCTGGGGCGTGACCCCGAGGGTCCTGCTCGGCTACAGCGTCGGAGAGTTCGCCGCCGCCTGTCTGGCCGGCAGCCTCACGCTGACCGAAGCCGCCTCCCTCACGGCGTTCCGGGCCCAGCTCATCGCCGAGCTGCCGGCCGGTGCGATGACCGCCGTTCCGCTGTCCGTCACCGAGCTGAACGAGCGCTTCGGACCGCTGGCCGACACCGGGGTGGACATCGCCGCCGTCAACGGCCCGGCCTTCACCGTGCTGTCCGGGCCCGTCGACGCGGTGGCCGACCTCTCCGCGCGGCTCACCGCCGAAGGCGTCCCCGCCCGCGCCCTGCGCACCACCCACGGCTTCCACTCCGCGACGCTGCGGCCGGCCGCCCCCGCGCTCACCGCCTGGGCCCGCGCCGAACTGCGCCCGAAGGCACCGCGCATCCCGTACCTGTCCAACGTCACCGGCGCTCCCGTGACCGAGCGCCAGTTGCTCGACCCCGGCTACTGGGCCGAGCACATGTGCCGCACCGTGCGGTTCTCCGACATGCTCGGCCATCTGTTCGCCGACGGCGAGGACGTCCTGCTGGAGATCGGTCCCGGCCAGTCCCTGGGGGCCATGGCCCGCAACCACCCCGACTGCCCGCGCGAGCGCTGGCCGCTGCTGCTGCCGACGCTGCCCGCGCAGGCCGACCCCGAGACCGACCAGGCCGTGCTGACCGACGCGCTCGCCCGCATGTGGCTGGCCGGCGTGGACGTCGACTGGCACGCCTACCACGAGGCCAGGAACCCCCGTAGGACCGAGATCCCGCAGTACCCCTTCCAGCGCGAGCGGTACTGGATCGACGCCGCCCCCGCCGAACACCCCGCCGCCCCGCAGCCGGCCCCGCAGCCGGCCCCGGAGGCGGGCTCCGCGGACCCGGAGACCGAGGAGCGGCCCGGTGCCGGACTGTTCGTGCCGCAGTGGACCGAACGGCCCCTCGGCGCGGCTCCCGAACCGGCCGACGGCCCCGTCTGGCTCCTCGCCGACGACCGCGGCGTCGCCGACGCGCTCGCCGCACGCCTGGCCGCCGCCGGCCGGGAGACCCTTCTCCTGCGGCCGGCCGGGAGCACCTCGCCCGGCCGGCAGGTCCGCACCGGCGACCAGGACGAGTACCGGCGGCTGCTGGACACCGCCCCCGCACCCGCCGCCGTGATCCACCTGTGGGGACTGGACAGCGCCTTCGCCGACCCGGCACACACCCGGGAGACCGGCTTCGACGCCGTACGGGCGCTGACCGCGGCCCTCGGGGACGCCGGCCTGTCCGTGTCCCTCCTCGTCGTCACCGACTCCGCGCGCGCTGTGCTGGACGACGACCGGCCCGTCCCCGAGCGGGCCACCGTCTTCGGCCCGTGCCTGGTGGCACCCCAGGAATACCCCGCCCTCCGCGTCCGCACGGTGGACCTGGTGCCGCGGCCCGGCGCCGAGGAGGAGTACGCCGACGCGCTGTACGGCGAACTCGGCGCCGACGACCGGATCGTCGCCCTCCGGGACGGCACCCGGCTGGTCCTCGACCACGTGCCGGCCGACCGGCAGGAGGCGCCGGAGCCCGTCTTGCCCGGCAGGGACGGGGTCTGCCTGATCACCGGCGGCCTCGGCCCGGTCGGCCTGCTCCTCGCGGAACACCTCGGTACCACGTACGGCGTGAAGCTCGTCCTCACCGCACGCGCCGCCCTGCCGCCCCGCGCCGCCTGGGACAGGATCACCGACCCGGCGGTGCGCGCCCGTGCCGACGGCCTGCGCAGGCTGGAGGAACGGGGCGTGCGGGTGGAGACGGTGGCCGCCGACGTCACCGACGAACAGCGGCTGCGCGACGTCGTCACGGACATCACCGCCCGCCACGGCCGCCTCGACGGAGTCCTGCATCTGGCCGCCGTCACCGACCCGACGACCCTGAGCCCCCTGTCCGGGCTCGGCCCGGAGGAACGCGACGCCCACTTCGGTGCCAAGACGGACGGCGCACTGGTCCTGGAACGCGTGCTCGCGGACGTCCCCGTCGGCTTCTGCCTGCTGTTCTCCTCCATGTCCGCGGTGCTCGGCGGCATCGGTTTCGGCAGCTACGCCGCCGCCAACTCCTTCCTGGACGCGGTCGTCCACCGGCACCGCCACGACGCCACCCGCTGGCTGGCCGTCAACTGGGACACCTGGCCGTCCACCGCCGCCGGGCTCAGCGAGTCGGCCCCCTACGGCGGCGCGCTGGCACGGTACTCCCTCACGGAGCGCACGGCGCTGGACGCGATCGACACCGTCCTGTCCCGTCCGCTGCCCCGCACCGTCGTCTGCGCCGGCGACCTGCCGGCGCGGCTGGAGGAGTGGGTGGAGCGCCGCACGGCCCCCGCCCCCGCCCCGTCCGGCCCGGCCGTCGACCGCTTCCCCCGGCCCGAACTGGCCCAGCAGTACGTCCCGCCGTCCGGCGACACCCAGCGCGCGCTCGCCGAACTCTGGGGGGAACTGCTCGGCGTCGAAGGGGTCGGCGCCCGGGACAACTTCACCGACCTCGGCGGCACGTCGCTGATGGTGCTCCAGCTCGTCAAGCGCATACGGGAGCAGTTCGGCGTCACCGTCTCGCCGGTGACCATGTTCGAGGCGCCCACGGTGCACGCCATGGCCCGGGTGATCGACGGTGCGGCCGACCGGACCGGGACGCCGCACCCCGAGCCCGCCCGGCCCCCGGTGGCCGCCGGGGCGGGCGGGTCCGGCGGCACGGTGCCCATCGCCGTCGTCGGACTGACGGGCCGGTTCCCCGGAGCGCCCGACATCGACACCTTCTGGCGCAACCTCAGCGACGGGGTGGAGTCCGTCAGCTGGTTCTCGGACGAGGAACTCCTCGCCTCCGGCCTCACCCCCGAGCAGATCCAGGACCCGGCCTACGTGCCCGCCCGTCCGGTCCTCGACGACATCCGCTCCTTCGACGCGGGCTTCTTCGGCTACAACCCCCGCGACGCCTCCAGGACCGACCCCCAGCACCGGCTGTTCCTGGAGTGCTGCTGGGAGGCGCTCGAAAGCGGCGGCTACGGCACGAGCCGGGGGCGCGGCCGCGTCGGTGTCTTCGCGGGCGCCAACTTCAGCACCTACCTGCTGCTCCAGGCCGGCGAACTGGCCGACGCCGGTGAGGCGGACGTCTACGGAACCGTCATCGGCAACGACAAGGACTCCCTGGCCACCGACGTCTCCTACCGGCTCGGCCTCACCGGGCCCAGCATGTCGGTGCAGACGTTCTGCTCCACCTCCCTGGTCGCTCTGCACCTGGCCTGCCAGAGCCTGCGCGGCGGGGAGTGCGAGATGGCCCTCGCGGGCGGCGTCGGCATCCACATACCCGACCGGGTGGGCCACCAGTACCTTCCCGGCGGCATGGAGTCGCCCGACGGCCGGGTCCGCGCCTTCGACGCGGGCGCGCAGGGCACCCTGTTCGGAGACGGCGCCGGCGTACTGCTGCTGAAACGGCTCGACGCGGCCCTCGCCGACGGCGACACGGTGCACGCCGTCATCCGCGGCTCGGCGGTCAACAACGACGGTTCCCTCAAAGTGGGTTACACCGCCCCCAGCGTCGTGGGGCAGGCCAACGTCGTGGCCGACGCCATGGCGGTGGCCGGGGTCACCGCCGAGGACATCGGGTACGTGGAGGCGCACGGCACGGGGACGCCCCTCGGCGACCCCATCGAGATCGCCGCGCTGACCCGGGCCTTCGGCGACACCGAGCGCAAGCAGTACTGCCCGGTCGGCTCGGTCAAGACCAACATCGGCCACCTCGGTGCGGCGGCCGGGGCCAGTGGTCTGATCAAGACCGTCCTGGCGCTGAAGAACCGGACGATCCCCCCGAGTCTCAACTTCCGGGAACCGAACCCCGAGATCGACTTCGCGGACAGCCCCTTCCACGTCAACGCGGAGGCCGCACCCTGGCGGGTCGAGGAGGGCCGCAGCCGCATCGCGGGCGTCAACTCGCTCGGCATGGGCGGGACCAACGTCCACGTGGTGGTCGAGGAAGCGCCCGAACCGGCTCCGGCGGACGACGGCGGCTCCGGCCGCCGCCACGAGATCCTGCCGGTGTCGGCGCGCAGCGAGCCGGCGGCGGACCAGGCGGTCGACCGGCTGCGCGCGCGCCTGCGGACCGCGCCGGAGCCGCTCAGGCCGCGTGACGTGGCCTTCACCCTCCAGGCAGGACGCGAACGCTTCGAGCACCGCAGGGTCCTGGTCACCGACACGCTGGACGGACTGCTCGCCCCCTCCGACACCCCGGCCGAGGGCGTGCTGCGCCGGGCCGACCCCGTACCGGACCGCCCGGTCGACTTCCTGTTCGCCGGTGTCGGTGAGCAGTACCCGGGCATGGTGGGCGAGCTGTACCGCCGGGAGCCGGTGTTCCGGGCCGCGGTGGACGAGTGCGCCGACCTGCTCGGCGATCCGCTCGGCCCCGACCTCGTCCGGCTGCTGACCGGGCCGCGCCGCCGGCCGGAGGAAGCGGAGGACGGCCTCGCCGCCCTCCTCGGCCGGGACACCTCCGGCGAGGCCGACGAGGACGCCGCCGACCTCGCCCGCACCGAGATGGCCCAGCCGGCCGCGTTCGTCGTCGACTACGCGCTCGCCCGGCTCATGA
This sequence comes from Streptomyces olivaceus, assembly GCF_000721235.1. GTDB lineage: Bacteria > Actinomycetota > Actinomycetes > Streptomycetales > Streptomycetaceae > Streptomyces > Streptomyces olivaceus. The sequence goes on from NZ_JOFH01000024.1 coordinate 16,142, forward strand.
CGAGCTGGGGCGTGACACCGGCCACGATGCTCGGCTACAGCGTGGGGGAGTACGTCGCGGCCTGCCTCGCGGGCGTGCTGAGCCTGCCCGACGCGCTGAAGGTGGTCGCCTTCCGGGCCCGGCTCATCGCGGGCCTGCCGGCCGGCGCCATGATCGTCGTACCGCTCTCGCCCGCCGCCATCGCCGAACGCTTCGGCCCCGTCGAGGACCAGGGCCTGGACATCTCGGTGATCAACGGGCCCGACATGACGGTGGTCGGCGGCGCGTGCGAGGCCGTCGACGCCTTCGCCGCCCGGCTGGAGGGCGCCGGTCTGCCCGGCCGGAAGCTGGCCACCACCCACGCCTTCCACACCCGGATGCTGGAGCCCGTCGCCGGTGAACTCACCGCGTGGTGCGCCGCCAACCTCACGCCGGCGGCACCGCGGCGGCCCTACCTCTCCAATCTCACCGGTGAGCCCGTCACCCACGACCTGGTCGCCGACCCGTCCTACTGGGCCCGGCACATGTGCTCGACCGTCCGCTTCTCCGACGGCCTGGCCCGGCTGCTCGCCGAACCGGAACCGGCCCTGCTGGAGATCGGGCCGGGACAGTCCCTCGGCGCCATGGCCCGGGTCCACCCCGACTGCTCGCGCGACCGCTGGCCGCTGGTCGTACCGACCCTTCCCGCGGACGCCGAGAGCCGCCCCGACGACCTCGTGGTCGCCGAGGCCGTGGCCCGGCTGTGGCTGGCCGGGGCGGACATCGACTGGGACGCGTACCAGGACGGCCGTGCGCCGCGCCGGATTCCGCTGCCCACCTACCCGTTCCAGCGCGAGGAGTACTGGCTCGCCCCCGCCGCGGGCCGGGGCCGCCCGGCCACCGCACGACAGGCCGCACCGGTCGGTGCCGCGGGCGGCGAGGTGCGGCTCGACGACGTCAAACGGGCGCCCCTTCCGCTGCTGACCGAGGACAAGTGGCTGCACGCCCCGGTGTGGCGGCAGACCGCTCCGCGCCCGGGTGCGCTGCCCGCCGGCCGCTGGCTGGTCCTCACCGACGAGGGCGCCGCCGACGCCGTCTGCGAACCCCTGGTGCGCAGGCTCACCGAGGCGGGCGGCAGCGTCGTGACCGTCCGCCCCGCGCTCGACGACGGGGAACGGGGCGGGGCGGACGGGGAGTACCGGGTCCGTCCTGGCGACACCGGGCAGATCCGTGAGTTGATGCGCCGGCTCCGGGACGAGGGCGGACTGCCCGAACGGGTGGTCCACCTCTGGACGCTCGGCCTGCCGGCGGGCGAGGGGCCCCTGCCCGGCGCGCAGGAGGTCGAGACGGCGCTGGTCCACGGCAGCGACACCCTGGTGGCCGTCGCCACGGCCGCGGCCGACGTCGGTGCGGAGAAGTGGGCGCTGGACGTCGTCACCTGCGGCACCAGGTCGGTGACCGGCACCGAACGCATCCGGCCCGAACTGAGCACCCTCAGCGGGCCCGTGCGGGGGATACCACTGGAGTACCCGGAGGTGTCCTGCCGCCTCATCGACGTGGAGCCGGTTCCCGCGGACGCCGAGGCCCTGGCCGCCCGCATCGCGGCCGAACTCGGTGACGGCGAGCGCGAACCCGTCGTGGCGCTGCGCAACGCGAGGCGCTGGCTGCCCGACTACGAGACCCTGCCGGACACGGCCACCGGCGGCGCGGCCGACCGTACGGCCGTGCTGCGCGAGCGGGGCGTGTACCTGATCACCGGGGGCCTCGGCGGCATCGGTCTCGCCATGGCCGAACGGCTCGCCGGGGACTGCCCCGGGGCCCGGCTGGTGCTGCTCGGCCGCACCGGGCTGCCGCCGCGCGAGACCTGGCGGGCGGCGCTCGCCGACCCGGCCGCCGGCGACGAGGTACGGCGCCGGCTGAGCGGGGTCCTGCGGCTGGAGGAACTGGGCGCGGAGGTCGCCGTGGTCACCGGTGACGTGAGCGTCGCCGAGGACGCCCGGCGCGCGGTGCGCACGGCACTCGACCGCTTCGGCGCCCTGCACGGGGTCGTGCACGCGGCGGGCCTGCCGGGCATCGGGCTGATGCAGTTCAAGACCACCGCGGACATGCGGAAGGTGATGGCCCCCAAGATCGGCGGCACGCTGGCGCTGGAGAGCGCGCTGGACGGCGTACCGCTGGACTTCCTGGTGCTGTTCTCCTCCATCACGTCGGCGACCGGCGGGGGCCCGGGACAGGTGGACTACAGCGCCGCCAACGCCTTCCTCGACTCCTGCGCCGACGCCGCGAGGGCCGACGGCGGCACCCGCCGCACCCTCACTGTCGGCTGGGGCGAGTGGCAGTGGAACGCCTGGTCGGCCGGGCTCGCCGGATACGACCCGGAGGTCCAGGAGTTCTTCCGCACCAACCGGCAGAAGTTCGGCATCGACTTCGACGCCGGATGGCGACTGCTGCTCAGGGCGCTGGCGCAGGAGGAGCCCTACGTGGTGGCCAACACCCAGGACTTCTCCGAGATGGAGCGGCTCAGCCGGCACTTCACCGTCGCCCTCGTCGGCGGGCGCGGCCCCGGGCCCGAGTCGAGCGCCCGCCATCCCCGGCCGGACCTGGTGACCGCGTTCGTGCCGCCGTCCGGCGAGACCCAGCGGGTGATCGCCGAGGTCTGGTCCGACCTGCTGGGACTCGGCGAGATCGGCGCCGACGACAACTTCTTCGACCTGGGAGGCAGTTCCCTGATCGGCATGGAGGTCACGGCCCGGATCCGCCGGCGGCTCGACATCGACGAACTGGCCCCGCACGTGCTCTACGAAGCACCGACCGTCGCGCGCCTGGCGGAGCTGCTGGCTCCCGGGCCGGCCGCCGGGCCGGGAGCGGCGGGTGCGGCGGCCGAGGACAAAGCCCGCAGCGAGCGCCGCAGGCGCGGCCTGAAGCGGGCCAGGCCCCAGGAGACGGAGGGCGCATGAGCGACGACGAAGGCCGCCTGGCCATCGTGGGGATGGCGGGCCGCTTCCCCGGCGCCGGCGGAACCGGCGCGCTGTGGGAGAACCTGACCCGGGGCACCGGCGGCATCAGGGAGATCACCCAGGAGGAACTGACGGCCGCCCGGGTGGCGCCCGCCGTACAGGCCGACCCCCGGTACGTGCGCCGCGGGGCGCCGCTCGCGGACACCGGGCTGTTCGACGCCGCGTTCTTCGGCTACAGCCCGCGCGAGGCGGAGGTCGCCGACCCGCAGCACCGCATGTTCCTCGAGTGCTGCTGGGAGGCGCTGGAGGGCGCCGGGTACGGTCCGAACGCGGTGCCGGGGCAGGTGGGCGTCTTCGGCGGAGTCGCCCCCAGCCAGTACGGCATGCGCCATGTGCTCGGCCGGCCGGAGGTGATGGCGACCATCACTCTCGAGCAGTACGGGATGGGCACCACCTCCGACTCCCTGTGCGCGCTGGTCGCCTACAAACTCGGCCTGACCGGACCGGTGGTCGGCGTGCAGACCAACTGCTCCACCTCGCTGGTGGCGGTGCACCTGGCGGCGCAGAGCCTGCTGACGTACGACTGCGACGTCGCCCTGGCCGGCGGAGCGGCGATCTTCGACCCCCTGCCGGTGGGCTACCGCTTCGAGGAGGGCTCCATCACCTCGCCCGACGGGGTGGTGCGCAGCCTCGACGCCGACGCCGACGGCACCGTCATGGGCAACGGCGTCGCGGTGGTGGCCCTGAAGCGGCTCGCCGACGCCCGGCGCGACGGCGACCACATCTGGGCGGTCGTCCTCGGCAGCGCGATCAACAACGACGGCGCCGCACGGGCCGGCTTCTCCGCCCCCGGGGTGGACGGCCAGAGCGCGGTGATCGGCTACGCGCTCGCGGTGGCGGACGTGGACCCCGGCACCGTCGGCTACGTCGAGTGCCACGCGACCGGCACCCGGCTGGGCGACGCCATCGAGCTGGCGGCCGTCGACCGCGCCTACCCGGGGGTCCCGGACACTCCGCGGGTGCTGTCGTCGCTCAAGCCGGACATCGGGCACCTCGACCGGGCCTCCGGCGTGGCCGGGCTGATCAAGGCGTCCCTCGCCCTGCACCACAAGGTGCTGCCCGCCACCCGGGGATACAGGACGCCCAACAAGGCGATCGAATCGTCCGGCGACCGCTTCACCGTCCTGGCCGAGGACCGCCCCTGGCCCCGTCCCCCGCACCCGCGGCGGGCCGGAGTCAACTCCTTCGGCGCCGGCGGCACGAACGTGCACGTCGTCCTGGAGGAGGCGCCGCGGCGGCCCGCTCCGCCGCCCGCGTCCGGCCCCCAGGCGCTGGTGCTGTCGGCGCGCTCGCGGACCGCGCTGGAAGCGGCCGCGCGGGAGCTGCGCGCGTTCCTGCGCCGGACGGCGCCGGACGACGGCGAGCTGGCCGACGTGGCGTTCACCCTGCAGGCGGGCCGCACCGCCTTCCCGTACCGGGCGGCGGTGGTGTGCACCGACGCCGAGGACGCGGTGCGCGCCCTGGGCGACCCGGACCGGCTCGAGACGGCGGGCCCGGTGACGCCGTCGGGGAAGAGCCACCGGCCGGCCGACCCCCGGGCCGCCGTCGGACACTGGCTGGGCGGCGACGGCGTCGAGTGGTCCGCGCTGCACGAGAACCCACGGCGCAGGGTGCCGCTGCCCACGTACCCCTTCGAACGCGGGCAGTTCTTCCTGGACCCGCCGGACGCTCCCGCGGCCGGTGTTCCGGGGCTCCTGCCGGCCGGTCCGCCGACGAGCGGCGGCCGGACACCGGACATGGCGGACTGGTTCTCCTGCCCGGCGTGGCGTTCCGGGCCGCTGCTCGCCCACCCCGACGCCGCACTTCTCAGAGAGCGCGGCCCGTGGTGGGTGGTGGCGGGCGAGGAGCGGGGGCACGCCGTGGCCCGGCGCCTCGCCGAGGCCGGGGCCGAGGTGGTCCTGCTGCGCGCCGGGACGGCACCGGACGACCCGGCCCCCGACCCGTCCGGCCTACCGGTGTTCGACGTGGGTCCCTGCTCGCGGGCGGACTTCGAACGGACCGTCACCGAGCTGGGCCGCCCGCGCAGCGTCGTGCACGCCCTGAGCCTGTCGGACACTCCCGACGAGCCCGCCGGCGCGGTGTTCGCGGAGGAGCAGCGCCTCGGCTTCCACTCGGTGCGCGCCCTGGTCGGGGCACTGGCGCAGGGCGCCGAACCCGGCCCCGTGGACCTGCTGCTGTGCACCGAGCACTCCGCCGAGGTGACCGGAGGCGACCTCCACCGCCCCGGCCAGGCCACCCTGTCGGGGCTTCAGCCGGTGATCAACCAGGAGTTCGGTGACATCACCTGCCGGCTCCTCGACGTCGACGCCGGGACGCGGGACGGCGACGGCCGCCCGGACGCCCTCGTGGACGCGGTCCTGGCCGAGACCGCGGCGGACGGTCCCACGGACCCGGCCGCGCTGCGTGGTGCCGAACGCTGGGTCCGGACCTTCGCACCCGTCCGGGTCGGCCCGGTGGCGGACGTCCGGCGGTCGCTGCCGGTCGGCTCCACCGTCCTGATCACCGGCGGCCTGGGGACGGTGGCGTCCGTCGTCGCGGACCACCTCGCCGTCACGCGCTCCTGCGACCTCGTGCTCGTGACGAAGCGGGCGCTGCCGCCGGAGGACGAGTGGGGGACATGGCTGGACACCCACCCCGAGGACGACGTGACGGCCACCCGCATCCGGACCGTGCGGCATCTGCGGTCCCGCGGAGTGGGCGTCCTGGTGCTCGCGGCGGACGTGGCCAGTCACCAGGAGATGCGGCGGGCGCTGACGACGGCCAGGGAACGGTTCGGCACCGTGGACGCGGTCATCCACGCGGCGGGCGTCCAGGGGCGGAGCTACTTCGGTACGGCCCCGAGCGTCAGCCGCGAGGTGTGCGAGGCCCACTTCCGCGTCAAGGTGGGCGGCTTGCGGGTGCTGCACCGGCTGCTGCACCCCGACGAGGCCCCCGTACGCCTGACGATGTCGTCGCTTGCGTCGGTGCTGGGCGGTGTCGCCTACGGCCCCTACGCCGCGGCCAACGCCGCGATGGACGCCTACGCGCGCGTCCTCGCCGCCGGGCGGACGCACAAGTGGCTGCCGGTCAACTGGGACACCTGGAACCTCGGCGAGGACCCGCACGGCGATTTGGGCGTCACGATGAAGGACTACTTCTACGACGCGGCCGAGGGGTGCGAGGTCCTGGAGCGCTGCCTGTCGGCGGCCGACCGAGTACGTCAGCTGACGGTCTCCACCGGGCCGCTGGAGCAGCGCTTCGACCAGTGGACCCGCCTGAGCCGGACCGCACCCGAGCAGCCTCGCAGTCGCCACCCCAGGCCCGAACTGAGCGTGCCGTACGAGAGGCCGGCCTCGGCGGACGAGAAGGCGATCGCCGAGATCTGGAGCGAACTCCTCGGCGTCGACGGCATCGGCGTCAACGACGACTTCTTCGAACTCGGCGGCCACTCGCTGGCGGCTGTCCGGATGATGACGCAGATCCGGGCACGGTTCGGCGGATTCACGGCCCAGGTACTCATCGACAACCCGACGGTGCGCAGTTTCAGCGACGCCCTCACGGCACGGACCTGAAGACAGACCCCGACCGGTGACCCGCCGCAGCGCGGGAGGACCGGACAACGGACAAGGAGCAGCTCGATGACACATGTAGGAGTCGTCGGTGCCGGAGTCATGGGCGCCGGTGTGGCACAGAACCTGGCCCACTCCGGTCACACGGTGGCGCTGGTCGACCGTGACAGCGACGCGATCAAGCAGGCGCTGAGCGGCATCGAGACCAACTGCCGGATGAGCCGGCTGCTGGGCGGGCCCGAGATCGACGCGGAGGAGGTCCTCGGCCGGATCCGGGCCGACACCGATCTCCTCCTGCTGGAGGACGCCGAAGTAGTGATCGAGAACATCACCGAGAACTGGCAGCTCAAGCGTGCCCTGTACCTGGAACTGGACGCCGTGGTCCGGCCGGACGCGGTCTTCGTCGCCAACACCTCCGCGATCCCCATCACCCGGCTGGCGTCCCTCACGCGCCGCCCCAGGCAGTTCGTGGGGGTGCACTTCATGAACCCGGTGCCGATGAAGCCCGCCGTGGAGCTGATCCCCGGCCACCACACCTCTCCCGAAGCGCTGGAGACGGTGCGCGAACTCCTGGGCTCCATGGGGAAGAAGGCCATCGACGTCAACGACGCGTGCGGCTTCGTCTCCAACCGGGTGCTGATGCTGACCGTCAACGAGGCCGCCTACCTGGTGCACGAGGGAGTGGCCGACGCGAAGACGGTCGACGAGGTCTTCCGCAGTTGCTTCGGCCACCCGATGGGGCCTCTGGAGACCGCCGACCTCATCGGCGTCGACACCATCCTGTACAGCATCGAGGTGCTCCACGAGCACTTCGCAGACAGCAAGTACCGCCCCTGCCCGCTGCTCAAGCACATGACCGACGCCGGCCTGCACGGCCGCAAGTCGGGTGAGGGCTTCTACCCCTACGGCCCGTCGGCCACCGAGCGGACCGCCCCGGCCGCGGGCGGCGGCGCGGTCCGCTCCGTTCCCGTCAACTGACTCCGTTCCCGCCAACCGAGGAGTGTCCGACCATGTCCGACGACATTCGCAAGCCCATACGTGAGTTCATCTCCGCCAAGTTCCCCCAGATCTCCCTCGCCGACGACGAGGACATCTTCGCCCTGGGATTCGTCAACTCGCTCTTCGCGATGGAACTCGTCATGTTCGTGGAGAAGACGTTCGGCGTCCGGGTGCCCAACGAGCAGCTGCGGCTCGACAGCTTCCGCACCCTCGACGCCATGGCCGACCTGGTGGGCGGGCTGACGGACAGCGCCCGCCTGTCGGCCGGATGACCAGGGGGACACCATGACCGTTTCCTTCACCGAGACCCGCGGCGGCACCGCGGGGACACCGGACGACGTGATCGGCTCCGTCCGCGGCTTCGTGGCGTCCGACATCGTTCCGTACGCCGAGGAGTGGGACCGCGACGAGCGGCTGCCGCCGAAGCTCCTGACCCGCCTGGGGGAGGAGGGGCTGTGGGCCCCCTTCCTCCCCGCCGACGCGGGCGGTTCGGACATGGCGTGGGCCACGCTGGGACGCATCCACGAGGAGATCGGACGGGGGTGTTCGTCCGTCCGCAGCCTCCTGACCGTACACACCATGGTGGCCTGGACGGTCCACCGCTGGGGCACCGACGGACAGCGGCAGCGCTGGCTGCCCCGCCTGGCCGCGGGTGACCTGCTCGGGGCCTTCTGCCTGACGGAGCCGGACAGCGGCAGCGACGCCTCGGCCTCGGGGACGCTCGCCGAACGCACCGCGTCCGGCTGGGTCGTCAACGGCGAGAAGAAGTGGATGACCGCCGGCCAGGTCGCCGGCCTGCTCCTCGTGTTCTGCCGCACGGAGAAGGGGATGAGCGCCTTCCTCGTGCCGGCCGACGCCCCCGGCGTGGAGATCACTCCACTCACCGGGGTCATGGGCACCAGGGCGAGCATGCTCGCCGGCATCGAGCTGCGTGATGTCCGGCTCGGCCCGGACGCCCTGATCGGCCCTCCGGGCTGGGCGGCCGGCACGGTGATGACCGGAGCCCTGGACCTGGGCCGCTACAGCGTGGCCTGCGGCTGCGTCGGGATCATCCAGGCGTGCCTGGACGCCTGCGTCGACTACACGTCGCGGCGCTCCGTCCGGGACGGCAGGCTGTCCGAACTGCAGCTGATCCGCCGCAAGGTGACGGACATGGTCGTCGGCAGCCGGGCCGCCCGGCTGCTGTGCGCCGAGGCGGGCCGGCTGAAGGACGCCGACGACCCGGCGACGATCATGGCCACCTGGGTGGCCAAGTACCAGGCGTCCACGGCGGCCACCGCCGCCGCGAGCGACGCGGTGCAGATCCACGGCGCGAACGGCTTCAGCGCCGAGTATCCCGTCGCCAGGATGTACCGGGACTCCAAGGTCGCCGAGATCATCGAAGGCAGTACCGAACTCCAGCAGCTCACCATCGCGTCAGAGGCGTACCGGGAGGTGGCAGCATGAGCCCCGGCGAGACCATCGGAAGCACGATCGGCACCAAACCCCGGCAGGGCCGGATCAAATGCGTGGTCTGGGACCTGGACAACACCCTGTGGGACGGAGTCCTGCTCGAGGAGGGCCGGGTGTCCGTCCGGCCGGAGGTCGTGGCCGAGATCAAGAGGCTCGACGACCTCGGCGTCCTGCACTCCGTCGCCAGCCGCAACGACCACGACGCGGCCATGGAGCGGCTGGAGTCCGAAGGGCTCGCGGAGTACTTCCTCTATCCGCAGATCAACTGGAACCCGAAGTCGAGTTCGATCGAGGCGATCGCCAAGGCCGTCAACATCGGGCTCGACGCCGTCGCCTTCGTCGACGACCAGCCGTTCGAGCGCGCCGAGGTGGAGCACATGCTGCCCGCGGTCCTCACCGTGGACGTCGCCGAACTCGGACAGGCGCTGAGCGCACCGGAGTTCCAGCCGAGATTCGTCACCGACGAGTCCCGGATACGCCGCGACATGTACCGCAGCGCGGCCCTGCGCGACCGGCTGGAGGAGGACTACACCGGCACCAACGAGGAGTTCCTCGCCACACTCGGCATGCACTTCACCATCGCCCCCGCCGAACGGGAGGACCTGCAGCGCGCCGAGGAACTCACCGTCCGGACCAATCAGCTCAACTCCACCGGACGGACCTACTCGTACGAGGAACTGGACGCCCTGCGGCAGTCGCCCGACCACGTGCTCCTGGTGGCGGGGCTGACGGACCGCTACGGGACCTACGGCAAGATCGGACTCGCGCTGGTCGAGCGCGGCCGGCCCGCCTGGCACCTGCGGATGCTCCTGATGTCGTGCCGGGTACTGGCCCGGGGCGTGGGAACGGTACTGCTCAACCACGTGATGTCGCTGGCCCGGGAGGACGGAGCCGTGCTCCGGGCGGACTTCGTGGAGACCGGCCGCAACCGGGTCATGTACGTGACCTACGCCTTCGCCGGATTCAGGGAGGCGGAACGCGACGGCAACCGGCTGGTTCTCGAGTCCGATCTGCGGCAGATCCAGCCACCCCCGGACTATCTCACGGTCGAGACGCGATGAGTGAAGGCGTCAAGCAGCCCGTGCCGGGCGGCACCGCCGACGGAAGCGCGGCCGGGAACGCGGCCGGGCTGTGCCTGCCGTTCGGTGAGCCGCCGACCACCGTCCCCCGGTTGTTCTGCTTTCCCAGTGCCGGCGCGAGCGCGGCGGCGTACGCGCCCTGGCGCACCCTCGTCCCGCAGGACGTCACGGTGTGCCCGGTACAGCCGCCGGGCAGGGCCGAACGGTTCCGGGAGGCGCCGTACGACCGTTGCGGCCCGCTCGTCGCACACCTTGCGAGCGCGCTGAGCGAGCAGTTCACCGGGACGTACGCGCTCTACGGACACAGCATGGGAGCCCTGGTCGCCTTCGAACTGGCGCGGGAGATCCGGCGGACGGGAGCCACGCCCCCCGTCCACCTGTTCGTCTCCGGCCGGGCGGCGCCCCAACTGCCGGACGTCCTGCGGCCCCTGCGCGACCTGCCGGCCGAAGAGCTGATCGGTGAGGTGGCGGGCATGGGCGGTACCCCGGAGGCGGTCCTGCGGGAACGGGAGCTCATGGAACTGCTCCTGCCGCTGCTGCGCGCGGACCTGTCGGTCAACGAGACGTACCGGTACGGGCCGCAGCCGCCCCTGGACACCCCCTTGACCGTCTTCGGCGGCCACCGGGATCCGCGGGCCGGCCGGACGGAGCTGCTGGCCTGGGAGGACCTCACGCGAGGACCTTTCCGGACGCGCATGTTCCCCGGTGGACATTTCTTCATAAACGACTGGTCGCAGGAACTCCTCAAGATGATGGTGATGCCCCTGCGTGGCTGAAAAGGACGACTCCTTCGATGTTTTCTGGTCGCATACCGTCGCACCTCGCCCCGAAATCCCCGGACCGCTGTCCGATAATTCGCATATGGACCTGGGGAAAACCCCACCAGTAATCGGGGGCGGGTGCCATGGAAGGCAGATCCGATCTTGCCCTACGGTAAGAAAAGATCTGTCCCCCCACACCGCGGAGGTGTTTCGTGACTCCTGCCTCGTACGTTATTCATATCGTGCCCGCGGCGCATACCGCGGGGTGCCCGTAATGGCCGGCCGGGCGGAATCCCCGGCGGCGCCCAGGACCCAGGAGGAGGTGCGCTGGCGTGCGACACGGCGCGGTCGACTGGGCTGGTACGGCTACGACTGTGCGACCTCGGTCTTCGCCACCTCGGTCACTTCGATCTTCTTCGGGCCGTACATCACGGATGTCAGCGAGAACGCGGCCGACGCCTCCGGGTACGTCCACCCGCTGGGCATCCCGGTGCTGGCCGGATCCTTCTATCCGTACGTCGCCGCGCTGTCCGTCCTGCTCCAGGCGTTCCTGCTGCCCGCGGCCGCGGCGTTCTCCGAACGGTACGACCGCGGCCGGCTGCTGGCGCTCTTCGCGACGGGCGGCTCGTGCGCGGGCATCGGCATGTTCGCCATCGGCCCCACGGACTACCTCCTCGGGGGCGTGCTGTACGTGGTGTCGATCATGGCCCTGGGCGCCTCCATCATGATCGCCAACACCTACATCCCCGTTCTCGCCTCGCCCGGGCGGCAGGACCGCATGTCCACCGAGGGGTCGGCGGCCGGATTCCTGGCGTGCGGTGTCGTGCTGGTGCTGGATCTCGCGTTGTACGCCAACCACGACGCGGTCGGCCTGACGGAAAGCCAGGCCGTACGACTCATTCTGCTCGTCACCGGATTGTGGTGGCTGATTCTCTCCGTGGTGTCGATTCGGATGATGCGGGGCTACGGAACTCCTCCGGCCGCCGAGTCGCGGGCGGCGACGAGTGGCGTGTACCGCACGCTCTTCATCGCCGTCCGCCGATTATGGAAACTGCCCGGGGCCGGCTGGTTCCTGCTGGCTTTCCTGCTCTACAACAACGGTATGCAGGCCGTGACCTCGCTCGTGGGAACATACGCGGTGGAGGAGATCGGCATTTCCCAGGACAGCCTGGTCATCGCCATCCTCGCGGTCCAGTTCGTCGCGTTCGCGGGTGCGCTCGTCGCCGGACGTCTGGCCGAGCGGTACGGGGGGCGCAGGGTGCTCCAGGGGCTGCTGGTGGCGTGGACGCTCACGGTGGTCACGGGGGCGCTCGTCCCCGACGAGGCGTTCTTCGCCTTCCTGACGCTGTGCGTCGGCGCCGGACTGGTGGTGGGCGGCACCTACGCGCTGTCGCGGTCGGTGTTCATCAGGCTCGTACCGAAGGACCAGACCGCCGAGTTCATCGGCATCTTCGAGATGGTCAACCGGTGCCTGGCCTTCCTCGGCACATCGGCCTTCGGGATCGTCCTGCAGGTGTCGGGGAGCTACCGCCTGGCGTGGCTCTCCATCCTGGTGTTCTTCGTCGCGGGCGGCGTCACACTCGTGCTCGGTGTCAAGGGCCGCGGCGCCGGCGGTTCCCTCAAGGAGAGGAAGACAGCCCATGGCTGACGGCGAGTACCGCACCCCGCGCTGCCGGGTCCTGCTCACCGAGGCGTCCAGCGCCTCGGCCCGCGAGATACTGACGGTGCTCGGGCGCCAGGGGCACGAGGTCGGTGTCATGGACAGCGGTGGTCCGAGCCTCACCGCACGGTCCCGGTGGGTGGCGCGCCGCCACCGCGGCCCGCGCTTCTCCGCCGGCCCGGAACGCTACCTGGCCGCCCTGCGCCGGGTTCTGACGGAGTACGAGTACGACGTCGTGCTGCCCACGCACGAGCAGTTGGTGGCGCTCGCGCGGCACCGTGAGGAGTTCGGCGCACTCGGGGCCGGACTGGCGGTTCCGGCCTTCGACTCCGTGCGCCGGGTTCAGGACAAGGCCGAGACCGTCAGGCTCTTCCGCACCCTCGGACTGCCCCAGCCGGACACCGCGCTGGTGGCCGACGAGAAGGCCCTGCTCGCCCAGGCCGACCGGCTGCCCGCCTACGTCAAGCTGCCGGTGTCGACCTCGAGCCGGGGAGTGTGGCGCGCGACCGGCCCTGCCGAGCTGGCCGAGGCCGCGGCCCGGCCCGAGGTGCGGGAGACCTTCGACCGCGGCGGCGAGATCCTGGTCCAGAAGGCCCTGCGCGGACCGCTCGTCATGGCCCAGTCGCTGTTCGACCGGGGCGCACTGGCCGGTGCCCATGTGTCCGTGCGCAGCCGGGAGGGGGCGCAGGGCAGCGCCTCCGCGAAGGAGTCGCTGGCGCTGCCCGAGGCGACCCGGCACCTGGCCGAATTGGGCGCCGCCCTGGAGTGGCACGGCCCGCTGTCCATGGACGGGATCCTGGACGAGTCGCTGGGCACGGTCCACTACATCGACGTCAACCCACGGCTCGTGGAACCCGTCAACGCCCAGCTCGCCGGGGTCGACCTGGTGCCCCGCTGGCTCGCCCTGTCGAGGGGCGAGGCCGTCGGGCCGCCCCCGCCCGCACGCGCGGGAGTCCGCACCCACATGCTGCTCATGGCCGTGCTGCGGCACGCGGAGGTGGGCCGGGGGCGGTCGGCGATCCTCGGGGAACTGGTCCGGGCCGCGGCCGGGAAGGGGTGGTACGAGGGAAGCGAGGAGGAACTGCTCCCGCTCCGCAGCGATCCGGCCGGAGCCCTGCTCCTGGGGGCGATCAGTGCCTGTCTGCTGGTCCACCCGCCGCTGTGGCGGCGCCTGGCCGGCTCGGGAGCACCCCCTCACGCGCTGAGCGCGGAGGGCTGGCGCGAACTGACCGAGTACCGCACTTCGTAGGACGGTCTCCGGGCTGCCGCCTAGGGCCTGTCTGACCATTCCCGTCGTCGCCCGAAGGGCGGCCTCGCGGCGTCGGGTGCGTGCTCTCGGCGTGCCGGGCGTCGGCCGGCGTACTGGTTGTACGTGGTCGGCGCCCGGTGCGGCGAGAGTGCGTGCATGGCGTCGCGAGGCAGACGGGAATCGTCAGACAGGCCCTAGTCCTGGCCGCGCAGGGGACCACCACCGCACCGCACTGGACGGAGGAAGCCATGACGAACGCGCAGCTCACGGAGATGCGTCACGCCCTCGACATCATGCGCATGTGTCTGAACTCGCTGCGGACCAACGGGGGAACGACACTTCACCTGCTCAGGCTGGTCAACGACGTCGACCGGCTGCAGATGGACCTGGACGACATGGCCGGCTCCGGCCGCCCGGAACCGGAGGCCGCACCGGGGTTCGCACGCGACGAGGTCGTGTACATAGCGGACGGCTACCTGGTCTGGCACGACGCGGACGACGAGGGGATCGGCGGACACCGCCAGTGACCGGGCCCGGCTGCCGCCGCCTCGTCGCCCGTGTGCCGGGGCGGCCCGAGTCCGGGCCGCCCGTACGGGCGGCGACGCCCGAAGTCTGGGCAGGGCCGGGCGTGGTCCCGGCGGCCGGGCTTCCGGGTCCGAGGACGGCTTCGCCCGGCGGACGGTGCCCCCGCGTCGCGGAGCGGGAACTTCAGCGCTGCCGCTCGGGCACCTCCGCGGCCCGCGGACCGATCTTCGGGCGGTTGCGGTCCCCGGCGCGCAGTACCCGCGCGAACACCACCAGGCAGGCGGCCAGCACCGTCACCAGGCCGAAGGAGACCACCAGGCTGGTCGCCTGGGCCAGGCCGCCGATCGCGCTCGGCGCCACCAGGCCCGAGGTGTACGTGATGGTGGCGACGCCCGCGATGGCCAGGCTCGGGTTGGAGCCGGCGCGGCCGGCCGCCGCGAAGCAGAGCGGGACGACCACCGCGATGCCGAGGCCGATCAGGGCGAAGCCGGTCATCGCCACCGCCGGATGGCCGCCGCCGACGACGAGCAGACCGCCGAGGGTGGCCAGCACGCCGCTCACCCGGACCGCGCGCACCGCGCCGAACCGGTCCACCACCTTGTCGCCGACGAGCCGGGCCACCGCCATGGTCAGCGTGAAGCCCGTCGTGCAGGCCGCCGCGAGACCGGCCGACGTCTCCAGTTCGTCCCGCAGATAGACCGCCGACCAGTCCAGGCTCGCGCCCTCCGCGAAGACTGCGCAGAAGCCGACCGCCCCGATCAGCACCGCCGACTTCGGCGGCAGCGCGAACCGCGGCGGCGGATCCTCGTCCTCGGCGGGCTGCAGGTCCAGGACCCAGGTGCAGGCGACCAGGCCCACGACCGTCAGCACCGCCGCGGCCAGGGCGTGGTGCGTCCGGGCGTCCGTGCCCAGATGGGCGGCGAGCGTGCCGGCCGCCGAGCCGATCAGCGCGCCCGTGCTCCACATGCCGTGCAGCCCGGACATGATCGACTTGTCGAGACGGTTCTCCGTCTCCACGCCGAGCGCGTTCATGGCCACGTCCGAGACGCCGGCCGAGGCGCCGTAGACGAACAGGGCGAGGCACAGGGTGAGCAGGTTCGGGGCGAGGGAGGGCAGGACCAGTGCCAGCGTCCACAGGGCCAGCAGGCCGCGCAGGGCGGTGCGGGCGCCGAAGCGGTGGCTGACGCGCCCGGCCAGCGGCATGGCGACGGACGCGCCCAGTGCCGGGAAGGCGAGCGCGAGGCCCAACTGGCCCGCGCTCACCCCCGCGTGCTCCTGGATCCACGGCACCCGGGTCGCGAAGGAGCCGGTGACGGCGCCGTGCACGGCGAACACGGCCGCCACGGCGTACCGGGCGCGCCGCACCTCGCGCTGCCCGTAGGCCACTGTGCTCATGTTCCACCCCTTGTGCTCACGCTCCACCCCTCCGGCGCCCTGCTCCGCGCCGTCGCCGTTCCGTGACTGTCCCGACGCGTCGCGTAAACTATCAGGGAGCCTTCCTGATAGATAGTGGATTACTGGCGCGAGCCACCCGGGGCCGACCGGCACGGGCCGCCGCGCCGCCGATCTGGAAGGATCCCGGCATGCCCGCATCCCCGAGCACAGCCCGGGCCATCAACGACCGGCTCGCCCTGCATCTGCTCCAGCAGGAGGGCCCGTTGACGGCCGGCCGGCTGAAGGCGCTGACCGGCCTCTCCCGGCCCACCGTCGCCGACCTGGTCGAACGCCTCACCGTCTCCGGGCTGATCCGGGTGACGGGGGAGTCCGGCGAGCAGCGCCGCGGACCGAACGCCAAGCTGTACGGCATCGTCGCCGAACGCGCGTACCTCGCCGCCCTCGACGTCCGCACCGAGGGCGTCGCGGTGCTGGTCTCCGACCTGCTCGGCCGGGTCCTCGCCGAGGGCTCCGTGCCGATCGACGACGACAACGGCACCGGACCCGCGGTGGAACAGGCGGTGGACCTGGTCGAGCGCGCGGCGAAGGAGGCCGGCGCCGACCGGCTGCACACCGTCGGCATCGGCGCGCCCGGCCTGATCGACCCGGCCGGCGGCGAGCTGCGCGACTCCAGCGGCCTGCCCGAGTGGCACCGCCGGCTGATCACCGCCCTCCAGGACACGTTCCCCGACGCCCGGGTCGGCGTCGAGAACGAGACGAACCTCGCCGCCCTGGCCGAGCAGCGCGACGGGGCGGCCCGGGACCGGGACACCTTCGTCCTGCTGTGGCTCGGCCTCGGCATCGGCGCCGCCGTCGTCCTCGACGGCACCCTGCGCCGGGGCGTCTCCGGCGGCGCGGGGGAGATCGGCTTCCTGCCGGTGCCGGGCACCGCGGGCCTGCCGTCGGCCACCGACTGCGCCGGCGGCTTCCACTCCGTGGCCGGCGCGGGAGCGGTGACCGCCCTCGCCGCGGAACACGGAGTCACGGCGCCGCTCGACGGCCCCGAACCGTACGCCGCCGCGCTCGTCCGGGAGGCGGTACGCGGGAGCGCCCCGGCCGCCGAACGGTTCCTCGACGCGCTCGCCGACCGCGTCGTCCTCGGCGCCGCCGCCGTCGTCTCCGTGCTCGACCCCGGCTGCCTGGTGCTCGCCGGGGAGATCGGCCGGGCGGGCGGCGACGTCCTCGCCGGCCGCGTCCAGCACCGCCTCGCCCGCATGTCCCCCCTGGCCACCGAGGTCCGCGCGAGCGCCCTGGGCGGCGGGGCGGTACTCCGCGGGGCGCTCCTGACCGCCCGCGACCGCGCCCAGGACGAACTCTTCTCCCCGCCCGAGCGGTAGCCCGCGGAGCTTCGGCGGGCGGGACACGCGCGGGACGCGGCCGGTGCGGAGCAGGCGCCGCGCGGGCCCGCCGGCGGTCCTGTCGGTGCCGCGGCGAGGGCACCAGGGCGCTCCGCGGGCCCCGGACGGCGAGGCCGGCGCCGTTCTCGACGCGGGGGCGACCGCGGCTCCGGCGGGCCCGGTCAGGGCGGAGGACGCCGCCCGGCCGGGCGGCTCGGCTCCCGGAACGCCGCCCCGTCCGCCGCCAGCCACACCAGTACCGCCGGGAGCAGCACCGCCGCTCCGAGCAGGGCCATGAACCCCGCTGCGCTCGCCGCCGACAGGGGCTCCAGGTGCCGGGCGTGGAAGAGGCAATGCACCACGGAGCCGACCAGGTAGGCGACCAGCGCCGTCAGTACCAGCCGCCGCTCCATCGCCGCCACCGCCGCGCACAGCACCACGGCGAGCGCGAGGCTCGCCCCGCCGAAGTCCTGGAGCAGGTGCTCGTTGTAGGGCGGCAGGTGCGACACCCAGGGCCACTTCCAGAACCACTCCGGCAGCAGCAGGATCCACAGCCCCAGTACCACCTGCGTACCGGCGAGCAGGCCCAGCCCCGTCCGCAGCCACACTCGTGCGTTCATCCGCGCCGCCCGCCCTGTCCGCCGCCGAACCGCTCCGCCAGGTACTCCTCGAACGTCCGTGTGCCGACCGCCCGCCCGGGCGCGAGATGCCCGCCCGCGCGGAACGCCCGGTAAGTCTTCCCCGCCAGGGGCACCCTCACCACCCGACGTCGGCGTCCGGTCGCCTCCAGATAGGCGCGGGCCAGCGACTCGAACGTGCGCACCTCGGGCCCGCCCACGTCCGCCACCCGTCCGGCGGGCGCCCCGACCGCCAGTCCGGCGAGCCGGTCCGCGACCTCCGCGACCTCGACCGGCTGGTCCTCGGCGTGCGCCGGCAGCACCGCCACCGGCGGCCTGGTCAGCGCCCGGAGCACCTGCACGACCAGATCGTGGAACTGCGTCGCCCGCAGTACGGTCCAGCCCAGACCCGAGTGCTCCACCAGCCGCTCGACGGCGAGCTTGCTCCGGTAGTAGCCGAGCGGCACCCGGTCGACGCCCACGATCGAGATGTAGACCAGGTGGGCCACCCCGGCCCGCCGTGCCGCCGCGACGAGGTTCGTGGCCGCCCGCTCGTCGCCCCCGCGCGGCGTGGTCGCGCAGTGCACGACCGTGTCGACGCCGTCGAGCGCCGTGTCCAGGGCGCCGCCGCCCTCCCGCAGGTCGACGGCGTACGGCCGGCTGCGCCGGCTGAGCACCCGCACCTCGTGCCCGCCCTCGCGCAGCCGTTCGGCGACGAGCCGGCCGAGCGTGCCGGTGCCGCCGGTCACCAGGAAGGTGGTCATGCTGTTCAGCCCCTGTCGGACGCGGGAGCTCCCGGTCGGAGTGCCCTGCCGTCAGCTGGGACCGCGCGGCCCCGCGAAATGTGACACCGCGCGGGGGACGGTTCTCCCGGCCGCACGGTTCCGGCGGCCGTACGGGCTTCACGGCCGCACGGCGTTTTCACGGCCGTGCGAGCTGACGGCGTACGAAAACCAGTTTGTCGGGGTTCACCACGGTGTGCAGATCGCCGACCAGCCCGTCGCGGAACGCGAAGGACACCACGGCGACGAGCACGTCACCCACCCGTGCGACCAGCGCGGGCGCGCCGTTGACCTCGGCCACGGAGAAGTCCCAGTCCGCCGCGAAGCCCCGCATCCCGCCCGCCAGGAAGCGCAGGACCTTGTCCCGGCCCTCGACGGGCCGCCGGGCCGCACTGACCCTGCCCCCGCCGTCGCTCCACCAGGTCACGTCCTCCGCGAGCAGCTTCTCCAGACCGGCCAGATCGCCGTCCCTGGCGGCGGTGAGGAACGAGGAGATCAGCCTCTCCCGGCGTTCCGGTCCCGCCTCGAACCGGGACTCGGGCTCACCGAGCCGGCGCACCGCCCGCCGGTACAGCTGGCGGCAGTTGGCCTCGCCCAGCCCCAGGACGCCGGCGATCTCACGGTGCCCGTACGCGAACGCCTCCCGCAGGACGTAGACCGCCCGCTCGGTCGGTGTCAGCCGCTCCAGCAGTACGAGAAGTGCCGTGGAGACGGCGTCGCGCTGCTCGGCCGACTCCAGCGGGCCCAGCGTGCCGTCCGAGGTGAGGACGGGCTCCGGCAGCCAGGTGCCGACGTAGCTCTCGCGGCGGGCGCGGGCGGAGGTGAGCCGGGTGAGGCAGAGGTTGGTGACGACCTTCGCCAGCCACGCCGCCGGGTGATCGATGCCCGCCCGGTCGGCTCCGGTGAAACGCAGGTAGGCGTCCTGGACCGCGTCCTCGGCCTCGTCGGCGGAGCCCAGCATGCGGTAGGCCAGTCCGAAGAGCCGGGGACGGTGCCGTTCGAACTCGTCGGCGTCCGGTGCGGTGGAGGCGGTCATGACGGCACCCTGCCAGAGCGGGACGGTACGCGAACCTCCTGTGAGCCACCCCACACACCGCGCCGGCATGGACGCTGGGCGGGCGTGGCAGACTGGGCGTGTACCAGAAGCAGCGCACTCCGGGGTCGGTGAAAGTCCGAACCGGCGGTTACAGTCCGCGACCCGGTCGCTTCCAGCGGCCGGTTGACCAGGTGAAATTCCTGGACCGACGGTTAAAGTCCGGATGGGAGGCAGTGCGCGGCGGGCGAGCATGCGTGCGCGCCGCCGACCTCTGGGCCCGCCCGTCGAGGGCGTGCCCCGTCCGGCGTCGTTCCCGGTGTTCCCGCTCGCGGTCCCTGTCGCTCTCGACAGCCCCGGAGTCCGTGCCCGAAGAGGCAGGAGGACCCGGGAAGTGTTCACCGGAATCGTCGAAGAGCTGGGCGAGATCACCGCTGTCGAGACCCTCGACGACGCCTGTCGCTTCCGCCTGCGCGGCCCCGTGGTCACCGAAGGAGCCCGGCACGGCGACTCCATCGCCGTCAACGGCGTCTGCCTCACCGTCGTCGACCACGAGGGCGACGAGTTCACGGCCGACGTCATGGCCGAGACGCTGAACCGCTCCAGCCTCGGCGCCCTCACCACCGGCTCCCGCGTCAACCTGGAGCGTCCCACCGCCGTCGGCGCCCGGCTCGGCGGACACATCGTGCAGGGCCACGTCGACGGCACCGGCGAGATCCTGGAGCGCACGCCCTCCGAGCACTGGGAGCTCGTGAAGATCTCCCTGCCCGCCGGCCTCGCCCGCTACGTCGTGGAGAAGGGCTCCATCACCGTCGACGGCATCAGTCTCACCGTCGTCGACGCCGGACCCGACTTCTTCACCGTCAGCCTCATCCCCACCACCCTCGCCCTGACCACGCTCGGCCTCAAACAGCCCGGCGACCCGGTCAACCTCGAGGTCGACGTCGTCGCCAAGTACGTCGAGCGGCTGCTCACCGCCCAGGGGGGCACCAGGTGAACTGGCTCAACTCCGAGGCGTTCACGGTCTTCGGCCAGCACATCAAGTGGTCGGACATGACCGGCAACGTGATCGGGCTGCTCGGCCTCGCCCTCGGCTGGCGGCGCTCGATCTGGACCTGGCCCGTGCAGTTCGTCTCCGGGCTCGTGCTCTTCGCGGCCTTCGCCACCGCCCACCTCTCCGGCAGCGCGGGCAAGCAGATCGTCGTCATGACCGTCGCCGCCTGGGGCTTCTGGCAGTGGAACCGCGGCCGGCAGCAGAGCCAGGACGGCTCCATCGCCGTCCGCTTCGCCACCTGGCGCGAACGCGCCGCCCTCGCCGTCGCCGCCGCGGTCGGCACCCTCGCCGTCGGTGGCCTGTTCTCCGCCTTCCCCACCCTGTCCTGGGACCCCTGGCCGGACGCGTACATCTTCGTCGGCACCGTCGTCGCCATGTACGCCCAGGCGCGCGGCATGGTCGAGTTCTGGTTCGCCTGGCTCCTCGTCGACCTCGTCGGCGTCCCGCTGAACTTCGCCAACGGCTTCGCCTTCTCCGGCTTCGTCTACGTCGTCTACGGCGCGCTCGTCCTGTGGGGCCTGCGCGACTGGTGGCTGCGCTCCCGCAACGCCGCCCCGCCCCTCCCGGAAGGAGCGCCCGCATGAGCACGGCACCCGTCCTGTACAGCCCCGACGGCCCGGAGGACCTGTCCCTGGACCCCGTCGAGAAGGCCGTCGCCGACATCGCCGCCGGCCGCCCCGTCGTCGTCGTCGACGACGAGAGCCGCGAGAACGAGGGCGACCTCGTCGTCGCCGCCGAGAAGGCGACCGAGGAGATCGTCGCCTTCATGATGAGCGAGTGCCGCGGACTGATCTGCGCCCCCATGGAGGGCGGGGAACTGGACCGGCTCCGGCTCCCGCAGATGGTCGACGACAACACCGAGTCGATGAAGACCGCCTTCACCGTCTCCGTGGACGCCACCGCCGAGCACGGCGTCAGCACCGGCATCTCCGCCGCCGACCGCTCCGCCACCCTCCGGCTCCTGGCGAGCGGCATCGCCGAACCCGCCGACCTGGTCCGCCCCGGCCACATCTTCCCGCTGCGCGCCCGCGCCGGCGGCGTACTCGTCCGCGACGGCCACACCGAGGCCGCCGTCGACCTCGCCCGCCTCGCGGGGCTGCGCCCGGCCGGAGCCATCGTGGAGATCGCCGGCGAGGACGGGCGCATGCTGCGGCTGCCCGAGCTGATCCCGTTCGCCCGCAAGCACGGCCTGACGATCATCTCCATCGAGGACCTGATCGCCTACCGCCGCAGCGAGGAGCCCACCGTCCGCCGCGAGGCCGAGGTCCACCTGCCCACCCGGCACGGCGAGTTCACGGCGTACGGCTACCGCTCCACCGTCGACGGCGTCGAGCACGTCGCCCTCGTACGCGGTGACCTCGGCGACGGCAGGGACGTCGTGGTCCGCATCCACTCCGAGTGCCTCACCGGCGACGTCTTCGGCTCCCAGCGCTGCGACTGCGGGCCCCAGTTGGACGCCTCCCTGGACCGTGTCCGGGCCGAGGGCCGGGGCGTGGTCGTCTACCTGCGCGGCCACGAGGGACGCGGCATCGGCCTGATGTCCAAACTGCGCGCCTACGAACTCCAGGAGCGCGGCCGCGACACCCTCGACGCCAACCTCGAACTCGGCCTGCCCGCCGACGCGCGGGACTACGGCGCCGGGGCCCAGATCCTCCAGGACCTCGGGGTACGCACCGTGCGTCTGATGACCAACAACCCCGACAAGAGCGACGCCCTCGAACGGCACGGCATCGAGGTCACCGGCCGCGAGCCCATGCCCGTCCAGGCCGGCGAGCACAACCTCCGCTACCTGCGCACCAAGCGGGACCGGATGGGACACGACCTGCCCTGGCTGGACACGACGCCCGTGTCCACCTGCGGCAACCAGTAAGCAAGCAAGGCGAGGAGACACGTACACGTGAGCGGCAAGGGTGCACCGGAACTGTCCGTACGCGACGTCGGGGACCTGCGGGTCGCCGTCGTCGCGGCGCAGTGGCACGACAAGGTGATGGACGGACTGGTCAACGGCGCCCTGCGCGCCCTGCACGACCTGGGCATCGACGAGCCCACCCTGCTCCGCGTCCCCGGCAGCTTCGAGCTGCCGGTGGTCGCGAAGGTCCTCGCGGGCCGCGGCTACGACGCGGTCGTCGCCCTCGGCGTCGTCATCCGCGGCGGCACCCCCCACTTCGACTACGTGTGCCAGGGCGTCACCCAGGGCCTGGTGCAGGTCTCCGTCGAGACCGGCGTCCCCGTCGGCTTCGGCGTCCTCACCTGCGACACCGAGGAGCAGGCCCTGGACCGGGCCGGCCTGGAGGGCTCCAACGAGGACAAGGGGCACGAAGCGGTCACCGCGGCCGTCGCCACGGCGGCCACGCTCCGCTCGGTGTCCGAACCGTGGCGTCAGCCGGGAGGACAGTAAGCGTAAAGTGGACGCCACCATGTCCAAGAAGACGTTCGAGGAGCTCTTCACCGAGCTCCAGCACAAGGCCGTACACGGCGACCCCGCCACCTCCCGCACCGCCGAACTGGTGGACAAGGGGGTCCATGCCATCGGCAAGAAGGTCGTCGAAGAGGCCGCCGAGGTCTGGATGGCCGCCGAGCACGAGGGCAAGGAGGCGGCGGCCGAGGAGATCTCCCAGCTGCTGTACCACGTCCAGGTGATGATGGTCGCCCGCGGCATCTCCCTGGACGACGTCTACGCCCACCTGTGAACCCGACCCCGCCCTCCCCACCCCGTCACGCGAAGGAAGCCGACCTCATGCTGCGCATCGCCGTCCCCAACAAGGGAGCCCTCTCCGGCCCTGCGGCGGACATGCTGCATGAGGCCGGCTACCAGCAGCGCCGCGAGTCCAAGGAACTGCGGATCGTCGACCCGGTCAACGAGGTGGAGTTCTTCTACCTCCGCCCCCGGGACATCGCGATCTACGTCTCCTCCGGCAAGCTCGACATCGGCATCACCGGCCGCGACCTGCTGGTCGACTCCGCCGCCGACGCCGAGGAGATCCTCCCGCTCGGCTTCGCCCGCTCCACCTTCCGCTTCGCCGCCAAGCCGGGCACCGCGCACGGCACCGAGGACCTGGGCGGCCGCACCGTCGCCACCTCCTACGAGGGCATCGTCGCGAGCCACCTGGCCGAGAAGAACATCGACGCCTCCGTCGTCCACCTCGACGGCGCCGTCGAGACCGCCATCGAGCTGGGCGTCGCCGAGGTCATCGCCGACGTCGTCGAGACCGGCACCTCGCTGCGCAACGCGGGCCTGGAGGTCTTCGGCGAGCCCATCATGAAGTCCGAGGCCGTCGTGGTCCGCCGCTCCGGCGCGGAGCCCGACGCGACCACCGAGCCCAAGGTCCAGCAGTTCCTGCGCCGCCTCCAGGGCGTCCTGGTCGCCAGGACGTACGTGATGATGGACTACGACTGCCGCGTGGAGCAGCTGGAGAAGGCCGTCGCGCTGACCCCCGGCCTGGAGTCGCCGACCGTCTCCCCGCTGCACAACGAGGGCTGGGTCGCCGTCCGCGCGATGGTCCCGGCCAAGGAGGCCCAGCGGATCATGGACGACCTGTACGAGATCGGCGCCCGGGCCATCCTGACCACGGCCATCCACGCCTGCCGGCTCTGACGACCACGGCCATCCACGCCTGCCGCGTCCAAGACGCCGGCCGTACCAGGAGCACCACCGGAGCCACGCCATGCCCGACACCACGCCGGACGACCTGCCAGCCCTGCCCGTCACCTTCCGGCCGGGCCGCACCCGCGCCGTCCTGATCGTCCTCGCCGTCCTCACCTTCGCGACCATCGCGGCGGTCGGGATGCTGCTGGGCGGCCTCGGCGCGGGGGAGCGCCTCAGCTTCGTGCTGACCGCGCTCCTGCTGGCCGGCGTACTGCTCCTGCTCGCCCGCCCCCACCTCGCCGCCGACGACGACGGCCTCACCGTCGTCAACCTGACGGCCAAACGGCACCTGGCCTGGCCCGAGATCCTCCGGGTCAACCTCCGGCACGGCGACCCCTGGGTGTTCCTCGACCTCAGCGACGGCACCAGCCTGCCCGCGCTCGGCATCCAGCCGGGCATCGCCAGGCAGCGCGCCATCGCCGACGCCCGTGCCCTGCGCGCCCTCGTGGAGGCCCGTTCCGGCGCCCTCCCCGAGGGACCGCGTGACTGACGCGGGGCCGCCGCCCCTGCCGCGGGCCCCCTTTTCGTGATTAATCTGGGAACAGGGACGCGGCCCTCGCGTCCCCGCCCCTGTCGCTCCGCCCGGTGCGCGGGGGTTCCTGCTACCCGAGGAGTGACTCCCTCCGGCGATGGACGGACCGTCCTGCAGTATCTGCGCCGCCCCCTGCTGTGACCTCCCACAGGCGGCGGCATCATGACCACCCCCCTGCTGCTCCTGGCAGCCGCGCTCCTGCTGATCCTCGCCAACGGCTTCTTCGTCGCGGCCGAGTTCGGCCTGGTGACCGTCGAACGGGCGGACGCCGAGCGGGCCGCCGCCGACGGCGACCGGCGCGCGCACCGCGTCGTCGAGTCGCTCAAGGAGCTGTCCTTCCAGCTCTCCGGCACCCAGCTCGGCATCACCATCACCTCCCTCGTCGTCGGCATGCTCGCCGAACCGGCCCTCGCCCAGCTCCTGGACGGCCCGTTCACGGCGGCCGGCCTTCCCGACGGAGCCGTCCCCGGCGTGTCCGTCGTCGTCGGCATGCTGCTGGCCTCCGCTGTGCAGATGGTGATCGGCGAACTGGTGCCCAAGAACTGGGCGGTGTCCAAGCCGCTCCAGGTCGCCCGCTTCGTCGCCGGCCCGCAGCACGCCTTCGCCCGCCTCTTCCACCCGGTGATCGCCGCGCTCAACGCCGTGGCCAACCGCCTGGTCCGCGCGCTCGGCATCGAACCCGCCGAGGAACTGGCCTCCGCCCGCACCCCGGGCGAACTGGTCTCCCTGGCGCGGCACTCCGCCCGGGCCGGCGCCCTGGAACAGGACACCGCCGACCTCTTCGTACGGACCCTGTCGCTCGGCGACCTGACCGCGCAGCACGTCATGACCCCGCGCGTGAAGGTCAGCGCCCTGCACTCCTCGGCCACCGCCGAGGACGTCGTCAACCTGACCCGCGCCACGGGGCTGTCCCGCTTCCCCGTCTACCGGGAGAAGATCGACGAGATCGTCGGCATGGTCCACCTCAAGGACGCCCTCGCGGTCCCCGTGCACGACCGGCTGCGCACCCCCGCCGGCCGCATCGCCCGCCCCGCGCTGCTCGTCCCCGAGACCCTGCCCGTACGGCCGCTGCTCACCCGCCTGCGCAGCGAGCAGCCCATCGCGGTCGTGGTCGACGAGTACGGCGGCACGGCCGGCGTCGTCACCCTGGAGGACATCGTCGAGGAACTCGTCGGCGAGGTCCGCGACGAGCACGACGGCCTGGACGCGCCCGAACTGGCCCCCGCCCCGCCCGAGGACGGCCGGCCCGCCTGGGACGTGGACGGCAGCTGCCGCGTCGACGCCCTGCGCCGGGTCGGCCTCCAGGCCCCCGAGGGACCGTACGAGACGGTGGCCGGGCTCGTCGCCGACCTGCTCGGCCGCATCCCGGCCGTCGGCGACCGGGCGGAACTGCCCGGCTGGCGGCTCTCCGTCCGCCAGGTCGGCCACTACCGCGCCGAACGGATACGGCTGGTGCGCACCGCGCCGGTCCAGGTACTGGAGGCCGCCCGGTGAGCAGCGTCCTGCAACTCCTCTTCGCCGGCCTGCTCGTCCTGGCCAACGGCTTCTTCGTCGGTGCCGAGTTCGCCCTCGTCTCCGTCCGCCGCAGCCAGATCGAACCGCTCGGCACCGCCCGCGCCCGCCAGGTGCTCCACGGCCTGGAACGGCTGCCGCAGATGATGGCCGCCGCCCAGTTCGGCATCACCGTCTGCTCGCTCACCCTCGGCGCGGTCGCCGAGCCGACCGTCGCCCACCTGCTGGAGCCGGTCTTCGAGTGGATCCACCTGCCGCACGGCATGATCCACCCGCTCGGCTACGTGATCGCGCTGGCCGCCGTGGTCTTCTGCCACCTCGTCATCGGCGAGATGGTCCCGAAGAACCTCGCGATGGCCGCCCCCGAGAAGGTCGCGCTGTGGCTCAGCCCCGGCCTGGTCGCCTTCGCCCGCCTGTGCCGGCCGATCACCGTCGCCCTGGGCGCCTGCGCGCAGGGCATCCTGCGGCTCTTCCGCGTCGAGCCCAAGGACGAGGTCGAGGCCGTCTTCACCAGCGAGCAGCTCAACCGCCTGGTGGAGGACGCCGGCCAGGCCGGACTGCTCGACCCGGAGGAGCAGGAGCGCCTGGAGGACGCCCTGGAACTGGGCTCCCGCCCGGTCACGGACGTGCTCCTCGGGCGCGAGTCGCTGGTGACCGTCAGTCCCGCGGTCACCCCGGGGGAGATCGTCGAGCTCACCGCCCGCACCGGGTACTCGCGCTTCCCGGTCGCGGCGGAGCAGGGCGCCTTCATGGGGTACCTGCACGTCAAGGACGTCCTCGACGTGGAGGAGTCCGACCGGGCCGTCCCCCAGCACCTGTGGCGCCCGATGCCGACCCTGCGCCCCGAACTCCCCCTGGACGACGCCCTGACGGTCATGCGCCGCGCCGCCACGCACCTCGCCCAGGTCACGGACCCGGCCGGCAAGGTACTCGGCCTGGTCGCCCTGGAGGACGTACTGGAACTACTGGTGGGCGAGGTCAGGGACCCGGCCCACAGAGAGGTCACCCTGGCGACGTGACCCCCGCCGCCGCTGCGGGCAGTCGTGCCGCTGGGGCGGCACGGGTGGGCGCAGCGGCACCCCGGCAGCGCCGGGCCCCCGCCCCCCCCCGCAACGCCGAACGCCCCGTCAACACCGGGCACGCCACCCACCCCCAACCCGCAGCACCGCCCCGCACACCTCACACCCCCGGAGTTTCCCCCGGCCCCCGCCCCGACAGCACCTCCCCATACGCCTGCATCAAGTCCGGCAACCGCAACGTCGCCAGGTCGTCCCGGGTCAACGCCCCCGGCAACACCGACAACCGCAGATCCCGGTACGCACAGCTCTTCTCGTACAGCGTCCGCAGGAACCGCCCGTTCCCCAACTCGTCGATCCACCCCTGGTCCACCACGTGCCCGGCGACGGACCGCAGCTCGTCCAGCGCCTCCTCGTCCCACACGTCCCCGTTCTCCGCCGCGAGCACCTCCCCGATCGACGTCAGCTCCAGCGGCCGGTACGACGGGAAGTCCACCCGCGTCGTGAAGCGCGAGGAGAGGCCGGGGTTGGCGCCCAGCAGCCGGTCCATGCCCTCCGGATAGCCGGCCAGGATCACCACCAGGTGGTCGCGGTTGTCCTCGGCCCGCTTCAGCAGCACCTGCAGCGCCTCGTCGCCGTACGCGTCGCCCTTGCCGTACCCGGAGTTGGACAGCGAGTAGGCCTCGTCGACGAAGAGGACGCCGCCGAGCGCGGAGTCGATCAGCTCGTTCGCCTTGACGGCGGTCTGGCCGAGGTACTCGCCGACCAGGTCGGCCCGCTGCGCCTCCACCAGGTGGTCGCCGCCGAGCAGGCCGAGGGCGTAGAAGACGCGGCCGAGGATACGGGCCACGGTGGTCTTGCCCGTGCCGGAGGGGCCGGAGAAGACGAAGTGACGTTTGGGCGGCCGGACCGGCAGCCCCTGCCCGGCCCGCAGGCGGGCCATGTTCAACTGCGCCGACAGCGCCTTGACCTGGCGTTTCACCGGCTCCAGGCCCACCATCCGCTCCAGCTCGGAGAGCGCCTCCTCCAGTAACGCCGGGTCCGTGGGCCCGCTGGGCAGGGACGGGTCGGATCCGTCCGCCTTCTCGCGCACCGGCGGCCCGGCGAACGAGGGCAGCGGGGGCAACGGGGGCTCGGGAGCGGAGAGTTTGAGGTCGCGCTCCTCGGTGCCGAAGAGCGGGTCGAGTCCGTCCGGGCCGTCCGCCGCGGCGCCGGTCCCGGCGAGCCCCGCGAGGTCCACGGCGTCGTCGTAGCCGTCGCCCTCGGCGATCGCCGCCAGCCGGGCAGAGGTGTCCATGAAGGCCGGGTCGACCCGGTGGACGGCCCGGTACAGCGGGAGCGCCGCGGCGCTGCGGCCCGTGCCCTCGTGGGCCCGTGCCAGCCAGTAGCGCAGCTCCTTGCGCTGCGGCTGCTCGCTCCGGCACCGCATGAGGGCCGCCGACAGCAGCGGCTCGGCCTGCCCGTACATCTCCAGGCGGACCCGGGCCATGCCGCTGAACAGGCCGGCCTCGATGCCGAGCAGCGGGTCGCCGAGGAGCGGATCGGTGTGCCGGACGAGCTGCTCCCAGTCCTTGACGAGGTAGGCGCGGCAGGCGTGCAGGAAGCGGACCTGTGGGTCGGTGTCCACGGGCGGCAGCCCGGCCAGGGCCCGGTCCAGCTCCGGGACGTGGCGGCCGTCCAGCCAGTGGGAGGCGTGGGCCAGCAGCAGGTCGCGGGGGCTCTCCAGGACGGGTTGCACCCACCAGCCGAGCCAATACCAGGAGTTGAGCGTGCGGCGGTGGCGGGCGCGCTGTTCGCCGAAGCGGTCGCGGTTGCGGAACATCTTCAGCAGCGCGTTGGCGGTGTCGACGCGCAGCGCGTGCAGTCCCAGCCAGCCGTCGGCCATCCCGGGGTCCATCCGCACCGCGGCCCTGAACTCCTCCTCCGCCTGCGGGTAGGCCCCCACGGTGTAGGCGTCCACGCCGCGCAGCCAGGCGAGTTCGGCCGGGGACTGTAGGCCCTGCGTGCCGAAGTCCATCAGGTCCCCCACGTACCGTGCCCCCGTCGGTATGCCGCCGAGCCGCTGCCCGTCGGCCGCCTCGGTCAACGGCGGTACCGTGGACCGGAGTTGCAAGGTGCGCGCGGCAACCGCCCGTAGGTCGCACCGAGGGCATCGTACCTGCGGCGGTCTGTCCTGCCGAAGGGGCGGGGAGTGGCCGTTCCACGAGGTGGGAGCAGTGGGGGCGCACGAAGGCGCGGTGACCGAGGGTGAGCGTCCGGCGCCGTGGAGCTGCCGGAAAACCGGCTCGGGGCAGAACGAAGCCCCCGATCACGGGGGAACAACCGGGGGCTTCGTGTCTGCGGGCGGCGTCGAACTGCCGCACCATCAGAACGTAAGACCTGTACGGGCCTTGGGTCAAGCGAAGTCGGGGCAGGTCGACCGGTCGCCGGCCCGCGATCTTCACGAGTTCAACACATTGCGGAAGGTCCGTCACCCAGCGTGAGGAAGTGGGCTTCGGATGCGGTTCCCGCGGGTCCCGGCAGCACCTCGTACCCCTCATTTCTCTGCCGTACCAGAAGGTGTGCGAAGGGGCGCGAGGGATCTTCGGCGAAGTGCCGGCGCTCGGCCGGGATCCAGCCGTCCCAGAACCCCCGTTGCTCCGCTCCGTCGCGCGCCCGCCCCCGCGCCCACGACGTCTCGCGCGGCAGATCCATCCAGAACAGCCGTGCCAGGTACGGGCGCAGCGCCGCGCGTCCCGCGCCCACGCCCTCAAGGAGGATCACCGGCGCGGGCGCCAGCGCACGCGGCGGTCCGAAGCAGCGGGCCCGCCAGTCGTAGGGGGTGTGGTGTGCGGTGTCGCCGCGCCGCAGCGGGTCGATCACCTGGTCGAGCAGCCGCCCGGTCCAGTCGAACAGCTGGTCGTGACTGGCGACGTCGTCGAGGTGCAGCACCGGCACACCGCCGAGACGGGCCGCCAGCACCCCCGCGAACGTGGACTTCCCGGAGCCGGCGTGCCCGTCGACCCCGATCAGGCGCACGGGGCCGCAGGACGGGGGGAGCCGGCGGAGCCGGTCGGCGAGGTCGGGGATGTCGGGGATGGCGGGTCCTGTGCGGCGGAGAGGGACAGCGGGGTGCGCCCCGCACTCTAACTCTCGTTGCCCCCCTGCTTCCCCCCGCTTCCTCCCACCGATCGCCTGCGCGCGCCCGGGGATGCCGCAGGCCGTCATCAATGGTCGACACCAATGTTCGTGGCGTGGCGCGTGCGGAAGTGCTGGCAGGAGCCGTCGGCTGCGGCCATAGTGGGCGCACAGCCGTGCAACCGACCCGCCCGCGTCGGAACCCTGGGGGTCTCCCGCCATGAGCAGAGCCGAACAGCCGTCCCGCAGAATCGTTCTGGCCGCAGCCGCCGCCGCGGCGGCCGTCGCGGGCGGCGCGCTCCCCGCCGCCGCCCGGGGCGCGTCCGGAGCGTCCCCTTCGGGCGGAGCCGCGAACCCCGGCCGGGCCGCCCGGCCGGTCGACTACCGGTCCTGGACCACGCTCGGCGACTGGCGGAGCGGAACCGCACGGGGCACCCGCCCCGTGGCGGGCGCCCGGCCCGGCCTGGTGATCGGCGACCCGGCGGGCACCACGGAGTACACCGACCCGCACACCGGCACCACCGCCACCTGGGAGTACGCGACCTGGACCTCGCCCGTCCACCGGCTCGCCGTGCCCGCGACGGAGGCCATCGCCTCGTGGAACGCGCGGACGCCGGCCGGCACCTGGATCCAGGTCGAACTGAAGGGCGCCTACTCCGACGGTTCGGACACTCCCTGGTACGTGATGGGGCGCTGGGCGGCCGGCGACGGTGAGCGGGACATCCGCCGGACCTCGGTCGACGGCCAGGGCGACGGCAGAAGCAGCGTCTGGACCGACACCTTCTCGGTCGACGACGCCGCGGGCGGACTGCGGCTGGCCTCCTACCGGGTCCGCCTCACCCTCCACCGCCGCCCCGGCACGCGCGCCACACCGACCGTGTGGCGGGTCGGCACGATGGGCTCGGACGTCCCCGACCGCTTCACCGTCCCGGCCTCCGCCCCGGGCCCCGCCCGGGAACTGCGCGTCCCGCGCTACTCGCAGGAGATCCACAAGGGCCAGTACCCCGAGTACGACAACGGCGGCGAGGCCTGGTGCAGCCCCACCTCCTCGCAGATGGTCGTCGAGTACTGGGGCGGCCGGCTCACCGAGGAGCAGCTCGCCTGGGTCGACCCCTCCTACGCCGACCCGCAGGTCTGCCACGCGGCCCGGTACACGTACGACAACCAGTACTCCGGGTGCGGCAACTGGCCCTTCAACGCCGCCTATGCCGCCACCTTCGAGGGCCTCCAGGGCGTGGTCACCCGCCTCGGCTCCCTGACCGACCTGGAGACGCTGGTCGCCGCCGGCATCCCGGCCATCACCTCCCAGTCCTTCCTGGAGGAGGAGCTGACCGGGGCCGGATACGGCACCGCGGGCCACCTGATGACCGTGATCGGTTTCACCGCCGACGGCGACGTGATCGCCAACGACCCGGCCTCCGACGACAACGACGCGGTGCGCCGGGTCTACCGGCGGCGCGAGTGGGAGAACATCTGGCTGCGGACCAAGCGGTACAACGCCGACGGCAAGGCCGTCTCCGGCACCGGCGGTGTCTGCTATCTCTACTTCCCGGCCCACCCGAGCCCGCGCCAGAGCGAGGCGCTCGCGGCGGTGGGTGTGCGCTGACCTGCGGCGCGTAACGACCGCACCTCGGCGGCCCCCGGCGGCTGGTGCCACCGCCGGGGGCGCGCTGTGACCGAGGTCTCGGCCGCAGAAGCCGCTCACGATGGCAAGGTGGACAGCATCACCGGGGGGTCCCACCGAAGCCCGAGATCAGTGAGATGCCATGACCGCACACACCGCCGCCACCGCTGCTCCCGCCGTCCGCACCCGTACCGGCGGCCCCCGGGACGAGGGCCCGAAGATCGTCGAGCACGTCATGGGCTGGACCCTGGTCGTGGTGGTCGCGATGCTCGTGGTTCAGCTGGGTCTGCTCTGACGTGACCTGCGTGTGACCTGTCCCACGTGCCGACCTGCCATACTGCGGATGTCCCGCCGCCCGTAGGAGACCAGGGTCGAAATTGAATATTAGTCAACAACGTGCCGACGCCCGTCCCCGGGCGCGCGGCACCGAGCGCTCACTGGCTCGCCGCGCCGAACTCATCGCCATCGGGCGGAGGTTGTTCGCCGACACGTCCTACGACGCGCTCTCGATGGACGACATCGCCCGCCAGGCGCATGTCGCCAAAGGGCTGATCTACTACTACTTCCAGTCCAAGCGGGGCTACTACCTGGCGATCATCCAGGACTCCGTGACCGACCTGGTCACCACCGCCGCGCGCGGCACCGAACTGCCCCAGGTGGACCGCGTCCAGCGCACCATCGACGGCTATCTGCGCTACGCCGAGCACAATCAGGCCGCCTATCGCACCATCGTCAGCGGCGGCGTCGGCTTCGACACGGAGGTGCACGACATCCGGGACGGGGTGCGCGAGGCCATCGTCGCCACCATCGCGGAGGGCGCGTACGGCCGCACCGACATCGGACCGCTGGCGCGCATGGGCCTGCTGGCCTGGGTGTGCAGCGTCGAGGGGGCCACCCTCGACTGGATCGGGCGGCCCGAACTGCCCCGCGAGACCATGCGCGAGCTGCTGGTGAAGTCGCTGGGCGGCACCCTGCGCGCCATCGAGGAGCTGAATCCGGACTGCCCCGCCCCGACCCCGGCCCGCCGGGACTGACGTAAGGGCGGAGACCCGAGCCGGCCTCCGCCCTTTCGCCCCCCGTGGGTGGGAACGGTCAGTCGATCGCCTTGATCAGCTCACCGTTCGCGGTGTCGCCACTGAGCTCCCAGAAGAACGTGCCGCCCAGTCCCTGCTCGTTCTTGTAGGCCATCTTGGTCGCGATGGTCTCCGGGGTGTCGTAACTCCACCAGTCGCTGCCGCACTTGGCGTACGCGGTGCCGCCCACCGTGCCGGTCGCCGGGCAACTGCTCTTCAGCACCTTGTAGTCCTCGATGCCGTCCTCGTACGTGCCCTTCGCCGGGCCGGTGGCGGTGCCGCCGGGCGCGTCCTGGGTGACGCCGGTCCAGCCGCGTCCGTAGAACCCGAGGCCGAGCAGCAGCTTCTCGGACGGGACACCGAGGTCCTTGAGCTTCGCGATCGTCGCCGAGGTGTCGAAGTCCGCCTTCGGGATGCCGTCGTACGAGGTCAGCGGCGAGTGCGGGGCGGTCGGTCCGGTGGCGTCCCAGGCACCGAAGAAGTCGTACGTCATCGGGTTGTACCAGTCGACGTACTGCGCGGCACCCGCGTAGTCGGCCGCGTCGATCTTGCCGCCGGACGTGGCGTCGGCCGTGATCGCCGCGGTGACCAGGTAGTCGTCGCCGAACTTGGCGCGCAGCGCGCTCATCAGCTTCGGGAACGCGTCCCGGCCGCTGGTGTCGCAGCTCAGGCCGCAGGCGTTCGGGTACTCCCAGTCGATGTCGATGCCGTCGAAGACGTCGGCCCACTTGGAGTTCTCGACCAGGTCGTAGCAGGACTGGGCGAACGCCGCCGGGTCCTGCGCGGCCTCCCCGAACCCGCCGGACCAGGTCCAGCCGCCGAAGGACCAGAGGATCTTCAGGTCGGGGTGCTTCTGCTTCAGTTCGAGCAGCTGGTTGAAGTTGCCGCGCAGCGGCTGGTCCCAGGCGTCGGCGGTCCCGTCGACGGACTCGTCCGCGGTATAGGTCCGTTCGGTCGCGGCGAAGGAGTCGCCCATCGCGCACTTGCCGCCGGTCACGTTGCCGAACGAGTAGTTGATATGGGTCAGTTCGGCGGCCGAGCCGGACGACTCGATGTTCTTGACGTGGTAGTTGCGGTCGTAGACGCCCCATTCCGTGAAGTAGCCGACGACCTTGGAGCCGGCCGCGGCCTGCGTGCCGGACTCGGCGGCGGGGGCCGGTGCGGTGGCCGTGGCGGGGCCGGCCCCGGCGAGCAGCCCGGCGCCGAGGGCGACCGTACACAGGGTGGAGAAGAGCGCCCGGACGGGGCGGACGCGGGGCAGGTGGGGGACGTGCATCGGGTGTCTCCTCGTGGGGGAAGAGGGAAACGCGCGCCGATTGGCATGAACGCGGTGACGCGTTCGGGGTCGTCACCGTAGAAGGACTAGACCAGTGCGGTCAATGGTGCGGACCATTTGTGCTCGTCCGGTACCGGAATTAGCCACTCCATGAGCGGCCCGGACATTTCTCGAAGTAAGCGGTCGTTAACTGGTGACTCCATGCCTCCGATCGGGCATACTCACAGCGCACAGCCGCTGGTCAGCCGCTTCCGCGACCCGGGAGTGCGAGCATCGACCAGGCCCGAACGACCAGGCGGAGCCGCCTCCACCCAAGGCGCACGCCCGCCGATGCGCCCGACAGGGAGGAGAGCGTCGCCATGCCCGACCGCGCCCCGCAGCCGGTGGACCGGCAACTGCCCACGGACGAGGCACGGGACCTGCTCTCGCTCGTCCGCGACATCGCGCAGCGCGAGATCGCCCCGAGCGCGGCCGAGGAGGAGGACACCGGGCGTTTCCCCCGCGAGGTCTTCCGCCTGCTCTCCGACTCCGGCCTGCTCGGCCTGCCCTACGACGCCGACCTCGGCGGCGGCGAGCAGCCGTACGAGGTGTACCTCCAGGTCCTGGAGGAACTGGCCGCCGCCCGGCTCACCGTCGGCCTCGGCGTCAGCGTGCACACCCTCGCCTCCTACGCGCTGGCCGCCTACGGCACCAAGGAGCAACAGGCCGAGCACCTGCCCGCGATGCTGGGCGGCGGCCTGCTGGGCGCCTACGGCCTCTCCGAGCCGGCCGCCGGCTCGGACGCCGCGTCGCTGCGGACCAAGGCCGTGCGCGAGAGCGGCGGCGACTGGGTGATCGACGGCACCAAGGCATGGATCACGCACGGCGGCGTCGCCGACTTCTACACCGTCATGGCCCGCACCGGAGAGGACGGTCCGCGCGGCATCACCGCCTTCCTGGTGCCCGGCGACGCCGAGGGGCTGAGGGCCGCGGTGCCGGAGCGGAAGATGGGGCTCAAGGGGTCGCCCACCGCCCAACTCCATCTCGACGGAGTGCGGGTCCCCGACTCCCGGCGCCTCGGCGACGAGGGCCAGGGCTTCGCCATCGCCCTGGCCGCGCTCGACTCCGGGCGGCTCGGCATCGCCGCCTGCGCGATCGGCGTGGCGCAGGCGGCGCTCGACGAGGCGGTCTCCTACGCGGGCGAGCGGCGGCAGTTCGGCAAGCCGATCGCCGACTTCCAGGGGCTGCGCTTCATGCTGGCCGACATGGCGACCCAGGTCGAGGCCGGCCGAGCGCTCTACCTGAGTGCGGCACGGCTGCGGGACGCCGGACTGCCGTTCGCCAAGCAGGCCGCCATGGCCAAACTGCACTGCACCGACGCGGCGATGCGGGTCACCACCGACGCCGTCCAGATCCTCGGCGGATACGGCTACACCGCGGACTTCCCGGCCGAGCGGTACATGCGCGAGGCGAAGGTGCTGCAGATCGTCGAGGGCACCAACCAGATCCAGCGCATGGTCATCGCCCGTCACCTCGTGGGTCCCGAGGGACGGTGAAGTCGCCGGTGGTGAAGTGGTCCCCGGGCCCGGGCGGGGGTGCCGCGAGCCTGGTCCACTCCGGGTCGTGGCGCCCCGGCAGCGTGCGGCCGCCGTCGGCCCAGGTGCGCATCAGCTCACGGTAGATCGGCGGGTCCTG
The DNA here is from genome assembly GCF_000721235.1 of Streptomyces olivaceus. Lineage (GTDB taxonomy): Bacteria > Actinomycetota > Actinomycetes > Streptomycetales > Streptomycetaceae > Streptomyces > Streptomyces olivaceus. Next base: position 52,117 of record NZ_JOFH01000024.1, read on the forward strand.
GACCTGCGGGGCCCGCGGAACCGGTCCCGCGGGCACCGGGACGAACACGCGGCGCCGACTCCCGGTGTCCGAGTACGTGAGGGTCATACCAGGGCAACGCGGCGAAGTGCGGACAGGTCACGCCGGGTGCGGTCGAGCATGCGTCCACGGACGCACACCGAACCGCGCCGCGGCGCGCCGCCGGCCGTGGCGCCGGCGGGGTACGAGGGCGGGCGACGCCCCTCCGTACGTCCCCGGGACGTCACCCGGCCGGGGGCTCGGTGCCGGAGGGGGAGCGGAGCGGGTGGCTCAGGCCGCCTCGGGCCGCATCGTCGGCACCCGCATCGGGCGCGAGCCCGGACCGCCGACGTGGGAGAAGGGCTGGGTCCGCCAGTCGAGGCCCCGGGGGAGCGTCAACAGCAGTGCGGTGTCCTGCTCGTGGGGTTTGGACGAGTCGTCCGCGGGGCGGGCCTCGGCGGCCCGGCGGCCGGTGCCGGCGCAGACCGTGAGTCCGAACGGGTTCCACGGCGAGGCGCACAGCGCGTGCTCCGGCAGTACCTCCTCGTCCGCCAGCAGGGCGATGGGCTGCGCGCAGTCCGGGCAGATCACCCGGTACATCTCGAAGGTGTCGTAGGCGTCGAGTTCCTCGTCGTCGAGGGCGTCGGGTTCGACGCCCTCCGATACGGGCTCGACGACCGGCTGCTGCCGCTTGGACGTGGTGCGACCAGGGCGCTTAAGACTCTGCATGGGATTCTCCCCCTCGGGCTGGGTCGTGACGGCACTGCGGCCTCGACCACAGCAAGCACTTCCCGTCCCCCTTCCGGGGTAATCACGAGAACATCACGGAGACTGTTCGGACGGTGTGGTCTTCGTCACATGCCGTGTGTGGATGCCCCTGCGGCGGTTTTGCCCCGGCCTGCCCAGGGCCCCGGCACCGGCCGACACCCCGTCACCTCACGAACCGGCCATGACCAGGACCGCTCAGGTGTCCGAGGGATCGGCCGCCCTGTAGGTTCTTGCGTCATGGAGGAGCTGGACCGACAGATCGTGCAGCTGCTCGTCAAGGACGGGCGGATGAGCTACACCGACCTGGGCAGGGCCACGGGCCTGTCCACGTCTGCCGTGCACCAGCGGGTGCGGCGGCTGGAGCAGCGTGGCGTCATCCGCGGTTACGCCGCGGTCGTCGACCCGGAGGCCGTCGGGCTGCCGATGACCGCGTTCATCTCGGTGAAACCGTTCGACCCCAGCGCACCCGACGACATCGCGGACCGCCTGGCCGGCGTCCCCGAGATCGAGGCCTGCCACAGCGTGGCGGGCGACGAGAACTACATCCTCAAGGTGCGGGTCTCCACCCCGCACGAACTGGAGGAGCTGCTCGCCCGGGTCCGCTCCCTCGCCGGCGTGTCCACCCGGACCACGGTGGTCCTCTCGACCCCGTACGAGTCCCGCCCGCCACGCGTCTGACGCGCCGCCCTGGCGGGTGGTGTTCGGTTGCACCGTGGTCCGGTCCGGTCCGGCCTGGCGCGGCATGGTGTGGCGGGTCCCGGGGGCGTCCGTTCGGCCGGGAGTCGGGCCGCGGTGGATCCGGCCGGCGCGCAGAGGGTGTCGCCGCGCCGGCCGGTCCCGGGGCCGTCCGGCTGCGCATCCCCCTCGGGCGCCGCGGACTCCCCGGCGCCGTGTGTGCTCCCGCCCCCGGCTCCGCGTGGCCGCCCCGGCTGCCGAGCAGGCCCCGTGAGGGGCGAGACTGTGTCCATGAGTGAGTCCACCACCCCGCCCCCGACCGTCCTGCTCCGCCGCGGCGAGGTCCACAGTCCCGCCGACCCCTTCGCGACGGCCATGGTCGTCGAACGCGGCCAGGTCGCCTGGGTCGGCTCCGAGGGCGCCGCGGACGCCTTCGCGGACGGGGTGGACGAGGTGGTCGACCTCGACGGTGCCCTCGTCACGCCGGCGTTCACCGACGCACATGTGCACACCACCGCCACGGGACTTGCGCTCACCGGTCTCGACCTCTCCGGCGCCACCGACCGGGAGGCGGCCCTCGCCCTCGTACGGGACTTCGCCGCCGCCCGCCCGGGCGACCGGGTCCTCCTGGGCCACGGCTGGGACGCCGCCCGCTGGCCCGAGGGCGTGCCCCCGACCCGTGCCGAACTGGACGACGCCACCGGCGGCCGGCCCCTCTATCTCAGCCGTATCGACGTCCACTCGGCCGTCGTCAGCACCGCCCTGCTCGACCTGGTCCCCGACGGTGCCGCCCGCGCCGACGGCCCGCTCACCGGCGACGCGCACCACGCCGTACGCGCCGCAGCCCTCGGCGCCGTCACCCCGGCCCAGCGCGAGGAGGCCCAGCGCGCTGCCCTTGCCCACGCCGCCTCCCTCGGCATCGGAACCGTTCACGAATGCGCAGGCCCGGAGATCTCCGCCGAGGACGACCTCACCGGGCTGCTGCGCCTGTCGGCCGGGGAGCCCGGGCCCCGCGTGGTCGGCTACTGGGCCGAGCGGGACGTCGACAAGGCGCGGGAGCTGGGCGCGGTCGGAGCCGCCGGGGACCTCTTCGTCGACGGCTCCCTCGGCTCGCACACCGCCTGCCTCCACCAGCCGTACGCCGACGCCGGCCACACCGGCACCGCCCACCTGGACGCCGCCGACGTCGCGGCCCACGTCGTCGCCTGCACCGAGGCAGGCCTCCAGGCGGGCTTCCACGCCATCGGCGACGCCGCCGTGGCCGCCGTCGTGGAGGGCGTGCGCGCCGCCGCCGACAAGGCCGGCCTCGACCGGGTCCGCGCCGCCCGGCACCGCGTCGAGCACGCCGAGATGCTCACGCCGGAGACCGTCGCGGCCTTCGCCGAACTGGGTCTGACCGCCTCCGTGCAGCCCGGCTTCGACGCGCTCTGGGGCGGCGAGGACGGCATGTACGCCCAGCGCCTGGGCGTCGAGCGGGCCCGTACCCTCAACCCCTACGCGGCCCTGCTGCGCGCGGGCGTGCCGCTGGCCTTCGGCTCCGACAGCCCCGTCACGCCCCTCGACCCGTGGGGCACCGTCCGGGCCGCCGCCTTCCACCGCACCCCGGAGCACCGCGTCTCCGTGCGGGCGGCGTTCACGGCGCACACCCGCGGCGGGTGGCGCGCGATCGGCCGTGACGACGCGGGCGTCCTGGTGCCGGGCGCGCCGGCGGACTACGCCGTGTGGCGCACCGGCGAACTCGTCGTCCAGGCCCCCGACGACCGGGTGGCGCGCTGGTCGACCGACCCGCGCTCGGGCACCCCGGGGCTGCCCGACCTGACCCCGGGCCGGGAACTGCCGGTCTGCCTGCGTACCGTGGTGGGCGGCCGGACGGTCCACGTACGGCCGGGCGAGTGATCTCCACGGCCGACGGGGCGATGATCTTCGCGCGGCCACGACCTGCGGCTCCTCGCCGCTGACCTGCGCATTGGCGCAAAAGGCGCAGGTCGAACGACTGTTGACAGGCGGCGGCGGGGGGCCGGTAGGTTCGGCCGAGTCCACCACCGGACGCCCGACCGGGGAATCTTCCGCGCACGCGTCGCGGCGCCGCTGGGTCAGGGACGGTGCGCCGTACGGCACACCGCCACTGGGAGCCAGGCTCAGCGCTCGCACCGCGACGAGGGAACGTTCCGGCCGGTCGGGAGGTGTGACCCGGGTGGGGCCCGGGCGCTCAGTAGACAACGGCTCAGGACGACTCGCAGCCGGCGGGTCCCGGGCCGGCCCGAAGGGCGCCGGGCCCCCATCCGCAGTGCAAACGGCCCGAATCGGCCATCCCTACCCCGGTCTTGGGGAAACGACACCACCGCAGGCACGTCCTGTCACGTCACCGCAGGCGGTGGCGATTATGGTGGTGCTCTGCGTACGGACACGAAGGGGCAGTGGTGAACGACGGCGACGGGACGCCCGCGGCAGCGGAGCGGGGGAGGCGGTTCGGTCTCCTGGGCACGGCCCTGGTGATCATCCCGACCTACAACGAGGCGGAGAACGTCAAGGCGATCGTCGCGCGGGTGCGCGAGGCGGTTCCCGAGGCACACGTGCTCGTGGCCGACGACAACAGCCCGGACGGCACCGGCAAGCTCGCCGACGAACTGGCGGCCGAGGACGACCACGTGCAGGTCCTGCACCGCAAGGGCAAGGAGGGCCTGGGCGCCGCCTACCTCGCGGGTTTCCGCTGGGGACTGGAGCACGGCTACGGCGTACTGGTCGAAATGGACGCCGACGGCTCCCACCAGCCCGAGGAGCTGCCCCGCCTGCTGACCGCCCTCAAGGGCGCCGACCTGGTGCTGGGCTCCCGCTGGGTGCCCGGCGGCCGGGTGGTGAACTGGCCCAAGTCCCGCGAGATCATCTCCCGCGGCGGCAGCATGTACTCGCGGATCGCGCTCGACCTGCCGCTGCGCGACATCACCGGCGGCTACCGCGCCTTCCGCAGCGAGACGTTGCAGGGGCTCGGCCTGCAGGACGTCGCCTCCCAGGGCTACTGCTTCCAGGTCGACCTCGCCCGCCGGGCGATCAAGGCCGGGTACCACGTCGTGGAGGTCCCGATCACGTTCGTCGAGCGCGAACTCGGCGACTCCAAGATGAGCCGCGACATCCTCGTGGAGGCCCTCTGGCGGGTCACCACGTGGGGCGTGGGGGAGCGGGTCGGCAAGGTCCTGGGCCGCGACCGGCAGCAGCCGGGCGGGCGCTCCGACGCGGCGGCCGCCGAGCGGGCAGAGCCGGTGGAACCGCCGGAACCGGTGAAGGCGCTGGACCCGGTGGAGTCGCCGGAACCGGTGGAGCCGGTGGGCGACAAGCTGGGCGACAAGTCGACAAAGGCGTCGGACGGCACCCCCTGACCGGCCCCTTATGCCCATCTGAGCCGCGGCCAGGCACACTGGGAGTATGACGACTGGCGCCCAGACCCCCAGGACCCCTGCCCGGCCTCCGCGCTCCCGGCTGCGTACGTGCCTGCCGCTGGGCATCGCGGCGTGGCTCGTGCTGGAGATCTGGCTGCTGACCGTGGTCGCGGGCGCGTCCAGCGGCTTCATCGTCTTCCTGCTGCTGGTCGCGGGTGTGGTCCTCGGTTCCGTGGTCATCAAGGCCGCGGGCCGCCGCGCCTTCCGCAACCTCACCGAGACGCTGAACCAGCAGCAGTCGGGCACACCGGCCGAGGCCCGCCCGGGCAGTGAGGGCAACGGCCTGATGATGCTGGGCGGGCTGCTCCTGATCCTGCCGGGCCTGATCTCGGACGCGCTGGGCCTGGTCATGCTGCTGCCCCCGGTGCAGAAGGCCGTCAGCCGCTACGCGCAGCGGACGGTGGAGCGCAAGCTCCGCGACGCCGGTCCGGGCACCCTGGGTGACACCTTCCGGCAGGCCCGCATGCACCGCCCGGACGGCAAGGTCGTCCCGGGCGAGGTCGTCCGTGAGGACCCGGACGACACCCCGCAGGGCCCCCGTCCGCCCCTGTCCCGCTGACGTCCCGCTGAGCGCGGGGCTTTCCGCGCACGACGAGGCACGACGAGGCACGGCGGGGTCCGGCGAGCCGCGGCGGAGAGCTGCCGGGCGGCAGCCGCCGGCCACGACGAAAGCGGGCGCCGTACGTGGAAACCACGTACGGCGCCCGCTTTCGCTTCTGTAAGTGCCGAAGGACCGGCTCAGCCCCCGCAGGGACTACGCACTCTTACGGCTGTCCCGCGGATGCACCGCGATGTTCATAGCGCCGGAGCGCAGAACGGCCAGCCGCTCCTCAAGGACCTCTTCGAGCTCCTCGCGGGTGCGTCGCTCCATCAGCATGTCCCAGTGCGTACGCGCGGGCTTGGCCTTCTTCTCCTCAGGGCCGTCGCCGTCGACCAGGAGTGCCTGGGCCCCGCAGACCTTGCACTCCCACTCCGGCGGGATCTCCGCCTCTACCGAGAACGGCATCTCGAATCGATGCCCCTTCTCGCATGCGTACTCCACGGCCTGGCGCGGAGCCAGGTCGATGCCGCGGTCCGTCTCGTAGCTGGTCACCACGAGGCGCGTGCCGCGAAGAGCTCGCTCACTCATGAATCGTGCCTCCCGGGCTTGTCGCCCACAGGACAGGTGTCGCTGTCGTCGTCATCCGGTCAACGTCCGGGCGGCGGTAAAGATTCCCGTTCCGACTCCCGATCCGGGCCCTGCGTCGCCGTCGCAGCCGCAGCCTTGCAACCAGTGCAGTACCCGCCGACGTCCGGTTTGTCACCTCTGCTGGCAGATGTGACATAGCGTTTCGGCGCCTTTGACGCGCAGTAACGGTACGCCTGGCAGGCCAAACGCGTACACTACAGCCCTTTCGCGCCGAGCGCTAAATCCTTTCGGGTACCGGGTTGCCCGCGTCGCCGATCGCCCGCGCCACCGGCACCCGCGCCAGCAGCACGAAACCGATCACGAAGAAGGCCACCAGCGAGATGATGGCGTCCCGGTAGCTCCCCGTCAGCTGGTACGTGAGCCCGAACAGCAGCGGTCCCAGCCAGCTCATCCCGCGGTCGCTCAACTCGTACGCCGAGAAGTACTCGGCCTCCTTGCCCGGCGGGACCAGATGCGAGAACAGCGACCGCGACAGCGCCTGGCTGCCGCCGAGGACGAGCCCGATCCCGGCCGCCAGGGCGAAGAACCACACCGGCGCTCCGGCCGGCAGGAAGTACCCGGCCGCGAGCGTGACCGTCCAGGCGACCAGCGACCCCAGGATCGTGCGCTTCGCCCCGTACGTCCGGGCGAGCCGCCCCAGTGCCAGCGCGCCCGCCACCGCCAGGATCTGCACCAGCAGCACCGCCACGATGAGCGTGGACTGTCCGAGGCCCAGCTCTTCGGAGCCGTAGACCGAGGCCTGGGAGATCACCGTCTGGATGCCGTCGTTGTAGACGAGGTACGCCAGCAGGAAGGACAGGGTCAGCGGGCGCCGGCGCATGTCCCGCACGGTCGCCGCGAGCTGCCGGAACCCGGGCAGAGACGCCTCCCGCGCGGGAGCGCGCCGGTCGCGCAGCCGCCGGAGCGGGATCAGCGCGAAGGCGCCCCACCACAGTCCCGCCGACGCCAGGCAGATGCGGACCGCCGCGCTCTCGCTCAGCCCGAAGGACTCGTGGCCGGTGTAGAGGACCAGGTTGACGACGAGGACCAGTGAACCGGCCGCGTAGCCGAAGGCCCACCCGCGGGAGGAGACCGCGTCGCGCTCCTCGGGCGGGGCGATCTGGGGCAGGAAGGAGTTGTAGAGCATCATCGCCACCGACTGCGCGGCGTTCGCGACGATCAGGAGCAGACCGCCCAGCAGGTAGCGGTCGCCGTCGAGGAAGAACATGCCGGTGGTGGCCGCCGCGCCCGTGTACGCGGCGGCGGCCAGCAGCGGCTTCTTGCGCCCCGAGCGGTCGGCGGCGGCCCCCACCAGCGGCATGACCAGCACCGCCACGATCACCGACAGGGAGACCGAGTACGCGAAGAACGACCCGGCCCGCACGGGTATGCCCAACGGGTGGACGTACCCGTCGGCGTCCGCCGCGGACTCGGCCACCGACGTCAGGTAGGGGCCCAGGAACACGGTGAGCACGCTCGTCGAGTAGACCGAGCACGCCCAGTCGTAGAAATACCAGCCGCGCTGCTCGCGCCGCCGTTCAGCCGCTTCGTCGGCGCCGCCCGCCGCGTCGCTGTGCAGGGTGTCGGTGCCCACCCGTGCCCTCGCTTCCCCGTGAACGCGCGCCGCCCCCGGAACGCGGCCGGGGCTCAGACCCAGACGCCGCGGTCCTCCATGACCTTGCGCAGTACGTCGATGTGATCGGTCATGATGCCATCCACGCCGAGGTCCAGGAGCCGGTGCATGCGGCCCGGGTCGTTCACCGTCCAGACGTGCACCTGCAGACCGCGCGCGTGGGCGGTCTGCAGGAAGCGGCGGTCCACCACCGGGACGCCGGACTGCGCCTCGGGCACCTGTGCGGCCACCGCCGAGCGGCGCGCCGCGGCCGGGAGCCCCCAGGAGCGCAGCCGCAGACCCAGGACGCCCCGGATGCCGTACGAGGTCGCCAGGCGCGCCCCCGCCAGCCGCTGGGCGCGGACCACCCGGGCCTCGGAGAACGAGCCGACGCAGACCCGGTCCCACGCGTTCGTCCGCCCGATCAGCTCCAGCAGGGGACGCAGCGCCGCCTCCGCCTTCACGTCGATGTTCCAGCGCACCCCGGGCAGCGCCTCCAGAAGTTCCTCGAAGAGCGGCACCGGCTCCTCGCCCGCCACGCGCGCGTGGCGCACCTCTTCCCACCGCAGGTCGGCGATCCGCCCGCCCCCGTCCGTCACCCGGTCCAGGGTCGCGTCGTGGAAGGCGACGAGCTTGCCGTCGCGCGTGGCGTGGACGTCGGTCTCGATGTACCGGTAGCCCGTCTCGACCGCGCGCCGGAACTGCCGCAGCGTGTTCTCCAGGCCGTCCGCCGCGCCGCCCCGGTGGGCGAAGGCGAGCGGGCCGGGATGGTCCAGGTAGGGGTGGCGTATCGGCGTGGTCACCGACGCAGTATCGCGCGCCGCGGTGTACCGGCTGCAACGACCGTGCCGCCGGACGGTGCCGCGGGAACGGCGAACACGCTCAGGAACACCTGGGTGAGCGGACCGATCGCGACGGCGTAGAGCAGGGTTCCGGCACCGACCGTGCCGCCGAGGGCGAAGCCCGTGACCACGACGGTGATCTCCACGGCCGTGCGGACCAGGCGCACCGAGAGCCCGGTGCGCCGGTTCAGCCCGGTCATCAGACCGTCACGCGGACCCGGACCGAACCGCGCGGCGATGTACAGCCCGGTCGCGGCACCGTTGAGCACGATGCCGGCCACCATCATGGCGATCCGCGGCGTCCAGCCGTGGGCGTCGGGCACGATGCCCAGCGAGGCGTCCATGGCGGCACCGATCACGAGCACGTTGGAGACCGTGCCGAGCCCCGGCCGCTGGCGCAGCGGTATCCACAGCAGCAGGACCGCGGCCCCCGTGACCGTCAGCACCACACCCATCGACAGACCCGTGTGCTCCGCGATGCCCTGGTGCAGCACGTTCCACGGCTCCAGACCGAGCCCGGACCTGACGAGCAGGGCGGAACTGGCTCCGTACAGCACAAGACCGCCGTAGAGCTGGATCAGACGCCGCGCGAGCTGCCTGGGCTGCCGTGATCGGCTGGACCGCCTGGACAAGATGTGCCCCCTGTGTGGTGGTAGTGGCCTGCTGCATGACACCCTGTGGCTTGACGGAGAAGGCCAACCAGGGCCAATTCGGAGAGGGTGGACTGATTTCCATGGCGCAGTGGACCTCCGCGGTCGGGGCGGGCCAACTGGCCCGGCTGCTCGGCTCGCAGCAGGACCGTCCGGCCGGGCCCGGCACCCGTCGCCCACCCGCCTATCGTGCGCTCGCCGACGGCATCCGGCTCCTGGTGCTGGAGGGCCGCGTCCCGGTCGCCGCCCGGCTGCCCGCCGAACGGGAACTGGCCCTCGCCCTGACCGTCAGCCGCACCACCGTCGCCGCCGCCTACGAGGCGCTGCGGGCCGAGGGTTTCCTGGAGTCGCGGCGGGGCGCGGGCAGCTGGACCGCCGTGCCGGCCGGGAACCCCCTGCCGGCACGCGGCCTGGAACCGCTGCCGCCGGAAGCGCTGGGCTCGGTGATCGACCTGGGCTGCGCCGCCCTGCCCGCCCCCGAGCCCTGGCTCACCCGGGCCGTGCAGGGCGCGCTGGAGGAACTGCCGCCCTACGCGCACACGCACGGCGACTACCCGGCCGGGCTGCCCGCGCTGCGCACGATGATCGCCGAGCGGTACACCGCGCGCGGGATCCCGACGATGCCCGAGCAGATCATGGTGACCACGGGCGCGATGGGTGCCATCGACGCCATCTGCCACCTCTTCGGCGGACGCGGCGAACGCATCGCGGTGGAGTCGCCCTCGTACGCCAACATCCTCCAGCTGATGCGCGAGGCCGGGGCCCGGCTGGTCCCCGTCGCGATGGCCGAGGGACTCGCCGGGTGGGACGTGGACCGCTGGCGCCAGGTGCTGCGCGAGGCCGCTCCCCGGATCGCCTACGTGGTCGCCGACTTCCACAACCCCACCGGCGCGCTCGCCGACGACGACCAGCGCCGCCGGCTGGTGGACGCGGCCCGGGCGGCGGGGACGGTGCTCGTCGCCGACGAGACGATGAGCGAGCTGCGGCTGGACGACGACGTGGAGAGGCCGCGCCCCGTCTGCGCCTTCGACCCGGCCGGGTCCACGGTCGTCACCGTCGGTTCCGCGAGCAAGGCCTTCTGGGCCGGGATGCGCATCGGCTGGGTCCGCGCCGCCCCCGACGTCGTCCGCAGCCTGGTCGCCGCGCGCGCCTACGCCGACATGGGCACGCCGGTGCTGGAGCAGCTCGCCGTGAACTGGCTGTTCAGTACCGGCGGCTGGGAGCAGGCTGTGACGGTGCGCCGCGCGCAGGCCCGGCAGAACCGCGACGAACTGGTGGCGGCGGTACGGCGGGAGCTGCCCGACTGGGAGTTCGAGGTGCCCCGCGGCGGGCTGACCTTGTGGGTGCGGACCGGCGGCCTCTCGGGCTCCCGGCTCGCCGAGGCGGGGGAGCGGGTCGGCGTGCGGGTCCCGTCCGGGCCGCGCTTCGGCGTCGACGGTGCCTTCGAGGGGTATGTCCGGCTGCCGTTCACGGTCGGCGGTGCGGTGGCCGAGGAGGCGGCGGCACGTCTGGCCGCGGCGGCCCGGCTGGTGGAGAAGGGCGGCGTCGGGGGCGGCGAGGCGCCGGGGACGTTCGTGGCGTAGGCCCGCCGGGTCGCCGCCTCCGCGGAATGAGTCGGCGGACGGGCCCCGACCGGAGGGGCTGCGAAGGCCCGGCGGCCGGGCCCGACCGCGGGCGGTGCGGGAACGCGGCGCGGTGCCGGGGCGAAGCGGTGGGTCGTGCCGCCGCCCCGGCCACGGCGTCAGGAGGTCTCCGCCGCGACCGCCTCAGCGGGGACGGTCTCCCTTGCGGGAGCGGTGTCTGCCGTAATCGTCTCCCGCGTGGAGGACGTGTCCGCCGGAATGGTCTCCCGCGCGGGAGGGGTGTCTGAGGGGACGGTCTCCTCGGCGGGAGCAGTGGCCCCGCCGACCGGGTCGGCATCCGCACGCCCCGCCGCTTCCCCCGTGGCCGGAGAGGTTCCGGCGTCCTCCGCGGCCCCCTCACGCCTGCCGGCCGCCGCTGCCCGGGCGGTCTGCTTCTCCTTCTCCATGGTCACCGGACTCGAGGCCACCGAATCAGCTGTCGCCGGACTCGTGGTCACCGACTCCGTGGTCATCGGTTCCGTCGATCCCGGTGTCATCGGTCCCGGTCCCGGTCCCGTCCGCCCCCGCTCCATCGACCCCGCTTCCCTCTGCACCGAATCCATCGCCGTCGGTCCCGTGGGGACCGGCTCCTTCTCCATGGACAGCGGCTCCGGCCCCTCCTTCGCCGCCGCTTCCGGAGGGACCGGGGCCTGCTCCCCGTCCGCAGGCGTGGTGCGCGGCGGGAGCAGGTCGAGCACCGCCTGCCGGTGGGTGTCGCTGGTCGCGTCGTCGTAGGGGTCCGGAGTGGCCGGGACCTGGAGGCGGTGCACCGGTCCGCGGCCCAGGCGGGCGTAGCCGCGGCCGGGCGGCACCTGGTCGACGGGCGTGGTGTGCGGGGGAGCGCCCAGCACCGTGGTCAGCTCGTCCACCGTGGCCGGGCCGAGGACGACACGCGCGCGCGTGTGCTGCCGTACGGCGTCGGTGAGGCCCTCCAGGGCGTCCAGTTGGTCGGCGACGACCACGGTCACGTTCGCGGCCCGCCCGTGCCGCAGCGGGACCTGGAGCAGGGTCTGCGGGTCCCTGCGGCCGTCCGTGCCCGCCAGGTGCGTGAAAGCGGTCGGACGGTCCAGGAAGACCCACAGCGGGCGCCGGGTGTCGTCCGGCGCCGCCAGACCCTCCTGACGGGCGCGGTTGACGGAGATCAGCCGGCGCTCGGTCTCGGCGGCTGCCCACTCCAGGCTGGTCAGCGCCCCGGTGAGGCCGCACTCGACGGCCAGCACGCCGTCCCGGCCGACGAGGCAGGCGTACTCGCCGGTGCCGCCGCCGTCGACGATCAGCAGGTCGCCGTGGTGCAGCGCCTGGAGGGCGACCGAGCGCAGCAGGGTGGACGTGCCGGTGCCGGGCTGCCCCAGGACCAGCAGGTGGGGCTCGGTCGAGCGGATGCCGGTGCGCCACACGACCGGCGGTACGTCCCGCCGCTCCGCGCCGTGGGTGAGCGGGAGGGTGCGCTGGACCCTGGTCGGGTCGGTGAAACCGAGGACGGTCTCGCCGGGCGCCGTCACGAAGCGCTGGGCGGCGATGTCGGTGGGCAGCGCCGGGAGCACGTCGACGGTCAGGTGGTTGGCCTCCTCGTCCCACTCGAAGTGGTACTCGCGTCCCCGGCCGGACTTCGCGGTGAGCAGGTGCTCGATCCGGGCCCGCGTGTCCGCCTCCCCGTCCCTGAAGTGGGCGGGGTAGCGGATCACCAGGTGGGAGACGCGTCCGCCGTCGTCGAAGCCGTACGCCGGGAACGCCCCCTCCCACGCGCCGCCGTGGGAGTACAGCGGGTCGGGGTCCTCGGCGAGCTGGAAGTACGGGACCAGTGCCTCGTAGAGCGACTGCAGGCGCCCGGCCCCGGCGGTGTCGGGGCCCTCGGGCGCCGCCGGGGTGCGGTCCCTGCCCTGCCAGGCCGCCGCCGCCATCAGCGAGACGACGGCGAGCAGCGGGCCGTACGGCACGAGCGCCACGACCAGGACCACCGAGGCCACCAGGAACAGCAGCGCGCCGCGCCGGTCCTTGGGGGTCTCGGTCCATCTGCGCCGAGCGGCCGCGGCCAGCCTGCGCAGACCGCGGGCGATCGTGATCAACGGCTGGAGGACGTCGGTGGCGCCGTCGGCCGCCGTCCGGGCCAGCTCCCGGCTCCGGGCGAGCTGTGCGCCGCCGTTGCTCAGAATGCGGGGGAGGGGCCGCCGGGCCACTGCTGCCTCCTGGAAGTGCGTACGTGCGGGCGTCGGGCAGGGGAGCGGGGCGTCAGAACTTGATTCCGCCGAGAAGGCCCGCCAGGCTCTCGCCGCCCGCCTTGATGCTCGGGGCGATGGCCGTGCTGGCGAGGTAGAACCCGAACAGCACCGCCACGAGCGCGTGCGAGGCCTTCAGGCCGTCCTTGCGGAAGAAGATGAAGACGACGATGCCGAGCAGGACCACGCCTGAGATCGAGAGGATCATGTGAGTTCTCCTGGTTCACGGGGACAGTCACCATGAGTACTTCCAGGCTCACAGGATGTATCTATACGATAAAAGGTGCAAACGGGCGAAATTCGCCGGAATTGCCCCGGGTGGCGGAGTACTCCTTGGTCCGGTCGGGCTTCCCGCGAGCCAGTACCCTGGCGATTCGCACGCACAGTGAGAGGTGGTCCAGTCGATGAGTGAAGCCCCCGACCCCGAGGTCGTGGAGCTGGCGACCAAGATCTTCGATCTGGCCCGGCAAGGGCGGACCGAGGAACTGGTGGCGTATGTGGACGCCGGCGTTCCGGCCGACCTCACCAACGACCGCGGTGACTCCCTCGTCATGCTCGCCGCCTATCACGGCCACGCCGACGCGGTGCGCGCGCTGCTGAGCCGCGGCGCCGACGCCGACCGCGTCAACGACCGGGGGCAGACGCCCCTCGCCGGTGCCGCCTTCAAGGGCGAGACGGAAGTGACCAGAGCGCTTCTGGAGGCCGGCGCGGACCCCGCCGCGGGAACTCCGTCGGCCGTCGACACGGCTCGGATGTTCGCCCGGACGGAGCTGCTGGAGCTCTTCGGCGCTCAGTGACCGGACGCCGGCGCGGATCTTCTTCAGGTCCCGCCCGTCCACTGTGACCAGGTAGAACACTCAAAACGGGGGAGGCGGTACAGGGCCGCCGAAATTTCGGTCGCGGCAGATGTGACCGCCGGGCCATCATGACGACGTGGTTCACGGACGTGATGGCTGGGCAGGTGTTGCCGCACCGCGCGGGCCGTGACACGGCCCGCAAGGGCCACCGACGAGAGGCAGGAACATGGTCTTCGGCAAGCAAGAGACGACGGGCGCTCCGACGTGTTGGCGCACGGCCAGGTAACGCGTGCTCCCCGGTTGCGTCGACGCTTGATGTGAGGCTGTTTCCCATGTTCGATCCGGTCATAGCGCCCAGCGGTACGCTGCTCGGCCTGCTCCAGCGGGGTCGCGGCGACGGCACGCTGCACGCGCTCACCGCCCCGCGCCCCGAGGCGCTGGCGGCGCTGAACCACTGCGTGCTCCACGACCCCCGCCACGACTGGCAGGTCGAGAACCGCTCCCTCTACTACGCCCGCCTCTACCTCGACCTGAACGGCGAGCTGGACGCGATCGAGGCCCATCTCTTCGACCCCGAGGACGTCCTGGACGCCGACGAGTCGCGCACCGGCCTCGCCCTCGCCGTCCTCGGCCACCTCGCCTCGTACGGCAGGCTGGACGCCCTCCAACTGCTGCGCCGGTACGCCGCGCACGGCGTCAACTGGGCCTGGGCCCTGGACGAACTGGCGCTGCGCGACGACGACGCCGGACTGCGCGCCCTCGCTGCGCCGGTCCTGGCCCGCTTTCCGCGCGACCCCGAGGGAGAGGCCGAACTGGCCGTCGCCGTGCGGGACGCCTTCGAGCCCCGGCCCTGGCGCCTGTGGGCCGACGACCCCCGCGAATCGATCGCCACGCGCGTGCGTGCCGCCCAGGAGACGGGCTGTTTCGACCGCTGGCAGCGGCAGCTGAACCCCACCGGCCCGCGTCCCGGCTGGAGCGTGCGGGCCGTCTTCGACTGGGCCGACCAGGGCATCGGGCGCGGTACCCCGCTCCACGTGCCCGCCGCCCGCTGCCTTCTCGCCGTCGCCGGTCCCGAAGACCGGCCGGAGATCCTCGAAGCCGCGCGCTTCGGCACCGAGGGCGCCCGCTGCACCGCCCTGCACTACCTCGCCGACGGCAACGACCCGGACGCCCTCGCACTGATCGAGGCCGCCGTGGCCGCCGGCTCCGGCCCGGTCGTGGAGGCCGCCGTGGCCGCCTACGAGCGCATGCGCAGCCTCGCCGCCGTCGACCGGGCCCGCGGCTGGGTGCACCGGCCCGACGCCCTGGGCGCCGCCGCCGGGCGGGTGCTCGCCTGCCGGGGCGCCGCGCAGGACCGCGACCTGGTCCTCGCCGCGCTGCGGGAGGCCGTACGCGGGGAAGGCCCCGACGCGCCGACCCTGTGGACCCTCGTCGACGGCACCGGACGGCTCGGCATCGCCTGCGCCGCCCCCGTACTGCGCCACGTCTACCGCGAGACCGCCTCCTCCCATCTGCGCGGCCGGGCTGCCCGCGCCCTCGCCGCCACCGATCCCTCCTTCGCCGCCGGCTTCGCCATCGAGTGCCTGTGGGACTGCGAGGAGACCACCCGAGAGGTCGCCGCCCGCCACGCCGAGACCGGCGACAACCGCGTCGTCGAACGGCTGCGCAGGCTCGCCGCCGATCCGGCCGAGGAGGACGAGGTCCAGACGGCCGTACGCAGCCGCTTCGGACCGGACGCCCCCGCCGTCTGAGAGACTCACCGGACCCGCCGGACCCACCCGCCCCGTCGGACTCGCCGACCGGGCGTGGGCGGGTCCGCACCGGGCGGTGGGTCGGCAGGGGCTTGTACCGCGTGGTGGACGGTTACTGGCGGCGCGGCGGACCGCTGGAGGGCTGCCCCCGCGGCACACGGTTACGGATCCGTTCCCGCGCGGAGGGCGGGTGCGGGTCTGGTGACGGTGGCCGGCGGGCAGGCGGCCGTGTCGTACGGGCACGGCTCCGCGCGGGCACGCGGACCCCTCCGCATGAACGACTGATGGCCCCTCGGCCAGCCGGGCGTGGCCGGTGACCGACCCTTTCGCAGGGCCGTGCAACGCTCATGGGCCGTTCCCCGCCCGGAAAGATCGACGTTGACGCGAGCACGTCCAGTGCGGCGACAACACCGGTATGCGTGTCGTCATCGTGACCGAGTCCTTTCCCCCCGATGTGAACGGCGTCGCCCACTGCGCGCTCCAGACCGCCCGGCACCTCACCGACCGCGGCCACGACTGCCTTGTCGTCGCGCCGGCCACCGCCGCCGGCGGCCCGGCGGACGCGTCCGCCCCGTGCCCGGTCGTCCGGGTCCCCTCCCTCCCGCTCCCCGGCTACCCCCAGGTCCGCGTCGCCCTGCCCAGCCGGCGCGTCGCCGCCGCCATCGCCGAGCACCGCGCGGACGTCGTCCACCTGGCCAGTCCCTTCGTCCTCGGCGTCCGGGGCATGGCCGCCGCCGCCCGGCTCGGCGTTCCCGCCGTGGCCGTCTACCAGACCGACCTCGCCGGATACGCCCGTACGTACATGGGGGCCGGCGAGGCCGCCGCCTGGCGCCGTATCCGCTCCGTGCACTCCGCCGCCGAACTCACCCTGGCCCCCTCCAGCGCCGCCCTGCGCGACCTGCGGGCCCACGGGGTGCCCCGGGTCGAGCTGTGGCCCCGCGGAGTGGACACCGTCCGTTTCCGGCCCGGCCGGCGTGACGAGGCGCTGCGCCGCGAACTCGCGCCGAACGGCGAGCTGATCGTCGGCTACGTCGGCCGCCTCGCCCCCGAGAAGCAGGTCGAACTGCTCTCCGGCGCCTGCGCCCTGGACGGCGTGCGCGTCGTGGTCGTCGGGGACGGACCCAGTCGGCCGGGACTGGAGGCCGCGCTGCCGGGCGCGGTCTTCCTCGGCCGCCGCACCGGAGACGACCTCGCCCGGGTCTTCGCCTCCCTGGACGTCTTCGCGCACACCGGCCCCTTCGAGACCTTCTGCCAGACGGTGCAGGAGGCCATGGCCAGCGGCGTGCCCGTCGTCGCGCCCGCCGCGGGCGGCCCGCTGGACCTCGTCGCCCACGGACGCACCGGCCTGCTGGTGCCGCCGCGCGACGCGGACGCGGTACGGGACGCGGTGTGGTCCCTGACGGCGGATCCCGACCTGCGCGCCGCGTACGGGGCGGCCGGCCGGGCCGCCGTCGAGCAACGCACCTGGGCGGCCGTCGGCGACCGGCTGATCGGTCACTACACGGACGTGCTCGCCGCGCGGAAGGCGGTGCTGGCGGCATGAACGCGCTGCGCATCGTCCGGCTCGCCAACTTCGTCGCTCCCGCCTCCGGGGGCCTGCGCACCGCGCTGCGCGAGCTGGGCCGCGGATACCGGGCGGCGGGACACGACCCCGTCCTCGTCGTCCCCGGCGCCCACGCCGACGACCGGGAGACCGAGCAGGGCAGGGTGATCACGCTCCCCGGGCCGCTGCTGCCCGGCACCGGCGGCTACCGCCTCCTGACCGGCAGCCGGCAGGTGGCCGCCCTGCTGGAGGAGCTGGCCCCCGACCGCCTGGAGGTGGCCGACCGCACGACCCTGCGCTGGACCGGCAGGTGGGCCCGGCGGGCCAGGGTCCCCGCAGTGATGGTCTCCCACGAGACCGCCGACGGGGTCCTGCGCACCTGGGGCCTGCCCGAGCCCGCGGCCCGGCGCGCCGCCGACGCCCTCAACATCCGTACGGCACACAGCTACGCGCGCGTGGTGTGCACCACGGAGTTCGCCGCGCGCGAGTTCGTCCGCATCGGTGCGCGCAACGTCGTACGCGCGCCCCTGGGCGTCGACCTGGCCGGGCGGCACCCGGCGCTGCACGACCCCCGGCTGCGCGCCCGGTACGCCCGCGCGGACGAGACCCTGCTGGTGATGTGCTCCAGGCTGTCCGTGGAGAAGCGGCCCGGTACGGCGTTCGACGCGCTCGACGCGCTGCGACGGCGCGGCGGGCGCGCGGCACTGGTGGTGGCCGGGGACGGTCCGCTGCGTCCGCGGCTCGAACAGCGGGCGCGGGAGCGGGCACTACCGGTGACCTTCCTGGGGCACCTCGCCGACCCCGGAGCGCTCGGCGTGCTCCAGGCCAGTGCCGACGTGTGCCTGGCGCCCGGTCCGGCCGAGACCTTCGGGCTCGCGGCGCTGGAGGCGATGGCGTCCGGCACGCCGGTGGTGGCCAGCGCGTCGTCGGCGCTGTCCGAGGTGATCGGCTCCGCCGGGGCCGTCGCCGCCGACCATGGCGAGGCGTTCGCGGACGCCGTGGAGCTGGTCCTCGCACGCGGGGAGGCGGACCGGCGCGGGGCGGCACGCGCGCGTGCCGAGTGCTTCGGCTGGGACGCGGCGGTCGAGGCCTTCCTGGGCGCGCACGACGCGACGCTGCCCACCCGTCCCGCGCTGCTGCCGGGGGCCGCCCCGTGAGACGCCTGCGTTTCGTCGCCCTCGGCGACTCGCTGACCGAGGGCGTGGGCGACCCGGTGGGCGACCGGTGGCGCGGCTGGGCCGCGCTCCTCGCCGCCGGGCTCGCCGAGGAGCCCGTCGATTTCACCAACCTCGCCCGCAGCGGTGCGCAGACCCGGGACGTCGCCGAGCGGCAGCTGCCCGCCTGCCTCGCGCTGCGGCCCGACCTCGTGTCCGTCGTCGTCGGCGTCAACGACACCCTGCGCCGCACCTTCGACCTCGGCGCCGTCGCCACGCGGCTCGACACGGTGTACGCCGCCTGCGCCGGGCGGGGCGCCCTGCTGCTCACGGCGTGCCTGCCGGACCCCGGGGCGATGCTGGGGCTGCCGGCCGCGCTCGCCCGGCCGCTGGCCCGGCGGCAGCGCGCGGTCAACGCCGTGGTCCACGCCCTGTCCGCCCGGTACGGGGCCGTGCACCTGCACGTGTGCGAGGGCGACTGGATCACGGACCGCGCCCTGTGGAGCGCGGACCGGCTGCACCCCGGCGAGCGCGGCCACCGCAGGCTGGCCCTGCGCTTCCACGAACTGCTCGCCGAGGACGGCACCGCCACCGGTCCCGCGCCCTCGCCCGACGCCTCGTCACCCGCGCCCGGCCGGGCGGCCGGCCTGTGGTGGCTGGCCACCTCGGGCACCGGCTGGGTCGCCCGGCGCTGCACGGACCTGCTGCCCCAGCTCCTCGCCCTGGCCGCCGACGAACTGCGTCACCGCGCGCGCGGGACGACCGCCCGGCTCGACCTGCGCACCAGCACCGCGATCTCCACCGCCCTCGCGGCACTGACGACGACGGAACGGCAGGAGGCGGCCTGAGGACGCCGGGCGCGCGACTGCGCAACGGGCGGGCCGGGGACGGGGGCCGGTGGGCGGG
Organism: Streptomyces olivaceus; assembly: GCF_000721235.1. Classification (GTDB taxonomy): domain Bacteria; phylum Actinomycetota; class Actinomycetes; order Streptomycetales; family Streptomycetaceae; genus Streptomyces; species Streptomyces olivaceus. Next base: position 71,252 of record NZ_JOFH01000024.1, read on the forward strand.
CAGCTTTCCACGGGGAGGTGTTTCCACGGGGAGGCGGCGGAGTCGCCGGCCACCAGGCGTCGGCTCACGCCCCGGCCGGCGGCGCGGCGCTCATCGTCGCCGCCGAGGATCGTCATGATCAGCCGGGACGTCTTCGGCGGCGGCGGGACCTGCGGATCACCGTGCGGATCGATCAACGATCCCTCAATACCCTTGTTGTTTCGTTCTGGTTTCTGCGATTAGATTCCGGGCATGGCAGAGCAGTTGACGGGACTGGCCGACGACCGGGCCCTCCTCGGGCGCACCAGCACCGCCGAGCGGGTCTCGGACATCCTCAGGAGCCGGATAGCCGAGGGCTACTTCCCGCCCGGGACCCGGCTGTCGGAGGACAGCATCGGCGGCGCGCTCGGCGTCTCCCGCAACACCCTGCGCGAGTCGTTCCGGCTGCTCACCCACGAACGCCTCCTCGTGCACGAACTGAACCGCGGTGTCTTCGTCCGGGTGCTGACCGTCGAGGACGTGGAGGACATCTACCGCACCCGCTCCCTCGTCGAGTGCGCCGTCGTCCGCGGCCTCGGCGAGCCGCCGTACGTCCTGGACGGGCTCGCCGAAGCGGTCGAGGACGGGCGTCGCTCGGCCCGCGAGGGGGACTGGAAGGCCGTGGGCACGGCCAACATCCACTTCCACCGCGAACTGGTGGCCCTCGCCGGCAGCGAACGCACCGACGAGCTGATGCGCAGCGTCTTCGCCGAACTCCGCCTCGCCTTCCACGTCGTGGACGACCCACGGCGCCTGCACGAGCCGTACATCGCACGGAACGCGGAGCTCCTGAAGACGCTGCAGAACGGCGAGCGCGACGCGGCCGAACTGATGCTCGCGGTCTACCTCGACAACTCGCTCAAGCGGGTCGTGGAGGTCTACCTGCGCCGGGTCGGCGACGACGGGTAGCGGCGCCGGGACGCGAGCCGCGGCCACGGAGGCCGTGCCGCCCTCCTCCCTCTTCCGGGGACCGGGGCCTTCAGGGGGCCTTTTCCAGGGACCGGGGCCTTCCGGGGGCCGAGGCACATCTGCGTCGTTTGGGTCGATGTCAGACCGAGGACCTAGTCTGTGCACCGTGACTTCGCCTGCATCGACGGACCGCGTTCCGCCCCAGCTCAGCGCGGGGCTGCGCCCCGCACCGGGCCCGGCCGCCGACGAGGGGCTGGCGCGCCGGCTGCGCGCGCTGGCCTGCACGGCGCCGCTGCACGACCTCGACGCCCGCAAGGCCAACCTCGCGGGCGAGTACTCGGTGTACGGCATGGCGGAGGTCGCCCTCGCCGCCATCGATCTCGTCACGCTGAACATGGACTTCGACACGGGCGCCGATCACGACCAGATAGTGGCCAGGCTGATCCCGCGCGTCGCCGCCCAGGCCCCGCGCCGCCCCGCCGCCGAGCACGAGCGGGTGGCCCGCTGGGTCCTGGAGAACCTGATCAACGTCGGCAGTGTCGACCGCGGCTTTCGCGCGGTGTACGGCACCTTCGGACCGGACGGCACCTACGTCCGCCGCGACTACGACTTCAAGCTCCTGGAAGAGGTCCCCGGCCCCGGCGGCACCGTCTACCTGCGCACCACCGACGAGGCGGTCAACGTCCTCGTCGGAGCCCTGGACACCGACGTCACCAGCGCCCAGATCGCCGCCGAGGTGAAGCTGGAGGTGCTGATCAGCCGGGGCCGCCTCGCCGACGCCCAGCTCGCCGCCGAGCAGGCCCGCTACCGGACCGTGCAGTACTCGGAGACCCTGCGCCGCGCCCTGGACGCCACCCGGCGCAACGTCCGCGCGGTGGACTGGCTCAGCGCCGTCCCCGACATGATCGCCGAGGCCCTCGACCACGTAGCCGACCGGTACCGGCACGAGAACGCGATCCTCACCAACATCCGCAAGGCCCGGGACGAGACCGAGGACCCGGAGCACAAGCGCCGCGCCGCCGAGCTGGTCGACATTGTCAAGGACTGCATCCGACGCCACACTCAGCTCCAGTCCCGTCTCCTGGAGGCCGGCCCGCTCTTCCGTGCCGAACAGGACCGGCAGGCCTTCGCCACCCCCCTGACCACGTCCGGCCTCGACCTGTACGGCCATCTCGTCGCGCCCGTCCTGCCGTTGCCCCTGGAACGCGCGCTCCGCGTCACGGACGCCTTCTTCGCCCGCGGCACCGGCCTGCGCACGCCCGTCTCCGTCCGCGTCGGCGACCTCGTCGACCTGCTCCTGACGCCGCCCGCGGAGCGCGAGCACCTGGGCGCCGAAATGCCGGAACCCGACCTGATCGCCACCCCGGACGACAGCCGCTTCAGCGAGGAGCAGCTGGCCGCCGCCATGGAGCTGCTCGACCTGCCGCACGACGCCCCGCGCCGCCTGTCCGGACTGCTGGCCGACGCCCGCGCCCAGGACCCCGACCTGCCGTACCTCGTGGCGCTGCTGGCCGTCCACGCGGCCAGCCCGCCCGTGGGCACGGCCTACCGCCAGGGCGAGCCGAAGCTGCTCTTCGCCGTGGACGACGGCATCGAGCTGGACGACCCCGAGTTCGGCGGCGCCGACCTCGTCGTCGGCACGGCGCTCCTGGACGCGGCGGGCATGGCCGCCGACCGGACGGAGGCGGCATGACGGGCCCGCACCACCGCACCCGGGCCCGCGACCACCGGGACCGGCACCGGGCCGGGGACCGGCGACCGCACGGCACCGGCCCGAGCACCCGGCACCAACCCCCACACCAGCACCAGCACAGCGAGGAGTACCGACCGTGACCGAGCACGTCGACCGGAGCGAACCGGAGGCGGGTGCCGCGCCGTCCACCGCGGCCGTCACGCCCGCCGACGCCGCCGACGCCGCGCGGCTCGTCGCCTTCGGCCTCCAGCCCAAACTGCTGCCCGCCCGCGACCAGGAGTACGCCGACCTGCTGCGCAGGTACCGCGAGGACCCGCCCTTCGCCCGCCTCGCCGACGCCGTGGCCGCCGGCCTCGGCCTGGTCGTCCTGGAGGTGTCCCCGCGCGCGGGGATGGCCGTCACCGCCGCCGAGGACTCCGTGTTCGCCGTCCGCATGGGCGACTACGCCCGTCGCGCCGCCACCGATTCCGGCGACCGCTTCCTGCACGGCCTCGCCCACCTCGCCGTCGCCGCCATGGCCTACCCGCGCCCCGAGGACCTCGCCGACGACGGCTACATCGGCCGCGTCACGGTCAACGGTGTGGACGCCTTCGTCCGCCAGGCCTGCCGACGGCTGGAAGAACGGGCCGACGAGCAGGGCGAGAACACCGACCCGGCCACCGACGCCCCGGGGCTGGAGACCGCCTGGCGGATCTGGGCCCGCCGCAGCGCGACCGGTGCCACCAAGGACGCCCGCAGACTCCCCGGCTCCACCACCGGCATCGTCGGCAAGGCCGCCGCCTTCCTCACCGAGTCCGGCTTCCTCCAGCGCACCGGCGACGACCACGGCGGCACCTACCGCACCACCGCCCGCTACCAGCTCCAGGTGCGCGACATGGCGGGCAGCGCCGCCCTGGCCGAGTTGCTGGACCTGGGCGTCGTCCCGGTCACCGACGGCACCGCGACACTGCTGCCCGCCGAGGACACCGACGACATGGAGCTGGTGGCCGACGCCGGACTGCCGTTCCACTCCTCCTCCTCCTCCTGACCCCGCCCGACCCCGCGCCCCGCACGCGCCCTCCATCTCCCCGCCCCCACCTCCCGCCCTCCTCCGACTTCCCGAAGACTTACGAGAGTCCGCCATGTACGAGCTGTCCCGGGTCCGCCTCTACTCCATCGGACCCGCCGGTGCGCGCTACGCCGACACCGTGCTTGACCTGCGCGGCGTGGGCGAGGCCGTGCCCGACCCCGCGCCCACGCAGGCGGAGTTCTTCGAGGAGGAGCCGGTCGGCCCGCCGCGCCGGCCGGCCCCCGCGGGCGTGCTGTTCCTGGAGAACGGCGGCGGCAAGTCCGTCCTGCTCAAGCTGATCTTCTCGGTGATGCTGCCGGGCCACCGCAACACCCTGGGCGGCGCCAGCTCCGGCGTCCTGCGCAAGTTCCTGCTCGCCGACGACTGCGGACACGTGGCCCTGGAGTGGCAGCACGTGCAGACCGGCGAGTGCGTCGTCGTCGGCAAGGTCAGCGAGTGGCGCGGCCGGCAGGTCTCGGGCGACCCCCGCAAGTTCGCCGAGGCCTGGTACTCCTTCCGGCCGGGCCCCGGACTGACCCTGGACAACCTGCCCGTCGCCGAGGGCACCGCCGTACGCCCGCCCGTCGAAGGCGTCTCCGGCGCGCAGGGCAGGCGGCGCACCATGAAGGGCTTCCGGGACGCCCTCACCGAGGCCGGCAAGGCCTACCCGCACCTGGAGGTGCACTGGGAGGAGATCCACGACCGCTGGATCGAGCACCTCGGCGACCTCCGCCTCGACCCGGAACTCTTCCGCTACCAGCGCGAGATGAATGCCGACGAGGGCGAGGCCGCCGGCCTCTTCGCGGTCAAGAAGGACTCGGACTTCACCGACCTGCTGCTGCGTGCCGTCACCGACACCCGGGACACCGACGGGCTCGCCGACCTCGTCAGCGGCTTCGGCAACAAACTCGGCCGCCGCGCCGAGCTCATCGCCGAACGCGACTTCACCGCCGGCTCCGTCGACCTCCTCGGCCGTATCGTCGAGGCCGCCGACGCCCGCGCCCGCGCGCGGGACATCCACACCGCCGCCGAACGCCGCACCAGGAGCCTCGCCCGCCGGCTGTCCGCGCGCGGCGCCCAGGAGCGACTGCGGGCCGGCGACCTCGCCCAGCGGGTCACCGCCGCCGCGTACGCCGTCACACACGCCGAGTCGGCCCGGGACCGCAGCGCCCTCGTCGCCGCCGAACTCGCCTACCGGCACGCCTCGCTGGCCCTGACCGGCGCCGAGAAGTCCGCCGCCGCCCAGAAGCGCGAACTCGCCGAGGCCCGCACCCTGCACGCCGCCTGGCAGGCCGCCGAGACCGTCCTGCGCCACCGCGCCGCCGCCGACCGCGTCGCCCGCGTGTCCGCCGCCATCCGGGAGGCCGAGCGGGACGCGGCACCCGCGCTCGCCGCCCGCACCGAGGCGGCCGTCGCACTCGTGCGTGCCCTGCACGCGGCGGCCGGCCGGTCCGAGCAGCACGCCAACGAGGAGGAGGAGCGCTCCGCCGGGCTCCAGGAGGTCAGCGACGCCGCCCACCGCGACTCCACGGCCGCCGCCACCGAGGCCCAGCGCGCCCGCAGCGAGGCCGGACACCTGCGCCAGCGCCTCACCGAGGTCGAGCAGGAGACCGCCGAGGCCGTCCGTGCCGGCTGGCTCGACGACAGCGCGCCCGACGCCGATCCTGCGCGGGCCGCGCTCGCCGCCAGCGACGCCGAGAAGACGACCGTCGCGGCCTGGGACACCGCCCGCGAGGCCGCCCGCCGGGCCACCGAGCACGCGCGCGAGGCGGCCGGCGCCGAGAGCCGTGCCGAACTGACCGCGGCCCGCGCCGCCGACGCCGCCACCGCGGCCGGACACGCACACGAGGCCGAACGCCGTACGGCCGAGGCCCTGGCCGCCGAGGACCGCCTCGCGGAACTGCTCGGCCTGGCCGCCGAAAGCCGCCCCGGCATCCCGCAGCCCCGCCGGGACGCCGACCGCGACCTGAGCGCCGCGCCCAGGACCGCCGACGGCGCCCTCACCCCCGAGGAACTCGACCGCTTCGCCGACGAACTGCGCGAACTGCTCGACGACACCGTCTCCTCCGCCGAGCGCCAGCTGTTCGATCTGCGCACCGCCGCCGCCGACGACTCCCGCATCCTCGGCGCGCTCGGCGACGGCGGACTCCTGCCGCCCGGCCCCGACGTGCTGGCCACCGTGGAGTTCCTCGGCGAGCACGGCATCCCCGCCCTGCCCGGCTGGCGCTACCTCGCGCAGGCCGTCGACCCCGCCGACCACGCGCGCGTGCTGGCGGCCCGCCCCGAGCTGGTCGACGGCGTGATCATCACCGACCCCGACTCCCACACCCGCGCCCGCGAGGCCCTCGGCGACGCCGCCCTGCTGCCGCGCTCCGCCGTCGCCGTCGGCACCGCCGCCGCTCTCCTCGCCCCCACTCCGTCTCCCGGGGCGGACACCGGCGACGTCTTCCTCGTACCGCCGAACCCCGCGATGCACGACGAGCACGCCGCCGACGAGGAGCGGCACGCGCTGCGCGCGCGGGCGACCTCGCGGGACGAGGAGATCCGCACCCTCGCCGCCCGGCTCGGCAAGGACCGGGAGCTGGCGGCGAGGCTCGCGTCCTGGCGCACCGGCTGCCCCGCCGGACGCCTCGCGGAACTGGCCCGGAGCGCCGAGGAGGCGAGCGCCTTCGCCGAGGAGGCCGAGGCCGAGCTGACCGAGGCGCGCACCGCGCGGGCGGAGGCCGACGAGGACGCCGCCGAGGCCGTGCACCTGCGGGACGAGCGGCAGGAGGCCGCGCAGAAGGCCCGGCGCGCCGCCGACGCCCTCGCCGGGCTCGCCTTCCGGCTGCGTGAACGGGCCGGCTGGCAGGTCAGGGTCCGCGAACTCGCCGACGAGGGTGCCGAGGCCGAGGCCCGCGCCCAGGCCTGCCTCGACCGGGCCCGTGCCGCCGACGAGGACCGCCGTGCCGCCCAGCGCGCCGCCGACGACGCCCGCCGCACCGCCCGCGCGCTGCGTGCCGAGCGCTCCGAGATCGCCGGCGCCCCCGACGACGTACCGGACGAGACGTCCGGGGGCGGTCACGGGGCACCGAAGGCGAAGGCGTCCCTGCCCGACCTCCGCGAGGCCCACCGTGCCGCCTCCCAGGTGTACGAGAAGGTCGGCGTCGGCGCCGACCTGCGCGCCGAGCAGGCCCGCGCGGAGAGCGACGAGAGCGCCGCGCGCGCGGAGCTGGACCGGCTCAGCAACAAGGTCCGCACCCGCGCCGGGCAGCTCCTGGAGTCGCCCGACGGCTCCGACGGGCCCTCCCGGCAGGCCGCCGCCGCCCGTGCCGAGGAACTGGTACAGCTCCTGGAGACCCGCATGTCCAGCGCGAGCGAACAGCTCGGGCGGCTGCGCGGCGAGGCCGAGCGGCACGCCCCTGAGGACGGCGATGCCCACACCGGCCTCCCCGAGGAACTCCTCCCGCGCGACGCCGAACACGCCCAGACCCTGCTGCGCACCGCGACCGCCGAACTCGCCGCCCGCACCGAGGCGCTCGCCCAGGCCCGCGAGGCGCACGCCGAACTGCTCGACGCCCACCGCGCCGCCGAGGACGCCGCCGGCGGCTTCGACGAGACCGCCGCCATGCTCCGCGACATGCTGCGCGAACACGGCCCCGAGGAAGAGCAGGAGGAACCCGAGCCCTACCCGGCCGGTCCGGAGGAGGCCCGCCACTCGGCCGCCGAGGCACGCCGTTCGCTGCGCGGCTGCGCCGCCGACCTCTCCGCCGCCGAGGCAGCCGTCCGCGAGGCCGGCGACGTCCTGGTCCGGCACGCCAACTCCACCCGCTACGAGCAGGTCCGCACCCCAGCCCGCCAGCAGATCCGCGAACTGCCCGCCGCCACGCTGCCCGAGCACGCCGCCAAGTGGGCGGACGCCTTCGCGCCCCGCCTCCGCGTCCTCACCGACGAGCTGGCGCAGCTGGAACGCAACCGCGACTCGATCGTGGACCGGCTGCGCGGCCTGGTCGAGTCGGCGCTCGCCACCCTCCGCTCCGCCCAGCGGCTCTCCCGGCTGCCGGAAGGGCTCGGCGAGTGGTCCGGGCAGGAGTTCCTGCGCATCCGCTTCGAGGAACCCGACCAGGCCACCCTCACCGAGCGCCTCGGCGAGGTCGTCGACGGCGCCACCCGCGCCGCCGTGAAGAAGAACTCCGACCTGCGCCGCGACGGGATGTCCCTGCTGCTGCGGGGCGTCGCCGCCGCCCTGCAGCCCAAGGGCGTCGCCGTCGAGATCCTCAAGCCCGACGCCGTACTGCGCGCCGAACGCGTCCCCGTCGGCCAGATGGGCGACGTCTTCTCCGGCGGCCAGCTGCTCACCGCCGCCATCGCCCTGTACTGCACGATGGCCGCCCTGCGCAGCAACGACCGGGGCCGCGACCGGCACCGCCACGCCGGCACTCTGTTCCTCGACAACCCCATCGGCCGCGCCAACGCCACCTACCTGCTGGAGTTGCAGCGCGCCGTGTCCGACGCGCTCGGCGTCCAGCTCCTGTACACCACCGGCCTGTTCGACACGACCGCACTGGCGGAGTTCCCGCTGGTCATCCGCTTGCGCAACGACGCCGACCTGAGGGCGGGACTGAAGTACATCAGCGTGGAGGAGCACCTGCGGCCCGGCCTGCCCCAGCCCGCCCCGGCCGTCGACGGGGAGGGCGAGGCGGTGCACAGCGAGATCACGGCGACCCGCATGTTCAAACGCCCCACCCAGCCGCCGGCCTAGGGGGCGTCGTTTGGATCTTGCCAAGGCACCGTTGCCTGGAACCGACCAGATCCAAACGACACCCCCTAGACGGTACCGCCGCCGGCCGGACCCGCGCCGAGCCGGTCGAGCAGCCACTGGTGGAACATGCCGATGTGGTGCTCGGTCGGCACCAGCACCCCGCCCGCCCGGTAGGCGCGGGACGCCATGGCCGGCTGGGTCCGCTCGCAGGCCGCGAAGTCCTGGGTGTTGACGCGGTGGAACAGCTCGACCGACTTCGACAGGTCGGCCCCGGAGGCCACCACCTCGGGCGCGTACAGCCAGTCGCACTCGACGACCGTGCGGTCCTCGGCCAGCGGGAACATCCGGTGCAGGATCACGTGGTCCGGCACGAGGTTCACGAAGACCGTCGGCCGCACGGTGACGGCGTAGTAGCGGCGGTCCCGGCCGTCCGGCACCTCGGGCAGCCGGCCGAAGCCCTCGCTGCCGTCCACCGTGAAACCCCGCACCTCCTCGCCGAACTCGGCGCCGTGGCCCACGTAGTACTGCGCCGCGTAGCCGTCGGCGAACTCCGGCAGGACGTCCGTGAGTTCGGGGTGGATGGTCGCGCAGTGGTAGCACTCCATGAAGTTCTCGACGATCAGCTTCCAGTTGGCCCGCACCTCGTACCGGACGCGCCGGCCGAGCGCGAGGCCCTCGGTGCCGTACGCCTCGACGGCGGCCGGGTCGCCGAGCCGTTCGACGACCGCGCCGCGCACCGTCTCCTCGAAGGAGGGCGGCTCCTCGGCCAGGCACACCCAGGCGTAGCCGAGCCACTCGCGCAACGCGACCTCGACCAGGCCGTACTCGGACCGGTCGACGTCCGGCATCTTCGTCAGGTTCGGCGCGGCGACCAGCCTGCCGTCGAGGTCGTACGTCCACGCGTGGTACGGGCACTGGAGGGTGCGGCGCACCTCGCCGGACTCCTCCAGGCAGAGCCGGGCGCCGCGGTGCCGGCAGATGTTGAGGAACGCGCGCAGCCCACCGGTGCGGGTCCGGGTGACGAGCACGTTCTCGCGGCCGACCTGCACGGTGCGGAAGGCGCCGGGCCGTTCGAGGTCCGCGGCGCGTACGGCGCAGAACCACATCGCCTCGAAGACGTGCCGCTGTTCCTGGCGGAAGACCTCCGGATCGGTGTAGTAGCGGCCCGGAAGCGTCGCGATGAGGCTCGGGGGCACGGGCGTCGTCGTCATGTGCGTACTCCTCGGGCGGGATCGAAGAGGCCGATGGGGTGCGCGGTGGTGCCGGTCAGGGCCAGGTCGGCGAGGATCTCTCCGACGACGGGCACGAACTTGAACCCGTGGCCGGAGAAGCCGCACGCCACGGTCACCGAGCCGGGGTGCGCCGGGTGCCGGGCGATGACGAAGTGCTCATCGGGCGTGGTGGTGTACATGCAGGTCGCGGCCTTGCGGAAGGCGCCGGGCAGGTCCGGGATGCGGCCGGACATGTGATCCGCCATGTCCTGGACCTCGTGCGTGTGCACGGTGCGGTCGATGGTCTCGGGCGTCGTGTCGCTCCCCTTGCGGAAGAAGGCGACCTTGGCGCCGTCGTCGGGACCGTCGATGGCGGGGAAGCCGTAGACTTGGACGCCGGCCGGGTCCTCCCACACGTAGATCGGCTGGTTCGCGGGACGGAAGGCGTCGATGCCGCCGCGCGGCTGGAACCAGTACATGACCTGCCGCTCCACCGTGAACGGCACACCGAGGTCGGCGAGCAGCCGCGGCGCCCACGCCCCGGGGCAGACCACCAGATGGGACGCCGTGTAGGTGTTCTCCGCGGTGTGCACCCGCACGCCGTCCCGGTACGGCTCCCAGCGGGTCATCGGTTCGTCGAAGTGCAGGTCGGCGCCCTGGCGGGTGGCGAGCTGGAGGTGGGCGGCGACGGTGTTCTCGGGGCGCAGAAGACCGGCCCCGGCCTCGTACAGGGCGACCTCGTCGTCCGCCGGGGCGAGCGTCGGGAAGCGGCGGCGGATCTCCCGGGCGTCCAGCATCTCGTGCGGCAGGTCCCACTCACGCGCCGAGCGCAGTGACCCGGAGACGGTCCAGGAGTCCGGGCGTCCGACCATCACCCCGCCGCAGAGCAGGGCGATCTCGCGGCCGGTGGCCCGCTCCAGGTCCTCGTACAGCTCGTAGGAGCGCAGCAGCAGGGGCACGTACGCCGGGTCCTCGAAGTACGACTGCCGGGTGATCCGCGAACCGCCGTGGCTGGAGCCCCGGTTGTGCACCGGGCCGAACTTCTCCAGGCCCAGCACGCGGACGCCGCGCGCGGAGAGGTGATGGGCGGCGGCGCTGCCCATGCCGCCGAGACCGATGACGATCACGTCGTAGGTGGGGGACAACTCGGAGCCTCCTGGGGCGGTCAACGGCGGATGCGGGTCATCTCGGGGTCGAACAGCGGCTCTTCGGTGACCGTGGCGGGCACCTTCTCGCCGAAGTACTCCACGTGCACACCGCTGCCGGTGGACACGGAGGCCGGGAGCCAGGCGTACGCCACGCAGCGGCCGAGCGTGTAGCCGTACGACGCGCTGGTCACATACCCGGCGGGCGACCCGTCCACGTACACCGGTTCCCTGCCGAGGACCACGGCCGCCGGGTCGTCGAGCAGGAGGGGCGTCAGCCGCCGGCCGGGCCCGCCCGCGCGCTCCAGGGCGGCCCTGCCGACGAAGTCCGCCTTGGCCATACGGACCGCGAAGCCGACGCCCGCCTCGTAGGGGTTGTCCTCGTCGGTCATGTCCGTGCCCCAGGCCCGGTACCCCTTCTCCAGCCGCAGCGAGTTGAAGGCGGACCGCCCGGCCGCGACCACGCCGAGTCCGCGCCCGGCCTCCCACAGCGTGTCCCAGAGCCTGAGGCCCAGGTCGGCGGTGGTGTACAGCTCCCAGCCCAGCTCGCCGACGTAGCTCAGGCGCAGCGCGGTGACCGGGACATGGCCGACGTACGTCTCCCTGGCGCGGAAGTAGCCGAACGCCTCGTGCGAGAAGTCGTCCGGCGTCAGCGGCTGCACGAGGTCGCGCGCGAGCGGCCCCCATACTCCGACGCAGCAGGTGCCCGAGGTGATGTCCCTGACGTGCACGCCGTCCGACGCGTGGCGCAGCAGGTGGTCGAGGTCGGCGGGGGAGTTGGCGCCGACCTGGAAGCGCTCGGGCGCGAGACGGGCGACGGTGAGGTCGGAGCGGATGCCGCCCCGCTCGTCGAGCAGGAGCGTGTAGGTGACGGCGCCGGGCTTCTTGCGGAGGTTGTTGCTGGTCATACGGTCGAGGAAGTCGAGGGCGCCGGGGCCGGTGACCTCCAGGCGGCGCAGCGGGGTCATGTCGTACAGGGCGACCCGCTCCCGGGTGGCGCGTGCCTCGGCCGCCGCGATCGGGGACCAGTGCCGGGCCGACCAGGCGTCGCGGGCGGGGAGCCGCGCCTCCTCCGCCGCGGCGAGGGCGGCGTTCGCCCCGTACCAGTGCGGGCGCTCCCAGCCGCCGCCCTCCAGGAAGTACGCGCCGAGCTGCTGCTGACGCGCGTGGAAGGGGCTGACCCTGAGCGGACGCGGCCGTTCCATCGGCTGGAGGGGGTGGATGACGTCGTACACCTCGGCGAACTGCTGCGCACCGCGCTCGCGGAGGTACGCCGGTGAGCGCTGCGCCTCCTCGAACCGCGTGAGGTCGCACTCGTGCACGTCGAGCGACGGCCGCCCGTCCACCATCCACTCGGCGACGGCCCTGGCCACCCCGGCCGAGTGGGTCACCCACACCGCCTCGGCCAGCCAGAAGCCCCGCAGCGTGCGGGACTCGCCGATGACCGGCATGCCGTCCGGGGTGAATGAGAAGACGCCGTTGAACCCCGAGTCGATCTCGGCCTCGCGCAGGGCGGGCATCAGCCGCCGGCACTCCTCCCAGCTCGGCGCCCAGTCCTCGGGGGTGAAGGGGTACGAGGACGGCATGTCCATGTCCCGGGCGCGGGACTCGTCGTAGCCGGGCACGGCGAACGGGTCCACGGGCAGCGGACGGTGGGCGTAGGAGCCGATGCCCAGGCGGTCGCCGTGCTCACGGAAGTACAGGTCGCGGTCCTGGAAGCGGAGGATCGGTTTCGTGGCCTCGGCGGTGGCGCCGCGCAGGCCGGGCAGCGGGCCGGTCCGCGCGTACTGGTGGGCCAGCGGTTGCAGGGGGACGTCCACACCGGCCATCCGCCCGACGACCGGCCCCCAGAAGCCGGCGGCGCAGACGACGTGGTCGGCGGGGAAGGCGCCCCGGTCGGTGACGACCGCCGTGACCCTGCCGTCCTCCCGCTCGATGCCGGTGACCGTGTGCCGGTCCAGGGCGCGGGCGCCGCGCGCGGTGGCGCGGTCCAGCTGGGCACGGGAGGCGTGCAGGGCGCGGGCCAGGCCGTCCTCGGGGGTGTGGAAGCCGCCGAGGACCACCGACTCGTCGAGGAGCGGCCACAGTTCCCTGCAGCGGGCCGCGCCGACGATCTCCCCGCGCACGCCCCAGGAGGCTGCGTACCCGGCCCTGCGGTGGAGGTCGGCGAGGCGTTCCGGGGTGGTCGCCAGCTCCAGGCCGCCCACCTGCTGGAAACACGGCACGCCGTCCGCGGTGAGCGAGGCGAACTTCTCGACGGTGTACCGGGCGAAGGCGGTGAGGGTACGGGACGGGCTGGTCCGGAAGACGAGGCCGGGCGCGTGCGAGCTGGAGCCGCCGGGGGCGGGGAGCGGGCCCTGTTCGAGGACCGTCACGTCGGTCCAGCCGCGGGCGGTCAGCTCGTCGGCCAGCGAGCAGCCCACGATGCCGGCGCCGATGACGACCACACGGGGCGGACGGGCGGGGGCACGGTCGCTCACAGGACCACCACCGAGCGCAGTACTTCACCGCGGTGCATCTTGGCGAAGGCCTCCTCGACCCGGTCCAGCGTCGTCGTCTCCGAGACGAAGGCGCCGAGGTCCAGCAGTCCGTAGAGGTACTGGTCGATCAGGAACGGGAAGTCGCGGCTGGGCAGGCAGTCGCCGTACCAGGAGGACTTGATCGCGCCGCCGCGCGAGAACACGTCGGTGAGCGGGAGTTCGATCGCGGTGCCCGGTGTCGGCACCCCGACCTGGACCAGTACGCCCGCGTGGTCGCGCATGTAGAACGCCTGACGGAACGTCTCCGGGAGCCCCACGGCGTCGATCGCGAGGTCCACGCCGTGGCCGTCGGTGAGGGCGCGGACCGCCGCCACGGGGTCGGTGCCCCGGGAGTCGACGGTGTGCGTGGCGCCGAACCGCTCCGCCCGGTCCAGTTTCCGGCCGTCCACGTCGATGGCGATGATCTTCATGGCGCCGTTCAGGGCCGCCCCCGCGATCGCCGCGGCGCCGACGCCGCCGCAGCCGACGACGGCGACCGAGTCGCCCCGGCCCACCGCACCGGTGTTGGCGGCGGCACCGTAACCGGCCATCACCCCGCAGCCGACGAGCCCGGCGGCCTCGGGCCGGGCGGCGGGGTCGACCTTCACCGCCTGGCCCGCGGCGACCAGCGTCTTCTCGGCGAAGGCGCCGATGCCGAGGGCGCCGGTCAGCGGGGTGCCGTCCAGCAGGGTCATCGGCCGCGCGGCGTTCCGGGAGTCGAAGCAGTACCAGGGGCGGCCGCGCCGGCAGGACCGGCAGCCCCCGCAGGGCGCCCGCCAGGCCAGCACCACGTAGTCGCCCGGGGCCAGACCGGAGACACCCGCACCGACGGCCTCGATCGTGCCCGCCGCCTCGTGGCCCAGCAGGAACGGGAAGTCGTCGTTGATCGCGCCCTCCCGGTAGTGCAGGTCCGTGTGGCAGACCCCGCAGGCCTGCACCGCGACCAGCACCTCGCCGGGCCCCGGGTCCGGGACGACGATCGTCTGCACCTCGACGGGTGCGCCCCTCTTCACAGCGACTGCGGCACGGACCTCGTGTGGCACGACCAGCTCCTCTGCTGTTGCGCATTGCACGATGGGTTGCGCGATGAGGAACATAGTGGGAACGCCATCAAGTGGCCGTCAAGAGGTACGGGTCAACCCGCGGCGAAAGGAACGCGAAGGCTGAAATCCGCCGACGGCCGCGACCGGCGCACGGCGCGGCGCGGGGGCGGCGGGCCCTCCCCGAGTCCGCCGCCCCCGCGCCGCGCCGCCGTCCGCCCGCGCCGTCCCGCGGCGCCGGATCAGTCGCCGTAGCCCATCCGGCGGGACAGCTCGACCCCCGCCGCCAGGGTGCGCGTGGCGAGGTCGGGCAGCCGGTCCGGCGTCAGCCGGTACACCGGTCCGGAGACGCTGATCGACGCGATCACCTTGCCGTCGTGGGACCGCACGGGCGCCGCCACGGCCGCCAGCCCGATCTCCAGCTCCTCCTCGGTGATCGCGTAGCCCTGACCGGCCACGGTCTCCAGCACACCCCGCAGTACCGCCGCGCCGGTGACGGTGTGCTCGGTGAACCGGTGCAGCGGGCGGGCCAGCAACCCCTCCCGCAGGGTCGACGGCAGATGGGCGAGCAGCACCTTGCCGCTGGCGGTGGCGTGCAGCGGGGTCCGCCGGCCGAGCCAGTTCTGGGCCGTCACCGAGGCGGTGCCCCGGGCCTGCATGACGTTGACCGCGGCGTCGTCGTCCAGGACCGCGATGTTCGCCGTCTCGCCCAGCTCGTCCGCGAGTTCCCGGCAGACCGGCACGCCCTCCTGCGAGATGTCCAGCCGCACTGCCGCCGCCCCCGCGAGACGCAGTACGCCGGCACCCAGGTAGTACTTGCCGCGCTCCTTCTCCTGGGCCACCAGGCCGCGGTTCTCCAGCACCCCGAGCAGCCGGAACGCGGTGGACTTGTGCACCTCCAGTTCGTCGGCGATCTCGGTGACCCCCGCCTCGCCGTGCCGGGCGAGGATCTCCAGCACGCTCACGGCGCGGTCCACCGACTGCACGGCGCTCGCCGCCCCCCTGGTGCCCTGCCTGTTCTCCACGCGGTCCTCACCATGGTCGGGCTGCTTCTGTGTGCGGGTCATGGCTCAACTCTCACCACCTGGCGGCCTTGTTCGGGCCGCGTCTGCGGGAAGCCCTTGACGCCACGGGCGCCCGCCCGGATTCTGTTGCGCATGGCGCTCTCCAGTGCGCCATGTGAAACATCATGTTATCGAAGCGTCCGGATCCCGGAAGGGTACGCGTCGGCGCACCCGCCACAGGTTCCGGGCCGAGAGGGGACCCATGATTCCCGTCTGCCGCCTCGAAGACCTCCCCAAGGGCGAGTCCGCCCGTGTCGGGACGACTCCGCCGATCGCCGTCTTCCACACCGACGACGGCGATCTCTACGCCATCGACGACACCTGCAGCCATCAGGACGCCTCCCTCTCCGACGGCTGGCTGGAGGGCTGCCTCGTCGAATGCCCGCTGCACGCCGCCTCGTTCGACCTCAGGACCGGCCGGCCCACCTGTCTGCCCGCCCGCAGGCCCGTCCGCACCCACCGGGTCACCGTCGACGACGGCCTCGTCCACGTGCACCTCGTGGCGGAGCAGGACGCGACGGAGGACGCTTTCGAGGAGGACAGCGCCGCATGAGGACCGTCACCGTCGTAGGGGCCTCGCTCTCCGGCCTCTACGCCGCCCGGGAACTGCGGGCCCAGGGCTTCGACGGCCGACTGGTGATCGTCGGCGAGGAGACCCACGCGCCCTACGACCGGCCGCCCCTCTCCAAGGAGTACCTCACCGGCCGCGCCCCCGAGGAGGATCTGGCGCTCACCGACGCCGAGGAACACGCGGAACTGGACGCCGAGTGGCTGCTCGGTGTCCGTGCCCGGTCTCTGGACGCCCGAGGACGGACCGTGGTGCTCGGCGACGGCCGCACCGTCTCCACCGACGGCGTCGTCGTCGCCACCGGGGCCTCGGCCCGGACCCTGGGCGGCGACCGCCTGGCAGGCGTCCACACCCTGCGCACCCTGGACGACGCCCGCGCCCTGCGCGCCGAACTCACCGGGGGCGAACGCCGCGTGGTGGTCGTCGGCGGCGGTTTCGTCGGCGCGGAGACCGCCTCCTCCTGTGCCGCGCTGGGGCACACCGTCACCGTCGTCGAGGCCGCGACGCTGCCGCTCGTGCCGCAACTGGGCCCGGACATGGCCGCCGTCTGCGCCGCGCTGCACCGACGCAACGGCACGGCGCTGGTGACCGGGGCCTCCGTGTCCGCGCTGCACGGCACGACGGCCGTCACGGCGGTGGAGCTCACCGACGGCCGCGTCCTGCCCGCCGACGTGGTGGTCGTCGGCATCGGCGCCGCGCCCAACACCGCCTGGCTGGCCGGCTCGCCCCTGGCGCTGAACGACGGCGTCCTGTGCGACGACGGCTGTGCGACCTCCCTGCCGCAGGTGGTCGCCGTCGGCGACGTGGCCCGCGTCGGCGGCACACGCGCGGAGCACTGGACCTCCGCCACCCGGCAGCCCCGGGCCGCCGTGACCAACCTGCTCGCCGGGCGCACGGTCGCCGACGCGAGGTCGGTGCCCTATTTCTGGTCCGACCAGTACGGCGTCCGCCTCCAGTTCGCCGGCCGGCGGCGCGAGGGCGACAGCGTCCGGGTCACCGAGGGCCGGATCGCCGACGGCGCGCCGGGCGAGGACGGTTTCCTCGCCCGCTACGAACGGGCCGGCCGGACAACCGCCGTGCTCGCGGTGGCCCGTGCCCGTTCCTTCACGCGGGCCCGCCGCGAACTCGCCCGCGACACCCGCGAGACCCGTGAGGCCCACGAGACCCACGGAGTGCCCGCGTAGTCCGGTGCGGCGGGAGGCCGATCCGGTTCCCGCCCCGGGCCGGCCCGGCGTACACCCGGCCTGCCCCGCGGACGGCCGGGCGCGGCCGCCGCAACGAGGGCCGGAGGTGCGCTGCTGCCGCCCCGCCGTTACCGCATACGCTTGCCGCCGTGCCCGCCGGGTCAGGGATGCGACAGCTGACCCGTGCCGCCGCGCCGGCCTATCCGCTCCTGACCGCGCTCGGCGCGACGGGCCTGCCGCCTCGCCCGGCGACGCTCGCGGCGCATGGCCCGCGCGGTGCTGCTCGGCACCGACACGACACCGTGCCGCTGGTTCCAGACCTGCCGCGTCACCCACACGTCCAGCACGCCCCAGGTGGCCACCACCGTGCCCGCCACACTGCCGAGCACCATCGGGAACGCCAGCCACGACTCGGCCAGCGTGCACAGGAACGCCACCATCGCCAGGATCAGCGTCACGGCGACGACGATCACCGCGCGCACGGCCGCCGTACGCACCGGATCCGGCAACCGGCGCCGCCGCGCCGGCTCCTCGCGCCACAACGGCCGGTACGCCGCCTGCGGCTCGCGCGTCCGCGGGACCCGCCCGGCCTCCACAACCTCCCGGTCCGGGGTCTCGGAAACCACCGGCACGCTCACCTCGGACGCGTCGTCGCCCTCGGGCGCCCTGTGCCGCTCCGCCGTGCCCATCGACATGTCACTCCCCACCGCCGGCAGACAGCTCGTCCGTGTCCCACGACACGGCTCCCCCCTGACTGCCCGGCTTGCGCTGCTTTACGCCGCCCTGGAGACGGAACGCGGCTCCTGCGGCCGATTCCGCCTCCTTTCCCGCACTGAAGGACGAACGAAGGGGCCACAAGATTCCCGAAAAGACCGCGCAGTCGAAGAATTTCGGCCAATCCGCCCCTCCCGGCGGGCGGACGCGTTTCCGGTCCACCGTCGGATCCCGGTGGCAATCTCCCGCAATGAACGGACAACTGACCATCGTCCGGCACCGGAGCGGAGGTTCGAGCTCCGGACGGGTCTTCGAGTTGACCGTTGGGCAGTAGTAGGCTCGCGCCGTTTGTTGACGCACATGTGCACCCCCTGCCGGTGGGGGTCGAGCTGGGG
This sequence comes from Streptomyces olivaceus, assembly GCF_000721235.1. Classification (GTDB taxonomy): domain Bacteria; phylum Actinomycetota; class Actinomycetes; order Streptomycetales; family Streptomycetaceae; genus Streptomyces; species Streptomyces olivaceus. The sequence goes on from NZ_JOFH01000024.1 coordinate 89,501, forward strand.
GAGGCCATGCGCTTTCGCGGGAAGTCGATCCGCCGGAAGATTGTGGCGCTGCTCCTCGTGCCCCTGGTGGCCCTGACCGCTATCTGGGCCTTCGCCACCGTACTCACGGGACGCGAGGCGGAACGCCTCTTCAGCGTCTCGACCGTGGTCGAGGAGATCGGCTACCCCGTCGAGGACACCGTCCGCGTCCTCCAGCAGGAACGCCGCCAGACCCTCGTCCACCTGGCCGACCCGCGTGCCGCCAACGGACTCTCCGCCCTGCAGCACAGCCGCACCGCCACCGACGAGGCCGTCGCCGAGATCCGCCGCAACGCGGCCGACGCCGACGTGCGGGACGAGCTCGGCCCGGCCGAGGAGGAACGTCTCACCGCCGTGCTGGACGCCCTCGCCGGCATCGGCTCCCTGCGCAGCGGCGTCGAGGACGGCACCGTCAGCCGTGCGCAGGCCCTCAGCCTCTACAACCGCCTCGTGGACCCCTGCCACGACCTGCTCGCCAACCTTGAAGTCATCGACAACGTCGGCCTCGACAAGCAGTACCGCGCGCTCGTCAACATCTCCCGCGCCCGCGAGCTGGTCTCCCGCGAGGACGCCCTGCTCGGCTCCGCCCTGGTCGCCGGCTGGCTCAGCCGCAGCGAGATACGGGACGTCAACGACCTCGTGGCGCAGCGCACCGTGATGTACGACATCAACCTGCCGCTGCTGCCCGCCGCCGAGCGCGGCCGCTACGAGCGTTTCTGGAAGAACGCCTCCTCCGCCCCCCTCAGGAGCGCCGAGCAGGCGGTCGTCTTCTCCGAGGAGGGCAAGCCCGACGGCGTCACCGCGAAGGCCTGGGACACCGCGGCGGGCGGCGTCCTGGACGAACTCGGCGATCTCGACGACCAGGCGTCCGACCGCTACCAGGACCGGGTCGACCCGGTCGCCACCAACACCGTCGCCAAGGCCGTCGTCGCCGGAGCCCTCGGGCTGATCGCCCTGCTGTACTCCCTGTTCCTGTCGGTGCGCATCGGCCGTTCCCTCATCCGCGACCTCAAGCAGCTGCGACTTGAGGCCCTCGAGGCCTCCGGTGTCCGGCTGCCCAGCGTGATGCGCCGCCTGTCCGCGGGCGAGGAGGTCGACGTGGAGACCGAGGTGCCGCGACTGGAGTACGACAAGAACGAGATCGGCGAGGTCGGGCAGGCCCTCAACACGCTGCAGCGCGCGGCGGTGGAGGCCGCCGTCAGACAGGCCGAACTCCGCGCGGGTGTCTCCGAGGTCTTCGTCAACCTCGCGCGCCGCAGCCAGGTGCTGCTGCACAAGCAGCTCACCCTGCTCGACACCATGGAGCGCAGGACCGACGACACCGAGGAACTCGCCGACCTGTTCCGCCTGGACCACCTGACCACGCGCATGCGGCGGCACGCCGAAGGCCTCGTCATCCTCTCCGGCGCGGCACCGTCGCGGCAGTGGCGCAAGCCCGTCCAGCTCATGGACGTGGTGCGGGCGGCCGTCGCCGAGGTCGAGGACTACGAGCGCATCGAGGTGCGCAGACTCCCGCGCGTCGCCGTCACCGGACCGGCCGTCGCCGACCTCACCCACCTCGTGGCCGAACTCCTGGAGAACGCCACGGTCTTCTCGCCCCCGCACACCGCCGTACAGGTGCTGGGCCAGCGTGTCGCCAACGGCTTCACCCTGGAGATCCACGACCGCGGCCTCGGCATGGCCGCCGACGCCCTCCTGGACGCCAACCTCCGGCTCGCCGAGACACCGGAGTTCGAACTCTCCGACACCGACCGGCTCGGCCTGTACGTCGTCAGCAGGCTCGCCCAGCGGCAGAACGTCCGGGTGTCCCTCCAGCCCTCCCCGTACGGCGGCACCACGGCCGTCGTCTTCGTGCCCGACGCCCTGCTCACGGAGGACGCCCCGGACACCAACGGCGTCGGGTTCCGCCTCGACCGCCCCCAGCACGTCAGCGACAAGGAGCGGGAGGAGAGCCGCCGCGCGGCCCTCTCGCACGTGCCCGCGCGGCTGGCGGACCGGCCGGCCGCGCTGCTGGACGGCCCGGTCGAACTGGAGGCGCCCGTCGACCTGGACGCCCTCGACGACCAGGACGGCGAACGCGGCGGCCTGTTCCGGCCGCGCCGCTCACTCGTCGCGGCCGACGACCCCCCGGGCGGACGCCGGTCCGAACCCCGACACGCCGGGCCCGTCCGCGACGACGCGCCGGCGCCGGAGGCCGACGAGGCGGACGGACCCGCCGCGCTGCCCCGCCGCCGCACCCCCAAGCTGGTCAGTTCACACGGCCGCCCGGTTCCCGAACGGAGCGACCGGGAAGGGGTGGACGGGCAGCCTCCCGCGAACGGGACCGGGCCCGCGACCGCACCGCACGCGCGGGAGGACGAGTTGCCCGAACTGCCCGCCCGACGGCGCCGCGGGGACCGTCCCGGTGGACCGGGCGTCCCCGCCGGAGGCTCGTCGGAAGGCCCCGACGGCCGCGACGGCGGCCGTGACACCGACCGCGCGGAGGCCGGCGGGCTGCCGTCGCTCCCCGCCCGTCGTCGCGGCGCGTCTACCGCGCGCGGGGACACGGCGTCCGGCCGCACCGAACCCGGCGCGCTGCCCCGGCGCGTGCGGCAGGCCAGCCTCGCCCCCCAGCTCAGGCAGAGCCCCGAGCCGGCCGCCGGGGACCGCTCGGACCCCGCCGACCGCGACGCGGACGAGGTCCGCAGCCGCATGGCCTCCCTCCAGCGCGGCTGGCAGCGGGGCCGCAGGGAGAACGACGAGGGAGCCGGTGGAGTCAGGGGTGCCGGGGGAACAGGGGAAGCCGGGGAGGCCGGGGGAGAAGACGACTCCGGCAGGGCCGGTGGTACGGGCAGCACCGGCAGTACGGCACCATCAGCACCATCAGCACCACGAGGAACGAACAAGGGGGACGGTCGATGACCGCACCGAAGCCGACCGGCCACAGCGACATCAACTCCGGAGAGCTCAACTGGCTCCTCGACGACCTGGTGGACCGGGTCGCCAGCATCCGCAAGGCCGTCGTCCTGTCCGGCGACGGCCTCGCGACGGGCGTGTCCAAGGACCTGACCCGGGAGGACAGCGAGCACCTGGCCGCCGTGGCGTCCGGGTTCCACAGCCTCGCCAAGGGCGTGGGCCGGCACTTCGAGGCGGGCAGCGTCCGGCAGACGGTCGTCGAACTCGACGACGCCTTCCTGTTCGTCACGGCCGCCGGAGACGGGAGTTGCCTGGCCGTCCTGTCGGACGCCGACTCCGACGTCGGCCAGGTCGCCTACGAAATGACCCTCCTGGTCAAGCGGGTCGGCGCGCACCTGGGCACCGCGCCGCGCACCGATCTGCCCTCGGGTGGGTAAGTGGGATGACATGAGCGCAGACGGTCAGGGAAGAAACCACTGGTTCGACGACGAGGCCGGCCCCGTCGTCCGTCCGTACGCCATGACGCGCGGCCGCACCACCAGCGCGGCCCAGCACCGCCTCGACCTGATCGCGGTGGTCGTCGCCGAACCCCACGCGGACGACCCGGAGGCGGATGTCACCCTCTCCCCGGAGCACGTCGACATCGTCGCACTCTGCCGCGACACGCCGCAGTCGGTCGCCGAACTCGCCGCGGAACTCGATCTGCCCGTCGGAGTCGTAAGGGTCCTGGTCGGGGACCTCGTGGACGTCGAACTCGTCCGCGTCAACCGGCCCGTGCCCCCGGCGGAGCTGCCGGACGAGAACATCCTGCGCGACGTGATCAACGGACTGAGGGCCCTGTGAGCCGGCCCCCGGGCGTGTCGGGCGGCACCTTCGTGTCGGGCGGCACCTTAAGGAGAAGAGATCGATGATCTTCGGGCGTTCCCAGCGCGGCAAGCCGCCGGTCGAGCCCGTCACGCTGAAGATCCTGGTGGCCGGCGGCTTCGGAGTGGGCAAGACCACCCTCGTCGGTGCCGTCAGTGAGATCAGGCCGCTGCGTACGGAGGAGCTGCTCACCGAGGCCGGACGGCCCGTCGACGACGTCAGCGGCGTCGAGGGGAAGAACACCACCACGGTCGCCATGGACTTCGGGCGGATCACCCTGCGCGACGACCTGGTGCTGTACCTCTTCGGCACTCCCGGCCAGGAGCGGTTCTGGTTCATGTGGGACGAGTTGTCAGAGGGCGCCCTGGGCGCCGTCGTCCTGGCCGACACCCGGCGCCTGGAGGACTGCTTCGCCGCCGTCGACTACTTCGAGCGGCGCTCCATCCCGTTCGTCGTCGGCGTCAACTGCTTCGAGGGCGCCGCGCGCTACCCGGCCGAGACCGTGCGCCAGGCCCTCGACCTCGACGCGGACGTGCCCCTGGTGACGTGCGACGCCCGGGACCGGGAGTCCGTGAAGGACGTCCTCATCGGCGTCGTGGAGCACGCCATGACGCAGGCGGCCGACCGCCGCCGGACCGTCACCACCTGACCGGGGCGGCCGCACGGATAACCGGCGCCCGCGCGCGTGGGCGCCGCGAGCCGGCGGCCCGCCCACTTCCCCGGCGGCGCCCGGCCCTGATAGATGCAGGGAGCATGACACGACTTTCCGCCGCGTTCCGCGGCCTGGTCACCGCCTTCGCCGCCGTGCTCGCGGTCACGGCCGTCCCCGCCACCGCCCAGGCCCGGACCGAGCCGACGGCCCCCGAGGACTTCGTCGCCCTGAGAAGCGTCGACCCGACCGTCATCGAGGAGATCCGCTACTTCACCCCGCACAACTTCGTCGGCGAGCCCGTGGACGGCTACCGGCAGCCCCTGTGCATCCTCACCCGCCCCGCGGCCGAGGCCCTCCACCAGGCCCAGACCCGGCTGCTGAGCCAGGGCTACTCCCTCAAGGTCTACGACTGCTACCGGCCGCAGCGCGCCGTGGACCACTTCGTCCGCTGGGCCGAGGACCTCGACGACCAGGACATGAAGGCCGAGTTCTACCCGGACGTCGACAAGACCCGCCTGTTCGCCGACGGCTACATCGCGGAGAAGTCCGGCCACAGCCGGGGATCCACCATGGACCTCACGATCGTACGGCTCCCCGCCGAGCCCACCCGGCCGTACCGGCCGGGCGAGCCCCTGGTGCCCTGCTTCGCGCCCCAGGACGAACGCTTCCCCGACAACTCCGTCGACATGGGCACCGGCTTCGACTGCTTCGACACCCGCTCCCACACGCTCGACCCCCGCATCCAGGGCCCCCAGCGCGCCAACCGGCTCCTGCTCAAGGACACCCTTGAGGACGTCGGACTGGTGAACCTCCCCGAGGAGTGGTGGCACTTCACCTACCGGCCCGAGCCCTACCCGGACACCTACTTCGACTTCCCGGTCTCCGCGAGGTCGCTCGCGGGCCGCCGCTGACCGGCCCGCCGGAGCCGCCCCCTCCGCGATCGGATACAGTCCGCCGCGTGTCCGAAACCGAAGCCTCCGTTCCCAACTCCGCGCGGAACAGCCACTGTTCGAGCTGCGGAACGCCCTACGGAGAGGGCGTCTCCGGCTGGCCCCGCACCTGCCCCGCGTGCGGCACCGCGGCCTACCGCAACCCCCTCCCGGTCGCGGTGGCCCTCCAGCCCGTGTACGACGAACAGGGCACCGCCCTGGTCGTCATCACCCGCACCGTCGCCCCCGCGCGCGGGGGAGTCGCCCTGCCCGGCGGCTTCATCGACGACCGCGAGGACTGGCGGCAGGCCGTCGCCCGCGAACTCAAGGAGGAGACGGGCATCGACGCGGCCGGCCGCGACGTACGGCTCGCCGACGCCATGAGCTCCTCCGACGGCCACCTGCTGATCTTCGGACTGCTGCCCGAGCGGCCGGCCCAAGGCCTGCCGCCCTCCGCGGCCACCGACGAGACCGACGGGTGGCACCTCCTGCGCAGGGCAGGGGAACTCGCCTTCCCGCTGCACACCGCGGCCGTACGGGCGTTCTTCGAGGGCCGCTACATCTGAGCCGGCCGCTCCGCCAGCCCCCGCACGCGCACCGGGCGGGACGGCACGCCCAAGCCGTCCTCGCCCTCGCGCTCCACGACCACCCGCCGCCCCTCCCAGCGCGACACGTACCGTTCGATCTCCGGTTCCGCCCAGCCGTCGCCCGCGTCCGGCACGACCAGCCCCTCGCCGATCCGCCCCCGCGCGGGTGCCCACACCTCCAGCTCCACCGCGCCGCCCTCTCCGCGCACCGGCACTACGGCTCCCGCGCGCGCGAACACCGGTATCCGCTCCGGCGGAGCCTCGACCACCACCCGCGCGGGACCCTCGTACGCCCGCTCCGTCGCCACGTCGTACCAGCGCCCGCGCGGCAACCGCACCGCCCGCCGCTCCACCCCCGGATCGAGCACCGGCGCCACCAGCAGCGAGTCGCCCAGCAGAAACGCGTCCTCGCAGTCCCGCAGCGCGCGGTCCTCGGGCGCCGACCACCACAGAGGACGCACATAGGGCGCACCCGTACGCCGCGCCAGATGCGCCAGCGTCACGAAGTACGGCCGCAGCCGCCGCCGTTCGTCGAGCGCCGCGCGCGCGTGCTCCAGCACCCCGGGCCCGAACCCCCACGGCTCCCGTCGCCCGGCCCGCCGCCCGCCACCCGTCCGCAGCAGCGGCAGCCGGGCCGCCAGTTGCAGCCACCGCAGATAGAGCTCCGGCGACGGACTGCCGTCGCAGCCGCCCACGTCCGTCCCCGAGTACGGCACTCCGCACAACCCGAGCCCCACCACCAGCCCCAGCGACGCCCGCAGCGCGCTCCAGCCCGTACCCACGTCGCCCGACCACGCGCCGCCGTAGCGCTGCATGCCGGCCCAGCCCGAGCGCGACAGCACGAACGGCCGCTCGTCGGGCGCCAGAGCCCGCAGCCCCTCGTAACCGGCCCGCGCCATGCACAACGCGTACACGTTGTGCGCCTCCCGGTGGTCGGCGCCGCCCGCAGGTCCGTGCCGCGCCGACCGCGGCAGCGTCGCCTCCCCGAAGGCCGCGAACGACGTGGGCGCGTCCAGGTCGTGCCAGACCCCGGCGAAACCCCGCCCGAGCCGCTCCTCGTAGAGACCGCCCCACCACTCGCGCACCTCCGCGCGCGTGAAGTCCGGGAACACCACGTCCCCCGGCCGCCCCACACCGCGGACCACCCGCCCCGAGGCGCCCCGCACGAACACGTCCTCGCGCGCACCGCCGTCGTACACGGCGTCGCCCGGCACGACCGCGACCGCGGGCTCGACGACCGACACCAGCCGGATCCCGTCCCGCCGCAGCTCGTCGGCGAGGACGGACAGCTTGGGGAACCGCTCCTCGTCGACGGTGAACACCCGCCGCGCGTCCGCGTGACCGATGCCCAGATGGACCGCCTCCAACGGCAGATCGCGCTCCTGGAAGCCGGCGGCGACCCGCCGCACCTCCTGCTCGTCACCGGAGCCCCACCACCCGTGATGGTGACCGAGCGCCCACGACGGCGGCAGCGCCGGCGCGCCGGTCAGCGACGCCCAGGCGAGCAGCACCCGCGCGGGGGTGCCCACCGTCACCCAGCACCGCAGCGCGCCGCCGTCCATCCGCAGCACGCTCCGCCCCGGCCGGTCGTGCCCGGACCCGGCACCCTCCTCGCCCTCCCGCAGCGCCACCGTGCCGTCCCAGGAAGTGTCGTAGAAGACCAGATGCGTCCCCGCGTCGGCCACCACCACCTGCACCGGCATCGTCACGGACGGCCGGTCCGCGCCCGTCGCGAACGGCCCGCCGGGACCGGCGTTCCACAAGCGGTACGTACCCGTCCGCAGCCGCGGCCCCGCCGCCCGGCCACCGAGACCGAAGAACCGGGCGTCGGCCGCCACCTCCGAGCGCTGCGTCCAGCGCGCCGGCCCGCCGCCCACCGGCTCCCACCAGCGCGGCGGCAGCTCACGGCGCAGCACCACACCCCCGGGCGTACGGACCTCGATCGCCCCGTGCCGGGACACGGCCACCGTCGCCCGCTCCGCCACCACCCGCCAGCCGCCGTCCTTGTCGGGTTCCAGCACCGCCCGCGGATCCGGCTCCGGACAGCGGCCCGCCAGCGCGTACGACGGCTCGGGACCGGCCCCGTCCCAGCCCCAGAAGACCGCCCCGTTCACCGCGACGAGAACGCGCAGCTCGGAGCGGCCGAAGCGGACGACACCGCCCCCGGGACCCGGCTCCACCTCACGCACCGGCCCCGGCACCCGGGCCCGCTCCGCACCCCGCCGCGGCAGTACGGCGGCGTCGGCACGCCGGTGGCGCCACGCCGCCCGAACCGAACGCAACCCCTGCGCCGCCCCCGCAGAACCGACCGACTTCACCGAACGCACCAGGTCACGACCGTCCATAGTGATCACCTTGCCACCGACCACCGCGCGCCGGGGCGTCGTTCAACTGCCGTTCACCCGCGACCGGAGCACATCTTCATGACACCGCCCTGTGAGGTGGGCCCTGGTGCGGAAGTCGATCACATGGCATCGTCCCTGTCAGCCGCGTCCCGCGCACACCCCAGCCCATGGGCCCGGGACGCACACGAAGCGCACAGCCCGGGAGCCGCCGATGTCGACCGTGAACCCCCAGCCGCTCTGGCAGCCCGACGCACAGCGCGTCGCCCGGGCGCGGATCACCGAGTTCCAGACCTGGGCCGCGCGACACCACGGAGCGCCCGCCGACGGCGGCTACGCCACCCTGCACCGATGGTCCGTCGACGCCCCGGAGACGTTCTGGCAGGCCGTCACGGAGTGGTTCGACGTACGCTTCTCCACCCCGTACGCGCGCGTACTCGGCGACGCCGCCATGCCCGGCGCCCAGTGGTTCCCGGGCGCCACTCTGAACTACGCCGAACACGCTCTGCGCGCGGCGGACACCCGGGCCGGCGAACCGGCCCTGCTGCACGTCGACGAGACCCACGAACCCCGCCCCGTCACCTGGGCCGAACTGCGCCGCCAGGTCGGCTCCCTCGCCGCCGAACTGCGTGCCCTCGGCGTGCGCCCCGGCGACCGCGTCAGCGGCTACCTCCCCAACGTCCCCGAGGCCGTCGTCGCCCTCCTCGCCACGGCAGCCGTCGGCGGAGTGTGGACCTCCTGCGCCCCCGACTTCGGCGCCCGCAGCGTCCTCGACCGCTTCCAGCAGGTCGAACCCGTCGTCCTCTTCACCGTCGACGGCTACCGCTACGGCGGCAAGGAACACGACCGCCGCGACACCGTCGCCGAACTCCGCCGCGAACTGCCCACCCTCCGCGCGGTCGTCCACATCCCGCTCCTCGGCACCGACACACCCGAGGGAGCGCTGCACTGGGACACGCTGACGGCCGCCGACACCGAGCCGGTCTTCGAGCAGGTGCCCTTCGACCACCCTCTGTGGGTGCTCTACTCCTCCGGCACCACCGGCCTGCCCAAGGCCATCGTCCAGTCCCAGGGCGGCATCCTCGTCGAACACCTCAAGCAGCTCGGCCTGCACTGCGACCTCGGCCCCGAGGACCGCTTCTTCTGGTACACCTCGACCGGCTGGATGATGTGGAACTTCCTCGTCTCCGGCCTGCTCACCGGCACCACGATCATCCTCTACGACGGCAGCCCCGGCTTCCCGGCCACGGACGCCCAGTGGCGCGTCGCCGAACGCACCGGCGCCACGCTCTTCGGCACCTCGGCCGCCTACGTCATGGCCTGCCGCAAAGCGGACGTCCACCCGGCCCGCGACCACGACCTCACCAGGATCCAGTGCGTCGCCACCACCGGCTCCCCGCTGCCGCCCGACGGCTTCCGCTGGCTGCACGACGAGTTCGCCGCGGCCGGCGCCGACCTGTGGATCGCCTCGGTCAGCGGCGGCACCGACGTCTGCTCCTGCTTCGCCGGCGCCGTCCCCACCCTGCCCGTGCACATCGGCGAACTCCAGGCGCCGGGCCTCGGCACCGACCTCCAGGCCTGGGACCCCGACGGGAACCCCCTCACCGACGAGGTCGGCGAGCTGGTCGTCACCAAGCCCATGCCCTCGATGCCGATCCGCTTCTGGAACGACCCCGACGGCAGCCGCTACCACGACAGCTACTTCGACACCTACCCCGGCGTCTGGCGGCACGGCGACTGGATCACCCTCACCTCACGCGGCTCCGTCGTCATCCACGGCCGCTCCGACTCCACCCTCAACCGGCAGGGCGTCCGCATGGGCTCGGCCGACATCTACGAAGCCGTCGAACGCCTCCCCGAGATCAGGGAATCCCTGGTCATCGGAGTCGAACAGCCCGACGGCGGCTACTGGATGCCCCTGTTCGTGCACCTGGCCCCCGGAGCCGCCCTCGACGAGGACCTGCTCGACCGCATCAAACGGACCATCCGCGCCCAGCTCTCCCCGCGCCACGTCCCCGACGAGGTCATCGAGGTACCCGGCATCCCGCACACCCTGACCGGCAAACGCATCGAGGTCCCCGTCAAGCGCCTCCTCCAGGGCACCCCGCTCGACAAGGCCGTCAACCCGGGCTCCATCGACAACCTCGACCTGCTCCACTTCTACGAGGAACTCGCCCGCAAGCGCACCTGACCAGGCCCTTGCCCCCCCCTGGCCGCCCCACACGGCGGCCGGGCGCCGCCCCCTGCCGCACGCCGTTGTCAGTGCCTCCGATTACTGTGAGTGAGCATTGATCAACCGCGCACAGGGGGAAACATGGCGCACACCGACCAGACCGGGAAGACCAGCCGGACCAGCCGGACCGACCGGACCACGCGACGCGTCCTGCGTCGCGAGATCGCGGGCACCATCGGCCTGCTCACCGACGAACACGACTTCCGCACCATGCGGCGCTACCGCAGCTTCACCTTCCAGGACCACGCCGCCTACCTGCACCAGATCGAAGCCCTCCTGAGGGAACGCGCGACACAGGGCAGCCACACCACGATCGCCCTGTTCGACCCCGAGGAGTACGCCGACTACTGCGCCAAGGCGGGCCTCGACCCCGACGCCCCCGCCAGCCGCACCCGCTTCACGGCCGAACTAGCCGCCCACGGCCCCTCCGTGCCGTACGAGGGCCAGCCCCTCACCGACCTCGTCCCGGCCCTCGTCGACGAAGCGGTCCGGCAGGCCACCTGGGAGTACGCGGCCACCCTGCTCGCCCGCCTCGGCAGGTGCAGCACCTGCGGCGAAGACCTCGGCCGAGCCGCCTTCACCCGCGCCTCGAGCCTCCTGGCCCGCGTCCTCGACACGGCCCCGGCCGGCAACCGGCACCTGGTCTGCAGCGTCTCCCGCTCCCCGGAGAACCTCCTCTCCGTCCTCCACGCCGACGACAGCGCCGACGGCATCCCGGACATCGACGAGGCCGAGGCCCTCGAATTCACCAGCGTCCTCGCCCTCGGCCTCGCCACCCACAGCCCCGGAGGCCTCGTCATGCGGATCAGCCCGCCGAGCGGCCCCGACCGCATCCACGGCTGGCGCCTGCGGGGATACGGGTTCGAGCCCCTCACCGCCGGCGAGGTCTTCGACGCCTACTGCACGGATGTCGAGAACGGCGACCTCATCTCCCCGGAGTCCAACGTCGACTACTGTGCCCCGCCCGACCTCGGAGACCAGCACCTGCCGCCGGGACACCACCACTGAACGGTGAACGACCGCGGGGCGCCCCACCCGAAGGTGGAACGCCCCGCACCCGACACCCACGGCACTCGCGCCCGGCCGCTACTCGCCGGACAGCACCGCCTGTGCGGCGCCGCGCGCCTCGTCGGCACTGTCCGCGGCCCGGGCGGCGGCAGCGGCGCGCTCGCACTGCGCCAGCGTGAACTTCGCCAGGGTCGCCCGCACATACGGCAGCGACGCCGCACCCATCGACAGGGAGGTGACACCGAGCCCGGTCAGCACACACGCCAGCAGCGGATCCGACGCGGCCTCACCGCAGACACCGCAGCTCTTGCCCTCGGCCTTCGCCGCCTCGGCCGACAGCGCGACCAGGTCGAGCAGCGCCGGCTGCCAGGGGTCCTGCAGCCGGGACACGGCGCCCACCTGACGGTCGGCGGCGAAGGTGTACTGCGCGAGGTCGTTGGTCCCCAGCGACAGGAACTCGACCTCCTGCAGCACCGAACGCGCCCGCAGCGCCGCCGACGGGATCTCCACCATGGCACCGAACTTCGCCCGCAGCCCGGCCTCGCGGCACGCGTCCGCGAATGCCTTCGCATCCGCCCGGTCCGCCACCATCGGGGCCATGACCTCAAGGTAGACCGGCAGTCCGTCCGACGCCTTCGCCAGGGCCGTCAGCTGCGTACGCAGTACGTCGGGGTGGTCGAGCAGCGTCCGCAGACCCCGCACGCCCAGCGCGGGGTTGGGCTCGTCGCCCGGGGTCAGGAAGTCGAGCGGCTTGTCCGCCCCGGCGTCCAGCACGCGCACGACGACCCGGCCCTCCGGGAACGCTTCGAGCACCTGCCGGTAGGCGCTGATCTGCTTCTCCTCCGACGGCGCGTTCTCGCTGTCGTCGAGGAAGAGGAACTCGGTCCGGAACAGACCGACGCCCTCGGCCTCCGCCTCGACGGCCGCGGGCACGTCGGCCGGACCGCCGATGTTCGCCAGCAGCGGCACCTTGTGCCCGTCCGAAGTGGCACCCGGGCCGGTCGCGGCGGCCAGCGCGGCCTTCTGCTCGGCCGCCTCGGCCGCGAGCCGTGTCCTCTTCTCCTCGTCGGGATTGACGAAGATGTCACCGGTGCTGCCGTCCACGGCGACCACCGTGCCCTCGGGAATCTCCCCGGCGCCCGGCAGCGCCACCACGGCGGGTACACCGAGCGCCCGCGCCAGAATCGCGCTGTGGCTGGTGGGCCCGCCCTCCTCGGTGACGAAGCCCAGCACGAGCGTCGGGTCGAGGAGCGCGGTGTCCGCGGGCGCCAGGTCCCGCGCGATGAGCACATACGGTTCGTCGCTGTCCGGAACCCCGGGCATCGGCACGCCCAGCAGCCGGGCGACGATACGATTCCGCACGTCGTCCAGGTCCGCCACCCGCCCGGCCAGGTACTCACCGGCGCCGGCCAGCAGGGCCCGGTACGCGGCGAAGGCGTCGTACACCGCGCGCTCGGCCGTGCTCCCGACGGTGATCCGCCGCTCCACGTCTGCCAGCAGCTCGGGATCCTGGGCCATCATGGCCTGGGCCTCGAGTACCGCCTGTGCCTCGCCGCCGGCCAGATTGCCGCGCGCGATCAGATCGGCGGCCACGGCTTCCACGGCCTGGCGGGCGCGGCCCTGCTCACGCTCGGCGTCCTCGGCCGGGATCTGCTTGGCGGGCGGTTCCAGTACCGCCGTACCCATGTGCCGAACCTCGCCGATCGCCACTCCGTGGCTCACGCCGACGCCTCGCAGCGTTGTCTCCATCTCACCCGTCCCGATCGTGCGACGGGTCCCGCCGCCGCAGTGGTTGTCCTACCAGCCGCAGATGCCGCCGTAGCGCGGCACCGGCGTCACTTCCAGAGGAAGAGGCTCTCGCCGGCCGTCACGTCGCCGTCCTCGCGGACGTCGGTGAGGGCCTCGGCCGTCGCTTCCAGGGCCACGACCGGGCAGATCGGCGACTTGCCCGCGGCCTCGACGGCGGCGGGGTCCCAGCGCACCACCGCCTGTCCGCGCGCGACGGTGTCGCCCTTGTTCACGAGCAGCTGGAAACCTTCGCCGTTGAGCTGGACGGTGTCGATGCCGAGATGGGTCAGCACGCCGTGCCCGCCCTCGTCGACCACGACGAAGGCGTGCGGGTGCAGGGAAACGATGACACCGTCGACGGGCGCGACGGCCTCCGACGGCTGCCGCACCGGGTCGATGGCCGTGCCGGGGCCGACCATGGCCCCGGAGAAGACGGGATCGGGCACCGCGGCCAGGCCGATGGCGCGTCCTGCGAGCGGGGACGAGACGGTGGTCATGGGAAGCCTCTCGGGGCGGGGGTCTGGCGGGGGGTCTGTACGGGCCGTCGCTGCCTGTCCCGGACGGCGCACTGGGCAGCAGCGTATGACATGGGAAGTCCCGGTTCCGCATGAGCGGTCCGAATAGAGGTCTAGACCACATCCGCAACCGGATTTGCTCTCACTCAACGGCCCCGTGTACAGTCTCCACTCCTGCCTGAGGGTGAGCGACGCGAAGCAAAGCGTCCTTGCCGCAGCAGTACCCAACTCGTCGGATCCCGTTACTGGATCTCCTTCCGCATGCCTGCGGGAGGGTGGTCAGAAGGACCGGGAAAGCCTGATAAAGTTGGAAACACCGAAGGGAAGCGCCCGGAGGAAAGCCCGAGAGGGTGAGTACAAAGGAAGCGTCCGTTCCTTGAGAACTCAACAGCGTGCCAAAAGTCAACGCCAGAT
>NZ_JOFH01000025.1 GCF_000721235.1 Streptomyces olivaceus
TCGCCGGCTTGTCGACGACCGGCAGCATCTCCTTCGGAGTGGCCTTGGTCGCCGGCAGGAACCGGGTACCGAGCCCGGCCGCGGGAATGACAGCCTTGCGGAGGCGGGAGACCATGTGTTGCCCGATGTCCTTCGTCGTTCGATGCGTGGAGGGTGTTCACCGCCCCGGCGCGGCGTGCGCACCGGGGCGGGCCGGGTCAGGCGCCGACGAGGCCGGTCTCGTTCTCGCCCGTCCGCTGCCGCACGATACGGGCCGTGCTGAACGGAGTCGGGGCGGGCGCCGGAGTGCGCTCGTCCAGGGGCAGCACCTCGGGGCTCGGCCGCTCACCGAGGAACAGGCGGCGTACCGCGCGCTCCGCCGCGTGACCGTCGTCGTACTGTACGAACCGCTCGCGGAACGCGGCCCGCAGCGCGGTTGCCCGGGTGCTGTTCCAGTCGCCGGAACGGAAGACCTCGATCAGCTCGTCCTCGCTGGTCGCGGTCGCCCCGGGGGTCTCGCCCGGCTTCCCGGAAAGGATGTCGAAGTACACGCCGCGGGCCCGGCTGTAGACCTCCCAGTCGTCCGCGTAGCTGACGATCGGCCGGTCGAGGCAGGCGTAGTCGAACATGATCGACGAGTAGTCGGTGATCAGGGCGTCGGCGGCCAGGCAGAGGTCCTCCACCACCGGGTACCGCGACACGTCCTTGATCAGGCCGCGCTCCTGCAGCGCCGCGAGGTTCGGGTCGGCGCCGTAGAAGTAGTGGGTGCGCACCAGGACGACGTAGTTCGGGCCGAGTTCGCGGCAGAACCGCTCCAGGTCGATCCGGGGCACGTAGCCCTTCTGGTAGTCGCGGACCGTCGGGCAGTAGAGGAGGGCCGTCTTGCCCTCCTCGATGCCGAGTTCGCCGCGGATGCGGGCCACGTCCTCGGCGGTCGACCGGAAGTACACGTCGTTGCGCGGGTAGCCGCACTCGACCGCTTCGAACGCGCAGGGGTAGACCCGCTCCCAGATCTCCGTGGAGTGCTGGTTGGACGTCACGCTCAGGTCCCACTTGTCGGCCCGCTCCAGCATCTTGCCGAAGCTCATGCCCTTCGCGGCGGCCGGGAACTTCTGCTGGTCGATGCCCATCTGCTTCAGCGGCGTGCCGTGGTGGGTCTGCAGGAACACCTGCTCCGGGCGCTTGACGATGTCGTTCGGGAAGTTGACGTTGTTGACCAGGTACTTGGCGCGGGCCATGACCTCCCAGTAGCGGGGGGAGTTCGCCACCACGTAGTCCACGCCCTCGGGGACGGAGTCCACCTCGGTGCGCCGGACGATCCAGACGCCGTGGACGTCCGGGGCGAGTTCCTTCGCCTTGTGGTAGACGGCCGCGGGGTTGCAGGCGACGCCGCGGTTCCAGTAGGCGGCGTACACCGCGAGCTTCTCGTCGACCGGTCGGCGCAGGTGCAGCCGGTAGAGCCGGTTGTACGCGGTCTTCCCGAGCTTCGTCTTCGCCTTCGTCGCGCGCTGCACGACCTGGCGGCGGGTGTGGGTGGCGAAGGTCATCGCCGAATAGGCGGTGTAGGAACCGCGCTCCAGTATCTGGAACCGGGTGCCCTGGTTGCCCTCGGGAAGGACGAAGCCGCGCGGCTTGTAGCGCTTGTACTGCGCCGCCGACAGCTTGAAGAACTCCGCCCGGTCCTTGGGGACGATGCGGTCCTCGCGGGCGAGAGTGAACAGGAAGTGGCTGGCCATGCGCTCGAAGAGCAGTGCCCGCACCGGTTCGAGCTGGGGACGCTCGTCGAGGAACTCGAAGAGCCGCGTGTACTGCTGGAAGATTCCGAAGTGCTTGCGCCCCGGCGTGCGCATGGAGTTGCCCTGGCGGCGCTGGCGGTACTCGACGCATATGTGGTCGGTGGCGGCAATGCGTTCCGCGGTCAGCATGGTCTTGTAGACCATGAGGGCGTCTTCGTAGATTCCGTCGGTGAAAGTGAAACGGTGGTCGTCGACGTAGAATTCACGGCGGTATACGCGGTTCCACACCACGGCGAACATCGTCAGGTAGTCCGGGCGTTCCAGCGCGGTGAATACGTCCGTTCCCGCGGCGGCCAGCATTTCACCGGCGGCGCTTTCCTGGACGCGGTCGTTCCAGAAAGTGCGGACGTGATTGAGAAGCAGGATGTCCGGGTCGCCGGTCTCGCCGAGGCGGTCCGCGATGGCCTGCAGTGCGCCCTCGGCGAGCGTGTCGTCGCTGTCCAGGAACAGGATGTACGTGCCGCGGGCCCGGAGCGCGCCGGCGTCCCGCGCCTTTCCTATTCCCTTGTTCTCCGTGAAATGCACGGGTATGACGCGGCTGTCCGCAGCGGCGTACTCGTCGAGAATGCGACCGCAGGCATCGGGCGAGAAGTCGTCGACGGCGACGACCTCGAAGTCGCCGTAGGACTGCGACAGGATGGAGTCCAAGCATGCGCGAAGGTACCCCTGGACCTTGTATACGGGTACGACCACGCTGATCCTCGGCGAAGCGTTTCCATCCGCAACGGGCATGCTGGGGGCTCCTGGACTGTCGATCAACCGCGTCCCGTGGCGGTGACCGGAACGGGGCGCGAAAGGCACAAGGAGTGCAGGTTAACGTTTGGATCAGAGTACTGTACGCCCGGTGTTCGACCGTTCGGTCGCGCGAAGTGTTACGCGGGCACGATTCGATAACGCCCGCCGAACGCGCAGACCAGCGCGTGTCGGTGGTGCCTGCACGGAGGCCGCCCGCGAGGCCGATTGTGACGTTTCGCTCGGCAGGGCAACCTTTTGCCCGAGAAATGGTCGGGGGTGGTCCGGCCGCCGCCGGTCGGTGACCGGACCGGGGGCCGGCTCGCACATGCGAAGTGCCCCCCGCCCCGGGGCGGGAGGCACTTCCGGGTCCCGTAGCGGGCCGCCGCGACGGGGTCAGGCGCGCGCGTCGTCCTCGATCGCCCCGGCCGGGGTCGGCACCGCACGGCGTTCGTCGAACGGGACGAAGGGCAGCGGCTGCTCCTCGCCCAGGAAGACCCGCCGCACGACGCGTTCCGCCGCGTGCCCGTCGTCGAACTCGCAGAAACGCCGGCGGAAGACGTCCCGGTGCCCGGCCGCCTCCGGGCTGTCGTACGCGCCCGAGGCGAGCAGCGCGAGCAGCTCCTCCTGCGTCGTCGCCACCGCGCCGGGCGGCTCCTTCAGCAGGTCGAAGTAGGTGCCGCGGACCACGGAGTAGGTCTCCCAGTCGGGCACGTAGCTGATGATCGGACGGTCAAGGACGGCGTAGTCGAACATCGCCGAGGAGTAGTCCGTGATCAGGGCGTCCGCGGCGAGGTACAGCTCCTCCACCCGGGGATGGGCGGTGACGTCGATGACGCGGCCGGTACGGCGGAGCTCGTCGACGTGCGGCGAGTTGCCGTAGAAGTAGTGGCCGCGCACCAGCAGGGCCACGTCCGGTCCGAGTTCCTCGGCGAACCGGGCGAGGTCCAGGGACGGCACGAAGGCCGGCTGGTACTCGCGGTGGGTCGGCATGTACAGGAACGCCTTGGTGCCGTCGGCCAGGCCGAGCGCCGCACGCGCCCGGCGGACGTCCTCCGCACCCGCGTTGACGAGGGCGTCGTTGCGCGGGTAACCGGACTCCAGTGTCTCGTAGGAGCAGGGGTAGGCACGCTCCCACACCACGCTGGTGTGCCGGTTCGAGGTGATGCTGTAGTCCCAGCGGTCGCAGCGCTTGAGCAGCTTGCCGAAACTCATGTTCGTGGAGGCCGGGTACCTGCGCTGGTCCAGGCCCATGGTCTTGAGCGGGGTGCCGTGGTGCGTCTGCACGTGGACCTGGCCCTCGCGCTTCACCACCGAGTCGGCGAAGTTCACGTTGTTGACCAGGTACTTGGCGCGGGCCACCGCCGTCCAGTACTCCCGCGAGCCCACGCGGACGAAGTCCACGCCGGCCGGCACCTCGTCCACCGCGTCCGGCCGGACGGCCCACACGCGGCGGATGTGCGGGGCCCGGCGGGCGAGTTCGGCGTCGATGGCGGCGGGGTTGCAGGTGACGCTGCGGTTCCAGTAGGCGGAGAACACGGCCAGGTTCTCGTCCAGCGGCGCGCGCAGCTGCGACCGGTAGATGAGGCCCATGGCGCGGCGCTTGGACTGGTTCACCGCCGAGCGGGCACGCCTCCTGACGCCGTCGCGCAGCTTCGCCGCACGCGTGGCGCCCATGAACGCGGTGAACGCGCCGCGCTCCAGCAGCGCGTACTTGCGGCCGTCGTTGCCCGGGGGACGCACGAAGCCCTTCGGTAGCTTCGCGCGGTAGTCCGACGAGGCGCGGTGGAAGAACTCCGCCCGCGCGTTCTGCGGCAGGCGGCCCGCACGCTCCAGAATGGTCAGGTAGTGGTCGACCATCTTGCGGAAGAGCGGGCCGCGCCACTGGTCCAGTCCCTCGTGCGTGTCGAGGTAGTCGAAGACGCGCTCGTACTGGTCGAAGACGTCGAAGTGCTTGCGGCTGACCGTCTTGAGGATGTTGCCGCCCTCGCGGCGCTGCCGGTAGTACAGGCAGACGCGGTCCAGCAGGGCGATCCGCTCGGCGGTGATCATGGAGCAGAACGTCCAGGGGGCGTCCTCGTAGTAGCCCGGAGGGAAGACGAGGTCGGCCCGGGTGACGAAGTCGCGCCGGTAGGCCTTGTTCCAGACTATCTGCAGCAGGTCGAGCAATTCCGGGTGCTCGGCGAGCGAGAAGACGTCCGATCCCTCGTACCGGAGCAGGTCGGCGCGCTGATTGCGCCGCATATTCCCGTCCCAGTAGGTACGCGCGTAGTCGTAGACCAGGATGTCGGGACGGCCGGTGGCCCCGATGCGGTCGGCCATCGCGCTCAGTGCCCCGTCGGCCAGCGTGTCGTCGCTGTCCAGGAACAGCACGTACTCGCCCCGCGCCTTTTCCAGCCCGGCGTTCCGCGCGCGTCCGAGACCCACGTTTTCCATGAGGTGAATCACATGAATGCGCGGGTCGCGTTCCGCGTACTCGTCAAGGAGAGCACCGGATCCGTCCGGCGAGCAGTCGTCGACCGCGATGATCTCGAAGTCCGTGCAGTCCTGCCCCAGGACCGAGTCCAGGCACTCGGGCAGGTAGCCCTGCACCTTGTACACGGGGATGACGAGGGAGAAAGTGGGCATCCTTTACAACCTGTTCCAAGAAGGCTGACCATGTGTCCGTTCGTACCGTAGCCGGACACTCTGTGGCCGACGGGCGGCAGCGCTGTTCTCCACACTAACTTGGCCCCGTATTGTCCGAATTCACTGGCGAAGATTCACAGGCCGGTTGAATGTCACACACAATCTGCCGAGGGCCGGTATAAGTACCGGTCACCGCAGGAGACGGGGCGGTGGGCGGGGCGTCGGCGGGGGAGCCGGACGGCTGCCGGCGCGGTCCCGGCACCGCGGGTTCCGCGGCCAGGCGCCGCTCCATGCGCGCCCGGTGCTCCCCGGCCACCGCGCACAGGTCCCGCACGGCACCGGCGAAGCGCTCCAGCGGCGGCGGGTCGGCCGGACCCAGCAGCCGCAGGGACAGCGCGGCGCGTGCCCCGGCCCACTCGTCCCGTTCCGGGTGCCGGACCGCGTCGAGCAGCGCCGGCACCCCGGCCGCGTCCGGTGTCAGCACGGTGGCCGCCGCCACGGTGGGGAACGACTTGCGGAACACGTCCTCCGCCAGCCCGCTGGTGTTGGCGACGGCGTACGGCTTGCCGCTCGCCAGGAAGTCGCTGATCACACTGGAGACGTCACTGATCAGCAGGTCGGACCGGTTGAAGCAGGAGTAGAGCGGCGGCCGGGCGCCCGTGACGACCTGGTGCTCACCCTCCGGCAGCGAGGCCCAGTACGCCTCCTCCCAGGCCGCCGTCGCCCGCGCCACCGCCCCGGCCCGGCCCGGCTCCGGAGCAGGCCGCAGCAGCATCCGCTCCGCCTGGTCGGCCGCCGGACGGAAGCCGGCCGCGGTGAGCCGTTCCAGCTCCGCCGCCCGACGGGCCGGCCGGGGCGACGCCGACGCCTCCGGCCGCACCCCGCCCCGCGCCCGGTTCGCCGCCCGCACCAGCTCCCGGACCCGCAGGTCGGCGGCCCCGGCCCGGGGGTCCACCGACCCGGTCAGCGGGTGAGGCTTGTACAGCAGCCGGACGCCCGGATCGGCGAGCAGCGCCCGCACGAGGTTCTCGCCGGCCTCGACCACCGACGTGTTGCCGGGGTTGCCGTCCCAGCCCTCCCAGGTCGGCGCGTACAGGACCGTGAGGTACGCGCCGGGCGCCGGCGGTCCCGCGCACGGCCGTACGCCGTCCAGCTGCGGGCGGCCGATCTCCACCACGTCCTTGTCCTCGACACCGACCTCCGCCGCCGCGTACCGCTCCCGCGCCGCCGGTCCCGCCACCCAGACCTCGTCGTACGCCTTCGCGTACGGGTTGCAGGAGGACAGCTTGTCGCTCTCCCCGTGGTTGACGAAGGCGTGCTTGATCGTGGGGATGCGCAGCACCTGCGAGGTCTTCCCGGAGTTGGAGGGGTGCAGGAGGACGCGGAGCGTGGAGTGCTCCAGACGCATCAGCGTGGCCACCTTCGGCAGGCACACCACCGGGATGTCCGTCGCCGCGATCCGCTCCACCATGAACCGTTCCCGCAGCACGATCACCGGCCGCTCCGCCAGCCCCGCCAGCGGCTCCAGCCACATGTTCGCCTGGTAGGCGGAGGACGCGCCGCCCGAGAAGTACAGGCCGACCGTCGGCCGGTACCGAGCCAGCCACGCCTCGAACCAGTCGAGCACCTCCTGCTCGCCCGCGGGCCTGCGCCCCGGCAGCAGCCGCAGCGACAGCGCGCCCAGGCCGGTCGCGGCCACGGCCAGCGACACCGCGAGGCCCGCCGCGCCCCACCCGGGCGCGTCGGTGGCCACCGTGGCGAGCAGTCCCGCCGTCGACGGCAGCCCGAAGACCGCCAGCCGGTGTCCGGGGCGGCGCAGCAGCGCCGGGGGCGCCGGGGTCAGGCGCAGCGCCGACGCGTCGATGTTCCGGGTCACCACGGGCAGCGTCCGGGTGCGCCGGACCAGGACGGAGACCGCCTGGATCGCCCAGTGCAGCGCGTACAGGACGAGCAGCCCGGCGACGAGCGGGGCGTACGCGCCCTCCCGGTGCTGCTCGCCCAGGCGCAGCAGGCCCACCACGAGCAGCAGGTCCCGCAGCACGTGCCGGACCGTGACGTCGGCGTGCGACTTGGCGAACAGCGACACCATGCCCCCTCCCCACCGGTGCAGCACCGCCTCGGCGGCGAGCGAGGCGGTGGTCGCGGCGAGCAGCAGCGGTACGTGCGGCAGCAGCGCGCCCAGCGCCTGCGTGGCGAAGGCGGACGCCAGCGCGGCCACGACCAGCAGCTTCACCGCGGTCCGCCGACGGGGCAGGGCGAGGCCCGCGGGCCGGGGGAGCCGGGGCCGGCGGAGGAGAGGGCGGTGGGGCCGGCGGGGGAGAGGACGACGGGGCGGGGGCAGGGGCACTGCGGTCTCTCCAGACTCGTCACGCTTCGGACAACCCGGTTAACGCGCGGTGACCGCCGGACGACACGCGCGTGTTGACCCCGGCCCTTGACGGGCGGGGAGACGGGGAGAGGAGTGGCGGTGCGGGCGTCCCGGGTCCGGCCTCCGGCGGGCGGGGGGATGGGGAGAGGGGTGGCGGTGCGGGCGCCTCCGATCCGGCCTCCGGCGGGCGGCGACCAGCGGTGAAGGCGCGGCGCGTGCGCGCTGTCCGCAGCCTGAACTGTGGTGCGGCGCGTGTCCCGGTTCCCGTAGATTGCCCGGCGGGCGCAGGATTCGGCGCATGTCGACGGGAGAGGCGGGCAGGCCGTGGCAGGGGCAGGGCCGGAGACAAGGCAGGCCGTGGGCGAGGCCCGCAGGATCGTCGTCAAGGTCGGTTCCTCATCGCTGACGACCGCGGCGGGCGGCCTGGACGCCGACCGGGTCGACGCG
Organism: Streptomyces olivaceus; assembly: GCF_000721235.1. Classification (GTDB taxonomy): domain Bacteria; phylum Actinomycetota; class Actinomycetes; order Streptomycetales; family Streptomycetaceae; genus Streptomyces; species Streptomyces olivaceus. Next base: position 7,951 of record NZ_JOFH01000025.1, read on the forward strand.
CTGGTCGACGGGCTGGCCAAGGTGCGGGGCGCGGACAAGGAGATCGTCCTCGTCTCCTCCGGCGCCATCGCCGCGGGCCTCGCTCCGCTGGGCCTGCCCCGCCGCCCCCGGGACCTGGCCCGCCAGCAGGCCGCCGCCAGCGTCGGCCAGGGACTGCTGGTCGCCCGGTACACCGCCTCGTTCGCCCGCTACGGCGTCCGGGTCGGCCAGGTGCTGCTGACCAGCGACGACATGAGCCGCCGCGCCCACCACCGCAACGCCTCCCGCACCCTGGACAAGCTGCTGTCGATGGGTGCCTTCCCGATCGTCAACGAGAACGACACCGTCGCCACCGACGAGATCCGCTTCGGCGACAACGACCGCCTCGCCGCCCTCGTCGCCCACCTGGTCCGCGCCGACCTGCTGGTGCTGCTGTCCGACGTGGACGGTGTGTACGACGGCGACCCCAGCCGGCCCGGCACCTCGCGGCTGGCCGAGGTGCGGGACATGGGCGACCTCGCGGGCATCGACATCGGCAGCGCGGGCAAGGCCGGAGTGGGCACCGGCGGCATGGTGACCAAGGTCGAGGCGGCCCGGATCGCCGCCGCCGCCGGCATCCCCGTGGTGCTGACCAGCGCGGTCCACGCGGCCGACGCCCTGGCCGGCGGCGACACCGGCACGTACTTCCACGCCACCGGCAGGCGCTTCGCCGACCGGCTGCTGTGGCTGCAGCACGCCTCCGCCCCGCGGGGCGCGCTGGTGCTGGACGACGGCGCGGTCCGCGCGGTCGTCGAGGGCCGCAAGTCGCTGCTGCCGGCCGGGATCGCGGGCGTCGAGGGCGAGTTCGCCGCGGGCGACCCGGTCGAGCTGCGGGACGGCACCGGGCGGGCGGTGGCCCGCGGGCTGGTCAACTTCGACGCCAAGGAGATGCCCCGCCTGGTCGGCCGCTCCACCCGGGAACTGGCGCGCGAACTCGGACCCGCGTACGAACGCGAGGTCGTACACAGGGACGATCTGGTGATCCTGCACCCGTAATGGGTCGAAACGTCCCCGAATCGGTAGTGGACGTTCCGCAAAACCGCCCCGCGATCTCGTGCGGCCTGCTCAACTTTCCTCAGGGACAAGTCCGGCCGACCACCGGGCCGAGCCATGTGCGAAGGAGGCCGTCGTGAGCGGAGTGCGCCCTGGACCGGCGGCGTCCCGCGGTGGCACCGGCTCCCGGAGCGGCACCACTCCCCGCGGCGGTACGGGCTCGCGCGCCGGTACCGGCTCCCGTCCCGGCGGCGCCCGCGGCACCTCCCGCACACCCGGCGACGAACGGGCCCTGACCAGCGTCGCGGCCGGCGACCGCTTCCGCGGCGAGGAGCCCGACCACACCCCGCGCCTGTGGCACGTCACCCTCAGCGTCTCCGGGGCCCGTGCCCCGCTCACCGAGGTCCGCCGCGCCCTGGAACAGCTCGCGCACGACCACCCCTTCCTGCTGACCAGCAGGTACGCCGACGACCACGCCGAGATCCGGTACTGGGAGGAGGCCCGCGACCTGCACGACGCGGCCGCCGTCGCCCTGCGCCTGTGGGGCGAGCACCGGCAGACCGCGGGCCTGCCGCCCTGGGAGATCGTCGGCCTGGAGGTCATCGACCGGGCCACCTACCACCAGCGCATCGCGGCGGGGTACGGGCCCGCACCGGCGACACCCGTGGGCGTCCACCCGTTCTGACCCCTGTCCCGGCCGTCCCGCGGCTGCCGTCCCGGCCTGTCCCGCGGCTGCCGTCCCGGCCTGTCCCGCGGCTGCCGTCCCGGCCCGTTCCGCGGCTGCCGTCCCGGCCCGTTCCGCGGCTGCCGTCCCGGCCTGTCTCGCGGCTGCCGTCCCGGCCCGTTCCGCGGCTTCCGTCCCGGCCAGTTTCACGGCTCCTGTCCCGGCCTGTCCCGCGGCTCCTGTCCCGGCCCGTTTCCGCCCCTCTCTCGGGCTGTCGCCCGGGCCCCTCCCGGCCCCGGTTCTCGTCCCTCTCCCGGCCCGGCTCTCGCGCCCCTCCCGGCCTGGCTCTCGCCCCTCTCCCGCCCCGGGTCTCGCCCTTCTCCCGGTCCGGGTCTCGGCCCCCCTCTTGCCCCGGCTCTCGCCCCGTTCCCAGGCCATCTCGGGTGATGGGACGACGGCTGGACGCCCGGTCCCCGCGCACTACCCTTCCCCCATGACCACGCTCTCGCCGTACGACTCGATGTCCCCGGTCACCAGGGCCGCCTACCGGGCCAAGTCCGCCGCCGCCGACCTCGCGCCGCTGCCGCGGGCCGCCAAGGACGACGCGCTGCTCGCCGTCGCGGACGCGCTGGAGGTCCGTACGAGCGAGATCGTCGAGGCCAACGCCCAGGACGTGGCCAAGGCCCGCGCCGCCGGGACCAGCGAGGCGATCATCGACCGGCTCACGCTCACGCCGGAGCGGGTCCGGGCCATCGCCTCCGACGTGCGCGACGTCGTCGCCCTGCCCGACCCGGTCGGCCAGGTCGTGCGCGGCAACACCCTCCCCAACGGGATCGACCTGCGCCAGGTGCGGGTCCCGCTCGGCGTCGTCGGCATCATCTACGAGGGCCGGCCCAACGTCACGGTCGACGCCGCCGCGCTCTGCCTGAAGTCGGGCAACGCGGTGCTGCTGCGGGGTTCGTCCTCCGCGTACCAGTCCAACAGCGCCCTCGTGCGGGTCGTCCGCGACGCCGTGGGCGGGGCCGGGCTGCCCGCCGACGCCGTGCAACTGGTGCCCGGCGAGAGCCGCGAGAGCGTGCGCGAGCTGATGCGGGCCCGCGGCCTGGTGGACGTGCTCATCCCGCGCGGCGGCGCCTCGCTGATCAACACGGTCGTCCAGGAATCCACCGTCCCCGTCATCGAGACCGGCACCGGCAACTGCCACGTCTACGTCGACGCGCAGGCCGACCTGGACATGGCCGTCGACATCCTGATCAACTCCAAGGCCCAGCGCGTCAGCGTCTGCAACGCCGCCGAGACCCTCCTGGTCCACCAGGACATCGCCGCCGAGTTCCTCCCCCGCGCGCTGGCCGCCCTCGCCGAGGCCGGCGTCACCGTGCACGCCGACGAGCGGGTGACGGCATACGCCAAGGACTCCGGCGCGAACGTCGTCGAGGCGACGCCCGAGGACTGGGAGACCGAGTACCTGTCGTACGACATCGCGGCCGCCGTTGTCGACTCCCTGGACCGGGCCGTCGAGCACATCCGGCTGTGGACCTCCGGCCACACCGAGGCCATCGTCACCACCTCGCAGCAGGCCGCCCGGCGCTTCACCCAGTTGGTCGACTCCACCACCGTCGCCGTGAACACCTCCACCCGCTTCACCGACGGCGGTCAGTTCGGCTTCGGCGCCGAGATCGGCATCTCCACGCAGAAGCTGCACGCCCGCGGCCCGATGGGGCTGCCGGAGCTGACCAGCACCAAGTACATCGTCACCGGCGACGGGCACGTACGGCGCTGACGGCACGCGGCGGCCGGCGGCAGCCGCACCGGGCGGACGCGCCGGCCGGGGCATCCCACCCACTGGACCAATTTCCCCGCCGTCTGCCCAAAACGACCCCCCAGGTCTACTCTGGATCCGTGCCGGAGGACGTGGGGGGCACGCCGTTCCCTGACGGCTGGGAGCCCGACGACGACCACGACCGCGGGGTGTCGGACGAAGAGTTCGCCTCCGTGGTCTTCGACGAGGCCTTCGTACAGGCGGCCGCGGTGCACGAGCCGACCGCCGTCGAACGCCTTCTGGCCGCCGCGCAGGCCAGAGCCGAGGCCACCGAGGCGGAAGCGGCCCGCCGAGGCCGCAGCAGAGCCGAGCGATACGACGACGGATACGGCGATTTCGGCCATGATCCCGACCTCGACGACCCCGACGACGACCGCGACCCGCTCGACCGTCCCTACGGCGCCCCGGCGGCGTACGGCAAGCAGGTCCGCTGGCACCGGCCGGTCGCCTGGATGCTGGCCCTCGTGATGGGCGTCGGCATGGTCGCGCTGGCCTTCGTGGCCGTCTACCGGGGCGCGTCCTCGGGAGGTGGCCCCCAGCAGGTGCCGCCCCCCGCCTCCACCGGCCCGGAACAGGGCGGCACCGTGACCCCCTCGGCCTCCGCCGACTACTCCCAGCCGGCCGTCCCGGTGATCCCGCGCAGCCCCTGACCTGCCCGTCCGGCAGGCCACAAGCTGTCCCAACTTGACCTGCACCGGCGCGTTTACGCGACCTTCCGCCGACCTACCCTGAAGATATGGCAGGGCTTGGCGAGCCGCCCGGAGGAACGCCCGAGGGCGGCCCCGGAGGCGGCGAGGACGAATACCGACCCGTCGTCTTCGACGAGTCGTTCGTCCGCGCTGCCCGGCTCCAGGAGTTCTCCGCCCAGGAACGCATCACCGACCACGCCCCGGCCGTGCGCCGCCGCCCCACGCTGCGCCGGGCCGGCCTGTCCCGGCAGGCGCTGATCCTCGTCGTGCTGATCGCCGTCGCCTTCGGCACCGCCATCTACATGGGCGTACGGCACCCCTACCAGGACCCGGCCGGGCAGCGGACCGCCGCCCCGGCACGGATGACCGTCGTCCCGCTCGCTCCCGGGGACCGGGTGCCGGGAGGCGGGAACGCCGCGTTCCTGTTCGAGCACAGCCCCGCCGCGCAGTTCCGCTCCGCCGCCGACGGCATCCCGCTGCCGGGGGCCCGGCGCACGGCGCACTTCTCCGAGGACCAGGTGCTCAACGCGCTGACCACGGCGAAGAACTACATCGTCCGCTCGGGGCTCGACCCGGAGGTGCTCGGCGGCGGTGCGGTCCGCTCGGTGCGCGTCCTCCTCGACCCCGACCAGCTCTCCCAGTTCGACGAGAGCTTCGAGAGCCCGGCCGTCGACGGGCGGCACACGCCCACCGGATGGCTGGTCCGCTTCGATCCCGCCGGCGCCGAGCTGGCCGACCCCGAGATACGGGTCGACGGCAGCCTGCGGGTCGTGGAGAGCGACGCCTCCACCCTGGACGTCACCGCCGACCACACCATGGTGTACGCGCTGCGCCTGGCCGGCGACGCGCGGGCCGAGGTGTCGCTGTTCACCGTCCGGCGCGAGCTGCACTTCCGCTACGACCGGGACGACCTGCGGCTGCACCAGACCCAGCTCGTGGCCTCGTACGTCCAGGCCGGGCCGCTCTCCTGCGCCGAGGACTCGGCGAACCACCTCCGCCCCCTGCTCGCCGGCCGCAGCGCCGGTGCCGGCACCCCCGCCGGCACCGACCCGTACACCTCGGACAACGCCACGGCCCTGTGCGGCACCCTCGCGTCGCGCGCCCAGCCGAAGGTGTGAGGTGCCCCCGAGGCCCGGGGAGTGGGCCGGCCCGGCGGGGAGTGCGTCGGCCCGGTCAGGCGCCGTCGCGCGGCGGACGGCCGCCCGGGCCCCCGGAGCCGCCGTCGCCGCCGGACCCCTCCGGGCCGCCGGACCCCTCCGGGCCGCCGGACCCCTCCGGGCCGCCGGACCCCTCCGGGCCGCCGGACCCCTCCGGGCCGTCCGACGGCCTCCCGGACGCCTCGCCCCGGTCCTCCGTCGGCCCGTCCCCGGCTCCATCCCCGGTTCCGTCCCCGGTTCCGCCCGTGTCGCCCTTGGGCGGCCGCGGCTGCGAGGACGTGAAGCTGCCGAAGCCCCGCCGCACGCGGTCGCCGAGGTCGCCGGCGCCGCCCGCGATGTCGGTCACCAGCTTCATCAGCGGGTCCTTCGAGCTGCGCACGTGCGAGGCGTAGCCCGCCGCCGACTCCCGGAAGGAGTCCCGCACCGAGGTGTCCTTGTCCTCGTCGCGCCGCGGGTAGTGGCCGTCCATCACCCGCTGGAAGTCCCGGGACTCCGCCCACTTCTTCAGCTCGGCCGCCCGCACCGTGGTGAACGGGTGCGTGCGCGGCAGCACGTTCAGGATCTTCAGCACCGAGTCGCGCAGGTCGCCGCCCGCCTCGTACTCCTCGGCCTGCTCCAGGAAGGCGTCCACGTTCATCTCGTGCAGGTGGTTGCCGCCCGCGATCTTCATCAGGCCCCGCATGGAGGCCCGCAGGTCCTGGCCGACCAGCAGGCCCGCGCGGTCGGCGGACAGCTCCGACTTGCGGAACCACTCGCGCAGCGCGGTCACGATCGCCATGATCGCCACGTTGCCCAGCGGGATCCAGGCGACCCGGACGGCGAGGGAGGTCAGGAAGAGCAGGATGGTCCGGTAGACCGAGTGCCCGGACAGCGCGTGGCCGACCTCGTGTCCGACGACCGCCCGCATCTCCTCCTCGTCGAGCAGCTCGACCAGACCCGTGGTGACGACGATGATCGGCTCGTCCAGGCCGATGCACATCGCGTTCGGCGTCGGGTCCTGGTTGACGTACATCGGCGGGACCTTCTCCAGGTCCAGGATGTAGCAGGCGTCGCGCAGCATCACGTTCAGATGGGCGAACTGCCGGTCCGAGACCCGCACCGAGTCGGACAGGAACAGCAGCCTCAGGCTCCGCTCGGGCAGCAGCCCGCTCAGCGCCTTGAAGACCGTGTCGAAGCCGCTCAGCTTGCGCAGCGCCACCAGCGCGCTGCGGTCGGCCGGATGCTCGTACGCCCGTGAGGAGATCCCGGGGAAACGCCTGCGCTGCCTGCTGGGCACGTGCTCGTGCCCGTCGTGCTCGTGGCCGTCGGACATGTCTTCCCCCAGGTGCGTGTGTGGCCTGTACCTGTTCCCGGCCTGCTTGTGTCGGGTTCCCGGCCGGTACGCGCGTCTCGCGTGCGTCCGGTCTTTGCGAACCCTTGTGCGGTCCTTTGCGCCCCCCGAGCCGGGCCCAGCCTAGGCGGGGATACCGTGGACGGGCAGCACGTCGAAGGAGTCCACGCCATGCAGCACGTCCCCCACGCCGACTGGCTCGCCGGGGCCGCCACCGCCGCCGAGCAGCAGGGGCCGGGGAATCTGCTCCGAATCGTCCTGATCGTCATGGTGGTGGGCTGCGTGCTGACCGCCTGGTTCCTGCTGCGGGGGTACAGGCGGAAGGACGACTGAGGCGGCCCGAAGGTTCCCTCCGGGCCCCGCCGCGCCGCCCCGGCGGCGGAGTCGGCGTGATCGCCCGCGCGGTGCCCGCATACGATGAGCGGACGTCTTGTCCCGCCCACACCGGATAGGTCCTGCCGAAGATGAGCCTTCCCCTCAGCGCCGCCCAGTTCGTCACCCTCGCCGCCGAGGGCGGCGAGGAGCACGGTGGCAACCACCAGAGCCTGAGCCCCTACGTCACCGGCATCGGCGCGTTCGTCGCCCTGATGCTCCTGCTGTGGATCACCACCCGGTTCAACCGCGACCGCTGAGCGTCCGGGGCCGCGGGGGCGGCCGGGACGCCCCGCGCGGGCCGGTAGGGTCTGCACGCATGGGAGAGCACACGCCTACCGGCCCGGCGCACAACACGGCGCACGCGCCGGCGCGCGGCACGCAGAACGCGGTGCCCGCCCGCGCCGCAGGCCAGGGCAACGGCCCGTCGTCGGGCAAGCGCCGGCTCGGCGTCATGGGCGGCACCTTCGACCCGATCCACCACGGGCACCTCGTCGCGGCCAGCGAGGTCGCCGCGCAGTTCCAGCTCGACGAGGTGGTGTTCGTGCCGACGGGCCAGCCGTGGCAGAAGAGCCACCGCGCGGTCTCCGCCGCCGAGGACCGCTACCTGATGACGGTCGTCGCCACCGTCGAGAACCCGCAGTTCTCGGTGAGCCGCATCGACATCGACCGCGGCGGACCGACCTACACCGCGGACACCCTGCGCGACCTGCGCGCCCTCAACCCGGACGCCGACCTGTTCTTCATCACCGGCGCCGACGCCCTCGCCCAGATCCTCACCTGGCGCGACAGCGAGGAGTTGTTCTCCCTCGCCCACTTCATCGGCGTCACCCGGCCGGGGCACACCCTCACGGACGCCGGACTCCCCAAGGGCGGCGTCTCGCTGGTCGAGGTTCCCGCCCTCGCCATCTCCTCCACGGACTGCCGTGCGAGAGTCGCCAAGGGGGATCCCGTCTGGTACCTGGTGCCGGACGGAGTCGTGCGCTACATCGACAAACGCCAGCTGTACCGCGGCGAGTGAGCCGAGAGGGGCACCGGTGAACGACGGATACGACGCGGGCTACGGCGGCGACGACCAGTACGAGCTGGTCGGCTACGACGAGTACGGCCGGCCGGTCTACCGCCAGGCGCAGGGCCAGGGCCACGGCCAGGGCGGGTCCACCGCCGGGCCCGGCGGGCAGCCGGGGTACGACCAGTACGACCAGTACGGGCGACAGGATCCGTACGGACAGCAGCAGGGCGGACAGCAGCACGGCGGGCAGTACGGGCAGCAGCAGGGCTACGGCTACGACCCGTACGCCTCGGGCGGCCACCAGATCCCCCAGCAGCAGCCGTACGACCCCTACGGGCAGCAGGGCGGCTACGACACCGGTCAGCAGCCCCCGGTCCCCGGTGGCTACGACACGGGCCGCCAGCCGCCCGTGCAGGACTACGACACCGGTCAGCAGGCCCCTGTCCCCGGCGGTTACGACACCGGTCAGCAGCCGCCCGTCACCGACCACGGCGGCCCGGGCGGGCAGCGGCAGGGCTACGGGTACGACCCGTACGGGCAGGCCGCCACCAGCGGCACGCAGCCCCGCGTGGCCGAGCAGACCGCGCACATCCCGCAGCAGGCCGGCCCGCGCGACGACCCGGAAGCGGCCGCCCCCGACGAAGCCGGCCGCGAGTACCACACCGAGCAGTTCGCCTTCGTCGAGGAACCGGCCGACGACTCCGAGGACGTCATCGACTGGATGGCGTTCACGGAGAACCGCACCGAACGCCGTGAGGAGGCCCGGCGGCGCGCCCGCGCGCGCGTCGTCGCCCTGGTCGTCACTCTGGCCCTGGTCGCGGTCGGCGGTGTCGGCTACCTCTGGTACGCCGGGAAGCTGCCCGGCGTGTCCTCCTCCGACGCCAAGACGGGCGACACGACGACCGCGGGCGCCCAGAAGCGCGACGTGATCGCCGTCCACCTGCACGACACGGACGGCGGCGGCACCTCCACCGCGCTGCTCGTGAACAACACCACCACCAAGCAGGGCACCACCGTGCTGGTGCCCAACGCGCTCGCCCTGACCGGCGACGACGGCAGCACCACCACGCTCGCCAAGTCCGTCGACGACCAGGGCCCCGACGCCACCCGCGGCTCGCTCGACTCCGCCCTGGGCACCGACATCGAGGGCACCTGGCGCCTGGACACGCCGTACCTCCAGATCCTCGTCGACCTGGTCGGCAACATCGACATCGACACCGACGCCGACGTGCCCGACCCGGAGGCCAAGGACAAGGGCTCCACGCCCCTCGTGCGCAAGGGCGAGGGCCAGACCCTCAGCGGCAAGATGGCCGTCGCCTACGCCACCTACAGCGCCAAGGGCGAGAACGCGAACGCCCAGCTCCAGCGGTTCGGGCAGGTCCTGCACGGGGTGCTGCGCAAGCTGTCCTCCGACCCGCAGGCCGCGACGACCACCGTCCAGACCCTCGGGCTGATCCTCGACCCGCCGCTGACCGAGAAGGACCTCGGCTCCTTCCTCGCCGGGCTCTCCGACCGCGCCAAGGGCGGCGACTTCAAGACCGCGCTGCTGCCCGTCGAGGACGGCGGCTCGCTCAGCGCCGAGGCCAGTGACAGCGTCGTCAAGGACGTCCTGGGCGGCACCGCCAAGAGTCCCGACAAGGACGCGGCCGTCAGCGTCTCCGTCCGCAACGCCACCGGCGACGAGGACCGCACCGGCAAGGCCCGCGTCGTCCTCCTCAACGGCGGCTTCACCTTTGTGTCGGGCGGCACCGCCTCCGGCACCGAGGCGGCCTCGGAGGTCGTCTACGCGGAGGACGCCGACAAGGAGAACGCCGTCCAGGTCGCCAAGACCCTGGGCCTGTCCGCCGACTCCGTCTCCCAGGGCAAGGTCTCCGCGAACGCCAGGGTCTCGGTGGTGCTCGGCCAGGACTACAAACCGGCGTCCTAGACAGGACTACGAACCGGCGTCCTGGACACGACCACGAACCGGCGTCCTGGACACGACCACGAACCGGCGTCCCGGACAGGACCACGAACCGGCGTCCCGGAAGGCCCCGCGCTCACCGCGTGGGGCCTCGTCGGCGGTCGTGAGACCCTTGAGGTCAACCGACCTCCGACCCGAAAGCCAGGCAGTGACCGCGACCGACCGCTCCATCGAACTCATCAACACGGCCGCCCAGGCGGCGGCCGACAAGCTCGCGCACGACATCATCGCCTACGACGTCAGCGACGTGCTGTCGATCACGGACGCCTTCCTCCTCGCCTCCGCGCCCAACGACCGCCAGGTCAAGTCGATCGTCGACGAGGTCGAGGAGCGGCTGAACAAGGAACTCGGCGCCAAGCCGGTGCGCCGCGAGGGCGACCGCGAGGCCCGCTGGGTCCTGCTCGACTACGTCGACATCGTCGTCCACGTCCAGCACAGCGAGGAGCGCGTCTTCTACGCCCTCGAGCGGCTGTGGAAGGACTGCCCCGAGCTGGAGCTGCCCGCCGACGCCAAGGAGACCCGCGGCAAGGCCGAGGAGCACGCCAGGCAGCAGTCCGCCGAGGAGGCGACCGGAACCGACGGGGACTGGCGATGAGCGCCACCGGCGAGGTGACGGCGGGCCGGTCCGGACGCGGCCGGCGCGTCATCCTGTGGCGGCACGGCCAGACCTCGTGGAACGTGGAGCGCCGCTTCCAGGGCAGCACGGACGTCGAGCTGACCGAAACCGGCGTCGCCCAGGCCCGCCGCGCCGCCCAGCTGCTCGTGCACCTGGGGCCCGACGCCGTCGTCGCCTCCGACCTCGCGCGCGCCGCGGACACGGCCGCCGAGCTGTCCGTGCTCACCGGCCTCGAAGTGACCCTGGAGGAGGGCCTCAGGGAGACCTACGCGGGCGTCTGGCAGGGGCTGACCCACGACGAGATCATCGCCAGGTACGGCGACGAGTACGCGGCGTGGAAGCGCGGCGAGCCCGTGCGCCGCGGCGGCGGCGAGCTGGAGACCGAGGTCGCCGACCGCGCCGCCCCCGTGGTGCTCCGGCACGCCGAGAAGCTCCCCGAGGACGGCACCCTCGTCGTGGTCAGCCACGGCGGCACCATCCGCACCACCATCGGTCGCCTGCTCGGCCTGGAACCGCACAGCTGGGAGAGCCTCGGCGGCCTCACCAACTGCTGCTGGTCCGTCCTCGGCGAGGGCGCCCGCGGCTGGCGGCTCCTCGAGCACAACGCCGGCACGCTGCCGGAACCGGTGATCGGCGACGACGTCTGAGCGGGAGTCCCCGCCGCGGCCGGCGGGCGCGCGACCCGGATTTCACTTTCCGGCAGGTCGCAGGCTAAAGTTCTTCTTGTTCGCCCCGCCGGGCGGAGCGGACGAAGAGAAGGACCATGCGGCTCCGGTCGCGTGGCACCAGGGGCTATAGCTCAGTTGGTAGAGCGCCTGCATGGCATGCAGGAGGTCAGGAGTTCAATTCTCCTTAGCTCCACAGCCCACGGACGAATCCCGTCCCCTTCGGGGGGCGGGATTTTTCGTACGTGCCCGCTTGAGCAACAGGCGTCCCACAGGCGTATACCCCTGTGGAACTCCGTGTCCGGACTGGTACTGATGCGTCGCTGACCGTATTGGCCCGGTCGTGGCAGAATCAAACGGCCGGAAGGGGACCGCGGCCCGACGGGAGGGAGTGGCGATGCCTGCGAGCATCCTCGAGGAGGTCGGTCACCTCCTCGGGTCAGCGGTGGCGCGTGACACGGCCACCCGCCTCGGGTGCCCCTCCTGCGGTTCCGGACACGTGGCCCAGGTCCTCGGTGACAATGGCGGTATCTCGTACGTGTGCACGGCCTGCGGCCACAGCTGGAGCTGATCGATGGGTGCACACAGGCGGAAGTGCGACTGGTGCGGCAGCGGCACGCCCATCGTGCGCGACATGGAGCCCGTCAACCCCGACTACCAGTACTGGTGCGAGGAATGCGCGCGGGCTCTGATCATAAAAGGCGACCCCATCGAGACCTACCGCGAACTCGAGGGCGAGCCGATCTACGGCCGGCTCCTGGAGGAGCACTGCACGCTCAAGCGGTTCTACTCGTTCGTGACGGCCTAGCCTCCCTGCCTAGCTTCCCTGCCGTGCCTTCCTGCCTTGCGTCTCTGCCTTCCGAAGGCGTCCCCACGGGACCCGACGGGGCGGAACGGGCAAACCGGAAACGATTTGGTGTGATGCCCGGTCGACCGTGTAATGTTGGCGTCGCCGCCGGGGAGACCGGGCGGCGGACAACAAGGGGCTATAGCTCAGTTGGTAGAGCGCCTGCATGGCATGCAGGAGGTCAGGAGTTCAATTCTCCTTAGCTCCACAGCAGCACGGAAACCCCCGGATCTTCGATCCGGGGGTTTCCTCGTCTTCCGGCCCGATGGCGTCCCCGGCCTCAGCGGCCGAGAGCCCGGCGCCCCCGGCCCTGGGACAGGACCGGCAGGTTGGTGCGCGAGGACGGGGCCTGGCCGCGGGTGTCCTCCTCGATACGCAGGGCCAGGGCCGGGCACCGCCGCACCGCGCGCACCGCCTTGGCCTCCGCGAAGCGCGGCACGTCGGCCTGTGCGACGGTCGGGAAGCCGTCCGCGCCGAGCTGGAAGACCTCCGGGAGGATGTCCGCGCACAGCCCGTGGCCCCGGCACAGCGTCCAGTCGACGTAGATCTTCTGGCGGCTGGGACCGTTCTCCTCGCCTCCGCCGCCCGGGATGCCCGTAGGGGCCTTGCCGCCCTCGAAGAGCGGCAGGACGCCCTCCACGGGCCGTCCGCAGCCGTTGCCGAGGACATGGGCGGCCAGGTCGTCCGTGAACGCCTTGACGGTCGACTCGAGGAACATCGCCGAGCCGTCCGGGTGCGAGCAGGCGCCGCGCCGCTTCACGTTCTTCGCGACCTGCTTGACCGCCTCCAGGGCCGCCGGACCACCGCCGTTCAGGATGTCCTCCAGGCCCCGCGCGGCGGCCGGCAGGCCGAGGTAGCAGGGGCCGCACTGGCCCGCGCTCTCCTCCGCCAGCCACTGCGCCACCCGCAGCGACTCGCCCAGCGGGCAGGTGTCCTGACTGATCGGCAGGATCGCGCCCGCGCCGAGCGCACCGCCCACCGCCTGGAGGGAGTTGCGGGAGACGATCGCCTCGTCGACGGTGGCCGCGTCGATCCACTTGCCGTGGTAACCCCCCGTCAGCACGCCCTGCGGATTCGGCGGCGCACCGGCGAGCTGCAGGACGTAGCGCAGCGGCACGCCCGTGGGGACCTCGATGACCATCGGGCGGGCCACCGCGCCGGAGACCGTGAGCATCACGGTGCCCGGCTCGTCGTACAGGCCGGTGTTGCCGTAGCGCTCCGGGCCGATGCGGGCGGCGATCGCCAGCTGGGCGAAGGTCTCGGCGTTGGACAGCAGCGTCGGGGCGCCGCCGACGCCGCTCCTGGAGGCGCTCACCTTGCGGCCGGGCGGGATCGCCGGGCCGCCGTCGATGGAGCGGATCAGCGAGGCCGCCGCGCCGGTGACCATGCGCACCGGATTGCGCTGCACGCGCGCGCGGAGGGCGGAGCGGCGCCCGTTGCTCAGGCCGCGCTCGGCGAGGGCGGCCTCCATGGAGCGCTGCGTGGACTCGCGGGTGACCCCGATGACGAGCGTGCGGGCGCCCATGGCCTCGGCGCACAGGAGTGCGCCGTCCAGGATCAGGTGCGGGGCGCGGTTGATCAGCACCGTGTCCTTGCGGCAGGCCGGCTCGTCCTCGCTGCCGTTGACGACCACGACCGGCCGCACGCCGCGCTTGATCGCCGCCTCGGCGACCGAGCGCAGCTTCTTGTGGAAGGGGAAGCCCGCGCCGCCGCGGCCCTTCAGGTTGATGCGTTCGGAGAGCTGCGCGAGCTGCTCGCCGCCCAGCGGTTCGAGCGGGCCGTGCACCTTGAGGTGCATCGGCAGGTCCAGGCGCTCGACAAGGTCGAAGCCCGACGTGAGCTGGGGAAGCCCGACCACACGGACCTCGGGTACGTCGGGCAGGGCCTCGTTCACTTAAAGCCTCCGCTCATTCACTTAAGGCGCTCGTTCACTTGAAACCTCCGGAAGGCGTGTTCCAGGGTTCGCCGGAACCCGGTGCGTCGAAGTCGTAGGACGGCGACGGCGCACCGGGGGGTGGTTCAGGGGTGGGACCGCTGTTGTACGTGTCAGTCGGGTAGTACGTGTCGTAGACCGCGTTCGTCTCACGCGTGTCGTACACATCACTCGAACCGTAGCCGGAGGCCTGCCCCGTGGCGTCCGTGCTGCCGTAGACCGGGATGGTGTGCCCGGTGTCGTTGAGCGGGTCGTAGACCGACTGGGGTGCCTCGCCGACCGGCGGCGGCGAGGGGATGGGCCAGCTGCCCGAGGTGCTGTTGCCGCCGTCCGCGAAGGGCATCGCCTGGGTGGGGCCCAGGTCGGACGGCAGGGGCGGGGACGCGGGGGCCTCGGCCGTCAGCGGCGGGTGTCCCGTCCCCGGGGGGCCGGACACCGCGCGGTACGCGGCGGCGAAGCCGTTCGCGGGCTCGGGGGTGGTGAGGCGCTCGGCGGATTCGTACAGCGGTGCCTGGCGCGGCGCCGGTATCGACCCGCCCGTCCGCTCGTAACCCGGCAGGGCGCCCGTTTCCTTCGCCCGGCCCCGGCCGCGGCTCTGCGCGGCCTCCCTGCGGACCGGCCGCTCCCCGGTCCCCAGGAGACCGGTGATCCGGTCGGCGACCCGGCGCTTGACCGGGCGGGGCGCCGCCCGCAGCGCCAGGGCCGCCATGACGCCGAGCACGGACAGGCCGTAGAGGATCGTGAAGACCGGCTTCGCCGCGCGACCCGCGTAGAGCCCGTGCACCAGGGCCAGGCACCAGGCCGGGTAGGCAAGCATGTGCATGGCACGCCAGCGGGCCGCCACGGGGGCCGGGGACGCGAACCTGTTGCGCAGGGCGCCGGTGACGCCCACGAAGATCATGAGCATGCTGGCCAGAGTGCCGAAGCCGATCAGGACGGCGCGGCCGCCGAAGGACTCGTCGTCCGTCGCGAGCAGCCCGAAGGGGAGCACCGCGGCGACCCAGGTGGTGTGGTCCAGGGCGAGCTTGACGCCGATGTGCACCAGCAGGAACACGACCGAGGCGACCGCGGTGGTCCGGTGCACCGCCTGCGCCAGGATCCGCTGCCGGGTGTCGAGGACGATCCGGTCCTGGGCGAGCAGGCCCCAGATGACCGAGCAGCTGAGGAAGACCAGGGAGAGGACGCCGGCGCCGAAGTTGAGGAACTCCGCGAAGGTGTCGTCCACCGTGCTGTCGTCCGTCATGACGGCAGGCCTCCCCACGTCAGGGACGCGCGGGGAGGCGGCGAACTGGTGCGCCGAGGGTGGATCAGGGGAGGGTTCATGGGGGCAACTCCGGAGCGGTTCGGGAAAGCGGTCCCGCTGCCGCACTCTAAGTGGCGCCATACCCGTGGGTACGAGGTTTGAGTTATTGCGTCGTTATCAAACGACCGTGCGCTTGTAGTGATGTCCTATAGGAGTCGTTACGCGAAGTAACCTTTGACTTCGGTTCAGGAGCGACTCCGGTCGCCGGGGCGGGGTGGGGCGGGGTGGGGGCCGTGTTCGGTCGGGAGGTGTGCCGGGTCCCGGTGGGCGGTGTACCGGCCGTCCGCCGAGTGGTGTGCCGGGTCCCGGTGGCCGGAAGCGCGTCGCGGCCCGCTCGGCGGCTGCGGTACCCTGACGCCATGCGTGCCGTACGCCTTCTGCTTAGCGAGCCGCGCTGATCAGTCCCGACCCCGGCCGTAGTCCGGAGGCCGGAATCGGCGCGGCGTCCCCTCCTGTGCGAGGGGATTTTTCATTTCCCGGCCGGCGCAGCCGCCGGTCGTGAAGGTCGCAGCCGTTGGCAGAGACGATCGATGGAGCTTTGAGGATCATGAGCGAGACGAACCCCGCGGCGACCGCCCCCGTGACGGCGGACGCCGCGCCGCACCGCTACACGGCCGCCATGGCCGCCGAGATCGAGGCACGCTGGCAGGACTTCTGGGACGCCGAGGGGACGTACGCGGCGCCGAACCCCAAGGGCGACCTGGCGGGCGACCCGGAGCTGGTCGCCCGGCCCAAGAAGTTCATCATGGACATGTTCCCGTACCCCTCCGGTGCGGGCCTGCACGTCGGCCACCCCCTGGGGTACATCGCCACCGACGTCTTCGCCCGATTCCAGCGGATGACCGGCCACAACGTCCTGCACACCCTGGGCTTCGACGCCTTCGGCCTGCCCGCCGAGCAGTACGCCGTGCAGACCGGCACGCACCCGCGCGCGTCGACCGAGGCCAACATGAAGAACATGGTCAGCCAGCTGCGCCGGCTGGGCCTGGGCCACGACAAGCGCCGGTCGTTCGCCACGATCGACCCCGAGTACTACAAGTGGACCCAGTGGATCTTCCTGCAGATCTTCAACTCCTGGTACGACGACGAGGCGAAGCGGGCCCGCCCGATCAGTGAGCTGGTCGCGCAGTTCGACTCCGGCGAGCGTGCGGTCCCCGGCGGCGGCACCTGGAGCGCGCTGACCGAGGCCGAGCGCGCCGACCTGCTGGGCGAGTACCGCCTGGCCTACGCCTCCGACGCGCCCGTCAACTGGTGCCCCGGCCTGGGCACCGTGCTGGCCAACGAGGAGGTCACCGCCGACGGCCGCTCCGAGCGCGGCAACTTCCCCGTCTTCAAGTCCAAGCTGCGCCAGTGGAACATGCGCATCACGGCCTACGCCGACCGGCTGCTGGACGACCTGGACCAGCTGGACTGGCCCGAGGCGATCAAGCTGCAGCAGCGCAACTGGATCGGCCGCTCCGAGGGCGCCCGCGTCGACTTCCCCGTCGACGGCGAGCGCATCACGGTCTTCACCACCCGCCCCGACACCCTGTTCGGCGCGACCTACATGGTGCTGGCGCCCGAGCACCCGCTGGTCGAGAAGTTCACCCCGGCCGCCTGGCCCGAGGGCACCCGCGACGCGTGGACCGGCGGCCACGCCACGCCGACCGAGGCCGTCGCCGCGTACCGCGCGCAGGCCGCCTCGAAGTCCGACGTCGAGCGGCAGGCCGAGGCCAAGGACAAGACCGGCGTCTTCATCGGCGCGTACGCCACCAACCCGGTCAACGGCGAGCAGGTCCCCGTCTTCGTCGCCGACTACGTGCTGATGGGCTACGGCACCGGCGCGATCATGGCCGTCCCGGCGGGCGACCAGCGCGACTTCGAGTTCGCCCGCGCCTTCGAGCTGCCGATCCGCTGCATCGTCGAGCCGACCGACGGCCGCGGCACCGACCCCTCGACGTGGGAGAGCGCCTTCGCCTCCTACGACGCCAAGATCATGAACTCCTCCAGCGACGAGGTCTCGCTGGACGGCCTGGGCGTCGTCGAGGCCAAGGAGCGCATCACCGAGTGGCTGGAGCGCACCGGCGCCGGTGCGGGCACCGTCAACTTCCGCCTGCGCGACTGGCTGTTCAGCCGCCAGCGCTACTGGGGCGAGCCCTTCCCGATCGTCTACGACGAGGACGGCATCGCCCACCCCCTGCCCGCGTCGATGCTGCCGCTGGAGCTGCCCGAGGTCGAGGACTACTCCCCGCGCACCTTCGACCCCGACGACGCCGACACCAAGCCCGAGACCCCGCTGTCCCGCAACGAGGACTGGGTGCACGTCACCCTGGACCTGGGCGACGGCCGAGGCCCGCGCAGGTACCGCCGCGAGACCAACACCATGCCCAACTGGGCCGGCTCCTGCTGGTACGAGCTGCGCTACCTGGACCCGCACAACAGCGAGCAGCTGGTCGACCCCGAGATCGAGCAGTACTGGATGGGCCCGCGCGAGGGCCTGCCGCACGGCGGCGTCGACCTGTACGTCGGCGGCGCCGAACACGCTGTACTGCACCTGCTGTACGCGCGCTTCTGGTCCAAGGTCCTGTTCGACCTGGGGCACGTCTCCTCCGCCGAGCCGTTCCACAAGCTGTTCAACCAGGGCATGATCCAGGCCTACGTCTACCGCGACAGCCGCGGCATCGCGGTGCCGGCCGCCGAGGTCGAGGAGCGCGACGGCGCCTACTTCCACCAGGGCGAGAAGGTCTCCCGGCTGCTGGGCAAGATGGGCAAGTCCCTGAAGAACGCGGTCACCCCCGACGAGATCTGCGCCGAGTACGGCGCCGACACGCTGCGCCTGTACGAGATGGCGATGGGCCCCCTGGACGTCTCCCGGCCGTGGGACACCCGCGCGGTGGTCGGCCAGTTCCGGCTGCTGCAGCGGCTGTGGCGCAACGTCGTCGACGAGGACACCGGCCGGCTGTCGGTGGCGGACGTCGCGGAGACCGACGTGGACGCCGACACCCTGCGGGCCCTGCACAAGGCCATCGACGGCGTACGGCAGGACCTGGAGGGCATGCGGTTCAACACCGCCATCGCCAAGGTCACCGAGCTGAACAACCACCTGACCAAGGTCGGCGGCCCGGTGCCGCGCCCGGTCGCCGAGCGCCTGGTGCTGCTGGTCGCGCCGCTGGCCCCGCACGTCGCCGAGGAGCTGTGGCGCAAGCTGGGGCACACCTCCTCGGTCGTCCACGAGGACTTCCCGGTCGCCGACCCGGCCTACGTCGTCGACGAGACCGTGACCTGCGTCGTGCAGATCAAGGGCAAGGTCAAGGCGCGGCTGGAGGTCTCCCCGTCCGTCTCCGAGGAGGACCTGGAGAAGGCGGCGCTGGCCGACGAGAAGGTCGTGGCCGCGCTGGGCGGGGCCGGCATCCGCAAGGTGATCGTGCGGGCGCCGAAGCTGGTGAACATCGTCCCGGCTTAGGCGGGCTCGGGGCGTGCGGGCTCCGGGGCGGTTCCGGGGGCCCCGTCCCGGGTGCGGGGACCCGGGTGTCCCCTGCGCGCCTCGGGGTGTCCCCTACGGGGAGGCTCGGGGCTCGGTGCGGGCAGGTTCGGGGTTCCGCCGGAACCCTGGGCCTGCCCGTTGCGTTTACCGTGGAGAAGCGGCGCGGACGGCGCCGCGGACCGGTGGTGCGCGGGCCGGGCGTCCGGAGGAGGAGCATCGTGGAAACAGCACTCACAGTCTTCGCCCTGCTCTTCCTGCTCGCCGTCGTGCTGGGTGTCTACGCCACGGTCAAGGCCGTCGGCGCCGCCAAGCGCACCGTCGACCGAGGCATCACCCAGGCCCGCCGCACGGTCGAGGACCACACCCTGCGGGCCCGTTCCTTCGTCCAGGTGGGCCCGGCGGCGGAGCTGGCACAGCTGCGGCTGTCGCTGCGCACGTCCATGCGGTCCACGCAGGACGCGCTCCACGCGCGCGTGGCCGAGGACGCGTCCCTCAAGGAGGCCCTCGGCCTCTTCGAGCGGCTCAGCGCGCACGGCTTCGAACTGGACGGCGAGCTGCGGCGGCTGGAGTCCGAACCGGACCGCGCCACGCTCGCCGAGCGCCTCCCCGCGCTGCGCGAGCGCACCGAGCGCATCACCCGGTCGGCGGAGGGCCTGCGCTGGGCGGCCCGTGACCGGGCCCGCCACTTCGCGGACGACGACCTGGACTCGCTGAGCGCCCAGATCGACGTCGAGACCGGCGCCCTGCGGCACTGGACGGAGACGCAGCCCGGTGCCGCGCCGCCGCCCTGGCCCGAGGCCCCGGCGGCCGACGCCGCGGCCGCCCGGCAGAGTTGGCCCGAGCCTCCCGCCCACGAGCCGCCCCGGCAGCCGGAACCGTCTCAGGCGCCGTATCCGCACCCGTATGCGGAGCCGGGGCAGGGGCAGGTACAGGGACAAAGGCAGGAGCCGCGGTCGGAGCGGGGTCCCGGTCGCCCGGCCATCGACCCTCCCGGTCCCCGCCCCGTGTACCCCTGGCAGAAGAAGGCCCGCCCGGAGAGCACGACCTGAGCCGGGCGGCGCGTGACCGGGGCGGCACGTGACCCGGCCGGCGCGGCCGGACCCGGCACGACCCGGGGAACGTCCGGTCGCCGGGGCCGGACTGCCGTACGGGCGCTACGCCAGGTAACCTCCAGCTCATGTCCCGCCATGTCGCTATCGTCACGGATTCAACGGCCTACCTTCCGGCCAGGACGATGGAGCGGCACGGCATCACCGCGGTACCCCTGACCGTCGTCCTGGGCGACCGGGCGCTGGAAGAGGGCACCGAGATCTCGACCCGCTCCCTGGCCCAGGCCCTGCAGAAACGCCGCTCGGTCACCACCTCCCGCCCCGGCCCGGAGCTCTTCGCCGAGACCTACCGCAGGATCGCCGAGTCCGGCGCCGAGGGCATCGTCTCGCTCCACCTCTCCGCCGAACTGTCCGGTACGCACGACGCGGCCGTCGTCGCGGCGCGTGACGCGGCGGTCCCGGTGCGCGTGGTGGACACCGGCATGATCGCCATGGCACTTGGCTTCTGCGCGCTCGCCGCGGCCGAGGCGGCGGAGGCGGGCGCCACGGTGGACGAAGCGGTCGCGGCGGCCGAGAAGCGCGCCGCGGGCACCTCCGCCTACTTCTACGTCGACACCCTCGACTACCTGCGCCGCGGCGGCCGGATCGGTGCGGCCCAGGCCCTGTTCGGCTCCGCGCTCGCCGTGAAGCCGCTGCTGCAGCTGCAGGACGGCCGCATCGAACCCCTGGAGAAGGTCAGGACGGCGTCCAGGGCCATCGCCCGGCTGGAGGAGATCGGCGCCGACCGGGCGGGCAGCGCGCCCGTCGACATCGCGGTCCATCATCTCGCCGCCCCCGACCGGGCGTCGGCCCTCGCCGACCGCCTGCGGGACCGGGTGCCCGGACTGGCCGACCTGCATGTGAGCGAGGTCGGCGCGGTGATCGGGGCGCACACGGGGCCGGGGCTGCTGGGGGTCGTGGTCTCGCCGCGATGACGAACCGAAGCACGCCGTGTCACCCCTGAGAGGGACGGAGTTTTCCACAACTCGCGGGTAGTCCCCGGAAATCGAGCATGATCATCGCGATTGTGCCCGGCTGCCCGATCCTCGTCGCATGGCTCTTCGACCAGGCACCCGCACCCGCACAGCGTCCGCGACCAGCGGCCCCGGCCGCGCCCCGGGCGGCGACGGCCGTCTGCGCCACGGCCGCTCCCACCCGCACCGCCGGGCCAGGCACGGCCGCCGGCAGGCTCCCCCGGAGGACCTGCGGAGAAGGGCGGAGGCACTCTTCGCCGACCGCCCCGGCCTCGCGGAACCCGCCGAACCCGCCGCTCGACCCGCCGCACCTCCCGGTTTTCCCGGCTCCCTCGGAGATGCCGGAGACAACGGCTGGCAGGGCGAGTCGGGCAAGGGACCGCCGCGGCTTGCCCCAGACGCCGGGATGGCCGAAGCGACCTGGCGGCAGCGGGCCGGGCAGGCGCTGCGGGAGCGGATGCCGGTGTGGCTGCAGACGCGCTGCGGGCTGGAACGGCGCAGCGTGGCCGCGCTCACCGCCCTGCTCGTCGTCGCCGCGGTCTTCGCGGTCCAGCACTTCTGGTCCGGCCGCACCCAGTCCGTGGCGGCGCCCGAGGTGGTGCGGGAGGCGGCGGCATACGGAGCGAAGGAGGCGGGGCCGACGACCGGGGGCGCGGCCCCGACCGGCGCCCCCGCCGATGCGGCCACCGCCACCGCCACGACCACGGCCTCGGCGGGGGCCGAGATCGTGGTGGACATCGGCGGCAAGGTCCGCAAGCCCGGCGTCCACAGCCTCCCGGCCGGTTCGCGGGTGGCCGACGCCCTGCGCGCCGCAGGGGGCGTACGGCCCGGCACGAAGACCGACGGGCTGAACCGGGCCCGCTTCCTGGTGGACGGCGAGCAGGTGATCGTCGGAGCGTCCCCGCCGCCAGGAGCGGGAACCACGGCAGGCGGCTCGGCCGGATCACCTGGATCTCCGGGGTCGGCCGGGGCCGGGGGAGCGGCGCCGGCGGCCCCGGTCTCCCTCAACACCGCCACCGCGGACCAACTCGAAACCCTCCCGGGCGTCGGCCCGGTCCTCGCCCAGCACATCATCGACTACCGCACCCAGCACGGCGGTTTCCGCTCGGTGGACGAACTGCGCGAGGTCAACGGAATCGGCGAACGCCGCTTCGCCGACCTGCGTGACCTCGTACGGCCATGAGCACGGAGGCGGGAACGGACGCGGGAACGGACGCGGGAACGGATGTCGGCCGGCCGGGCGGGCCGGGGGCGGCAGGCGCGCCGGACGCCACCGCCGGACGGGCGCCGTCCACGCGGGCCCCCGTGCACGCGGCCTCCGGGCACCGGCTGGGCGCGGCCCATCCGCGCCAGGAGGGCCCCGCCGACCTGCGCCTGGTGCCGCCCGCGCTCGCGGCCTGGGCGGTGGCGGCCCTGGTACTGGACGCGCCGGCCAACTGGGCGGTGGGAGTGGCGGCCTGCAGCCTCCTCCTGGCCGGGGCCCTGCTCCTGAGGCCGGTGCGGGACCGGAGGCGGGGGCAGAGGCGGGGGCGGTCGCGCGGAGGTCGCCACGCCGCACTCGCCGCTCTGCTCCTCTGCGTCGCGGCGTCCACGGCCTCGGCCGCGCTGCACGGCGCGGACCTGCGCAGGGGCCCGGTGCCGACGCTGGCCCGGCAGTTCGCCACCGTCACCGCCGAGGTGGAGGTCACCGCCGACCCCCGCCTGACCCGGCCCCGTGTCCGGGGCAACCGCGCCGTGCCGCCCACGGTGCTGATCGAGGCGGACGTGCGCCGGGTGACGGAGACGGGAGGGGCGACCGCTGTCACCCGGACACCGGTGCTGCTCCTCGTGGACGTCGGCGGGGAAACCGGGAACCGCGCCCCCGACAAGCCGCCGAAGGACTCACGAGCGCCCAGCACGGGACCCGGCACCTCCCGCTGGCTGGGCCTGCTGCCCACCACACGGCTCCGCGTCACCGCCCGGGCGGCACCCCCGCGGCAGCGCGGGGACCGTATCGCCGCGGTGCTGCGCGTACGGGTCGACCGACGGCCACCGGACGTGGTGGCGGAGCCGTCGGCGACGCAACGCCTGGCGGGGCGGTTGCGGGCCGGCCTGCGCGAGGCGACCGAGGACCTGCCCGCGGACGCGCGGGCGCTGCTGCCGGGCCTGGTCGTCGGCGACACCTCACGCGTGACGCCGGAACTGGAGGAGGCGTTCAAGGAGACCGACCTGACACACACGCTCGCCGTCAGCGGAGCCAACTTCACGATCGTGCTCGCGCTGCTCCTCGGCCCGCCCGGTCTGGCCCAGCGCAGCGAACGCCGCGGTCTGGCACCCCGCCTCGGCCTGCACCTGCGTACGACCGCGTTGCTCGGCGGGCTGCTCGCCCTGGCCTTCGTCGTCGTCTGCCGTCCCGACCCGAGCGTGCTCCGGGCGGCGGCCTGCGGCTCCGTCGCGCTGCTCGCCCTGGCCACCGGACGCCGCAGGTCGCTCCTCCCGGCGCTGGCGACGGCGGTCCTGCTCCTGGTGCTCTACGACCCCTGGCTGTCCCGGAGTTACGGCTTCCTGCTCTCCGTACTGGCCACCGGAGCGCTGCTCACGCTCGCCCCGCGGTGGAGCGCGGCGTTGCGGCGGCGCCGGGTGCCGCCCCGGCTCGCGGAGGCGCTGGCCGCCGCGGGTGCCGCGCAGGCGCTGTGCGCGCCGGTCGTCGTCGTGCTGTCGGAGCGGGTCAGCCTGGTGGGCGTGCCGTGCAACCTGCTGGCGGAGTTAGCGGTGGCCCCGGCCACAGTGCTGGGCTTCGCGGCGCTGGCCACGGCACCGGTGCTGATGCCGCTGGCCAAGGCCCTGGCCTGGTGCGGTGGCTGGCCGGCCGGGTGGATCGCGGAGATCGCCCGCACCGGCGCCGCGCTGCCCGGCGCGGGAGTGGACTGGCCGGGCAGCTGGGCGGGGGCGGCGCTGCTCGCCCTCGTCACCGTCGGCGTGCTCCTGGTCGGGCGACGCCTGCTGCGGCACCCGTGGTGGTGCGGCGTCTGCGCACTGCTGCTCGTCCTCGTGGTGGTGCAGCCGCCGCCGCTGCCCCGGGTGATCAAGGGCTGGCCCCCGCAAGGCTGGCGGATGGTGATGTGCGACGTGGGCCAGGGCGACGCGCTGGTGCTCGCGGCGGGGGAGAACACGGGCGTGGTCGTGGACGCGGGCCCCGACCCGGCCCTGGTCGACCACTGCCTGCGCTCGCTCGGCATCACACGTGTCCCCCTGGTCCTGCTGACCCACTTCCACGCCGACCATGTCGCGGGGCTGTCCGGGGTCTTGCGGGGCCGTTCGGTGGGCGCGATCGAGACGACGGCCCTGGCGGAGCCCGCGGACCAGGCCGATGCGGTCCGCAGACGGGCCGCGGCCCACGGGGTCCCCGTACGGCGGGCCGCCGCAGGGGAGCAGCGGCGTTCGGGCCCGCTCTCCTGGCAGGTGCTGTGGCCCCCACCGAGCCCCCCGACGACCGCGGCACCCGGCACGGAAGGCGGCCCCAACGACGCCAGCGTCACCCTCCTGGTCCGGACGGCGGGCCTGCGCCTGCTCCTGCTCGGCGATCTGGAACCCCCGGCGCAGCGGGCGCTGGCCCGTTCCCCGGCGGCCGCGGCGCTGCACGGCGTCGACGTCCTGAAGGTCGCCCACCACGGCTCCGCCCACCAGGACTTCGCCCTCATGCGGCACATCGCTCCCCGTCTGGCGCTCATCAGTTGCGGTGAGGACAACAGCTACGGACATCCGGCTCCCGACACGGTCGCGGCCCTGCGCGCCCAGGGAGCGACGGTGCTGCGCACGGACCGGGACGGGGCACTGGCGGTCGCGGGCACGGGAAGGGAGCTGCGGGTGGCCGGAGACTGAGGCCGGTGTCCCGGCGCCGTAGGCGATCAGGCTCTCCGGGAGCGGCCCCGTGCGGGTGGGTGAGGGTGGGCCCTGTGCCGCGTCAGCTCAGCATCGTGGTCGCCTTCCGGAAGTGCCCTGACGGTGCCCCGACGTGCCCGACGTGCCCCGACGTGCTCCCGGGCGCTCCGACGCGTACCGGCCTGCTCGACCGTGAGAAATGCTGCCGGGTGCGGTGATACGGCATCACACGGGTCGCTCCCGTGTACTTCCAGCACATGCGACGGTTTCCCGCGATGTGGGCCCGTGTTGCCACGAAAGTCACATCGGTGATCGAATGTTATTCCGTCAACTACTTGTCGCATGTCGTGCAGAGGATGTCGCAGATGATCGGCCGCTTGCTGGGGAACAGAACGAAGCGGACGCAGCGGGCGGGTCCCCTGGCGGCGGTGCGGACCCCGCCGGACGCGGGGGTGCTGAGCTGCCGCGTCCTCGATCCCGTCAACGCCCCCGTGACCCACGCGGAGTTCACGGTCAGCGACGCCATGGGGCGCAAGGTGGTCGGCGGCGGTACGGACCCCTTCGGGTCGTTCGTGGCGACGGTGCCCGCGGGGGAGTACCGGCTCGCCGTGTCCGCCGAGGGCTACACGCCGTACCGGACCTCCGCGACGGTCACCGAGGACGCGCTTGCCTCACTCGGCGACGTGACGCTCCAGGTGGCCCAGCCGCCGGCGCTGCCCGCGTCGGGCGAGTGGGAGATCGAGCCGGCGCACTCCTCGATCGCGTTCACCGCGCGGCACATCGGGCTCGCCCGGATCCACGGCCGGTTCAACTCCTTCGCCGGCGCGGTGCGGATCGCCGACGACATGGAGCAGTCCGCCATGCACGTCGTGATCGGCGCGGCGTCGATCGACACCAACGTGCAGATGCGCGACGACCACCTGCGGTCCGCCGACTTCCTGGACGTGGAGCGGTTCCCGACCCTGGAGTTCTACAGCGACCGGTTCACGCACCGCGGCGGCAACCGGTGGGCCGTCACCGGGGCGCTGTCCCTGCACGGTGTGACGCGCACGGTCACGCTGGACGCCGAGTACCTCGGGCTCGGCAACGGCATGGAGGGCGAGACGCGGGCGGCCTGCCGCGCCACCACCGAACTCCACCGCGACGACTTCACGGTGAGCTGGCAGACGATGCTGGCCCGCGGCATCGCCGTCGTCGGCCCCAGCATCCGCATCGACCTCGACGTGCAGATCGTGCCCAAGGGCTGACCCGGCGCCCGGCCACCCTTCGGCCCGGCGCCCGGCGCCCGGCGCCCGGCGCCCGCCCACCGGCCCGTCGTCCGGCCCGTCGTCCGGTGGCCGACAATGGCGTCCGTGAGCGATGTGAGACACGTCCTGGTGCTGCCCGACCGCGACGCCGCCGAGGAGGCGGCCCAGGCGCTCGGGGAGCGGTTCGGGACCGACGAGGAGCCGCGGCTCCTGAGGGACGCCCTGGCCGGCGAGGACGACGCGGAGGACGCCCAGTGGCTCCTCCTCGTGCGCGACGAACGGGCACGGCTGGACCCCGGCGAGCTGGACGCCTTCGCGGGGGAGTGGGAGGGCTGGCGCGAGGAGCCGTAGGCGGGGCCGCTCCCGGCAGGCGTTGTCGGTGGCGCGTGCGATGCTTGTCGCGATGGCCAGGAAGACTGCGAACGACGACCCTCTCGCCCCGGTGACCCTTGCCGTGGGCCAGGAGGACCTCCTGCTCGACCGTGCCGTGCAGGAGGTGGTGGCCGCCGCCAGGGCCGCCGACGCCGACACGGACGTACGCGACCTCACCTCCGACCAGCTGCAGCCCGGCACCCTCGCCGAGCTCACCAGCCCCTCGCTCTTCGCCGAGCGCAAAGTCGTGGTCGTACGCAACGCACAGGACCTGTCCGCCGACACGGTCAAGGACGTCAAGGCCTACCTCGGCGCGCCCGCCGAGGAGATCACCCTCGTCCTGCTGCACGCGGGCGGCGCCAAGGGCAAGGGCGTGCTCGACGCCGGACGCAAGGCGGGCGCGCGCGAGGTGGCCTGTCCGAAGATGACCAAGCCCGCCGACCGGCTGGCCTTCGTGCGCGCCGAGTTCCGTACGGCCGGGCGGTCGGCCACCCCCGAGGCGTGCCAGGCGCTGGTCGACGCGATCGGCAGCGACCTGCGGGAGCTCGCCTCGGCGGTGTCCCAGCTGACCGCCGACATCGAGGGCACCATCGACGAGGCGGTCGTCGGGCAGTACTACACCGGGCGCGCCGAGGCATCCAGCTTCACCGTCGCCGACCGGGCGGTCGAGGGACGTGCCGCGGAGGCCCTGGAGGCGCTGCGCTGGTCGCTGGCGACCGGAGTGGCACCGGTGCTGATCACCAGCGCCCTCGCGCAGGGCGTACGAGCCATCGGCAAGCTCTCCTCCGCCCGCGGCGGACGCCCCGCCGACCTCGCCCGCGAGCTGGGGATGCCGCCCTGGAAGATCGACCGGGTCCGGCAGCAGATGCGCGGCTGGACACCGGACGGCGTCTCCGTGGCCCTGCGCGCGGTGGCCGACGCGGACGCCGGGGTGAAGGGCGCCGGCGACGACCCCGAGTACGCCCTGGAGAAGGCCGTGGTGACCGTCGCCCGGGCGGCGCGGTCCCGGGGGCGGGCGTAGGGGCCTGCACCATCAAGGACTCAGTGCCATCGAGGAGGGGGCTGTGGGAATGAGCGGGACAGTGACGGCCGTAAGCAGCAACGGCGAGTACACGTTCACCAAGCCGAACCGGGACAGCATCACACTGCTCGCCGGGCTCGGCGTGGAGGGCGACGTCCATGCCGGCGTCACGGTCAAGCACCGCTCCCGGGTCGCACAGGACCCGACCCAGCCGAACCTGCGCCAGGTCCACCTCATCCACGAGGAGCTCTTCGCCGAGGTGCGTGCGGAGGGATTCGAGGTGGCGCCCGGCGACCTCGGCGAGAACATCACCACCAGAGGCATCGACCTGCTCGCCCTGCCGGTCGGCACGCTGCTGCACATCGGTGAGGCGGTGCTGGAGGTGACCGGCCTGCGCAATCCCTGCCTGCAGATCGACATCTTCCAGGACGGGCTGCTGAAGCAGGTCGTCGGCCGTGACGAGGCCGGGAACATCGTGCGCAAGGCGGGGATCATGAGCATCGTGAAGGAGGGCGGCACGGTGCACCCGGGCGACACGATCGGAGTGCTGCTTCCCACGGGGCCGCACCGGCCTCTGGAACGGGTCTGAGGTCCGGGCGCAGGCCCGCGGCCCCACCGGACACAGCAACGCCCCCGGAGTGGGTCCGGGGGCGTTGTCGCAGCGTGGCGTACTGCGAAAGTCTGTCCGTGAATCGAGGTAGAGGGCTCGACGTTCCTCACGGGAGGGGTGCCGGGGTCACCCGGCGATGAGACCATCAGGCCGGACAACGATCAGGCCGGACACGAGGCCGGCCGACTGATCGGACCGGACGAGGGGTCAGCCCTGGAGAGCGGCGACCTTCTGCGCCAGCGCCGACTTCTTGTTGGCGGCCTGGTTCTTGTGGATGACGCCCTTGGAGACGGCCTTGTCGAGCTCGCGCGCAGCGACGCGCTGGTACGCGGTGGCCTTCTCGGCGTCACCCGCGGCGACGGCCTCGCGGGTCTTGCGGATCGCGGTCTTCAGAGAGGACTTGACGGCCTTGTTGCGCAGCCGGGCCTTCTCGTTGGTCTTGTTCCGCTTGATCTGGGACTTGATGTTCGCCACGAATGAGCCTTTGCAGGTTCAGGCACGAGACCGCACGGATCCCGAACCGGTGATTTCTTGAAGGAGTGCCTCGCGCTGAGAGGGCATGAGACACAGCCACCCACAGTACCAGCGGGGCGTGGAGCGCCCAAAACACGGTCCCGCCCCGGCCCTCCGCCCGCGCCCCGCCGGTCCCGTGGGCCGTCCCAGACCCACCCCGGCTCCCCGACCGTGGGACGATGGAGGCTACGTATCGATCCGACCCGAGACCCGAGACCGCAGACACTGCGGACGCCTCAAGAATCAGGACCCTGCGTGCCCGCGATCCCCAGCCATGTGCCCGAGCCGAGCCGTACCGACCCGGCGCTGATCCGCAACTTCTGCATCATCGCGCACATCGACCACGGCAAGTCCACGCTCGCCGACCGGATGCTCCAGCTGACCGGTGTGGTCGAGCAGCGGCAGATGCGCGCCCAGTACCTCGACCGCATGGACATCGAGCGCGAGCGCGGCATCACGATCAAGTCCCAGGCAGTGCGGTTGCCGTGGGCCCCGTCCGAGGACAAGGGCACCCCGCACATCCTCAACATGATCGACACCCCGGGGCACGTCGACTTCACCTACGAGGTCTCGCGGTCGCTCGCCGCGTGCGAGGGCACGGTCCTCCTCGTCGACGCCGCCCAGGGCATCGAGGCCCAGACCCTCGCCAACCTCTACCTGGCGATGGAGAACGACCTCACGATCATCCCCGTGCTGAACAAGATCGACCTGCCGGCCGCGCAGCCCGAGAAGTTCGCCGAGGAACTGGCCAACCTGGTCGGCTGCGACCCCGACGACGTGCTCAAGGTCTCCGCCAAGACCGGTCTCGGCGTCGACGCGCTGCTCGACAGGGTCGTCTCCGACGTGCCGGCCCCGGTCGGCGTCAAGGACGCCCCCGCCCGCGCGATGATCTTCGACTCCGTCTACGACTCCTACCGCGGTGTCGTGACGTACGTCCGGGTCATCGACGGCCAGCTCAACAAGCGCGAGCGGATCCGGATGATGTCCACCGGCGCCACCCACGAGCTGCTGGAGATCGGCACCAACTCGCCCGAGATGCTCTCCGCGGACGGCCTCGGCGTCGGCGAGGTGGGGTACCTGATCACCGGCGTGAAGGACGTCCGCCAGTCCAAGGTCGGCGACACCGTCACCAGCCAGCACAAGGGCGCCGAGGAGGCCCTCGGCGGCTACAAGGACCCCAGGCCCATGGTCTTCTCCGGCCTGTATCCGCTGGACGGCTCCGACTACCCCGAGCTGCGCGAGGCGCTGGACAAGCTCCAGCTCAACGACGCCGCCCTGGTCTACGAGCCGGAGACCTCCGCGGCCCTCGGCTTCGGCTTCCGCGTCGGCTTCCTCGGCCTGCTCCACCTCGACGTGATCCGCGAGCGGCTGGAGCGCGAGTTCGGCCTCGACCTCATCGCCACCGCGCCCAACGTGGTCTACCGGGTGGTCATGGAGGACGGCACCGAGGTCGAGGTCACCAACCCGAGCGAGTTCCCCGAGGGGAAGATCAACGAGGTCTACGAGCCGGTCGTGCGCGCCACGATCCTCGCGCCGACCGAGTTCATCGGCTCGATCATGGAGCTGTGCCAGACCCGGCGCGGCACCCTGCTCGGCATGGACTACCTCTCCGAGGACCGGGTGGAGATCCGCTACACCCTCCCCCTCGCGGAGATCGTCTTCGACTTCTTCGACCAGCTGAAGTCGAAGACGCGCGGTTACGCCTCCCTCGACTACGAGCCCACCGGCGAGCAGGCCTCCAGCCTGGTCAAGGTCGACATCCTGCTGCACGGCGACAAGGTGGACGCCTTCTCGGCGATCACCCACAAGGACCAGGCGTACGCGTACGGCGTACGGCTCGTCGCCAAGCTGCGCGAGCTCATCCCGCGCCAGGCCTTCGAGGTGCCCGTCCAGGCCGCCATCGGCTCCCGGGTGATCGCCCGCGAGACCATCCGCGCCATCCGCAAGGACGTCCTCGCCAAGTGCTACGGCGGTGACATCTCCCGCAAGCGGAAGCTGCTCGAGAAGCAGAAGGAGGGCAAGAAGCGGATGAAGATGGTGGGTTCCGTGGAGGTTCCGCAGGAGGCGTTCATCGCGGTCCTGTCCAGCGACGACAACGCGGGGTCGGGCAAGGGCAAGAAGTAACCGCCGCGCGGCACGCCACGTCCGGGCGAAACGGATACGGAGGGGCCCGTCGTACGAAAGTGCGGCGGGTCTCTTCGCATGTCACGGGCGGGCGTCTGGAGGAAATGACAGGGCGCGGGCTCTTACGCGGCGGCCGGTCGCCCTTTACCCTGATGCCTGCCCCGTAGTTACTCGTGAGTTAAACAAGTGTGCGGGCACCTGCCCGAGCAGCCCCCTGAACACCGCCCGAGAGTGAACCAGCCGCACCTGAGCCAGCCGCAACGAGCCAGCCGCACCGTCGCGGGCCCGGAGGATGTCGTGAGCGACACACAGACACTGATCGAGAACCGTCCGCCCTCCGTGGCGGGACTCTTCCTGGAGCGGGTGGCGGCCACGCCGGACGCCGAGGCGTACCGCCACCCGGTGCCGCCGGCCTCGGGCGAGGGTCCCGACGACTGGCAGTCGCTCACCTGGGCGCAGGCCGCCGAGCGGGTCTACGCGATCGCCGCCGGCCTGATCGAGCTGGGCGTGCAGCCCGAGCAGCGGGTGGCGCTGGCCTCCTCGACCAGGCTGGAGTGGATCCTCACCGACCTCGGCATCATGTGCGCGGGCGCGGCGACGACCACCGTCTACCCGCAGACCAACGCCGACGAGTCGGCGTACATCCTCTCCGACTCCGAGAGCCGGGTGCTGATCGCGGAGGACGCCGCGCAGCTGGCCAAGGCGAGGGACAAGCGGGCCGAGCTGCCCGACCTCACCCACGTGGTCGTGATCGACGCGGCCGGCGCCGACACCTCCGAGGACTGGGTCCTCACCCTCGACGAACTCCGGAGCCGGGGCGCCGCACGCCTGCAGAAGGACCCGCAGCTGATCAAGGAGCGGGTCGGCGCCCTCACCAAGGACCAGCTCGCCACCCTCATCTACACCTCGGGCACCACCGGCCGGCCCAAGGGCGTCCGCCTCCCGCACGACTGCTGGTCCTACATGGCCAAGGCGATCTCCGCGACCGGCCTCGTCACCAAGGACGACGTGCAGTACCTGTGGCTGCCGCTCGCGCACGTCTTCGGCAAGGTGCTCACCTCCGGCCAGATCGATGCCGGTCACGTCACCGCCGTCGACGGCCGGGTCGACAAGATCATCGAAAATCTGCCGATCGTGCAGCCGACCTACATGGCGGCCGTGCCCCGCATCTTCGAGAAGGTCTACAACGGCGTCGCCGCCAAGGCCCGCGCGGGCGGCGGGGCCAAGTACAAGATCTTCCAGTGGGCCGCCGGCATCGCCCGCGAGTACGCCAAGGTCACCCAGGACAACTTCAAGCGCACCGGCACCGCGAGCGCGCCCGCCGGCCTGCGCACCAAGCACGCCGTCGCCGACCGGCTCGTCTACGCCAAGATCCGCGAGGCCTTCGGCGGCCGCCTGCGCGCCTGCATCTCGGGCTCGGCCGCCCTCGCGCCCGAGATCGGCTACTTCTTCGCCGGCGCCGGCATCCACATCCTGGAGGGCTACGGCCTCACCGAGTCCTCCGCCGCGTCCTTCGTCAACCCCGGCGAGGCCTACCGCACCGGCACGGTCGGCAAGCCGCTGCCCGGCACCGAGGTGCGCGTCGCGGACGACGGCGAGATCCTGCTGCGCGGCCCCGGCATCATGGAGGGCTACCACAAGCTGCCCGAGAAGACCGCCGAGGTCCTCGAGGCCGACGGCTGGTTCCACACCGGCGACATCGGCGAGCTGTCGCCCGACGGCTACCTGCGCATCACGGACCGCAAGAAGGACCTCATCAAGACGTCCGGCGGCAAGTACATCGCGCCGGCCGAGGTCGAGGGCCAGTTCAAGGCCGTCTGCCCCTACGTCTCCAACATCCTGGTGCACGGCGCCGACCGGAACTTCTGCACCGCGCTCATCGCCCTCGACGAGATCGCGATCACGGAGTGGGCCAAGGAGAACGGCCTGGAGGGCAGGCCGTACGCGGAGATCGTCGCGGCGCCCGCGACCGTCGAGATGGTCGACGGCTACGTCAAGCAGCTCAACGAGGGCCTCCAGCGCTGGCAGACCATCAAGAAGTACCGCCTGCTCCCCCGCGACCTCGACGTCGAACACGGCGAGATCACCCCGAGCCTCAAGCTGAAGCGGCCGGTGGTGGAGCGGGAGTACAAGGGCCTGATCGAGGAGATGTACGCGGGCTCGCGCGAGGCGTAGTGCGCGGCGCCGCCGCGCGCCGGGGCACCGCGTGGCGGAATGCTCGAATTCGTCCGTCTTTCGGCCGGGTTCGAGCAGCCGCCTACCACGGTTCTCACTCATGGTGGCCCACTTCCGTAACTCCGCGCTTATGGGCAGGGTCGGTCTGTCACGCTGTCGGCACTGACTGCGAGAACGTCGCACGAACTGCCCAGGGAGCGTCCATGGGGGCCATTCCGACGCAGCGGGAGACCGCCTTCCGCGCCAACGCGGCGCCCGCGCACGCCGAGGCGTCCGCCCGGGAGTGCACGCGGGCGCACGTGACCCTGCTGGGCAGCTCCCTTGCGCCGGGCGCCGCCCGCGCGATGGTGCGGGCCGCGCTCGCCGAGTGGTCCGCGCTGGGCCTGCCCGGCACGGAACGGCTCTCCGAGCACCGGGCCGACGACGCCCTGGTCGTCGTCAGCGAGCTGGTCACCAACGCCGTCGTGCACGCCGGTACCGACGTGCAGGTCGGCTGCCGGGTGGAGGAGACCGGCGCGCTCGTCGTCGAGGCCACGGACCTCCTTCCCTCCCTCGCGCCGGCGGCCGGCGACCACGAGACACCGCAGGAACCCGCCGAGCGCGGGCGCGGCCTGGGGCTCGTCGCCGCGCTCTCGGAGTCCTGGGGGATCACGTACCGCCCGGGCACGAAGACGGTGTGGGCGCGGCTGCCGGCGGGCGGCACGGAGACCGCCGACCGTGCGGGCGCCGGTGGCGGGGGTGCGGGCACGGGGGCCGAGGCGCTTGAGCTGCCCGGAATCGCGGATCAGGTAGAGGCATACGCCGAAACGGTCCGCCAGGGAGTGCTGCCCGCCGCGGGGGAGGGCGCCACGGTCCTCGACGGCCCGGCCCGCGCGTCCGGTGGGGACGGAGGAGACGGTGGGGGTGGCAGCAGCGTCCGCCGTTGCTCGCGCGACCGCGAGTGGCTCGGCCGCGACGCCCTGTCCTTCCTCGCCGAGGCCTCCGACCTCCTGGCCGGGCAGCTCGACGAGGAACGGGTCGCCGCCCTCACCGGCCAGCTGATCGTGCCCCGGCTCGCCGACTGGTGCGGCGTGTGGCTGGAGGACGGGTCCCTGGGACGGGGCGCCTGGAGCGGCGACCCCGGCACGGTCGTCGGCGCCCGGCTGACCGGCGTCCGGCAGGCGGGGGAGAGCCACCCCGACGAGCTGCGCCTGGCCCTGGAGAAGGACCCGCCCCGCAACCGGGACCCGTGGCGCCCCGGCCCCGTCGACCACCCCTGGCCCGGCGACGCGCTCGGCCCCGGCAGCGGCGTCGCGCTCGCCTACCCCCTGGTCGCCGCCGGCCGCCCGCTCGGCACCCTGGTCATCGGCCGGGCAGGCACCTTCGACGCGCCGGTCTCCGGCGACACTTCCGCCTCCGGCGGCGCTCCTGCCTCAGCCGACCCACGTCCCTCAGTCGGCACTTCCACTTCTTCCGGCACTCCGGGCTCACCGGGCTCACCGAGCAACCCCGGCACTCTCGGCTCCCCGGGCTCCCCCGTCAACCTCGGCGCTCCCGGCGCTCCCGGCGCTCCCGACGCTCCCGGCTCCGCCGGCTCCCCCGGCTTCCCCGGCGAGGTCACCTGTCTGGTCGGGGACCTCAGCCGCCGGGTCGCGCTCGCGCTCGGCACCGCCCGCCAGTACGCCCGGCAGGCCACCATCAGCGCCGTCCTCCAGCGCGGCCTGCTCCCCGGTGCCGTCGCCCAGATCCCCGGCGTGCACAGCGCCCTCGTCTACGAACCGTGCGACAAGGGCGGCCCCAGCGGCGACTTCTACGACCTCTTCCCGGCCGGCGAGGGCCGCTGGTGCTTCGCCGTCGGCGACGTGCAGGGCAAGGGCCCCGAAGCCGCCGTCGTCATCGGGCTCGCCCGGCCCTGGCTGCGGCTGCTGGCCCGCGAGGGGTACGGCGTCCCCGACGTCCTGGACCGCCTCAACCAGCTCCTCCTCGACGACGCCACCGAGGCCGCGGACGCCGCCGCCCGCGCCCTGGTCGCCGCGGGCGGCCCGCCGGTTGCCCCGGGCGACGGTCCGCAGACCCGCTTCCTCTCCCTGCTCTACGGCGAGCTGGTCCCCTTCGACGGCGGCGTCCGCTGCACCCTCGCCTCCGCCGGGCACCCGCTGCCGCTGCTTCTCGGCCCCGACGGCACCGTCCGCGCGGTCGCGAGCCCGCAGACCCTGCTCGGAGTCGTCGAGGACGCGACGTACGTCAGCGAGACCTTCGAGCTGCTCTCCGGCGACACGCTGCTGTGCGTCACCGACGGCGTCACGGAGCGGCGCAGCGGCTCCCTCCAGTTCGACGACGGTGACGGGCTCGCCGCGGCGCTGGCCGGGTGCACGGGGCTGGACGTCAAGCTGGTCGCCGAGCGCATCAGGCGCCTGGTGCACGAGTTTGGTCCCAGGCCCCCGGAGGACGACCTGGCGCTGCTGGTGCTCCAGGCCGAGTAGCCGCCGACCCGCGCAACGGCGGCGTACGGGACAATGGAGCACATGCCCTCCGCACTCCCCGACGGCGACCCCGTCCCCGCCGACGGTGCCCTGCCCGCGTCCGCGCTCGCCGGGGCCGCCGACCGCCCCCTCGGTTTCTACCTGCACGTGCCGTACTGCGCGACCCGCTGCGGCTACTGCGACTTCAACACCTACACCGCGACCGAGCTGCGCGGCACCGGTGGCGTCCTCGCCTCCCGCGACAACTACGCCGAGACCCTCGTCGACGAGGTCCGCCTGGCCCGCAAGGTGCTCGGCGACGACCCCCGCGAGGTCCGCACCGTCTTCGTCGGCGGCGGTACGCCGACCCTGCTGGCCGCCGGCGACCTGGTACGGATGCTGGGCGCGATCCGCGACGAGTTCGGCCTGGCACCGGACGCGGAGATCACGACGGAGGCCAACCCGGAGTCCGTGGACCCGGCGTACCTCGCGGCCCTCCGGGAGGGCGGCTTCAACCGGATCTCCTTCGGCATGCAGAGCGCGAAGCAGCACGTCCTGAAGGTCCTGGACCGCACCCACACCCCTGGCCGCCCCGAGGCCTGCGTGGCCGAGGCCCGCGCGGCCGGCTTCGACCACGTCAACCTCGACCTGATCTACGGCACCCCCGGCGAGTCCGACGACGACTGGCGGGCCACGCTGGACGCCGCGCTCGGCGCCGGACCCGACCACGTCTCGGCGTACGCCCTGATCGTGGAGGAGGGCACGCAGCTGGCGCGGCGCATCCGGCGCGGCGAGGTGCCGATGACCGACGACGACGTCCACGCCGACCGCTACCTGATCGCCGAGGAGACCCTGTCGGCGGCGGGATTCGACTGGTACGAGGTGTCCAACTGGGCCACCTCCGACGCCGGGCGCTGCCTGCACAACGAGCTGTACTGGCGGGGCGCCGACTGGTGGGGCGCGGGTCCGGGCGCGCACTCCCACGTGGGCGGCGTGCGCTGGTGGAACGTGAAGCACCCCGGCGCGTACGCGGGAGCGCTGGCGGCGGGCAGGTCGCCGGGCGCCGGACGCGAGGTCCTGACGGACGAGGACCGCCGCGTGGAGCGCATCCTGCTGGAACTGCGCCTGCGCGAAGGCGTGCCGCTCCCGCTCCTCCACGAGGAGGGCCTCGCGGCGTCCCGCCGGGCACTGTCCGACGGCCTCCTCCAGGAGGAGCCCTACGCGGACGGCCGCGCGGTGCTCACCCTGCGCGGACGGCTGCTCGCGGACGCGGTGGTGCGGGACCTGGTGGACTGAGAGTGGTCATCCCCGCTTCTGCGGGGAGCGCGCACTGCTCGGCCGTGTGGACGAGCTGATCGACGGACCATCTCCGCGGACGGCGGAGAGCAGCCCACCGGGCCTCGCACGGCCAACGGCCCCGGGACGCTCAGGACACGGTCACATGGTCGATGAGCCGTTCGACACTGCCCAGCAGCGCCGGCTCCAGGTCCTTGTAGGAGTCCACCCGGGCCAGGATCGCCTGCCACACCGCGCCGGTGTTGTCCGAGGGCCAGCCCAGGGCCCGGCACACCCCCTTCTTCCAGTCCTGGCCGTGCGGCACCCGGGGCCAGCCGTCGATGCCGAGGGACGCCGGTTTCACGGCCTCCCAGATGTCGATGTACGGGTGCCCGACGACCAGCGCGTGCTCGCTCGTCACCGACTCCACGATGCGGGACTCCTTCGAGCCCGGCACCAGGTGGTCCACCAGGACACCCAGCCGCGCGTCCGGCCCCGGGGCGAAGTCGGCGACGATCGCCGGCAGGTCGTCCACGCCGCCCAGGTACTCCACGACCACGCCCTCCACGCGCAGGTCGTCGCCCCAGACCTTCTCGACCAGCTCGGCGTCGTGCCGCCCCTCGACGTAGATGCGCCCGGCGCGCGCGACCCGTGCGCGGGCGCCGGGGACGGCGACGGAACCGGACGCCGTGCGGGAGGGCCGTGCCGGACCGGCGGAGGACGAGGGCCGCACCAGCGTCACCACCCGGCCCTCCAGCAGGAAGCCGCGCGGTTCCATCGGGAACACCCGGTGCTTGCCGAAGCGGTCCTCCAGGGTCACCGTGCCCGCCTCGCAGCCGATCACCGCGCCGCAGAAGCCGGTGCCGGGCTCCTCGACCACCAGGCCCGGATCGGCCGGCACCTCGGGGACGGGCTGCGGCTTCTTCCACGGAGGGGTCAGGTCGGCGGAGTACTGGCGCATTCTGCCGACGATACGAGAAACACGCGCCCCGTGATCAGCGCGACACGCCGAAACGGGCGGCCAGCGCGTCCCGTTGGGCCCGGACGAACCCCGCGTCCACGACCGCCCCGTGACCCGGCACGTACAGCGCGTCCGCGCCGCCCAGCTCCAGCAGCCGGTCCAGGGCCGCGGGCCAGCGCGACGGTACGGCGTCGGGGCCCGCCTGCGGCTCCCCGGACTCCTCGACCAGGTCCCCGCAGAAGACGACCTCCACCTCGCCCGGCACCAGCACCGCGAGGTCGTGGCCGGTGTGGCCCGGGCCCACGTTCGCGAGCAGGACCTGCCGGCCGCCGCCCAGGTCGAGCGTCCACTCGCCGCTCACCTCGTGCGGGACCCGCACGAGCGCGTCGGCCGCCTCCTCCGCGCGGCGCGCGTCCAGACCCTCCGCCACCGCGTCCGCGCGCAGCGCCTCGCGCCCGTGTCCGCCCGCCGCGAACAGCGCGTCCGTGCCCACCGCGCCGTACACCCGGGCGCCCGCGAACGCAGCGGCGCCGAAGACGTGGTCGAAGTGCGGGTGGGTCAGCGCGAGATGTGTCACACGGTGCCCCGCGAGCCGCTGCGCCCCCGCGCGCAACCGGGCGCCCTCGCCCAGGCCGGAGCCGGCGTCGACCATCAGGGCCGCGCCCTCGCCGAGGACCAGGCCGGCCGTGCAGTCCCAGCCCGGCAGCCGGCACCGGCCCACCCCGGCCGCCAGCCGCTCCCACCCAGGCTCGTCCCACGTCGCACTCATGACGGCGACGCTACCGGCGCGCGCACCTCCCGACGCGGCTCCCGGCACGGGCGCCCTCCAGCCGTACCGAACCAGCCGCACCCCCATAGCTGTACCGAACCAGCAGTTCCGAACCAGCCGCCCCCTCCACCCGTACCGAACCAGCCGCACGGAACCAGCCGTACCGAACCGGCCACGTCGACCGGCCTTGCCGTGGGCGTACCCCACGGCCGTACACTGGGCCGGGGAAGTCTGGCACTCGCACACCATGAGTGCCAGGACAAAACGGCAGGACAGACGAAACAGCAGGACACGGGCGGACACCCGGGAGGTGCGCGCGAATGCTCAGTGAACGCAGGCTCGAGGTGCTGCGCGCCATCGTCCAGGACTACGTCGGCACCGAGGAGCCGGTCGGCTCCAAGGCCCTCACCGAGCGGCACAACCTCGGCGTCTCACCGGCCACCGTGCGCAACGACATGGCGGCCCTGGAGGACGAGGGGTTCATCGCCCAGCCGCACACCAGTGCCGGGCGCATCCCGACGGACAAGGGCTACCGGCTCTTCGTCGACAAGCTGGCCGGCGTCAAGCCCATGACCGCGCCCGAGCGGCGCGCCATCCAGAACTTCCTGGAGGGCGCCGTCGACCTCGACGACGTCGTGGCCCGCACGGTCCGGCTGCTCGCGCAGCTGACCCGGCAGGTCGCCGTTGTGCAGTACCCGTCGCTGACCCGCTCGACCGTGCGGCACGTGGAGCTGCTGGCCCTCGCGCCCGCCCGCCTGATGCTCGTGCTGATCACGGACACCGGCCGGGTCGAGCAGCGGATGGTCGACTGTCCGGCGCCGTTCGGCGAGGCATCCCTCGCGGATCTGCGCGCGCGGCTCAACAGCCGGGTCGCGGGACGCCGTTTCACGGACGTGCCCGCTCTGGTCGAGGAGCTGCCCGAGGCCTTCGAGGCCGAGGATCGCGGTACGGTCTCCACCGTGCTCTCCACTCTCCTGGAGACGCTGGTCGAGGAGAACGAGGAGCGGTTGATGATCGGCGGCACCGCCAATCTGACCCGCTTCGGGCACGACTTCCCCTTGGTGATCCGGCCGGTGCTGGAGGCGCTGGAGGAGCAGGTCGTGCTCCTCAAGCTCCTCGGCGAGGCGAAGGATCCGGGCGTGACCGTCCGAATCGGTCACGAGAACGCCCACGAGGGACTCAACTCAACGTCCGTCGTGTCGGTCGGCTACGGTTCGGGCGGCGAGGCGGTTGCCAAGCTCGGCGTGGTCGGACCGACCCGCATGGACTACCCGGGAACGATGGGAGCGGTACGCGCAGTGGCACGGTACGTCGGACAGATCCTGGCGGAGTCGTAGGTGGCCACGGACTACTACGCCGTACTAGGCGTACGCCGCGACGCGTCCCAGGACGAGATCAAGAAGGCGTTCAGGAGGCTCGCCCGCGAGCTGCACCCGGACGTCAACCCCGATCCGAAGACCCAGGAGCGGTTCAAGGAGATCAACGCCGCCTACGAGGTGCTCTCGGACCCGCAGAAGAAGCAGGTCTACGACCTCGGCGGCGACCCCCTCTCGCAGGCAGCCGGCGGTGGCGCGGGCGGCTTCGGCGCGGGTGGCTTCGGGAACTTCTCGGACATCATGGACGCGTTCTTCGGTACGGCGTCGCAGCGCGGGCCGCGCTCGCGCACCCGCCGCGGCCAGGACGCGATGATCCGCATCGAGGTCGAGCTGGACGAGGCGGCCTTCGGCACGACCAAGGACATCCAGGTCGACACGGCCGTCGTCTGCAACACCTGCAACGGCGAGGGCGCGGCGCCCGGCACCTCGGCCCAGACGTGTGACATGTGCCGCGGCCGCGGTGAGGTCTCGCAGGTCACCCGGTCCTTCCTGGGCCAGGTCATGACCTCGCGGCCCTGCCCGCAGTGCCAGGGCTTCGGCACCGTCGTCCCGACCCCGTGCCCGGAGTGCGCGGGCGACGGCCGCATCCGCTCGCGGCGCACCCTGACCGTGAAGATCCCGGCCGGCGTCGACAACGGCACCCGGATCCAGCTCGCGGGCGAGGGCGAGGTCGGCCCCGGCGGCGGCCCCGCCGGCGACCTGTACGTCGAGATCCACGAGCTGCCCCACTCGACGTTCCAGCGCCGCGGCGACGACCTGCACTGCACGGTCACCATCCCGATGACGGCGGCGGCGCTCGGCACGAAGGTGCCGCTGGAGACCCTCGACGGCCTGGAGGAGGTCGACATCCGGCCCGGCACCCAGTCCGGCCAGTCGATCCCGAAACACGGCCGGGGCATCACCCACCTGCGCGGCGGCGGCCGGGGCGACCTCATCGTGCACGTCGAGGTCACCACCCCCACCAAGCTCGACCCCGAACAGGAACGCCTCCTGCGCGAACTGGCCCAGCAGCGTGGCGAGGAGCGGCCGACGGGGCAGTTCCAGCCGGGGCAGCAGGGGTTGTTCTCGCGGTTGAAGGACGCGTTCAACGGGCGCTGACCCGTGTGTGCTGACGGGTGCCGACCGGCGTACCGAGAGGCGTCTACCGGCGTGCTTACGGGTGCCGGCCGGCGTACCTGAGGGGTGTCGGCCGCCCGCCGCGGCCGGTGGCTCGGGGGCCGTCGGCGCCGGTCGACCGGCGCCCGTGGGGGCGGGGTGCCGGAGGCGTCCGGGATGCGGATGACTCTGGCGTATGCCAACGGAAGCCCGGATTCGGACTTGTTCGGAGGGCGTGACAACATGCGGTCATGTCCTCCGTGACCGATCTCTTCCCCTACCCGATCGTGCAGGCACCGATGGCGGGAGGCGTCTCCGTGCCGCCGCTCGCCGCCGCGGTCTGCGAGGCGGGCGGGCTGGGCTTCCTCGCCGCCGGGTACAAGACCGCCGACGGGATGTACCAGGAGATCAAACAGCTGCGGAGCCTCACCTCCCGCCCCTTCGGCGTCAACCTCTTCCTCCCGCAACCGGAGACGGCCGACCCCGCCGCCGTCGGCGTCTACGCCCACCAGCTGGCCGGCGAGGCCGCCTGGTACGAGACGGAACTCGGCGACCCCGACAGCGGCCGGGACGACGGCTACGACGCCAAGCTCGCCGTACTCGTCGACGACCCGGTGCCGGTGGTCTCCTTCCACTTCGGCGTCCCGGCCCCCGAGGTCGTCGACTCCCTGCACCGCGTCGGCACCTTCGCCCTGGTCGCGGCGACCACCGCCGAGGAGGCCCGGGCCGTCGAGCGGTCCGGCGCCGACGCGGTGATCGCGCAGGGCGCCGAGGCCGGCGGACACCAGGGCACCCACCGCGACAGCGCGGAGACCGGCGGCGCCGGTACCGGACTGCTGTCGCTGGTCGCCCAGGTACGGGAGGCGGTGAGCCTGCCGATCGTCGCCGCCGGCGGCATCATGCGCGGCGGCCAGATCGCCTCCGTCCTCGCGGCCGGTGCCGCCGCGGCCCAGCTCGGCACGGCCTTCCTCGCCACCCCCGAGTCCGGCGCGCACGCCCTGCACAAGCAGGCGCTGACCAACCCCCTGTTCGTCCGCACCGAGTTGACCCGCGCCTTCTCCGGCCGCCCCGCCCGCGGCCTGGTCAACCGCTTCCTGCGCGAGCACGGCCCCTACGCGCCCGCCGCCTACCCCGACGTCCACCACCTCACCTCGCCCATCCGCAAGGCGGCGGCGAAGGCGGGCGACGCGCAGGGCATGGCGCTCTGGGCGGGGCAGGGCCACCGGATGGCACGGGAACTGCCCGCCGGACAGCTGGTGGAGGTGCTGGTGGCCGAACTCGCGGCCGCCGGGACGGCGTTGTCGGACTACGCCGCCTACACGACGGGAGGCACCGGCCGATGACGGCACCGGTGTTCGTCGTCGACTCCCTCGCCCCCGGGGACCTGTCCGGAGGGCAGTACGTCCTCGACGGCCCCGAGGGACGGCACGCCGTCTCCGTGAAGCGGCTGCGCCCCGGCGAGGGCGTGGTCCTCACCGACGGGCGCGGACGCTGGGCCGAGGGCGTGGTGCGGGCCGCCGAGGGCAAGGACCGCCTCGTCCTCGCGGAGCTGGACCCGGTCCACGAGGAACCGCCCGAGCAGCCCCGCATCACCGTCGTCCAGGCCCTCCCCAAGGGCGACCGCGGTGAGCTGGCCGTCGAGACGCTGACCGAGGTCGGCGTCGACGCGATCGTGCCGTGGGCGGCCTCCCGGTGCATCACCCAGTGGAAGGGCGAGCGCGGCCTCAAGGCGCTCGGCAAGTGGCGGGCCACGGCGCGCGAGGCCGGCAAGCAGTCCCGCCGGGTCCGCTTCCCGGACGTCGCGGACGCGGCGACGAGCAAGCAGGTTGCCTCACTTCTCGCCGACGCCGCCTTCGCCGCCGTACTCCACGAGAGCGGCGACGCCCCCCTGTCCGCCGCCGAACTCCCCGCCTCCGGCGACATCGTGCTGGTCGTCGGCCCCGAAGGCGGCGTCTCCCCGGACGAGTTGGCGCTCTTCGCCGAGGCCGGCGCGCACCCCTACCGCCTGGGCCGCAGCGTCCTGCGCACCTCCACCGCGGGCACCGCGGCCACCGCCGCCCTGCTGACCCGCACCGGCCGCTGGTCCTGACGGCACCCGCAGGGCCGCCGCCCTCCCCGGGGTGGTGAGGAGTGGCCGTATGCGCCCTACCGTCCGCCGCGCACCGGTGGCACGCTGCCGTCCATGGGGGCATCACGGCGAAGCAGGGGCGCATCGAGGCGAAGCGCGGTGGCAGCGACGCGAAGCGCGGGGGCATCTAGGCGGATCGCGCGCGCGGTGCCGGTGGCCGTCGGTGCGGCCGCCGCCGTCGCGGGGCTCGTCGCGTGCGAACCGGGCGGGCTCGGCACCACCACCGTGTCGTACACGACCGACCAGACCGTGACCCGGGAACTGGACCGGCAGCAGGCACCCGTGCGGTGGCTCACGTGCACCGCCTCCCGCGACGGCGACGGCGACGGTGCGACCGCCCCGGCCGGTGAGCAGGACGAGGTGGAGACCGTCGTCGCCGTCGACTGCGAGGGCGAGACCGACGACGGCAAGGACATCACCGTCGACGGCGAGGTCACCCGCGTCGTCGACGGCACCTGCGTACGCGGCGACCTCACCGCCGAGGTGGGCGGCGAACAGGTCTTCCACGTCAACGGGCTGGGCAACTGCGACGCCACCGGCGCCCCGCCCGCCGACCGCCCCTCCCCGGGGCAGCCCGGACCCACAGTGACCGTCACCCGCACCATCTGGTGCCCGGACGACCCGCACTGCCGTCCGGTGGAGGGCAAGTGAGCCGCAGCCGGGCGGGCACGGGTGGCCGGTATGTGATCCAAACCTCTGTCGGCGGACGGCGCCCCTGCATAGGGTGAAGGGGTGACACAGCCCGTAGCGTCTGCCTACCTCCGTTTTCCGCACCCGCACGGCGAGTTGGTCGCCTTCACCGCCGAGGACGACGTGTGGCTCGCCCCGCTCGACGGCGGCCGGGCCTGGCGGGTCAGCGCCGACAACGTGCCGGTGAACCACCCGCGCATCTCGCCCGACGGCACAGCGGTCGCCTGGACCTCCACCCGCGACGGCGCTCCCGAGGTGCACGTCGCGCCCGTCGACGGCGGCCCCGCCAAGCGCCTCACCCACTGGGGCAGCATCAGGACCCAGGTACGCGGCTGGACCGCCGACGGCCATGTCCTCGCCCTCAGCACCTACGGCCAGGCCAGCCTCCGCCGCAGCTGGGCCCGCGCCGTCCCGCTCGACGGCGGACCAGCCACCACCCTGCCGTACGGCCCCGTGGGCGACGTCGCGCGGGGCCCGCACACCGTGCTGCTCTCCGCGCCGATGGGCCGCGAGGCCGCCTGGTGGAAGCGCTACCGGGGCGGCACCGCGGGCAAGTTGTGGATCGACCGCGAGGACGACGGCGAGTTCGTACGCCTGCACGCCGACCTCGACGGCAACATCGAGTACCCCTTCTGGGTCGGCGACCGGATCGCCTTCCTCTCCGACCACGAGGGCACCGGCGCCCTCTACTCCTCCCTCGCCGACGGCTCCGACCTGCGCCGCCACACACCGACCGACGGCTTCTACGCCCGGCACGCGGCCACCGACGGCACCCGGGTCGTGTACGCGTCCGCCGGTGAACTGTGGACGCTGGACGACCTCGACGGCGCCGAGCCGCGCCGGCTCGA
This sequence comes from Streptomyces olivaceus, assembly GCF_000721235.1. Taxonomy (GTDB): domain Bacteria; phylum Actinomycetota; class Actinomycetes; order Streptomycetales; family Streptomycetaceae; genus Streptomyces; species Streptomyces olivaceus. The sequence goes on from NZ_JOFH01000025.1 coordinate 52,363, forward strand.
CATCCGGCTCGGCGGCGCCCGCGTCGACCTCCAGCCGTACCCGGTCAACGCCGCCCGCTGGTTCGGCTCGGCGTCCCCCGACCACACCGCGCGCGGCAGCGCCGTCGCCGTACGCGGCGGCGTGCACTGGGTCACCCACCGCTCGGGACCCGCCCGCGCCCTCGCGGCGACCCCCGGCGTCCGCACCCGGCTGCCGCGCACCTTCCGGGCCGACGGCGAGGAGTGGGTGGTGTGGGTGACCGACGCCGAGGGCGACGACGCCCTGGAGTTCGCGCCCGCCACCGGCCTCGCCCCGGGCGCCACCGCGCGGCGCCTGGCCGCCGGACAGCTCGGCCGGGTGCTGAACCTCGCCATGGCCCCCGACGGCAGCCGGGCCGCCGTCGCCTCGCACGACGGACGGGTCCTGCTCGTGGAGCGCGAGACCGGGGAGGTCCGCGAGGTCGACCGCAGCGAGGACGGCGACGCCTCCGGCCTCGTCTTCTCGCCCGACTCCGCCTGGCTCGCCTGGTCCCACCCCGGCCCCGAACCGCTGCGTCGGCTCAAGCTCGCCAACACCACCGACCTGTCGGTGAGCGAGGCGACGCCGCTGCGCTTCAAGGACTACGCGCCGGCCTTCACCCTGGACGGCAAGCACCTCGCCTTCCTCTCCACCCGCTCCTTCGACCCGGTCTACGACGAGCACGTCTTCGACCTGGCCTTCGTCGAGGGCGCCCGGCCCTACCTGATCACCCTCGCCGCGACCACCCCCTCGCCCTTCGGCCCGCAGCGCCACGGGCGCCCCTTCGAGACGCCGGACCGCGAGGAGACCCCCGACAGCGAGGGCACGCCCACCACGCGGATCGACATCGAGGGGCTCGCCGACCGGATCGTGCCCTTCCCGGTCGAGGCCGCCCGCTACTCCGGGCTGCGCGCCGCCAAGGACGGCGTCCTGTGGCTGCGCCACCCGCTCACCGGCGTCCTCGGCGCCTCCCGCGCCAACCCGGAGGACCCCGACCCCAACACCGAGCTGGAGCGGTACGACCTCGCGCAGCAGCGCGTCGAGCACCTCGGCGCCGACGCCGACCACTTCGAGGTCAGCGGCGACGGCAAGCGGGTGCTGCTGTGGACCGACGGACGGCTCAAGGTCGTCCCCAGCGACCGGCGGGCCTCCGGCGACGAGGACAGCGACACCAACATCACCGTCGACCTGGGGCGGATCAGGCAGACCGTCGAACCGGCCGCGGAGTGGCGGCAGATGTTCGACGAGACCGGCCGCATCATGCGGGACCACTACTGGCGGGCCGACATGAACGGCGTCGACTGGGACGCCGTCCTGGACCGCTACCGGCCCGTCCTCGACCGCGTCGCCACCCACGACGACCTGGTCGACCTCCTGTGGGAGGTGCACGGCGAACTCGGCACCTCGCACGCCTACGTCACCCCGCGCGGCGGCCACGGCTCCGGCGCCCGGCAGGGCCTGCTCGGCGCCGACCTCTCCCGCCACGAGGACGGCGCCTGGCACATCGACCGCGTGCTGCCCTCGGAGACCTCCGACCCCGACGCCCGCTCCCCGCTCGCCGCACCCGGTGTCGCCGTGCGCGCCGGGGACGCGATCGTCGCCGTCGCCGGACAGGCCGTCGACCCGGTCACCGGCCCTGGACCGCTGCTCGTCGGCACGGCGGGCAAGCCGGTCGAGCTGACCATCTCGCCGTCCGGCGGGGGAGAGGTGCGGCACGCCGTCGTCGTCCCCCTCGCCGACGAGGAGCCGCTGCGCTACCACGCCTGGGTCGCCGACCGGCGCGCCCACGTCCACGAGCAGTCCGGCGGCCGGCTCGGCTACCTGCACGTTCCCGACATGCAGGCGCCCGGCTGGGCCCAGATCCACCGCGACCTGCGGGTCGAGGTGGCGCGGGAGGGGCTGGTCGTCGACGTCCGTGAGAACCGCGGCGGGCACACCTCCCAGCTGGTCGTGGAGAAGCTGGCCCGGCGCATCGTCGGCTGGGACCTGCCGCGCGGCATGCGGCCGACCAGCTATCCGCAGGACGCGCCCCGCGGCCCGGTCGTCGCCGTCGCCAACGAGTTCTCCGGCTCGGACGGCGACATCGTCAACGCGGCGATCAAGGCGCTCGGCATCGGGCCGGTCGTCGGCGTCCGCACCTGGGGCGGCGTCATCGGCATCGACAGCCGCTACCGGCTGGTCGACGGCACGCTGATCACGCAGCCGAAGTACGCGTTCTGGCTGGAGGGTTACGGGTGGGGCGTGGAGAACCACGGCGTCGACCCGGACGTGGAGGTCGCCCAGCGCCCCCAGGACCACGCGGCGGGCCGCGACCCGCAACTGGACGAGGCGATCGCGCTGGCGCTGACAGCCCTGGAGGAAACCCCGGCGAAGACCCCGCCGACGCTGCCGTAGCCTGCGACGACCTTGCAGCACGCCGCCGCTGCGGGCAGCCGCGCCGCCGCTGCAGGCACCCGTGCCGCCGCTGCGGGCAGTCGTGCCGCTGGGGGCGGCACGGGTGGGCGCAGCGGCACCCCGCCAGCGCGGGCGAGCGCACCCACCCCGGCGCTCACTCCGGCGCAGGGCACCGGTGAACGCGCCCTGCGCCCCAGTCGGCCAAAGGGGCGGGTGCGCAGCCCGGCGTAGCGGGGGCGCCGCCCGCGCCCACCCGTGCCGCCCCTGGGGGTGCCTCCCAGGCCGTTCAGGCGCTGCGGGAGGCACGACTGCCCGCAGCTGGGCGGCAACCGCTGCCGCAGCCGGGGCGGGCGGCACCGCTGCCCGCGGCTGCGCCGATACGATGAGCCCCGAAAGATCACCGGCGTGAGGAGCACCCCATGGCAGGGGAACCCCAGGACGACTGCCTGTTCTGCAAGATCGTCGCAGGTCAGATCCCCGCGACGATCGTCCGCGAGACGGACACCACCGTCGCCTTCCGGGACATCAACCCCCAGGCTCCCACCCACGTCCTGGTGATCCCCAAGGCCCACCACAAGGACGCCGCCGCCCTCGCCACCGCCGCCCCGCAGCTCGCCGCCGACGTCCTGCGCGAGACCCAGGCCGTCGCCGACGACGAGGGGCTCGACAGCTACCGCACCACCTTCAACACCGGTGCCGGCGCGGGCCAGACCGTCTGGCACGCGCACGCCCACGTCCTCGGCGGCCGCGGCCTCGAATGGCCCCCCGGATAGGCCGGGACGGAACAGCCCCGTGTCCGTACGCGAACTCGTCGTCCTCGGCACCGCCAGTCAGGTCCCGACCCGGCACCGCAACCACAACGGCTACCTGCTCCGCTGGGACGGCGAGGGCATCCTGTTCGACCCCGGCGAGGGCACGCAGCGCCAGATGCTGCGCGCCGGGGCCGCCGCCCACGACCTGAACCGGATCTGCGTCACGCACTTCCACGGCGACCACAGCCTCGGTCTCGCCGGCGTCATCCAGCGCATCAACCTCGACCAGGTCCCGCACGAGGTCACCGCCCACTACCCGCGCTCCGGGCGGCGGTTCTTCGAGCGCCTGCGGTACGCCACCGCCTACCGCGAGACCGTCTCCCTCACCGAGGCCCCCGTCGACACCGACGGCCCTCTCGCCGTCACCCCCGCCTACACCCTGGACGCCCGCAAGCTCTCCCACCCCGTCGAGTCGTACGGCTACCGGCTCACCGAGCCCGACGGCCGCCGCATGCTGCCCGACCGCCTCGCCGCGCACGGCATCGAGGGCCCCGACGTCGGCCGCATCCGGCGCGAGGGCTCGCTGGGCGGCGTACCGCTCGACGAGGTCAGCGAGGTGCGCCGCGGCCAGCGGTTCGCGTTCGTCATGGACACCCGGCTCTGCGCGGGCGTGCACGCGCTCGCCGAGGGCTGCGACCTGCTGGTGATCGAGTCCACCTTCCTCGACGAGGACGAGACCCTCGCCACCGACCACGGCCACCTGACCGCCGGCCAGGCCGCGCGCGCCGCCCGGGACGCGGGCGTGCGCCACCTCGTCCTGACCCACTTCAGCCAGCGGTACTCGGACCCCGGGGAGTTCGAGCGGCAGGCGAGGGCTGCCGGATTCGACGGCGAGCTGACCGTGGCCCGCGACCTCACCCGCATCCCGGTTCCGAAACGTCGGTGAAACCGCCGTACGATGCTCTGATGCCCCTGCCCAAAGCCGAACTGCACCTCCACATCGAAGGCACCCTGGAACCCGAGCTGGCCTTCTCCCTGGCCGCCCGCAACGGTGTCGCGCTCCCGTACGCGGACGAGGACGCCCTGCGCGAGGCGTACCGCTTCGCGGACCTTCAGTCCTTCCTGAACCTGTACTACGAACTGATGGCCGTCCTGCGCACGGAACGTGACTTCGAGGACCTCGCCAACGCCTACCTCGCCCGCGCCGCCGCGCAGGGCGTCCGGCACGCGGAGATCTTCTTCGACCCGCAGGCCCACCTCGCCCGGGGCGTGGAGATGGGCACGGTCGTGGAGGGGCTGTGGCGGGCGCTGGGCCGAAGCCGGGAGAACCACGGCGTCTCCACCCGCCTGATCCTCTGCTTCCTGCGCGACGAGTCCGCCGAGTCGGCGATGGCGACCCTGGACGCCGCCAAGCCCCACCTCGACCGCATCACCGGCGTCGGCCTGGACTCCGCCGAGGTCGGCCACCCGCCGGTCAAGTTCGGCGCGGTCTACGAGGCCGCCGCCGCGCTCGGCCTGCGCCGGGTCGCGCACGCCGGCGAGGAGGGCCCGCCCGAGTACGTCCGCCAGGCCCTCGACGTCCTCGGCGTCGAGCGCGTCGACCACGGCCTGCGCTCGGTCGAGGACCCGGCGCTGGTGGAGCGGCTGGTGCGCGAGCGCGTCCCGCTCACCCTGTGCCCGCTCTCCAACGTCCGGCTGCGCACGGTCGACACCCTCGCCGACCACCCGCTGCCCGCGATGCTCGACGCGGGCCTGATGTGCACGGTCAACTCCGACGACCCGGCCTACTTCGGCGGCTACGCGGGCGACAACTACGACGCCGTGCGCCAGGCCCTGGGCCTCACCGACGAACGGCTGCGGGAACTGGCCCGCAACTCGTTCCTCGCCTCCTTCCTGGAGGACGACGAGGAACTGCGGGCACGCTGCCTGGCCGAGGTGGACGCCTACACGTTCTCCTAGCGCGCCGGGACGCCCGCGGACTGTCGGCGGCGTGGTGCACACTGGCCTGATCCGCACCATGCCAGGGAGCGCCCCGTGACAGCGTCCACCGTGTCCACAGCGTCCGACGTGCCTGCCGCACCCGCCGCACCGCCCATGCCGGCCGCCTTGAGAACGCACCGCCACGCCCAGGCCGAGGGAGCGCACAGCCACCCTCGGGTCGATCCCCTCGCCGCCGCGCGCGACCCGCAGGACCCGCTCTGGGACGTGTACCTGACCGGCACCGTCTTCCTCGACGTCGTCTTCACCGGGCTCGAATCGGCCCCCGTGCGCGGCACAGAGTCCTGGGCCCGGGGGATGGGTTCGAGCCCGGGCGGCATCGCCAACATGGCGACCGCGCTCGCCCGCCTCGGCCTGCGCACCTCGCTGGCCGCCGCCTTCGGCGACGACCACTACGGCGACTACTGCTGGGACGCGCTCGCCCAGGGCGAGGGCATCGACCTCGGCCCCTCGCGCACCGTGCCCGGCTGGCACTCGCCGGTCACGGTCTCGATGGCGTACGAGGGGGAGCGCACGATGGTCTCCCACGGTCACGAGCCGCCGCCCCAGGAGACGGCGCCCGACTGCCCGCCGCGCGCCCGCGCGGCCGTCGCCTCCCTCACGCCCGGCGTCCGCGCCCCCTGGATCGCCCAGGCCGCCGCGCGCGGCACCCGTGTCTTCGCCGACGTCGGGTGGGACGACACCGGCGCCTGGGACCTGGCGGGCCTGCCCGACCTCGCGCACTGCGAAGCGTTCCTGCCCAACGCGGAGGAGGCCATGCGCTACACCGGCGCCACCTGCCCGCGCGCCGCCGCGCACGCCCTGACCGAGCACGTGCCGCTCGCCGTGGTGACCCTCGGCGCGGAGGGCGCGTACGCGGTGGACCGGCGTACGGGGGAGAGCGCGGAAGTCCCGGCGATCGCGGTGGAGGCCCTGGACCCGACCGGCGCCGGGGACGTCTTCGTCGCCGGGTTCGTCACCGGCACCCTGGCCGGCTGGCCGCTGGCCGACCGGCTCGCCTTCGCCGGTCTGACCGCCGCCCTCTCCGTCCAGGAGTTCGGCGGCTCCCTGTCGGCGCCCGGGTGGGGCGAGATCGCCGCCTGGTGGCGCAAGGTCCAGTCGGTCCAGGGCGAGGACCCGGCCCTGCGCCGCTACGCCTTCCTCGCCGCCCTGATCCCCGACGACCTCCCCGGCCCCTGGCCCCTGCGCCGAGCAGTCCCGACCATCGGCTTCCGCCGCCCGGCCTGACACTCTCCGGGCCGGTCCCGTGGCAGGGTCGGTCCGGCCTGTGCGATGACCGGTGCGCCCGGCACCCGCGCCGGAAGGCGACCGCGCGGGCCGCCCCGACGTGGCCTCTTCGCCCTGCCGCCGGGCCGCAGCGAAGCCGTCGCCCGCGTCTCGCTGTCCGAGCTCGGGCTTGTCCCGGGTCGCGAACATGACGGACCGCCCGAGGAAACCGCACGACGACCTCTTCGTGCCCGGTGTCCCTCAAGACGGGGCGACAGATGCGTCGCGCATTTCGATCACCCTGTGATTGAGCGATGTGGAACCTGTGATGTTTCTGTGACGGTGACGGTTCGGGCATGTCCGACATTGGATCTTGAGCGCGCTGCGACCTTGACCTTGACTGCACATCAGGTGCCACTGACGGAGGGGCGGGTCGGCATGAGGGATATTCCGCAGCGCGGGAAAGTCTGGTGTGCCGTGGCCACGGTGTTCGCACTGGCCGGCCTGCTGACCGTCGCGGCACCGGACAGCCCGGCATCGGCGGTGGCCGCCTGCGAGGCCGGAAACGCCGATGCGGACTTCAACGGCGACGGTGTGCGGGGCATGGTCGTCGCCGACCCGGAGGCGACCATCGGTGGCAAGCCGCGCGCCGGTGCCGTGACCGTCGTCTACGGCGGTACGGAAATGGGGGCCGAGCGCCTTGACCAGGACAGTGACAGGGTGCGGGGCAGTGCTCAGGAGGGAGCCGAGTTCGGCTTCAGTCTGGCGCAGGCAGACCTGAACGGTGACGGATGCAGCGACCTCGTCGTCGGCGCGCCCTACACGGATGTGGCGGGCGCGCAGGACGCGGGAGCCGTACACGTTCTCTACGGGGACCCGGCCGGTCTCGCCGTCGGCGCTGCCACGTCCTACGACCAGAGCCAGGACGGTGTGGAAGGCGGTGCCGAGTCGGGAGACCTGTTCGGCTACGCCGTCGCCGCCCAGCGGCCCACCTCCGGCGCTCCCTACCTGGCCGTGGGCATCCCCGGTGAAGACGTGGGCAGTGTGCCGGACGCGGGAGCGGTGGACTATCTCAGTGGCGGCACGTGGGGCTGGGTGGACCAGGACGCGCCGGGAGTGGCCGGAGCTGTCGAGGCGAACGACCGTTTCGGATACTCGCTGGCCGGCACGCCCTCTCATCTCGTAGTGGGGGCGCCCGGGGAGGCGATCGGTGCCGAGACGTTCGCCGGCGCCTTCTGGATCTTCGGTGGCTCGCTGGACGCGGCCGGCCGTCCAGAACCTCTGGGAGCACCCAACCAGGAGTCGCCGGCCGTGGGAGTGGCCGAGAGAGGTGACCGCTACGGCACTTCGATCGCTGCCGTCCCGATGCCGGACGCCTCCGGTACCCACAAGGGCGGCTCCTATGTCGCGGTGGGATCGCCGGGGGAGGCCATCGGGGACACCGCCGAGGCCGGTTCGGTCTCGGTCTACAAGGTCACCGCGGCGGGCGCGGTCACGACCGTCGTGCCGGGACTGCATCAGAACGTGACCGGCACCGCCGAGACCGCCGAACGCGCGGACCATTTCGGACAGCAGGTCGCCGCGGTGGTTCAGGGCACCACCCTGCGCGTGGCAGCCGGCGTGCCCGGTGAGGAGTCCGGGCCCGAACACACGGACAAGGGCGGGGTGCAGATCTTCGCGCTGTCCGCCGACGGCGGCCTCTCCGACTCCTGGATCGACCCGGGTTACGGCATCCCCGGAGAACCGGCTCCGCGGATGTATGTCGGTGCGTCCCTCGGGGCGACTCCGGACGCCTTGCTTGTGGGGGCTCCGTACGGGCGTCCCGGCGCATCGGGAGCTGTGTACGCGTTCGACTGGACGGTGGCCAGCGGCGGGGCGGCGAAGCACACCTACGCGCCGGGGGCGGCCGGGATTCCGGCCGGCGGCACGGCTTTCGGGGCCGTTCTGCGCTGAGCAGGCCGATACCGAGAAGGGGCGGGCCGAGTACCTCGGTCCGGGGCGTCGTCAGGGAGCGAGCGGGCGCGGTGGCGCGTACCGCGAACGAGAACAGGGGTGGGGATGACACGCGCTGAAGGGCGCCGGAAACCGGGTCGGAGACCGACGGCGATCGCAGGGCTGCTCACCGGGCTGCTGGCCGCCGGTGTGCTGGCGCCGGCGGGTGATGCCCTGCCGCAGGGGGACTCCGCGTACAGCCCGGCCGTGGCGCAGGCCCGGAACAGCGGAGAGGCCCCGACGGAAGCCCTGGCTCGCGCTGCGGCCACCGACGCCGGCACACGGGTGGAGGTCGCGTCGCTGCGTGAGGAACGGCGGGACGTGTTCGCCAACCCGGACGGGTCGTTCACGGCCCAGGAGTACACACAGCCGGTACGGGCACGCCGCGACGGACGCTGGGTTCCGGTGGACGACACGCTGGCCGAGCGCACCGACGGCACCTACTCGCCGAAGGCCGCCACCGTCGAACTCAGCTTCTCGGGCGGTGGCGACGGGCCGTTCGCCCGGATGCGCAGAGCCGGCAGGGAGTATGCCCTGACTTGGCTCGCCGGAAGTCTGCCCGCGCCGCAGGTGAACGGTGACACGGCCCGCTACGCCGAGGTCCTGCCCGGTGTGGACCTGGCGGTACGGGCGGAGCCGGAGGGCTTCAGCCACTACCTGATCGTCAAGAGCGCGGAAGCAGCCGCCAGCCCAGCTCTGGACGGCATCGAACTCGGCATCGCCACGCAGGGGCTCACGGTGCGAGAGACGGACGGAGGGTCGCTGCAGGCCACCGACTCCGCCGTGGGAGGCACCGTCTTCGAGTCCTCCGGCCCGATGATGTGGGACTCCGTCGGCGCTGCCCCGGACGGCGGCGGCAACACCACCGCCGAGCCTGCCGCCGGCCCGGCGTCCGCTCCGGCCGCCTCCCACCGCAACGGCGCCGCCGTGAAGCCGGCCGCCGACGAGGGCACCCGGACCGGAGGCCCCGCCCTGGACCCGGCGCACGGCGGGCGCAAGGCGCCGGTCGCGCTCGAGGTGAGCGGTGACCGGCTGACCCTCACCCCCGACCGGGACCTGCTGCGCGGCGACGACACCGTCTACCCGGTCGTGATCGACCCGGCCCCGAAGACGACGTCGCGCACCGCGTGGACGTCGGTCATGTCGGGGATGCCGTCCGAACAGGACTGGAAGTACTCCGACTCCGCCGGCATGGGCAAGTGCCCGCTCGACTACAGCCCGAAGAGCTGCGAGGGGATCGGGGTGCGGCGCCTGCTGTTCACCTTCCCGATGTCGTACTACAGCGGCAAGCAGATCATCAGCACCGATTTCTCCGCCCGAGTCGCCCACGTGTACTGGGCCGACGCACGCGCCGAACCGGTGGACCTGTACCGGATCGGTGGAAAGAACTACAAGGTCACCTCGTCCAGCGACTGGGGGAACACCAAGGACGACTGGGACGACTACCTCGCCACCGTCGACAAGAAGATCTCGCCGACCTCCTGCTCCAGCCAGGCCAACCTGCACTTCAGCAACGGTGAGTTGCTGAGCGAGGCGAAGGCGGCTGCCTCCGGGGGCTGGTCGTCCCTCTCTCTCGGCCTGAAGGCCAAGAGCGAATCGTCTTACGGCGGTTGGAAGAGGATCTGCGGCAATGCCTACCTGAAAATCACGTACAACAATCCGCCCCAGCAGGTCGACTACCGGCGGATGTCGTCCAACCCCGGTGGCACGTGCACCTGGGGCAGCGGCCGGCCCTACACCGACGTGCTGCCGCAACTGCGCGCCGAGGCACGGGACCCGGACCAGACGTCGTCCTCCACCGACCAGGTGAAGATGCAGTACAAGGTCGACTGGACGGACGGCGGGGGCACCGCCCGCTCCTTCACCTACGACACCGGCTACAAGTCGCCCACCCCCGGCACGGTGTTCTCCTACTCCCTCAAACAACGACCGAGTGGCGAACCGCAGATCCCGCAGAACACGGTCGTCTACTGGTCGGCGCGTGCCTACGACGGAGACGCCTGGGGTCCGTGGAGCTATGACGGCAGCGCGCAGCGCTGCGAGTTCATCTGGGACAGCACCCGGCCCAAAGCACCTGCGGTCAGCTCCGCCGAGTACCCGGCCGACGACATCTGGCACGACGGCGTGGGCACCACGTCCACCTTCCGCTTCACCGCCGCCGACCCCGACGTGCAGGAATTCCGCTACGGCTTCGACGGCGCCGCACTGAGCGCACTGCCGGCGCAGTCCGGTACCGCAGAGGTCGCCTGGACCCCGCAGACGGCCGGGCGGCACTGGGTCACCGTGGAGGCATACGACAACGCCGACAACTCCAGTGTCCCGGCGCAGTACGAGTTCCTGGTCACCGACGGCAAGCAGGCGGCCGGTCAGTGGAACCTGGCCGACGGAGCGGGCAGCGACCTCGCCCACGACGAGTCCGGCCGCCATCCGGCGCAGGCGGGCCCGGCGGTCACCTTCGGCGCCCCCGGCCCCGGCGGTGCGGTCGACGCGGCGGCGCACCTTGACGGCTCGGCCGACTCCTGGCTCGCCACCGAGAACGCGGTGCTCGACACCGGAGGCAGTTTCACGGTCAGTGCCTGGGTGCGGCCCACCGCACTCGACCGCGACATGGCCGCCATCAGCGAGGACGGCACCGGAGAGCCAGGCTTCGAACTCGGGTACGACGCCAGCAGGCAGGCGTGGGTGTTCTCCACCCCCGACACCGATGTGCAAGCCATGACCCGGTGGGAGGCCGTCGCCGACGGCAGCACCGTCGTCAAGGACGAATGGACCCTGCTCACGGGCGTCTTCGACGCGTACGCCGACGCCGGACCGCAACTGCGGCTCTACATCGACGGTCGGGAAGCCGGGACAGCGATTCGGCACACCCAGTGGTCGTCGCTCTCCGGACTGCAGATCGGCCGTGTCCTGGCCAGGTCCGGCTACCGTGACCCCTTCCAGGGCGATGTGGCCGAGGTGCGCGCCTACGACCGGGTGCTGCCGGCCGCACAGGTTGCCCAGCTCGGCACGGTCAAGCCGGTCCGCAAGGGCTACTGGACGCTCGACGAGGCCCCCGACCACGTCGCGGCCAACACCCAGTCGGACGGCCCGCCGCTCAATCTCCGTGGTGACGCCGCCGTCTACCGGCCCGCGGATCCTCTGTTCGACGAGGCAGCCCTGGTCGGTGACGGCCACGTCGTCCTCGACGGAGACGGTGACTGGGCCGACACCGACGCCCCCGTCATCGCGGCCACCGACAGTTACACGGTCGCTGCGCGTGCCCAGCTCACCTCGGTGCGACCGCCTCGCAGACTGTGCTGTCGCTCCCGGGTGAGCACACCGACCGGGTCGTGGTCCGCTACCAGGCCGCCACCGCACAGTGGGAACTGGCCGTCACCGACACCGACAGCACCACCGCGCAGGTGACCACGGTCACCGACGACCAGGTGCTGCCCTCGGCGGACGGCTCGGGACAGCACCTCGCGGTCGTGTTCGACTCCTTCACCCACCAGGTGCGGCTCTACGTCGACGGGCAGCTGACCTCGACCGCGGTCGGCATGGACCACACCCGGTGGCCCTCCTCCGCCGGCCTCCAGGTGGGTCGATCCGCCCAGGACGGAGGCAGCGAGTACTTCGCCGGCGCCCTGGACGAGATCCGTGTCTACGACGGCGTCGTCGACCCCATCGGTATCGCACGGATGAGTCAGTTGACCGAGGACACGGACCTGTAGCGCGCCCGCCCGCCTTCTGCGGGGCCGGGGCACCACCCGAGCCCCGGCCCCGCAGAGGCTCCCCGACACCCGCCAGTCAGCCCGACACCCTTCGGGAGTTCTCCGATGCCTCAAAGAGGCCGTTCGCTCGCACTTCGCATACCCCGCCGGGCGCTGGGCGCCACGGTGCTGGGCATCCTGCTCTCGCTGACAGCGACCACCGTCCAGGCGCTGCCCGCACGTCCCGACGGCCCCCACCGTCCCGGCGTCCAGGACAGCGCCGCACCCGCGAACGGGCATGACGCCCGTGCGCGACCCCTCCCGTCGGACCCGACGGCGAAGGCTGCGGTCAAGACACTCGGCAAGGCGGTGCTGCCCCAGGGTGGCACCGCCACCGTGGAGGTCGATCCAGGACGCGAGGGCGGGGAGCCGGTGGGCGTCGGCGGTCTCCCCCTCACCGTGACCCGGGTCAAGGCGGGGAAGGACACCTCCGCAGCGGGCGATGCCGATGTCGACCCGGTGGCCCTGCACACCGGACCGGTAGCACGCCCCGACGCGGTGCCGAAGGTCGCCATCGAGGTCCTGGGCCGAGAACAGACCCGGCGGGCCGGCACCGGGACCGCGGCAGTGCTGCGGGTGCGGCCCACGGACGGCACGGGCGGCGACACGGTGCGCCTGAGTGTCGACTACTCAGACTTCGACCAGGCGTACGGCGGTGGATACGGGGCTCGGCTGCGCCTGGTCGAGCTGCCCGCCTGCGCCCTGACCGCCCGGCTCGGAAGTGAAGCCTGCCCCGGCCGCCCCAAGGCGCTGCGCTCGGCCAACGACACGGCACACCACACGGTGAGCGCGCAGGTCACGCTCCCCGGCACGCCAGGCGGCGCAACGACGAAGCACGCCGGCACCACGTCCTGGACCGGCGGTACGGCGCACACGGACGCCGGCCTCTACACCGGCCGCCCGACCACCACGTCCGCCGCGGCCACGACCCCGACGGCCGACAGCGCCGACGCCACGGTGCTGGCGCTGCAGCCCGGTGCCTCGTCCGACAAGGGGACGTACGAGGCCACTTCGCTGTCGCCCTCCGCGAGCTGGAACGTGTCGCCCTCCTCCGGCGGCTTCTCCTGGAACTATCCCGTCCGCGCCGTACCCACCCCCGGCGGCCTGACCCCCACGGTCGGGCTCGGCTACTCCTCGCAGGCGATCGACGGGAGGACCTCGGCCACCAACAACCAGGGCTCCTGGATCGGCGACGGCTTCTCCTACGAGCCGGGGTACGTGGAGCGTTCCTACAAGCCGTGCTCGGACGACGGTCACAAGACGTCGGGCGAGCAGTGCTGGGCGTTCGACAACGCCACCGTCATGCTGAACGGTTCGGCCGGACAACTGCTCAAGGACGACGAGACCGGTGAATGGCACCTCTCCTCGGACGACGGCGCCAAGGTCGAACACCTCACCGGCACCCACAATGGTGACAACGACGGTGAGTACTGGAAGATCACGACCACCGACGGCACCGAGTACCAGTTCGGCCTGAACCGGCTGCCCGGCTGGGGTTCGGGCGACGAGGAGACCGACTCGGCCTGGACCGCGCCCGTCTTCGGCGACGACTCCGGCGAACCCTGCTACAACTCCACGTTCACCAGTGCGCACTGCGCGCAGGCGTGGCGGTGGAACCTCGACTACGTCAAGGACAGCCACGGAAACGTCCTGTCGTACTTCTACAAGGCAGAGACCAACCACTACGCCCTGAACGGCAAGACCGACGTCAACGGCACCGCCTACGACCGGGGCGGCTATCTCGAGCGCGTCGACTACGGGCAACGGGACGGCGCCGTCTACGACACCAAGGCCCCGGCCAGGATCGTCTTCCACACCGCCGAACGCTGCCTGCCCACCACGGACTTCGACTGCACCCCCGCGAAGTTCACCGAGGCCAACGCGGCCCACTGGCCCGACACCCCCGTCGACCGGTACTGCAAGGCCGATACCAAGTGCGACGCCGGCCAGTCCTCGCAGACCTTCTTCACCCGCAAGCGGCTGACCGGCATCACGACCCAGATGCGCACGGGCGCGAGCACCTACCAGGACGTCGACGCCAGGACGTTCACCCACCGGTTCCTCGACAACGGCGACGACACACACACCCTGTGGCTGTCGGGGATCGCCCACGAGGGCCGGGTCGGCGGCACCGAGAAGCTGCCCTCCCTGCAGCTGATGGGCCTCGCCCTGGTCAACCGGGTCGACAGCGACGACGACAACATCGACGGATTCCACCGTTACCGACTGGCCACCGTGCTGAGCGAGACCGGTGCCCAGCTCGACGTCACCTACGCACCCACCCAGTGCACCGCCGGAGCCCTGCCGAAGCCGGGCGAGTCGACGAAGCGCTGCTATCCCGTGGTCTGGTCCCCGCCGGGCAGTATCGACCCGACGACGGACTGGTTCCACAAGTACGTCGTCCAGGAGATCATCCAGACCGACCGCACCGGCGGCGGGGACGACCTGGTCACCGACTACGCCTATCACGGTGACGCGGGCTGGCGGTACGCGGAACCCGACGGCATCACCAAGGACGAGTACCTGACCTGGAGCCAGTGGCAGGGTTACGGCGAGACCACCGTGACCAGCGGCGACGGCCAGTCCACCGCGACCCGCGTCGACCACACCTACCTCCGCGGCCTGAACGGCGACAAGAAGCCCGGCGGCGGCACGCGCACCGAGACCGCCACCGACTCCACCGGCAAGACGTACACGGGCCACAAGGAGTACACCGGGTTCGAGATCGAGACCCGGACCTACGCCACCCCGTCCGACGGCAAGGTGACCGCCAAGACGATCACCGAACCCTGGAAACACGACACGGCGACCCAGACCCGTTCCTGGGGCACCCAGAAGGCCACCGTCGTCAAGCCCGGCGTCTCGCGCGGATACACCCTGCTGTCCGACGGCAGTTGGCGCGAGACCAGGTCCGCCTCCAGCTACGACACCGGCGTGCCGAACGTCCGACTCGAGCGGACCGAGGACTCCGGTGACGTCTCCACCGACGCCGACGACACCTGTACGCGCCTGTGGTACGCGGACAACCCGGCGAAGAACATCTACGACCTGCCCTCACACAGCGAGGCCGTCACCGTCGACTGCGCCACCACCCCCGACCGGCGCACCCAGGTCCTCACCGACGAGCGCACCTCCTACGACAACGGTGCCTTCGGCGCCGCCCCCACCCGGGGCGACGCCACCCGCACCGAACGCCTGACCAAGCACGACGGCACCACCGCCACCTACCAGGTCACCGGCGTCACCACCTACGACCCTTTTGGTCGCCCCACTTCCCAGACCGACGCGGGCGGCGCGAAGACCACCACCGCCTACACCGACGTCAACGGACTGATTTCCCGGACCACACAGACCAACCCCCTCGGCCACGCCACGACCACCGACTACGCCCCCGCCTGGGGCCAGTCGGCTGGCCAGACCGACCCCAACGGCAAGCGCACCGACCTCGCCCACGACGCCCTCGGGCGTCTCACCTCGGTCTGGCTGCCCGACCGGGCCAAGTCCCAGTCGCCCAGCATCAAGTACAGCTACGACGTACGCCGTGACGAGCCCGTCGCGATCAAGACGGAGAAGATCGAGAAGGACGGCACCTACGGCGTCGAGTACCAGCTCTACGATTCGCTGCTGCGCCCCCGGCAGAAGCAGACCGAAGGCCCGGACGGCACCCGTATGGTCGGCGACGTCTTCTACGACGGCACCGGCGAACCGAAGAAGACCAACACCACCTACAACGCGGCGGGTGCCCCCTCCGACGCACTTCTGCTGGTCGCCAACGGCGAGGTGGGCGCGCAGCACGTCTACCAGCGCGACGGCCTGGGCCGCGTCACGGCCGACGTGTTCCAGGTGGCGGGCGTCGAACAATGGCGCACCACGAACGTGTACGACGGCGAGCGCACGTACGTCACGCCGCCCGAGGGCGGCGTCCCGACGACGACGATCACCGACGCCGACGGCAGGACGACCGAACTCCGCCACCACGAGGGCGCGGTGCTCACCGAGCAGGGCCCGTCGGCCGGCTACCGCGCCACCCACTACACCTACGACACGGCGGGGCGGCTCAAGACGGTCACCGACGCCGAGGGGAACTCCTGGCGCTTCGGCTACGACCAGTTGGGCCGCAAGACCGAGCAGGTCGACCCGGACACCGGCACCACGACTACCGCCTACGACGGCCTGGACCGTCCCGTCTCCACGACGGACGCCCGCGGCAAGAAGATCTCCACGGTCTACGACAAGCTGGGCCGCGCCGAGTCCACCTGGGAGGGCGACCCGGACACCGGCACCAAGCTGACCGAGACCCGCTACGACAAGGCGGGCTGGCTCGGCGAGGCGTACGCCTCACTGCGCTTCACCGGTGGCGGCGACTACATCGCCTCCGTCGTGCAGTCGATGGACACGCTCTACCGCCCGCTCAAGACCGCCTACTCGATCCCGAAGTCCGAGGGCGCCCTCAGCGGCGTCTACACCTTCACCACCACCTACAACCGCGACGGCACCGTCCGCGGGACGGGCATGCCGGCGGCCGGCAACCTGTCCTCGGAGGCCATCGCCTTCGACTACGACGACTTGCAGCGCCCCACCTCGATGACGGGCAAGACGTCCTACGTCGCCGACACGGTGTACTCGCCGACCAGT
This sequence comes from Streptomyces olivaceus, assembly GCF_000721235.1. Lineage (GTDB taxonomy): Bacteria > Actinomycetota > Actinomycetes > Streptomycetales > Streptomycetaceae > Streptomyces > Streptomyces olivaceus. The sequence goes on from NZ_JOFH01000025.1 coordinate 69,087, forward strand.
GAGGTCAAGCAGCTCGAACTGTCCACCGGCGCCGGCAAGAAGGCGTGGGAGACCTTCTCCTACGAGAAGGGCACCACCCGGCTGACCCGGTCCACGGTCGACGTGGAGGGCGAGGCGGGCCAGACCGGCACCGTCAAGAGCAGCCAGTACAGCTACGACCAGTCCGGCGACATCCTCTCCGTCTCGGACACCGCGGGTGCCTCCCCGGACGTGCAGTGCTTCGCCTACGACAGTGGCAAGCGCCTCTCCGAGGCATGGACCCCGGCGGCCACCGTCGCGCAGGCCACCGGATACGGCACCGTGCACGGCGGCCAGAACGGCACCGCGCCCGGCGCGTGCGCGGCGGCCCCCGGCGAGCAGGCGCTCGGCGGCCCGGCCCCGTACTGGACCTCGTACACGGTCGACGCGATCGGCAACCGCACCGAGGAGGTCCGCCACGACACCGCCCTCGACCCGGCCGGCGACGTCACCCGCGCCTACGCCTACGGCGAGGGCGACGCCGGCCCGCACGCCCTGACCAAGGTCACCGAGTCCACGCCCACCGGCGACCGGCAGTCGACGTACGACTACGACGCCACCGGAAACACCACCGCGCGCACGCTCGGCGGTGACACTCAGACCCTCGACTGGAACGCCGAAGGCAAGCTGGCGAGAGCCACCCAGGCCGACGGAGAACAGACCACCTACCTCTACAACGCCGACGGCGACCGGGTCGTACGCCGCGACGCGACGGCCACCACGGTCTACCTCCCCGGCATGGAGCTTCGCCTTCCCAAGGGCGGCACCGAGGTCGAGGCCACCCGCTACTACTCCTTCTCCGGCCAGACTGTCGCCGTACGCCAGGACAACGGCGACCTGTCCTTCCTGACCTCGGACCACCAGGGCACCAGCGGCCTCGCCATCAAGTCCGCCACCGGCGCGGTCTCCCAGCGCCGGTTCGACCCGTACGGCGCCGACCGTGGCACCCCCACGGGGACGTGGCCGGGGGAGAAGGGCTTCGTCGGCGGTACCCAGGACGAGCAGGCCGGCCTGACCCACCTCGGGGCACGCGAATACGACGCCGACAGCGGCAAGTTCATCTCCCCGGACCCGCTGATCGACTACACCTCGCCCGAGCAGATGAACGCGTACTCGTACGCGCACAACTCACCGGTCACCTTCGCCGACCCCAGCGGCGAGATCATCGCCGAGTGCGGCCTCGGGCTGATGACCTGCCATGGCGGCAGACCGACCACCGACAAGGCGGAGCAGGCACAGGACACGCAGCGGCAGGCCGCGAGCCACGTGGCCGCCGCCGAGCATCGCAGTTCCCAGGCCCGCCAGTCCGTCAAGCACACGGCCACGGTGATCATCAAGATCGTCAAGGACCTCGTCGGCGTCGACGCGGCCCTGGACTGCTTCTCCAGCGGTGACATCGGTGCCTGCGGCGAGACCCTGCTCAACGTCGCGGGCAGCTTCGCCGGCGGCATCGCCGGCAAGATCCTCAGAAAGTACGGCGCCCCGTGGAAGTGGAAGGAGGGCTACAAACTCGCCAAACGGGTGACGGGGCTGGTCGAGGACCTGATCGACGGCGTCAGGGAGATCGGCCGGGCCTCCAAGAACCTTGACAAGGCCAAGGACGCCTTGAAGGTCGCCCGCGAGAAGACCAAGGCTGCCGTCGCCAAGGCCAAGAGCCTCTCCAAGAAAGAGTCCTGTCACAGCTTCCTGCCCGGCACCAAGGTCCTGCTGAGCAACGGCACCACCAAACCCATCGAGGAAGTCGCCCTCGGCGACAAGATCAAGGCCACCGATCCCGAGACCGGCGAGACCACGACCCGCGAGGTCGTCGGCACGATCCTGACCAAGGACGACAAGGAATTCGTCGACCTGACGGTCACCACGGCATCCGCCGCCGGCATGGAGAAGCCCGGCAGCCCCGCCCCTCCGGCCTCTCTCGTGGCGACCACCACTCACCCCTTCTGGGTGGAGTCCGCCGACCGCTGGATCGACGCGGGCGACCTCCGCCCGGGCATGACCCTGCCCACCTCGACCGGCGACCGCGTCACGATCACCGCCACCCACCAGTACACCAAGCTCCAGCGCACACACGACCTGACGGTCGAGGGCGTCCATACGTACTATGTGCTGGCGGGGGATGCGCCGGTCCTGGTTCATAACACCGGCGGCAATGGGCACATGTGCGATATCTCTGTGACGTCATCAGACGGAAGCACGAGTAATACTGCACTGGAGAGCGGCGATATGACGCCGGAAGAGGCTGCGCTTGGATATCCGAATAACTCGGCTTTCACGCATACAGAGCATCGATTCTCGCGTATGTCGGGTGCTTCCACAGGGCCGAAGGTTTCACTCCCGAATGACCCATTCGCCGGCACGTCCCCGTTGAATGCCGGTGATGCGGTTAGGATGCAAGGTCAGCTCCCCCCTTGCTCGCGGTGCAAGGGTGCGATGAACCGTATGGTCAACGAGCTGGGAGTGTCGGTCACGTATGAATGGTCCGGCGCCAAGGGTGCCGGGTCGTGGACAGCTGGAAGGAGGAGGCGCTAACAATGAGATTGTCCGCCACGAAGGTTGGGTTCTTCGAGGATTACGAGGACGAAGAGGCCCTTGAGGTGGGCGTTGCCGGGGTGGATGAGTCCGGCATCCCGAGATCGTTCTCAATTCAGCGATCCACGTACGAACCGGATGAGCAGGAAATCCAGTCTGGTATGGATTCCTACAACGTCTCCACCGAGCGAGGCTTCACCGTGTACGGCTGCCTACGGAGCGTGCGATTCTCCGATATGGTTCTCGCGCTGGAATTCACCGCCGAGGATGCAGAGATTCTTGGAATCTCGACGTCCGTTGAAGTGGGCCTGCGTGAAGCTCAGGTAGATGAAGGGGAGTTGTCTCGGAAGCTTCGTGAGATCCTGGACTGGGGCTCTCTAGAGAAACGGCCAGATTTGATTGGGATGGACGTTCCGGATCCTCCCGCTGGTGCGTAGGCTGCGCTTGCTGAAGGCTCTCCATTACGTCATTCCTCATGGAGAGTTCGGTAGCCACTACGCACATGAGGGGCCCTCCGTGCTTCTGCGCGGAGGGCCCCTCGGGTCGTTTGACGGCAACGTCAGCGGATGGTGGCTCCGCACAGCGGCGGGTCTTCGCTGTCGTCGCGGGTCGACTCGGCGCTGGCAGGACCGTCAAGAGCAGTGCTGAGGGTGTCGATGGCGTCGCGCTGGAGGCGGAGTCTGACGTGGGTGTAGACGGTGGCGGCTACGCCGATGTGGGCGTGGCCGAGGAGTTCACTACGAGCAGGCCGTCCGAGCCATACTCCGCACCGGGCTCGGAGCGTGGCAGCAAGGTCCCTCGGCGCCGACACCCCGCCAGCGGCAGCGACACCGTGCGTTCCGCGGCCCCTGGCGGCAGTAGCGACGGCAACACCCACTGATTCTCCCCGCCTAACGCTGGACACCAGCGGAACGGTTACCCCGTAGTTGTTATTGCTGCTTGCGGCGGTGCGTCTTGCTCGTGCCGGGTGTCCTTGAGCGTGGGGGCGTTGTCAGTGGGCGGGGACAGACTGACTTGCGTGATGACCCCTTCAACCACCGCAGACAATGCCTCCGGTCCCACGCCTGTCTGGGTGCAGTCGATGGGTGGCCCTCTCATCGTCGTCCCGGTCTCCGCCCTGGCCTCCTGGGGCGGGTGCACGGAGACTGGTCTCATGGCGGGGGACGCCACCATTCCGGATGACTACGATCGGGCCTGCGCGGTGGACGATCTGGCCGGTGTGATCCCCATCGACGAGAACGGTACGCAGGCACTCGTGCTGGCGGACGAGCCAGCGAGCAGCTGCTATCTGCCCCAGCATCGGGCGTTCCTGCGGTGGCGCACCGCCGACACCGAGGCCGAACTGAGGGCCGCGGCAGACGCTGTCCTGACAGACCCGGCCACGGCGTGGGAGGAGTACGGCGTCTGGGTCTCGGACGGCCCGGCGGTGCTCATGGACTCCGCCGAAGCGGGCTCTGACCTGGGAATTGAGTACCCCGACGGCGGGATGCCCGCCGAGGCATCGGTACCACTGCCCGCTGGCCGCTGGAGGGTCCGCGCCATGCAGTCCAAGGTCGACGAGGGGATCTGGATTGGCCTGGTCCAGCTCCTGCCCGCCGAATCACGAACGGACAGCGAGAGTAGCGAGCCCCTGGATTGATCAGCTGCTTGAGATTCGAGAATCGGGTGTTGTCGAGGTTTGCGGGTGTGACCGTCAGCTCATCGGCTTGTGGGCCTGCGGGGCGTGCAGCCGGTGGACGGCCGCCGTGCACGCCGTGCTCAGCCGACAGGTCGGATGGCTCGGGTCAGAAGCCCAGTCGCCGCAGCTGCTTCGGGTCGCGCTGCCAGTCCTTGGCGACCTTCACGTGCAGGTCCAGGAAGACCGGCGTGCCGAGCAGCGCCTCGATCTGTTTGCGGGACTTGATGCCGACGTCCTTCAGGCGTTTGCCCTTGGGGCCGATGATGATGCCCTTCTGGCTGGGGCGCTCGATGAACACGTTGGCGTGGATGTCCAGGAGGGGCTTGTCCGCGGGGCGGTCCTCGCGCGGGAGCATCTCCTCGACGACCACCGCGATGGAGTGCGGCAGCTCGTCGCGTACGCCCTCCAGCGCGGCCTCCCGGATCAGCTCGGCGACCATGACCTGCTCGGGCTCGTCGGTCAGGTCGCCCTCGGGGTAGAGCGCGGGGCCCTCGGGCAGCAGGGGGGCGATGAGGTCGGCGAGCAGGTCCACCTGCTGGTTCGCCGTGGCCGACACCGGCACGATCTCCGCCCAGGTGATGCCCAGCTCCTCGCCGAGCCGGTCGATCGCGATCAGCTGCTCGGCCAGGGTCTTGCCGTCCACCAGGTCGGTCTTGGTGACGATCGCGACCTTCGGGGTCTTCCGGATCCCCGCCAGCTCCTTGGCGATGAAGCGGTCGCCGGGGCCCAGCTTCTCGTTGGCCGGCAGGCAGAAGCCGATGACGTCCACCTCGGCCCACGTCGTGCGCACCACGTCGTTCAGCCGCTCGCCCAGCAGCGTGCGCGGCTTGTGCAGCCCCGGGGTGTCCACCAGGATCAGCTGGGCGTCCTCGCGGTGCACGATGCCCCGCACGGTGTGCCGGGTGGTCTGCGGACGGTTGGAGGTGATCGCCACCTTCTGCCCGACCAGAGCGTTCGTGAGGGTGGACTTGCCCGCGTTGGGGCGGCCCACGAAGCAGGCGAAGCCGGCCCGGTGAACAGTCTCGGCCGGTTCTTCGGATGACTGGGTGCGAACGCTCATGGCGCCCATTGTCCCTGATCCCCGAACCCCCGCCGTACCACGGTCGCCCGCCGGGCCGACGGGGGTCAGCCCGCGCTCACCGAGGCGCGGACCGTGCCGTCGGGGGAGGCGACCAGGACCGGCGTTCCGGGGCCGCCCAGGTCGCGGACCGCCGCCAGGTCCTCCGCCGGCGCGGACTCCGCCTCCGTCACCACGGCCGCCGCCTCCAGCGACTTCGCGCCGGACGCCACCGCCATCGCCACCGCCGTGCGCAGGGCGCTGAGGTGCAGGGAGTCCAGGGCGACCGTGCCGGCGACGTACGTGCGGCCGGTCTCGTCGCGGACGGCTGCGCCCTCGGGGACGCCGTTGCGAGCACGGGCCGAGCGGGCCAGGGTGACGATCTTGCGGTCCTCGGGGTCGAGGTCGGGAGTCTCGGTCATGGGGCGAGCATACGGAGCGCCGCCCGGCCGACCGGTCTCAGGGGCGGTCCAGGCGGAGCCGCTCCGCGCGCGGCAGGCCCGCCACCACCAGGTCGTAGGAGTCCTCCACCAGTTCCCGCACGGTGCGGTCGGGGAGTGCGCCTCCCACCGTCACCGTGTTCCAGTGCCGCTTGTTCAGGTGCCAGCCGGGGACGACCACGCCCGGGTGGTCGGCGCGCAGGCGGACGGCGTCGTCCGGGTCGCACTTGAGGCTGACCGTGAGCGGGTCCCCGTCCAGGCGGGTCAGCGCGAAGACCTTGCCCAGCACCTTGAAGACCGAGGTCTCCGGGTTGAAGGGGAAGTCCTCCGCCGCCGCGTTGAAGGACAGGCAGAAGGCGCGCAACTCGGCCGGGGTCATTCCGCCACGGCCTTCTCGGCCGGCTCGGCCGCGTCGCCCACCGGCTCGGCCAGCACCGTCACGATCTTGTTCCGGCGGCCGGCCGCGGCCTCCGCCGTCAGCCGCAGCTCACGGCCGTCCGGCAGCTCGACCGACGAGGACGCCCCGGCGATCGGGACGCGGCCCAGGGCCTTCGCCAGCAGGCCGCCCACCGTCTCCACGTCCTCGTCGTCGAACTCCTCCAGGCCGTACAGCTCGCCCAGGTCGCCGATGTCCAGGCGCGCGGTGACCCGGAAGCGGTCCCCGCCCAGCTCCTGCACCGGCGGCAGCTCCCGGTCGTACTCGTCGGTGATCTCGCCGACGATCTCCTCCAGGATGTCCTCGATGGTGACGATGCCGGCCGTGCCGCCGTATTCGTCGATGACGACGGCGACGTGGTTGCGTTCCTTCTGCATCTCACGCAGCAGGTCGCCCGCGTTCTTGGTGTCCGGCACGAAGGACGCCGGCCGCATCGCGGTGGAGACCAGTTCGCTCTCCGCGTCCCGGCTGATGTGCGTCCGGCGGACCAGGTCCTTCAGGTACACGATGCCGACCACGTCGTCCTCGCTGTCACCGGTCACCGGTATCCGCGAGAAACCGGAGCGCAGGGCGAGGGTGAGGGCCTGGCGGATGGTCTTGTAGCGCTCGATGACGACGAGGTCGGTGCGCGGCACCATGACCTCGCGCACCAGCGTGTCGCCCAGCTCGAACACCGAGTGCACCATGCGGCGCTCCTCGGCCTCGATGAGCGACTCCTTCTCGGCGTAGTCCACCAGCGCCCGCAGCTCCGCCTCGGAGGCGAAGGGGCCGCGGCGGAAGCCCTTGCCGGGAGTGAGCGCGTTGCCGATGAGGATGAGCAGGGACGGGATCGGCCCCATCACCCGGGCCAGCGGCACCAGCACGTACGCCGCGACGGTCGCCGTGTTCAGTGGATGCTGGCGCCCGATGGTGCGCGGCGACACCCCGACGGCGACGTAGGACAGCAGCACCATCACCGCGATGGCGATCACCAGCGCCTCGCCGGTGCCGTCGAACTGCCGCAGGCAGGCGTACGTGACCAGCGCGGCGGCGGCCATCTCGCAGGCCACGCGGACCAGCAGCGCCACGTTCAGATAGCGCGTCGGGTCGGCGGCGACCTTGGCGAGCCGTTCGGCGCCGCGCCGCCCGGAGCGCACGGCCTCCTCGGCGCGGAAGCTGGAGACCCGGGCGAGCCCCGCCTCCGCGCAGGCCGCCAGCCAGGCGACCACCACCAGGGCGACGGCGCCGGCGATCAGCGGGAGGCTCATGAGACCGTCGGGGCCGGGGACGGACCGGTCAGGCCGCGCTCCGCACGCCAGCCGTCCACGATCGCCGCCTGCAGACCGAACATCTCGGCCTTCTCGTCCGGCTCCTCGTGGTCGTACCCGAGCAGGTGCAGCACCCCGTGGACGGTCAGGAGCTGCAGCTCCTCGTCCATGGAGTGCTCCGTCGGCGCCTCGGCACCCTGCTTCACGGCGACCTCCGGGCAGAGCACGATGTCGCCGAGCAGCCCCTGCGGGGCCTCGTCCTCCTCCTTGGCGGGCGGGCGCAGCTCGTCCATCGGGAAGGACATCACGTCGGTGGGCCCCGGCAGGTCCATCCACTGGATGTGCAGCTGCTCCATGGCGCCGGCGTCCACGACGATCACCGACAGTTCGGAGAGCGGGTGGATGCGCATCCGCGCGAGCGCGTAGCGGGCGATGTCGAGGATCGCCTGCTCGTCGACCTCGGTTCCGGACTCGTTGTTGACGTCGATCGACATGGTCGTGCTGGTCTACTTCCCCTTGGTCTTGGCACCGTGTCTCGGTGTCCGGCCGCCGTTGTGGCCGCCGTTCTCGGTGCCGTTCCTGCTGTCGTACTGCTCGTAGGCGTCGACGATACGGCCCACCAGCTTGTGCCGGACGACGTCCTGGGACGTGAGCCGGGAGAAGTGCACGTCCTCGACGCCGTCCAGGATCTCCTGCACCTGCCGCAGCCCCGACTTGGTGCCGCCGGGCAGGTCGACCTGCGTCACGTCACCCGTGATGACGATCTTCGACTCGAAGCCGAGGCGGGTCAGGAACATCTTCATCTGCTCGGGGCTGGTGTTCTGGGCCTCGTCCAGGATGATGAACGCGTCGTTCAGCGTGCGGCCGCGCATGTACGCCAGCGGCGCGACCTCGATCGTCCCGGCCGCCATCAGGCGCGGGATCGAGTCGGGGTCGAGCATGTCGTGCAGCGCGTCGTACAGCGGGCGCAGATACGGGTCGATCTTCTCGTACAGCGTGCCCGGCAGGAAGCCGAGCCGCTCGCCGGCCTCGACCGCCGGGCGGGTCAGGATGATGCGGTTGACCTGCTTGGACTGCAGGGCCTGCACCGCCTTGGCCATCGCCAGGTAGGTCTTGCCGGTGCCCGCGGGGCCGATGCCGAAGACGATGGTGTGCTTGTCGATCGCGTCGACGTACCGCTTCTGGTTCAGCGTCTTGGGGCGGATCGTGCGGCCGCGCGAGGACAGGATGTTCTGCGTGAGCACCTCGGCCGGGGTCTCCTGGCCGTCGCTCTCCCCGTTCTCGCTCGCCTTGAGCATGGCGATCGAGCGTTCCACTGCGTCCTCCGTCATCGGCTGCCCCGTGCGGAGCACCAGCATCATCTCGTCGAAAACGCGCTGAATGAGGGCGACCTCGTGCGTGTCGCCGACGGCGCTGATCTCATTGCCCCGGACGTGGATGTCGGCCGCCGGGAAGGCCTTCTCGATCACGCGCAGGAGGGAGTCTCCGGAGCCCAGTACGGTCACCATGGGGTGCTGGGCGGGGACGCTGATCTGTGCTCTCGCCTGCCCCTGCGCGGGGGCGTGGCCTGAGGGTGTCTGAGTCATGGGCCGGCGCTCTAGGCCTGCTCGTCCTCCTCTGCGGCGTGCGCCGCGTGACGGATGTGTCTGCTGCCTCCAGCGTACGACTCCCCGCCGACAGCACCGAGGGTTTTATCCGACCGGCGCCCGCGGTCCCTCACTGGCGCCCACGGTCCCTCACCGGTGGTCACCCCGCGCCGTCCCGCGCCCGTGCAGCCACCCCGGTCACCCGCCGTGCGCCGCCCGTCGCTCACCGCTGGCCGGCGACCAGGTCCCGGAACCAGCCGTACGACGCCTTCGGCGTGCGCTCCAGCGTCGTGAAGTCCACGTGGACCAGCCCGAAGCGCCGGCCGTACCCCTCGGCCCACTCGAAGTTGTCCAGGAGCGACCACACGAAGTAGCCGCGCACGTCCACGCCCGCCTCGACCGCCCGGTGCAGGGCACGCACGTGACCGTCGTGGTAGGCGATGCGGTCCCGGTCGTCGAGGCCCTCGTACGCGCAGCCGTTCTCCGTGACGACGACCGGCGGGAGCCGGTCCCCGTAGCGGTCGCGGAAGCCGGTGAGCAACTCCGTCAGCCCCTCCGGGACCACCGGCCAGCCGAAGTCCGTCAGCGGCCTGCCCTCGATCGCGCGCACCGAGAAGGGCAGTTCGGCCGGGAGCGTCACGCCGCCGAACTCGATCTCCGCGCCCTGCGGGGCACCCACCCGCGCCGGCGCGTAGTAGTTCATTCCGTACCAGTCCAGCGGCTCGGAGATGATCTCCAGGTCGGCCTCGACCCCTCCGGCGGAGCCCGGCATCAGCTCACCGAGACCCTCCGGATACCGCCCGGTCAGGACCGGGTCGGCGAACAAGCGGTTCAGCAGGAGGTCGTAGAAGTCCGCCGCCTCCCGGTCGGCCGGTGCGTCAGAGGCGGGCCAGGTCGGACCGTGGGAGTTGGCGATGCCGACGTCCGTCGCGCCCGCCGCGCGCAGCGCCCGTACCGCCAGACCGTGCGCGAGCAACTGGTGGTGGGCGGCCGGCAGGGCGTCGAACAGCAGCGTGCGGCCGGGCGCGTGGGTGCCCAGGGCGTGGCCCAGCAGGGTGTGCTCGGCGGGTTCGTTCAACGTGATCCACTTGCCGACCCGGTCGCCGAGCCGCTCCGCGACCACCGACACGTACTCGGCGAACCGGGCCGCCGTGTCCCGCTCCAGCCAGTCCAGGCCAACCGGCAGGTCCCAGTGGAAGAGCGTCGGCACGGGCCGCACGCCCGCCGCGCACACCTCGTCCACCAGGCGGTCGTAGAAGTCGAGGCCGCCGGGGGAGTCCACCCGGGGCCAGGAGACCGAGAAGCGGTACGCGTCCACGCCGAGGCCGGCGAGCAGCGCCACGTCCTCGCGGTAGCGGTGGTAGTGGTCGCAGGCCACCGCGGCCGTCGAGCCGTCCCTCACCCGCCCGGGCTCGGCGGTGAAGACGTCCCACACGGACGGGGCCCGCAGCCCGGCCGCGCCCTCGATCTGGTGCGCCGAGGTCGACACGCCCCACAGGAAGCCGTCCGGGAACCGCGGCATCGCGTCAGTCGCCATGCGCGGATCATCCGCACCCCCGGTGAAGGAAGTCAACGCCCGTGCACTCGACCGGCGTTGCTCCTCTCCGAGCTGCCTCTCCCTCTCACGCCCTCCCTCTCTCACACCCTCCCCGTTACGCCCCCTCCTTCAGTACCCGGGAGATCAGCGCGCGCTGCTCGTCCGTCAGCCGGGGGTCGGCGGCGTACACCGTCCTCCCGTCCACCGTGATCTGGTAGCTGAACCCGTCCGGCACCCCGACCGGCGGCGTGGTCCGGCCGTCGGCGACCGCCCGCTCGGCCAGCGCGAGCCACTCGGCCGCGTCCGGGCGTCCCGAGGTGTCGACCTCCGCGTGGCGTTCGATGCCCGCGAAGCCTCCTGTGCGCCTCACCTGAATTCGCATGGACCCGTGTCTAGTACGGAACTACGCCGTGCGCACCCCGACCTGCTCCCAGGCCTTGTCCACCGCCTCCAGCTCCGCCGCGTCGCCGAAGCGCTCCCGCGCAGCCTTCGAGGTCAGCTTGGCGAAGTCCGTGAACGACGCGTCCTGGGCCAGCTCGCCGCCGGTCAGCACGTCGTACCAGATCAGCCCGGCCCGTTCCCAGGCGTTTCCGCCCAGCTCGGTGGCGAGCAGGTAGAAGGCGTGGTTGGGGATGCCGGAGTTGATGTGGACGCCGCCGTTGTCCCGGCCGGTGCGCACGTAGTCGTCCATCGTCGCGGGCTGCGGGTCCTTGCCGAGCACGTCGTCGTCGTACGCCGTGCCCGGTGCCTTCATGGAGCGCAGGGCCGTGCCCGTCACGTCCGGACCGAGCAGTTCGGCGCCGATCAGCCAGTCGGCCTCGGCGGCGCTCTGCCCCTGCGCGTACTGCCGGACGAGGGTGCCGAAGACGTCGGACACCGACTCGTTGAGGGCGCCGGGCTGGCCGTAGTAGGTCAGGTTGGCGGTGTGCTGGGTGACGCCGTGGGTCAGCTCGTGGCCGATGACGTCCAGGGAGTTGGTGAAGTCGAGGAAGACCTCGCCGTCGCCGTCGCCGAAGACCATCTGCTCGCCGTTCCAGAACGCGTTGTTGTACTCGCGGTCGTAGTGCACGGTCGCGTCCAGCGGCAGGCCGGCGCCGTCGATGGAGTCGCGCCCGTACACCTTGAGGTAGTGCTCGAAGGTGGCGCCCAGTCCCGCGCAGGCGCGGTTCACGGTGGCGTCCTGGCCGGGCTCCTCGCCCTCGCCGCGCACCTTGGTGCCGGGCAGGTCGGTGCCGCCCCTGGCGTCGTAGACCGTGCGGTGCGGCTTGCCGGGCTCGGCGCCGGCGCGCGCGGCGACGGCCGGAGCGCCGGCGACCGTCGTCAGGCCGCGGCGGGTGCGCTCGGCGGCGTCGCGCTGGATGGTGCGGCGGGCGCGGTCGGCGCGGACGGGGTCCGCGTTCCGGGCGAGTTTGTCGAGGACGTGCGGCGGCACGATGGTGCAGAAGACGGGCTCGAAGCCCCCGAGAGTCGTCATGCCTCCACGATTGCACTGCGTGATCGGACTGTCACTACTTGCAACCATGATGAGGGAATTGCGGTTCACGGGTCTGTCCTCCGGTCGCCCGCCAGTGGTATGGAGCACGTTTTGCCCGGGTTGTGCCTCCGGTCCCGCATACTGGGACGGACCCGCGTGACCCGCGTGACTCGGCTAGGGTGCTGAGCACCATGCGATTCGGGCTGCTTCTCCTTAGCTGCCGCGGCGAGGGCCTGTAGAGGCCGACTCCCTCCCCGCGGAGCTTGGTGGTGCCGTCGGCCGTCCTTCCGGACACGCGGACGTCGCGGACACCACTGTCACCGGCTGACGCCGCGGACATCACGAGGAGCCCACGCCATCATGGCCAACCGCCAGCAGCCCAGCCCCATGCCGATCGCCAAGTACCGCGGCTACGAGCAGGTCGACATCCCCGACCGCACCTGGCCCCAGCAGCGGATCACCACCGCACCCCGCTGGCTCTCCACCGACCTGCGCGACGGCAACCAGGCCCTGATCGACCCCATGTCGCCCGTCCGCAAGCGCGCCATGTTCGATCTGCTGGTCACGATGGGCTACAAGGAGATCGAGGTCGGCTTCCCGGCCTCCGGCCAGACCGACTTCGACTTCGTACGCTCCATCATCGAGGACCCGGACGCCATCCCGGACGACGTCACGATCTCCGTGCTGACCCAGGGCCGCGAGGACCTGATCGAGCGCACGGTGGAGTCCCTGAAGGGCGCCAGGCGGGCCACCGTCCACCTGTACAACGCCACCGCCCCGGTCTTCCGCCGGGTCGTCTTCCGCGGCTCCAAGGACGACATCAAGCAGATCGCCGTCGACGGCACCCGGCTGGTCATGGAGTACGCCGAGAAGCTGCTGGGCCCCGAGACGGAGTTCGGCTACCAGTACTCGCCGGAGATCTTCACCGACACCGAGCTGGACTTCGCCCTGGAGGTCTGCGAGGCGGTGATGGACACCTACCAGCCCGGTCCCGGCCGCGAGATCATCCTCAACCTGCCCGCCACCGTGGAGCGTTCGACGCCGTCCACGCACGCCGACCGCTTCGAGTGGATGGGCCGCAACCTGTCCCGCCGCGAGCACGTCTGCCTGTCCGTCCACCCGCACAACGACCGCGGTACGGCGGTGGCCGCGGCCGAGCTGGCGCTGATGGCCGGCGCCGACCGCATCGAGGGCTGCCTGTTCGGGCAGGGCGAGCGGACCGGCAACGTCGACCTGGTCACCCTGGGCATGAACCTGTTCTCCCAGGGCGTCGACCCGCAGATCGACTTCTCCGGCATCGACGAGATCCGTCGCACGTGGGAGTACTGCAACCAGATGGACGTCCACCCGCGCCACCCGTACGTGGGCGACCTGGTCTACACGTCCTTCTCCGGCTCCCACCAGGACGCCATCAAGAAGGGCTTCGACGCGATGGAGGCCGACGCGGCCGCCAAGGGCGTCACCGTCGACGACATCGAGTGGGCCGTCCCGTACCTGCCGATCGACCCGAAGGACGTCGGCCGCTCCTACGAGGCCGTCATCCGCGTCAACTCGCAGTCCGGCAAGGGCGGCATCGCGTACGTCCTGAAGAACGACCACAGCCTGGACCTGCCGCGCCGGATGCAGATCGAGTTCTCGAAGACCATCCAGGCCAAGACGGACGCCGAGGGCGGCGAGATCACGCCGGCCGCGATCTGGGACGTCTTCCAGGACGAGTACCTGCCCAACCCGGACAACCCCTGGGGCCGCATCCAGGTGGCCAACGGGCAGTCCACCACCGACCGCGACGGCGTCGACACCCTCACCGTCGAGGCGACGGTCGACGGCGGGGAGACCACCCTGGTCGGCTCCGGCAACGGACCGATCTCGGCGTTCTTCCACGCGCTGCAGGGCGTCGGCATCGACGTACGGCTGCTGGACTACCAGGAGCACACGATGAGCGAGGGCGCCTCCGCGCAGGCCGCCTCCTACATCGAGTGCGCCATCGGCGACAAGGTTCTGTGGGGCATCGGAATCGACGCGAACACCACGCGCGCCTCGCTGAAGGCGGTCGTCTCCGCCGTCAACCGCGCAACTCGCTGACCAGCCGAATCGGCGGTTTGAGGTCCCGCTCGCCGGAAAATGGCGGGTGGGACCCCGTCATATACCGGCCATATATCCGTGATGGTCACGGAAAGGTCTCGTCCTGGGTACTGACTCCGCATGGGTGATGTGGCTAACATCACGCCAGCGCGACGATGCTGTCGCGCCGTTACGGAGGTGGGACGTGCTGCCTGGACGGGGACGATACGGCCGAGTTGCCCGGCTGCCGAGCATCCTGGGCACCCGTACCGCGTGGACGCCCGTGGGCGACGGCGAGTTCTTCTGCCCCGGCTGCGGCGGCGACCGCAACTACGCGCGGCTCACCGGCCGCAGGCGGTTCACCGTGCTCGGCGTGCCCGTGCTGTCGCGCGGCGAGTCGGCGCCGACCGTCGAGTGTGCGGCCTGCCGCCGCCACTACGGCACGGATGTCCTCGACCACCCGACCACCACCCGCTTCTCCGCGATGCTCCGCGACGCCGTCCACACCGTCGCCCTCGCGGTTCTGACGGCCGGCGGCACCTGCTCCCGCACGTCCCTGGAGACGGCGACGGTCGCGGTGCGCGCGGCCGGCTTCGAGGACTGCACCGAGGACCAGCTGGACGCGCTCGTCGAGGCGCTGGAGGCGGACACCGGCCGGGTCCGTGGCGAACCGTGCGTGCCCGGCCTGGCGATAGAGCTGCACGAGGCGCTGGACCCGCTGGCCCCGCACCTCGCCGCCGCGGGCCGTGAGTCGATCCTGCTCCAGGGTGCCCGCATCGCCCTGGCCGACGGCCCCTACACACCGGCCGAGCGGGACGCCCTGGCCACCGTCGGCGCGGCCCTGACCATCTGCTCCGACGACGTCACCCGGCTCCTGGAGTCGGCCGGCACGCCGTCCTAGCGCCTGCGGGAGGCGACTGCCCGTGCCCGGCTCGCGGGTTTCCGGGCGGGTGGTCGGGTCATAAGCTCCCGGGCAGGTCGAGGCGCATGATCTGGCGGTGCATGCCCGGACCGAAGTAGTCCGGACGCAGACCCCCGTCGGGCTCCTCCGGGCGGAAGCCCAGGGAGCGGTAGAGGAAGATGGCGGCGAGATTGGCGGGCTCCACCGTGAGGCGGACCACCTGGATGCCGTCCCGGCGCAACCGGGCCAGCACCTCCCGCATCAACTCCCGGCCCAGCCCGTGGCGGCGCCGGTCCGGCGTCACGCACAGGCCGAGCACCCAGCTGTCCGCGCCGAGCGTGCGGGTGGCGGCCAGCACGTATCCGCGCAGCCGGCCCGTGCCGTCGTCGAGGACCAGGAAGTGCTCCTCGTACATGTCGAAGAGCTGGCGGAGCAGGAATCCGGGATAGGCGAAGTCCTGGAAGACCTCCTCGTCCAGCCGCCGCAGTTCCGGCAGGTCCGACTCCCTTGCCGGGCGCAGGTCCAGTGGCTGGTCGTCCGGTGGGGAGTCGAGGTGCGTGAGCTGGTCGTGGTGGTCGAGGGAACGTTCCAGCGGTTCGGCGGTCATGCAACCCCCTGGTCGGACGGCGTCAATCACGGGCACCCCGGCCGCCCACCCGAAGGAGTGAGGACTCATGTGGCGGCCAGTGTCTGCTTCTGGCTAGAGTGAGCGTCCAACTTGGCTCATGCAAGGGCGAGTTAGGGTGTGCGACCATGCGCCCGACGTGCGCCGGGCGGATGAGGATGGCGGATTCCCCCGCTGTTGTGAAGTCGCGTTGTCACTTACCGTGAACAGTGCTGGGGATTTGTCCAAATTCGAATGGAACGTGGCAAGGTGACTATGGATCGCAACGCCGACGCGCCTTGGTCGAAGTTCGATCCAGAGGTGTACGTCGACGACAACTACCGGACGCCGCTCGAAGTCGACCTGCTGATCGTCCGGTTGATGCGTGACTACTTCACCCGCTGCTTCGACGGAGCCGCCCCGCGCTCGGTGCGCGGCGTCGACGTCGGCGCCGGTGCGAACCTGTACCCGGCCCTGTCCATGCTGCCCTGGTGCGAGAAGCTGCTCCTGCTGGAGTTCGCCCCGCCGAACGTCGAGTACCTGGAGAAGCAGGTCTCCCCGGCGGGGTACGACATCGCCTGGGACCCCTTCTGGGACGTGCTGCGCGAGGCGCCCGCCTACGGCGCCGTCGACCGGCCCAGGGACCGGATCGGCGAGGTCACCCGCGTGGAGCAGGGCAGCCTCTTCGACCTGGAGGGCGGCACCCGGCGCTGGGACCTGGGGACCATGTTCTTCGTCGCCGACTCCATGTCCGAGGCGCCCGAGGAGTTCCACCGCGGCGTGCGCTGCTTCATGGGCGCGCTCGCCGGGGGAGCGCCGTTCGCCGCCGCCTTCATGAAGGAGTCCGTCGGGTACCGCGTCGGCGACCACGACTACCCGGCCTACCGGGTCAACGAGGCGACGGTCGCACAGAGCCTGGAACCCTTCACCGGGGAGCTGGAGATCCACGACCTGCACCACTCGGTGCGGCCGGGGCACGAGGGCATGCTCCTCGCCCTGGGCCGGCGCAATACGGAGGTTGCCGCCCCCTAGGAACGGGGACATGCACAACGGGGAATGCACTACGGGGACACCGCCCTGCACGGGGCGACGGGATCTGTACGAGGGGTGCGGGGATGCAGATCAAGCCACGCCAGCACCTGCTGGACATCTGGCAGGCCATGGCCCGTCATTCGTTCGACGACGGCAAGCTCGTCCGGGGGGACACCGACGGGCTGAGCAGCGTCGCCGACGCCGAACGCCTGCTCTGCATCCTCTATCCGGCCACCGAGGTGCCCGCCTTCCGCCTCGACCAGCCCGACACCACCGAACGCGACGTCCTGCGCGCTCTCGAACGGGTCGGCAGCAGGCTGGAGATCCCGCCCAACCTGATCGCCGCGCTGACCCAGTTCATGCGCACCCACACCGGCACGGACGACAGCCCCACCTTCTCCGGCGGCCACTACTTCCGCCCCGCCGAACCCGACGGCACGGTCAGTCACGAACAGCGCCAGCTCGGCGTCGTCGACTCCTACTCCATGTCCGTCACCCTGTGCCTGGCCACCCTCGGATTCCTCAAGGTCTACGAGGGCACCACGACCCGCCCCGAGGTCCTGAAGGCCGTCGCCGAACTGCGGGAGGCCACCAACGCCCGGCTGACCGCCGCGATGATCAGCCTGCTGCGCTCCTTCACCGTGAACGTCTTCGACGCCGAGTCCGAGCAGGGCAAGCGGCTCATCCAGGTCATCGGCCAGGGCGGGCAGTCCGACCGCATCGTCCTCCAGCAGTTCTCCCGCCGGCTGCGCCCGCTGCGCGCCACCATCATCGAGAGCCTCTCCCGGGGCATCCAGGTCGACGAGGGCATCCGCGACGAGAGCCAGCTCTTCGAGTGCGGCTGGGCCTGGGGCATCGTCAAGGACGCCCCGGAGATCACCGACCTCAGCGTCGCGGTCCCCGGCCAGCCCGACGGCATCGCCGACCGGCTGCCCTACGTGTACTTCACCGTCACCGCCCTCGACGGCATCCAGGACCTGTTCTCCGACCGCACCCTCACCCTCGGCCTGCTCGACGCCGACCAGCAGAAGCTCGCCGAGATGCTGCGGCTGCGCTGGGAGCTGAGCCAGCAGTACTGGTCCGCGGTCGCCCGCTTCGGCGCCGACCGCTGGCCCCTGGAGGACCTGCCCTGGCAGACCACCGGTCTGCGCCTGGAGTCCGAGTACTTCTCGCTGACCGTCGCCGCCATCCTCGTGCACGACCTGGTCCGCCGGAAGGCGACCGACGACGACCTCACCCGCACCGTCGCCATCATGGAGCGCCTCGCCGACCGGGGCAGGGTCACCAGCCGCATGACCAGGAGAGACACGACCCTCCGGCTGCACACCCCCGGCGTCACCATGCCGCTCGCCGGGTCCGAGCGGGCCGGCGGCCAACTCCTGTGGCGGATGACCGACTTCTCCGCCCAGCTCCTCAAACGCATCATCCAGCTCGCCGAGCTCTCCCGGAACATCGGCGCCCAGGACCGGCTGCTGCGCCTCGCCGAGCAGTCCTTCGAGCACCTGTGGAAACGGCGCATCGACGAGGACGAGGGCGCCGGCCTCTGGGACAACATCCAGGCCGTCTACCCGGACGCGAAGAACGTCGGGAACCGCCTGTCCTGGAGCATCACCGAGCGCGTCACCGAATGCCTCGTCGCCGCCCGCATCCTCTACGAACAGCAGCCCATCCGCAGCCCCGAACTGGCCGAGCTGGCCCGGGAGCTGCTCAGTGAGGCCACCCACCTGTTCGGCAAGGAGCAGCTGGAGGCGTCGGCCGCCGCCGACGGGAGCAGAGCCCGGGCCATGCGGAGCATCGAGAGCCGCCTCGACCACGCCCGCAACCTGGTCGACGACCGGCCCGCGACCGCGTTCGCACTGGCCCTGCCCGTGCTCCAGGAACTCGACACCCTGGCCCAGGCCAGGGGCGCCGCCTCCCAGGAGGTGTGACGGTGCTGGTCTTCGCCGCCTCCGACAAAGGAGGCACCGGGCGCTCGGTGACCAGCGCCAACCTGGCCTACCAGCGCGCCCTCACCGGTGACCACGTGGCCTACGTCGACTTCGACTTCGGCTCGCCCACCGCCGCCGCCGTCTTCGACGTGCCCGGCGCCATGCGCGGCGCCAAGGAACACGGCCTCCACTCCTACCTGGAGGGCGAGACCGCCGAACCGGTCCGGATCGACGTCTGGCGGCAGACCGAGCACCCCCTGCTGCGCACCCGCCCCAACCAGTCCGGCCGCCTGGTGCTCTTCCCCGGCGACATCGGCGGCGGGGAGTTCGCCACCGGCGAGGAGGCGCTGGAGCGCTGCGTCGACCTGCTGCTGAGGCTCAACTCCGAGTTCGACGTGATCTTCGTCGACCTCAGCGCCGGCCGCAGCTACGCCGTCGACATGGTCCTCGCCGCCACCGCGCACCCCCGGATGCGCGCCCTGCCCTTCCGCTGGCTGGTCTTCCACCGCTGGACGCGCCAGCACGTGATCGCCGCCTCCGGACTCGTCCACGCCGAGCACGGCATCCTCCGCGGGGGCGTCGAACGCGGCCACGACGAGGACGCCCTGCGCGCCGCGATCCGCTTCGTCCGGGCCGCCGTCCCCGACCCGGAGGCGCCCTCGGGGCCCCAGGTCTCGTCCGCCCAGGCCACCTGGATGCAGGCCTGCGACGAGGCGCTGCGCCGGCTCGCCGCCGATCACCGCATCGGCGACAGCGTCGTCCTCGGCATCGTGCCGCTGGAGCCCATCCTCCAGTGGCAGGAGCAGCTGATCACCGAGGAAGACGTCCTCTCCACCCAGATAGCCAACAAGGAGACCCTGGAGGCGCTGGAGGAGATCGCCCGGCGCCTGACGGACGACACCCACTGGGGGCGGCTGTGACGGAGTCCGTGTTCCGCGAGACCGCCGCCGAGCCCCGCACCCAGTCGGTGCCGCTGGCCCACCTCTCCGTGGAGCTGGGCCACCTCTACATGGAGGACTTCGAGGCCGGTCCCGAGCGCCTGCGCGCCCACTTCGCCGAAGTACGCCCCTGGGTGGAGGCGGCCCGCACCGCCGCCACCGTCCGGGCCGGCGGCAAGCGGGCCCGGGTCAGCACCTGCTTCCTCGTCGACGACTACTTCACCCGCTTCTCCACGCCGGCCGAGGTCGTCCCGATGCTCCTCGCGGAGGCCGAGCGGGCCGGACTGGGCATCGACTACCTGGCCCGCGAGTCCGGCTGCGCCGTCACCGGCAAGGTCCCCGTCGCCGAGGCGGTGGCCGCCCGCATCGTCGAGTCCCCGCCGCCCGGCAGCCACGGGTTACGCCCGCCCGCCGCCCAGACCGGCTGGCTCGCCAACGGCGAACGCAGCCCCGTCCCCCGCGCCCCGCAGGCCATGAAGCGGGCCGTCCCCTGGCAGCCCCCGCACGAGACCGCGGCCCGCCGCCACTCCGTCTTCCTCGACGTCGAACTCTGGAACGACGACGCCGACGGGCAGCGCACCTGGTCCTGCCCCTTCCTCGCCGCCGTCTGGCAGCTCGCCCGCCTCGGGCTCCTGCGCAACGAGGGCGAGGCCGTCCTCACCCCGCAGCCGCACACCCCCGGCACGGGTTTCCCCGACCGGTGGGACGACCTGCCCACCCTGCTGAAGCTGAACGACCGCGCCGACCCCTTCGCCGCCTACCGCACCTGCTCCGTCCTGCCCACCCGGTTCCTTCCCGTCGAGCACGCGGTCCGCGTCATCCTCGACCAGATCGAGGTCGACCCGGGAGCGCTGGCCCAGGTCGCCGACCGCTCGGGCAAGGAGCGCACAGCCGTCCCGGCCTCGGTCGCCGACCGCCTCTCCTACGTGTACTACGCGGGGCTCTGACATGGCGCCGCGGCAGAGCACCCCGCGCGCCGTCCTCGCCTGCGGCGAGGTCCGCACCACCCTGCTGCCCGCCCGGCAGGCCCTCGACATCCGCTCCGCCGCCGGGCTCCTCGCCCTGCGCGCCGACGAACGCGTCCTGCTCTCCGAACGCCCCGGCCTCTACGCGCGTTCCCCCGCCACCCTCACCGGCGTCGACTGCCCGCTGCCCAGCGCCAACGGCGCCCGGATCCGCGCCGTCGGCACCGTCACCGCCCACGCCGCGCTCACCGAGGGCCGCGTCCTGCAGACCTCCGCCCACTGCAGCCTGCCCGCCACCGGCCCCGACCAGCGCCGCCCCTGGGGCGAGTACCTGGTACGCCCCGGAGTCGTCGAACCGCTCGGCAAGCTCCCCCACGAGGCCGTCGCCCGGGGCGTCCTCGACGGACCCCGCCGCGGCGACCTGGACGTCGGCCTGATCGCCGACGGACTGCTCACCCGGCTGCTGCGCCACCCCCTGCTCGACCAGCGCGCGCCCTTCCGCTCCCGCCCCACCCGGCTGCGCTGGGCGGCCCTGCCCGCGGCCCCGGGCGAGGGCCCCTCGCTGGAACGGTTCACGCTCGCCGAGGACGAACTGCGCACCGTGCGCCTGCGCGTGCCCGAGGACACCGCCGCCACCGACCTCGCCACCCTCTGCGACGACCTCGCGCTGCACGACTGGCTGCTGACCACCGTCGTCCGCATGCTCGACGGCGTCCGCCTGGGCGCCACCGCCGCCGAGGACCCCGGGGCCGCCGTCCGGGCCCTGCGCCCGGCCGTCGACCACCTGCTCCACCTGTGGATGCCGGGCGCCCGGGTCAGCCGCGAACTGGCCCCGCTGTGGGCCCCGCTGGAGGAGCGCCCCGGCTTCACCCGGCAGTGGCAGGCCATGGTGCAGCGCATCCGCGACCAGCTCACCCTGCACACCGTCCAAGCAGTCCACCGGGAGGCGGAACCGGCTCCCTGACCGAGCCGCCGCCCGACACGCACATCCCCGCACCGCACCCCGACCCGACGCACATCCCAACGGGGGGAGAAGCGAGATGAGCACGGCACAGTCATCCCGACCCGACGACGACACACCCCGCACACCCGGCCCGGTCGACCTGAAGGGGGAGTCCCCCTGGGCGCGCATGCTCCTGGTCGCCCTGGTCGTCGGCGCCCTCTTCTGGAGCGTGACGGCGCTGCTGAGCCCGGACGACGGCACGCTGCGGCAGTTCGTGTCCGCCGTGCTCTGCGCCGGCGCCGCGGTGGCCGTCCAGTACGTCCTGGGCCTGGCCCCGCGGGACCAGGCGCGGCTGGACGACGTACGGCTCGACCACGCGCGCCTGGAGGAGCACACCCGCAGCGTCGAGGAGCACACCCGCCGGGTGGAGAGCGTCCTGGCCGAGCACACCACCGCCGTACGCGACGGCCTGACGCGGCACGACGATGAGCTGAAGACCGGCCTGACCCGGCACACCGAGGACGTCAAGCAGCTGGTCGAGACGCATGTCACCCAGGCCGACCAGCACACGGCCGAGTCCGCCGGGGCACGCCTCGACCCGGTCCGCATCGACCGGCTGCCGGACCTGGCGGTGGGCTTCGCCGACGTCCTGCTGCCGAGCCCGTCCATCCTGCACACCTTCGTGCACCTGGAGATGTCCCGGGTGATAGGTCACATGGCGGACCTCACCAACCTGAGCGCCGAGTGCCCCGGCGAGAACCACGACTGGATGCTCACCCTGACCCGCGCCGCCGAGCAGTCCATCCTCGCCACCAGCACCTCCGTCGACCGGGAGTTCTGGAGCAGCGAGCCCGCCGGCCGCTACCTCGACGCCCAGCAGGCCGCCATCGACGAACAGGGCGTCACGGTGCGCCGCCTGTTCCTCCTGGAGAGCGCCCGCGAACTCGACGACCGGCTGCTGCGCCTCTGCGAGGAGCAGGAGTTACGCCGCATCGACGTACGCGCCGCCGTCCTGCCCGAACTGCCCCCGCACCTCCAGCGCGGCACCACCAACGACTTCATCCTCTACGACGAGGAGGTGTCGTTCGAGATCGAGCAGGACCTGCGCGACGTCAACGTCCGCACCCGGCTCACCGCCCGCCAGGACTACGTGCGCGACCGGCTGAAGCGCTTCAGGGAACTCTGGGACGCGGGCATGGGCCTGCGCGAACTGGAGGTCCGGGTCGACGACGAGGAGGACGGCAACTGGATGGTGGACCGGGCCTGACCCCTGCCCCCTGACCGTCGGCGCGCCGGCGTAGAGCAGGAATCGCGGCCGTTCGCAGCGTATGCCCTGGCGGCAGGGGCTTCAGTGGCAGGAGACGTCCGCGTCCGGCCGCTGCCCGGTCGCCAGGAACCGGGAGACCGTGGCGTCGCCGCAGGCGTTGCCGTTGGCCAGGTAGGCGTCGTGGCCGGTGGAGTCGACGGTCACCATGACGGCGCGCCGGCCGAGGGCTTCCCGCAGCTTCCGGGCGCCGTTGAGCGGAGTGGCGACGTCCCGCCTGTTCTGCACCAGCAGCACGTTGGACGGCCCCCGGTCCGTGATCCGCACCGGCGCCTCGCGCGGCGGGTACGGCCAGGCGGCGCACAGCATCGCGTTGCGCGGCATGCCCGCCGTGAGGGGGTACGCGGCGCGGCTCTCCGCGACGTCCTCGCGGTACTCGGCGGCCGTACGGGGCATGGCGACGTCGTTGCACAGCACGCCCGCCCCGACCGCGGTGACGTTCTGCAGCACCTCCTCCGGCGGCGCCTCGGGCGCGGGCGGCACCGTGCCCCGCAGGGCGGCCCGCATCAGCTTCGCGAGCGCCGGGAAGTCGTCGGGGGAGTAGAGGCTGTCCAGCATGGTCTGGCGCAGCACGTTGCCGTTCAGCTCCTCCGGGTTGGCTCCCGGCCACGGGATCGGCTCCCGGTCGAGCCGTGCCGCCAGCCGCAGGAACAGCGGCCGCACGTCGGCCGCCCGGCGTGCGACGCGGTCGGGGTTGCCGGGCTCCGAGGCCCAGGCGGCGAACTCCGGGAAGACGTCCTCCACACCCTGCTCGTGCCCCGCCAGCCAGGCCCGCGCCACGCGTGTGTGGTCCGGGTCGTCGTTGCTGTCCAGCACGATCCGGTCGGTGCGCCGCGGGAACAACTGGGCGTACACGGCCCCGACGTACGTCCCGTACGACACGCCCCACGCGGAGATCTTCTCCTCGCCCAGTGCGGCCCGGAGCCGGTCGATGTCCCGGGCCTCGTTGGCGGTACCGAGGTGCCGGATCAGCTCACCGCCGTTGGCGGCACAGGCGTCGGCCATGCGCCGGGCGGTGTCGAGGTTTCCGTCGATCGAACCGTCCGGCGCGGGCCAGGGGCGGACCTTGGAGGTGGCGAGATCGCCGTACTCAAGGCCGCAGTCGACGGGGGTGGACGGGGCGAGCCCGCGCGGCGCGAACCCGATGAGGTCGTGGGTGTCGCGGACCTGCTGGGGGAGCTTCTGCCCCTTCCCCGAGGGGTCGCCCAGACTCGACCCGCCCGGCCCGCCGGGGATCAGCAGCAGGGCCCCGCGCCGGGCGCCGGGCTTCTCGCTCCGGATGCGCGAGACGGCCATCTCGATGAGGGGGCCGCCGGGATCGGCGTAGTCCATGGGGACTTCGAGGGTGGCGCACTCCTGCCGGGGGTCGAGGCCGGCCCCTTCGCAGGCGGACCAGGTGAGCGGGCCGGGCGTACTCGGCTCCGCTGCTGAGGCGGTCGCGGTCACCGGCGCGGTGATGCCGAGGAGGGCGGTGGACACGCCGACGACGGCGGCGTTGCGGACGGTTCTGCTTCGCTTGCGTTGCGTCATGCGAAGAGTCTTGTGGAGTGCCGGGGGCCGCCCCATCCGGGCAACGGCCGGATGCCTACGGGGGTTTGCCCCAGTGCGCCGTGTCAGGCAGGGGCGTTGGTTGGCGGCGTGGGTCGACGGAACGCCCGCTGGAGGAGTGGCCGTGGGGCCGCCCGCTTCTTTGCCAGTGTCGTGCTTCCGCGACCCGCGTCAAGGGCGCTGCGCGTCGGCTGCGCCGATGGCCCTCCGGGCCACCCTTGACCCGGCCCGCTCCAGCCCGGGTGAGAAGCGTGCGGGCGGCCCGGGGAAAACGGGGGCCCAGCCGCGCCGGTCCCTTACGCCGGTTCCCCAGCCCCCGGCGCCAGGGCCGCGCGCCCGCGCCTCGCATGCACGCCGCCACGGCTCAGCGGCTGACGGCCGGTGAGGGGGGCCGGTGAGTGGGGAGGGTGCGGGTGGTCGGGGTGCGGGTGAGGGGTGGGGAGGGTGATTGGACACTTTGGCCCACCCACTCAGCAGCCACCCTTGGAAGCTAAGGGCTCTCTCGTCTCGGGGGGCGGGCCAAAGTGTCCAATCACCGCCCACGCCCACCGCTTACGGCCCGCCCACGCCCACCGCCCACCGCCTACGGTCCGTCGACCGTCCACGGTTCATCGTCTCGCGCGCGGGTGCTTCGTGGCCCTTGGACCCGACCTCATCCGGGGTGCGGTCGCCGAGACGACCCGGCGTGCCCCCACCGAAGCCGATGCGCGTCCCGCGCCATCTACCGCCCGTCAGTCGCTGAGCCGTGGCGGCGTGCATGCGAGGCGCGAGTGCGTCCGTCGGCGCCGGGGGCGGAGTAGCGGGCGGATGCTCGCGAGCCCCGGTCGGCCACCCGTCTTTCCGGGCCGTCCGCGCGCTTCTTCCCCGTGCTGGAGCGAGCCGAGTCAAGGGTGGCCCGGAGGGCCATCGCCGAAGGCGACGCGCAGCGCCCTTTACTCGGATCGCGGAAGCACGACCCTGGCAGGGAAGCGGGCGGCCCCAACGGTGCGTACGAACTCCGTCCAGGCCAACGCCCCGACGACGACCACCGGTCCACCGGTCACTTTGCTGTCCCGGACGGGTACGACACCGGGGACTCCGTCGGTGACTTCGAGGCAGTTGCCTCCGTCGCCGTTGCTGTACGTGCTTTTGCGCCAGCGGGCGTCGCTCAGGTCGTACTCATGCATCGTCTGAAGTCCTCAGCCGCCGATCGGATCAGGGCGAGGGACGCCTCCGGCGACAGTGCGGCGCCCCTGATCAGATCGTAGGCTCGGCGCGCACGCTGCACCACTGCCGGATCGTCCAGCAGGCTCCCCGAAAACGACGTTTCTGTATAGGCGGTCGGTGGAGCGTCCTCGAACTCCATGAGCCGCAGCGACCCGCTGTTGGCAGGCGCGCCTGCCGCGAACGGGAACACCTGCAACAGCACTTTCCGTTCGCGGGCCAGCGTGGCCATGTGCTCCAGCGCTTCAGCCGTCACGGCAGCGTTGCCGACAGGCACGCGGAGCACCGTCTCGTGCACCACTACCCAATACACGGGCCGTGTAGCGTCCGCGAGGATCCTTGACCGCTCCACGCGTGCCGTGACCCTGTCCCCAACGAACTCATCTGTTGCGAACGGATGCGTGGCAAGGGTAAGAGCCCTCGCATAGGCAGGTGTCTGTACGAGCCCTGGCACCACGGTCGGTTCGAAGTCGTAGACCGCCGTAGCGAGCCGTTCCAGCTCCACCACCCCCGCGAAGTAATCCGCATACCGGGGATCGTCAATCAGCTTGCGGCACAACCGCTCGAAAATACCGTCGGTTTGCAGTGCGTCGTCGATCCGTTGGGCCACATCCAACTGTGGCTTGCGAATTGCCTGTTCGAACTGGCCGATGTAGCCCCCGGACACGAAAACCCGTGAGCCCAGCTCTACTTGGGTGATTCCGGCGTCCTCCCGTCGCCGTTTTAGTTCAGTTCCGAAGAACTCCCACGCCGCTTGCCGTGAACCATTGGCCATAACCAACCCCCCATGCACTGACCCGCACTTGTAGTGCACGTACTCCTGCCGAGTGTAGACACGGAGCGGCATTCTGGGGACACGAAGAGTGAAACCGTAAAGAGAAGGGAACACGGTGGGAGCACGACACTCGGCGCTCTGCGTCGAAGGAGCGGAGGACACGGTGAAAGAATTGCGCGCGGCGCTCACGGAGGCAGGAATTACTCTGCCCTCACTCGGTCTCGACCCGGTGAGTCTTGCGCGGGAGGCCCCCTGCCCACTCGTCGAATTGGGGCGGTGTTCCGTGGAGACCGCACAGCGACTCGCGGCGGCGCTGCGATGATGACGACGCCGCCCGTCGGGACGTACGCCGTGGACACCCGCAGCGGACGTGTGGGCGTCGTCATAGGGCACGAGGGGCCGTACGTGCAGATGCGGCCGTACGGCGGCGGGCGGGAGTGGGACGCCGAGCCGGGTGCCGTACGCCACGCCACCCTGGCCGAGCGGCTCAGCGCGGCGACGGCGTACGCGAACGCGCGGAGCCGGGGCGAGGTGCCCTGAGGCATGCGCGAGAATGGGCGGCATGAGTCTGTTCCGCGACGACGGCATCGTGCTGCGCACCCAGAAGCTGGGTGAGGCGGACCGGATCATCACGCTGCTCACGCGCGGTCACGGGCGGGTACGCGCCGTGGCGCGCGGGGTGCGGCGCACGAAGTCGAAGTTCGGGGCCCGGCTGGAGCCGTTCTCCCACGTGGACGTGCAGTTCTTCTCGAAGGGCAGCGAGCTGGTCGGGCGCCGCCTGCCGCTGTGCACGCAGAGCGAGACGATCGCGCCGTACGGCGGCGGGATCGTGACGGACTACGCCCGGTACACGTCGGGCACCGCCATGCTGGAGACGGCCGAGCGGTTCACGGACCACGAGGGCGAGCCGGCGGTGCAGCAGTACCTGCTCCTGGTCGGCGGGCTGCGCACCCTCGCCCGGGGCGAGCACGCGCCGAATCTCGTCCTGGACGCGTTCCTGCTGCGTTCCCTCGCCGTCAACGGCTACGCGCCGACCTTCGGGGACTGCGCGAAGTGCGGCATGCCCGGTCCGAACCGGTTCTTCTCGGTCGGGTCGGGCGGCTCCGTGTGCGGGGACTGCCGGGTGCCCGGCAGCGTCGTACCCTCGCCGCAGGCCCTGGAACTGCTCGGGGCGCTGCTCACGGGAGACTGGGGCACGGCGGACGCGTGCGAGTCGCGGTACGTGCGGGAGGGCAGCGGGCTGGTGTCCGCGTACCTGCACTGGCACCTGGAGCGCGGTCTGCGTTCCCTGCGGTACGTCGAGAAGTCGTAGCAGTACGAGTAGCAGCACGAGTAGCAGCAACACGAGCCGTAGTAGAGAACGAGGAGACGAGAGAGACATGGCCGTACGCGGGATTCTGGGGCGGCAGCGCCGGGAGTACAGGACGCCGGAGCCGCACCCGTCCGGCGCGCGGCCCCCGTCCCTCGGCGAGCTGGTGCCGCAGCACGTGGCGATCGTCATGGACGGCAACGGGCGCTGGGCCAAGGAGCGCGGGCTGCCGCGGACCGAGGGGCACAAGGTCGGGGCCGAGCAGGTCATGGACGTCCTGCAGGGCGCGATCGAGATGGGCGTCGGCAACATCTCCCTGTACGCCTTCTCCACCGAGAACTGGAAGCGCTCCCCGGAGGAGGTGCGCTTCCTGATGAACTTCAACCGCGACTTCATCCGCAAGTCCCGTGACACCCTCGACCAGCTCGGGGTGCGGGTGCGCTGGGCGGGGCGGATGCCCAGGCTGTGGAAGTCGGTGGCCAAGGAGCTGCAGGTCGCGCAGGAGCAGACCAAGGAGAACGACCGGCTCACGCTGTACTTCTGCATGAACTACGGCGGGCGGGCCGAGATCGCCGACGCGGCGCAGGCCCTCGCCGAGGACGTGCGGGCCGGGAAGCTCGACCCGTCGAAGGTGAACGAGAAGACGCTCGCGAAGTACCTGTACTACCCGGACATGCCGGACGTGGACGTGTTCCTGCGGCCGAGCGGGGAGCAGCGGACGTCGAACTACCTGCTCTGGCAGAGCGCGTACGCCGAGATGGTCTTCCAGGACGTGCTGTGGCCGGACTTCGACCGGCGCGACCTGTGGCGCGCGTGCCTGGAGTTCGCCTCCCGCGACCGCCGTTTCGGCGGCGCCATCCCGAACGAGGAGCTGCTCGCCATGGAGGGCCGCACCGAGTAGTCCGGCGGACGAGGGGGGCCGACGAGGAGGCTCGACGAGGGGGCCCGGGGCCCGGGATTCGGTCCCGGCCCCGGCGCGGTCAGCCGGCGGAGGCGCTCGCGCAGTCCGCGCAGGTGCCGAAGACCTCTACCGTGTGCGCCACGTTGACGTAGCCGTGCTCGGCGGCGATGGCCTCGGCCCACTTCTCGACGGCGGGGCCCTCGACCTCGACCGCCTTGCCGCAGGTGCGGCAGACCAGGTGGTGGTGATGGTCGCCGGTGGAGCAGCGGCGGTAGACGGACTCGCCGTCGGCGGTGCGCAGGACGTCGACCTCGCCCGCGTCGGCGAGGGACTGCAGGGTGCGGTAGACCGTGGTGAGCCCGACCGAGTCGCCCTTGTGCTTGAGCATGTCGTGGAGTTCCTGTGCGCTGCGGAACTCCTCGGCCTCCTGGAGAGCCGCCGACACGGCGGCCCGCTGCCGGGTGCTGCGGCCCTTCACGGGCGGTCCAGCGGTGGTCACTGGATTCCTCCTCACGTCTACGCGGCTTGCCGGGCCATTGTGCCAGCCCGGTTCGCCCGCGGTCAGACGCCGACCTCGTCCCGGGGCTCCCGGGCGGTCGGAATCTTGCATTCCGCCGGATCGGAGGCGTGCTCCGCCGCGGCGAGTGCCCGCGCGCGTCGGCGGGCCAGCGGTGTCGCCAGCAGCGACAGCAGGATGAACGCGCCGATGGTGAGCAGCACGATCGTCGCGCCGGGCGGCACGTCCTGGTAGTACGACGTCACCGTGCCGCCGAGCGTCACGCCGACGCCGATCGCGACGGAGATCGCGAAGGTGGCGGCGAAGCTGCGGCTGAGCTGCTGCGCGGCGGCCACCGGGACGACCATCAGCGCCGACACGAGCAGCAGTCCGACGACGCGCATCGCGACCGTCACGGTGACCGCCGCCGTGACGGCCGTCAGCAGGTTCAGCACCCGCACCGGCAGGCCGGTGACCCGGGCGAACTCCTCGTCCTGGCTGACCGCGAACAACTGGCGGCGCAGGCCCACGGTGACCAGGACCACGAAGGCGGCCAGCACGCAGATCGCGGTGACGTCGGACTCGGAGACCGTCGAGAGGGAGCCGAAGAGGTACGAGGTGAGGTTGGCGTTGGAGCCGCCCGGCGCGAGGTTGATGAACATCACGCCGCCGGCCATGCCGCCGTAGAAGAGCATCGCGAGGGCGATGTCGCCGCGCGTCTTGCCGTACCAGCGGATCAGCTCCATGAGGACCGCGCCGAGCACGGAGACCAGGGTCGCCATCCACACCGGGGACCAGGAGAGCAGGAAGCCGAGGCCGACGCCGGTCATCGCCACGTGGCCGATGCCGTCGCCCATGAGGGCCTGGCGGCGCTGGACCAGGTAGATGCCGATCGCCGGGGCGGTGATGCCGACCAGGACGGCGGCGAGCAGGGCCCGCTGCATGAAGGCGTAGTTCAGGATTTCCATGGGGGCCTTCTCAGCTCAGCAGTCCGGTGCGGACCGGTTCGGCGTCCGCGGGCGCGTGCGGGTGCACGTGGTCGTGGCCGGGCAGCGCGTGCTGGCCGACCGCCTTCGGCGGCGGGCCGTCGTGCAGGACGCAGCCGTCGCGGAGCACCACGGCCCGGTCGATCAGCGGCTCCAGGGGGCCCAGCTCGTGCAGGACGAGCAGGACGGTGGTGCCGGCCGCGACCTGCTCGCGCAGGGTGTCGGCCAGTACCTTCTGGCTGGCCAGGTCGACGCCCGCCATCGGCTCGTCCATGATCAGCAGTTCGGGTACGGAGGCGAGCGCGCGGGCGATCAGCACCCGCTGGTGCTGCCCGCCGGAGAGGGCGTTCACGGAGTCCTTGGCGCGGTCCGCCATGCCGACCAGGCCGAGGGCGCGGCGCACGGCCTCGTGGTCCGCCTTGCGCAGCACGCCGAAGCGGGCCCGGGACAGGCGCCCGGAGGAGACGACCTCGGTCACCGTGGCGGGGACGCCGCCCGCGGCCGTGGTGCGCTGCGGGACGTAGCCCAGGCGCGACCAGTCGCGGAAGCGGCGCCGCGGGGTGCCGAACAGCTCGATCTCGCCGTCCGTCACCGGCACCTGGCCGATGACGGTGCGCACGGCCGTGGACTTGCCGGAGCCGTTGGCGCCGAGCAGCGCGACGACCTCGCCGCGCCGCACGGTGAGGTCGATGCCGCGCAGGACGGGGCGTGAGCCCAGTTCGGCGCGGACGCCGCGCAGGGATATGACGGACTCGTCGCTCACGAGGTCCCTCCGTAACGGTCGTGCTGCCTGACCGTCGTACTGCTTGACGGTCGTGCTGCTTACTTGGCGCCTAGGGCGGTCTCCAGCGCCTTGAGGTTGGACTCCATGACCGCGAGGTAGTCGTCGCCCTTGGACTTGTCGGTGATGCCTTCGAGCGGGTCCAGGACGTCCGTCTTCAGGCCCGCGTCCTTGGCGAGGGTCTTCGCGGTCTTGTCGGAGACCAGTGTCTCGTAGAAGACGGTGGTGACGCCGTCGGCCTTGGCCTCGGTCTGGAGCTCCTTGATCCGGGCGGGGCTGGGCTCGCTCTCCGGGTCGAGGCCGTTGATGGCCTCCTGGGTGAGCCCGTAGCGCTCGGCGAGGTAGCCGAAGGCGGCGTGGTTGGTGAAGAAGACCTTGGTGTCGGTGCTCTTCAGGCCGTCCTTGTACGCCGTGTCCAGACCGCCCAGCTTCTTCGCCAGCGCGTCGGCGTTCTTGCGGTAGTCGTCCGCGTGGTCGGGGTCGGCCTTCTCGAAGGACTTGGCGACGCCCTCGGCGATCTCGGCGAACTTCACCGGGTCCAGCCAGACGTGCGGGTCGAGGGCGTGCTCGCCCTCCTCGGCGTGCTCCTCCTCGGCGTGCGCGTCCTCTTCGGCGTGCTCGCCTTCTGCGTGCTCCTCGCCGCCGTGGTCGTGGTCGTGCTCCACGTTGCCGTGGTCCTCGAGCTTGGTCAGGCCGGCCGCGTCGATCTTGGTCTTCACGTCGGACTGGGCGACGGCCTCGTCCACGGCGGGCTGGAGGGACTTCAGGTAGAGCACCGCGTCCGCCTCGCCCATCTGCGCGGTCTGCTTGGCGCTCAGCTCCAGGTCGTGCGGCTCCTGGCCGGGCTCGGTGAGCGAGGTGACGTTCACGTGGTCCCCGCCGATCTGCTCGGCGAGATACTGCATGGGGTAGAACGACGCGACGACGTCGAACTTGTCCGTGTTGCCCGCTGCCGAACTGTCGCTGGAGCAGGCGGAGAGGGTGCCGAGGCCGATCGCGGTGGCCGCGGTGACTGCTATGCCGGATATGCGGCGTCGTCGTACGTTCATGACACCCATTTTCAACAAATATGGAAACCGTTGTCAACAATCGCGGGTGTGACGTGAACGGCCCGGGAGCGGCTCCGGGGCGGCCCCCCGATTTGGCTGTGGGGTCACCCACGCCGGTAACCTGAAGCATTCTCTGGAAGCAACTCGCTTCGTCGCCCGTCGTCGTAATGAAGAGAGCACCGTGGCCGCCGACAAGATCGACACCATCGTCAGCCTGAGCAAGCGCCGTGGCTTCGTATTCCCCTGCAGTGAGATCTACGGCGGTCAGCGCGCCGCCTGGGACTACGGCCCGCTGGGTGTCGAGCTCAAGGAGAACCTGAAGCGCCAGTGGTGGCGCTACATGGTCACCTCGCGCGAGGACGTCGTCGGTCTCGACTCCTCCGTGATCCTGGCCCCCGAGGTCTGGGTGGCCTCCGGTCACGTCGCCACCTTCACGGACCCGCTGACCGAGTGCACCTCCTGCCACAAGCGGTTCCGCGCGGACCACCTGGAGGAGGCGTACGAGGAGAAGAAGGGCCGCGCCCCCGAGAACGGCCTCGCCGACCTCAACTGCCCCAACTGCGGCAACAAGGG
Source organism: Streptomyces olivaceus (assembly GCF_000721235.1). Lineage (GTDB taxonomy): Bacteria > Actinomycetota > Actinomycetes > Streptomycetales > Streptomycetaceae > Streptomyces > Streptomyces olivaceus. The sequence goes on from NZ_JOFH01000025.1 coordinate 101,406, forward strand.
CACCTTTACCGAGCCGAAGTCCTTCTCCGGCCTGCTCTCCACCCACCTCGGCCCGACCCAGGACAGCGGCTCCGTCGCCTACCTGCGGCCCGAGACCGCGCAGGGCATCTTCACCAACTTCGCCCAGGTGCAGACCACTTCGCGCCGCAAGCCGCCGTTCGGCATCGCGCAGATGGGCAAGTCCTTCCGCAACGAGATCACGCCCGGCAACTTCATCTTCCGCACCCGCGAGTTCGAGCAGATGGAGATGGAGTTCTTCGTCAAGCCGGGCGAGGACGAGAAGTGGCAGGAGTACTGGATGGAGCAGCGCTGGAACTGGTACACCGGCCTGGGTCTCCGTGAGGAGAACATGCGCTGGTACGAGCACCCGGCGGAGAAGCTCTCCCACTACTCCAAGCGCACCGCGGACATCGAGTACCGCTTCTCGTTCGGCGGCAGCGAGTGGGGCGAGCTGGAGGGTGTCGCCAACCGGACCGACTACGACCTCTCCTCGCACGCCAAGGCCTCCGGCCAGGACCTCTCCTACTTCGACCAGGAGGCCGGCGAGCGCTGGACGCCGTACGTCATCGAGCCGGCGGCCGGTGTCGGGCGCGCGATGCTCGCCTTCCTGCTCGACGCGTACATCGAGGACGAGGCGCCGAACGCCAAGGGCAAGCTGGAGAAGCGCACGGTGCTGCGGCTCGACCACCGCCTCGCGCCGGTGAAGGTCGCGGTGCTGCCGCTGTCCCGCAACCCCGAGCTGTCGCCGAAGGCGAAGGGGCTCGCGCAGGCGCTGCGGCAGAACTGGAACATCGACTTCGACGACGCCGGTGCGATCGGGCGACGGTACCGGCGCCAGGACGAGATCGGTACGCCGTTCTGCGTCACGGTCGACTTCGACACCCTTGAGGACAACGCGGTGACCGTGCGGGAGCGGGACACCATGAAGCAGGAGCGGGTGTCGCTGGACCAGATCGAGGGGTACCTCGCCTCCCGGCTGGTGGGGTGCTGATCTGCTGATCGCTTCTTCTCGCTGAGGTACCAGGGGGCGCTGCCCCCTGGACCCCCGGGCCCACGCCCACCCACCGCCCGACTCGGTCGGGTGAGGGGTGGGCGTTCGGCGTTTCACGGGGCCTGCGGACGCCTCCCGAGGTGCGGAAACCCACCGCTTTGCGGAAGGTGATATCCCCAGGGTTTCCACGCACGGACAGGGCGAGGACGAACAGTCATGGCTGAGCAGAAGTCGGCGCAGACGCTCCCGAGGCCGTTGCACGCGGCCGCCTCCGCGTTGCGGAAGGTGCCGGGCGCCGGGACGGTCGGCAGGGCCGCCGAGGGCGCGTTGGACAGGATCGGGGCGGTGTCGCCGCGCGGGCGGCGCGTGCTCGTCTACACGGGGGCCGGGGTGCTGGGGGTCGCCGGGCTGGTGGAGTGGCCCGTCGCGGCCACCGGAGCGGCAGTGGCCTGGCTGACGCAGCCTCGGGGGCAGGGGCAGGGGCAGGGGCAGGGGCAGGGGCAGGAAGAGGGAGAGGGGCAG
>NZ_JOFH01000026.1 GCF_000721235.1 Streptomyces olivaceus
GGGCGGGAGGGCGGGCTCAGGCGATGGCGAGCGGGCCGTCGGCCAGGTACGCGGAGAGCGGCGCGGTCATCCGGGAGCGCGACGGCGGGTGCAGGGACAGCCCGTTGGCGCAGGCCGCCAGGTGGCCCACCTCGTCGGACGTCATGAAGTTGAGCCCGCCGAGCAGCTCGACCGCGCGCGGCACGATCCGGGCGAGGGCGTCCTGGACGCCGTAGCGCACGCAGAGCGCCTGGGCGAGGGCCGACTCGTCGAGGTCGCCCGCGTCGATGCGCCGGGCGACGCCCTCGGCGGTGGCCATGGCGGCCTCGGTCTCGGTGTAGAGGCGCACCCGCTCGTGCTCGGGGATGCGGTCGTTCAGCAGCACGCGCTCCACCAGGGCGGACGCGGCGCCGAGATAGCTGCCGGTCATCAGCGCCTGGAACCAGATCAGTCCGGCGGTCTGGAGTTCGTCGAGTCGCTCGCCGGAGGCGGTGGCGGTGCGCAGGACGAGTTCCGGCGGGACGAGGACGTCGGTGAGCGTGACCTGCTCGCTCTCGGCCCCGGCCAGGAACGTACTGGACCAGAAGCCGCTGACGCTCAGGCCCTCGCTGTCGGCGGGCACGAGGGCGACGGCGAGTTCGTCGCCCTTCCCGTCCTCGCGCGGCACCACCACGCCCGCGGTGAGCACGTCCATGGAGTGGGCCAGGCTGCACGGCCGTTTGACGCCGTTGATCCGGATGCCGTCCGCGGTGGCGGTGGCGGTCATGGACGGGTCCAGGATGCCGGCGCCGCTGCGGCCCTCGGCGAAGCCGGAGGCGACGATGCGGTTGCTCGACGCCACGCCCTCGATCAGCATCCACTCCAGGCCGTCGCCGAGGCCGCCGAGGCCGACCAGGGTGGCCATGGAGAAGTGGTGCATGGTGGTGGCCACGGCCAGGGACGGTGACCGGCTGCCGATCGCCCGCTGGACGCGCAGCGCGTCCAGTGCGCCGGCGCCGCGGCCCCGGTGGGACTCCGGGACGAGCAGTCCGGGGCCGCCGCTGTCGCGGAAGTGCCGGATGCCCGGGCTGCCCGGCCGCTCCAGCTCCATGAGCGGGAGGTCGCGCAGGGCGGGGTCCAGGTCGGGCAGCAGCTTGGCGAGGACGGTGCGTTCGCGCTCGAGGAATCTCATGGGTGTGCGGTCCTCCTGGATACGGTGGCGGTACGTGGTGAGGGCGCGGGTGCGCCGCGGCGCGCAAGGGGCCGGTGACTCACGCGGACCTGGTGGCTCACCGGGCGCGTGGGTGGCTCACAAGGCGTTGGTGGCGCGCAGCAGCTGCCAGACGGCGCCGGGGCGGGGCCTGCCGCGGAAGGCGATGTACTCCGCGAGGACGGCGTGCGGGGCCCACTTCTGCTTGTACTCGAGCTGCGAGGCCGCCGGGTAGACGGCGTTGCCGTGTTCGGCGAGGAACCGCGCGAACCGGCTGAACATGGCGCTGGCGCCCGGGAGTTCGTGCTGCGGGTCCAGGCCGGTGAACGGGGTGAAGCCGAAGTGCAGCCAGCCCGCGCCGTCGGCGGTCAGCCGTTCCATGACGGTGGCGTTGAGCGCCTCCATCACGCCGGGCGGCGCGTCGGGGCGGCGCCGGCTGAGGTCGTGCAGCATGCCGGGGCGACTGCCGTAGACCGGCGAGTAGTTGATGTACCCGACGGCCTCGCCGTCGATCCGGCCGACGAACAGGCGCCGGTGCCGCTGGAGTTCCCCGGTCCGCTGGCCGACGAGGAACCGCAGCTCCTTGACGTGCCGTCCCTTCTTCCGCAGCCAGCACTGGTCGATGCGGTCCAGGTCGGCGCAGTCGTCGCCGTCGAGGACCTCGGTGACCTCCAGTCCGGCGCGCCGGGCGCGCGAGATCTTGTTGCGCAGGCGGACGAAGGGCGAGCCCCGCAGCGTGAAGCGGCCGAGGTCGACGGCGTACGAGGCGCCGATCTGGTTGACGGTGAAGCCGTGCGCCGCGTACAGCTCGGCGTCCGCGCGTTGCAGCTGTACGGCGACCAGGCGGCGCCCGGCGTGGGCCGTGAAGGCCTCCAGGAGCCGCGCGCGGTCCTCGGGAGCCGTGAACGGGCCGCCGAACTGCAGGACGTAGCGCCCGGAGGTGCGGTAGGCGCAGGCCCCCTCGAACCGGTCGTCGTGGAAGTACGTGTTGCCGCTGTTGAGGGCGAGGAAGGAACTCGGGTTGTCGCTGTGCGCGGCGAGCGTGTCAAGCACGGACGGCATCGGCGTCCTCCACGGAAGTCGGTGCCGAACCGTTTGCCCCCGAGGCGCCGGAACGCGCCTGTGACCGGTACCGCTGCTCGAATGCGCGGAACTCCGGGGTGAGGTCCGGTTCGAAGGCGACACCGAAGGGTTTCAGGGAGTTCCCGAACAGGGCGCGGTCGCCCATCAGGTGGATCGGCAGGGCCAGCAGCGCCCACTCCGGCCGGACGAACAGCGCCCAGGCACCCGCGATCGCACCCGCCGTGACCAGGCTGTGCATGGTGTTGTAGGCAACGTAGTAAGCACGCGGCACCCGTCTGTCCGGACTGCGCCGGTGGGCGATCGCGCCAGGAATGTACCCGACGAGGTCGATCACCGTGAACAACAGCACGAAGACGCCCCAGCGGATTTCGGTGCGGTGCTGGAAGGCGAGTACGAGGGATACGGCGAGAAAGCCCAGCCATTCGAGTCGGGAGAGAGCGAAGGTGGCCTTCGTCTCGAATCGGTTCTTGGCGTCCACGGGCGCTCCTGGATTGCGCGAACGATTCCGGGGCGCGACCTCGGCCCGCCCCCTCGGTGTGGTCTGTCACTCCCGTTTACGCGGCAGCACGACCAACCCCTCGTAAAGCGGGGGCGATTGGAGAGAAGTGATGCTTTGGGGGCTGCTTGGGGCCGGTCGGTTGTTCACGCGGAGTTTCCGTGGGCGCCGCGCCGGGCCAGTAGGTCTGGCTCTGCACACCGGCCGCACACCGGCCGGATCCCACCCCGGAGGCGCCTGAATGTCACACCGTCCGTTGCCCGGCCGCCGCAGCGTACTGCGCGGCTCGCTCGCCGCGTCGGCGGCCCTCACCCTGCCCGCCGCGCTCGGGGCGGCCCCCGCGTTCGCCCGTTCCGGACGGCCCGGGGCGGGCTGGGGCGTGCAGACGGGAGACGTGACCTCCCACTCCGGCCTGGTGTGGGTGCGCTCCGACCGGCCGGCCCGGATGGTCGTCGAGACCTCGGCCACCGAGTCGTTCCGCCACCCCCACCGCTGGCACGGTCCGCTGCTCGGCCGCGACACCGACTTCACCGGCACCACCCGGCTGCGCGGGCTGCCGCCGGGCGAGCAGATCCACTACCGCGTCCTGCTCGCCGACCCCGACGACCCGCGTCGCACCGGCGAGCCGGTGACCGGCACCTTCCGCACCGTCCCGGTCCGCCGGCGCGACGGTGTGCGCTTCGTGTGGTCCGGCGACCTCGCCGGCCAGGGGTGGGGCATCAACCCGGACCTCGGCGGTTACCGCATCTACGACGCCATGGGCGCCCTGGACCCGGACTTCTTCCTGTGCAGCGGCGACAACATCTACGCCGACGGCCCCATCGCGGAGACGGCCGCCCTGCCCGACGGCAGCACCTGGCGCAACATCACGACCGAGGAGAAGTCCAAGGTCGCCGAGACGCTCGCCGAGTTCCGCGGCAACTTCCGCTACAACCTGCTCGACGAGAACCTGCGGCGCTTCAACTCCCGGGTCCCGTCGGTCATCCAGTGGGACGACCACGAGGTCCGCAACAACTGGTACTCGGGCCAGGTGATCGCGGACACGGACGACCGCTACACCGAGAAGAGCGTGGACGTGCTGGCCGGCCGCGCCCGGCGGGCGTTCAGCGAGTACTTCCCGATCTCGACCCTGCGTCCCGGCGCGCGCGAGGGGCGCGTGCACCGGGTACTGCGGCAGGGCCCGCTGCTCGACGTGTTCGTGCTCGACATGCGGACGTACCGCAACGCCAACTCCCCCGGCGGGCAGAGCGAGGACCCGCAGGGCATCCTGGGCCGCGAGCAACTGGAGTGGCTCAAGCGGGAACTGGCGCGCTCGCGTGCGGTGTGGAAGGTGATCGCCGCCGACATGCCGATCGGACTGGTCGTGCCCGACGCCACCGAGGGGGCGCCCAACATCGAGGCGATCGCGCAGGGCGACCCCGGCGCGCCGCTGGGCCGCGAGCTGCAGATCGCCGAGCTGCTGCGCTTCGTCAAGCACCGGCGGATCACCGGCACGGTGTGGCTGACGGCCGACGTGCACCACACCTCCGCGCAGCACTACCAGCCGTCGCGGGCGGCCTTCACCGACTTCGAGCCGTTCTGGGAGTTCGTCTCCGGGCCGCTCAACTCGGGTGCCTTCCCGGCGAGCGACCTGGACGGCACGTTCGGTCCGGAACGCGTCTTCGTGAAGGCGCCGACCGCGTCGAACGTCTCGCCCGCGGAGGGCTACCAGTTCTTCGGCGAGGTCGACATCGACGGGGACAGCGCGGAGATGACGATACGGCTGCGCGAGCAGGACGGCACGGTGCTGTTCACGAAGGTGCTGCGGCCGGGCCGGATCGGGCAGTAGTCCCGTAACCTGTCGGAAGTGCCGCGCGCCGGCGTCATCCCCCGGTGCGCGGCCCGGGAGCGCGGACGGGGCGGGGACGCGCTTCGCAGGCGGGGCACGGACGGCGTGCACAGGGGGTAGGCGCGCGAACCGCCCCCAATCGCCCCAGAAGCCCTCGTTACCCATCGGTCACAGAGCGTTCGTGATCACGCAACACCGTTCCTTCACAGTGGTTCCATGAGTCGAGACCTGTCGGATGTGACGGACGCCCTGACGCACCTCTTCGCGCACGGCCCCGCGGTACCCGCCATGCTGCTGGCCCCGGTGGCCGCGCTGATCGCCACGGCGGGTATCCGCACCCGGTGGTCACAGCGCCACGGGCAGGCGCCGCCGCCGGACGATACCGGCGCCCGGCCACCGGGTGCGGAGGCGGAGGCGGAGGCGAGCGCGCTGTGGCGGATGCGGACCACGGTGCGCGACGCCCCCGGATCGCTGGCGGCGCTGTGCGCGGCCCTGGCCGACCGGCGCATCGACATCCTGAGCCTGCAGACGCACCCCCTGGCCGAGGGCACGGTCGACGAGTTCCTCCTCCGCGCCCCGGGCGAGCTGGCCGGTTCCGAGCTGACGGAGCTGGTCACGGAGGCGGGCGGCGCTCACACCTGGACCGAACGCGCGGACGCCCACGACCTGGTGGACGCGCCGACGCGGCTGCTCGGCCTGGCCACCCGCACGGCCCTGGACGCCGCGGAACTGCCGCTGGCCCTCCGCCAGTTGCTGGGGCGCTGCACCATCCGCTCGCTGCCCGCGTCCACCGCGGGGTCCGCGGTGGACGACGTACCGCCGCAGGGCACGCTGGAGGACACCGTGCTGCGGCTGCGTGCCCCGGAGGGCGGGGTGATCAGTGTGGAGCGGCCGTATCTGCCGTTCACCCCGGCCGAGTTCGCGCGAGCGCGGGCGCTGGTCGAGCTGGACGCGCGGCTCGGGCCCCGGCTCCCGCGCGGCCGGGACGAGCTGACCCTCTCCGAGGGACGGAACATCACGGTCCGCCGGGCCGACACGCGTGACGTCGAGGCGGCGAAGGCGATGCACGAGCGGTGCTCGGCGCGGACGCTCGGGATGCGCTACCACGGACCGGTCGGGGACGCGGACCGCTATCTGAACCACCTGTTGAGTCCGCGCTTCGGCCGCACCCTCGCGGTGCAGACCGCCTCCGGGCGGATCGTCGGGCTGGGGCACCTGCTGTGGGACGGGGACGAGACCGAGGTCGCGCTGCTCGTCGAGGACGCGTGGCAGCGCCGTGGCGTCGGGGCCGAACTCCTCGGCCGGCTCGTCGCGATGGCGGCGGAGACGGGATGCGAGAGCGTGTACGCGGTCACCCAGGCCTCCAACACCGGCATGGTCGCGGCGATGCGCGGGCTCGGCCTCCCCCTCGACTACCAGATCGAGGAGGGGACCCTGGTCGTCACGGCCCGTCTCACGCCGGCTTCCCCGGCCGCCGTCCCGCTGCCGCACGCGGAGCGGATCGGAACGGACTGAGGCCTGATAGCTGAGGACTACCGAGGACTGAGGATTGAGGACTACTGAGGGCTGAGGACTGAGGTCTGATCGGCACGGGCGGATCGGCACGGTCCGAACCGGTTCCGCGCCGTGCCGACGGCCACGCCCTGAGCGAAATCCGGCCGCCCGGGCCGTCGGGCCGGGCCCGGCGGGCTGACGCGGCACCGGTATCCGTATGAGGATGTCCGCATGTCAGAGACCAAGAGCCCGCTGCCCCGCGAGGTCGCCGACGCCTACGTCGACGAGCTCATCGCCCTCGACCCGGTCACCGGCACCTACCTCGGTGTCGCCGAGAGTTCCAGCCGCCTTCCCGACTTCTCGCCCGCCGGGCAGGAGGCCCTCGCGGAGCTGGCCCGGACCACCCTCGCCCGCCTGGCCGAGGCGGAGCGCCGCCCCGGCGGGGACAGCGACGTGGAGCGGCGTTGCGCGCGGCTGCTGCGCGAGCGCCTGACGGCCGAGCTCGCGGTGCACGAGGCGGACGAGGGGCTGCGTTCGGTCGGCAACATGGGCACGGCCGCCCATTCGGTGCGCGAGGTCTTCACTCTCACGCCGACGCAGACCGACGAGGACTGGGCCCGGGTCGCCGAGCGGCTGCGCGCCGTGCCGGCGGCGTTCGCGGGCTACCGCGCGTCCTTGGCGCTGGGTCTGGAGCGCGAGCTGTACGCGGCGCCGCGGCCGACCGCCACCTTCGTCGAGCAGCTCGGCGAGTGGGCGGACACCGGCGAGGGGCGGGGCTGGTTCGAGGACTTCGCCGCCGACGGGCCCGAGTCGCTGCGCGCGGAGCTGGACGAGGCGGCGCACGGTGCGACCGCCGCCGTGGCCGAGCTGCGGGAGTGGATGCGCGACGTGTACGCCCCGGCGATCGAGGGCGCCCCGGACACGGTGGGCCGGGAGCGTTACGCCCGCTGGTCGCGCTACTACAACGGCACGGACCTGGACCTGGACGAGGCGTACGCGTACGGCTGGGCGGAGTACCACCGGCTGCTGGCCGAGATGAGGGCGGAGGCCGAGAAGATCCTGCCGGGCGCCGGGACACCGTGGGTGGCCCTCGCGCACCTGGACGAGCACGGCAGGCACATCGAGGGCGTCGACGAGGTCCGCGACTGGCTGCAGGGCCTGATGGACCAGGCGATCGAGCAGCTGGACGGCACGCACTTCGAACTCGCCGAGCGGGTACGGAGGGTGGAGTCGCGCATCGCCCCGCCCGGCAGCGCCGCGGCACCGTACTACACGGCGCCGTCCGAGGACTTCTCCCGGCCCGGCCGCACCTGGCTGCCCACGATGGGCCAGACCCGGTTCCCGGTGTACGACCTGGTGTCGACGTGGTACCACGAGGGCGTTCCGGGCCACCACCTCCAGCTCGCCCAGTGGACGCACGTGGCGGAGAGCCTCTCCCGCTACCAGGCCTCCGTCGGCATGGTCAGCGCCAACGCCGAGGGCTGGGCGCTGTACGCGGAGCGGCTGATGGACGAGCTGGGCTACCTCACGGACGCCGAGCAGCGCCTCGGCTACCTGGACGCGCAGATGATGCGGGCCGCCCGGGTCGTCGTGGACATCGGCATGCACCTGGAGCTGGAAATCCCGGCGGACTCGCCCTTCCACCCGGGCGAGCGCTGGACGCCCAAGCTGGCGCAGGAGTTCTTCGGCGCGCACAGCAGCCGCCCGGCGGACTTCGTGGAGAGCGAGCTGACCCGGTACCTGACGATTCCGGGCCAGGCGATCGGCTACAAGCTCGGTGAGCGGGCGTGGCTCCTCGGCCGGGAGAAGGCCCGCGAGCGGCACGGCGACGCCTTCGACCCCAAGGCCTGGCACATGGCGGCCCTCTCCCAGGGCTCGCTGGGCCTGGACGACCTGGTGGACGAGCTGTCACGACTCTGACGCCCGCGCACCGCGCCGCTCACCGTCTGAAGCCGCCTTCCGAGTCGATCACCTGACCGGTGACCCACTCCGCCTCGTCCGTGGCAAGCCACGCGACGAGGCGGGCCGGGTCGTCGGGCATGCCCCATCGCCCACCGGGGAAGCGCGCGGCGACGGCGTCGTACTCCTCGCCGGTCCGGTAATCGGTGTCTACCGGACCGGGGTTGACCGTGTTCACGGTGACGGCGTGTTCGGCGAGGGTGGTCGACAGGGAGCGCGTGACGGAGGCGAGCGCCCCCTTCTGGAGTGCGTAGGCGATCTCGCCGGGCATGCCGCCGGCGATGTCCTGGCCGGAGGTCATCGTCACGACGCGTCCGCCGGGCGTGCGGGGCGGCAGCGCGTCGCGCAGCCGGGCGTACGCCTGGATCAGCAGCAGGACGGAGCGGGTGTCGACCTGCCAGTGCGCGTCGAGCATGCCGGCGTCGATCGTGTCGAGGGTGCCGTCGCTGCCGCTGAGCGCGTGGTTGGCGACCAGGATGTCCAGCCGCCCGCCGAGCGCTTCGGAGACGCCGGCGACGAGTGCGGCGGGGGCGTCGGGGCGCGTGAGGTCGCCGGGGCCTTCGTGCACGGCGGCGTCCGGGTCGCCGAGCGCCGCGCGCACGGAGGCGGCCACGTCCTCGGGCCGGTCGGCGCCCCAGGGCAGGGCCGCGTCGTGCGGCACGTGGTGGTGCAGATAGACGCTCGCTCCGTACGCGGCGAGCCGCCGGGCCACGGCGTGGCCGATGCCGGCGCGTCTGCTGGCCCCGGTGACCAGGGCGGTGCGGCCGCGCAGGGGCAGCGGGTCGCGGCGCAGCTCTTCGGGGGCGGGGTGCGGAAGTCGGGGCATGGGCACCCATGATGGGCGGGCGACGGGCACCGCGCACTCCGATATCGGCGCACCGCCCGGACGCGCACCGGCCTCGCCCTTCGGCCGACTGCCGCCCCCGCCTCCTCACCGGGCCTCCCCCGGCCTCACCGGGTGGCGAGCCGCCTCAGTTGTACGAGGCCGAGCCAGGTCTCCGGTCCGGGCCGTACCTCGGCCGCGCGCACCGCGTACCGGCCGGGGTCGAGGGCGACCCGTACGTGGTCGGTGCGGTCCGAGGCGGCACCGGGCCAGGCGGCGTCGAACAGCAGGACCGGCCCCGGCACCTGCCAGGACACCTCCGGCTCCCACTCGGCCGTGTCGAGGGCGGCCCGGACGCCGGACAGCACCTCGTCCTCGGAGTCGGCGGCGCACCAGCGGACGAAGGCCGCGTGGTCGGGAAGATAGGCGGTGGAGGCGGGTTCGTCGCCGAGCACCAGGGCGGTGGAGTCGCCGACGGGGAGGAGCCCTACATAGCCGTCGACCTCGCAGGCCCGGTCGTAGTCGGAGTCGGTCTCCTCGCCGTCGGCGCCGGTCCAAAACGGCAGGACCGTCTCCGGGACCGCTATGAGCGGCCCGCCGCCCGACTCCACCCACTCCACCGTGCCCGGCTCCGCGTATCGCACCATGCGGCAGAACCTACACGCCGCTCAACAGGCACTTCTGCCCGCCCGAATTCCCGCCAGTACGTCACCATCTGACCGACCGGTCAACGGAGTTGACGAGATCGCCCTCCGGAGCACCCTCAGCCGGCGCCCCGTTGCCGCAGTACCGAACCCGACCGCCCCTTCACGACCTCCAGTTGGGCGTGGATCCGGCGCCGCAGGTCGGCGACGTGGCTGACGATGCCGACGCTGCGGTCCCGCTCGCGCAGCGCGTCGAGGACGTCGAGGACCTCGTCGAGGGTCTGGTCGTCGAGGCTGCCGAACCCCTCGTCGATGAAGAGGGTGTCCAGGCGGACGCCGCCCGCCTCGTCGGTGACCACGTCGGCGAGGCCGAGCGCGAGGGCCAGCGAGGCGAAGAAGGTCTCGCCGCCGGACAGCGTGGCCGTGTCACGCTCGCGGCCGGTCCAGGCGTCGACGACGTGCAGGCCGAGGCCGCTGCGGCCGCGCCCCGTGCGGTCGTCGGAGTGCACGAGGGTGTATCGGCCCGAGGACATGCGCAGCAGGCGGGCGCTGGCCGCGGCGGCGACCTGTTCGAGCCGGGCCGCCAGGACGTACGACTCCAGGCGCATCCGGCGCTCGTTGTCCGCCGAGGTGCCCGCGGCGAGTCCGGCGAGGCGGGCGACGCGGGCGTGTTCCGTGCGCAGCGGGGCGAGCCGGCGCACCGCGTCGGTGGCGTGTGCGGACAGCCGGTCCAGCTCTGCGCAGCGCAGCGCGGCGGCGTCCCGGGCCGAGGACGCGTCGCGCAGGCGGCGCCCCGCGTCGGCGGCGGCGGTCTCGGCCGCGGCGAGGTCGGCGGGCGGCCGCCGGGCGGCGTCGGCGGCGTCGCTCTCGGCGAGGAGCGCCCGGACGGCGGCCTCCTCCGTGTCCCGGGCGTCGAGCCGGTGTTGCAGTTCGCGGTGGGCGGCGGCGTCGAGCAGCGCGGCGGCGGCCTCGCGCGGGGTGTCGAAACCGGCCCGGAAGGCCGCGTCGGCGAGCCGGGCGTCGGCGTCCTTGAGCCGCCCCGCCGTGTCGTCGGCAACGCGGACGGCGTCGGCGGCCTCCGTCAGCAGCGTGGCCCGGCGCTCCAGTTGGGCGGCCCGCGCGCCCACGCTCTCGGCGGTGCCGCGGACCCGGGTCAACTCCTCTTCGAGCGTGGTCCGTTCGCGCTCCAGCCGGTCCCGTGCGGCCACCCGGGAGGCGCTGCGGACGGCGGCCTGCTGGCGGGCGGCGACACGCTGCCCGTGCTCGTGTTCCGCGTGGCGCAGTTCCTCCTGCGCGGCGTGCAGTCCGGAGGCGGACGTCCGCGCGCGGGTGTACTGCTCCTCCAGCTCCCCGGCCTCCTCGGCCAGCCGGGCGGTGGGCGTGTCCCCCGCCTCGGCCGTGGCGGCGGCGAGTGCCTCCCGTACGGTGCCCAGGCGCCGTTCGGCCCGTGCGCGCCGTTCGTCGGCGGCCTGGTGGTCGGCGAGGGCGCGGTCCTCGGCCTCGCGGTCGACGTGTCCGGCGGTCCGGCGGGCGGGGGCGGGGTGCTCGGTGGCACCGCAGACCGCGCAGGGCACGCCGTCGGTGAGCCCCGCGGCGAGTTCGGCGGCGATGCCGTTCAGCCGCTGTTCCTTGAGGTCGAGCCAGTGGGCGCGGGTTCCGACGGCGTGCTCGGCCGCGGCGAGCGCCTGCCGCTGTGCCTCGTCGGCCTCGGTGGCGAACCGGTCGCGTCGCCCGGCCGCGTCGAGTCGCCGGCGCGCGGGGTCGCGCTGCCCGTCGAGCTGGTCGGCGCGTGCCGTCGCCTGCCGCGCCGCCTCGACGCGGTCCTGGAGACCGGCGCGGGTGGCCTCCCAGCCGGCGAGCCAGGCCTCCGCCTCCTGCAGGACGTCCTCGTCGGCGCGTTCCTGCCGGTCGAGACCGGCCTGCTCCTGGACCAGTTCGGCGAGGCGCCGTTCGGCCCGGCGGGCCGACTCCAGGCCGCCCAGCTCCTCGGCGGCACGGCGGGCGGCGGCCGCGAGCCCCGCGGCACCGGCGTCGGCGAGGTCCCGCGGCAGCCGGGCACGCGCGCGCGTGCGGGCCGCCGAGGCCCGTTCGTGCTCGGCCTCGGCGGCGTCCCGCAGGTCCAGCGCCGGCGCCACCGCCTCGGCCTTGCGGGCCCGTTCCATGCGCCGCTGTGCCGCGCGGTGGGCGTCGTCGCCCTCCGCCAGCCGCGCCCTCCGCTCCCGTGCCTCGGCGAACCGCCGCTGCAGCCGGTCCAGTTCACGGGTGTCGGCGAGGTCGCGGTCCGCGGCGGCCTGGGCGGACTCCCGCGCGGTGAGCCGGCAGTCGGCCACGGTCAGCAGTTCGCGGGCGGTGCCGCGGGCGACGGCGGCGGCGCCGAGGACGGCCTCGGCCAGGCCCGGCTCGCCCGGCGCCAGCTCCGGCAGCTCCATGGCGTCACCGGCGGCCTGCTGCATCCGGTGGGCGTCGGCCAGGAGCGCGGCGTCGCCCTCGCGTACCCCGGCCTCGGTCGTCCGGCGCCGCTCGGCGAGGCGCTTCTCGACCTCGGCGAAGCGCCGGGTGTCGAAGAGCCGCCCGAGGAGCTTGCCGCGGGCCTCCGCGTCGGCGCGCAGGAACCGCGCGAAGTCGCCCTGGGGCAACAGCACCACCTGGCAGAACTGCTCGCGGCTCATGCCGAGCAGTTGCGTGATCTCCTCGCCGATCTCCTGGTGGGACCGGCTCAGGTCCTTCCAGGACCCGGCGACCGCGTCGTACTCCCGCAGCCAGGACTGCGCCTTGTCGACGGTCGTGCCCCTGCCGCGGAGCTTCGGCCGCTCCCAGGGCGGCTGCCGGGTCACCTCCAGCCGCCGTCCGGCGACGGTGAGTTCGAGGCGCACCTCGGTACGGGTGCCCACGGCCGCGTGGTCACTGCGCAGCGTCATGCCCTGGCCGCCGCCCTGCCGTGCGCCCGGCACCGAGCCGTACAGGGCGTAGCAGACGGCGTCCAGGACGGAGGTCTTGCCGGCGCCGGTGGGGCCGTGCAGCAGGAAGAGACCGGCGCCCGACAGGTCGTCGAAGTCGACGCTCTGGGCGGTGCCGAAGGGCCCGAAGGCGGTGAGGTCCAGCCGGTGCAGCCTCACCGGGCCACCTCGCGCAGGGTGTCGTCCGCGCGGACGGCGTCGAAGGCGTCCCGCAGTACGCCCTGTTCGTTCGGGTCGGGACCGGCGCCGCGCACGTGCGCCACGAAGTCCTCCGCGATCTGCTGGTCGCTGCGGTCGGCGAGCCGCCGGGCGTAGGAGGCGTCCGGTTCGCCGGGGGCGCGCTCGGGGTCGAAGACGAGGCTGAGCGTGTGCGGGAAGCGCTCGGCGAGCCGGGCCATGGGGTCGTCGGGGCGGACCGGGTCGGTGAGGGTCGCCTCGACCCACGCGTCCTCGTGCCCGGTCAGCTCCGGGTCGGCCAGCAGTTCCTCCAGCGTGCCGCGCAGCCGGGCCAGCGCCCGGGGCACCGGGCAGTCGACGCGCTCGGCGGCGACGGCGCCCTCCGCGTCCAGGTCGACGAGCCACATGCTCTTGCGGTGCCGGTGCTCGGAGAAGGAGTACGGCAGCGGGGAGCCGGAGTAGCGGACGCGCCCGGTGAGGGTCTGGCAGCCGTGCAGGTGTCCGAGCGCCACGTAGTCGACGCCGTCGAAGACGCCGGAGGGCACGGCGGCGACACCGCCGACGGTGATGTCCCGTTCGCTGTCGCTCTGCTCGCCGCCGGTGACGAAGGCGTGCGCGAGGACGACGGACCGGGTGCCGCGCGGCCGGTCGGCGAGGTCGGCCCGCACCCGGTCCATGGCCGCGGCGAGCACCGTCTCGTGCCCCGCCTTCTCCACCCCGAACTCGGCCTTCACCAGCGCGGGTTCCAGGTACGGCAGTCCGTAGAAGGCCACGTCCGCGTGCGCGTCCGCCAGCACCACCGGGGTGCCGCAGCCGGCCGGGTCGGTGCGCAGGTGGATGCCCGCGCGGTCGATGAGTCCGGCGCCGACTCCGAGGCGGCGCGCCGAGTCGTGGTTGCCGGAGATCATCACGGTGGGCACGCCGAGGTCGGCGAGGCGGTGCAGGGCGTCGTCGAACAGCTCGACGGCGGCGAGCGGCGGCACCGCCCGGTCGTACACGTCCCCCGACACGACGACGGCGTCCACGCGGTGCTCACGCACGGTGTCGACGAGGTGTTCGATGAACCCGGCCTGGGCGCCGAGCATGTTCACCCGGTGGAACGCCCGGCCGAGGTGCCAGTCGGACGTGTGCAGGATTCTCAAGACTCCGCTCCGACCTGCATGTCTCCCCTTACTCAGCTCCTGTTGCCGGCACCGGACCAGCACGGTGCTCGTGGTCGGCACGGTCCCCGCGGTCGGCACCGACCACGCTAGCGTTCGTCCGCACCTGGTCCCTCACCGGTCCGTCGCGGACCTCAGTCTGCCACCGGCGAGCGGCGGCCCTGCCGACCCGCTGCTGTTCGACCAGGTCGGCTCCGGCGGTTCGGACCTGTCCGCCCGGGACGGAGTGCCGGCGGCCGAGGCCGCGCCCGAGCGGATCGGGGCGCTGGTGCGGGTGGCCCCCTCGCCGCGCGCCGGCGGCCGCATACGGCCCGGTCGGTGCGGGCGGGCGCCGGGATAGACTCCCGGGCGCCCGACGGTGTCCGGAAGGACGCCTCGGGGCAACCCTCTCCCGGTAAGGACCACACATGACCGTCGCTGAACAGCGCCCCGGCGCCGACCCGGCCGGCATTCAACGGCTGCGCCGCCGCCTGGAACGGCTGATCGGCGTCGCCGCGACCGAAGGAAACGAACTCGTCGCACTGCGCAACGGCGACGAGATCTTCCCCACCATGCTCGGAGCGATCCGGGCGGCCGAGCACACGATCGACATGATGACGTTCGTGTACTGGCGCGGGCAGATCGCCCACGACTTCGCCGCCGCTCTCGCCGACCGGGCCCGGGCCGGGGTACGGGTCCGGCTGCTCCTCGACGGCTTCGGCGCCAAGGAGATCGAGCCGGACCTGCTGGAGACCATGGGGGCCGCGGGAGTACAGGTCGCCTGGTTCCGCAAGCCGCTTCGGCTGTCCCCGTTCAAACAGAACCACCGCTGCCACCGCAAGGCCCTCGTCATCGACGAGCACACCGCCTTCACCGGAGGAGTCGGCATCGCCGAGGAGTGGTGCGGCGACGCCCGCGACCCCGGCGAGTGGCGCGACACCCATGTCCAGGTGCGCGGCCCGGCCGTGGACGGCGTCGCCGCCGCCTTCGCCCAGAACTGGGCCGAGTGCCACGACGAGCTGTACGACGACCGGGACCGGTTCTCCGAACACACCCAGCCCGGCACCTCCGTCGTCCAGGTGGTGCGCGGCTCGGCCAGCTTCGGCTGGCAGGACATGCAGACCCTCATCCGCGTCATGCTCACCTCCGCCGAGCACCGCTTCCGCCTGGCCACCGCCTACTTCGCCCCGGACACCTACTTCATCGACCTGCTCTGCGCCACCGCCCGGCGCGGTGTGACGGTGGAGATCCTGCTCCCCGGCCCGCACACCGACCAGCGGGCCTGCCAACTGGCCGGCCAGTACCACTACGCCCGTCTGCTGGACGCCGGGGTGTCGATCCGCCAGTACCAGCCGACCATGCTGCACGCCAAGATCATCACCGTAGACGGGCTGGCCTCCCTCGTCGGGTCCACCAACTTCAACCGGCGCTCCATGGAGCACGACGAGGAGATCATGCTCGCCGTCCTGGACCAGGAGTTCACCGCCGGCCTGGACCGGGACTTCGACGCCGACCTGGAACGCAGCACCGCCGTCGACGCGACCCGCTGGAAGCGCCGCGCCGCCCTGATGCGCCTGCGGGAAGCCGCGGTCCTGCCCGTACGCCGGTTCCTCTGAACCCACGGGCGCTCCGCCGACGCGAACCGCTTCCGTGCCGCGGACGCGCCACCAGGGTGGGACCTCGCCGGTCGGGCATACGGCGTCAGAACGCGGTCAGCCGGCCCACCTCTACCGGGTCGAGGCCGGTGAGCTGGGCGATGCGGGGCGCGGGAACGCCCGCCGCGTGCGCCCGGTGGACCAGCGTTTCCCAGTCCTGGGTGACGTCCCGGAAACCCAGGAGCTCCTTCTCCACGTCGGTGATGGACGCCGGGGTGGCTTCCTGCTCCACCCGCACCGCCTCGTCCGCGGTCAGCGGCACGGGCAGGCGCTCGGCGTCCTCGGGAATCATGGTCTCCTGGCCCGCCGCCAGGATCCTGACCTGCTCGGAGGCCGCCGCCGTGCCGTGCGCGGAGAGCCAGCCGCGGACCGCGGGTGTCTCCAGGCATTCGAGCGGACCGACGGCTGCCAACGGCGCCGCGAGGCGCGGATGACGGTCCGGCAGCAGGAACAGGTACGCGTCATCGGCCATCGCGTGGCATCGCCTTTCCCAACACGGTTGTCACTCATGAATGTTAGTGCGTTCCGAGCGGCACCGGTCCACCTCCGTACGGGTGCACCCGGTGCGAACGGCCGGTCGGCCGGTCAGCGGCCCCGCCAGTCCAGACACATCACCAGCGCGTCGTCGTCCGGCACCGGGCCGCCCCGGTGGTCGGCCAGCTCACGCAGGATCGCGCGCGGCACCTCGGCGGCCGGAAGCAGCCGCGTCGCGAGGATGGCCCGGGCCAGCGCGGCCTCCCCGTACGCCTCTCCGCCCGGCGAGGCCACGCCGTACACGCCGTCGCTGACGAAGACCAGCCGGTCTCCGGGCTCGACCCCGAACTCCTGGGTCACGTAGTCGGTCTCCTCGAACATGCCGAGGGGCAGCTGGGCGTCGAGCTCGATCCGTTCCACCGCGCCGCTCCGCAGACGCAGTATCTGCGGCGATCCCGCGTCCACCACGCGGGCCAGACCGGTGGCCAGGTCGAAGTCGAGCATGAGGACGGAGAGGTAGCAGCGCCCCGCGTAGTGCGCGTAGAGCGCCTGGTCCGCCAGCGCGGCCTGGTCCGCGAGGGGAATGCCGGCCCGACGCGCGTTGCGCAGGGCGTTGATCGCGAGGTTGGTGAGCAGCGCCGCCTCTATGCCCTCGCCCATGCCGTTGGTGGCGTACAGCAGGAGCCGGTCGGCCGTCGCCGACCAGTCGAAGTTGTCGCCGAAGATGTCGTACGCCGGCTCCAGCTGAGCCCCCAGCTCGTACTCCGGCCGGGCGCAGGACCGGCCGGGCAGCAGCTGCCACTGCATCTCGGCGGCCAGCGTGAGCCGGTCCCTGCGCCGTGCCTGGAGGTAGAGATCGGTGTCCCGTTCCGCCACGATCACCTCGTGCCCGAGCACCTCCGCGATGTCGGCCAGCTCGGCCACCCGCTCGCCCTCGCAGCCGTCCCTGGGCAGCGTCACGGAGAGCACGCCCAGGCGGTCGCCCCGCACCGAGACCGGCAGGTGGACCCGTGCGGTACGGGCGTCGGCCGTGGTCTCCACGAACGCCTCCTGCGCCCCGAACGCCCGCCCGGCCGGGCTGTTGTACACCGACACGGAACCCAGGGTGTGCGGCAGTACGGCGACGGGCTGGAGCACCGTCAGACCGTAGTCGGCCATGAAGAGTTCGACGGAGTGCGCCGCGTACCCGTCCACCAGCACGCGGCGGACGGCGTCGAGCAACTCGTGGGGGGCCGCTGAGCGCAGAGCCCGCTCAGCGGCCATGAATCTGTTCGCAGTGATGAGAGCACCGGTCCTTGAGTGAAAGATTCCATGGAGGGATACGGGCGGCTCGGGCTTCCCCCGAACGAGACCGTTCGCGTCAGCGCCGCCGTTCACCCGGGCGCCTCGAGCCGACGCGCTCGCCTAGTACGCTGACGGACGACCCCGTGCCTGCGAGAGTGTGACTGTGACTTCCATCCGCCCCCGGCCAGAACCCGAAGAGGCCGCCCGTGTGACCTCCACGGCCGCGGAGCTGCTGGAAGTGCTGTGGGGAAGGGCCTCCACCGCACCCGCCTCCGCGTCCCAGCTGCGCGTCCTGTTCATCGTCGAGCACCAGGCGGGCATCAATCTGCGCACCCTCGCGGACTCCCTGGCCTCCACCCCGCCCTCCACGAGCCGCCTGTGCGACCGGTTGCAGGCGGCGGGTCTGATCGAGCGGGAAGTGAGCCGTACCGACCGGCGTGAAGTCCGCCTGTACCTCAGCAGTCGGGGCCACGCCTTCCTCGACGACCTGCGGGCCCGCAGGGAACGGGAACTGCAGGCGGTGCTCCACCTCATGCCTCAGGGCAAGCGGACGGCGCTGCTGGAGGGACTGGAGGCGTTCTGCGACGCGGCGGCGGCGCAGATACAGCACGACGACGCCTCCGATGCGCAGACCGCCTGAACGACCGGGCACGTTCCGAGGCGGCCTCGACCGGGGCCGGTGACCGGAGCACGGAGCGGCGGCTTTCGCCCACCGGGACATCCCAGATCCTTCCCCATGCTCGATGAACACGCCTACTTTCTTGCCTCGCGCCCATAATTGTCAAACGGCAAGTTTGTCGCTGCCGTGCAGCTCAGCCGCCTGCGGCTGCCCGGTGGGTCAGGCGTCCCCGTACGCCTCGCCGCCCAGTGCGAACCCGGCCGACCCCGCGGTGGCGTCCGCGAGCCAGGCCCGGAAGGCCTCCACCTCCGCCTCCGGCAGGCCGACCTCGATGGTGACGTCCTCGGCGTACCGCACGTCGCGCACCGCGCGGCCCGCCGTGCGCAGGTCGTTCTGCAGTCTGCCCGCCCGCTGGTGGTCGACGGTCAGCGTGGCCAGCCGGAAACGGCGCCGGGTGAGCGTGCCCAGGTCGTCCAGCGCCTCGCCGACCGCTCCCCCGTAGGCGCGGATGAGCCCGCCCGCGCCGAGCTTGACGCCGCCGTAGTAGCGGGTGACGACGGCGACGACGTAGCGCATGTCCCGGCGCAGCAGCATCTGGAGCATCGGCACGCCGGCGGTGCCCCCGGGCTCGCCGTCGTCGCTCGCCTTCTGGACCGAGGCGTCGGCACCGATGACGTACGCCCAGCAGTTGTGGGAGGCGTCCGTGTGCTCCTTGCGCACGCCCGCGACGAACGCCTGGGCCTCCTCCTCGGTGGCGGCCGGGGCGAGGGCGCACAGGAAGCGGGAGCGGTTGATCTCGGTCTCGTGCACGCCCGCGCGCGCGACCGTGCGGTACTCGTCCTGCATCCGGCCAGCCTATGCGGTCGGCCCCGGCCGTCCCTCGGCGCGGTCGCCCGCTCCTCCGCCCTCGGCGGGCGGGGGACGCGCAGGGGAATTGCGGCGGGCCGCCGCCCGTTGTCGCCGTCGGGTGGCGCGGCACCAGGGCCGCCCACGAGTCCGAGGAGGCCGCCGGTGTACGGCGACGAGGCAACCGTCCGCAAGATTCTCACCGAACTGGGCGACACCTGGGCCGTGGTGGGCCTGTCGTCCAACCGGCAGCGCGCGGCGTACGGCGTCGCCGAGGTGCTGCAGCGCTTCGGCAAGCGCGTCGTGCCCGTGCACCCCAAGGCGGAGACCGTGCACGGCGAGCAGGGGTACGCGTCCCTCGCGGAAGTACCCTTCGACGTGGACGTCGTCGACGTCTTCGTCAACAGCGAGCTGGCCGGGCCGGTCGCCGACGCGGCGGTCGCGAAGGGCGCGGGGGCCGTCTGGTTCCAGCTCGGTGTCGTCGACGAGGCCGCGTACGGGCGGACCCGGGCGGCGGGCCTGGAGATGGTCATGGACCGCTGCCCGGCGATCGAGATCCCGCGACTGGGCTGACCGGGCGGCAGTGCCCGGGGCAGGGAACCGTCCCCGCAGGGGGCGCAGGCGGGCGGCGCTCCGCTCAGGCCGCCGCGCCGAGCCCTTCCAGGACCACCGCGCCGGGCAGTTCGGCGAAGGCCTTGCCCGGCACCAGCAGCTTGCCGCGCCGGCGTCCGCTGCCGACCAGGACGTAGGGCAGGTCGACGACGGCCGAGTCCACGAGCAGGGGCCAGCCGGCGGGCAGCCCGACCGGGGTGATGCCGCCGTACTCCATGCCGGTCTCGCCGGTGGCGGTGTCCATCGGGGCGAAGGAGGCCTTGCGCGCCCCGAGGTGGCGGCGCACGACGCCGTTGACGTCGACCCGGGTGGTGGAGAGCGCCACGCAGGCGGCCAGTGTCGTGCCGCCGCCCCGCTTGCCGGTGACGACCACGCAGTTGGCGGACCGTTCGAGCAGCTCGCGGCCGTAGTGCTCGACGAAGGTGGCGGTGTCGGCCCACTCCGGTTCGGTGTCGACGTAGACGATCTGGTCGGCGGGCACGGTGCCGCTCCAGTGGCGTACGGCGTCGGCGACCGGGCGGGTCAGTTCGCCGAGGCGGTCCGGGGCGGGCGCGGCGCTGTCGAAATTGCCGATGGGTGCGTGCATGGCGGCACGCTAGCAACGGCGGGCCGCGCCGCGGACGGCGGTCTCAGCGGACGGGCGGCACCGAGACCGCCATGATCATGTCCATCGGCTCGTCGCCCTCGTTGCCGTACGTGTGCGGAGTGTCCGCCTCGAAGGAGGCGCTCGCGCCCGTGGGGACGCGGTGGGCCGCCCCGTCGACGGTGAGCGTCAGTTCCCCGGCCGTCACGTGCACCAGCTCGGCGGTTCCGGCGGGGTGCGGGTCGGAGTGGCTGCTCTCGCCCGGCATCAGCCGCCACTCCCACATCTCCAGCGGGCCGGGGGCCTCCACCCCGGCGAGGAGCCGGCTGAAGCTGCCGGCGCCGGTGTGCCAAAGGCGCACGGCCTGCTCGGCGGGGACGACACGGACCGTCGGGCCCTGCTCCCGGTCGAGCAGGGTGGTGACGCTGACGCCGAGCGCGTCGCCGATCTTCACGACCGTGCCGAGGCTGGGGTTGGTGCGCGCCTGCTCGATCTGGATGAGCATGCCGCGGCTGACGCCGGCGCGCGCGGCGAGCGCCTCCAGGGTGAAGCCGCGCTCGTTGCGCCAGCGTTTGACGTTGCGCGCCAGGGACTGGGTCAGCAGGTCGAGATCCGCCACGTTCCGTCCGGTGAGTTGTCCGTTGTGGTCTGCCGCGGCCTGCCGTACGGCCTGCCGCGCGCTCTCCTGTTCAGCTCTCCGCCGCCGGTTCCGGGAACCGTCCCGGCGGGTCCGCCGCACGGTCCGGGTCGTCGTCCAGCTCGGCGAGGCGGGCCACCGTCTCCTCGTCCAGCTTGGACAGCTCCCGCAGCTGTCCCGGCGTCACCCCGTCGGGGATCGGCACCGGGGCCGGGGTGCGCAGCGGCGGCTGCCAGCCCTCCGCGGGCGTCCAGCGGCGTACGACGCGCGCGGGGGCGCCCGCCACCACGGCGTGGTCGGGGACCGTGCCGCGGACGACGGCACCGGCGGCCACGACCACGTTCCGCCCGACCCGCGCGCCCGGCAGGATCACCGCGCCGGTGCCGACCCAGCAGCCGGGGCCGATCTCCACCGGGTCCATCCGCGGCCACTGCTTGCCGATGGGCCGGTGCGGGTCGTCGTAGGAGTGGTTGGTGGAGGTGATGTAGACGTACGGGCCGAAGTAGCAGTCGCTGCCGATGGTGACGGTGGTGTCCGCGATGACGTGGCTGCCGCGGCCGAGGACGACGCCGTCCCCGATGCGCAGGATCGGCTCGGGCCCGAGGTCGAGGTCGGGCATGAGCCCGGCGGTCAGCGTGACCTGCTCGCCGATGATGCAGTGGGCGCCGAGGTGGATCCAGGGTTCGCCGAAGACCGTGCCGAGCGGGAAGGCGAGCCGGGTGCCCGTGCCCAGCGCGCCGAAGCGGAAGCGTCCCGGACGTGCGGCGGTGACGGAGCCGGTGCGCTGCACCCAGGCCCAGCCCGCGTGGACGGCCCGCTGTGCGACGCGGCTCCGCCAGGACGAGAACGTGTTCTTGCGCTTGGGCACCCGCTCACGGTAGTCGGCGGGGGTCGCGGCCAGGACCGCGCAGTGCTGTGATCTTCACCCCACCGGGTGGCGTACGGTGCCGTACAACACCGAGCGGGAGGCGATGATGACGCAGAAGGCGCTGATCACGGGCATCGGCGGCAGGGACCCGAAGGTCGACGCGGAGGCCTTCGTGGCGCCGACGTCCTCGGTGGTCGGGGACGTGACACTGCACGCGGGGGCGAGCGTCTGGTACGGCGCGGTACTGCGCGGCGACGTCGAGCGGATCTCCGTCGGCGCGAGCAGCAACGTCCAGGACAACTGCACGCTCCACGCCGACCCCGGCTTCCCCGTCACCGTCGGCGAGCGGGTCTCCATCGGGCACAACGCCGTGGTGCACGGGGCGACCGTCGAGGACGACTGCCTGATCGGCATGGGCGCCACGGTCCTCAACGGCGCGGTGATCGGCGCCGGTTCGCTGGTCGCGGCCCAGGCACTGGTCCCGCAGGGGATGCGGGTGCCGCCGGGGTCGCTGGTCGCCGGGGTGCCGGCGAAGGTGAAGCGGGAGCTGACCGAGGAGGAGCGGCAGGGCGTCACGCTCAACGGCACGATGTACGCGGCACTGGCCGGGCAGCATCGGGACGCGGTGGGCGAGGCTCCGCGGAAGACCGGCCCCGGCGAGTAGGCGGCCGGCCGCGCCCCCGGCGGCGGGGCCGCGCCGGCGCGGCCCCGCGGCAGTGCGGGCGCTCACTCCCCCGCGGTCACCGGCTGCGCCTTGCCCGCCTTGCGCTTGACGATCAGCATCGAGGCCACGCCGATCAGGACCGCAAGGACCAGCCCCAGCCACGAGAAGCGCTTGAGCCAGGACTCCGCGACGACGCCGACGTAGTAGATGACGGCGGTGGTGCCGCCCGCCCAGACGATGCCGCCGAGGACGTTGGCGATCAGGAACTTCCAGTACGGCATCCGCAGCACGCCGGCGAGCGGGCCCGCGAAGATGCGCAGCAGGGCGACGAAGCGGCCGAAGAACACGGCCCACATGCCCCACTTCTGGAAGGACCGCTCCGCGGTGGCGATGTGCCCCTCGCTGAAGTGCTTGGGGAACTTCTTCCCCAGCCAGGCCAGCAGGGGCCGGCCTCCCTTGCGGCCGATGGCGTACCCGATGGAGTCGCCGATCACCGCGCCCGCGCTGGCACAGGCGCCGAGGACCAGGGGGTCGATGCCGCCGTGCTGCGACGACAGCAGGGCCGCCGACACCAGGACGATCTCGCCGGGCAACGGGATGCCCAGACTCTCCAGACCGATGACCAGTGCGACGACGGCGTAGACGGCTGCCGCGGGCACCGTGTCGAGCCACTCCTGGACGTGCAACGCCCACCCTCCGCTTCACGTACGTGTTCCCGGTGCGCCGCGATCAGAGGCGCACCGGGAAGGGTACCGGGTCGGCGGGGCTCAGCTGTTGGGCCGCAGGGTCCATATGACGGTCATCTCCGTGGTGACCGCGTCGTCCTCACGCCGGATGGCGACGCTCACGGGGAACTCGGGGCGGCTGCCGGCGTCCAGTTCGGCGACGACCTCGGCGGCCGGGCGGCCGAGGGTGGCGGTGGCGGTGACCGGGCCGAGGGCGATCTTCTTGAAGGCGATCTCGGCGGTGACCGGCAGCGGCACCGCGCGGGAGAGCTGGTCCCCGAAGGCGGCCAGTACGACCGCGCCGCTGGCCGACTCGCCCAGCGTGAACATGGCTCCGGCGTGCGGCCCGCCGACGTGGTTGCGGTATTCGCTCTGGTCCGGGAGGACCAGGACGGCCTTCTCGGGTGTGGTCTCGAGGTACTCGAGGTTCAGGGTCCGCACCATCGGCACCGTGGCGGCGAGCAACTCGCCGATCGACATCTGGTCTGCGCTCATGCGCGCAGGTTACCCGCGAGTAGCATCCAAGGGCCAGGCCCCGGGAAGATCGCCATATGCTGCTGTCCCATGTGGCCTAGAGAGCAGTCGCCCGCCGGCGGCCCGGAGCAGCCGAACCCGTACAAGGAGCCGCCCGCGCCCTGGAACGCGCCCACCGTCGCCTCCGGTCCACCGGCCGGCGGCCCGCCGGGCCGGGGACCGGGCGGCGGCCGAACGAAGCTCGTGGCGATCGGGGCCGCCGCGGCGGTCGTGGTGGCGGCCGCCGTGACCGGGGCGGTCCTGCTGGGCGGGGACGAGGCCGACCGCGCGGCCGGGCCGGACCCCGCCGCCTCCTCGGCATCCGCCTCCGCCTCCGTCGCCGCCGACGACCCGCGGAGCGGGGACAGCGGCCCGGCGCCGACCGTCGCGGGCTGGACCGTCGTGGCCAACCCCGACCACGGCATCGCCTTCGACGTACCGGCCTCCTGGGCACCTCAGTCGCGCGACTGGGTCACCTACGTCGCCGAGGACGACGATCCCGACGAGAAGCCGCTGGTCGCCATGAAGGCGCCCGCCGTCCTCCAGGAGGAGTGGTGCGCGTCGGACGGCGACCGGGACGGCTCCGTCGACCACACGCCCCTGGCGAGCGCGGGCACCCGCGGCAACAACGGCGCGCGGAGCACCGAGGACGTCGCCCGCACCGACTCGGCGGCCTGGGTCTACGGGGCCTACACGCAGCCCGACCGGGACAAGGTCTCGACGGGACCGGTGACGTCCTTCACGACTGCCTCCGGCATCCGGGGCAGCGTCGCCACCTCCCGGTCGTCCGGGGTGGCGAAGAAGGACAAGTGCGACGTGGAGGGCAAGGCGACCACCTTCGCCTTCGAGACCGCCGACGGCGACTTCGCCTCCTGGTCGTTCTTCGGCGCGGCCGGCGTCGACGACGAGGTGCCCGAGACGACCGTCCGCGAGATCCTCGCCACCGTCAGGGAGTACACCCCGTCGGATTCCTGAGGACCGGATACGCGTTCCCGAGGACCGGATACGTCCCCGTTCCTGAGGACCGCGTACGCTCCCGGCCGCGGAAGCGTTCCCGGCTCGCGCGCCGTTCCCCACTTCGGTACGTCCCTGACAAGGGCCGGTGACCGAATCGTGTCCTGGGCGACGTTAGGGTGACTGCTCATGTGGCCAGGACAGCAGCCGCCCGGGGGCGAGCAGAACCCGCAGGACAATCCGTACCAGCAGTCGGGGTACCAGCAGCCGAATCCGTATCAGCAGCCCGGCTACCAGCAGCAGCCCGGCGCGTACGGCCAGCAGCAGTGGAGCACACCGCAGCCGGCCACCGTCCCGCAGCCGGTGACGGGCGGCGGCGGTGACGGCGGCGGCAACCGGACGAAGCTGGTCGCGATCGTCGCGGCGCTCGCCGTCGTCGTGGCGGCGGGTGTCACCGGCTTCCTGGTGCTCGGCGGCGACAAGGACGACGAGGCGGACGAGGGCAAGGACAAGAAGCCGTCCGCCAGCGCGCCCGCCGAGAAGTCCGACGCCCCGTCCGCGGACCCGAGCGCGTCCGGCTCCGACGACAACCCGCGGGGCGGCGAGGGAGAGCAGGCCACCGTCGACGGCTGGAAGGTCGTCGCCAACCCGCGCTTCGGCACCCTCTTCGACGTGCCCGCGGACTGGGAGCTCGACAGCCCCGGCACCAGCGTCGGCTTCGAGTGGGAGGAGGACGGCAAGACGGACCGCACCACCGTCACCGCCCCGGCCTACCTGAAGTCCGAGTGGTGCACGACCGACGAGAACAAGGACGGCCGCAAGGAGAGCACCGCGCTCGCCACCGCGGGAACCCGTGGTGAGAGCGGCGCCAAGGACACCGACCAGGCGGCCGAGACGCGGGTGCCGTGGTGGATCTTCGGCGGTTTCACCGAGCCCGACAAGAAGGCCGTGAAGTACGGCAAGTCGAAGCCGTACACGACCGCGTCCGGCATCAAGGGCAGCGTCATCGAGGCGCACTCGGAGGGCGCGAAGAAGAAGGGCAAGTGCGACACCGAGGGCAAGGCGATCACCTTCGCGTTCAAGAACGGCGCGGGCGATTTCGTCACCTGGAACCTGTACGGCGCCAAGGGCGTCGACGAGGAGATCCCTCAGGAGACCGTGCAGAAGATCCTCAGCACCGTGCGCCTCACCGAGGAACCGCCGACCGAGTCGTAGCCGGCGTGGCGCGCGCCGTTCAGCCGATGCCGAACGCCCCGGCGGGCGGCTCGGGCGACGGCGCCGCGTCCTCGTCCCGCACCGGGCGCGCGTCGCCGATGAAGTCCCGCAGGGCCCGTCCGTGCTCGACCCGGGCCGGGAAGGCGTCGGCGGCGGTGCGCCGGGCGAGGGCCGCCGTGTCCGGAGGCCGGTGCGCGGCGACGAGGACGGCGTTGCCGAAGCGGCGTCCGCGCAGCACCCCCGGTTCGGCGATCAGCGCGAGTTCCTCGAAGAGCGTGGCGAACCCTGCGAGTTGCGCCCGCAGGAAGGCGAAGGGCGCCCCGTCGGCGAGGTTGGCCACGTACACGCCGTCGGCGCGCAGCACTCGCGCCGCCTCGCGGGCGTAGCCGACGCAGGCCAGGTGCGCGGGCACCCGGGAGCCCCCGAAGACGTCGGCGACGAGCACGTCCGCGGAGTCCGCGGGGGCGTTTTCCAGCCAGGCACGGGCGTCGGCGGCGTGCGCGGCGACGTGCGCGCCCGCGGGCAGCGGCACGTGCTCGGCGACCAGGGCGAGGAGCCCCCGGTCGGCCTCCACGACGTCCTGCCGGGAGCCTGGCCGGGTGGCGGCCACGTACCGGGGCAGCGTGAACGCGCCGCCCCCGAGATGCACCACGTCGAGGGCACGC
Source organism: Streptomyces olivaceus (assembly GCF_000721235.1). Taxonomy (GTDB): domain Bacteria; phylum Actinomycetota; class Actinomycetes; order Streptomycetales; family Streptomycetaceae; genus Streptomyces; species Streptomyces olivaceus. The sequence goes on from NZ_JOFH01000026.1 coordinate 26,083, forward strand.
CCCGGCTCGGCGACCGTGTCCAGGACGTGACCGAGCCGGCGCGTGTACTCGAACTCCAGGTGGGCCGGCTCGTCCAGGTCGACGTACGACTGCGGGGCGCCGTCGACCGTGAGCAGCCAGGCCCGCGGCCGGTCGACGTCGGGCATGAGCCTGGCGGTGCCGTGGTCGGTGACGCGGCTGACGGGTATGGCTTCGTTCACCCGCCCCATTGTGCCAAGCACCGTGTGCCCGGGCGCCGGGTGTCGAGCGCCAGGCGTCGGGCGCCGAGTGCTGGGCCGGGCACCCGCACCCGCACCCGGCGACGGTCTCACCCGACGGCGGTCACGGTCCCCGCCCCCACGGTCCGGCCGCCCTCGCGGACGGCGAATCCGAGTCCCGTCTCCAGCGGCACGTCCCGGCCCAGTTCCACCGTCATCGTGACGGTGTCCCCGGGCCTGGCGACGGCCGCCTCGCCGAGGTCCACGTCGCCGACGACGTCCGCGGTCCTGATGTAGAACTGCGGCCGGTAACCGGTGGTGAGCGGTGTCGAGCGGCCGCCCTCGCGCGTCGACAGCACGTACACCCGGGCCGAGAAGCGCCGCCCGGGCACGACGCTGCCGGGTGCGGCGACCACGTGCCCGCGCCGCACCGTGTCGCGGGCGACCCCGCGCAGCAGCAGCGCCACGTTGTCCCCGGCCTGCGCCTCCGCCATGGGCTTGCCGAACGTCTCCAGGCCGGTGACGACCGTCTCGGCCGACGCGCCGAGCACCTCGACGCGGTCGCCGACGCGGACGGTGCCGCGTTCGACGGCGCCGGTGACGACGGTGCCTCGGCCGGTGATGGTGAGCACGTTCTCGACCGGCAGCAGGAACGGCGCGTCCAGGTACCGCTCGGGCACGGGTACGTAGGTGTCCACGGCGTCGAGCAGCGCCTCCACGGCGGCCGTCCACTTCGGGTCGCCCTCCAGCGCCTTCAGCCCGGAGACCCGTACGACGGGCACGGCGTCGCCGCCGTACCCCTGCGCGGTGAGCAGTTCGCGGACCTCCAGCTCCACGAGGTCGGTCAGCTCCGGGTCTCCCGCGTCGGCCTTGTTGAGCGCGACCACGATGTGGTCGACGCCCACCTGCCGGGCGAGCAGCACGTGTTCGGCGGTCTGCGGCATGATCCCGTCCAGCGCGGAGACGACCAGGATCGCGCCGTCGAGCTGGGCGGCGCCGGTGACCATGTTCTTGACGTAGTCGGCGTGGCCCGGCATGTCCACGTGGGCGTAGTGCCGGGTGTCGGTCTCGTACTCGACGTGCGCGATGTTGATGGTGATGCCGCGCGCCGCCTCCTCCGGGGCGCGGTCGATGCGGTCGAACGGAACGTAGGGGGTGGTGCCGCCGCCCCCGCGCTCGGCGAGGACCTTGGTGATGGCGGCGGTCAGGGTCGTCTTGCCGTGGTCGACATGGCCCATCGTGCCGATGTTCAGATGCGGTTTGGTGCGGACGTACGCCGTCTTGGACATGGCGCTACCTCGAAGCCTGGTGGCGGTGGTGGGAACCCCTGGGGCCGGCCGACCCTCCCCCTGCGGGGTCCGCCGGACATTCCGGGGAGGGTCAGCTTCGGGCGCCGTCGACTGCGGCGGTGAGGTGGGGGACGGCAGCCTTCGGGGCATCCGCGACCGCGGATGCTGCGAGGTGGAAGGCGTACCGGAACATGACGCCGATCCTCGCCGACGCCTCGTCCCACGTCGAATGGTTTTTGAGGGAACGACAGTTCGAAAGCGGCGGGGCGCCGGCGCTACGGCCCGACGTTCCGCAGCGCCTCCCGCACGGACAGCGGTGCGAGGCGCGTCCGGTGCCCGGCCACGAAGGCGCGCACCGCGTCCGGATCGGTCTTGGCGTACTCGCGCAGACACCAGCCGACGGCCTTGCGGACGAAGAAGTCGCCGTGGCCCGACCGGCGCGCGCAGTAGCCGAAGAGGCGCTCGGTGTCGGTGTTCTCCCGGTAGCGCAGTTGGTGCAGCAGCGCCGCGCGGACCAGCCAGCGGTCCTCGTCCTCGATCCAGGCGTCCATGTCGGCCGTGAGGCCGCGGTCGGCCGCGACCAGTCCCCCGACGACGTGCGCGGCGAGCAGGTCCACGGTGTCCCACCAGGGCACGGTGGTGAGCAGGTACCGGACCACGGGCAGGAAGCCGGAAGAGCAGTACGTCACATTGCGGCGCAGGAAGTCCACGGCGAAGTAGTGGTATTCGCGCTCGGGCAGCCGCCAGCAGCGCAGCGCCACCGCCGTGCAGTCCGCCTCGTCGGGACGGGGCACGCCGGCCAGTACGGTGCGGGACAGCCCACGGCGAACGGGCGAGGCCAGCCCCAGGAAAGGGGCCACGTCCCGCATGTACGCCCGGTTCTGCGCGGCCCGCCCGGGGTCGGCCGCGGCAGCGTACACGGCGGGGAGCCGCCGGAGCACCGTGTCGGCCAGAGCGCTGCGCGGCACGTCGCCCGGAATTCCCTCGCCTGTGACGCTCATGAGACGCACCATACGGCGATCACACACATATGTCGGTTAGTGTCACCGGATGCTCGATGCCACCACCCGCTCTGGGGGCACCGCCACGGTCACTCCCCGGACCGCAGCCACGGAACTCGCCGTCGCCACCGCGGCCGGACCGGTCGCCCCGACCGGCTTCGCCGCCCGCGCGACGAGAGTGCTGCTCTCGCCGTGGTCCCGGCTCTCCCTCCTCGTCGCCCTGCTGGCCGCGGCGGCGACGGCCGTTCTCCTGTTCCAGCCGCAGGATTTGCTGACCGACGGCTGGCCACCGCAGCTCGGCGGCGCCGCGGCGGCGATCGCCTACGCGGTGGCCTACGGGGTCTGCACGGTCGCGTTCGTGCCGCGTCCGCTGCTGAACCTGGCCGCCGGCGCGCTGTTCGGCTCCCAACTGGGGCTGGCCGCCGCGCTGGCGGGGACGGTGCTCGGGGCGGGGATCTCCTTCTGTCTCGGCCGGGCACTGGGCCAGGAGGCGCTGCGCCCACTGCTGCGCGGGAAGTGGCTGAAGGCCGCGGACGGACAGCTGAGCCGGCACGGTTTCCGGTCGATGCTGGCGGTGCGGCTGTTCCCCGGAGTGCCGTTCGCCGCGGCCAACTACTGCGCGGCCGTCTCCCGCATGGGTCTGCTGCCCTTCCTGCTGGCGACGGGGCTCGGCTCGATCCCCAACACCGCTGCCTACGTCGTCGCGGGCGCCCGCGCCTCGACCCCGACGTCTCCCGCCTTCCTGATCGCGCTGGCCTGCATCGCCCTGCCGGGCCTCGCGGGCGTGGTGGTGGCGTGGCGCAAGCGCCACCGGCTGCGCGGCGACTGACCCCCGCGGCGGCGCGGGGGCCCGCCCGGCGGCGCCGCGGCCACTCACCCCCTGTGGCCTGGACTTCATTTTGGGGCGCTACGCTGCCCCTCGGCACGCTTGATCCCGATCACCGCACACCGCGGTCCGGTGTGTCCGTCGACCCTTTCTCGACCGCCCTTTGGACTCCGTAACCTCATGTCTTGGTTTGAATCCCTCATCCTCGGACTCGTCCAGGGGCTGACCGAATTCCTTCCCGTGTCGTCCAGTGCGCACCTGCGCCTGACCGCGGCGTTCTCCGGCTGGCACGACCCGGGTGCGGCCTTCACGGCGATCACGCAGATCGGCACCGAGGCCGCGGTGCTCATCTACTTCCGCAACGACATCGGCCGGATTCTCGCGGCGTGGACGCGGTCCCTGACCGACAAGTCGATGCGCCGCAATCCGGACGCCCGCATGGGCTGGCTGGTCATCGTCGGCTCGATCCCGATCGGCGTGCTCGGCCTCACGCTGAAGGACAGCATCGAGGGCCCCTTCCGCGACCTGCGGATCACCGCGACGATGCTGATCGTCGTCGGCGTGGTCATCGGCATCGCCGACCGGAGGGCCGCCCGGGACGAGAAGGGCGGCCGGCACCGTGCGCCGCAGCAGCGCAAGGAGCTGGAGAACATCGGCGTCCGGGACGGCCTCATCTACGGCCTCTGCCAGGCGGCGGCCCTGATCCCCGGCGTCTCCCGCTCCGGCGCGACCATCAGCGGCGGTCTCTTCATGGGATACCGGCGCGAGGCGGCCGCCCGGTATTCGTTCCTGCTCGCGATCCCGGCGGTGCTCGCGTCCGGCGTGTTCGAGCTCAAGGACGCGATGGAGAACGACCACGTCTCCTGGGGGCCGACGCTCTTCGCCACGGTCATCGCGTTCGGCAGCGGATACGCGGTCATCGCATGGTTCATGAAGTTCATCTCGACCAAGAGCTTCATGCCGTTCGTCTGGTACCGCATCGCGCTCGGCATCGTCATCATCGCCCTGGTCGCGGCGGGAGTACTGAGCCCGCACGCCGCGGAGTCGTCCGGCTGACCTTCCAGGTGAATGCGCATCCCACCCGGGACCGGGGCCACGGGCTTGTCCCCCGCGCGAGCTACACAGAGGTGTCCACCAGCGGGTGACGACTCCGAGCCGCCGCGGCCGTAGCTTTACAACCGGAAGAATCCAGTAGACCGCAAGGGCGAAGCTGAAACGGCCGGGGCTCTGGCGATGCGGCGGGCGCCATACGTGCGGGCCCTTGGCCGCGTTCGCACAGATGCCAACGCGCGACAACAAGAACGGGTAATCATGAAACTGGCATTCAAGGCCTCGTTAGCAGGAGCAGTCCTCGCCTCGACCGCCGTACTGGCGGCTCCGGGAACCGCATCGGCTGATGAACCCGTGACCCGCTGCGAAACAGGCGAGATCTGCCTCTACGATGGCCACAATCTCACCGGTAGCAACCTGCAGCTCAAGTACGGGGTGGACACCCCCGACATCGGCTGGGCGTGGAACGACCGAGCCAGCTCGGTGTGGAACCGTGGCGAGGGGTTCGTCTGTATCTACACTGACGCCGACTACCGCGGCCACCATTACTCCATCCCGCCGGGTGAGAAGCAGGAACTTCTCTTCCTCTACGACAACGCGGTGAGCTCCCTCGAATACGGTGGCTGCGGGGGCTGAGCCGACCGGCTGACCGTCCCCCTCGAACTCGATACCGGCCCGCGGGGCCTTGGCCCAGGCTTGCGGTCCATCAGGCGACCGCCCCACCCGCGTTCCTGATCAGCTGCTGGAGCACCTTCACCGTGGTGACGTAGTCCGCGTCGTCGATGCCCTCGTGGAGGGCGGCGCGGATCGCGGGGGCGTTGCGGGCCAGATCGACGCGGGCCTGTTCTCCTTCCGGGGTGAGCCACAGCCGGCCCTCGGCGTCCTGGGTCAGCCGGCCGCGTTCAAGGAGCGCCTCTGCTTCCGCCGCCAGGTCGTCCTCGGGACGGATGTAGGAGGCCATTGCCTTCCGCAGCTCGGGCAGGGTCATCCCCTCACCGTCGGGCGAGATGTCGTTCGCAGACAGGTTGCGCAGCAACCAGAACTGGGGCTGGGTGTACCCCTTTTCGGCCTGCCGGGCGCGGGTGTAGGCGATGAGCGCCTCGTAGGCGACACCGGTCCAGTACGCGGCGGGCTGTCCGGCGAGTTCGGCGTCGGAGACCTGCTGTGTCGTCATGGGACGTCCCTCCGTGCACTTCGGTGTGGAGCCCGCACACCGTGCGGGACATGGGGAGACCGTATGACCTCAAGTGCGGTTGAGGACAAGCAGGTGATCAGGAACGCGTGCCCGCTCTCCGGGGCCTGGGCTCTACAGCCGGACGGTGGTGCCGGACTCGATCCGGTCGATGGGCGTGCCGGTCAGACCCTTCTCGCCGAGGAGACTGGCGGTGGAGTGCTGGCCCAGGTCGCTGAGCATGAGTTCGTGGATCTGGATGATGCGCTCGGGCCTGACTGCGCGGACGTAGTCGGCGGCTTCACCGAGCTTCGTCCATGGGCCGCTCGTCGGCAGCAGGAGGGTGCGTACGGGAGCGTCGGGGGCGAAGTAGGCGTCGCCGGGGTGGTAGACGGCTCCGTCGTCGAGGAGGTAGCCGACGTTGTCGGGGCATGGAATGTCGGCGTGGATCGGCGCGTGGCGGTGGCCGTGGACGGTGGCGGTGATGGAACCGACGCTGAAGGTGTCGCCCGCGGCGACGGCGTGGACGCGGCCGTCATGACTGCCGAGGGTGGCCGCGACAGCGGCTGTGCCGTAGACCTGCAGCCCACTCTGGGCTCCGAGAGCAGCGGCGACGAGCTTTTCGTCGAAGTGGTCGAAGTGTTCGTGGGTGATCAGAACGGCGTGGGCCTGGGTGACGGCTTCCGCCGCGTCCGGGGTGAAGGTGCCGGGGTCGATGACCAGGCGGGTGCCGTCCTTCTCGAGCGTGACGCAGGCATGGGCGTGCTTGGTGAGCTTCACAGTGGATCCTTTCCGAGCCGGCACATTTCTACAACCAAACTATGTAACCTGACTATACACATTGCATCGATGCGCGCATCCGACGCCGCCACCCGCCAAAGCATCAATGTAGCTAACGTGTACAGTTTGGTTGATAGATGTGGGTAAGCTGACACCATGGACGAGAATCAGTTGGCTGAGGAACTTCGCCTGACTGTCGGACGGCTCGTACGCACTGTGCGCACCGCCGACACGATGCCGCCCGGCGAGGCCGCGGTCCTGGGCTACCTGGACCGCAGCGGCCCGCTGACCACCGCCGATGTCGCGCAACAGCGGGGAGTCAGCCACCAGTCGGCTGCCAAGGCGGTCAAAGAACTCCTGACCCGGGGCCTGGTGCGTGCCGAGCCACACCCCAGCGACGGCCGCAAGCTGTTGCTCCACCTCACGCCCGCGGGAAGTGACCGTCTGACCGAGGAGCGCCGAAGGCGTGCGCACTGGCTCGGCACCGCGATCAACGATGCCCTCGGTTCCGATGAACGAAAGACGCTTGAGGCGGCGCTGCCACTGCTGTCGCGCCTTGCCACACACTTGGATGGCAGGTAAGCCGGGGCTGCCGTCCGGGCGGGCAGGGGGCCTTCGGGGACTGGTGGACCACCGGGCAGTCCGAGGCTGGGAGCCGACGGGACACGCGCACCCGGAGCTGGTCCACCGCTGCCGGCCGCGTAGCCGTCCGGTAGCGCAGTGTCAGTGCTTGCCCCTAGGCTTGTCCGCATGTCCCCCAAATACGCGACCCCTGGTTCCGTGCGGTCCGCCGCGGAACTGAACGATCAGATCCGTGCGCTGTGGCGGCGCGCGGGCGGGACCCTGTCCGCGCAGGAGCGTGTGGAGTACGAGCTGCTGGTGGTCGAGTGGGCGACCGCGATCCGCGGCGAGGTCATCGAGGCGGCCTGAGGCGGGGTCCTTCCGGGCCGGGAGGGCGGCCCCCACGGGCCAGGTTCTCGGCGCCGTAGCGCACCCCCCGGAGAGTGCAGCCCGTCCCGGCCGGTCCCGCCGGTGTCAGCGACCGCCCGCCACGCGGAGCACCGTGCCCGTCGTGTACGACGCGTCGGACGACATCAGCCAGGAGATCGCGGCGGCGATCTCCTCCGCCCGTCCCGCCCGCCCCATCGGCACCGTCGCCCCCATCCGCCGCGCCCGGTCCGCGTCGCCCGCCGCCGCGTGCATCTCGGTGTCGATCACGCCGGGCGCGACGGCGTTCACCCTGATCCCGTCCGGACCGAGCTCCTTGGCCAGCCCCAGCGTCAGCGCGTCGACGCCCGCCTTGGTCGCCGCGTAGTGCACGTACTCCCCGGGACTGCCCAGGGTCGCCGCGCCCGACGACACGTTCACGACGACGCCGCCGCCCCGCGCCGTCATCAGCCGCGCGGCACGCCTGGCGCAGAGCAGCACGCCCAGCAGGTTGACGTCGAGGACCCGGCGCAGGTCCGCGGGGTCGCTGTCGGCGAGGCGCCCGAGCGGGCCGGTCACGGCCGCGTTGTTCACCAGTCCCGTGACCGGGCCGAGGCGCTCCTCGGCCACGTCGAAGAGCCGGTCGACGTCGGCCTCCACCGAGGTGTCCGCCCGCACCGCCACGCCCCGTCCGCCCGCCTCGCGCACCCCGGCGACCACCGACTCGGCCGCCGCCGAGTCGCGCGCGTAGCCGACGACGACGTCGTGTCCGTCCGCCGCGAGCCGCAGGCAGGTCGCCGCACCGATCCCCCGGCCGCCGCCGGTGACCACCGTGAGAGGCCGCACCATGAATACCTCCATATTTTGATCGATCATCGATCACCCTAGAGGAATCGATCGCCCTTGAGGAGGTGTCGGACGCCGCCCGGACCCGCGCCCCGCAGGGCTCGGTGTGATCAACTGAATTCGCCCTCGTCGCGAGCGCACACTGAAGGCATCAGGGGGTAGGGAGGCGCCCATGAAGACGCTCGACCACTGGCTCGCCTCCCCGTGGCGGCGCGCGGTCGCGGCCGCGCTCGCCGGCGCGCTGCCGGTGCTCGCCTTCCCGGGCCCCGCCCTGTGGTGGTGGGCCTACGTGGCGCTGGTCCCCTGGATCCTGCTGGTCCGCACCGCGCCGCGCGGCAGGCGGGCGGCGTACGACGGCTGGTGCGGGGGGTTCGGGTTCGTGCTGGCCATGCACCACTGGCTGCTGCCGAACCTGCACGTGTTCACGTTCGTCATCGCGGCGCTGCTCGGCCTGCTCTGGGTCCCCTGGGGTCTGCTGGTCCACCGGCTGCTGGGCGGGGCGCCGTCCGCGGGCCGGGGCGCCGCGGCCCTCGTGGTGCTGCCGTCGGGCTGGCTGCTGGCGGAACTGGTCCGGTCCTGGCAGGGCCTGGGCGGGCCGTGGGGGATGCTGGGCGCCAGCCAGTGGCAGGTGGCGCCGGCCCTGCGACTGGCCTCGGTGGGCGGGGTGTGGCTGCTCAGCTTCCTGGTGGTGGCCGTCAACGTCGCCGTCGCCGTCCTCGTCGCGGTGCGCCGGGCGAGGGTGCCGGCCCTGGCGGGTCTCGTCGCCACGGCCGCGGCCACCTCCGCCGCCTGGGTCTGGTCGCCGCGCCCCGGCACCGACGAGCGGGCCGCGATCGCCGTGGTGCAGCCCGGCGTCGTCTCCGGACCGGACAGCGCCGACCGGCGCTTCGACCGCGAGGAGCGGCTGACCCGCCGGCTCGCCGACCGGGGCCTCGACCTGATCGTCTGGGGCGAGAGCAGCGTCGGCTTCGACCTGGACGACCGGCCCGACCTGGCCCGGCGACTGGCCGCGCTGTCCCGGGACACGGGCGCCGACGTCCTGGTCAACGTGGACGCACGGCGCTCCGACAAGCCCGGCATCTACAAGAGTTCGGTGCTGGTCGGACCCGACGGCCCGACCGGCGACCGGTACGACAAGATGCGGCTCGTCCCCTTCGGGGAGTACGTACCGGCCCGCTCACTGCTCGGCTGGGCCACCTCCGTCGGCAAGGCGGCGGGCGAGGACCGCAGGAAGGGCACCGGGCAGGTGGTGATGGACGTCGGGGGCGGGCTGCGGATCGGGCCGATGGTGTGCTTCGAGAGCGCCTTCCCCGACATGAGCCGCCAACTGGCCGCCGACGGTGCCGAGATCCTGCTCGCCCAGTCCTCGACCTCGACGTTCCAGCACACCTGGGCTCCGGAGCAGCACGCCTCGCTCGCCGCCCTGCGCGCCGCCGAGACCGGCCGGCCGATGGTGCACGCGACGCTGACCGGCGTCTCCGCCGTCTACGACGCGAACGGCGCGCGGATCGGCTCGTGGCTCGGCACCGGCGCGAGCACTTCGCGGGTGTACGAGGTTCCGCTGGCGCACGGCAGCACCCCGTACGTCCGCCACGGCGACTGGGCGGTGCACGCGGCGCTGCTGGTCCTCGCGGGCTGGGCCACCGCCGAGGGCGTACGCGCGGTGCGGCTCAGGCGGACCCCGCCCGTGCCTCCCGCACCACCCGCTCGCACAGCTCATGGGTCAGCAGCGCGTCCCGGGCGCTGAGCAGCCGCCCCTCCCGCACCGCGTCGAGGAAGGCGAGCACCGCCTGCTCGATGCCGCGCTGGCGGGCCACCGGGACCCAGTCGCCGCGCCGCCGCACGGTGGGCTGGCCCTTGTGGTCGATCACCTCGGCGAGATTGACCACCTGGCGCTTGGTGTCCTGGCCGGAGACCTCCAGGATCTCCTCGGCCGAGCCGCTGAGCCGGTTCATGACGCCGAGCGCGGTGAAGCCGTCCCCGGCGAGCTGGAGGACGACGTGGTGGAGCAGCCCCTCCTCGGTGCGGGCGCGCACGGTCACGTCGTCGACCGGGCCGGGCACCAGGAAGCGCAGCGTGTCGACGACGTGGATGAAGTCGTCGAGGATCATGGTGCGCGGTTCCTCCGGCAGCCCGGTGCGGTTCTTCTGCATGAGGATCAGCTCGCGCGGGTGCTCGGCGCACTGCGCGTAGCCCGGGGCGTGGCGCCGGTTGAAGCCGACGGCGAGGCTGGTGCGCCGCGCGTCGGCGAGGGCGACCAGGCGCTCGGAGTCGGCGAGTTCGTAGGCGAGGGGCTTGTCGACGTAGGTGGGGACGCCCGCTTCGAGCAGCCGGGTCACGATCTGCGGGTGGACGGAGGTCGGCGCGTGCACGAAGGCGGCGTCGAGGTCCTGGGCGAGGAGCGCGTCGAGGTCCGCGTGGCGCTGCGCCGGCGGGACGCGCAGCGTGTCGGCGACCCGGGTGAGGGTGGCGGGGGTGCGGGTCTGCAGGTGCAGTTCGAGCCCGGGGAGAGCGGCGAGCACCGGCAGGTAGGCCTTCTGCGCGATGTCGCCGAGTCCGATGCAGCCGACCTTCACGGGGTGTGCTCCTCAGCTGCTCGCCGACCTGGTCCGCCGGACAGCATACGGGGGCGGCGGCGGACTCCCCGCCGGTAGGGGGCGGGGCCCCGTGCCGGGCTGAAAACCGCTGGTGGGGCGGGTCTCGCTGGGCAAGGATGACGGCATGACGACCGAGCGCCGCGAACCCGCACCCGACCTCGACGAACGCGCCATGCTGGAGGGCTGGCTGGAGTACCACCGGAAGACCCTCGCGTGGAAGTGCGAGGGCCTGACCGACGAGCAGTTGAGGACGCCTGCCGTCGCCCCGTCGAACCTGTCCCTGATGGGCCTGGTGCGGCACATGGCGGAGGTGGAGCGCAGCTGGTACCGCAGGGTGCTCGCGGCCGAGGACGCCGGCCCCCTGTACTACGGCGACGAGGACCCGGACGGCGAGTTCCGGCTCACCGGGTCCGACACCTGGCAGGAGGCCCACACCACCTGGCAGGCCGAGATCGCGGCGGCCCGGCGCAACGCGGCGGGGGTCCCCCTGGACGAACCGACCCGGGGCAGGCACCTGCGCACCGGTGAGCGCTACACGCTGCGCTGGATCCACACCCACATGATCGAGGAGTACGCGCGGCACAACGGGCACGCCGACCTGATCCGCGAGCGCCTGGACGGCGCCACGGGCGAATGACGTCACCTCCGGTCGTCCGCGGGCGTCCGTACGGGGCCCGACATCACCCGTGCGGGGCAACCTGTGCTCGTCCGGTGCCGCGGGCGGGTCCGGAAGCAGCAGAGTGACGCGGGTGCATCGAACGACGACCACCGCAACACTTCTGGTGACCGTGGCTGTCACGGCCCTGGCCGGCTGTACGACGGTCCGGGGCCCGGCCACGCCCGATCTGCCGGCCGCGGGTCCCCGCTCGTCCGCGCCGCGTCCGGAGGGCCCGGCCGAGCCGCGGGTCGTACAGGCCCCCGCCCGCGAGGCGCTGGAGATGATCGGTCCCTCCGCCTCCGCGGACGGCGGCACCGGGGAACCACGGCGTACGAAACGCTCCGCGTCCGCCGCCCCGCACGACGCGCCGGCGCCGCCGGCCGGACCCGAGCAGCCCCGGTCCGCCGGGCCGGCACCGAAGGACACCGGCCGCCCCGCACCGCCCCGGCCGAAGGTCCCCGAGCTTCCCGGCTCGTCCGGCGCGGACGCGGGAAAGAACGCGAACGTGTGCTCCCTCGGCAAGCAGTACGGCGGCTGGCGCCCGGGCAGCCCCGAGGCGCGCATCTGCGAGCAGGCGTACGGCCGTTGACGTCGGGCGCTCCGGCTGCGGCTCCCTCTGGGGTCCGGCACTCCGGCCTCGGCTCCGGCACCGGGCTCCTGCTCCCGGGCGGGGGGCCGGTGTGGAAGCCGTGGCCGGGCCGGGCTAAGGCCGCTGTCGCGGTGGACGGCCCGGGCCGTCCGGCCGGTCGGGCGCGTCCGGGCCGTGCCCTCCGTCGTCCAAGCGGCGTCCCAGCCGGTCGATCGCGGCCCGGACACCCTCGCCGTAGCGGTCCGGCGCGAGGTGCTCGGCCGCGGCCCGGGCGCGCCCCAGGTGTGCGCGGGCGGCCTCGCGGCGGCCGAGGCGGTCGTAGTCCGCGGCCAGGTTGAGGTGGAGCGAGGGGGTCAGAACACGCGCGGCGAGGGCGCCCGGGTGCCGTGCGGCGGCCGGCCGCTCCCCGGTCAGTTCCTCGGCGGCCGACAACGCCCGGAGGTCCCAGGCCAGTTCGTCCGCGGGATCGTCCTGGGTGTCGGCCAGGTAGTGGGCCAGCGTGCAGCGGTGCAGGGCGTCGCCGTGCTCGCCGATCTCCGCCCACAGGACGAGGAATCGGTCCCGGGCCTCTTCGCGGTCCCCGGCGTGATGCAGCATGACGACCTGCCCGATCCGCGTCGGCACGGCGTCCGGCGCCGTCTGCTCCTGTCCCTGCGCCACCGCGTCCTCCGTGCCCTCGTCGGCTGCCTTGACGACGACGCTAACCGCAGGCACCCGTATTACCGGTCAGGCGTCCCGGGCGACGCGCGGACCCGGGACACGCGGGCCGCACGCGCCCCCCCCTCACGGCCCCCGCGGACCGCGGACCCGGCCCCGGCGTCCGCGCGCCGGAGTCAGCCCAGGTTCGGGACGGTCCAGTCGACCGGGTCGTGGCCCTGCGCCGCGATCGCCTCGTTGATCTGCGTGAACGGGCGGGAGCCGAAGAACTTCTTCGCCGACAGCGGCGAGGGGTGCGCACCCTTGACCACCCGGTGCCTGCTCTCGTCGATCAGCGGCAGCTTCTTCTGCGCGTAGTTGCCCCAGAGCACGAACACCGCCGGGTCGTCGCGGCGGACCACCGCGCGGATCACCGCGTCGGTGAACAGCTCCCAGCCGCGGGACTTGTGCGAGTTCGCCTCGCCCGCCCGGACGGTGAGCACCGCGTTGAGCAGCAGCACGCCCTGCTCGGCCCAGGGCATCAGGTAGCCGTTGTCCGGGACGGGGGTGCCCAGCTCCGCGTGCATCTCCTTGTAGATGTTGCGCAGGGACGGCGGGACCTTCACCCCCGGCCGGACCGAGAAGCACAGCCCGTGGCCCTGCCCCTCGCCGTGGTACGGGTCCTGTCCGAGGACCAGCACCTTCACCCGGTCGTACGGCGTCGCCTCCAGCGCGGCGAAGACCTCCTCGCGGGGCGGGTAGACGGGGCCGTTCGCCCGCTCCTCCTCGACGAACTCCATCAGCTCCTTGAAGTAGGGCTGCTGCAGTTCGCCGCCCAGGGCCTCGCGCCAGGACTCGGGCAGGATGGCGGTGTCGGTCACGTCGACTTCCTTACGCTGTGCGGTCGCTTCCACTTCCACAGAACCTACCGGCGGCCACTGACAACCGGCGCGCCTACCAACCGGTCTTGCGGCTCAGCTGCCACATCATCATGATCGTCGACGGGTCCATGGCCTGTTCCACGCCCGAGATCTCCGTGCTGACGGCCACGTACTGCTTGCCCTGCCACAGGGGCAGCAGCCGTGCGTCGTCCACGATGATCTGCTGCGCGCGCTCGAACTCCCGCTCCACGTCGGCGCGGTCGCTCTCCCGGCGGGAGCGCGGCAGCAGCTCGCCGGTGATCTCCGGGGCCGGGTAGGGCGTGCCGAGCGCGTTCTGCTCACCCACGAAGGGGGCGATGAAGTTCTCCGCGTCCGGGAAGTCCGGGGACCAGCCGCGCCCGAACACCGGGTACTCGCCCTTCTGGTAGCCGGTGACGTACGTCTTCCAGGGGCGGCTTTCGAGGGTGATCTCGAAGAGACCGGAGGCGTCGAGCTGGCGCTTGATCTCCTTGAACCCGGTCGCCGTCTCGGAGCCGTAGCGGTCGCTGGTGTACCAGAGGGTGAGCGGGACCCGTTCGGTGATGCCGGCCTCGGTGAGCAGTTTCCGGGCCTTGGGGACGCTGGGGTCGCCGTAGTCGTCGAAGAAGCCCGTGGTGTGCCCGGTCAGGCCCTTGGGGACCATGGAGTACAGCGGGTCGACGGTGTCCTGGTAGACCTCGTGCGCGAGGGTCGCCCGGTCGACGATCTGGGCGACGGCGCGGCGGACCTCCCTGCGGCCCGCCCACGGGTCCTCGGGGTTGAAGACGAGGTAGCTGATCTCGGTGCCGCTGCCCTCGACGAGCCGGAGCGCCTCGTCCCCGGCGTCCTTGGCCTGCAGCCCGATGACGTCGTCGGCCGCCAGGCCGCGGTACGTCACCTGGATGTCGTCGTCGCGCAGCGCCTCGACCATGCCGGCGGAGTCCTTGAAGTAGCGGACGGTCACCGCGTCGTTGCGGCGCTCGGCGAAGCCCCGGTAGCGGTCGTTGCGCACGAGTTCGGCCCGCACGCCGTCCTCGTACGACCGGAGGGTGTACGGGCCCGAGCCGACGGCCTCGCCGTCCTCGCGCAGGGCGTCGGCCGGGTAGCCGCTCGGGTCGACGATCGACATGGCAGGCGTGGCGAGGACGAACGGGAAGGTGGCGTCGGGCTTGTCGAGGTGGAAGACCACCTCGCGCGCGCTCGGTGCCTGGACCCGTTCGAGGCTGCCGAGCAGGCCGGCCGGGCCGCCGTTGACGTCGATCTCCTTGATCCGGTCGATGGAGTGCTTGACGGCCAGGGCGTCGAGGCTGTGCCCGTTGGAGAAGGTCAGGCCCTCGCGCAGCTCGCAGCGGTACACCTGGTTCGCGGAGTCGGTCAACGCGCACTGCTCGGCCGCGTCGGGCTCCGGCGCGGTCGCGCCGTCCGGATAGCTGAGCAGCGTCTGGTAGACGTTCCGGAACAGTTCCCAGGAGCCGTCCCAGGAGGCGGCCGGGTCCAGGGTGCTGGGCGCGCTGGTCGTCCCGACGACGATCGGCCCGTCGTCCTCGGGGCCGTCGGGCGACAGGAGGCCGCATCCGGTGGCCAGCGACGACAGGGACACGATGGCCACCACCCGGCGCAGGCGCCGCTTCCGGTTGAACACGTGCGCGCTCCTCGATCCGCCGTACCAAGGGTCGGCAGACCATACCGCAGCGCCGAGCCGCCCGAACCCCCCTTCTGAGCAGGCCATTTGATCGTTTTGGGATGACTACGTTGTCATCGTGCGCGGGGTTCCGGAACGCGGACACGGGCGCCGTCGGCGGTCGACGGCGCCCGTGTCCGGGATCGGTCCGAGAGGTCCTCCGGGGCGCGATCAGCCCACGCCGGCGTTGAGGAAGACGCCTCCGTCGACGACGAGCGTCTGGCCGGTGACCCAGGCGGACTGCTCCGAGGTGAGGAACGACGCGGCGCCCCCGATGTCGGAGGGCACGCCGAGGCGGCCCAGCGGGTAGCCGGCGGCGGCCTCCTCCTCGCGGCCCTCGTACAGGGCGGCGGCGAACTTGGTCTTCACGACCGCCGGGGCGATCGCGTTGACCCGCACCGCGGGCGCGAACTCGTGCGCCAGTTGCGCGGTGAGGTTGATCAGCGCGGCCTTGCTGACGCCGTACGCGGCGATGAAGGGCGAGGGCGAGAGGCCGGCGACCGAGGCGATGTTGACGATCGCGCCGCCGTTGTCCTTCTGCCAGGCGTGCCAGGTGCGCTGGGCGAAGCCGAGCGCCGAGAGCACGTTGGTCTCGAAGACCTTGCGCGCGACGTTCAGGTCCATGTCGGCGATCGGCCCGAACACCGGGTTGGTACCCGCGTTGTTGACGAGGAAGTCGACGCGGCCGAAGGCGTCCATCACCCGCTCGACGGCGACGGCCTGGTGGGCCTCGTCGTGGGCCTTGCCGGCGACGCCGATGACCCGGTCGGCGCCGAGCTTCTCGACGGCCTCCTTCAGGGCGTCCTCGTTGCGTCCGGTGATGCAGACCCGGTCGCCGCGCGCGACCAGTGCCTCGGCGACGCCGTAGCCGATGCCGCGGCTGGCGCCCGTGACGAGCGCGACCTTGCCGGAGAGTTCCACAGCAGTCATTGTCCCGGTCTTCCTAGTCGAGCGGTCCGCCGGCCACGTACAGCACCTGGCCGGAGACGAAGCCGGCGGCCTCGCCGGTGAAGAAGGCGATGGCGTTGGCGATGTCGTCGGGCTCACCGACCCGGGCGACCGGGATCTGGGTGGCGGCGGCGGCCTTGAAGTCCTCGAAGCCCATGCCGACGCGCTCGGCGGTGGCGGCGGTCATGTCGGTGGCGATGAAGCCCGGGGCGACGGAGTTGGCGGTCACGCCGAACTTGCCCAGCTCCTTGGCGAGGGTCTTGGTGAAGCCCTGGAGGCCGGCCTTGGCGGCGGAGTAGTTGACCTGGCCGCGGTTGCCGAGCGCGGAGGACGAGGAGAGGTTGACGATACGGCCGAACCCGGCGTCCACCATGTGCTTCTGGCAGGCCTTCGACATCAGGAAGGCACCGCGCAGATGCACGTTCATGACGGTGTCCCAGTCCGAGGCGCTCATCTTGAACAGCAGGTTGTCGCGCAGCACGCCCGCGTTGTTCACGAGGACCGTCGGGGCGCCCAGTTCCTCGGCGATCCGCGCGACGGCCGCCTCGACCTGCGCCTCGTCCGAGACGTCGCAGCCGACCGCGAGCGCCCGGCCGCCGGCCGCGGTGATCTTCTCCACGGTGTCCTTGCAGGCGGCCTCGTCGAGGTCGACGACGGCGACGGCGCGGCCCTCGGCGGCCAGTCGTACGGCGGTGGCGGCACCGATGCCGCGCGCGGCTCCGGTGACGACGGCGACCCGCTGCTCAGTGGTGGACATCGATGCTTCTCCTCGTCCTGGTGATGCGGCCCGTGCGGAGCGTGCGCCCTTGGGTGAGCGACCGCTTAGTACCTTCCGCAGACGTGACGCTAGAAGCCCTGGCACCCGGTGTCAACGGGACGCCCGGCCGGTGTGATCCATTACCCGGCCGACGGGAGCGGCCCCCTGCGCCGCTCGCCCGATCGGCCCAGCGCTGCGGGCCGCCGGGCCACCGGGACCCTAGCGTCGAGACGCGACCCATTCGTGACCGGAAAGGAGGCGTCCATGCGCCGTCACACCGGTGCCGCAGGCATAGCCGTCGCGATCGCCGCGCTCGTGCCGCTGACCGACACCGCACACGCCGAGGGCCTGGAGGCCCGGAGCCCCGTCCACCAGGAGGCGGCCCCACCCGCCCTCGACGCCGATCCGGGCGGCCCGGAGCCCCTGTCCCCGGACGCCCTGCCCCAGGACTCCGCCGACGGGGGTCTGCTCGACGCGGGCGGAGCGGACCAGGGCGGGTACGCCGACGATCCGCCCGGCCCGGAAGGAGCCGGCCAGGACTGGTTCGGCCAGGAGGGGGTCGAGCAGGACGGGTTCGACGCGGGGCGCGTCGACGAAGGCCGCCCCGACGGGGGCCGGCTCGACGGGAGCGACCCCGGCGGGAGCCACCTCGGCGGAAACGGCATCGCCGGGAACGGCCTCGGCCAGGCCCGGCCGGACGGGGGCCGGCCCGAGCAGGGCGGGAACGGCGGGTCCCGGGAGGCGTACGAGGGCGCCCAGGCCGCGGCGCCGCAGCACTGGGCCTCGGACCCGACGATCTCCGCGACCTCCAAGCCGCGCCCCACCCCCACCGCACCGGCCCCCGCGGCCACCACGCCCGCCCCCGCCACCTCGGCGCCGGTGGCCTCTCCCACCGCCGCGCCGACCCTCGGTACCCAGGGCGGACTCGGCGGCGCCTCGTCCAACGGCCCGAGCGGCCAGGACATCGCGATCGGGCTGGGCTGCGTGGCGAGCGCCGCGCTGGCCGCGGGGTACGCGCTGCTGCGGCGGCGCCGCAACGCCTGACGCCGCGCCCGGACGAACGGCGCCACCGGGGACCCGCCGCGAACGGGTCCCGTCCGGGTGGACCACGGCGCGAACGCCACCCCGAACGCCACCGCGAACGTGCGCAGGCGGCGCGAACACGGTGCGTACGCGCCGCGTACGCCGGAGCAGGCAGCGGAGCAGACGGCGGTGCGAGGCCCGCCCCGCGCGGACCCGCCCGCCCGTATCCCCGCGCGCCTACCGCACCGGCACGGCCTACCGCACCAGCAGGTCGAGGAGCCGTTCCGTCTCGGCCGCCGGGTCGGCGGTGAGACCGGTGTGGACGGGGCCCGGCTGGACCACGGTGGAGCGGGGCGCGACCAGCCAGCGGAACCGGCGGCCGGGATCGTCCCCGGCCGCCTGGCCGGCCGCGTCCCCGCCGGCGCACACGCCCTCCACGGCCCGCAGCGCCGCCCGTACTCCGGGCAGGTCCGCATGCGGATCGAGGGCCAGCAGCCGGGTCTCGTCGAGGTGGGTGAGCGCCCCGACGTAGGACTTGGCGCGGCAGTACACGAGGACCCCCGCGTTGACGCGCTCACCGCGCTCGACGCGGGGCACGACGCGCAGCAGCGCGTACTCGAAGACGTGGCGGTCGCTCACCGGTCCCCCTCCGTGCCCTGTCCGACCCGTTCGTGGATCGTGGCGGCCCGGGCGAGCAGTGGCCGGGCGTAGGCCCGCCGAAGGTCGTCCGGCGTCGCGAACCCGGGCTCGTCGCGCAGCCAGACCTCGGGGATCTCGGCGGTGACCTCGGCGAGGAGGTCCTCGGTGACCAGGGGGGCGAGCGCAGCGGCGGCCGCGCGGACGTCCGGTGCGAAACGGGCGAGGACGTGGTCGGCGGCGTCGTAGGGGCGGGCGGCGGAGGTCTCGGCGCCGGGCCAGTTGTGGTGCCAGATCATGGTGGCGCCGTGGTCGATGAGCCACGTCTCGCCGCGCCACCGCAACAGGTTGGGGTTGCGCCAGGACCGGTCGACGTTGTTCACCAGCGCGTCGAACCACACGATCCGCCCGGCCTCCTCGGGGCTCACCTCGAAGGCCAGCGGGTCGAAGCCGAGGGCGCCGGAGAGGAAGCCCATGCCGAGGTTGGTGCCGCCGCTGGACTTGAGCAGGTCCTGCACCTGGGGGTCGGGTTCGCCGAGCCCGATGACCGGATCGAGGCCGACCGTCACCAGGCGCGGCACCCTGAAGCCCAGCCGCCGCGCGAGTTCGCCGCAGACCACCTCGGCGACGAGCGTCTTGCGGCCCTGCCCCGCGCCGGTGAACTTCAGGACATACGTCCCGAGGTCGTCGGCCTCGACCAGCCCCGGGAGCGAGCCGCCCTCGCGCAAGGGCGTGATGTAGCGGGTAGCGGTCACCTCGTGGAGCATGTCCCCAGGTCATCCATCTCTTCGGCCTCGCAGTCGACGATCGGCCGGAGGAGAGGCGGAAGGGTGGAGTCCACCCCTTGCCTGTTCCCCGCCTCCGGTACGAAGGGAGCATAGTAACCGCGGGTGATCGGCGGCGGGGAGCGTCCGGGCCCTCCGCCTCACCCGGCGCGCTCCGTCGCGAGGGCGTGCAGTTCCTCGACGCGCTTCCGGGTGACGTCGTCGGCCGGGACGTAGGTGACCATGCGCGGCCCCGACTGCGGTCCGAGCCAGAGGTCGGTGTGGTGCAGGACGAGCCGGCCGACGTACCGGTTGTGGTACTCCTTCCGCTTGGTGCGGTGGGCGACGACCTCGTGCCGGTCCCACTGGGCGCGGAACTCGGGAGACTGGTCGCACAGCCGCTTCAGCAGCACCTTCCAGGCCGGTTCCGCGAGGTGGCCGGCCATGGCGGCGCGGAACCGGGCGGCCATCAGCCGCTGCGTGTCCTGGAGGTCCACGATCGACGACTGCCACTCGGGATGGGTGTAGGAGAGGATGATGCAGTTGCGGTCCTCGGGCGGCAGCGCGTCGAGGTCGCAGAGGAGCAGGCCGTAGGTGCGGTTGTGGGCCAGGATGTCGTACCGGCCGTTCTGCAGGCAGGCCGGGAACGGCTCGACCTGTTCCAGCAGGGCGCGCAGGTCCGGGGTGACGACCGGGCAGACGGTCGCCGGACTGGGGTCGGCGGCGTCGGCGAGCCGGAAGAGGTGGCCGCGCTCGCTGGGGTCGAGCAGCAGGGCGCGCGCGATGGCGTCGAGGACCTGCACGGAGACCTGGATGTCGCGGGCCTGCTCCAGCCAGGTGTACCAGGTGACGCCGACGGCGGAGAGCTGGGCGACCTCCTCGCGCCGCAGGCCCGGCGTGCGGCGCCGCAGGCCCCGTGCCAACCCGACCTGCTCGGGGCTGATCCGCTCCCGGCGGCTGCGCAGGAAGGCGGCGAGCTCGTGCCGCCGCACCGTGCTGCTGCTCGGGCCGGTCGTGGCGTCGGCCGTACTCGTCATGGGTACCAGTCTGCCGCGCCCCCGAGCCTGTTGCCAGGTGTTCCCACTACCAGGACAAAGACACTCTGGTACCACCCTGGGCGGCGCGTCAGCCTCGGTGGCGTGACCGAAACCCTGATGTCCCGTACCGCCCGGCCGGTCCCGGCGCCCCCGGCGCTGACCGGCCCGGCCCTGTTCACCGTGCTGCTGGGCGCGGCACTCCCCCTCATCGACTTCTTCATCGTCAATGTCGCGCTGCCCGGCATCGCCGCCGGTCTCTCGGCGAGCGAGGCCATGCTGGAGCTGGTCGTCGCCGGTTACGGCGTGTCGTACGCCGTGCTGCTGGTCCTCGGCGGGCGGCTCGGCGACCTGTTCGGCCGGCGGCGGCTCTTCCTCGCCGGTATGGCCGCCTTCGGACTGACCTCGCTGGCGTGCGGGCTGGCGCCGGACGCGTGGTCACTGGTGGCGGGGCGGGTGGCGCAGGGCGCGTCGGCCGCGGCGATGCTGCCGCAGGTGCTGGCCACGATCCAGGCGACGACGTCCGGTCCGGGCCGCGCCAGGGCGATGAGCCTGTACGGGGCGACGGCGGGTCTGGCGATGGTGGCCGGGCAGATCCTGGGCGGTGTGCTGATCGCCGCCGACCTCGCGGGCACCGGGTGGCGTGCGGTGTTCCTCGTCAATGTGCCGGTGGTACTGGCCGGTCTGGTGCTGGCCGCCCGCGCGCTGCCGGAGACCCGCTCCCCGCGCCCGGAACCGGTGGACGTCCCCGGCACCGTACTGCTTGCGGTGTCCCTGATCACGCTGCTGGTCCCGCTCACGGAGGGCCGGGCGGCGGGCTGGCCGCTGTGGACGTGGGTGTCGCTGGCGGTGTCCCCGGTCGCGGCGGCGGGGTTCTGGGCAGTGGAGCGGCGCGCGGACCGCCGGGGGCGGACACCGCTGGTCCCGCCGAGCCTCTTCGCGCTCGTGTCGCTGCGGCGTGGGCTGCTCCTGCTCGTGCCGTTCTCCATCAACTTCAGCGGTTTCATGTTCGTCGTCGCGGTCGCGCTCCAGCAGGGCGCCCTGCTCTCTCCGGTGGCCGCCGGCCTGACGCTGGCGCCGATGGCGGTGACGTACTTCGCGGCGTCGATGGTGGGCCCGCGGCTGATCGTCCGGTACGGCAGCCGGGTGGTACCGGCCGGCGCGGTTCTCCAGGCCGCCGGTGTCGCGCTGATGGCGCTGGCCGTCTGGCGCTCCTGGCCGCACCTCGGGTTCCTGGTACTGCTGCCGGGCGCGGCCGTGGCCGGCTTCGGCCAGGGTCTGCAACTGCCCGTGCTCTTCCGCATGGTCCTGTCGGAGGTGGAGCCGGCCCGGGCGGGCGTCGGCAGCGGCGTCATGGTCACCGTCCAGCAGTCGGCCCTGGCCCTGGGCGTGGCCACCCTCGGCACCCTGTTCCTGTCCCTGGCCCCCGGCACGGGCATGCGCGACGCCCTGCTGACGACGCTGCTGGCACAGTTGGCACTGATCACCGCGACGGCCCTGCTGAGCCTGCGCCTGCCCCGCACGTTCGACTGACCGGGCGAGGGTTCGACGCTCCGAGACCCCGGCCCGGCCCGTGACCGAGTCCGTCCGTGACCGGGTGGGGCATCGACCGCCGGGTCCGCGCCGGGATCGACGACCGAGGTGTCAGAAGCGATCGAACAGCGTGACCACGCTCTTCGGTGCGTCCCGGCCGAAGAACACGTTCAGGTTCTGTGCCGAGCGGCGGGCGGAGTCGCTGCTCCGCGGGAACAGCCGCTCCTCGTAGGCGGCGAGCGCGACCTCGGCGTCGGGGTGCTCCACCAGCTTGCCCGCCAGGTCCGCACCGTCGAACATGGCGAGGTTCGCGCCCTCGCCGGCGAAGGGGGACATCAGATGCGCGGCGTCGCCGACGAGCGTCACGCCGGGCGACCTGTCCCAGCTGACGCCGACCGGCAGCGCGTAGACGGGCCGGAGCCGTGGTTCGGCGTCGCTCTCCGTCACGAAGGCGGTGAGCAGCGGCGACCAGCCTTCGAATGCGCCGGCGAGTTGGCGGAGGCCCGCGGACGGGTCGCCGAAGTCGATCGACCGCATCCACTCCTCGGGCCCGTTCAGCGCCACGTACCCGCGTACGCTCCCGTCGGCGCAGCGGTGGGCGATGACGCCCTTGCCCGGCGCGACCGCCATCAGGGTGCCGCTGCCGATCGCGGCGACGCTCGCCCGAGAGTTCCGGGCACCTGCGGTGAGGGCGATCTCGATGAAGCAGGTGCCGCTGTAGAGCGGCTTGGCGGGCGTGAGCAGTGAACGCACCTTCGACCAGGCGCCGTCCGCGCCGATGGCGATGTCGGCGCGCGCGGCGGAACCGTCCACGAAGGTGAGGTCGTGGCCGCCTTCCGGACGGGGCCGGATCGAAGCGAGTCTGTGCCCCCACCTGATCGTCCCGGGCGCCAGCGAGTCGATGAGCAGGCGCCGCAGTTCGCCGCGATCCACCTCTGGGCGGGCCGAGCCGGGGTCCGCAGGCCGGTCGAGCAGGACCGTGCCGTGGCGGTCGACCACGCGCTTGGCGTCTTCGCCCGGGCGGACGAGCTCGAGGAACTCGTCGTGGAGACCGGCTGCGCGCACCGCGACCTGTCCGGTCCCCTCGTGGATGTCGAGCAGGCCGCCCTGCGTACGGGTCGTCGCCGACGCCTCGGCCTCGTAGATCGTCACGGGGACACCGTGAACCTGCAGCACCCGGGCGAGCGTCAGTCCGCCCAGTCCGGCTCCGACGACGGCTGTGGTCTTCTGCATGCGGCGCTCCTCGTGGGCGCCGGCGCGGGGCCGGCGACGGTGTTCGCCGGGAAGCGGACGAGAGGTCCGGTCCCGGCCGGGAGACGCTCAACGAGCAGAACCAACTGCGTCGATGTACGGGCGATGTCCGGCGGTGAACCCGCGGAACCTCGCTTTTCGCGACGCTGCGACTATAACTCGGGACCCGCTTCGCGCAGCCAGGGCCTTCATCGCGACGCACCGCATCCGCGGGCCGGGCCACCACCTCGGCCACGTGACGAACCTGCGGGAGCCGATCGCGTGGGCGCCCGACGCGTGCGGCGGCCCCGACCCCGTCACCACCGCCCGGAAGGACCGGGACACCGAGCGCCCGCCAGCCTGGCCGACCCGACTCGGCCGCCTGCCGCACCGCGGGACGGAGTGCGCGCCGTAACCGGGTGTTAACGGAGTCCGTGCCCCGG
Organism: Streptomyces olivaceus; assembly: GCF_000721235.1. Taxonomy (GTDB): domain Bacteria; phylum Actinomycetota; class Actinomycetes; order Streptomycetales; family Streptomycetaceae; genus Streptomyces; species Streptomyces olivaceus. The sequence continues at coordinate 49,598 of NZ_JOFH01000026.1, forward strand.
CTCGGTGGTGAATTGGCGCCAGTTGTCGCCTTCGCGAACCGGCGGGCGGTGAATACCCGCCGGTCGCCGTTGACATGGTCATCTGCTCCGCCGAATGATTGGCTCCGCTTGCCTCACCCACGGGCAGGCGTCGCGGAGTACGCACGGTCACACCCTTGGCAACCGTTCCAGCACGGGAGAAGGCCACACTTGACGGCGACACACACCCCTCACGCCTCCTCACCCGGCTCGCAGGACGACGGCTTCCCTCCCCCGCTGTCCTTCGGGCAGGAGCGGCTGTGGACCCTGGCGCAGACGGCCGGCGCCGTCGCGGCGTACAACGAGCCGATGGCGTTCCGCATCCGGGGGCCGCTGGACCGCGCGCTGCTCGGCCGGGCCCTGGACATCGTTGTCTCGCGCCACGAGACCCTGCGTACCCGGTTCGTCGACGTGGACGGCGAGGTCCGGCAGGACGTCGGCCCACCGGAGTCCGGTCTCCCTCTGCGGGTGGAGGACCTGAGCGGTGCGCCCGACGCGGAGGCGCGGCTCGCCGATCATCAGCGCGAAGAATGCGAGACACCGTTCGACCTGCGCCGCGGCCCACTGGTCAGGGGGCGGCTCATCACCCTCGCACCCTCCGACCACGCGCTGCTGCTGACCCTGCACCACGCCGTCTCCGACGGCAGGTCCGGGCAGGTTCTGACGCGGGAACTCGGCGTGCTCTACGGGGCGCTCCTGCGCGGCGAGGAGCATCCGCTGCCGCCCCTGCCGGAGCAGTTCGCCGCCCACTGCCGCCGGCAGCGCGCGTGGGTGAACGGTCCCGAGGCGGCCGGTCAGGCCGGCTTCTGGCGGGAGTACCTGGACGGTGCGCCGCCCCTGCTCGCGCTCCCCACGGACCGGCCCCGGCCGCCGCGGCAGAGCCACGACGGCGACCGCGTCCACGTGCGGCTCGACGCCGACCTCACGGCGGCCCTGCGGACCGCCGCCCGCAAGGAGAAGTGCACTCTCTTCGCGGCCGTCCTGGCCGGCTGGCACATCCTGCTGTCCCGGCTCTCCGGGCAGACGGACGGTGTCGTGGGCATCCCTGTGGAGGGCAGGCGCGGTTCCGCGGCCTCCGGGCTGATCGGCTTCTACGTCAACTCGCTCGCCCACCGGGTCGACCTGTCCGGGAATCCGACCGGCGCCGAGGCGCTGCGTGACGTCCGCGCCTCGCTGCGGAGCGTGCTGCGGCACCAGGACCTGCCCTTCGCCCACGTGGTCGAGGCGGTGAACCCGCGGCGCAGCCTCTCCCACGGGCCGCTCTTCCAGACCATGCTGACCTGGGGCGCCTCGCGCAAGGACTTCCTGGAACTCGCCGGCACCCGGGTCGAGCCGCTGGCCATCGACTTCGCCCCCGCGAAGTTCGACTACACCCTGTACCTCCATGAGGAGGACGGCGGACTCGTCGGGTACCTGGACTACGCGCGGGCCCTGTTCGACCGCGGGACGGTTGAGCGGCACCTCCGCTATCTGACGCGTGTGCTGCGGCAGTTGGCGGACGACCCGGGGCAACGGGTCGCGGACCTCGTCCTGCTCGACGACCGGGAGCACGGCGAGCTGCTCGCCAAGGGCCACGGGCCGGTCGCCCCCTCCCCTGCGGCCGACCTGGTCGAGCTGTTCGAGGAGCAGGTCCGCGGGCGACCGCACGGACCCGCCGTGGTGGCCGGGGGGACACGGCTCGACTACGCCGAACTCGACCGGCGCGCGAACCGGCTCGCCCACTCCCTCCTCGCCCGGGGCGTGCGTCCCCAGCAGGTCGTCGGACTGCACTGCGGCCGCACGGCGGAACTGCTGGTGGGCATGTGGGGCATCCTGAAGGCGGGCGCGGCCTACCTGCCGTTGGACCCGGGCCAGCCGGCCGCCCGGCTGCGGACGATCGTCGAGGAGGCGACGCCCGCCCTGGTCCTCAGCGACCTCGGGGACCCGCCCGGGCCCTGGCTGCCGCTCGGGCAGGTGGAGGCCGAGGGTGAGCGCGACGATCCCCCGGGCGTGGCGATCGGGCCCTCCCACCTCGCGTACGTCATCTACACCTCCGGCTCGACGGGACGGCCCAAGGGTGTCGCCGTCACACACGGCAACGTTGTCAACCTGATCGGCAACTGGCTCGACCAGTACGGCGCGATACCCGGCGAGCCCTCCTCCGCGTGGGCGAGCATCGGTTTCGACGCCTCCGTGCACGAACTCTTCCTCCCGCTCACCACAGGTGCCGTACTGCACGTCGTGCCCGAGGACCTGCGCGGTGACCCGGAAGCCCTGCTGGACTGGATGCGCGAGCGGGAGATCGTGCACGCCTATCTGCCGGCGTCGTACATCACCTGGATCGACGAGGACCCCGGGGGCAGGCTGCGCGGCCTGGCGCTGCGTCAGGTGACGACCGGGGCGGAGCCCCTGCCGGAGATGGCGCTCCACCGGATGCGGGAGGTCCTGCCCGGCCTGCGGGTCTGCTACGTCTACGGGCCGACCGAGACCACCGTCTACAGCATCACCCACAACCAGCCGCAGGCCCTCGGCCGCAGGTGCCCGATCGGCCGCCCGGTCCGCAACACCCTCGTCCACCTGCTGGACCAGGGACGCCGTCCGGTGCCGCCGGGTGTCACCGGCGAGGTGTACATCGGCGGGGCCGGTGTGGCCCGGGGGTACCTGAACCGGCCCGACCTGACCGACGAGCGCTTCCTGCCCGACCCGTTCGTCCCCGGCGGGCGGGTCTACCGCACCGGGGACCTGGCGCGGCTGCTGCCCGACGGTGACTACGAGTTCGTCGGCCGCGTCGACGACCAGGTCAAGCTCCGCGGTTTCCGCATCGAGCCCGGGGAGGTCGCGGCGGCCCTGCGCGAAGTCCCCGGGGTCACGGAGGCCGCGGTGCTCGCCGACCGCGACGAGGCGGGCGAGACCCGGCTGGTGGCGGGCGTGGCCCGGGCCGGCGGCGGTTCGCCGCTGCTGCCCCACGAGTGGCGTGCCGCGCTGTCGGAGCGGCTGCCGGACTACATGGTTCCGTCGCTGTTCGCCGAGTTCGAGCGGCTTCCCCTGAACCGCAGCGGCAAGCTGGACCGCCAGGCCCTGCTGGCGCATGCCCGCTCGGCGCTGTCCGCGGCCCAGGTCAACACCCATGCGCCCCGCGACCGGGTCGAGATGTCGCTGTACCGGATCTGGCGGCAGGTACTGGTGCACCCCGGCATGGGCATCACCGACGACTTCTTCGCGGTCGGCGGCACGTCCCTGTCCGCCATCAAGGTCGCGCACCTGGTCCGTGAGGAGTTCGGTCACGATCTGCCGATACGCGAGGTGCTGGAGCATCCCACGATCGAGCGCCTGGCGGCACGGGTCCGGGAGGGCGTACCTGCGAAGGGCGACGACTCGCTGATCGAGTTCCGCGCGGGCGGCGGCGCGGGACGGGTGGTGTGCGTCCATCCCGCGGGCGGTACGGCCTTCTGCTACCTGCCGTTGGCCACGGCCCTGCCCGAGGGGATCGGCGTCCAGGGCGTCCAGGCCCTGGGGCTCAACCCGGGCGAGGAACCGCTGGCGTCCGTGGAGTCCATGGCGGAGCACTATCTGCGGCTCGTCCGGCCGGAGCCGGGCGAGGCGCTGGTGCTGTGCGGACTGTCCTACGGCGGTCTGGTCGCGCACGAGATGGGGCGCCGACTGGCCGAGGCCGGTCACGACCGGTCCGCCGTGGTCCTGCTCGACACGCACGGCACCGACGACCCGGCCGAGCGGGCCGCGTTCGCGCCGGTGGGCGCGGACGACTTCCGCGCGAGGCTCGTCCGCTTCAACGGCATGTATCCCGGCATCGACGACGCCCAGATCGACCGGTACTTCCGGATCTACAACCACAACCGGGCCGCCGCCCGCGACCACACCCCCCGGTCCACGGCCGCTCCCCTGCTGCTCGTCCAGGCCGACGCGGAGGCCCCGAGCCCCGCGGAGGCGGCCGCGGTGGAGGAGAGGCAGCGCCGCTTCTGGGGGGAGCGGGCCCTGGCCGGCCTGGTGGTCGAGCGGGTGGAGGGCGGCCACTGGGACGTGCTGGAGGGTGAGCGGGTGTCCCGTATCGCCGCACTGATCACTGACGAACTCGCCCGGCTCGACGGCCGGTCCGTATGAACCACACCGCCAGAGGCATGATGCGAACACCTGCCCTTTCCACCGGTCTGGCCCGTGCCGTGCACGAGCGGGCCGGGCTGACTCCGCACGCCCCGGCCGTGAGCGACGGCGGCCGGACACTGGACTACGCCGCGCTGGACGCCGAGGCCGCGGGCGCCGCCGCCGCGCTGCGGGCCCTGCGGGTGGGGCCGGGCGACGCCGTCGCCGTGGCTCTGCCCCGCAGTTGGCAGCTCGTCTGCGTGATGCTGGGCGTCCTCCGGCTCGGCGCCCGCGTCGTGCCCGTGGACCTGCAGAGTCCTGCGGAGCGCCGGGACCACGTCCTCGCGGACTCCGGCGCCGTGGTGCACGTGCACACCGGTGACGCGCCGCACGGTCTTCCGCCGGGCGTCGCCGCCGTACCGGTGGACGGACTCCTCCGGGACGGGCGGGACGCCGTGGACCGGCCGTCGCCGCCGGACACCGCCCCACCGGTCTCCTTCGTCTTCTACACCTCGGGGACCACGGGCCGGCCCAAGGGCGTGGAGGTCCGCGACGCCGGCATCCTGCGGCTGGCCCGGCCCGGATACCTGCGGCTGGAGGAGACGGAGCGCTTCGCCTGCCTGGCCAACCCCGCCTTCGACGCGCTGAGTTTCGAGGTCTGGGTGCCGCTGCTGACCGGCGGCTGCTGCGTCGTCCTGGCCGACGACGACGTCCAGTCGCCGGAACGGCTGGCCGAGGTCCTGCTGCGCGAGCGCGTCGACACCGCCTTCGTGACCGCGGCCCTGTTCAACGCCGTCGTCGCGACCGTCCCCGACTGCTTCGCGGGCCTCGGGCAGCTGCTGATCGGCGGGGAGCAGCTCAACGCCCGGGCGGTCCGCTCCTGGTACCGCCACAACGCCGGCAGCGGGACGCGGCTGTACAACGGCTACGGACCGACCGAATGCTCGACCTTCGCCCTGTGCCACCCCATTCCGCGCGACCTCGACACGCCGGTGGTGCCCATCGGGCGGACGCTGCCGGAGACCGGCGCGACGCTGGTGGTGCCGGGCACCACCCGCGAGGCCGCGCCCGGCGAGGTGGCCGAACTCCTGCTGTCCGGCGCCGGTCTGGCCGCCGGATACCGCAACCTGCCCGAGGAGAGCGCACGCCGGTTCGTGCCGCTGTCCCGTCCGGACGGACCGCCCGTCGTCCACTACCGCACCGGTGACCTGGTACGCCGTGACGCGCGGGGGGACATCGAGTACATCGGGCGCGCCGACCGCCAGGTCAAGGTACGGGGCTTCCGCATCGAACCCGGCGAGCTGGAACAGCGGATCCTCGCCCACCCGGCCGTGCGCCAGGCCCATGTGTGCACCCGCCGGGCCGGGGGTGACGGACCGAACGAGCTGCTGGCGTACCTCGTCGTGGATTCCGCGCTGACCTGGGCGGAGTTCGACCGGCACCTGGCCGCCCACTTGCCCGCGTACATGCGGCCGCACCACCTGTACCGGATCGACGCCGTGCCGCGGACCGCCAACGGCAAGGCCGACCAGGCCGCGCTGCTGGCGCGTACGGATCCGCCCTGGCGGCCGGACGGCGACGCCGCCGAGGTCACCGACCCCGTGCAGCGGGAGCTGCTGGAGATGGCCGGCCGGGTGCTGGGCCTGCCGGATCTCCGGCCGGGCGACACCTGGATCGCGTGCGGCGGCGACTCCCTCACGGCGTTGCGGCTGCGCTTCGAGATCCGGCGGCGCTGGAACCGCGACCTGCCGCAGAGCCTGGTGCTCCGCGGTGACCTCGCCGCACTGGCCGAAGCCGTCCGGGCGGCCCCCGACACCGATGCTCCCGGATACCCCTCCGCGTCGGCGGCCGGGGCCGGGTCCGCCCCCGCGACCAGCGAACAGCAGCGCCTGTGGCTGATCCAGCAGCAGTCGCCGCACTCCCGGGCCTACGACGTCCGGCTGGCCTTCGCCGTCGAGGGGGAGGTCGACGTACCCGCCCTGCGCCGCGCGTCCTCCCGGCTGGTCGCCCGGCATCCCGCCCTGCGCACCGCGTTCGAGGCGGCACCCGAGGGGCTCCTCCAGGTGGTCGGTGAGCCGTACGACCCGTGGGTGCCGGCGGAGCGGCCGCACGCGTCGCCCGGCGTCGTCGCGGGCGGTGTGCCGGATCCCGGCGCGCCGCAGGACGCCTTCTTCGCGGAGCCCTTCGACCTGTCCCGGCCCCGCATGCTGCGGATGGGCCTGCTCCCGGCGGAGACCGGCTCCGGCTCGGTGCTGCTCCTGCACCTGCACCACATCGCCGTCGACGGCTGGTCCGTGAACGTCCTGCTGCGCGACCTGTCGGACGGCTACGCCGCGGCCCTCGCGGGCGGGGAGGACGCCCCGGACCGCGCCGCCCCGGCGCCCACTCCGCTCGACTTCGCCGTCTGGCAGGAGCGGTGGCGGGCCGAACCGGCCTACGACGCGCTGCGCACCGGGCTGCTGGCCCACTACGCCGATCGCACCGAACCCGGGCGGGCGGTGCCGCAGCCGGCGCCCCACCCGGCGGACCGCCCCGGTGCGGCGCTGCTGCACACGCAGCTGGACGTGGTGCGCCGCGCGGCTCTCGACCGGCTCTGCGGCGCCGCGGGGCTGACCCGGTTCCAGGTGCTGCTCGCCGTCTACGCCTGGGCGTTGTACGGGGTGACCGGCGACGCCCGGCCCCGGGTCGCGGCACCGGTCGCGGGCCGTCCGGTGCGGGAGTTCGAGGACAGCGTCGGCATGTTCGCCAACACCGTCCTGCTTCCGCTGGACGTGTCCCCGCGGCGGGAACTGCGGCAGGAGCTGCTGCGACTGGGGCGGGACACGCAGGAGGTGCTGGAGCGGCAGGACGTCGCGCTCGCCGACGTCGTCCAGGGGCAGGGTCCCCGGCGCCGGGCGGGTTCCCCGTTCGACTTCCTCTTCGTGCTGGAGAACACCGACTTCGATTCGCTGGAGCTGCCCGGCTGCGAGACGTCCCCGCGATGGCCGGTGCCCGCCGGGGCCAAGTGCCCGGTGACGCTCTCGGTGATCGAACGGCCCGACGGCCTCGCCTGCCAGTGGGAGTACGCGCCGGAGCACTTCACCCCCGAGCGGGCCGCCGCGCTGGCCGAGCTGTTCCGCCGAGGAGTGGACGCCCTCACCGAAGAGCACTCCGCGACCGGCACCGTGGCCGACCTGGTCGCCGGCCACCGCGGCTCGCTGCCCGAACCCGGACGCGGCGAGTCGCGTGCCTGGGCCTGGACGACGGTCGCGGAGGGGTTCGCCCTGCAGGTCGCGAGGACCCCGTCGGACCCGGCCCTGATGACCGCCGAGGGGCCGGTCGACTACCGCACGCTGGACGCCTGGGCGGCGGCGCTCGCCGCCGACCTCCGTGCGACGGCCGGGGCACGGGACGCCGAAGGGCCGTGCCATGTCGCCCTGTTCCTCGAACCGTCCGTCGAGCACGTGGTGGCGCTGCTGGCCCTGGCCCGGCTGAACCTGACCGCCGTGCCGGTGGACCCGTCGTACCCGCCCGCGCTGCTGCGGCAGATCCTGGAGCAGACCGACCCGCTGTGCGTCCTGCTCCCGCCCGGCGACCAGTCCGCGTTCGACGCGGTGGACCCAAGAGGCAGGCTGGGCCTGCCGCGGCGCACGGTGACCCTGTCCGCGGCGCCGGACCCGGCCCTTCCCGTCCCCCCTCACCGGGGCGAGCGCCCCCTGTACACCCTGTTCACCTCGGGATCGACCGGAACCCCCAAGGGCGTACGGGTGTACGACCGGACGCTGTGCAACCTGCTCCAGTGGCAGGCGGCGTCGGGCGGGCTGGGCAGCGCGGCGGCTACGCAGCAGTTCTCCATGCTGTCGTTCGACGTGTCGTTCCAGGAGATCTTCGGCACCTTGTGCTCCGGTGGCTGCCTGCATCTCGTACGGCCCGGTCTGCGCCAGGACGTTCCCGCGCTCCTCGACCGGCTGGAGGCGGCCGGCATCGAACGCCTCTTCCTGCCGTTCGTGGCGCTGCAGATGCTCGCCGAACACGCCGTGCACCTCGGCCGCTACCCGTCGCGGCTGCGCGAGGTGGTGACCGCCGGGGAGCAGCTGGTCTCCACCGACGCCGTCCGCCGCTGGTTCGCCGGGATGCCCGGCTCACGGCTGTTCAACCAGTACGGGCCGACCGAGACCCACGTCGTCAGCAGCCTGTGCCTCGACGGCGACCCCTCCCGCTGGCCGGAACGGCCGGCCATCGGCGGCCCCGTCGCGAACGCGGTGCTGCACGTCGTCGACGAGGCCGGACTGCCCGTGCCGCCCGGCTGCCCGGGCGACCTGCTCCTCGGGGGCGTGATCGACGCGCCCTGCTACCTGGGCGACGGCCGTCTGAACGAGGAGCGGTTCACCGAGCTGCCCGGACAGGGCCTGTTCTACCGCAGCGGCGACCGCGCCCGGTTCGACTCCGACGGCCTCCTGCACTTCCTGGGACGCGCCGACGACCAGGTCAAACTGAGCGGCCACCGGCTGGAACCCGGCCAGGTGGAGGCGGCCCTGCTGCGCCACCCCGCTGTCGTGGGGGCCGTCGTGGCCGTCGACGGTGGGGAGCTGGTGGCGTGCCTGCGGTGCGGGGACGCCGCGCCCTCGCCGGCCGAGCTGCGAGAGCACCTGGCCGGTCTGCTGCCCGCGCACGTGCGGGTCGCCCGTTACCGGCTGCTCGCCGAGCTGCCGCGCACCCCGAGCGGCAAGCTGGACCGGGAGGCCGCGCTGCGCGCCCCGTCGCGGGAACTGCCGGGCGCCCACCGCGCCGCCGACGGGCCGTCGTCCGGGCGGGAGGCCGCACTCGCCGCCGCCTTCGAGGAGGCGACCGGGTCGGCCATCGGGCCGGACCAGACCTACTTCGAGGCGGGGGCGTCCAGTCTCGACCTGATGCGCTTCCACCTGCGCTGCACGACCGTCCTCGGGCTGCCGCTCACCGTCGCCGACCTCTTCGAGCACGTCACCGTGCGCCGGCTGGCGCGGTTCCTCGACACGGACGCCGGAGCCGGCACGGGTGGGGGTGCGGGTGCGGGTATGAGTACGGGTACGGCCACGAGTACGAGTGTCGGTGCGGGTACAGGCGACCATGCGGGGGCCGGTGCGGGCGACCTCACGGGTGCCGCTGCGGGTGCCGAGGGGATCGCCGTCGTCGGGATGGCGGTGCGCGCGCCGGGTGCCCCGGATCTGGCCGCCTTCTGGGAGCTGATCGCCTCGGGGGCCGGCGGCATCGAGTACTTCGACGCGCCCGAGGGCGTCGTGGGTGCCCGCAGCCAGATGGACGGGCTGCTGGCGTTCGACCCGGAGCGTTTCGGCATCAGCCGCCAGGAGGCGCGGCTGATGGACCCCCAGCAGCGGCACCTCCTGATGGCCTGCGTCGAGGCGCTCGCCCACGCCGGACTCGCCGACACCGGTGCCGCGCGCGTCGGGCTGGTGGCCGGGGCGGGCGAGAACACCTACTTCCAGGCCATGCTCCGCGAGGCCGACCCCGCGCACCTCCCCGACGGCTTCCAGCTCGCCCTCCACCACGACAAGGACTTCCTCGCCACCAAGGCGGCCTACCACCTCGGGCTGACCGGCCCGGTACTCGCCGCCCAGACCGCGTGCTCCAGTTCCCTGGTCGCCGTGCACCTCGCTGCGGGGATGCTGCGCCAGGGGGACGCCGACGTGATGCTGGCGGGCGGCGTCCTGGTCGACACCTCGCTCTCCCAGGGCTACCGCTACCGGCCGCAGCACATCCTCTCCGCCGACGGCCACTGCCGGCCGTTCAGCGACGACGCCGACGGCACGGTCGGGGGCAGCGGCACCGGCGTGCTCGTCCTCAAGCCGCTGAGCCGGGCGCGGGCGGACGGGGACACCGTGTACGCGGTGATCACGGGCTCGGCGGTGAACAACGACGGGTCCGCGAAGCTCGGTTACAGCGCTCCCTCTCTGGCCGGTCAGCGCGCGGCCGTCCGTACCGCCCTGCGCCGCAGCGGCCGCCCGGGCTCGGACGTCGCCTACGTGGAGGCGCACGGCACGGGCACGCGTCTCGGCGATCCGGTGGAGGCGGAGGCCCTGCGACAGGCGCTCGGTACGACGGAGCCGGACCACTGCGCCCTCACCTCGGTCAAGAGCCAGATCGGCCACCTGGGAGCGGCGGCCGGAGCCGTGGGCCTGATACGGGCCGTGCTCTCGGTCCACCACGGCGTCATACCGCCCACGCGCGGGTTCCGCGCCCTCAACCCGGAGATCGGGCCCGACCCTACGCCGTTCTACGTGCCGACCGAGGCGCTTCCCTGGCCCGCGCGGCGGGACCGGGTGGCCGCGGTGAGCAGCTTCGGCATCGGTGGCACCAACGCCCATGTGGTGCTGGAGGGAGGCAGCGCGGCCGGGCCGCCGCCGGACGCCGCGGACTCGGGCGCCGCGGACCAGGAGGTCGTGCCGCTCGTCGTGCTCTCCGCGGCCGGTGCGGTCCGGCTGCGGTCGGACGCCTCGCGGATCGCGGACTACCTGGAGCGCAGGCCCGAGGCCTACGGTCAGGTGCTGCGTCACCTGCAGGCGGGCCGGCCGCAGGAACGGCTGCGGGCAGCCGCCGTCTGCCCCACCCCGCTCAGCGCCGTCGACTGGCTCCGCGCTGCGGCGGCCTCGTCCGCCGAGCCGGGTGCCGGGGAGAGGCCGGCGGCGCCACCGCGGGATCCGGTCGCGGCCGCGGAGTGCCGGTCCGTGTCGGAGCTGGCCGACGCCTGGCTGGCGGGACGCACCGTGGCGTGGCCGGAGGGCTCCGCCCAGGCACCGTGGGACTTCCCACCGCCGTCGTTCGACCTCGCGGACTTCCACTTCGGCCGGGCGTCCGCCGCGCACTCCGCGCCGGCACCGTCCGGGGCCCTCGCGGCGGCACGGACGCCGGAGCGCCTTCCCGAGGCGCAGTGGCTGCACCAGCCGCAGTGGGTGCGCCTGCGCCGCGCGGCCACCGTTCCCCGCGGCGACCGCGCCCGCACCCTCGTCGTCGTCGCCGAAGGCCCGGCGGACGCCGCCCTGGTGGACGCCTTCGCCGCCGGTCACCGCCGGGTGGTGTGGGTCAGGGCGTCGGCGGACCGGGCCCGAACCGGAGCCGACCGCTTCGAGGCCGACCCCGCCGACCCCGCCCACCTGCGGTACGTCCTCGACGCCGTCACCGAGGACGGCCCCCCGGGCGTCGACTGGGTGCACATGCTGCCGCTCTCGGTGGACGGGCCCGTACACGCGACGAGCGTCGACCGGGCCGCCTGGGCCTGCCTGGACACCCCGGCCGCGCTGCTGCGGGCGGTGTCCGGCAGGCCGTACGCGGCGCTGCTGAGGCCCTGGTGGGTGTCGCGCGGGGCCAGGCCGGTCCACGGTGACGTCAGCCGGCCGGAGACCGCCCTCCTCGCCGGTGTCACCGAGGTCGGACCGCAGGAGGGCGCCCCGCGCGGCCACTGGGTCGACCTCCCCGGCACCGGCGCCTGGGCGGCGCAGCTGGCCGCCCTGTTCGCCGAGCCGGAGACCGCAGGCCTGCCCCGGCAGCTGGCGCTGCGCCAGGGCTGCTGGTGGGAACAGGTGCTCCTGCCGGTCGCCGCGGCCCCGGACCACGAGGGCGAGCCACTGCCCGCGTCCGAGGGCGACCACCTGATCCTCGGCGGCACCGGCGGCCTGGGCACCGGCATCGCGGCGTGGCTGCTCGCGCACACCCCCGGCCGGGTGCTGCTGCTGTCGCGCCGCCCACGGCTTCCCGAGGTGCTCGCCCCCTGGGCGGAGCGCGTGGAACTGGTCGACGCCGACCTGGCGGCCGAGCCGACCGCCGAGGTCGCCGAGCGCATCGCTTCGCGCACCACCGGGCTGGCCTCCGTGGTGCACGCGGCGGGCGTCGCGGCGGGCGGGCTGGTGGCGCGGCGCGACGCCGAGGACATGCGGAAGGCCCTCGCACCGAAGCTGCGCGGGGCGCTGCTCGTGGAGCAGCTGATCGAGGAGCACCGGCCGGCCCTCGCCGTCTACTGCTCGTCCATGTCCGCGCACCTGGGCGGCGTGGGCCAGTTCGACTACGCCGCCGCCAACGCGCTGCTCGACGCCTTCGCGCGGTACGGCGGGCCGGGCGGGGGCACGACCGCCCGGTCCGCGCTGGCCTGGGACGTGTGGCGGGAGACCGGCATGGCGGTGCGGACGCTGCACTCCGACGCGCGGCACCGGGCGCACCTCGGCGTGGGTCTGACCGTCGACGAGGGGCAGCGGGTCTTCGCCCGCGCCGTCGGGCTCGGCCTGCCGCACCTGCTGGTCTCCACCACGGACGTGGAGGAGTCACGCGTCTTCTACGAGGGCGCCGGTCACGACGCGTCCGGTGTTCCCGCCGCCCGGCTGCCGGGGGCGCCGGCGGGAGACCGGGCTCCGGCGCCGGACTCGGCGCGGAAGCTGCTGGCCGAGCAGTTGTGCATCTTGCTGGGAGTCGACCGGCTCGACCCGGACGCGTCGCTGTACGACCTGGGAGCCGATTCCCTGACCCTGCTGAGCGTGATCGAGGCGGTCGACCGGAGCTTCGGCGTCGAACTCGACCTCGGCTCCCTCAGCCACCGGGTCAGCCTCGACGAGATCGTGGCGCGGCTGGACGAGGCCCGCGGCGAGGCGGACCGGACGCAGGACTCCCAGGACCACCTGAACCCGGAGGAGGGCAAGGACGAGGACGGGGACGGGGACGGGGTGACGCTGACGGTCTGGCAGCAGGGCGCCGGGCGCGACGTCGTGTGCCTGGTGCATCCGGTCGGCGGGGACGTCCAGGCCTACCGTTTCCTGGCGGCCGAGATCGACCCGGGGGCGACCGTGGCCCTGATCGCCGACCCGGGCCTGCGGGGCCGGGAACTCCCGCGGTGGACGATCGCCGAGCGGGCCCACCACTACCTCGCGGCCCTGCGGGCCCGCTTCCCCGAGACCACGTGGCGATGGCACCTGGCCGGGTGGTCGTTCGGGGCCTGGGTGGCCGCCGGCATGGCGGCCGAGGCGGAGTCCGCGGGGCGGCCGGCCCGCTCGCTGCACCTGCTCGACCCGCCGCCGCCCGGCAGCGGCGCGGTGTTCCAGGAGTACGACGAACGGCAGTTGAAGACGGTCTTCGCCGCCGAGCTGGGACTGGGCGGCGAAGAGACCGGGCCCGGGAGGCAGGCGGACACCTACGCGGACCGCCTCACCCGCTGCTGCGTGGCCAACCTGCACAGCATGGCCGGTCACCGGCTGCCCCGGATCACCGTGACGGCCACCCGGCTCTGGCTCGCCCAGGACCCCGTCGAGGGCCTGCCGTCGCTCGGCACCCCCGTGGAGCAGCGGGCCCGTTGGCGTGCCCACCTGCCGGAGCCGACGGCCTCGGAGGTGCTGGACACGACGCACTACGGCGTCGTCCGCCCTCCCCATGCCGCGGCCGTGGCGCACGCGGTCAACGAGGCCGTCCACGAGGCCGTGGCCGAGGGCCCGACGGACGGGTCCGCCGCCCGCTGACACAGCCGTACCCCGCAAGCCGCGCCGCCCCACCACCACTTCCGCCCACCACCCCCTGAGGAGAACGCGATGGAAGCCTACGAACTCGCCGCGCTGGAAGCCGTCACGACCAGGCCGCCGAGGGCCTACGAGCACATCTCCGTGACCCCTCTGACCCCCCTCACCGGCGCCGAGGTCACCGGCGCGGACCTCTCCCGGCTCAGCGACGCCGCGCTGGCCGAGATCAGGACGGCGTTCCTCGACCATCACGTCCTGGTCTTCCGCGACCAGGAGATCACCACGGACGAGCACAAGCGCTTCGCCGCCCACTTCGGTGAGCTGCGGCCGGTCAACCCTCCGCCGCCCGAGGGCGACCCCGTGGTGCTGGAGATCAAGACCAGCGCGGCGGCGGGCAACGTCGCGGGCAACGCCTGGCACGCCGACGGCACGGCCGACCTCGAACCGTCGCTCGGCTCGATGCTCTACATCACCGAGACGCCGGAGGGCGGCAGCGGGGGTGACACGCTGTTCGCCAACATGCACCTGGCCTACGAGATGCTGTCGCCCACGATGCGCGGCATCCTGGACGGCCTGACGGCCATTCACGACGGCGCGCAGAGCTTCCGCGGCTACAGCGTGCCGCCGAACTACGAGGTCCCGGTGAGCGAGCACCCGGTGGTGGTGCGGCACCCCGAGACCGACCGCCCGATCCTGTACGTCAACCAGGCCTACGTCTCCCGGATCCCGCAGCTCTCCGAGCAGGAGAGCGACGCCCTGCTCCAGATGCTCTTCGCCCTCGTGCCGCAGCGCCCGCTGCTCACCTGCCGGGTCCGCTGGACGCCCGGCACGCTGGTCTTCTGGGACAACCGCTGCGTCCAGCACCACGCCACCTACGACTACTACCCCCGTACCCGCTACGGCCGGCGGGTCGCGATCAACGGCGGTCCGCTGAAGGGCTGGTAGCGGCGCGTCCCGGCCCGTTTCCCGTACCGGTCGCCGGTCCGGCGCGGGGAGCCCCGGCCGGGTGCCCGGGAGGCGGGGCGACAGCGAATCGACAGCCGTGTTTTACGTCCGCCCGACCGCCGACGCGACAGCATCGCCGCACGGTCTGAACAGCATGTGCCACGGGGCCGTACCTCTCGGCAGATCATCACGCATCCACCCCGGAAGGGAACCCCAGCATGACCAGCGCATCGTTTCACCGCCCCGCAGGACCGGCCCGCCGCACCGTCGTGACGGCGGCCGGAGCAGCGGGGCTCACCGCCGTGCTGGCCGCCTGTGGAGGCTCGGACGAGGACACGTCCGGCGACACCGGCACCGCTCCGTCGGCCTCCGGCTCCGAGGGGGCGAGCAGCGGTGGTTCGGGCGGTGGCGAGAACGCCGGGGCCGGAGCCGCGCTGGCGGCGACGGCCGACATCCCCGAGGGCGGCGGGAAGGTCTTCCCCGACCAGAAGGTGGTCGTCACCCAGCCCACGGCGGGCGACTTCAAGGCGTTCTCCGCCACCTGCACCCACCAGGGCTGCGCGGTGCAGAAGGTGGCCGACGGGGTCATCAACTGCCCTTGTCACAACAGCAACTTCTCGATCACCGACGGCAGCGTGCAGGGCGGTCCCGCACCCAAGCCGCTGCCCGCCGTGCAGATCACGGTCAGCGGGGACTCGATCCAGCTCGCCGGATGACCGTGACGCAGCGCCGGGGCCGCCGGATCATGATGACGCCCGGCGAGCTGGAGGCGTTTCTCACCGCGCAGCGCACCTGCCGGGTCGCCACGGTCTCCGCCGGCGGGACGCCGCACGTCAGCACCCTGTGGTTCGTGTGGGACGGTGCCTCGATGTGGCTCTACTCGGTGGTGCGCAGCCGGCGCTGGACGGACCTGCGGCACGACCCGCGGGTGGCGGTCGTGGTGGACACCGGTGAGGAGTACGACGAGTTGCGGGGCGCGGAGCTGTCCGGCCGGGTGGAGTTCGTGGGCGAGGCTCCGCGCACCGGTGAGCTGTGCGCGGAACTCGACTTCCCGGAGACGCTGTTCGCGCGCAAGAACTTCGGCCTCCAGGAGATGCCGCACGACGGCCGCCACGCCTGGCTGCGGCTGACGCCGGAGAAGATCGTCTCCTGGGACTTCCGCAAGCTGGGCCCGGCGTAGGCCGGCCCGGGGCGGGCCGACGCCGCCGCCCGATGCGGGCGGCGGCGGACCCGCGGCCGGAGAGGTGAGCCGGGGCGGGCCGCCGAGCGGCGCCGAGTCCGCCGGCGGCGTCCCCCGTCGGCGTCCCCCGCCCGCTCTCGCGTCAGACGTGGCTCCCCGGCGGCCCCGCCCCCGGCCCCACGGCCGCGGCGACCGCCCCGGCCAGGGGCCCGATGTCGTCGTCCGTCAGCGTCGAGACGGTGATCCGGATGCCCGGCGGGGCGCCGAGGCGGAAGCGCGCGCCGGGGGCCACCGCCCAGCCGGCGTGCAGCAGGCGGGCGACGGCCCCGGTCTCGTCCGGCACCGGGATCCACACGTTCAGGCCGCTGCGCCCGTACCCGGTGATCCCCCGCGCGTCGAGGGCGTCGAGGAGCCCGTCCCGGCGGTGTCCGTACGCCGCGGCGACGGCGTGCGCGTCCACTCCGTCCTCCGACCACAGTCGGGCCACGGCCCGCTGGGTGACGTGGCTGACCCAGCCGGGGCCGAGCCGCTGCCGTCCGCGCACCCGGTCGAGCGTGACCGGGTCCCCCGTGAACACGGCGAGCCGCAGGTCGGGGCCGCACGCCTTGGCGGCCGAGCGGATCAGCGTCCAGCTCTGCGTCGTACCGGCGAGGGGGTGCAGCGGGAGGTCCACGATGCGGTGGCCGTGGTCGTCCTCGACGAGCAGGGTCGCGGGGTGGTCCCGCAGCACCGCCCGCAGGGCACGCGCGCGGGTGGGGCTCAGCGCCGCGCCCGTCGGGTTCTGCGCCCGGTCCGTGACGACCAGGGCACGGGCGCCGGACTCCAGGACCCGGCGCACGTCGCCGGGGAGCGGCCCCTCGTCGTCGACGCCGACGGCGACCGTGCGCAGGCCCAGCGCGGGGACGAGGTCGAGGAGGCTGCCCCAGCCCGGGTCCTCGACGGCGACGGTGTCGCCGGGCTTGAGGTGGGCCGCCAGTACCCGTTCCATGGCGTCCAGCGATCCCGACGCGACGGCCACGGGTCCGTCCGGCACCCCGTCGGCGTCGAGTTCGGCCCGCGCGACGCGCGCGAGGCCGGGGTCCACGGGCGCGTGCCCGTAGAGCACGGGGTCCCGGTCGCCCTGCTCGGCGGCGGCGGCGAAGACCGGGCCCAGGGCGGGCAGCAGAGCCGGGTCGGGGTTGCCGTCGGAGACGTCGCGCACTCCCTCGGGCACCTCCACCCGGATGTACTCGCGCCCCGTGGTGGCCGGCTTGGCGCGCACGCGGCTGCCCCGGCGCCCGGCGGTCTCGATGACCCCGCGCTCACGCAGGGTGCGGTAGGCGGCGGCGACGGTGTTCGGATTGACGCCGAGCCGCTCGGCCAACTCCCGCATGGGCGGGAGCGGTTGCCCCGGCTCCAGCTCTCCCGCCCCCACCGCGCGCTCGACGCTCGCGGAAATCTCCGCTGCGCCCCGCCCTGTGATCCGATACTCTCCTAGCACAAAGACGATTATGCACTAGTGCAATGGAGAACGCCATGCGGGACGCCGCCCAGGAGACCACGCAGCCGCCGTCGCAGCCCACGGCCGCCTACCGGCCCACCGACCGCACGGTCCCCACCCGCTCCCCCGACCGGGCCTCGTACGACAGGGAGCTGGTGCACTCGATACTCGACGAGGGCTACGTCTGCCATCTCGGCTTCGTGCGCGACGGCGCCCCGGTGGTGCTGCCGACGCTCTACGCCCGGGTGGGCGAGCGGCTGTACGTACACGGCTCGACGGGTTCCCGCCCCCTGCGCATGACCGGCGCGGCCGACCCGGGGCTGCCGGTGTGCCTGACGGTGACCCATGTGGACGCCCTGGTGCTCGCCCGCTCGGCCTTCCACCACTCGATCAACTACCGGTCGGTGGTGGCGCACGGCACCGCGTACGAGGTGACGGACCCCGAGGAGCGCCGCACGGCCCTGGACGCCCTGGTCGACCAGGTGGTGCCCGGCCGCTCCCGGGACTCCCGGCCGGCCAGCAGGAAGGAACTGGCCGCCACCGCCGTGATCCGCCTCGACCTCGACGAGGTGTCCGCCAAGCTCCGCACCGGCGGCGTCAACGACGAGCCCGAGGACCTCTCCCTCCCCCACTGGGCCGGTCTCGTCCCGCTGCGCAAGGGGTACGGCGCTCCGGTCGCCGACCCGGGCCTGGCCCCCGGCACCACCGTGCCCGACTACCTGCCGGCACGGTGACGCCACGGGCCCCCGGCGGTCAGGCGGGCGCGGACCGGGTCCGTGCCTGCCGGGTCTCGGCCACCGCGAGCCCCGCGACCGAGCCCAGCATCAGCAGGGTGCCGGCCAGGGTCGCCGCCGTGAGGTGCTCCCCGAGCAGCAGGACGGCGAGCGCCGCCGCGCTGACCGGCTCCAGGAGCATGATCACGGAGACGGTGGCGGACCGGACGACGGCCGCCCCGGCGAAGTAGAGCCCGTAGGCGAGCGCGGTCGGGACGGCGGCGACGTACGCGAGGAGCCACAGCAGCCGAACCGGTTCGGCGGTGTGCGGCACCAGCCCCTCGGCCAGGGCGAGCGGCAGCAGGCACAGGCTGGTGACGGCGAAGGCGCCCACGGACGTGCTGGCGGCGTCGGCCCCGCCGTCCCGCCCCCACCAGCGGGTGAGCAGCGTCATCACCGAGTACCCGGCGGCGGACAGCAGGGCCAGGAGCACGCCCGGCAGCCGGACGGTCGTCCCGCCCCCGCCGAGGACGAGCACCCCCAGCCCGGCGAGCGCCCCGGCCACCGCCGTGAGGCCGCCCGCGCCCAGGTGCTCGCCCAGGGTCAGCCGCGCGCCGAGCGCGATCAGCACGGGTCCGGCGCCGAGGGTGACGACGGTGGCCACGGCGAGCCCGGTGGACTGCACCGCGGCGAAGTAGGCGGTCTGGAAGACCGCGAGACCGAGACCGGTGACCAGGGACCGCCGGGCCCTGCGGGCGAACGGCTCCCGGGTGCTCCGGCGGCAGGCCCGGTCGTCCGGTCCGCCGTTCACGGCCGTGCGCACCCGCCGGTGCAGCGGACGCGCGGCGAGCAGCAGGACGAGCCCGACGGCGCAGCGCCAGAAGGACAGGGCGACGGGCCCCATGTCGCTGGCCCGGTAGACCAGTGAGGCGGCGGCACCGGCGGTGCCCCAGGCGACACCGGCGACGATCAGATAGAGGAGGCCACGCCCGACGGGCAGGCCGGAGACGGCATTCGGCACGAGTTCTCTCCGCAGACGCGCACGAGGCGCGGAAGTTCGGAGCGGCCCCGGAACGGCCGGGGGCGCACGGACCGCGTCTGCGGGCGGCACTGTCCGGCCCGGCGACGACACGCCGGGCTGGTGCCCCTGTCGGGGCACTGGTCAGGGGCCCGCCTCAGGCGGCCGGAGGCGGCAGAACGCACGCGTCGGAATGCATGATCAGCACCCTAGGCCGCCGTCCCCCGGCCGGACAACTCCCTTTCCGGTCCCCCGCTCGCCACGGGGTCCGCGGAGCCCTTCGCGGGCGTCGACGACTGCGCGATGAAGGCGCCCGCCAGGACCACGACGCCGCCGACGATCTGCGGGGCGGACAGGTGCTCGCCGAGCAGCACCCAGGCCAGCACGGTCGCGATGACCGCTTCGAGGCACGCCACGACCCCGGCGACCTGCGGCGACAGACGGCGCACGGCGACGATGCCGGTGACGTAGGCGAGCACCGTGGAGACGAGCACGACCCAGGCCAGCAGCAGGGCGGCGGCGACGGGGGTGCCGTCCATGCGGGCGGAGCCGGCGAGGAGGGACCAGTCCATGGACCAGGGGCGGGCGACGACGGTGAGCACGGCGGCCCCGACGAGCAGTCCGTAGGCGATGACGCCGAGCGGGTCGGGGCTCTCGTCGCCCGCGTCACTGCCCTGGTCGGACAGGACGAAGTAGCCGACCTGGCAGCAGGCGGCGCCGAGGGCGAGCAGGACTCCGACGGCGTCGAAGCCGAGTCCGGCCCACACCTCGACCACGCAGGCCAGGCCGCCGACCGCGAGGACCACGCCGAGCGCGGCGGCCCGGGTCACCGGCCGCCGCTGCACGAACCGCACCCAGCCGAGCACCAGGGCGGGCGCCAGGTACTCGATGAGCAGCGCCACGCCGACGGGGATGCGGGAGATCGAGGCGAAGTAGCAGGCCTGCACGCCGGCCACGGCAAGCAGGCCGTACCCGGCGAGCAGCCCCGGGCGGCGGCGGAGCAGCCCGCGGTGGCGCACGGCGAGCGGCAGCATCACCAGGGCGGCGCCGGCCACCCGGAGCCAGACCACGTGGAGCGGGTCGAGGCCCGCCTCGATCAAGGGCTTGGCCGCGACCCCGGAGCCGCCGAAGGCGAACGCGGACGCGAGCGCCAGGCCGAGCCCGGCACCCTTGCCACGGCCGCCCCGGACGCTGTCAGACGTATGCACGGCCACATGATGACAGGGGTCGACATGACCGTCACCCCCAATGACACCTGTCTCACCGACTGGACGTCCCGCACGGCTCGCGTCGCGTACGGGGCCCGCACGGTGGGCACCTCGCGTCACGCGCACGGCCCGCCCGCGCAGAACGGGGACCCGCTCAGGGCGCCGGTTCGAAGTGCTGCTCCACGCGGGCGAGCACGGTGGGCGGCTCGACGGCGGCGCGGGCCAGCACCTCGACGGCGCGCGCCTGCGGGTCCGCGACCAGGGCGGCGAGCAGGTCGACGCCGCAGGCACGGGCTGCCCCGCGCCGCGCGGCCCGCGCGCAGGCCTCCTCCGTCGCCGCCGCTGCCAGCGGCGAGAAACCGGCGGCGCCGGTCACGACGGGTACGGCGCCGGAGTCCTCGACGGCGCTCTGCCAGCGCAGGCCGTAGCCGATGCTGCGCTGCACGAGGTAACCGAGCAGCCTGGCGATCCGCGGCCCGTCCCCGAGGACGGACCGCACCTCGGGATCGGACTCCAGGAGTGAGTGGAGCAGGTGGGCCGTGTCGATCTGCCGGTCCCCGTCCCGGACCGCCCTGCGGCGGGCGCCGGAGACCGCCGCGGCCAGGTCCGCGTCGAACCGGTCGTCGAGGTCGGCGCCGTCCGGGCGCGGACCGTCTTGCTCACCGGCCGACTGCCGGGGGATACGGGGTTGCACATCTCCCAGCCCATCAGTCCCGCCCGACCGAGTCATCCCCGAGGGGGAGCATTTCGGCGTCCCACACAGAGTGGACCCGTCCGGCCGGAATCTCCTCCTTACGGATGAGATCAAGCCGTATGGCCACGCACGGCATCCCGCACGGGAAAGTGCCCCGCGGAGCGTTCCGCGGGGCACTTCGGGGTCGGCGCCGTGCGGCGCTCAGTCCTCGTCGGCGAGGATCAGGTACAGCTTCTTGCGGGCGTCGCCGATGACGGCGAGCGCCTTCTCCCGCTGCTCCTTGCTGCCGGTCTTCCAGACCTGGCCGAACGCCTCCATCAGCCCGAAACCGGCCTGCCGGACATCGTTCAGCGCCTCCCAGTCGACCCCCTTGGAGGCATCCTCCCAGGGCGCCTCCGGGCCCTCGCCGGCCGCGGTGCGGCCCTCCTCGGTGAGCGCGAAGAGCTTCTTGCCGCCCTCGCTCTCACTGGCGATCAGCCCCTCGTCCTCCAGCAGCTGGAGAGTGGGGTACACCGAACCGGGGCTGGGCTTCCACGCGCCGCCGCTGCGTTCGGCGATCTCCTGGATCATCTCGTAGCCGTGCATCGGCCGGTCCTTGAGCAGGGCCAGGATCGACGCCCGTACGTCGCCGCGCCGCGCCCTCCCCCTGGGACCACCGCGCCCTCGGCCGCCCCAGGGGCCGCCGTGACCGAAACCGGGCCCGAAGGGACCACCGGGACCACCCGGGCCGCCCGGCCCGAAGGGGCCGAAGGCCGCACGCCGGCCCTCGAAGTCACCGCGTCCGAAGGGACCACCCTCGCCGCGGCCGTGTCCACCGTGTCCGTGCTCGTATCCGTGGGTACGCATCGCCATCACTCCATCCAGTCGTTGACCTAACGCGACTCTAACGCGATGCCTCAACGATATATCGGAACCTGTCGAATGCCAACCCCCTTCTGCGTGCCGCATCGTCCCGGGCCTTCCTCTGGCTCCCCACCGGCTTTCCACCGGCTTTCCACCGGCCCAGGCAACCGTCCCCGCCCGAGGCGGAGACCGGTGCCCCGAGCAGGGAGGGCGGGCGGGCCAGCGACCGGGGATTGGCCTTGGCCCCCGGCCCGGGGCAGCCGCTAGCGTCGGGGCATGCGCATCCGAATAGTCGACGCCTTCACCGACCGTCCGTTCGCCGGCAATCCCGCGGGGGTGCTGCTCCTGGACGCCTTCCCGGACGACGACCGCCTCCAGCGGGTCGCCCTCGAGGTCAATCACGCCGAGACCGCGTTCGCCCACCGCCTGCCTCCCGGCGGCGAGGCCGACTGGGCGCTGCGCTGGTTCACACCGGTCACCGAGGTCGCGATGTGCGGCCACGCGACCCTCGCCACGGCGCACGTCCTGCACACCACAGGCGCCCACGAGGGGCCGGTGCGGTTCGCCACCCGCAGTGGCGTGCTGTCCGCGACGCCGCACGAGGACGGCTCGCTCACCCTGGACTTCCCGACCGCGCCGCTGACCCGGGTCGAGGCCCCGGCCGGTGTCGCGGAGGCGCTGGGCGCGGAACCGCAGGCCGTGTGCGACACCGGGGAGAACGTCGGGGACCTGCTGGTGGAGGTCGCCGACGAGGAGACCGTGCGCGGACTGACGCCGGACCACAAGGCGCTGGCCGCCCACTCCGCGCGCGGTGTCGTCGTCACCGCCCGCGCGGAGGACCCCGCCCGGGGCTACGACTACGTCTCCCGCTGCTTCTTCCCCAACGTCGGCATCGACGAGGACCCGGTCACCGGCAGCGCCCACACCGCCCTCGCGCCCTTCTGGTCCCAGCGACTGGGCCGGGCGACCCTCACCGGCCTCCAGGCCTCACCGCGCTCCGGCCGGGTCCGCACGGAGCTGCGCGGCGCCCGCACGCTGCTGAACGGGCACGCGGTGACGGTGATCGAGGGCGAGTTGCTGGCCTGACTCCGGCCCGGCGGCCGACGGCCCGCCCCGCGGACACCGTGACGGCCCGACCCGCGTTTCCGTGGCGTCCGAGCCCGCGGTCTCCGTGGCGGCCGGACCGGACCCGCGGCGTCCGTAGCGCCGGGCCCCGGCCGACGGCTCCCCCGCGTCGCCGTCGCCGTCTGCTTCTCCGTCAGGCCGTCGGCAGCCAGTCCACCTTCCCGGCCAGCAGGGCGTAACCGACGAAGGCTCCGATGTCGAGCAGCGAGTGCGCGACCACCAGCGGGCCCACCCGGCCCCAGCGGCGGTACAGGTACACGAACACGACGCCCATCACCATGTTGCCGATGAAACCGCCAATGCCCTGGTAGAGGTGGTACGACCCGCGCAGCACCGAACTGGCCGCCAGCGAGGCGCCCGCGCTCCAGCCCAGCTGGTCGAGCCGCCGCAGCAGGTAGCCGACGACCAGGACCTCCTCCAGGACGGAGTTCTGCAGCGCCGAAAGGATGAGGACGGGGTACTTCCACCACACGCCGGGCAGCGACTCGGGCACCACGGTGAGGTTGAAGCCGAGGCCGCGGGCGGCCAGGTAGAAGGCGATGCCGGTGCTGCCGATGACGGCGGCGACGACGGCCCCGCGCCCCAGGTCCGGCCACGGCCGGGTGCGGTCGAAGCCGAGGGTGCGCAGGCTGTGTCCCTCGCGCAGCAAGAAGTGCGCCACGAGGGCGACCGGGACGAGCGCCGTGGTGATGCCGAAGAGCTGCCAGGCCAGGTCGAGCCAGGGCCTGCCGGGCGCCGCCGAGGAGTTGAGGGTGGCCGCCTGGTCCTTGAGCCCGCCCGGGCGGGTGACCGAGCCGATGAAGCTGATGAGCGCGGACACCCCGCTCGCGCCGAGCGAGAGCGCCAGGACCAGCAGCGTCTCGTCACGCAGGATCCGCCGTGCGGGCCGCTTGCCGGCGACCGGCCCCCCGCCGGCGGGGTCGCGCGAGAGCGCGCCGTCCATCGAATCGTCCACCGGACCTGCCTCCGCCATGCACACCTGCCTCCAGCCGGGACGTCACAGCTTGCCCGATGGGCACGGGGTGGCGCGCGGCGGGGGCGCTCCGAGCGCGGCGGCGCAGGGGCGGCTCCGGCGCTCCGGAGCCGCCGCGGCGGCGGTCAGCCCAGCGGTGCCGGCTGGGGCAGACCCACCGGCCACAGGTGCACGGGGTCCCCCTCGCGCATCAGCTCGGTGTACCGGCGGGTCGTCGCCGCCAGCGCGGCCTCCCGGGACAGGCCGGCCTCCAGCGCCCGGTGGAACGTGGCCGCCTGCCAGGACGCGCCGTTGACCCGGCGCCGGCACCGCTCCTCGATCACACCGAGGTACAGGTCCCGGTCGGCGGGCTCCACCCCCCACGCGTCAAGGCCCGCCTCGGCGAGCGGCAGCAGTTCGTCGCGGACGAGGACGGCGGCGTCGACCTCGGTGGTGCCGCCGAGCCGGCCGCGCCGGGGCCACTCGAAGCGGGCGTCGATGCCGTGGCGGCACGCGGCCTCGAAGTTGGCGGCGGCGGCCTCGAACGGCAGCCTCGTCCACACCGGCCGGGGCTCGTCGGCCAGCGCACGCACGACGCCGTAGTAGAAGGCGGCGTTGGCGATGACGTCGGTGACGGTGGGCCCGGCGGGCAGGACGCGGTTCTCCACCCGCAGGTGCGGGGCGCCGTCGGCGATGTCGTAGACGGGGCGGTTCCAGCGGTAGACGGTGCCGTTGTGCAGGACGAGTTCGGCAAGCGTGGGCACACCGCCGGCGTCCAGGACCTCCAGCGGGTCCTCGTCGTCGCAGATCGGCAGCAGCGCCGGGTAGTAGCGCCGGTTCTCCTCGAAGAGGTCGTAGGCGGAGCTCACCCAGCGTTCCCCGAACCAGGTGCGCGGCCGCACGCCCTGGGCCTGCAGCTCGGGCGGACGGGTGTCGGTGGACTGCTGGAACAGCGGGGGGCGCGACTCCCGCCACAGCTCGCGGCCGAAGAGGAAGGGCGCGTTGGCACCGACGGCGATCTGGGCGGCGGTGACCGCCTGGGCCGCGTTCCACACGTCGGCGAAGCGGTCCGGGGTGACCTGCAGGTGCAGCTGCACCGAGGTGCAGGCGGCCTCGGGGGCGATGGACTTGGAGGTGCAGGTCAGGCGCTCGACGCCCTCGATGTCGAGGGTGAAGTCCTCGCCCCGGGCGGCGACGATCTGGTCGTTGAGCAGGGCGTAGCGGTCGACGGCGGAGAGGTTGGAGGAGACCAGGTCGTCTCGGTCGAGGGTCGGCAGAATGCCGATCATCGCGATACCCGCGTCGACCTCGCCCGCCTTGCGGTCCGCATATGCCAGGGAGGTGCGGATCTCCTCGGCCAGCCGGTCGAATACCCGGCCGCCCAGCCGATGGGGAGCTATGTTGACTTCCAGGTTGAACATGGCGAGTTCTGTTTGGAAGTCCCGGCTCGCGATCCGTTCGAGGACTTGCGCATTCAACATTTTCGGCATCCCGTCGGCGCCGACGAGATTCAATTCGATCTCCAGCCCCATCAGGTTCTTCGGGCGGTCGAACCGCTTCTCCGCCAGAAGACGCTCCAGGCCGGTCAGGCACCGCTGGAGCTTCTCGCGGTAGCGCTGGCGATCGGACAGGTCGAACTGACCTGCCACGACCTTCTCCCCCATGGAAGAGTCCCTTCTCGGAGCGTCGGTACGGAGGTCCGGCCGTCGGCGACCGGTCAGGGTGGATGATGCCCAGCCGAAGCGATCGATAACGTCCCCGCGCGGGCCCGGCACCCACTACGCTGTGCCGATGTGACCAGTGGCACATTCACCGGGCATGCCGGAACGCGGTTTCCGCACTCCGAACAACTCGTGAAAAACGCCGACGACAATTGGCCGACCGCGTGGTGAACGTTCCCCGAGGTCACCGTCGTACACCTGGTCCGGAATCCGGGAGGATTCCCACATATCGACGACATATTAACGACCGAATACAGCCTTGTAACGGTAACCGGAATCGGCTACCCGAAACCCGGTCTGAACATATGTCGTATAAACTCCGCGGACAAGGCAGAAGACCGGCGCCCACGGTCGAAGGATCCCGCCGTCGAGCTGACGCGCGGCAGACCTCACCCACTTCTCGGTTCCCGGGCCCCGGCCCCTGCCTTCCCAGCCCCGTGAGCTGACAGCGTCGTCCGCCCCGCCCCGCCCTCGCGCCACCGTGCCTTCGAATGAGAGGCGACCCATCATGCCCTTGCGTGTGCCCCCGGCCCCCGCGCCCGCCCTGCGTTCCGTCCTCACCGCCCTCTCCTCGCCCACCGCGGTGCGCGAGGCGCGGACTCCCGCCCTGCTCCGCGCCCAGGGCCCGCTCACCCCCGAACTCCCCCTTCCGGTCCACGTCCTGGACCGGATCACCGCGGAGGGCGTGGCGGTCACGCGACTGACCGGGTGGCGGTTCCTGATCCACTGCGGCGACCGTGCGGTGGCGGCGGCCGAGACCGTCCTGACCCCCGACGGCTGGGCGTTCTCGCACTTCTTCGAGGGCCCCTACGTCGCCTCCACCGGGCTCGCGCTGCGGCAGGCCGAGTCGGTCCCGCAGACCCACCAGCCGCGTCTGCTGTCCGTGCCCGAGCTGTACATGCTCACCCTGTGGCTGCACGAGGACCGCGCCGCGGACGCCGCCGCCGGACACCCCGGACCCACCGACCTGCTGGTGCCGCTGGCGCCGGCCCCGCCGGGCATCGCCGCCCACCGGCCGCACCGGGTCGCCGACCTGCTGCCGGTCCTCACGCACCGGACGGCCCCGACCCGGCTGCTGGGCTCCCCGGCCTGAGCGTCCCCCTCACCACCCGCGCGGACTAGCCCTATCCGGCCATGCCGAACCACCCGAAGTGACAGTGCAGTTGGACTGAACCGTCCGCGCGGGTGACGCGTCATGAACCTGTGAGAAGCGGTGCTGCGAAATACCTGCGGATCGACGCCCGTGGGGCAACACTGGGTTCGGACCGACTTAGACAACGGGGGGCGGCCATGAACGAAGCTTCACGCCGCGGGACAGCCAAGACCGGGACAACGACCTCATCCGTCATCACAGACCGAGAGACCCCATCCATGTGCCAGCACCAGTCACCGTGCCCCTCAGCCGACTCCGCCGACCGGGAGTCCGCCCGCCTCGTGGCGCACCACCCGGAGCAGGGCTGGAGCCTGTTGTGCAACGGCGTCGTCCTCTTCGAGGACACCGGTGAGCTGCTGCCGGACGGTCAGGTCATCGCCCCGCACCGCCCCGTCGGTGCGGGGCTGATCACGGCCGCCTGATCATCCGCCGGGCGAGCGGCGCCGCTCGCCCGGTGCACTCCGGGGCCGGACCGCAGTCACGCTGCGAACCGGCCCCGACGCGTGTCCGGCCCCGGACCCGGTCACGTATCGTGGCGTGACGTGGCGTATCCGGCACGGCCGACGCGTGCTCCAACGCTCAGCTCTTCCGCAGGAGTTGCTTGAGGGCGACGTTCAGTTCGAGGACGTTCACCGTCGGCTCACCGATGAAGCCGAGCGTCCGGCCCTCGGTGTGCCGGTCGACGAGTTCCCGCACCCGCGCGACGGTCAGGCCGTTCTCCCGGGCGACCCGGCGGACCTGCAACTGGGCGTACCGGGGGGAGATGTGCGGGTCGAGCCCCGAGCCGGAGGAGGTCACCGCGTCGGCCGGGATGTCGTCCCGCTCGACGGGACCGCCCGGCACGGAGTTGTCCCTGATGACGGCATCCTGGGCGGCCCTCACCTGCCTGACCAGCTCCGGGTTGTCGGCGGCCAGGTTGGTCGCGCCGGAGACGATCAGCCGGTACCGGGTGTTGAGGGTGTTCTCCCCCAGTCCGTTGGCCGGCCGCCCCTGGAACCACTTCAGGTCCGGTTCGGGAGTCTCCTGGCCCGGCTTGAGCGGCAGGTTGTACGACTGTCCGATCAGCGAGGAACCCACGACACGTCCGTCCGCCGAGACCTGGGAGCCGCCCGCCTGGTCGGGGAAGAGGGCCTGGGCGGCGCCCGTCACCGCCAGGGGGTAGGCCACGCCGGTGACCAAGGTGAGTACCAGCAGGGCCCGCAGGCCGACGGCGAGCAGCCGCGCGGTGTTCGATACCGAGTTGTTCATGACGGTCAGCCGATTCCGGGTATGAGGGACAGGAGCAGGTCGACGGCCTTGATGCCGAGGAAGGGCACGATCAGCCCGCCCAGGCCGTAGACCGCGAGATTGCGGCGCAGCATGCGGTCCGCGCTCACCGGCCGGTACCGCACCCCGCGCAGGGCGAGCGGCACGAGCACAACGATGATCAGCGCGTTGAAGACGACCGCCGACAGGATGGCCGAGTCCGGCGAGGACAGGCGCATGATGTTGAGCTTGTCCAGTCCCGGGTACACCGCCGCGAAGAGCGCCGGGATGATCGCGAAGTACTTGGCGACGTCGTTGGCGATGGAGAACGTCGTGAGCGCCCCGCGCGTGATCAGCAGCTGCTTGCCGATCTCCACGATCTCGATCAGCTTGGTCGGGTCGGAGTCGAGGTCGACCATGTTGCCGGCCTCCTTGGCGGCCGAGGTGCCGGTGTTCATGGCCACCCCGACGTCGGCCTGCGCGAGCGCGGGGGCGTCGTTGGTGCCGTCGCCGGTCATCGCGACCAGCTTGCCGCCGGCCTGCTCCCGCTCGATGAGCGCCATCTTGTCCTCGGGCGTGGCCTCCGCGAGGAAGTCGTCGACGCCCGCCTCGTCGGCGATCGCCTTGGCCGTCAGCGGGTTGTCGCCGGTGATCATGACGGTTCTGATGCCCATGCGCCGCAGTTCCTCGAACCGCTGCCGCATGCCCTGCTTCACGACGTCCTTGAGGTGGATCACCCCGAGGACCCGGGCCCCCGCCCCGTCCGCCACGGCGACGAGCAGCGGTGTGCCGCCCTCCTCGGAGATGCCGTCGGCCAGCCGCGCCGTGTCCTCGGCGACCTCGCCGCCGAGCTCGCGGACCCACGCGGTCACCGCGCCGGCCGCGCCCTTGCGGATCCGCCGCCCCTGGACGTCGACGCCGGACATCCGCGTCCGGGCGGTGAAGGAGATCCACTCGGCGCCGGTCAGCTCGCCGCGGTGCCGTTCGCGCAGTCCGTACCGCTCCTTGGCGAGGACGACGACCGAGCGGCCCTCGGGCGTCTCGTCGGCCAGCGAGGACAGCTGGGCGGCGTCTGCCAGCTCGCCCCCGGTCGTGCCGCGCACCGGTACGAACGCCGCCGCCTGCCGGTTGCCGAGCGTGATGGTGCCGGTCTTGTCCAGGAGCAGCGTGGAGACGTCGCCGGCGGCCTCGACCGCGCGGCCCGACTTGGCCAGTACGTTGCGCTGCACCAGGCGGTCCATGCCCGCGATGCCGATCGCGGAGAGCAGGGCACCGATCGTGGTGGGGATGAGGCAGACCAGCAGCGCGACCAGGACGACCAGCGACAGCCGGGGGCCCGCGTGGCCGGCGAACGGCGTCAGCGTGGCGCAGGCCAGCAGGAAGACGACGGTCAGCGAGGCCAGCAGGATGTTCAGCGCGATCTCGTTCGGCGTCTTCTGCCGGGCGGCGCCCTCGACGAGGCCGATCATCCGGTCGATGAAGGTCTCGCCCGGCTTGGTGGTGATCCTGACGACGATGCGGTCGGAGAGGACCTTGGTCCCGCCGGTCACGGCGCTGCGGTCGCCGCCCGACTCCCGGATGACGGGCGCGGACTCACCGGTGATCGCCGACTCGTCGACCGAGGCGACGCCCTCGACGACGTCGCCGTCGCCGGGGACGACGTCTCCGGCCTCGCAGACCACCAGGTCGCCCACGGCCAGGTCGGCGCCGGGGACGGTGGTGCCGTCGGCCCGCCGTGCGACGGCGTCCGTCTTCGCCCGGCGCAGGGTGTCGGCCTGCGCCTTGCCGCGGCCCTCGGCGACGGCCTCCGCCAGGTTGGCGAAGAGCACGGTCAGCCAGAGCCAGGCGCTGATGGTCCAGCCGAACCAGTCCCCCGGGTCCGTGAAGGAGCAGGCGGTGGTCAGCACCGAGCCGGCCCACACCACGAACATCACCGGCGACTTGACCGTCGCCCGCGGGTCGAGCTTGCGGAACGCCTCGGGCAGCGCGGCGAGCAGCCGCGCGGGTTCGAAGAGCCCACCGCCGACACGTCCGGCGACCGCCGCCCGGCCCGCTGCGGGGCCGCCGCGCGGCGCCGGGCCGTCCGCGGAGCCCGGGACCGCGGGCGCGGGGCCGTCCGTGGTGCGGTACGCCGAGTGGGACGTAGACGGGGAGAGGGCATCGGACTTCGGGTCGGACATGGCGTCCTCGTGCTTCCGGGTACGGGCGGTCATCACGCCAGTCCTTCCGCCAGCGGGCCCAGGGCCAGCGCCGGGAAGTAGGTGAGACCGACGATGATCAGGATCGCGCCCACGAGCAGGCCGGCGAACATCGGCTTCTCGGTGCGCAGGGTGCCCGCGGTGACCGGCACCGGCCGCTGTCCGGCCAGCGATCCGGCCAGGGCGAGGACGAACACCATCGGCAGGAACCGGCCGAGCAGCATCGCGAGCCCGGTCGTGGTGTTGTACCAGTCGGTGTTCGCGTTCAGTCCCGCGAAGGCGGAGCCGTTGTTGTTCGCGGCGGAGGTGAAGGCGTACAGGACCTCGGAGAAGCCGTGGGCGCCGGGGTTGAGCATCGAGTGCGGTGGGGTGGGCAGGGCCAGGGACAGCGCGGTGAAGACCAGGACCAGTGCCGGGGTGACCAGGATGTAGAGGGCCGCGAGCTTGATCTCGCGGGGGCCGATCTTCTTGCCGAGGTACTCCGGCGTGCGGCCGACCATGAGCCCCGCGACGAAGACCGCGACGACCGCCATGATCAGCATGCCGTAGAGCCCGGAACCGACCCCGCCCGGCGCGATCTCCCCCAGCATCATGCCCAGCAGGGTGATGCCGCCGCCCAGTCCGGTGTACGAGGAGTGGAAGGAGTCGACGGCGCCGGTGGAGGTCAGCGTCGTGGTCACCGCGAAGATCGAGGAGCCGCCGATCCCGAAGCGCAGCTCCTTGCCCTCCATCGCCCCGCCGGCCGCCTGCAGCGCGGGACCGTGGTGCGCGAACTCGGTCCACATCATCAGGGCGACGAAGCCCGCCCAGATGGTGGCCATGGCGGCGAGGATCGCGTACCCCTGACGCACCGAGCCGACCATGATGCCGAAGGTCCTGGTGAGGGCGACCGGGATCAGCAGGATCAGGAAGATCTCGAAGAGGTTGGTGAAGCCCGTCGGGTTCTCGAAAGGGTGGGCGCTGTTGGCGTTGAAGTAGCCGCCGCCGTTGGTGCCCAGTTCCTTGATGGCCTCCTGCGAGGCGACGGCCCCGCCGTTCCACTGCTGCGAGCCGCCCATGAACTGGCCGACCTCGTGGATGCCGGAGAAGTTCTGGACGACCCCGCAGGCGACGAGCACGAGCGCCCCGGCGACGGCCAGCGGCACCAGCACCCGCGTGACTCCGCGCACCAGGTCCGCCCAGAAGTTGCCCAGCTCGCCGCCGCGGGTGCGGGCGAAGCCCCGGACGAGGGCCACGGCGACCGCCATGCCGACCGCCGCGGAGACGAAGTTCTGCACGGCCAGACCCGCGGTCTGCACGACGTGGCCCATCGTCTGCTCGCCGGAGTAGGACTGCCAGTTGGTGTTGGTGACGAAGGACGCGGCGGTGTTGAAGGCCTGCGCGGGCGCCACCGGGTCGAAGCCGAGCGAGCCCGGGAGGACTCCCTGGAGGCGCTGGAGCAGGTAGAGGAAGAGGACGCCGGCGAGGGAGAAGGCGAGCACGCCGCGCAGGTACGCGGGCCAGCGCAGCTGCGCGTCGGGATCGGCACCGATGCCCTTGTAGATCCACCTCTCCACGCGCCAGTGCCGGTCGGAGGAGTAGACCCGGGCCAGGTGGTTGCCCAGCGGGACGTGCGCGACGGCCAGGGCGCCGACGAGGGCCGACGCCTGGAGCAGGCCGGCGGTTGTGGGACCCATGGCGGCGCTCAGAACCTCTCCGGGAAGATCAGGGCGAGGACGAGGTAGCCCAGCAGGGCGACGGCCACGATCAGGCCGACGGTGTTCTCGGCGGTCACAGCTTCGTCACCCCCTTGGCGACGAGAGCCACCAGCGCGAAGACCGCGACCGTGGTGACGACGAAGGCCAGATCGGCCATCGTGAGCTCCTGAGTGAGTTCGGTTGCAACTAGGACGCTTCGAGGAAAGCCCCTGCATGACCGAAAAGGACCACCGTTGACGGGTCTCATACGGTGGTCTGTACGCCTTTGACGGCTCTCTTACGAGGTTGCCCGCCCCTCCCGCAAAGGGAGAGGTGAAGTGCCTGTTCCCGGCACCACCGTCCTCGTGCGGAAGGTGTCAGGGTGGACCGCATGAACGGCGACGAGGACGAGACGACGGCGCACGCCTGGAACGCCCTCGGCGGGCCGACCGAGCTGGTCGACAAGGTGTCGTACGAAGAGGCGAGTGGCGTGCTGCCCGCGCGTCTGCCGGTGCGGGAGCTGGCGCGGGCCACCGTGGGGGTGTGCTCGCTGGCGGCCGCTGAGCTGCTGGCGCGGCGGAGCACCGGACCGGTACCGGCGGTCCGGGTCGCCGAGGGAGCGGTGGCGACGGCGTTCGTCAGCGAGCGGCACCTGAGGGTCGACGGCCGGGCCGCCAGGTCCTTCGCGCCGCTGTCCGGCTTCTGGCGCGCGGCGGACGGCTGGGTGCGGACCCATGCCAACTACCCGCACCACCGTTCCCGGCTGCTCGGCGCGCTGGGCATCTCCGACACCGGCGACGACCGGGCCCTGGCCGGGCTCCTGTCGGCCGAGCTGGCCACCCGTTCGGCGCATGCGGTGCAGGAGGCCGTCTATGCGGCGGGTGGCCTGGCGGTGGCCGTGGGTTCGGCCCCGTTCGAGCCCGCACTTCCGCTGGTGGAGACCGGGCTCGTCGGGGAGAGCGGCCCGCGCAGGCTGCCGGTGGCGTCGCTGCCGGCCAGTGGTGTACGCGTCCTGGACCTGACCAGGGTGATCGCCGGGCCGGTGGCGACGCGTACGCTCGCGCTGCTGGGAGCCGACGTGCTGCGCGTTGATCCGCCTCGGCTTCCGGAGGACGAGGACGCCCATGCCGACACCGGCTTCGGCAAGCGCTCCACGCTGCTGGACCTCTCCGCTCCCGCGGACCGGGACGTCTTCGAGGACCTCCTCGGCTCGGCCGATGTCGTGATCACCGGCTACCGGCCCGGCTCGCTGGACCGGCACGGTCTGTCGCCCGAAGCGCTGCTGGCGAGGCGCCCCGGTTTGGCGGTGGCTCAGCTCTGCGCCTGGGGCTGGTCGGGGCCGTGGGCATCGCGGCGCGGCTTCGACAGCCTCGTCCAGGCCGCGAGCGGCATCGCGTCGATCGAGGCCTCCGCCGACGGCCGCCCGGGGGTGCTGCCCGCCCAGGCGCTGGATCACGGGACCGGCTACCTCCTGGCGGCCGCGGTCCTGCGCGCCCTCACGGACCAGCAGGCGACCGGCGGTGGACGGCATCTGCGGCTGTCTCTCGCGGGCACCGCGTCCTGGCTGCTGCACGACATCCGTCCGACACCGGGGCGAGGCGGCGTCCACGCACCGCGGCCTTGGCTGACCACGACCGCGACACGCCATGGGCTGCTCGACCACGCCCTTCCCCCGGTGCACTACGACGGGGCACCGCGGAACTGGGCGCGTCCGCCCACTGGATGGGGCACGGACCTGCCGGTCTGGATCTGACCGCTGTCCCCGCGTCCCCACCCACCGCGTGAAAGGCCGGAGGGCTCCGTCCGGGCCCGGGAGCCGGACCTGGACGGAGCCTCACTCGCTCCGGTGCTGCCCGCACGGGCCTCCGGCAACGGAGCCCCTCTCGGGGATCAGTCCTCGTAGGCGTCCAGCGGCGGGCAGGAGCAGACGAGGTTGCGGTCGCCGTAGGCCTGGTCGATGCGGCGCACCGGCGGCCAGTACTTGTCGGCGGCGGACACACCGGCCGGGAAGACGGCCTCCTCGCGGGTGTACGCGTGGTCCCACGCGCCGGCCAGGGTGCCGGCGGTGTGCGGGGCGCCGCGCAGCGGGTTGTCCTCGGCGGGCCAGTCGCCGGCGCCGACCTTCTCGATCTCCGCGCGGATGGCGATCATCGCCTCGCAGAACCGGTCCAGCTCGGCCAGGTCCTCGGACTCGGTCGGCTCGATCATCAGGGTGCCGGCCACCGGGAACGACATCGTCGGCGCGTGGAACCCGTAGTCGATCAGCCGCTTGGCGACGTCGTCGACGCTCACGCCGGTCGCCTTGGTCAGCGGGCGCAGGTCGATGATGCACTCGTGGGCGACCAGACCGCCCGGCCCGGTGTAGAGCACCGGGAAGTGCGGCTCCAGGCGCTTGGCGATGTAGTTGGCGGACAGCACCGCCACCTGCGTGGCGCGCTTGAGTCCCTCGCCGCCCATCAGCCGGACGTACGACCACGAGATCGGCAGGATGCCGGCCGAACCCCAGGGGGCCGCGGAGATCGGCCCGACGCCGGTCTGCGGGCCCGCGGCGGGCTGCAGCGGGTGGTTGGGCAGGTACGGCGCCAGGTGCGAGCGGACGCCCACGGGGCCGACGCCGGGACCGCCGCCGCCGTGCGGGATGCAGAAGGTCTTGTGCAGGTTCAGGTGGGAGACGTCCCCGCCGAAGCGGCCGGGCTTGGCGAGGCCGACCAGGGCGTTGAGGTTGGCACCGTCCACGTAGACCTGGCCGCCGGCGTCGTGCACCTGGGCGCAGATGTCGGCGACGTGCTCCTCGAAGACACCGTGGGTGGAGGGGTACGTGATCATCAGCACGGCCAGCTCGTCGCGGTGCTGCTCGATCTTGGCCCGCAGGTCCTCGACGTCGATCTCGCCGTCCCCGGCGGTCTTGACGACGACGACCTTCATGCCGGCCATCACGGCGCTGGCCGCGTTGGTGCCGTGCGCGGAGGACGGGATGAGGCAGACCGTGCGCCGGTCGTCGCCGTTGGCCCGGTGGTAGCCGCGTACGGCGAGCAGGCCCGCGAACTCGCCCTGCGACCCCGCGTTGGGCTGGAGCGAGACCTTGTCGTACCCGGTGACCTCGGCCAGCCGCTCCTCCAGCTCGCGGATGAGGGTCAGGTAGCCCTGCGCCTGGTCGGCGGGCGCGAAGGGGTGCAGGGCACCGAACTCGGGCCAGGTGACCGGCTCCATCTCGGTGGTCGCGTTGAGCTTCATCGTGCAGGAGCCCAGCGGGATCATGCCGCGGTCCAGCGCGTAGTCGCGGTCGGCGAGCCGGCGCAGGTAGCGCAGCATCGCGGTCTCGGAGCGGTACTGGTGGAAGACGGGGTGGGTGAGGAAGTCGTCGGAGCGCAGCAGCGCTCCGGGCAGCGTCTCCTCGGTCGCCGCGTCCAGCGCCTCGACGTCGCCCTCGACGCCGAAGGCGTTCCACACGCCGCCGGCCTGGGCGCGGGTGGTGGTCTCGTCGCAGGCGAACGACAGGTGGTCGGCGTCGACGAGCCGCAGGTTGACGCCGTTCTCGCGGGCGGCGTGGACCACCTCGGCGGCCCGGCCCGGAACCCGCACGGTGACCGTGTCGAAGTAGGCGCCGTGCACGATCTCGACGCCGCCGGCGGCGAGACCGGCCGCGACGACCGACGCGTACCGGTGGGTGCGGCGGGCGATGGCCCGCAGCCCCTCGGGGCCGTGGTACACGGCGTACATGCCGGCCATGACGGCGAGCAGCACCTGCGCGGTGCAGATGTTGCTGGTGGCCTTCTCGCGGCGGATGTGCTGCTCGCGGGTCTGGAGCGCCAGGCGGTAGGCCTTGTTGCCGTCGGCGTCCACGGAGACGCCGACCAGGCGGCCGGGCAGGCTGCGCGCGAACTTCTCGTGGACGGCCATGAAGCCGGCGTGCGGCCCGCCGAAGCCCATCGGCACGCCGAAGCGCTGGGTGGTGCCGACGGCGATGTCCGCGCCCAGTTCGCCGGGCGAGGTGAGCAGGGTGAGGGCGAGCAGGTCGGCGGCGACGGTGACGAGCGCGCCGAGCTCGTGCGCCCGGTCGATCACCGGCCTGATGTCGCGGACGGCTCCGGAGGCGCCGGGGTACTGGACCAGGACACCGTTGATCTCCCGCTCGGCGATCTCGGCCGGGATGCCCTCGCTCAGGTCGGCGACGACGACCTCGACACCGGCCGGTTCGGCGCGGGTCCGTATCACGGCGACGGTCTGCGGCAGGGCGTCCGCGTCGACCAGGAACAGGCCCTTCTTGTTTTTGCCCATGCGCCGCGACAGCGCCATCGCCTCGGCGGCGGCCGTGCCCTCGTCGAGCAGCGACGCCCCGGAGGTGGGCAGACCGGTCAGCTCGGCGACCATGGTCTGGAAGTTGAGCAGGGCCTCCAGGCGGCCCTGGGAGATCTCCGGCTGGTACGGCGTGTAGGCCGTGTACCAGGAGGGGTTCTCCATGACGTTGCGCAGGATGACCGGCGGTGTGAAGGTGCCGTAGTAACCGAGGCCGATCATGGAGTCGAGGACCTGGTTGCGGTCGGCCAGGGAGCGCAGCTCGGCCAGTACCTCCGCCTCGGAGCGGGCGCCCGGCAGGTCCAGCGCGTCGGCGTTCTTGATCACGTCCGGCACCGCGGCGGCCGTCAGCTCGTCGAGCGAACCGTAACCGACCTGCGCGAGCATCTTGGCGCGGGCCTCGTGGTCGGGGCCGATGTGGCGCTGTTCGAACGGCGCTGCCTGTTCGAGTTCGGTGAGCGGGGTGCGATGGGCGGTCATTGCGGAGGCCTCCTGGTCTGACGACCTTCGAGGGGCACCACGGCGCGGGTACCCGGACGGCCTCCCCCTCTGTCATCTCGACCTGAGAGCTTCACCGGGACGGCCCGAGGGCACCCGGCTTTCACCGTCGGTGAGAGCGGAAGCCGTCGACACCCGCTCTGCTTTCCAGAGTGACCTCGTCCGTGCGGTACGTGGGCCTGAGAGATTCCGGGGAGGATTTGCTCCTTCGGCGCCTCCGGTGATGTCCGGAGGACTCTCCCGCACGGGGTCAGCGGCCGTTTGCCAGCGTACCAGCGAGGCCGAGGCGCGAACCTTCGAGTGGCCGAGCGGCCATATGTGGTTTTTCGTAGTTCTTACGGATGATTCGGCGGCCGGTGTGCGACCCCGGTGCGGCCCAGTGGTGCGATCAGAGTGGTGCGATCAAGTGGAGGGCCCCGTGCGTACTGACATCGATCCGCGGAACCTGATCGGCCGCAAGGCGTTCGACCGCGAAGGCGCCAGGATCGGCACCGTGGACGAGGTGTACCTGGACGATGCCACCGGCGTCCCCGAGTGGGCGGCGATACGCACCGGCCTGTTCAGCAGGGACGCCTTCGTGCCCCTGGAGCCGAGCGAGCTGGTGGACGGCACGGTGCGGGTGCCCTTCGACCGGTCCCTGATCAAGGAGGCACCCGACTTCGGCGTCGGCCGGCATCTCTCGCCGGAGCAGGAACTCCAGCTCTACCACCACTACGGGCTCGACGTGGCGGCCCCTCCCCCGCTCCCCGACCGGGACTTCGGCAAGCTGGCGGGCAAGGGCAACGACGAGGGCTGACGTCCCGCCCCCGCCCCACCGGGTCTTCGCGACGCGGGCGGAACCAGCGGCAGCGGGTCGGCGGGGGTCAGGTCGGGGTCGTCCATCGGGAAGGTCCGCACCCGGCCGGTCTCGGAGTACGGCGTCTCGAACCGCACGGTGACCCGCCCGAGACCGCTGCCCTGCACCCACCCGTGCCCGTGCCGCGCGTGCCGGACGTCGTGTCCCGACGGCCACCGGCGCTCGGCGGGGGCCGGCCGCGGCTCGGCGGCGGGCTCGGGCTCCGGCTCCGCGGCCGGCATCTCGTCCCGGCCGCCGGCCGCCTGCGCGAACAGGTCCTCCTGCGTGTAGTCGGCGAGACCGCTCACGCCGACCCCGAGCAGCCGCACACCGCCCGTCGTGTCGACCGAGTCCAGCAGCCGGGCGGCCGCCTCCCGCACCACCGACGTGTCGTCCGTGGGGCCGCGCAGGGTCTCGGAGCGGGTGAGCGTGGAGAAGTCGTACCTGCGGACCTTGAGCACGATGGTCCGCCCGGACAGTCCGGACCCGCGCAGCCGCCGCACGCACCGGTCCGCCAGCCGCTCCACCTCGACGCCGACCCGCACCCGGTCGTGGATGTCCACGTCGTAGGTGTCCTCCACGGACACGGACTTGGTCTCCCGCTCGGCCACCACCGGCCGCTCGTCGCGGGCCAGGGCCATCGCGTGGAGGGCGTGTCCGTGCGCCCGGCCCAGCAACCGCACCAGCTCGTCCTCGCCCGCCTCCGCGAGTTCACCGACCGTGGTGATGCCGGCCCGCCGGAGATGGTCTCCCGTCGCCGGCCCGACCCCGGGCAGGGTCCGCACCGTCATCGGCTCCAGCATGGCCCGCTCGGTCCCCGGCGGGATCAGGACCAGCCCGTCGGGCTTGGCCTCCTCTGAGGCGATCTTGGCCAGCATCTTGGAGGCGGCCAGGCCCACGGACCCGGTGAGGCCGGTGACGGCGCGGATGTCCGTGCGCAGCTTCGTCCCGGCCAGCCGCGCGGACTCCGCGTCCCGGGCCGAGCCGCCCGCCTCCAGGTCCACGAAGGCCTCGTCCAGGCTCAGCGGCTCCACCAGCGGGGACAGCTCCCGCAACAGCGCCATCACCTGCTCGCTGATCGACCTGTACAGCTCGAAGCGCGGCACCAGGTAGGCCGCGTTGGGGGCCAGCCGGCGGGCCTGGCCCATGGGCATCGCCGAGTGCACGCCGAAGACCCGGGCCTCGTACGAGGCGGTGGCGACCACTCCGCGCGGGCCGAGACCGCCCACGACCACGGCCTTGCCGCGCAGGCTCGGCTTGGACGCCTGCTCCACCGAGGCGAAGAAGGCATCCATGTCGAGATGCAGGATCGTGGGCGAGGTTCTCACACCTCTGATGCTGCCCTACGCCACTGACAACGCCGACGACGGCGCCGCCCGGCCCGGGACCGTGCCGGGCTCGGCACCGGTGCTCAGACCGCCCTGTTGCTGCGTCGCCGGGCCAGTTCGTCCGCCGGGTTGTGGCCGACCAGGGTCTCCCCCGTGTCGATCCGCTCGCCGTGCAGCTGCGACAACGCGCCCTCGACGTCCCGCCACACGACGCCGACGGCGATCCCGAAGACGCCCTGACCGCCCTGGAGCAGCGCGTGGACCTCGTCGGGCGAGGTGCACTCGTGGACGGTGGCGCCGTCGCTCATCAGCGTCATCCGCTCCAGGTCGCGGAAACCGCGTTCCCGCAGGTGCTGGACGGCGGTGCGGATGTTCTGGAGCGACACCCCGGTGTCGAGGAAACGCTTGACGATCTTCAGCACGACCACGTCGCGGAAGCTGTAGAGACGCTGTGTCCCCGAGCCGTGCGCGGGCCGCACACTGGGCTCGACCAGGCCCGTACGGGCCCAGTAGTCGAGCTGCCGGTACGTGATGCCGGCGGCCGCGCAGGCCGTCGGCCCGCGGTAGCCGATCTGCTCCGAAGCCATGGCGGCCGCCCCTTTGCCCGTCGGCACGGCAGCCGCTCGCTGCGGGGCCGGATCGGCCGCGCCGCCGTGCTGGGGGTACCCCCCGTCCGTGCGGAGCCGTGAGCCCGGGGGAGGGTACGGACCACTCACCCCGAGACCGTGCCCGGGGCCACCCCCAGCCGTACCGTCGCCGCTGATTCTCACGCCGACCTCCGTCCTTGACCTGCCTCCTCGAAGGTAGGCAGTCACCAAGGGTGCGTCAACGATCGCCACACTCGGCACGCCGAGTGATAATCACCCTACGAGTGGTTTCGCGTGCCCTGTCTCGGGGAAAGGCTGGCCGAATGTGCCCGTTCCCGGGCCCCGCGTCGCCCCTCGCCGTCATCGCCCACACCGGTCACTGGTTGCTGGTCCCGAAGTCCTCCGGGGAGATCTGGTCGAGGAACTCGCGGAACTTCTCCACCTCGTCCTCCTGCTCGTCCGGGATGGCGATGCCCGCGTCGTCGAGGACCGTGTCGCTGCCGTAGATCGGCGTCCCGGTGCGCAGCGCCAGCGCTATGGCGTCCGACGGCCGGGCGCTCACCTCGACGCCGGTCGCGAAGACCAGCTCCGCGTAGAAGACCCCGTCCCGCAGGTCGGTGATGCGCACTTCCGTGAGCTCCTGGCCGACGGCCTCCAGCACGTCCTTGAACAGGTCGTGCGTCAGCGGACGTGCCGGAGCCATGCCCTGCTGGGCGAAGGCGATCGCCGTCGCCTCCCCGGGTCCGATCCAGATGGGAAGGTAACGGTCGCCTCCTACCTCGCGCAGCAGCACGATCGGTTGGTTGGAGGGCATCTCGACCCGGACACCTACGACATCGAGCTCGTTCACACACCAACCCTAGGCCGTGCCCGGGACGTTTGGGTAGTCGGGCCGGGATCGGGTGGGCGATCCGGGGCCGCCGCAGGGTCCGGATCAGGGCAGTCGCACGCCGAGCGCGGTCTGCACCAGCGCCGCGTGCAGCCGCACGGCCAGTCCCGCCAGTTCCTTGGTACGCGCCTCGGCATGTGCCCTGGTCTGGGGGTTGCGGTGTCGTTTCAGCGGGGCGACCACCTGGTCCACGAGGCCCGCCTCCCGGTCGGCGGCCGCCTTCATCACCCGCAGGTGACGCGGCTCGATCCCGAACCGGCCCAGCTGGACCACCAGGGACGCCACGGTCACCGCCTCGGCGTCGTAGGCCCCGTCGGGCAGCGGGGCGAGCAGTCCGTAGGACTCCCACTCCGCCAGTTCCCGGTCCTCGATCCCGGCGGCGGCGAGCAGCTCGTCCCGGCCGATCCTGGCCACCGTCGGGCCCTCGGCCGGCTCCGGTGCGGCCTCCCCGTCCCGCTGCCGGCCCACGGTCGGCAGGGAGACGGCCTCACCACGCTCCACCGCGTCCAGATGGTCGCGGATGACCTTGAGCGGCAGATAGTGGTCCCGCTGCATGCGCAGCACCCGGCCGAGGCGCTCGACGTCGTGTGCGCTGAACTTCCGATACCCGGCCGGAGTCCGCCGCGGCTCGACCAGGCCCTCCGACTCCAGGAAACGGATCTTGGAGATGGTGATGTCGGGGAACTCGTCACGCAGCGCGTTCAGCACCGCGCCGATGCTCATCAGCCCACTGTCCGTGGCGGCGGTGCCGTGCTGCCCGGCACCGCCGCTCGGTGTATGAAGCATGGACCTTCCCTGGTGGTTCCCCGGGGCGGGACCCGGGGGCGGGTCAGTAACCCCGCTGGCTCGCGTAGAACACCAGCCGGTACTTGCCGATCTGCACCTCGTCACCGTTCGACAGGGCGACCTGGTCGATGCGCTCCCGGTTGACGTAGGTGCCGTTGAGGCTGCCGACGTCGGCGACGGTGAAGGAACCGTCCTGAGCGCGACGGAACTCCACGTGCCGGCGCGAGACCGTCACGTCGTCGAGGAAGATGTCGCTCTGCGGATGGCGCCCGGCCGTGGTCAGCTCGCCGTCGAGCAGAAAGCGGCTGCCCGAGTTCGGACCGCGGCGCACGACCAGGAGCGCGGAGCCGAGCGGCAGCGCGTCGACCGCCGCCTGCGCCTCGGGAGAGAGCGCCGGCACCGCCGTCTGGCCGGTGGCCTCCGCGTCGTACGCCTCCAGGCCGGAGATGGAGATCGTGGAGGTCGTCTCGGACGCACGCTCCGGGACCGCACCGGCACGCAGCGGAGCGCCGCAGTTGGAGCAGAAACGGCTGTTCTCCGCGTTGCGGTTGCCGCACCTCGTACAGACCAGGGCCGACATGGACGGATCCTCCTGCCGCGGCTGCCCCGCCGGGGCGTTCGACGCGTACGGGTCGGGGGTGAACCCTCCACCCGGACCTGAGGCTGAGGGCTGGCCGAAACCTATGCCGCCGGACTGAGCAGGGTCAACAGACGGCGCGCCGGGGCCACCCACCTGGTCCCGGAACATCGGGCGTGCGCCCTCCGCGTCGGGCTGGGCGCGATGGCGGGCGGTCGCGTTGTCGCCGCCCTCTCGCGCGCTCTTGCCGAACAACTTCGCAAACAACTTCACGGGCGATTCCCCTTGACCGAAACAGACCCGCCCGTGGGGCAGGACGAACCCTGACTGACCGTACTGGCCGACCCGGACATCTTCACAACGTCCGCCTCCACCAGACAGTTTCCACCACGCACCGCCCAATCGGTGCGCCGACCCCCCGCAACCTCATGCCCTCGCCGGACACCCCTCATGCACCGCCGCTTCACTGGGAGGACGACCGAGCGTAGTCAGGCCGCTCCGCCGCTCGCAAGGCATCCACGACGATCTTGCTCGACTGCTCAACAGTAACGGTGGCCTGTTCCTTTTCCAGAGTCTGCACCACACCTCCAGGAATGTTGAGAGCCGGTTCGAGGTCCTGCGGCTTGCCGATGACCTGGAAACGATAGGGCGCGTTGATCTTGTTCCCGTCCACGCTCACGGACTTGTCGGAGTCCGTGAGGTAGGTGCCCGCGACGACCCGCACACCGTTCACCTGGATCGCCTCCGCACCCGCCGCACGCAGTTCCTGGATCGCGTCGAGCAGCATGTCCGCCTCGACCGCTCCCTTCGTGTCCTCGATCGTCACCGTGATCCCGGGACCCTGCGCGGCCACGGTGCCCGCGAGGATGCCCAGTTGCCGCTCCTTCTCCAGCGTCTGCCTACGGGCCTCCTCGGCCTGGTCGGAGCTGTTCTCCAGCTCGTCCCGCTGCTTCTCGAGGCCCTGCTTCTCGTCTTCAAGACGCTGAGTACGGTCGTCCAGTTCATCGAGGATGCGCACCAGATCCTCCTGGCGGGCACCGCGCAGCGCGCCGTCGCTCTCGCTGTTCGAGGCCACCTGGACGGCGAGGCCGAACCCGAGACCGAACAGGAGCAGGGCGACGATGAGTTGGGCCCGGGTCAGGCGCGGCGGCCAGAGCCCCGCGAAGAGCCGGTCCCGGCCGGTGAGCCCGGCCGACGCCGACCGGTCCCCCTCCGGGGCGTCGCCCGCCGGGGTGTCCGAGGACGGCGCGTCCGCGGCCGGGGGCCGCGCCGGCGGCAGCTCTGCGGGCAGTTCCTTGCGCAGCCGGTTCGACGGCTGCCCGTCGTGATCGCTCATCGGTCTCACGCCCGGAACACGTGGCGCCGGATCGCCGCCGCGTTGGAGA
The DNA here is from genome assembly GCF_000721235.1 of Streptomyces olivaceus. Taxonomy (GTDB): domain Bacteria; phylum Actinomycetota; class Actinomycetes; order Streptomycetales; family Streptomycetaceae; genus Streptomyces; species Streptomyces olivaceus. The sequence goes on from NZ_JOFH01000026.1 coordinate 92,492, forward strand.
AGATGCGGATGCCGAGGACGACCACGACACCCGTGGACAACTGGGCACCCACGCCCAACTTGTCGCCCAGGAACACGATCAGCGCGGCCACGACCACGTTCGAGAGGAACGACACCACGAAGACCTTGTCGTCGAAGATGCCGTCGAGCATGGCCCGCAGGCCGCCGAACACGGCGTCCAGCGCCGCCACGACGGCGATCGGCAGATACGGCTCGACGGCCGCCGGCACCTCGGGCCGGACCAACAGTCCGGCCACGACTCCCACGACGAGGCCCAGTACGGCGATCACGATGTGCCCTTCTCGGTTATCGGTTGTGCTGTACGTACGATCACACTCGGCGCGGCCGGCAGCTTGAGGTCCTCCGCGACGGAGATGGCGGTCCGGATGCCGTAGTTCTCCTGCAGGGCGTGCAGGTACAGCCCGTCGGCGCTGTCCTGGAAGGTGCTGCTCAGCCGCTCGCCGTCCCCCACCGCGAGCACCGTGTACGGCGGCACCAGCGGCCTGTTGTCGACCAGTATCGCGTCTCCGGCGGCCCTGATCGCCGACAGTGCCGTCAGACGCTGCCCGTTGATGGAGACCGCCTCGGCTCCCGACTCCCACAGCCCGTTGACCACGCGCTGCATGTCCCGGTCGCGCAGGCGCCCGGTGTCGGAGAAGTCCGAGGTCCCGCGCGCCTGCCCGTCGCCTCCCGTGCCGGCTTCCTTCGCGTCGTCCACCACGAGTTTCACACCGGGCCCGTGCACCTCGGAGGCACCCGACAGGATGCCCACCAGGTCGGACCGGTCGCCGTCGCCGCTCTTCTCCAGCGCCTCGCGCTGGCGGGCGCCGACGTCGTCCCGCAGCTCGTCGATGCTCTTCTCCAGTTCGTCGGCCGCCGAGGTCTCCTCCTCTATGCGGTCGACCAGCTCCTCGCGCTCCTTGGCCACGACGGGAGCGGCGACCCGTGCCTGGGCCGCGCCGACCGTGACGACCAGGGCCGCGAGCACCAGACCCGCCGCGAGTCCGAGCTTGGCCCTGAGGGTCTTGGGCAGGCCGCCGCTCCCGTCGGCCTTCTTCCGGGCGGCCGCCTCGGCGTATCCGTCGTCGAGGCTGTGGTCCATGACATTGGTGAGCAATGACATGGACGCGTCCGGACGGGCAGGCCGCGTCGATGTGCTCCGAACGGGGGGTTGCTGCGGCATGCCGCACATCGTCGCACGCCGCCGCCCCTACCTCCGAACGGCCCCACCGGCGTGCCGGACAGGCCCCCTTGGGGACACTTGTCCGGCACGCGCGCGTGCGGCGTCTTTACCGGCCCGCGCTGTCCACCACCGCGGACCACTCGTCGAGCAGCGCCTGCGCGGAGGCGTCGTCCGGGCCCTCGGCCCACAGGTGGGTCACCGCCTCCGCCGGGTCCGGCAGCACCATCACCCAGCGCCCGTCGGTCTCGACGACGCGCACCCCGTCCGTGGTGTCCACGGACCGGTCCCCGGCCGCCTCGACCACCCGTCGCATCACCAGGCCCTTGACCGCCCACGGAGTGGCGAGGTCGCGCTTGAGGACGTGCGCCCGCGGAATCCGAGCGTCGATCTGGCTCAGCGTGAGCTGGGTCCGGGCGACCAGCCCGATCAGCCGCACGAAGGCCGCCGTGCCGTCGTAGACGCTGCTGAACTCCGGGACGATGAAGCCGCCCTTGCCGTCACCGCCGAAGATCGCGCCCTCTTCCCCTCCGACCCGCGTGAGGTCGTCGGGCGAGGTCGTCGTCCACTCGACCTGCGTGCCGTGGTACGCCGCGACCTGCTCGGCGATCCTGGTGGTGGTCACCGGCAGGGCGACCCGGCCGCTGCGCCGCTCGGCCGCGATCAGGTCCAGCATCACCAGCAGCGCGCGGTCGTCCTCGATGATCCGGCCCTTCTCGTCGACGAGCGAAAGCCGCTCACCGACCGGGTCGAACCGCACCCCGAACGCGGCCCGCGAGGACGCCACTATCTCCCCGAGGCGGACCAGCCCCGACCGGCGCATGTCGGCCGTCTCGGTCGGCCTGGCCTCGTCGAGGCCGGGGTTGATGGTCAGCGAGTCGACCCCCAGCTTCCCGAGCAGGCTGGGCAGTACCAGTCCCGCACTGCCGTTGGAGGCGTCGACGACCACCTTGAGCCCGGAGTCCGCGATCCCGGTGATGTCGACGTTGCGCAGCAGCGACCCCGTGTACGAGTCGTACACGCTGGACGGGAAGTGCAGGTCCCCGATCTCTCCGGGGAACGCCCGCCGGTACTCCTGCCGCGCGAACACCCGGTCCAGCTTCCGCTGGCTGCCCTGCGACAGGTCGGCGCCCTGGCCGTCGAAGAACATGATGTCCACGGAGTCCGGCACACCGAGGGTGGTGCGGATCATGATCCCGCCGGCACTCCCCCGCGCGGTCTGCTGCCGCGCCACGGGCAGCGGTACGTTCTCCAGGTCGCGTACGTCGATGGCGCTGGCCTGCAGCGCGGAGATCACCGCCCGCTTGAGCGCACGGGCGCCGCGGGAGTGGTCGCGGGCCGTGGTGACGGTGGAGCCCTTCTTGAGGGTCGTCGCGTAGGCGCCTGCCAGCCGGACGGCGAGCTCCGGGGTGATCTCCACGTTCAGGATGCCGGACACCCCTCGGGCGCCGAAGAGGTGCGCCTGCCCCCGGGACTCCCAGATCACCGAGGTGTTGACGAAGGCGCCGGCCTCGATGGTCTTGAACGGGTAGACGCGGACGTTGCCCTGGATGATCGATTCTTCACCGACCAGGCACTCGTCACCGATGACCGCGCCGTCCTCGATCCGCGCGGCGCGCATGATGTCGGTGTTCTTGCCGACCACGCAGCCCCGCAGGTTGCTGTGCGGCCCGACGTACACGTTGTCGGCCACGACGGCCTTGTGCAGGAACGCACCGCTCTTCACGACGACGTTGGAGCCGACGATCGAGTGCTCCCGGATCTCGGCGCCGGCCTCGACCTTGGCGTAGTCGCCGATGTAGAGGGGTCCCCGCAGGACGGCGTCGGGGTGCACCTCCGCGCCCTCGGCCACCCAGACGCCGGGCGAGATCTCGAAGCCGTCGATGTCGACGTCGACCTTGCGTTCGAGGACGTCGGCCTGCGCCTTCACATAGCTCTCGTGGGTGCCGACGTCCTCCCAGTAGCCCTCGGCGACATAGCCGTAGACGGGCTTGCCTTCCTTCATCAGCTGCGGGAAGACGTCACCCGACCAGTCCACGGGCACATCGGGGTCCACGTAGTCGAAGACCTCGGGCTCCATCACGTAGATGCCGGTGTTCACGGTGTCCGAGAAGACCTGGCCCCAGGTCGGCTTCTCCAGGAAGCGCTCGACCTTGCCCTCTTCGTCGACGATCGTGATGCCGAATTCCAGCGGGTTGGGGACCCGCGTCAGACACACGGTGACGAGCGCACCGTTCTCCTTGTGGAAATTGATCAGATCGGTGAGGTCGAAGTCGGTCAGCGCATCGCCGGAAATGACGAGGAAGGCATCGTCCTTCAATGCCTCCTCGGCGTTCTTGACGCTTCCGGCGGTACCGAGTGGCTTCTCCTCGTTGGCATAGGTGAGCTCCATTCCGAGTTCCTCACCGTCACCGAAGTAGTTCTTGACCAGCGAGGCCAGGAACTGGACGGTGACGACGGTCTCGTTGAGCCCGTGCCTTTTGAGCAGCCGCAGCACGTGCTCCATGATCGGCCGGTTGGCCACCGGCAGGAGCGGCTTGGGCATGCTCGAGGTCATGGGACGAAGGCGAGTGCCCTCGCCGCCAGCCATCACGACGGCCTTCATGTCGGAAGCGTCCTCCTCTAAGAGATGACGGTTAAGCCGACTTCACCCGTCCAGGGTCCCGCACTTTTCCAGCGCGGGCCATCCGACCACCAGGACCGGACCATCAGCGAGTTCAATCGGCCGCGGTGTCCGCACGGACCAGGCGGCGCACCTGCACCACGTAGAGAACACCTGCCCACCAATACAGGGTTGTACCCCATCCGGCGAACGCCCATCCGAAAACAGCGGCGAGTGACGCGATCCACCCGCTTCCGTCACTCAGCAGAAGCAGCGGGAAGGCGTACATGAGGTTGAACGTGGCCGCCTTGCCCAGGAAGTTCACCTGCGGCGGCGGATAGCCGTGCCGGCGGAGGATGGCCACCATCACCAGCAGGACCGCTTCGCGAGCGAGAAGTACAAGGGTCAACCAGAGCGGGAGAATCTCGCGCCACGTGAGACCCACCAGCGTGGACAGGATATAAAGCCGGTCAGCCGCAGGGTCCAGGAGCCGGCCGAGGCTGCTGATCTGATTCCAGCGCCGCGCGAGCTTTCCGTCCAGGTAGTCGCTGACCCCGCTCAGGGCCAGCACCAACAGCGCCCAACCATCGCTCTGCGGGCCGCCGAACTCGGGCCGCAGGATGAGCCACAGGAAGAGTGGCACGCCGACCAGGCGCGCCATGCTGAGGATGTTCGGGATGGTGAGGACCCGGTCGGTCTGCACGCGGGTCTCCTGGACCTCCACGCGGGGGCCTCCTGGAGGGAAACGAGCCAATGATGCTCCCCGACCCTACCTCAACGCAAAAAAGCTCTGGCTCTCGGGCTGCGTGCCCAAGAGCCAGAGCTCTAAAAGAAGTTCGGCGGCGTCCTACTCTCCCACAGGGTCCCCCCTGCAGTACCATCGGCGCTGTAAGGCTTAGCTTCCGGGTTCGAAATGTAACCGGGCGTTTCCCC
>NZ_JOFH01000027.1 GCF_000721235.1 Streptomyces olivaceus
ACATGCGGGTGCCGGGTGGGCCGTAGGGGTCGGCGGTGAAGCGTTCGGCGGTGAGGTCGGGGCGGTTGTGGTAGCCGCGGGCGAGGACGATGCCGGCGACGTAGAGTTCGCCGGTGACGCCGGGCGGGACGGGGCGCAGGTGGTGGTCGAGGACGTAGGCGCGGGTGTTCCAGAACGGGCGGCCGATGGGCACCGGCCCGGAGGGAACGGGTTCGCCGGGCTGGATGTGGAAGTCGGTGCAGTTGACGGTCGCCTCGGTCGGCCCGTAGGCGTTGATCACGGTGACGTCCGGGTGCGCGGCGCGCCAGGAGGCGAGTGCTTCGCCGAGCAGGGCCTCGCCACCGGTGATGAGGGTTCCCGAGGGGGAGATCTCCTGCGGGAGGGCTTCGAGGAGGCCGAGGTGGGAGGGGGTGACCTTCATGAAGGTCGGTTGTCCGGTGGTGGCGGCGTGTTCGTCGAGGTCGGTGAGGATGACGCGTCCGCCGCTGACGAGGGGGGTGTAGAGGGCGGTGACGGTGAGGTCGAAGGCGACGGAGGAGTGCAGGAGGGCGGTGCCGGAGGCGTCGGGGTAGACCTCGCGGGCTCGCTCGAGGTAGGCGCCGACGGAGGCGTGTTCGACGACGACGCCCTTGGGTCGGCCGGTGGATCCTGAGGTGTAGATGACGTAGACGGGATCGTGGGGATCGATACGGACCGTGTCGAAGGGCCCGTCGGCTTCCAGTTCCAGCATCGCCGTGTCGTCGATGACGAGGGCGGGCGAGGCATCGGAGAGGATGTGCGCGACGCGTTCGGCGGGGTATTCGGGGTCGACGGGTACGTAGGCGGCGCCGGTCTTGGTGACGGCGAGGAGGGCGACGATCAGTTCGACGGAGCGTGGCAGTTTGACCGCGACGAACGTGCCTCGGCCCACGCCTTGTGTGTGCAGCCATCCGGCGGTCCGGGCTGACCAGGCGTCCAGCTCGCCGTAGGTCAGGACCCGGTCACGGCATTCCACCGCCACCGCGTCCGGTGTCCGCTCCGCCTGCTCGGCGATGAGCTGGGGCAAGGACGCTCCACGCACCGGGCGCGAGGCCCCCTGCCAGCCGGACAGGATCTGCTCCCGCTCGGCCTCCTCCAGCACCTCCACCTCGGACACCCGGGACTCGTCGTCGCTGTCGGCCACCCACTCCAGGACCCGTACCAACCGGTCGCAGTGAGCGGCGAGTTCGTCCGCTCCGTACAGCTCGTGATGGCCGTCCAGTTCGACGCGGATGCCGGTGCGCGAGTCGGCCGTGCCGTAAAAACTGATCTTCAGGTCGTTCACGGGGCCGGTCGAGAGCGGATGGGTCACGGCGGGTGTGGTGCCGAACAGAGGCTCGCCGGCGAAAGCCATGATGTTGACGGTCGGGCCGAGGCGGGCCTGGCCGGCGCCGGAGAGGCCCAGCTCGTGGATGAGCTCCTCGCCGCGGAAGCGCTGGTGGCGGACGACGTCGGCCAGGGACCGGGACACCTGTGCGGCCAGTTCGGTGAAGCGGATGTCCGAGGTGAGCCGCACGCGCAGGGGCAGCACGTTGACCATGGCGCTGGGTGTGGTCAGCGACGTACGCCCCGAGCGTCCTGCCAGCGGGATCGAGAACGTGAAGTCGGTGCCGCCCGTCATCCGGTGGAAGAAGGCGGCGGTGGCGGCCAGGGCCAGGGCGGGCCACTGCACCCCGAGGCGGGCGGCCGCCCCGGGGAGGCGTTCGGCAAGCGGGGTGGGCAGGGTGCGGACGTGGCGGCGCAGGCTGTGTGTGCTGCCGGACGCGCGGCCGGCGAGGGAGACCGGCTCGGGCAGGTCGGTGAAGACCTCACGCCAGTGGGCGCGGTCCCTGGTGTGCCGTCGTGAACCGGCGTAGGCCGCCTCGTCGGCGACGACCCGGTCCAGGGTCGCGAAGCCGGTGGGCGAGGGTTCCTCCCCGGCGAGGAGGGCGGAGTAGAGCGCCGCGACGCGGGTGGCGTACACGGACTGGCCGAAACCGTCGAGGACGGCATGGTGGTAGCCGTGGAAGTACCAGTGCAGGTCGTCGGCGAGGGTGAGGAGGGCCTGTTCGCTGACAGGGCCGCGAGTCAGGTCGAAGGGCCTGGCCATGCGCGCGTTCATCCACCGGTGGGCGGCTGCCTCCGGGTCGGAGGCAGCACGCAGGTCGACGAACCGCAGGGGGTGCGGCTCGGCCGGCTCGACGAGCTGGTGGAGGGTCACTTCCGGGCCGCTGTCCGTGTCCCGTTCCTCCTGGGCGAAGCGCGAGCGCAGCGCCTCGGTCTCCTGGACGCCCCGCCGCACCGCTTCGGCGAAGATCTCCGCGTCCACCGGCCCGGCGATCTCGTAGTAGCCACCGCAGTTGTAGAGGGGGCTGTCCGCGTGCAGGTGCTGGGCGACCCAGATGCCGGACTGCGCGGCGGAGACGGGTCGACGGAGCAGACGGGCTTCGGACATGGCGGTGCGGTCCTCTCGATTCTGCGGAAGTGCTGGACTGCGGGGGAGGGAGGGCCGTGACCGTCAGCCGTTGACGGCCAGTTCGTCGGCCAGGGCCTTGCTCAGCGCGTCGACCGTGGGGTTGTCCCACATGAGAGCCGGGTCCACGGAGATGTCGAAGTGGTCTTCCAGCTCGGCGATGACCGACAGGGCGTACAGCGAGTCGAGCCCGTAGTCGGAGAGCGGGACCCTGGGGTCGATCGTGTCGACCGGGCGCTCCAGGTGGGTGGCCACGCAGTCGGTGAGCCAGCGGGCGAGGCTGCCGGCGGTGGGGGTCTCGAGGTCGGACTCGGGCATGAAGCTGTCCTTCTCTGGGAAGCGGGGGCGGATCAGGGGCGGTCGGGAATCCGGCGTTCGACCAGGTCGAAGGTGCGGGCACCCTCGTAGCGGCGGATCAGGTCCGCGTACAGGCGCTGCTGGACGTCGCCCGAGGGCTGGGGTGAGCGCCGCGCCGGTGTGGTGAGCACCCGGCCGGGGGCTGCCCGCGCGAGCTCGGGGTCGAGGAGGGCGGCGGCGCAGGGCGCGGTGACCAGCTCGGTCAACGGCAGGGGACCGGGGGCGGGGCGGGGACCGTGTGCCGGGGCGAACAGTTCCCGCTGGGCCCCGTTCAGCAGCAGCTGGAAGATGCCGGTTTCCCCCTCTCGGACGTAGAAGCGCGACCCCATCAGGACGGACAGCCGGTCCAGGGCACCCTGGAGGACGCGCGGGACCAGCCCGAGGACCGCCTGCTCGTGGGCGCCCTCCCGAGCGGGCAGCGCGTCCTCGCCGCGGACCGCGAGCGTGGTCAGGACGTCGCACAGCAGCAGGTCGGCGTGGACTCCCGCGAGCACCTCGCGCAGCTGGGGGATGTCGATGGCGGGCGCCCCGTAGAGCAGGCGGCCCCGCAGGTGGCGGACCGTGACGCGGAGTGCCGAGTCGAGGGCTCCGACGCAGGCGCCGACGGCCAGGGCCGCGGCCCGCGGCCCGTTGTCGGGGAGGCCCGTGCGGACGGTGCTGCCGAGGCCGGGCGAGCGGCGGTACAGGGCACGCAGCGCGTGCAGCCACGCCTCGGGGGCGGGGTGCGCACTCGCCGTGAGGGCGTCGGGGAGCAGGTCCCCGGTCTGCGGCCGGCCCGTCTCGTGCACGGCCAGGACCGCCGCGAAGCCGCGGGGGTTGGCGGTGTCGTACGGGTCGCCGAGATGCTGTTCGACGGTGTCGGCGAGATCGGTGGAGACGGTGACCGCGGTCATCGGGCCGCACCCTCCAGGGAGTCGAGGAGCGAGGGGACCGTGCCGGGCGCGGACAGCAGCACGTCCGTGAGGGCGTCGAAGACGTCGCGGTCGGCCGCCTCGACGGGTTCGCCGAGGTCGGTCAGGGCCTTCACCAGGCAGGCCCGCAGCCAGGTCTCGTCGACGCGGTCGGGCCGGCTCAGCCACAGGTGGACCGCGGCCGCCGCGGCGAAGCACAGTTCGTACTGCTCGGCGAGCCCGAAGGCGTGGCCGGGCACGGCACGCGGGGAGTAGCGGACGGTCGCCATCCGCTCGTGCAGCCCGTCCGTGGCCCGCCGGATCCCCTCCGCCAGGGTGGCGAGCCCGCCGCTCGCGCCTCCGGACGCCGCCAGGTCATGGACTCGGTCCACGGCCGACGGCAGGGCGGCGACGACGGAAGCGCCGGTCCCGGAGAGCAGGCTGAGGGCCTCGGGGCGGAAGGGACGCAGCGGGGCGTGGACGTCGGTCGCCTCGGCCAGACCGGCTTCGTCCAGGCGGCCCTTGCGGTAGGCGCGGGCGAGCCGGGCGAACTGGTCGATCAGGGCGTTGCGGTTGACCAGGCTGCTGCCGTCGAAGATGCCGATGATGCGGTGGTCGCGCTCCAGTTTGGCGAAGCGTCCGTGCGGGTCGGCGTCCGTGAGCCCGTAGGGGCCGAGGGTGTGCAGGAGACGGGCGACGAGGTCGTCGACCTGGGCGGGTACGAACGCCTTGGCGACGGCGGACACGACGCTCATCTCGCCGGTGAGCGCGTGGACGGACCGTGCGGCGACCACCCCGGCGGCCTCCGCGAGCAGCAGACCGGCCACGGCCTCGCCCAACTCACGGCGTACGTGGGGGACCTGCGCGAGCGGTGTGCCGCGGTCGGTGGCCTCGGTGGCGAACCGGGCGGCCAGTTCCAGGGCGTGGTCTCCCGCGCCCAGGGACATGCCCATGCAGCCCGTGCGGGTCACGTGCAGGGCCTTGAGGATGATCTCGAGCCCCTGGCCGGGCGCCCCGATGAGAGCGTCGTCCGGCAGCATCGCGTCGTGGAAGGCGAGACCGCTGATGTCCGCCCCGCGGATTCCGTACGTGGGAACCTTCGGCAGCGGGGACAGGGCATCGGGAGCGAGCCGCTCCTTGTCGACGAGGAACAGGCTGAAGCCGCGCGGGCCGCCCTCGGGGCTGGTGCGGGCCAGCACCGTGACCAGATCTGCGCGGGTGATGTTGTTGATCAGCCACTTCTCACCGGTGAGCCGCCAGCCGCCGCCCCCGTCCACCCGCTCCGCGGTGACCTCACCGGCCAGCAGGTCGCTGCCGTGGTGCCGTTCGGTCAGCGCGCAGGAGACGACCGCGCCCTCGCGGATCCGGCTGCCGAGGCGCGCCGCTCGCCGCGGATCGCCGGCGATCCAGGTGGCGACGGCCCCGAGGTACGTCTTGCCGTGGGCCGCCGCCACCGTCAGGTCCACTCGGGAGACCGCCCGCAGCAGCCGGGTCACCACGCCGAAGTCGTCGAGGGCGCCGCCGTGTTCGGCCGGCACGTAGTAGCGCGGCAGGCCGAAGTCGTCGAGCGCGCGGCAGGCGTCGGCGGGGAACGCCTCCCGTTCGTCCAGGGCGGCGAGCCGCTCGCCGGAGAAGGGCCCGTCGGGTGCGGCCAGTTCGCCGAGGAGGCGGGTCAGTTCCGTGACGGGGGCGGCCACCGCCGCGGCCGGCGTGACCGTCATGCCGGGGCCTGCTCGCGGCTCGCGGCCGTCGGCTGCAGCGTGGGCTGGTAGTCCGCGTACGTCGGCTCCAGTGCGCCGGCCCGGAACAGCTCGCGCATCGCCGAACGCTGGATCTTGCCGCTGGTGGTGCGGCGCACACCGCCGGGCCGCAGCAGCAGCACGGCGCCGACCGTGGCACCGAACTCGCGGGCGACGGTGAGCCGCATGTCCGCCGCGAGCTCCCTCAGCCGCTCCTCGTCCTTGATGCCGCGGACCTCGTGCGTGACCACCAGGACGTCGTCCTCACCGGCGCCGGCGGTCCGGGGCACGGCGAAACAGGCCCCGACCAGGTTGCCCAGCTCCGGCTGCTGGACCCGCAGTTCGTGCTCGATGTCCTGCGGGTAGAGGTTGCGGCCGCGCAGGTTGAGGACGTCCTTGATGCGGCCCGTGATGTAGAGGTCGCCCTCGTACAGGGCTCCGAGGTCTCCGGTGCGCAGGTAGCCGCTGTCGCCCTCGGCGGTGGTGGCCCGGAACTCGGCCTCGTTGGTGGCCTCACGCCCCCAGTACCCGTGTCCCACGACGGGGCCGCGCAGCCACAGCTCCCCGACGGATCCCTCGGGCAGGGTGCGCAGCGTGTCAGGGTCGACGACCAGGACCTCGGCGCCGAGCGGCGGCCCGCAGCTGACCACGTCCCGGCCGGACTCTCCGGCGGCGGGACGGAACTCGTCGCGTTCGAGGGAACCGGCGTCCACGCGCACGCTGCTCGGCGCGATGCCGATCGCACCGGAGACGAAGAGGGTCGCCTCGGCCATGCCGTAGCTGGGGGCGAGCGTCTCGGGGCGCAGCCCGTACTCGGCGAACCGCTGGTGGAAGCGGTCGAGGACGGCGGACCTGACGGGTTCCGAGCCGTCGACGGCGTGCCGCCACCGCGAGAGGTCGAGGCCCTCGGCCTGTGTGTCGGTGACGCGCCGGCTGCACACGTCGTACGCGAAGTCCGGCGCGGCCGAGAAGGTGATGTCGAGCCGGTCGATCATGTGCAGCCACAGGTGGGGCCGCTTGAGGAAGGTGCTGGGGCTCATCAGCACGGTGGCGGAGCCGGTCATCAGCGGCGTCGTCATCAGGCCCATCAGGCCCATGTCGTGGAAGTGGGGGATCCAGCCGCCGCCGCGCGTGGTGTCGTCCAGTCCCAGGGCGTCCGCGATGTTCTCGGCGTTGTGCAGCAGATTGCCGTGGCTGATCATCACGCCCTTGGGATCTCCGGTGGAGCCCGAGGTGTACTGGAGCACGGCGAGGGTGGAATGGCCGGTGGCCGGCATTGTCCAGTCGTCGGGATTGGGTCCGGCCTCGTCGGTGGCCAGCAGGGGGAGACCGCCGAGCCCTTCCTCGGCGCACCAGGTCTCGACGTCGGCGCGGGTCCCGGTGTCGGTCAGGATCGCCGCCGCGCCCGAGTCGTCCGCGATGCGCCGGACCCGGTGCCGCTCGTGCCGGTAGCGGCCGGGCAGCGAGGAGGGGACCGCGACGACACCGGCGTAGAGGCAGCCGAAGAAGGCGACCAGGAAGTCGAGTCCGGCGGGGTACAGCAGCAGGGCACGCTCACCGGGCCCGATCGAGGACCGGTGCAGGCGCACGGCCAGACTCCGGGCCCGTCCGTCCAGTTCGGCATAGGTCAGCCACTGCGTCCCGTCCTCCCGGAGGGGATCCGTCACAAAAGCCGCCGCCTCTTTTTCCGGCCGGTTTTCCGCATGCTTCCTCAGCATCGCGGTAACACTGGGGGCGGTGACGATTCCCGCCATATCCGTGGCCTGCCCTTCGTGGTTGCGAACGGGGTTTTCCGCGCGCCGAATCGGCACTGCCGTGACTTTCTACCGGCTGCCCCAGGGGCGGGGAAGGCGACTGACAGCAAACTGCACCCGCAGCCGGTGGTCCCTTCAGCAACAGGGACAAAACCCCCGTAAGGGCTGGCAGTTCGAGGGCGACGAGGCCAGTACCGGCCAGCCGATCCTCGGCTTCGACCCCGCCCGCCCCAGTAGAGTCGAGGCCGACAGCAATTCCAAAGAACCTTTCAGCCGCTGAGTGCGCCGCGTTTCAGGGTGTTCCTGCCCGGGGCTTACGGCACTCCCCGACTCCGGGATTCCAATGAATTCCATGCCTGGCACTCCTATGCCTACCGTGCTGGTCACCGGCACCTCTTCCGACGCCCACACCTGGAATCTCGTCTACCTCCAGCTCCTGTTGGAGGAATGGGGCCACGAGGTCACCAACCTCGGCCCCTGCGCACCCGACGACCTGGTCATGGGATCGGCCGTCGAGCTCCGCCCGGACCTGATCGTCGTCAGCAGCGTCAACGGCCACGGCCACCAGGACGGCCTCCGGCTGGTCCAGGTCCTGCGCGCCCGCCCGGAACTCGCCGGCACCACCATCGTGATCGGCGGCAAGCTCGGGACCGACGGACTGCGCAACGTCGGCCAGGTGCGCCGGCTGCTCGCGGCGGGCTACGACCGGGTCTTCGACGACGGAGACGTGCACGCGTTCCGCGACATGCTGGCCCGGCCCCCCGTCCGAGCGGTGTCGTGACGCAGGCCCCCTTCGGCGAGTTCGTGGCCGGAGCCCGGGCCCGCGGCACGCTCGTCGTCCAGCCCCGCATGGGCTTCAGCGACCCCGGACGGATGCGCCAGGGGCTGGCCCGCACCAGGGCGGCGGACGCCGTCACGGTGGGGACGCTGACTCTGGACAGCTACACCCGGGTACGTGACCTCGATGCCGCTCGCCGGGCCCTGGCCGAGGGGGTCACGCTCAACGGCTACCCGATCTGCACCCACCCGCCCGAAACCACCCGGGGCGTGCTCGACGGCATCCACGACGCCTCGTTCCCCGTCCAGGTCAGGCACGGTTCCCCGCGGCCCGAGCACATCGTCGCGGCGCTGCTCGGCCTCGGCCTGGACGCCACGGAGGGCGGGCCGGTCTCGTACTGCCTGCCCTACAGCCGCACCCCGCTGGCCGAGGCGGTCGTCTGCTGGCGCACGGCCTGCGAGATGCTCGCCGAGCACACCGGAGACGGCAGGGTGCCGCACCTGGAGAGCTTCGGCGGCTGCATGCTCGGGCAGCTGTGCCCGCCGGCCGTGCTGGTCGCGGTGAGCGTCCTGGAGGGCCTCTTCTTTGCCCGCCACGGGCTGCGCAGCGTGTCCCTGAGCTACGCCCAGCAGACCAGTCCGCAACAGGACCTGGAAGCGGTCGCCGCCCTGCAACGGCTCGCCGGGGAACTGCTGGGGACCGTCGACTGGCATGTGGTGCTCTACGCCTACATGGGCGTGTACCCCCTCTCGCGCGGCGGCGGGCTGAACCTCCTGGAGGCGGCCGCGCGGCTCGCGGTGACGTCCGGGGCGTCCCGGCTGATCGTGAAGACGGCCGCCGAGGCGCACCGCATCCCGACCGTCGCCGACAACGTGGAGGCACTGGAGGCGGCCGCGCGCGCCGCGGCCACCGCCACCGCACCGCCCCCCGGTCCGCCCGCCGCGGACTCCGAGGTGTACGCCGAGGCCCGCACCCTGGTCCATGCCGTGCTGGACCTGCACGACGACGTGGGCACCGCCCTGCTGACCGCGTTCCGGCGAGGCCTGCTCGACATCCCCTACTGCCTGCACCCCGACAACGCCGGGCGGGCCAGGAGCTTCATCGACCACGACGGACGGCTCCGCTGGGGGGACACCGGCGCGCTGCCCCTCGGCGGGGCGGCCGTGTCCGCCGCGCGCAAGGTCACGTCCGCCGATCTGCTCGCGGCACTGTCCCGTGTGCGACGGGCCTACGACTCCGGAGGAACCGCATGACCAGCACCTCGCCGCCCCCCGCACGGCTCACGGCCGCCCCGGTGCCGACCTGGCAGGGCAGCGGCCTGACGGCGCAGTTGCTGATCCTCACCGGGCGCTCGGTCAGGGCCAACTTCACCCACGTCAAGGTCGTCGTCCTCAGCATGCTCCAGCCGGTGTTCATGCTGCTGCTGCTCAGCCAGGTGTTCGGCGCCATCGTCGACCGGGGGCACCTGCCCGACGGTGTGGCCTACCTGGACTTCCTGCTGCCGGCCCTGCTGGTGACCACCGGCATCGGTCCCGCCGTCGCCTCGGGCATCGGCCTGGTGCGCGACATGGACAACGGAGCGGTGGCCCGCCTGCGCACCCTGCCGATCCACGCCCCGCTGCTGCTGTTCGCCCGCAGCTTCGCCGATCTGCTGCGCACCGCCGCCCAGTTGGTCATCCTCGTGGTGGTGGCGGTGGTCTTCCTGGACGCCGACCCGGCCGGCGGACCGCTCGGGCTGCTGGCCGCGGTCCTCTTGACCTGCGTGGTCGTCTGGGCGATGACCTGGATCTTCCTCGCGCTCGGGGCGTGGCTGCGCAACCCCGAGGCCATGCAGAGCGCCGGCTACCTCGTCACGTTCCCGCTGATGTTCGCCTCCAGCGCCTTCGTCCCCAAGGAGCGGCTGCCGGACTGGCTCCAGGTACTGGCGACGGTCAACCCGCTGTCGTACGCCATGGAGGCCAACCGCGCACTCGCCCTCGACCAGCCGCTCGGCGGCCAGGTGTGGTCCGCGCTGGGCGCCGGTGTCCTGGTCGCGACCGTCGGATCGATCACCGCGGTACGGGCGTTCCTGCGCCCGCCCGCCTGAACCGTACTGCCGTGCCCGCAGACCGGCACGGCGCACCCCCTCCGAGAGACGAAAGAGGCATCGCCCCATGCCCGGAACCGGAACAGGTCCGCTCGTCCGCCTCGACGCGACCGAGGCGCCGACCGGCGCCGCCGTCGAGTGGCTCACCGCCCACCGCCCGGAGATCAGAGCGGCGGTCGCCCGCAACGGCGCCGTACTGGTACGCGGACTGCGCCTGGACAGCCGGGCGGCGGCCGCCGCGGCCGTCGGCCGCGTCATCGGCGACCCGCTGATCGAACGCGAGGGGTTCGCGCCCCGCGACACCTACGGACAGGGCGTCTACTCCTCCTCGCACTGGCCCGCCGACCAGCCCATGTGCATGCATCACGAGCTCAGTTACGCGTCCTCGGCCCCCCGGCTGGTGGCGTTCGCCTGCCTCACCCCGCCGGCCGACGGCGGCATCACCGCGACCGCCGACAGCCGCGCCGTACTGCGCGACCTGCCGGAGGACCTCGTCGCCCGCTTCGAGCGGCACGGCTGGCGGCTCACCCGCCACTACAACCCCTTCGTGGGGATCGGCTGGCAGGAGGCCTTCGGCACCGAC
The DNA here is from genome assembly GCF_000721235.1 of Streptomyces olivaceus. Taxonomy (GTDB): domain Bacteria; phylum Actinomycetota; class Actinomycetes; order Streptomycetales; family Streptomycetaceae; genus Streptomyces; species Streptomyces olivaceus. The sequence goes on from NZ_JOFH01000027.1 coordinate 10,658, forward strand.
GACCCCGCGGAGGTGGACCGCTACTGCGCCGAGCACGGCATCGAGGCGCGCTGGGACGCCGACGGCGCGCTGCACACCGTACAGACCCGCCCGGCCGTGGTGAGACACCCGGAAACGGGTGAGCGGTGCTGGTTCAACCAGATCGCCTTCCTCAACGAGTGGACGATGGCTCCGGAGGTCCGCGAGTTCCTCACGGCGGAGTTCGGCCCCGAAGGGCTGCCCTTCAACACGTTCTGCGGCGACGGCACTCCGCTGGACCGGGCGAGCGTCGACCTGATCAACGACGTGTACGAGAGGCACACCGTCCGCGAGCCGTGGCGCCGCGGCGACCTCCTCGTGGTCGACAACGTCCGCACGGCGCACAGCCGCGAACCCCACCGGGGCGAACGGGAGATCGTGGTCGGCCTCGGCGAACCGTTCCAGCCGTAGCCGAACGACCCGGAAGGGGCCGCACCCGGCGTCACGGGTGCGGCCCCTTCCGGGTGTCCGGGTCAGTGGAAGCTCAGGGTGCGGTACACCGTCACGTTGCCGGCCAGTTCCTGGCAGGCCTGGGCGGCGGCCGTGAGCCGGCCGTGGGAGTGCGGTGCGGAGGTGTCCAGCAGGATTCCCAGCGTGGTGCCGCTGTGCCCGACGACCACGCCCAGACCGCCCACCTCGCGGCAGATCGCGATCATCGGCTCCAGCGACCACTTGTGCCGCAGCACCTGGTTCATCCGGGCACTGGCGGTCGCCACCGCGCCGACCTCGGCCAGGTCCTGCCGGGCGACGGCACCGGTGATCCGGTCCAGGAGCCGGACGTACTCCCGCTCGTCCGCCGCCGTGAACGGCTTGGGGATGCTGTTGAAGTCGACGGTGTCCACCGCGCCGCCCTCGTCGACGCTGACCACCGCCATGGACGGCAGGGAGCCGAGCCGGGCGCGCAGCCGCACACTGCGGTGGTGGAAGGCGACCACCGACGGGTAGAGCACCCCGTCGGTCGGCTCGATCCTTGCGAGGTAGGACTCGATGCGGCGCGGCGGCATGGGCTCGTCCAGGGCGTTGGCGACCGCGCGGGCGGTCGCCACCAGGTCCGCCGAGGAACTGGCCAGACCCTTGCCCTCGGGCAGCGTGCTGTCGATGGTCAGCACACCGCCCGCGGGCCGCCCCGAGTCCTCCATGATCATCGAAGCGAGCCGCAGGGCCTTCTTCTTGTGCGGCGGCCACACCTCCAGCACGTCCGTGTGCGGTGCCACCTCGAAACGGGCCACCGCCCACCGGGCGACGGGCAGGGTGACCAGGAAGTCACCGTCCGCCTCCGGCAGAACGCCCTGCAGGAGCTCGCCGAACGTGCCGAAGGCCGAACTCACCCCGGTGGCGGCCACCCGGCGGTAGTCGGCGGGCAGCGTCCTCGTGTCGATCGTCGTCACCCTGGTCCTCCTAGTCCCGGTGCGTCGGCTTCGGGCAGCAGGCCCGCACCAGTGCGGCGGTGTCCGCCGCTCGTGTGCCGATGAAGTAGTGGCCGCCCTGGCCCAGTTCGTGCAGGGTCACCCGGTCGGAGACGGCCTTCCAGTCGCCGTGGTCCGCCGCGAACCGTGCCGTCGAGGGGTCGTCGTGGGCGACGACGACGTCGACCGGGGCGTCGATGCGGTGACTCCCGGCGTCCTCACGGATCCGGATCAGGTGGCTGTTGGCCGTCAGGACGTCGTGCCGGTAGGCCCGGCCCACGACGTCGGCGCGTTCCGGCTTGAGCTCGTCCAGCTCGACGTACGCGTTGTCCGCGCGCAGCCGGGACAGCAGGGTCTTGTTGTCCGCCTGAGACGCCTCCGCCATCTCCGCGCGCAGCGCCCCGACGTCCTCCAGCAGCAGCGCCCCCACGAAGACGCGCTCGGCCGGACGGCCCGCCTCCTGGAGCAGCCGCGCCGTCTCCAGCGCCGGGGCCGCGCCCGCGCAGTGACCCCACAGCAGTACGGGCGTGGTGACCCGTGCGGCGATCTCGTCCCGGACCCGGCGGGCGATCTCCGGGACGTCGGCCATCGGGTCGTCGCCGCCCGCGAAGTCGTGGCCCGGCAGCTCGACCCCGAGCACGGCGATGCCGTCCCGCTCCAGCTCGGCCGCCAGGGAACGGAAGTTGACGGCGTTGCCCCCGGCGTACGGGAAGCAGACCAGGGTGTGATGGGGGTCCGTGGCGTTGGCCAGCGGCTGCAGCAGGTTCTCCGCCGCGGCCCGTTCCCCGCCCCGTACTCGCTCGTCGAGCGCCCGCCCGAGGTCGGCCAGGACGGGGTGGGCGACCAGGTCCTTCAGGGACAGCGCCCGGTCCAGCTGCACCAGGAGACGTACGGCGGCCAGCGAGGTCCCGCCCAGCTCGAAGAAGTTGTCGTCCCGCCCGATGCGCTCCAACGGCACGCCCAGCACCTGCGCCCACAGCATGGCCAGCCGCTGTTCGGCCGGCGTGCTGGGGGCGGCGTAGGCCGCGCCGCCGTGGCCCAGGGTGCCGGCCAGCCGGATCAGGGCCTTCTTGTCGATCTTGCCGTTCTCGGTGAGCGGCAGCCGGTCCAGCCGGTGGAAGTACGTCGGGACCATGTACTCGGGCAGCAGTCCCGCGAGGAAGTCCCGGGCGCGTTCGGTGGTGGGCTCGGCGTCCGGGCCGGCACCGCCGCCCCCGCCGCTGAAGAAGGCCACCAGGTTCCGCTGCCCGTCGCCCGTGCCGTCGATGACGACCGCGGCCTCCCGGACCCCCGCCAGGGCCAGCAGCTTGTTCTCGATCTCGCCGATCTCGATCCGGAAGCCGCGGATCTTCACCTGCTCGTCCCGCCTGCCCAGGTACTCGATCCGCCCCTCGGGCAGCCAGCGCCCGAAGTCACCCGTGCGGTACATCCGGGTGCCGTCGCGGAACGGGTCGGGCACGAACGCCTCGCGGGTGCGCTCCTCGTCGTTGATGTAACCGCGTCCGACACAGACCCCGGAGAACGCGATCTCCCCGGGCGAGCCGAGCGGCACCAGCGACAGATCCTGGTCGAGCACATAGGTGTTGACGTTGCGCAGCGAGCGGCCGACGGTCACGAAGTCGCGGTCCGGCACCCGGTCGAGCACCTCGTGCATGGTGTCGTCGGACACCTCGGTGGCACCGTAGGCGTTGACCAACTTGATCTCCGGGTACAGGGCGAACCACCGCTGGACCAGTTCGTACTTGAGGGCCTCCCCGGTGACGGACACCGTGCGCAGCGCCCCGAGCGGCCGGGGGTGCTGCTCCAGGTGGGTGAGGAGCACCTCCAGGTAGGAGGGGACGATCTGGACGACGGTGACCCCGCCCGTGACGATCTCGTTGAGGAAGCCGGCGACGTCGAGCAGGGCGTCGGTGTCGACGACGCGTACGCTGCCGCCCACCATCAGCGGAGCCGCGAACTGCCACAGGGAGATGTCGAAGCACTGCGAGGCGGTCTGGGTGACGACCTCGGCGGTCCCGTTCGTCATCCCCATGTCGTCGAGCTTCATGTGGAGGTGGTTGAGCATGCCCGCGTGCTCGCACATGGCGCCCTTGGGAGCGCCGGTGGAGCCGGAGGTGAAGTAGATGTAGGCGGCCTGGCCGGGAGCGATCGGCACCCGGGGCGCCGCGTCGGAAACTCCGGATGCCTGGATCTCCGGCACGGACAGCACGGCCGGCGCGCGGCCGGTGAGTTCACCCGCCCTCTGAGCCAGAGTGGCGCTGCCGGGCTCGGTGAGCACGAACGCGCACTCGCTGCGGCTGAACTGGGCCGCCACACGGTCGGCGGGGAAGTCGGGGCGCACCGGGAGGTAGACGCCGCCGGCCTTGAACACGCCGAGCGCCGCGGCGATCCAGTCGAGGGTGCGGTCCATGACCACGGCGACGACGTCCTCGGTGCGCACCCCGGCGTCCAGCAGCGCGTGGGCGACCCGGTTGGCCCGCCCGTCGAGCTCGCGGTACGTCCAGCGCACCGGGCCGTGCACGGCGGCCACCGCGTCCGGAACCTCGCGCACCCGGTCCTCGAAGTGGTCCACGAAGGTCCGGTCGGTCAGGTCGACGCGTGGGCCGGCGAGGCCGTACAGGTGGGTGTCGACCTCCTCGTCCGACAACAGGCTCCGGCCGTGATGGGGCGCGGAGGTGTCCGTCGCGAGGAGTTCCAGCGCCCGCAGGTGGTAGCCCGCCAGCCGGCGGGCGTAACTCTCGTCGAGATGTGCCCGGTCGTACACCAGGCGCAGTGACAGCCCGCCGGAGCCGGCGACGACGGCCGCCCTCAGCACGACACCCTCGCCGAGGCCGACGGCCGTGTCGCCCGCCTCGCCCGTGTCCGCGCGGTCGGCGGGCGCGGTGGCCGTCGGTGAGAGGCCCGACAGGTCGAACACCACCTCGGGACGGCCCTCCGCGCGGGGTGCCGCGGCCGGCGCCGTGCTCGCGAGCGTGACGAGGTCGGCCCAGGAGGAGTCCGTGACGGTCAGGCTCAGCGGCGACTCGGCCCGGCCGGCCGCCGGAACCAGGCCGATGAGCAGATCGGGTTCGGCCACCACCGTCGCCAGGACCCGGGCGTGCGCGGCGAGCAGCACCGCCGGCAGTCCCGCACCGGTGTCGGCGGCGCGCTCCTGAAGCGCCCGGGTGAGTGGCGCGGGCAGCGCCTCCCGGTGCTCCGCCGCCCCCTGCTCGTCGCTCCCCGGCATGGTCCATCTGGGGATTCTGGTGTACGTCTGCTGAGTGCGGTGCCCGCTCATCGGCCCCCGTTCCCTTTCTCCGGCGTCGCCGGTTCCTCCAGTTCGATCCCGATCAGTCCTGCGGCCTGCTCCGCACGGGTCGCCGCCTGCGCGGTGCCGGAGCCGGTGGCGACCACACAGCCCAGGCGGTCCTGGAACGAGTGCGTGATGCGCACCTGGCGGCCGACGACAGCGGTGGGCACGGCCACCACCACACCCGGTGCCGCCCCGGCCTCCCGGATCCCGGTCACGGCCTTGACCCGTCCTTCACCGGCCGCGATCACGAACCGCACGGCGGCGTGGCCGGCCCCGGCCTCCGGGACCGACACTCCGGGCGGCGTGTCCAGGCCCGCGGCGCGCGCGATCACGGCGTCCACCAGGTCCGTGCCGGTCGCGGCCCGCACGGCGACGGGAATCATGCCGCCGGCGAGCCTGGGGTTGACCTCGATGACGACGGGGCCGTCGGCGGACCGGCGGATCTCGGTGTGGGCGGCGCCCCAGCCGAGCCCGAGGGCCTTGAGGGCCGCCAGCGCCGTGTCGCCGAGTTCGGCACTCGCCCCGGCGTCCAGGGGGGCCGGGATGTCGTGGCCCGTCTCCACGAAGTGCGGTGCGGGGGCGGTGTGCTTGGCGACGACGGTGACGACGTCGCCGTCGAAGGTCTCCACGGAGAACTCCGGCCCGTCGACGGCCGCCTCCACCAGGACGCGGGCCGGCACCGCGTTGCCCCGTTCGTCCGTCGCCCGCTCGAACAGCACGCGAGCCCATTCCTCGGTCTCGGCCCGGTCACGGCACAGCCGTACGCCGCTGGACCCCGAGCCGCTCACCGGCTTGAGCACCACCGGATGCCCGACGGCGTCGGCCGCCCGCACCGCGGCGGCCACGTCGGAGACCGCCGTCCAGGCGGGCACCGGGACCCCGTGGGCGGCGAGCGCCGCCCGCTGGAGGTCCTTGGACCGGCAGCGGGCGATCGCGTCGCCGTCGGCCGCCGGCAGTCCGAGGCGGGCCGCCGCGCGGGCGGCGTCCGCCACGAAGTACTCGGAGCTGGAGGTGATCCCGGCCAGTCCGGCGCCCTCCGCGAGGCCCCGGCAGGCCGACACCACGGCGTCCAGGTCCGAGGTGTCCAGCTCCAGGGTGTCGACGGCGTCCTCGGTGACGTACGGGTACCGGGCCGCGTCCCGGGTCAGCAGCACGGGCCGCAGACCCCGAGCACGTGCGCGGGCGCAGAACTCCCGCCCCGTGCCGGTGGTGTTGCTCTCCAGGAAGGCGAACCATCGGACCGCCGTACCGTTCATCGCTCTGCTCCCTCGTCCGTTGTACCGGTCACGGCCGCGACCGCCGTGTCGAGGGCGCGTTCGGCCCGCGACAGCCGCGCACGGTACCGGGTGAGGACCGCGGTGTGCTCCGCGCAGCGCTCCCGGAGTTCGTGGACGACGCTCTCGCACGCACCCGGGCCGCCGCCCCGGTCGTGCTCGGCGACGAGCTCGGGAAGTGCCGGGACGTCCGCGCTCACGTCGGCCCGCAGTCCCTCCGGCAGCGTGATCTTCGTCAGTTCCGACTCACCGGCGTCGACCGCCTCCCGCACCGCGGCTCCCACCACGTGGTGTGCGGTGCGGAAGGGAACGCCCTGGCGCACGAGGCGGTTGGCGATCACCGTGGCGGTCACGAAGCCCTCCCGGGCCCGCTGCTCCATCCGCCGTCCGTCCGGCCGGGCGCCGCTCACGAGCACCTGGGCCAGGAGCACGCTGTCGCGCACGGTGGCCAGCGCCGACCAGGCCCCGCCGACCGCCTCGGTGCCCACCTCGATGGAGTTGGTGAACGGCGTGGACTTCATGGCGGCGGCCGATGCGGTCCACGCTCCGACGGCGGCCGCCGCCTTGGCCTTCACGTGCTCGAGCAGGAAGGCGTTGCGCTTCTGGGGCATGGCGGAACTACCGCCCACGAGCCGCTCGGGAAACTCCACGAAGCCGAACTCCTGGGTGCTCCACAGCTGGAGATCGGTGGCGAGGCGGCTCAGGGTGAGGCCCGCCCCGGCGGCCGCCGCGAGGGCGCGCAGCAACGTGTTCCGGGAGGCCACCGCGTCCATGGCGTGCAGGGGCGGCCCGTCGAAACCGAGCAGTTCCGCCGTGCGGGCCGGGTCGATGGGCAGGTCGGTGCCGGACACGGCACCGGCGCCGAGCGGGCAGTTGCTCCGCTCCGCGACCACGTGCCGCAGCGCGGCGATGTCCCGGTCCAGCGCGGTGGCGATCCCCGCGAGGTAGTAGCCGTACGTGACGGGCATCGCCGGCTGGAAGTGCGTGTAGACCGGCATGACGACGTCGCGGTGGGCGCGGGCGCGGGCCAGCAGCACGGCCTGCAGGCGCAGCAGTTCGCCGAGCAGGTCCGCCAGGTCGTCGCGCAGCCGCATCGCGGTGATAGTGGCCTTTATGTCGTTGCGGGAACGGCCCGTGTGCAGCTTGCCCCCGACGTCCGCCCCGAGCCGCTCGATGAGGTGGCTCTCGTACATCAGGTACAGGCCGCGCGGCGCCGGGCGGTCGTACAGCTCCCGGAAGCCGTCGGCGCGCAGTGCGGTCACGGCTCGCAGCAGAGCGGCGGCCGCGTCCCGGGGCAGCAGCCCGCACTCGGTGAGCATCACCACGTGCGCGAGGTCGATGACCGAGGTGTGGCCCAGTTCCCGGCGGATGTCGTCCGGGCCCGGTTCGCCGTAGACGACGCGGGCGGTGCGGGCTCCGAGCGTGCGGGTGAGCCGACCCGTGCCGCTCATGAAAGCACCGGGTCGGGCAGGGACCCGCCGGAGCGCGGCACGGTGCCGTTCACGTCCTCGTACGTGCGACGGCCCCAGAGCATCCTGGTCCAGCCGTCGCCGGCGTCGGCCGGCGAGTCGACCAGGGCCGGCTCCGCGACGGGATCGGGCAGCAGGTGGTCGTTCTCGGCCAGCCAGGCGTCGTTGTACACCGTCGCCTGGTAGCGGTATCCCTCGTCGGGGAGCATCACGACGCACAGTCCGTCGGGGTTGCGGTCGGCCCACCACTTGGCGGCCAGGTAGGCGGCACCGCTGGTCGGCCCCTGGAACAGCGCGTGGGTGGCGTGCAGTCGCCTGGTGAAGGCGTACGCCTCCGGTGCCGAGCACCAGTGCACCTCGTCGAAGGTGGAGTGGTCGAGGTTGGCGGGCCACAGGCTGTTGCCGAGGCCGCGCAGGGAGCGGGGGCCGTCGGGCTGGCCGAAGAGCACGCTGCGGTGGCTGTCCACGCCGATGGCCTGTGTGTGCGGGGTCAGTTCGCGCAGCCCGGCGGTGGTGCCGCACATCGATCCTCCCGAACCGACCGGCCCGACCAGGCAGTCGACCGTGCCGAGGGAGCGCGCGATCTGCTCGGCGACCACCCCGTAGGAGCGAGGGTTGTCGGGGTTGCTGTACTGCTCGGGGCAGAAGGCGGAGGGGAGTTCCGCGCGGATCTCGGCGAGTCTGCGCAGCCGTGCCTCCTGGTAGCCGCCGACCCTGGCGGGCTCCTGGCAGATCTCGATGGTGGCGCCGAGATCGGTCAGTCGCCGGTACAGGTTGGCGTCGATCGCCGGGTCGCTGACGAGGATCAGCTCCCGCTCCATGAGGGCGGACTGCATCGCCAGCGCGAGGCCGAACGTCCCGGACGTGGTCTCCACGATCACCGTGCCGGCGTCCAGGTCGCCCCGGGAATGCGCGCGCTTGAGGATGTAGCGCGCGGGAAGCAGCTTCATGAGGGAGAAGACCGCGCCGTACAGGTTGGGGCCGAGCCGCACGAGACGCGGCATCATCGTCGCCTCGGTGATCGAGTGGTACGTCGGCGTGGTCGCCGTCATGAAGGGCTCCTGGGGGGTCGAGGCCGTCGATGATCATGGGGAGTGAAGTCGCTTCGGGCGCCGCGCCGTCCGCGGATCCACCCCCGTACCCGCGCGCTCCACGGCGCGGTGGCCCTAGGGGTACTCGGCGGGGTGGCGGGGTGCGGACGGACGTCGGTCAGCCTGCTGATGGTCCACAGATTCACGGGCGTGGCTCGGGTTCGAGGTGGGGAGGCGCCGGACTTCAGGAAGGGACCTGAGTGTCGGCGCGCTCTTTGGCGAGGGCCAGGTAGACCTGGTCCAGCGTCGGTTCGGACAGCGAGATGCCGGTGATCCTCACTCCCGCGGTGTCGAAGGCCCGGACTGCGGCGGCCAGTCCGATGGATTCCTCCACGGGGGCGGTGACCGTGCCCGCGGGCTCGCCCGGACCGGCGTCCAGGCCCGCCGCGCGCAGGGCACTCAGCGCGGTCGGCAAGCGTCCGGGATCGGCGAGGGTGGCCCGGACGGTGCTGCCGCCCAGACGCTCCTTGAGCTGGGCGACCGAGCCGTCCGCAACGCACCGGCCGCGAGACAGCACCATGACGCGGTCCGCCAGCTGTTCGGCCTCCTCCAGGTACTGGGTGGTCAGCAGCACGGTGGTGCCGGTGCCCACCACCTCGCGGACCAGGTCCCACAGGGCGTTGCGGCTGACGGGGTCGAGCCCGGTGGTCGGTTCGTCCAGGAAGAGCACCTGGGGGTGGCCGACGAAGCTGCTGGCCAGGTCGAGGCGCCGGCGCATGCCTCCCGAGTACGTGCCCGCGGCCCGGTCGGCCGCCTCGGTCAGCGCGAACATGTCCAGCAACTGCTCGGCCCGTGCCGCGGCCTCCCGCTTGCCGGCACCGAGGAGCCGGGCCACCAGCAGCAGGTTGGCGCGTCCGGTGAGACTCTCGTCCACCGCCGCGAACTGGCCGGTCAGGCCGATGCGGCGGCGTACGTCCCGGGCCTCGCGCACCACGTCGAATCCGGATACCCGGGCTGTGCCTTTTGTGGGCGGCAGCAGAGTGGCGAGAATACTCACCAGCGTGCTTTTTCCCGCTCCGTTATGACCGAGCAGACAGAGTACACGCCCCTTTTTCATCTGGAAGCTGACGCCGTCGAGTGCCGGGGTGGCACCGAACGTCCTGCCCAGCTCCATTGCTTCGATCATCACGTCACTCATCGATGCCGGTCCTCGCAGATAGCGGCCGAGACGCCTTTGGGGAGGCAGAGAGATCCTGCAATCCCGACCGTCCGCGCCACAAGGAGAGCTACAACAAGCTGCCAGCGACCTGAGGTTTTCCGCATTGTCAAAGCTCAGCCTGACAAGTTCTTACCCCGCCAACTGGCTGGTAGCCGCGGGCAGGAGGTCACCCGAGGGCGAAAGGAGGCCGAGCTCCACCGCGCGTGCACCCGCCTGAAATCGTGAGGTCGCCCCCAGTTCACGGGTGATTTCCGCGACATTACGCCGGTACGTGCGCACCGATACGCCCAGTTCACGGGCGGCGGCCTCGTCGGTCCGTCCCGAGCTGAGCGCCTGGAGGATGCGCCGGCCGAGCGCGCTGCGTGAGCGGTCACTCAGACGCCGGTGGTCCGCGAGGGCGGCGCTGCCGGACCAGGAGACGGCGAACAGGGTGTGCAGGGTGCGCAGGACGGCCGGGGCCCGGACGACCACCGCCTCACGGACGGCGACTCCGTTGCGGATCCACACGGCGCCGACAACGCTGTCAGCGAGCACCATCTCCTGCAACGGGGCCTTGGCCAGGCGGATTTCGACCCCGGGTGCGTACTTGTCGAGGTGTTCGAGGAAGCGGCGGTCGCGCAGCAGGCCCACCCGGCCGAGCAGCTTGACGCCGACTCCGCGTGCGGTCGCCCGGCCCAGCTGGTCGATCAGTTGGTGGGTCTCGTCCTCGCCCTCCCCGGTGAGGACGACGGCTAGGTGGTGGCGGGCGGTGGCGATCATCTGCTCGGTGGCGACCCCAACCGAATTCTCGTCCGGCTCGAGCGAGGCGACCAGCCGCTCGACGCTGCGGTGGCGGTCGACGGCGATTTCGACGAGTTTCCGCGCTTGTAGCAGCACGCCTTCTATTTCGTCGCTCGACGGCCGTGATTCCGTGAGTTCTGCCGTGAATGCAGAATCGTTGGCTATCTCAAGATTGACTGAGTTACTTGGCACAGCTCCCCCTGAAGCTTGACCAATAGGAGTCCCCGCCCGCCCTGTTCCTGCACCTTCACGGGGCGCGAAGATCCGGGCGCGGGGTGATACTCGTGCAAACAGCCAGAGAAATAACCTAGCGAGATGCCGTACTGAGCCCATGAAGAGGCGTACGACCTGCAGGCGCAACGCGGCAGACATCCCGCATTTCGAACTCCATTCCCCCGCTAAGCAGACACAGACGACAAACTGGACATCCACCTGAAGGATGGTCGACAGGCGCCTGTGTCACTCCCGTTAGTTCGACGGTACCCAGGACAGCTTCGTAACGTCAAATATTTCTGTCTGAAACGATTACGGAAAACCGCATTGTGCGGCGGCGCATCCTTTGTATGCCGACGACACTTCGCGTGAACGCCTCCGGCCCGCCGGGTACGGCAGGGGCCGGAGGCGCCCGGTCAGTCCAGAGCCCCGTCGTAGTCGGGCAGCTTGAAGGTCCGCTCCGCGTGGCCCCCTACCAGGTCCGACGTGTTGTTCCCGATGTTGGCGACGATCGTGTACCCGTCGGCCTCGATCTGCGCCCGCTTCGACGTCTTGAACTCGGCCGTGTCACGGAAGAGATCACCGATGTTCCGCTGGTACAGACCGGTGATCGGATACCCGACCGCCTCCAGGTTCGCCTCCGTGACCCACGAGATCAGGTCGGGCCGAGCGGTGACGAAGAATATGGCCGCGCCCTTGCTGTGTGCGTACTGGGCGATCTCGAGAGTCGGCTTGACGGCCGGCGTTGGCGGAAGCGCCTGGAAGTGCGTCTCCAGCGAGGTGTTGTCGATGTCGAGGACGATCGCAGGCTTCTCGCCCGCGCTGTTGTCCAGCCGCTGCTCGACGTAGGGGCGCGCCTCGTCCATCACCTTGCGCACATCGCCCAGCCAGGTGTCGTAGTCCACCTCCGTCGCCGCGGCCCGGGCCTGTGTGGCCGTCGTCGACCGGCTCTCGTCCGCCTGGACGGCCCCCGCCTGGGCCGCCCCCGTGACTCCCAGAACGAGCGTAGCCGCTACGGTCGCCGCTGCGCGTCCTCGGAACGCAATCCTGGCCATTCGTCCTCCCTGGTGTTCGCTGCTCGGTGGCCGTCCGGCCCCCGCCAAGCTGAACCTAAAGGCCGATTCGACCTGATTGACGTGGGAGTGACCGCAACCGGAACAGGAGCTCCTCACGACCGCTCCCGTGCTCACCAGCGCCCGCTACATCGCGCCAAGCAGGCCGAATCGGTGGCAGGGTGCTGCCACCGGGGAACTCCGATCCGACGGGGCCGCAGGTCGTGGCCGCGGGGGCCGTGTGCGAGCGGTGGCAACCCCCGTTCTGCTCGTGGCTCCATAACAAGCCTCGGCGCCGACCGCGTTGTCGGTCGGGAGCAGCTGTCCGCGCTCTCTGTGAACGGACTACCCCTCCGGGCATGACCTGCGGTATCGCGGATATGCGGTCACGAGGGGACAGAGGACCAGCACGAGGACGGTGCATTGACGACGATGTGATCGCGGTGAGTCCGTGCCGCAGTATTGATCTGCCGCCCATCGTGGTCAAGCCGCCGCAGTGGTTCACGCCCGACCAGGCGCTGAGCGTCCCCGACGGACTCACCCCCGCCTGGCGGACAAAGCGACTGCTCGGCTTTTACACTGCACTGCGCTGGGGCGAGCTCTCCGGCCTGCACCGCCGCCGCATCGACACGCGCCCCTCCGGCTTGGCCGTAGTAGAGGTCGATACCAAGAGCGCCATCAAGGAGTGTCCCCATGAATTCCAGCAGCCGCCGGGAGGTCGCACTCCCGTCCCACGCTCTAGGCGTATTGATCACGAGCATTGTTACTGACTTCGGCTCGGCAGGGTGAACTTTCGGGAAGTCCCTGGTGGGGCCGGAGCGGTGCCTGGATCCCGTCATGTGTGAGATATGCGGATGGGGATGGTTTGACGCCAGAGAGACAGCAGCGCCGAGGAGCCGTGCGGAAGCAGCCGGCTGAGCATTACGAGGGGACGGGCAAGCCGCCCGAGGGGGCGCGACGGTTGCGGTTGAACTCGAAGTCGTTAATCGGTGGCATCAGTTGTAGCAGGACGGTGGTGTCTTGGGCGCTGGCCTCGCGCGGTCCGAGCGGGTCGGGATGCCGGATGTCTCCGCGTTGTCCGGAGAAGCCGGCCGCGTATCCGGAGCAGGAGTCGGCCGACGCGACTCCATCGGCGTGAGGCTCCGTACCTGTGGAGGCGCTGCGTGCTGCGGTGAGCAACGACGGGCCAGAGTTCTGGTGCCGACCGATGGAGGCCGTGACGCTAACTTGACGCTCTTGGGGCCCGGCGGAACTCATCCGGGCCCCAAGAGCATCTCTGACCTGCTGCTGTCCTCCCTGCGTGCAGGTCGACACCTTTCCGATGACGCACCATGTGGAGTGTGTCGCGATCCTTGAACCGGCCGTGAAGGGCTCCTGACCCGCGGTTTCTTGCGTGCGCAGTATGTGCGGTGTGGGTGTCACGGGCGATGTCTCGACGCTGAGATGACGCTCGTGACGCTCATTTGGCGCTCGTTCTGATGGGATGCCAGGCGTGCGTCGAGCAGATCGGGTGGCGTCAGAGCTGCAAGTAACGATGTGACGTTGAGGGCTCGTGACGCTCACCGTCAGGCAGGAGTTCCCGCAGTCCCATTAGCGGGAGACAGCGGACTCGTGGAGCGCACGGGCAGTTGCGGGAGCCGGCCCTCGTCCGTGGTGGCGATCTGGTCCAGCGTGGCACCGGGCTCACGGTTGCGCGCGACCCGCACGATGTCCTCGCGGAACTCCTTCGGCCACGGCTCGGGCACCGAAACATCCTTCCAGGCCGCCTCTCGGCAGGCCAGGTCAAGGTGTCACCTGTCCGTGCGGCAGTTCCGTCGCGCCACGCGACTCAGTCGGTGACACGGAGGACTGGGATGGCGCCGTGTCGCGATGCGAGTGGCTCTTTGGAGTGACGAAGGCCGGCGTGCGAGGTCCTAGTGTCGGAGGGATGAGAGTGATGGACGGCAGGTGGCCCCGGTGGGGCGCCGAAGCCGGGTTGATCGTGCTGACGCTTCTGCCGCCGCTGCTGTCGCAGCCGTACGTGGACACCTCCGGGGCGGCATGGGTGTCGCTCACGGTGTACGAGGCGGTGGGGGTGGTGGTCCTGCTGCTGAGGCGGCGGCTGCCGGCCACTGCCTTCGTCGTGGTTTTCGGGGCCCTGCTGGCGGCGCTCGTCGGCAGTGCGGGCGCAGGGGCCAAGCTGTCGCCGCTGGTCTTCCTGCCGCTGGCGGTGCTCCTCTACAACCTGGGCAACCACGGCACGAGCTGGCGACGGACCGTGTCGGCGGTCCTCGGCGTCACCGTGCTGAGCGTGGCCGGTGTGTGGCTGAACCGGATGACGACCGACTCCCGCGACTTCCAGGGCGGTCTGGACGTCCTCGCCGCACTGGCCCCGATGCCGCTGGCGTGGGCCATGGGGTTCGCCGCGCGGACCCGGCAGGAACTGCTGGCCGCGGCCGAGCGGCGGACGGCTGACGCACGCCGGGCGCAGGCCCTGGAGGCGGCGCAGGCCACACAGCGCGAGCGGACCCGGATCGCCGGTGAGATGCACGATGTGGTCGCGCACTCGCTGACTCTGCTCGTCGTGCACGCGGAGACCCTGCGGGCCCGCGGCAGCGAGTTGCCCGGCTGGGCCCGTGCCCAGGTCGACGGGCTGGCGACGGCGGGCCGGCAGAGCAGCGGCGAGCTGCGAGACCTGCTGCGGATGCTGCGCGATCCCGCGGACGCGGTCCCGCTCCGGCCGGTGCCGGACCTCGGCGGGCTGGACACGTTGCTGGACAGCCACCGTGCCGCGGGAGGGACGGTCGATCTGACCACGGGCGGCAGGCTGGAGTCCGTGCCGGGGCCGGTGCAGTCGGCGGCGTACCGCGTCGTGCAGGAGGCGCTGGTCAACGCACGTCGGCACGCGCCCGGGGCGCCGGTCCGGGTGAGTGTCGACGACGTGGCGGAAGAGTTGCGGTGCGAGGTCGTGAACGGCCGCGCGGCGCGGCGCGCAACGGCCGGCGCGGGTGTCGGACTCGGCCTGGCCGGCATGGAGGAACGGGTGGGTGCCCTGGGCGGCGAACTCACCGCGGGACCGACCGGTGACGGCGGCTTCCGCGTCGTGGCCACGATGTCGTGGGAGCACGCCGGTGTCTGAGCAGATCAGTGTGCTTGTCGTGGACGACGAGCCGATCATCCGCGCCGGTCTGAGCGCGATCCTGGACAGCCAGGCGGACATCACCGTGGCGGGTACCGCGAACGACGGTGCGGAAGCCGTCGAGGCGTGCGCGCGGCTGCGGCCCGACGTGCTGCTGATGGACATCCGCATGCCGCGCCGCGACGGGCTGTGGGCGCTGGCCGAGCTGGGCCGCCGGGGACTGACCGGGCCGGGGCGCAGCCGGGTGCTGATGCTGACCACGTTCGACCTGGACGAGTACGTCGACGACGCGCTGGCCGCCGAGGCCTCCGGTTTTCTGCTGAAGAACAGTTCGTACGAGGAGCTGACTGGGGCCGTGCGTGCCGCGGCGGCCGGGTACAGCGCGCTGAGCCCGGCGGTGACCCAGCGCATCATCGAGGGGCATCTCAGCGGCCGGCGCCGACCCGGCGACCAGGAGCTGGCCCGGCTGCGGGACCTCACCGAGCGGGAGGTCGACGTGCTGCGTCTGATCCGGGACGGGCTGAGCAACGCCGAGATCGCCGAACGGCTCGTGGTGAGCCTGCACACGGTGAAGACGCACGTCAGCCGTGTGCTGACGAAGACCGGCTGCCAGAGCAGGGCGCAGGCGGCGGTGCTGGCCAGGAACACCCTGTCCTGACCCGCCCCTTCCTGGTGGGCGGGGCGCCGGGCCCCGCGAGGTCATTCCTTGGAGTGACCTCGTGCCCGCGGGAAGCCCGCCATCGAGCGATGTGCCGGGAGCGCGCCGCTGACTGAATGGCTGTTGTGCGCGGGACCCGCCGGAAGGCCGCTCGACGGATGGCTGCCAGGTCCCTCGACGCACAGAGCAACTGTCATGCGCCGAAGGGAACCTGTCATGCCCATACATATGTCGTGCCGCAGTCACCAAATTCGCCGGGGAGTGCTGACCGTGGCGTTGGCAACCTGCATGGGCGCGGCGCTCGTGAGCTGTTCGGATGCGGAGTCGGACGGGGCCGGGCGGCAAGCGGTGAGCCCGGCGGGCGACACCGGGCTGGCCGGCCTCGCGCAGAAGGCGGCCGACACCGGCTCCTTGGGCGTCATCGTCCGGGTCGACTCCGGCGACGGGAAGCCCGTCGAGATCGCGAAGCAGGCATCCTGGACGAAGGAAGATCACCGCATCGCCGTCAGCGACCGGTTCCGGGTCGGCTCCAACACCAAGACGGTCACCGCGACCCTCGTCCTGCAACAGGTCGCCGAGAAGAAGATCAGCCTCGACGACACGGTGGAGAAATGGCTGCCCGGTCTGGTCGAGGGCGGCGGCGACATCACCGTACGGATGCTGCTCAACCACACCAGCGGGCTCGGCGACTTCCTGCTGACGCCGGAGTTCCTGCCCTCGCTCACCGGTCAGGAGCAGCGCACCTGGACGCCGGAGCAACTCCTCGCCGTCACACCCCAGCAGGAGTCCGCGCCCGGTGAGACGTACTCCTACAGCAACGCGGGCTACGAGGCACTCGGACTCATTCTGGAGAAGGCCGCGGGGAGCGACCTGGCGGAGCTGATCCAGGAGAGGATCACCGGGCCGCTCGGCATGAAGGACTCGTTCTTGGTGACGAACACCGACGCGACCACCGGGAAGCAGCACGTGACCGGCTACGAGCCGGATGCCGAGCGCCTGAAGGCCATTCTCGCCGGGACCGTGGACCTGCCCGAGGGCGTCGGGTTCGCCGGTCCCGAACGCCGCGAGGACAACGTCGACACCTCCGCCATCGACCCGAGCTGGTCCTGGGCGGCCGGCGGTATGGTCTCGACCGCACAGGACTGGCAGCGTTTCCAGACCGCACTGATCTCCGGCGATCTGCTGCCCGAGGCGCAGCTGAAGCAGATGCGCACCACGGTCGACGCTCCCGAGGAGGGAGGAGGCTACGGACTGGGCCTGATGCGGGTCGACACCTCCTGCGGCACCGTCTGGGGGCACACCGGCGGCCTGCCCGGCTACTCCAGCGAGGTCTACACCGACGCGAGCGGTCGGCGCAGCGTCGCCGTCCTGACGAGCACGAACTTCGGCATCAAGGAGAAGAAGGCCGCCACCGCGAACAAGACGCTCGTCGAAGCGGCCACCTGCCAGATGCTCGGCGAGCCGCAGCCCTCGGGCACCCCCGCCGAATGACGCAGGCCGAGGCAGGACGCCCCTGCCTCCTCCCGCATCTCCGCCGGTGAAACCGACGCTGTCGAGGAAGTCGGGGAGACGCATCGTGGCTGTCTCCCGTCCAGGTCGTTCACCGTACGTTCCACGTGCTCGTCGTTCCCGGCGAGCCGCCAAACCACTGCGCTGTCGGTGTCCGTGAGGACGTCCTCGCCCAACTACCGGCGCATGCACTGCTCGTACTTGCGCTGGTGTACCCAGACACACCATGATCGGGACACGTCGCCCGGAGAACGTCGAACACTGCGTGAAGACGGCGCTCGCGGACGGCGTACCCGGTGACTTCATGGAGACCGGCGTATGGCGCGGCGGGACCCGCATCGTGGTGCGGGCCGTGCCCAGGGCCTACGACGTGACCGACCGGTGCGTGTGGATGGCGGACTCCTTTCGAAACCGTGCACGACTAGGGGGCCCGGTTCGGGATCACGGGCCCCGTCCAGGACATCGACGGCCTGGGCGTCTACTGGCGGCGCGAGGCATCAGTCCAAGGATTGGAGCAGCGAAAGTGACCGTAACCGTGGGCGAGGTGCTCGCTCTTGTCGCGGATCGGCTGGTCCTCCCGGCGGAACAGCTCGACCCTGAACGATCGTTCGTCGCCGCGGGTGCGGATTCGCTGTCGCTCATGGCGCTGGCCAGGGCCGTGCAGTCCGAGTTCGGAGTCCGGGTGTCAGTGCGTGAGCTGTTCACGGGCGTCGACACCCCGCAGAAGCTGGCCGAAGCGGTGGCGGGTCGTGCCATGAACCGTTCGGCTCCCGCTGTGCCGGCAGTCTCGGCCGCCCCGGCTCAGGCCCCGACAACGGCCTTGGCCACGGAGCCCGTTGGGCGCGCCCCCGTCGCGCAGCCTCCGGTTCCGACCGGCGACGCCTTGGAGTCCGCGCTCGCCCTCTTCACCGACCAGCTGCAGCTGGCGGGCAAGATGATGACCCGCTTCTCCGAGCTGACGTCCGAACAGCTGAGGGTCCTCAGGGGTCTGCACCCCGGCCCGGCGGTCGGCGCTTCGCCCGCCCTGCCCGCCGCGCAGCCCGCACCCGAGACGGACCTGACCGACGACGTCGCGACCGCCGAGCCTCTCCCTGCCACCGGAACCACCCGCCGTCCGCCGGCCGGGGCGCCCCGTACCGGCACACCCGACCCCGCGCCCGCCGGGACCACCGCGCGCACGTCCCCCGACTTCAGTCTCTACTTCTTCGGCGACTACCCCGCGCCCGACAGCGCCGTCGCCTACCAACACCTGCTGCAGGCCGCGGAGTACGCAGACGAGCTGGGCTTCCACGCCCTGTGGCTGCCGGAACGGCACTTCCATTCGTTCGGCGCGCTGTTCCCCAACCCCTCCGTCCTGGCAGCCTCCTTGGCGACGCGCACCTCCCGGATCCGACTGCACGCGGGCTCCGTCGTACTGCCCCTGCACAACCCCATCCGGGTGGCTGAGGAGTGGGCAGTCGTCGACAACCTCTCCGGCGGTCGGGTCGGCCTCGGCTTCGCCAGCGGCTGGCACTCCACCGATTTCGTCCTGGCACCGGAGAACTACGGCCGGCAGCGGGACATCATGTACGAACATCTCGAAACCTTCCGCAGCCTGTGGTCCGGCCGGTCGGTGGCCATGACCTCGGGCGACGGCCGCCCGACCGAGGTGAGCCTGCATCCCAGGCCCGTACAGGGCGACGACGTCCCGCTGTTCGCCGCGGTCCTGTCCAACCCCGAGAGCTATGAGCGGGCCGCACGCGCGGGACTCGGCGTCGTCACCAACCTCATGACCCAGAGCGTCGAGGACCTTGCGACGAACATCGCCCGCTACCGTGCCGCCCGCGCGGCCCACGGCCACGATCCCGCGACAGGACGTGTCGTGGTCCTGGTGCACACCTATCTCGAACCCGACGCGGAACGCGCCCGGCAAGAGGCCCGCAAGCCGTTCTGCGACTATCTGCGTTCCTCGATCGACCTGTTCGACAACGCCGCCAACAGCCTCGGCATCGACGTGGATCTGCTGGCCACCCACCAGGACGACCTCGACTACGTACTCGACCTGGCCTACGAGCGCTACTGCGAAACCCGTGCCCTGATCGGCAACGCCGCCGAAGTGCGGCCGGTACTCGATTCGTTGACGGCCGCGGGAGCGGACGAGATCGGATGCTTCATAGACTTCGGCGTCCCCCCTGAGCGCATGCTCGGCGGGCTGCCCGAGCTCGACCGGCTCCGCGCCGCGTCGACCGAGCCCCGGGCCGAAGCCGCTCCCGTCCCTGCCGCGGCGCCCCGCACCGCCGCCGTCACCGCGCTGCAGCGCCAGCTGTGGCTGCTGGACCGGATGACGCCGGGGAGCCATACCTATTACGAGCCCAAGGCCCTGTTCATCGAGGGTCCGCTCGACACCGAAGCGCTGCGGGGCGCCCTGCGTCGGGTCGTGGCACGCCATCCCCAACTGCGTGCCGTCTTCCGGGAACGTGCGGACCGTCTGGAACAGGTCGTGCTCGACGCCGTCGCGGTGGACTGCCCGGTGACGGAGCTGCCCGGCCACGACGACACAGCCGCGCTGCTGCGGCTGCGCGACCTCGAAGACGAGACGGACTTCGACCTCGCCACCGGCCCGCTGATACGCGCCAGGATCGGCAGGCTCGACGGAGAGCGCCACCTGCTGTATCTCGTGGCTCACCACGCCGTGCTCGACGCCTTGTCCACCCGCATTCTGTGCCGCGACCTTGCCGCCTACTACCGCGCGTGGCCGGGTGAGCCCACCGATCTGCCCGAACTGCCCCCGTGGCCCGCCACTGTGCAGGATAGCTCCACCGCCGACGGACTCGCCTACTGGCAACGGGATCTGGCGGACGCCGCCCCGCTCACCCTGGCCACCGACCGGCCGCGCACGGCCGGACACGAGGTCCGCGGAGCGACGCTGGTGCACGAGATCGACGGCGAGCTGCGCGGCGGCATCCGCTCGCTCGCGCGGGCCGAGGGCTGCACGCCGTTCATGGCACTGCTGGGTGCGGTGTCCGCCACCCTGGGCCGGTTCGCCGCGCAGGACGACATCGTCATCGGTACGGCGGTCACCAACCGGCCCGAGGACGCGGCCGACGTGGTGGGCATGTTCGTCGAGACGGTCGCACTGCGGCTCGACCTGTCCGGCGGCATCGGCTTCCGGGAACTGCTGCACCGTGTCAAGGCCCGCACCACGGCGGCCATGGACCACAGGGGTGTCCCGTTCGACCAGATCGTGGAGGTCGTCAACCCGGACCGCAGCAGTGGCGCGAACCCGCTGTTCCAGGCCGCGGTGGAGTACGAGGAGGAGCTGGGCTCCGTCTTCGAGGACACCGGACTGACGGCAGAGTTTCGCGAAGTACCGCGCAAGCATGCACCGTTCGGCCTGACCTTCTACTTCAGCGACCGAGCGGCGGGCATCCGCTGCACCGTCGAATACGATGCCGGCCTCTTCGACGAGTCGACGGTGCGACGGATCGCCGAGTACATCGAGAAGCTGCTGCGCCGCTCGGTCGATGCTCCGGACGCCGCCCTCTGCGAGCTGCTGGCGCTGACCGCACGCGACGAGTGGACCCTGGCCGGCTTCCAGGGCGAGCGTACGGAGACCGAACCCGCCACGCTGCACGGGCTGTTCGAGGAGCAGGCCGCTCTGACACCGGACGCCCTCGCGGTGGCCGGCGTGGGCGCCCCGCTCACCTACGCGCAGCTGGACGCAGCGGCCAACCGCCTCGCACGGCGGCTCGCCGACCGGGGCCTGGCCGAGGGCGAGGTCGCCGCGGTCAGCGTGTCGCGCGGCCCGGGTCTGGCGACGGCGGTACTCGCCGTGCTCAAGTGCGGTGCCGCCTATGTGCCGGTTGACCTCGCCTTGCCCGCCGAGCGGCGCGCGTTCATGCTGTCGGACAGCGGAGCCCGCCTCGTCGTCGCCGACCGCACGCTCGACGGCGACACGGCCGACACCCTGCCGTGCCCGGTGCAGTGGCTGGAGGACGTGGCGCCCAGCGATACGGACGAGCCGCTGGGCCGGACCGTGGACGACGAGGCCACGGCGTACTTGTTCTACACCTCGGGCTCCAGCGGCCGCCCCAAGTCGGTGGCCGTCCCGCACCGGGGCCCGGTGAACCTGATCCGCTGGCAACTGCGCACGCTCGGTGCGCTGCGGACCGCGCAATGGGCTTCGGCGGGCTTCGATGTGAGCGTCCAGGAGATCTTCTCCACCCTCGCCTCGGGACAGGCGCTGATCACCGTCGACGACGAGACCCGCTACGACCCGGCAGCCGTCGCCGCGCAGCTGCGCCACTTCGAGGTGGAGCGGATGAGTGTGCCGTTCACCCCTCTCAAGTACCTGGCCCGCGAGCTCAAGGCGGTGCCGTCCCTGCGCCAGTTGCTGATCAGCGGCGAGAAGCTGACACTCACCCCCGAGCTGCGCGAACTCGCCGCACACTGCCCCGAGCTGAGCCTGTACAACCAGTACGGGCCCACCGAGACGTCCGTAGTGGTCACCTCGCACCGGGTGAACCCGGCGACCGAGACGGTGGTACCGATCGGACGGCCGGTGGACAATGTCACGCTCGCCGTGGTCGACGACTCGGGGCGGCCGGTGCCGGTCGGTGTCCCCGGCGAACTCGTCATCGGCGGTGTCGCCGTCTCACACGGCTATCACGGCAACCCCGACGCCACCGCGCGCGGCTTCTTCCGGACGCCGGACTCGGGCGAACGGCGCTATCGCACCGGTGACCTGGTGCGGTGGCGCGACGACGGCGTCCTCGAGTACATCGGCCGCATCGACGAACAGGTGAAGATCCGCGGCTACCGGGTGGAACCCGAAGAGGCCCAGTGGGCGCTCGGCCGTCTCGACGGTGTGCGCGAGGCCGTCGTCCTGGCCCGTCCCGGCGAGTCCGGTGACACCGAACTCGCCGCCTTCGTGGTGCTCTCGCCGGCGCACGCGCCCGACGGCGACTGGAGCGCCCCGCTGCGCGCGCAGCTGGCCACGGTACTGCCGCACTACCTCGTACCGCAGTCCTGGGTGCGGCTCGACCGGATTCCGTACGGCGCGACCGGCAAACTCGCCCGCGGCGAGTTGCTCACCCTGCGGGCCGAACCGGCCCTTGCGGCAACGGACGTCGAGCTCAGCGATCTCGAGCCCACGGTCCACAAGCTCTGGGCGGTCGAGCTGGGCGTCGACACGATCGCACCGGACACCTCATTCTTCGACATCGGCGGCAACTCGTTGTCGGCGGTACGCCTCCTGGAGCGCGTCCTCACGGAGTTCGGGCAGCGCATACCCGTGGCCGACTTCTTCGCCGCGCCCACCATCCGCGGGGTGGCGCACCGGCTGACCGTCCTGCAGGGAGAGGAGCGCTGACATGGAGGCGCTCAGCGAGCGGGAGCTGCGACAGCGCATCGGTGCGCTCGTCGAGGAGGTGCTCGGCCGCGCGGCCGAGCCGCAGGTCTCCTTCCTCGACCTGGGACTCAACTCCCTGGCGCTGATGCGGGTCAAGGTCCTCCTGGAAGCCACTCTCGGCCTCTCCCTGGACGACGCCGCCCTGTTCGAGCACAGCAGTGTCGCCGCCCTCGCCGCACACCTCGCTCCCGGCGCGGACCCGGGGCCCCAGGCATCCGGATCCGCGCCGGCGGCCACCGACGGGCGGATCGCCGTCATCGGCATGGCCGCGCGACTGCCGGGCGCGCCGGACCCCGCCTCGCTCTGGGAGAATCTGCGCGCCGGCAGAAGCAGCGTGCGCAGCCTGGGCAACGGGCAGGGCGACGACGGGCGGGTGCGGGCTGCGGGAGTCGTCGACGA
Source organism: Streptomyces olivaceus (assembly GCF_000721235.1). Taxonomy (GTDB): domain Bacteria; phylum Actinomycetota; class Actinomycetes; order Streptomycetales; family Streptomycetaceae; genus Streptomyces; species Streptomyces olivaceus. The sequence continues at coordinate 33,485 of NZ_JOFH01000027.1, forward strand.
CGCCGAGTGCTTCGACGCGGACCACTTCGGGATGAGCCGGAAAGAGTCAGCTCTCACCGACCCGGCGCACCGGCTGTTCCTGGAGTGCTGCGCCCACGCCCTGGAGGACGGCGGATACGCGGGCCAGGCACACGGCCGTCGCGTCGGGGTGTACGCGGGCGGCGGGATGAACCTGTACGGCCCCGGCCTGCCCTACTTCGCCCGGCACGGCATGGGCGGCGGCGCGCCCTCGGCGAACGTCATGGAGGAGATGCAAGGGCTGATCGGCGGGCAGCAGGACTTCCTCGCCACCCGGGTCGCCTACCGCCTCGGCCTCACAGGCGCGGCCGTAGCCGTCCAGAGCGCCTGCTCGACCGGGCTGGTCGCGGTCCATCTGGCCGCCCAGTCACTGCTGTCGGGCGAGAACGACCTGGTCCTGGCCGGGGCCGCGGCCGTGCATCTGCCCCAGACCGAGGGGTACGTGCCCGATCCGGAGTTCATCCTGTCTCCGAGCGGGGTGTGCCGGGCCTTCGACGCCGCGTCGGACGGCACGGTCGGTGGCAACGGCGTTGCCGTCGTGCTGCTCAAGCGGCTGGATGCGGCCCTGGCCGACGGGGACGAGATCCAGGCGGTCATCCTCGGCTCCGCGGTCAACAACGACGGCGCCGCCAAGGCCGGCTTCACCGCCCCCGGCGTGCAGGGCCACACGGAGGTCGTCCGGCTCGCCCTGGCCCGCGCGGGCATCGACGCCGATTCCGTCGGCCATGTGGAAGCCCACGGCACCGGAACCGAGTTGGGCGACCTGGTGGAGTTCGAAGCGCTGTCACGGGCGTACCGATCGGAGCGGGGCAGGACCGAGTTCTGCACCCTCGGCTCCGTCAAACCCAGCCTCGGGCACCTGGACACCTGCGCCGGGATGGCGGGCCTCGTCAAAACGGTGCTGATGCTGCGGCACGGCATCATCGCGCCCACCGCGAACGTGACCCGGCCAAGTCCCCGGCTGCCCTGGGAGACCAGTCCGTTCCGCCTGGCCACCGTGGCCGAGGAGTGGCGGACGTCCCGGGGCGTGCCGCGCCGCGGCGGGGTCAGCGCCCTGGGGTTCGGCGGGACGAACGCCCATGTGCTCTTCGAGGAACCGCCGGCGGCGACGGTCCGCCCGCAGCCCGCCCATCCGCTTCCGGTCCCGATCAGCGCACGGTCCCAGGAGGCCTTGCACGAGGTTGCCGTGCGACTGCGGGACGAGCTGAGAGCACGACCCGGGTTTGGCGTCGCCGACGTGCACACCACGCTGGCGCTGGGCCGCACGCACCAATCCCACCGCACGGTGGTGCACGGCCGGACCGCTGCGGAACTGGCCGACGGCCTCGACCGGTTCCTGCGGCTGCCCGACGAGGAGCAGCCGGCCACCGCAGGGCCGATCGCCTTCGCCTTCTCCGGGCAGGGCCAGGCCACCGCGGGGATGGCACGGGAGTTGTACCGGCAGTACGCCGTCGTACGCGAGGTCCTGGACGAGTGCGAGGAGACGTACCGGCAGGAGGAGGCACAGGGCAGCCTGCTCGACGTACTCCTGACGCCGCCTTCGGACGGTGCGGAAGTGGTCACGCAGGCAGCCCAGTTCGCGCTGCAGATGGCACTGGTGCGGCTGTGGCGGCAGTTCGGGGTCGAGCCCGAGTGCGTGCTCGGGCACAGCCTCGGCGAGATGGCAGCGCTCTGCACCGCGGGTGCCTTCTCACTCGCCGACGGGCTGCGCTTCACCACCGCGCGGGGCAACCTCATCGGGGCCGCCGCTCCCGGCCGCATGCTGGCCGTGCACGGCGACGCCGACACCGTGAGGGAGCTGTGCGCCGGGCTGCTGGTGGAGATCGCCGCGGTCAACGGGCCGCGTTCCCTCGTGCTGTCCGGGGACCCCGAGGCCATCGAGGCGGCCGCCCACCGGGTGCTGGCCGGGGAGGACATCGCCTGCCGGCCGCTCGACGGGGATCGCGCCTTCCACTCCGCGCTGCTCGACCCGGTGCTTCCCGCGCTGAGGGAGGCCGCCGAGTCCCTCACGTTCACGCCGCTGCGGTTGCCGTGCGGCGCAAGCGCGCGGGGCGAGGTGCTGCCCGCGGGGTCCGTCGTGGACGCGGAACATCTGGTGCGTCAGGCGCGCCGGCCGGTGCTGTTCCAGCGGACCCTGGCCGCTGTGCACGCGCTGGGCTACGTCGACTTTCTCGAGCTCGGGCCCGCGGGCGTACTCACGTCGCTGGGCCGGACGGCGCTGCCCGGCACTCACTGGATCGCGACCCAGTCGGGGGAGTCGGCCGGTGACGGCGGGCTGCACGAGGCGCTGGCGGAGCTGTACCGCCGTGGCCTGAGCCTCGACTGGCGAGCCATGGCGACGGGCGGCGGTCGGGTTCGGCTGCCCGGCTATCCCTTCCGCCGCGAGCCGTACCCGACGCCGGAACTGCCCCGGCTCACCCGCGCGAAGACGCCGGTGCAGGAAACGCCCCCGCCGACGGGCGCGGCGTCCGCTCCGATCGGGCCCGCGGCCGCCCCGGAGCCCAGCACCGCAGCACGGATCTTCACCGCCGTCGCCGGGCAGCAGCTCGCCTCCATGGAGGAATTCGTCGACGGCGCCCACGAGTTGATGTCCGCACAACTGAGCACGCTGTCCGGCCTCGTCGGCGGGGACCCGCAGTGAGCAGCGAAAGGACCTCGTCCATGCCCCAGAGGGAAGAGCCTGTGGTTCTCACACTCGACTACCCCGGTTACCGGAAGGAGGCCCGGATCGACGAACTGGGCCTGGACGGGCACGGGGTACGGGTCCACGGCCTGCTACGAGCCCCCCTGCCGCGAGCGGTGAGCGGCGCCGACTACGCGGCCCGCCTGCTGGCGAACGTGCCGTCCGGGACGGGGCCGATCGCGGCGGTCGCCGCGTACTGCGCCTCGGCGCCGCTCGCCTTCGAGGTGGCCGCCGCCCTGGGCGGGGAGCCGCCGTTGATCGTGCTGTTCGACGCCGAGGCCACGTCCCTGGACTCGATCACGGCGGACTACCGGGCGCGACTCGGCGGTCTCGGCGTCCAACCGGACGAGCAGGAGCTGAGCGAGCGGATCGATACCGTCGCACTGGCCGAGGACCCGGAGCGCTTCGTTGAAGAGCTGACCAGCGAGGTGGCCCGCCAGGCTCACGCGGCGCTGCGCGCGGCAGGCGCCGGCGAAGCGGAGATCGCGGCAAGCGCCGGGCACATGGTGAGTGCGTATACGGACTGGCTGAGCCATCTGATCGCGGCCCACCACGCACGTACGTCGCCCTGGGAGGGGGAGGTGCTGCATCTGGTCTCCGCGGACGCCGACCCGTCCGGCTTCGTTCGCGCTGCCGGGCACGGGCGGCAGCGCACACTGCGCCTGAGCTGCGACCGGTTCGAACTGCTCAGGTCCGAGGAGACGCGTGCGTCGGTCCTCGACGCACTGGGCCTCCCGCTCACATCGGCCACGAGGGAGAAGACAGAGCATTGCCCGGCCGTGTAGTGGAGATGATCAACGCCCAGATACGGCGCCACCCCCGGGCGCCCGCACTGGTCGCACCCGACGGCAGCCTCGACTATGCCGAACTCGACCGCAGGTCGGCCTACTTGGCCGGACATCTGACGCGACAGGGGGTGCGCCCCGGGGACGTAGTGCTCATCCAGGCTTCCCGCGGAGTCGCGCTCGGCGTGGCGCTCCTCGCTGTGCTGCGGTCGGGCGGGGCCTTCTGTGTGGTGGATCCGCAGTATCCGGCGGACCGTATCCAGCACATGTGGCGGCGCAGTCATGCCCGGTTCGCGCTGATCGAGTCGGGTCTGCGAGCCCCGGACGTGCCGGACGGTCCCGCCGTGCTGCCCCTCAGCCAGTACGCCACGCCCGGCAGCGCGCACCGTGCCCCGGCGCCTCACCGCGCGGAGCCGGGCAGCGAGGATCCCGCGTACCTGGTCTTCACGTCCGGGTCCACCGGCGGGCCCAAGGCGGTCCTGATGCCGCACCGTTGCCTGGACAACCTGATCGAGTGGACGCTGGCCAGCACGTCTTCCGAGCCACTGCGCACGCTGCTGTTCGCCCCGCTCGGCTTCGACGTGTTCGTCCAGGAGGTGTTCACGGCCTGGTGCAGCGGGGGCTGCTTGTACACACCGTCCGACGCCGAACGCGTCGACCTGCAGTGCGTGTGGGAGCTGTGCCGCGAACGCGAGATCCAGCGGGTCTTCCTGCCTCCCGTGGCACTGCGCCGTCTGGCGGATCTGACCGCTGAGTTCGGCATACTGCCCGGCGCGCTTCGCGAGGTGGCGGTGGCGGGCGAGGCGCTGCACATCACACCCGCCATCCGGGAACTGTTCGGACGGCTGCCCGCGGCGCGTCTGCACAACCACTACGGTCCGGCGGAGACTCATGTCGCCGTCGCCCACACCCTCACCGGCCCGCCCCGCTCCTGGCCCGACCTTCCCCCCATCGGGCGGCCTCTTCCCGGCATGACGGCCCAGGTTGTCCCGCGTGCGGAGGGCGGCGAGCTGTGGCTGACCGGGGTCGGCCTCGCCCATGGCTATGTGCACGACCCGCAGCAGACGCAGGAGCGGTTCCGCAGCATCCTGGTCGAGGGCCGGACCGTACGCGCGTACCGCACCGGTGACCTGGTGCGGGAGCGGACCGACGGAGCGCTGGAGTACCTGGGGCGGGCCGACGGGCAGCTCAAGATCCGCGGATACCGGGTCGAGCCGGGTGACATCGAAGCAGCACTGCTCCGCCACCCCGCGGTGCGGGAGTGCGCCGTGGTGGCCTGGACATCGCTCGGCAGCGAGGAACGCAGGCTGGTCGCCCATGTCGCGGCCGTGCCCGGGCGCGCACCCGATGCGGCCGAACTGCGTGCTCATGTCGCCGGGTTGCTGCCCGATTACATGGTTCCGCACCACGTGGTCCTCGCACCCGAGTTGCCGCTCTCCCCGAATGGGAAGATCGACCGCCGCCGCCTGCCGGCCCCCGGCGACGCTGACGACAGCGCCGGGACGCTCCCCGAACCCGAACCCGGCGATGTGCGCTCGGCCGTCGCCGACATCTGGTCGACGGTGCTCGGCGTTGCCGACATACCTCCCGACCGGCACTTCATGGACCTGGGGGGTACCTCGCTCTCCGCTGCGCTGGTCGTGACCCGCCTCCATCAGCGTTTTCAAGTCCAGGTGTCCGTACAGGAGTTCCTGTACGACCCCAGAGTGGACGCGATCGCGGCACTGATCACGGAACGAGCCGCCGCATGACCGTTCCGACCGCCCACAACGGGGTGAGTGACCGCGCCGCCTGGCTCCGTGCCTTCCATGGCGCCCGCGAACAGGCCCGCACGCTCGTCTGCTTCCCCCACGCGGGCGGCACCGCGGGCCAGTACTTCCCGCTCTCCGCGGCGCTCGCCTCCGATGTCCGGGTCCTGGCCGTGCAGTATCCGGGGCGCCAGGACCGCTGTGCCGAGCCCGCCTTCGACGACGTCGCGCAGCTCGCGGACGAGATCGCACGGCTGCTCGCCGAACCCCGTCCGGCTTCCACGCCGGTACTGTTCGGACACAGCCTCGGCGCCCTGGTCGCCTTCGAGACGGCCGCCCGGCTCGAACACCGTTACGGTGCCCCGCCCGCGGGACTGATCGTCTCCGGCATGCAGGCGCCGTACCGGCGCACGTCCTCGCGACTGTCCGGAGACGGCGAGGATGCCGCCCTGGAGGCACTGCTGAGGCTCGGCGGCACCGACCCGGCGATCACCGGCAACCCCGAGCTCTGGGCGATGATCCTGCCGGCCCTGCGCAGCGACCTCCGGGCGGCCGCCGCCTACCGCCCCGGCAGCTGCCCCGCGCTCCTCTCCTGCCCCATCACTGCCTGGACGGGCCGGGACGACGAACTCAGCCGCGGTGACCTGCAGGACTGGGCCGAGCACACCACCGCGGCGTTCTGCACCCGGGACTTCGCCGGCGGTCACTTCTATCTGGACGGCTTCCCACCACTGATCGTGGAGGCGGTCCGCACCGCAGTCACCCCTATGACCGGCTGCATCGCGCAGGCACGGACCAGGACGGACATATGAGACCTCTGCTGCTGGCCGTGGGAACGTTCCTCATCGGCACCGACGTGTTCGTCATCGCCGGCATGCTTCCCCAGATCGGCGACTCGCTGAACGTCTCCGTATCGGCGGCGGGACAGCTGATGACGGTGTTCTCCGTCGGATACGCAGTTCTCGGCCCGCTGCTCGCGGTCCCCCTCAGCCGCCGGTCACCACGGGTCGCGCTCACCGCGGCACTGGTCGCCGTCGCCCTGGGGAACGCGGTGTGCGCAGTCGCCGGCTCGCTGCCGACCGCCATGGCCGGGCGGCTGCTCGTCGCGGCCGGGGCCAGCCAGTTCACTCCGCACGCGAGTTCGCTCGCGGCGGCGCTCGCCCCGAAAGGACGCTCGGGCAAGTCTCTCGCGCTGGTCACCAGCGGCCTGGTGATGGGGTCGGTTGTGGGGGTGCCCTCGGGCACCTGGGCGGCAGACGTCTTCGGCTGGCGTCCCACCCTGGCGGCCCTCGCAGCGGCCACCGCCGCCGTGGCCGTGCCCCTCGCAGCCGGGCTGCGCGGCGTCGCCTCCCAGCACACCGCGCAACGGCCGCGGGAGAGGTTCGCCGCCCTGCGTGGACCTCTGGTGCGCATGGTTCTGACCGTCACGATCTTCGCGGTGATCGCGGAGTACGCGGTGCTGACCTATGCCGCCACGGTGTTCGCCGGGGCCACCGCCGGCGAGGGCAGTCGGCTCGCGGTGCTGCTCTTCGCCTTCGGACTCGGCGGCCTGGTCGGCAACTTCCTCGCCGGCGTGTACATGGACCGTCCGGCGGGCCGGCGACTGGTCCTGGTCTCGGTGGCAGGGATGACGGTCGCCTTCCTGGCGATGCCACAGCTGAGCGGGTCGTTCCCGGGGGCGCTCGTCGCCATGGTGCTGTGGGGTGTCACCGGCTGGATGTACGCCGCACCCCAACAGCACCGCCTGCTCCGACTGGCCGGGCCGGCGGGTCCCGTGGCCGTGTCCCTGAACAGCTCCGTCATCTATGTGGGCGCCGCACTCGGCGGCGGGGCCGGCGGACTGTTCCTCGGGCAGGCGGCACCGCGCTGGCTCCCGTTGATGGCAGCGGTGCTGTGCGCCTCGGCGGTCGTGACCGAACTCCGCCTCCTGCGCAAGGACCGGCCCACCGAGCCCGCGCCTGCACCGGCCTGACCGATCGTTTCGACATGATGCCGCAGGCGACTTGGAGCTGGCCGAGGTGGATGTCGGCGTTCGCCCTCCAGCCCCGGCGGCGGTTCCGCAGGGAGACCGTGCTCATCGTGGACGGCACGCTGGTGCCCACCCGCGACCGGACCGTGGCCGCCTCCAGCAAGACATCTCATCTCGTCGGTTGGTCAAGGAGATGCTGAGGCAGCAGGGTTCACGGACGGTGAGCTGCGGACGCCCACATGTGCCCGGCTGAAGCCAGTCGCTGGTTCTTGACGGTCCGGGCCACGACCACGTGGCTTCGACCGGAGGCTCGCGTCACGGGTGCCGCTCAGTAGTCACTCGTCCGGTCACAGCCCCAGGACCGTCGCCACCAGTTCGCTGCGGCTGCGGACACCGGTCTTCGCGAACACGCTCTTCAGATGGTCCTGCACGGTCGCCGCCGTGATGTGCAGTTCCACGGCGATGGTCCGCGACGGCAGACCGGCGACGACTCGCGCCAGCACGTCCCGCTCGCGCGGTGTAAGCCCGTACGCGAGCAGCAGTATCTCGGCCACGTCGGCGGTCGGCGCCGGATGCACCGTCACGGCGATGGCCGCCGGGTGCGGGCCGCCACTCAGCGGCGAGGCCTGGACGGAGAGCCACCGGCCCGAACGGCCGCGGATGCGTCCGTACGCCGGCAGCTCAGCGCCTTTTCCCCGTGCGGCCACCTCCAGGATCGCGGACGGCAGTTCCGCCTGCGACGGGCCCAGCTCGTCGCACCAGAGTTTCGCGGCCGGGTTCTCCGAAAACAGCCGCAAGTCCTGGTCGAGCAGGAGCACTCCGGCCTCGGACGGGCCCGCAGCGGTGCCGTCGGGTGCCCGGTGGGCGGCCCGGCGCAGGGCCGCACCGACCGGGGCGGACAGTCGCCGCAGGACGCCGACGTCGGCCGGGGTGAAGTCGGGCCGCCGGCCGCCGCGGAAGAGGGCGACGACGCCCCAGCAGCGGCCGTCCACCACGAAGCCCGCCCGCAGCTCGTGCCGTGCGTCGATCATCGGCAGCACGGTCCGGTAGCGGTGGCTGGATTCCGGATCACCGCCGGTGGCCGCACCGAGCGTGCCCGCGGACACCTCGAAGCGGGCCAGCGCCGCGAACTTCAGGACGTCGTCCACCAGGTACTCGTTGTGCGCGGCGGCCGCGGCCGCCTCCGGTACGAGCCCGGTGCTGACTTGGTCGGCGGTCAGCAGCGTCATCGGGTCGATCGTGCTGAAGCAGTAGGAGTCGGCCGGGATGAGGCGGGTCAGCCGGTCGGCGATCCGGCGGCGCAGTATTCGGGAGTCGAGGTCGAGACGGCAGATCGCCTCGATGTCGCGCACGGTCTCGCGCCGGACCATCGGGGAACTCACCCTTGCCACGGTATCCCAGAAATGTGGGAGGGCCGCCCGACCTCCAGACGCCTACCGTGGGTCCGAGAAACCCCAGGTCAAAGGAGGTACACCGACATGTCCCCGTCCATGCTCAACGTCGGACTGGATCCAGCGCTGGTGGACGACGCGCCCTCGTCACGGGCGGCGTTCCCTGAAATCGACGCCGAGGCGGTCCGGGCCGGAATGGCCGCGGGCCGGGCTCGGCTCCAGGAGCTCGGCCTCAGTGTCGATGTCTGCCTGCTCGACTACGGCCGCACGGCCGAGGCGGTCTTTCGCGCCGCGTTGACCGCCAAGGACTACGACATCGTGCTGATCGGCGCCGGCGTCCGGCTGGACCCGGAGCTGACCCCGCTGTTGGAGGTGCTGGTCAACACCACCCACGAGCTGGCACCCGGCGCGAAGCTCTGCTTCAACGTCAGCCCGACGACGGCTGTCGAAGCCGTCCAGCGGTGGTGGCCCGAACACAAGCCGCTGGTCCAGGCGCTCCACAGCACTCAAGAGACGACGCGATGAACGGGAGGCGGTCTTCCGCCATGTCTGCAAGAGCATTCGAGGACAAGGTCGCACTGGTCACCGGCGGCAGCCGGGGTATCGGCCGGGCGATCGCGGAGCGGCTCGCCCAGGACGGCGCCGCCGTCGGCGTCACCTACGCCCGCGACGAGACGGCGGCGAGCGAGACCGTCGAAAGCATCCGCAAGAACGGAGGACGGGCCTTCGCACTCCAGGCGGGGCTGGGCGAACGCGGCGACGCGGCCCGCCTCTGGGCCGCCTTCGACGCCGCGGGCACGGAGCACATGCCCGACGGGAAGCTCGACATCATCGTCAACAACGTCGGCATCGGGGATTTCGCATCCCTGGAGTCGCTGACCGAGGACGCCTTCGACAAGGTCTTCGCCGTGAACGTGCGTGCACCGTTCTTCGTCACGCAGCAGGGACTGCCGCGCCTGCGCGACGGGGGCCGGATCATCAACATCTCCAGCTCCGTGGCCCGCCTGGCCACGCCGGGAATGATCGCCTACGGCGCCACCAAGGGAGCCCTGGACAACTTCAGTCTCGCCCTCGCCAAGGAACTGGGCCCCCGGGGCATCACGGTCAACTCGGTGGCCCCCGGAACCGTCCTCACCGATGCCAGCGCGGCCACCCTGCTGGGCGATCCGCATGCCGAGGCGCAAGCGGCGTCTCTAGCCGCCCTCGGCCGGATCGGGCGGCCGGAAGACATGGCCGACATCGTGGCCTTCCTCGCCTCCGACGACGCACGCTGGGTAACCGGCCAGGTCATCGACGCAACGGGAGGCATGGCCCTCTGACGTGCTAAGGAGAGGAACACCGTTGAGCGGCTGATCAACAAGATGAAGGCATGGCATGGCATCGCCACCCGCCCTGCGGAGTGCCTGCCGGTTTTGGAGCCGGTGTAGATGGGCGTCTGACCTGCGGGTTCTCTGGCCCGGGCCGGTTCTCGACGTGGTCTTCCACGCATAACAGGTGGGGCGGGGTATACCCACCCCACCTGCGTTTTTCCGCTGCCAGGAGGCACGCGAGAGCTGTCGCCGGCCACAACGCCAAGGATCTTGACGCACATCCGACGCTCGATATGACGACGAGGCTGGACGACAGGCGGCTTCGACGCCGAAGCTGTCACCCGCCGGGAGCGGTGCCTTGTACGAGGGGCTGAGGAGCCCTGCGGGTGGCGACGGTTTCCGCCTCGGAGGTGATCCGGTGGCGAGTGCGGTTCGGGGCGGGATTCATGCGTGCCCTCTCGGCAGAGAGGGGACGTGTTGGTGCAGGAACTTGATCTGGTCTGCGATGACGGCGTCGAACAAGGGCTCGACGTAGGGGTCGAAGTGGCCACCGTCGTAGACGCGGACGGTGGAGCGCCGCATCTTGCCTGCTGCGCGTTCGGCGACGCGCCGGGGAGTGATCGCGTCCTGCGCGACGATCTGGACCAGGACCGGGCACTCGATGCTGCCGGCCCAACGCCGGGGCGAGTAGAGGCCTATCTTCAGTGCGATGCGGGCTGCCACGGTGCGGGGGTAGGTGTCCTCCTTCAGCCCCGACTCGCGGATGAGCGTGTGCATGCCTGGGTAGGCGTCCGGTGAGGTCATCATCGCGGTGCGGCCGGGAAGGCCGACGCTCTGGACATACACGGGTTCACGACCGAGCCGGGAGGCGATCGCGTCACGAATCCCCGGCACGCCGACCCTGAGGGCGGCCCGCAGGCCGGTCGACCTCACGGCTGCCGGGCCGCTGACGTGCGGGACCTGAGCGATGACGGCGGCGAGAGGCTCTCCTTGGCCGGCGATGGTGATGACGTGGCCGCCGGCGAACGAGGTACCCCATGCCACGACTCGTGCGGGGTCGACCCCCTCAAGTGACCTGGCGTAGCGAAGGGCGGCGCGCCAGTCCTCGTGCTGCATCGCGATGTCCAGGACCTGGCGCGGCGCACCCTCGCTCTCCCCGAAACTCCGGTAGTCGAAGACCACGACGGCGTATCCGGCGGCGGCGAAGCGCTCGGCGTAGGCGTAGAGCCGTAGCGCCCGCACCGCGCCGAAACCGTGCGCCATCACGACGACGGGCGACGGTTGATCTGAGATGGTGGGCCGGTAGACGCGTGCGGCGCAGCGGGTGCCGCCGGAGTCGAACCACTCCTCCGACGTCGTGTACGTGCCGTCGTGCGGCTCGGCCATGGTGCACTCCTCATCTGACTGCGTCGTCTTGACGATGTTCCAGGCGGTGGGCGGTTCCCGACCGGCGGACGCCGGTCCACGCCGCGTACGCGCGCCACTTCGGCAGTCGCCGCGCCACCACGGTGTCATGGACGTCGCGCCGATCGCTCGGGAAGAGCCGGGAGCCTCGCGAAGCACCCCGTGCCGCTGGTGATCCTCGCAGTGCCCACGGCGCCACCTCCGCCATGGCGAGGGGCCCAGACTCGTCCGTGCGGACGAAGAAGTCCTCGGTCGGACACACCAAAAAGAGCGGCTCGCTCAGTGGCCGTGGACCAATCCGTTCTCATCCGTGCGGGGATCCGGTGGAGATCACGGAGATCGGGGGAGCACGGCAGGTCCGAGCCAGCGGCATGCGGCGAGCGCGAGCTCGAGGTCGAACCGGTCCTCCTCAAGCGGCCGCCCTCGCAGCCGCACCGCTTTGTCCACCCGGTACTTGACCGTGTTCTTGTGCAGGTGAACCTTCGCAGCGGTTGCGACGAAGCTCTGGTTCTCCTGGAGGAAGACGGTGAGTGTCTCACGCAGCCGCCCGACACCTTCGTCGTCCTGCGCCAGCCCCCCGAGCATCGATGTGACGAGGTCGCGGGCGATCGTGAGGTCGCCTGCGAGGATCGCGGCCGCCCGGAGTCCGGGGGCCGTGAACGAGGTGATCCGGTGGGCCCGATCAGCTCCGATGACGGCGACCTGGTGAGCCTGCAATGCCTGACGATGTGTCGCGCGGAAGCCCGCCGGTCCCGTCCCGACCGCGCCGATCGCCGCCTTCACCTCGCCCCCGGCCCCACCAAGACTCCGGGCCAAGCGATTGAGGTCGATGCTCGCCCCTGCGGGCAGCGGCACCCAGCCCCAGCCGAGCGAGCGGTCCTGCGGGACGAACAGCGGCGAGCCCTCCGAACCAACCTCCTGGGCTATCTCGCCGGTCAGCTGCCCAAGACGCTCCAGCGGTCCCGTCGAGGCCATCCGCTCATCCGCCCAGAGGACGAGTCCAAGGTGTTCCTGGCGGAGTCGGTAGCCAAGTACCTGCTCCGCCGCGGCCACGTCCACCTCCTCGCCGGCGAGGAGCGCGCTCAGCGTGGCCGCGCGGATCGTGCTGCGATTCGCCAGCCACCGCTCCCGCTCGGTCTCGTACTCCGCCACGACCAGCTCGGAAACCCGGTCGATGTAGGCGAAGGCGGCTTCCTGAAGCAACTGCAACGCCGCGAAGGAGATCCTGCCGTCCGGCTCGACGACGGCCAGCTCCCCGGCCACCCACTCAAGGGCGCGCCGATGACCGAGGCGGTATGCCCGCAGCAGGGCGTTCGAGGAGATCTCGCGCTGCGCAAGGCGTCGTGCGTACTCGACGGCCGGCCATGGTGCCTCCACCGTGTCGACCGGAACCCCGTACCGCGCGATGTGGAAGAACGTCTTCACGTTGCTCTCCACACTCGCGTAGAGGAGGTCGAGCATCAGCTGGTCCCCGCGAAGCTCCGAGATCGACTCGGCGAGCTCGACCTGCAGCACGCGCGCCACGTCGTCGAGTTGCGCGCTCGTGGCCGCGGCGATGCCGGCGACGCGGGCGGCCGCGCGGCGGGCGATCTCCTCGCCGTTCGCCGAGGGATCCATGGTCGGCCTTTCGTCGTGCGTCGGTCCCCGGGCACAGGTGCGCGGCGGGCTCTTGGGTTGTCACTACCGGAACAGCAGCGTACGGAGCCCAATGCTTACCAGCTCTTTTGGTTCGCGCGCACAGTGTCCCAGGTCTCACCGGCTTCTAGAGTCCGTGCTTCCGGATCGCGTGACGCGGCCCCGGATGCCGACGGCGTGCCAACGCCGGCAGGGCAGCGACTCATGCGTGCCGCCCGGACGACCCTCCACGAGGAGCACCCATTGGGATTCATCAACCCGTCGCCGCAGCCGGTCGAGCCGGCGGTCTTCCTGAGGCTTCCCCTGCGCGAACGCGTTCGCATCCTCTGCACCCACTGGGTCGACGACGGGTTCGGCACACCGCGCGTGCTGCACATCGTCTACCTCGTCAAGATGCTCGGCCTCTACTTCGGTGTCGGCATCTGGATCGCGTCGGTGACGTCCGGGATCGAGCTCAGTGACGTCGGCTCCTGGTACCGCAACATCATCGTGTACCAGAAGCTGGCCGTGTGGCTGATGCTGCTTGAGGTGATCGGACTCGGCGGTGCGTTCGGCCCCCTGTGCGGCCACTTCCGCCCGATGACAGGCAACATCCGGTACTGGATCCGTCCCGGCACCATACGCATGGCGCCTTGGGGCAACCGCGTGCCGCTCACCGGCGGTGACGAGCGCACCTGGTTCGACGTCGCGCTGTTCGTCGGGGTGCTGGCTAGCCTCGTCTACCCGCTGGCCGCGCGGGCCGAGCCCGTGCCGAGCGAGTTCCTGCCGGCGGGCACCGGCGCGCAGGAACTCATCGCGCCGCACTACTTCCTCCCGGTTCTCGTCCTCATGCCCCTGATGGGCCTGCGCGACAAGGTCGTCTTCCTGGCCGGCCGGTCCGAGCAGTACCTGCCGATCATGCTGTTCTCCGCACTGATGGGGAGCATCGGCGGCATGGTGGACTTCATCGACCTCGTTGTGGTGTTCAAGATCGTGATCTGTGTCGTGTGGATCGGCGCCGGCGTGTCCAAGTTCGGTGCCCACTTCGAGAACGTCGTGCCGCCGATGGTCTCCAACAGCCCGGCCATGCCAGGACGAGCCGTCAAGCGTCTGCACTACCGGGACGCTCCGAACGATCTGCGTCCCTCCCGCGTCGCCTGGTTCACGGCGCACGTCGGCGGCACCGGGGTCGAGATCATCGTCCCGATCACCCTGCTGCTGACGACGAGCGCGACCGTGGCGCTGATCGGCGCGCTGTGCATGCTGGCCTTCCACATCTTCATCACCTCGACCTTCCCGCTCGCCGTTCCACTGGAGTGGAATGTCTTCTTCGGGTTCATCGCGATCGTCCTGTGGGTCGGGTTCGATCCCGGCACGTACAACATCTGGAACTTCTCCGGGCCGCTGCTGCTCGTCCCGGTCTTCGCGCTGCTGATGTTCGGGCCGGTTCTGGGCAACCTGCGTCCCGACCTCGTCTCCTTCCTGCCCTCCATGCGCCAGTACGCGGGGAACTGGGCCTCGGCCGTGTGGGCGATGAAGCCCGGTGTGGAGGAGCGGCTCAACGAACTGCCCGGGGTGGAGAACCAGATCGACCAGCTGCAGCGCATGATCCCGACTCCGTACGAGCGTGACGATGCCGAGATGACGTTGCAGAAGGCACTCGCCTGGCGCTCGATGCACAGCCAGGGGCGTGGCTTGTTCTCGCTCCTGTACGCGCACCTGGCCGACATCGAGACACGCACCGTCCGCGAGGGCGAGTTCGTGTGCAACACCGTCCTCGGCTTCAACTTCGGCGACGGCCACATGCATGACGCCCGCCTCGTCGCTGCCGTGCAGAAGCGCCTCGGCCTCGAGCCCGGCGACCTGGTCGTGGTCTGGGTCGAGTCCCAGCCCATCCACCGGCGCACCCAGCAGTATCAGGTGGTCGACGCCGCGCTGGGCATCGTCGAGCGGGGCACCTGGAAGGTCGCCGACTGCGTGGCGGAGCAGCCGTGGCTACCCAACGGTCCCGTCCCGCTGGACGTCACCTGGACCGCCGCCGGCTACCACCGTCGGCAGACCCTGGAAGCGAACCCGAACCGTCCCGACGAGACATCCGCCTGACCCCTCGCCGGCTGCCCCTCCTCGAAGGACGCCCCGTGCACCTCGCATCTCTTCCCTCAAAGCGCGCCTGCGCCCGGCCCGACAGTCTGTGTCTCTCCGACGAGACCGTCGGCACGCTGACCAACAAGGCCTTCGCGGCGCGGGTCGAGCCCGCGTCCCGCGTGCCGGCGGCGCACACCCTGGCCGGCGCTGAGGCCGAGTACCAGGTCGCCGACTCCGGCTCACGCGTACTTGTCACCCACGACGGTCTTTCACTGAAGGGCGTCACGCCACTCGCGCTCGAGGACCTCACCGCGACCGGCGCAGGAGTCGACGTGGGCCCGGCCGCCCCGGACCTCGACGACCTGGAGCCGGGCACCAGCTCCCTGCGCCTCGTCGTCTGCGGAGCGGCTCCGATGCCGACCGCGCTCATCGGCCGGATCGAGGAACGCTTCGGCGTGGTGCTCGTGGAGGGCTACGGACTCTCCAAGGGCACCTGCGCCTCGACGAGCAATCCGCTCCACGGTGTCCGTAAGCCCGGCACGGTCGGCGTCGCCCTCCCCGGCCAGACGGTCGCCGTCATGGCCCCGGACGGCACCCTGGTGCCGCGCGGCGAGCGCGGCGAGGTCGTCATCCAGGGCCCCACGGTGATGCGCGGCTACCTCAACAGGCCGGAGGAGACCGCCGAGGCCCTCATAAACGGTCGGCTGCACACCGGCGACGTCGGCGTCCTCGACGAGGGCGAACTCGTTGCGTTCCTGACACAGCGGATCGCGAAGTTCCAGCTGCCGGCCTCGGTGACCTTCATCGACGAGGTGCCCGAGAACTCCCTCGGCAAGTCCGACAGACCGGGACTGCGCACCACCACCGCGTCCACGAGCGCCCGAGCGGCGGGCCCGGACAAGGAGACATCGTGACGACGGCTGTCGTCGTCGGCAGCGGTCCCAACGGCCTCGCAGCCGCGCTCGTACTGGCTGACGCCGGGGTCCGGGTGCGCGTCATCGAGGCTGCCGACACCCTGGGGGGCGGCACTCGCTCGGCGGAACTGACCCTTCCGGGGCTCGTGCACGACGTGTGCGCGGCGATCCACCCACTGGCGATCACCACGCGGTTCTCCAAGGCGTTCGACCTCGCCGAGCACGGCTTGTCGTGGGTGGAGCCGCCAGTGCAGTACTCCCACCCGCTCGACCACGGACGCGGCGCCGCCGCCTACCGCTCCATCGAGGAGACCGGCCGTCACCTCGGCGGCCGCGACGGCCGCATCTGGACCCGCGTCTTCGGCTCGCTGAACGACCGTTTCGACACGATCGCCGACGAGTTCCTGCAACCGGTGCTCCACATACCCAGGCATCCGCTCCACCTCGTCCGTTTCGGACTGTACGCCGGGCAACCCGCCTCGCTCCTGGCCCGACGCTGGCACCAGGACGAGGCGCGCGCTCTGCTCGCCGGGCTCGCCGCACACGCCTTCCGCCCGCTCGACGCCCTCGCGTCCTCGGCCATCGGCGTGGCGCTCGGCACCGCCGCCCACCGGTACGGCTGGGGTGCCGCCGTCGGCGGCTCGGCCGCCATCTCCACGGCGATGATCGCCGCAGCCACGCAGCGGGGCGTGCTGTTCGAGACCGGACGCACCGTCACCGGCCTTGACGAGCTCGGACCCCTCGACCTCGTCATGCTCGACACCGCTCCCGGCGCCGCGGCCGACATCATCGGCAACCGACTCCCACGGCACGTCGCACGCGCGTACCGCGCCTACCGCCACGGCCCGGGCGCCTTCAAGGTCGACTTCGCCGTGGAGGGCGGTGTGCCGTGGACACATGAGCCGAGCCGACACGCCGGCACGGTGCACGTCGGCGGGACGTTCGAGGAGATCGCGTCGGCCGAGGCGACCGTCGCCGGTGGCCGCATGCCGGACCGGCCTTTCGTCCTGGCCGCGCAGCAGTACGTCGCCGACCCGTCGCGGTCCGCCGACGACGTGCACCCGTTCTACGCCTACGCCCACGTGCCGGCCGGCTACACCGGAGACGCGACGGAGGCGATCGTCGCCCAGATCGAGCGCTTCGCGCCCGGTTTTCGCGACCGCATCCGTGGCACGGCCGTGTGCAGCACCACCGAGATGTCCCGGAGGAACGCCAACTACGTCGGCGGCGACATCGTGTCGGGCTCCAACGACCCGCTGCAGCTCGTGTTCCGCCCCCGCGTCACGCTGCACCCCTACGCCACCGGGGTCGACGGGGTCTTCATCTGCTCGGCCGCCACGCCCCCCGGAGCCGGTGCACACGGCATGTCGGGCTACTGGGCCGCACAGGCCGCCCTGCGCAAGGTCGCCGCAGCAAGGTAGCGGCGCCCTGCCAGGACCGGGCCGGGTTGAAGGCCGACGACGTCCTGGCCGAGCTGATGGACAGCGATGGGTCTTCTGGTGCCGGCGATCGAGCGGTCCCGGGCCAACCCGTCCGGAACCGAGTTGTATCCCACGCTGCACGAGAAGTCCGCGGCATTGCTGCACTCCGCGCCCTGCAATCACGTGTTGATCGACGGCGTCCACCACCCGAGCCCCGCGCCACCCGTCAGGATGCACAGCTGCACCCGGCCAGGGAGTTCGCGGCGACCTCGCGGCCGCGGGGCTCGCGACGGTGCCGGTGTGCAGGCGTGCGGGTGAGTCACGTCTCCAGCCGGGCGGCGATCCCGTCGAGGACCATGCCGAGGAGCCGTTCGAACCGCCGGTCGCCGTCGTCTCGGAGGTGTCCGGCTTCCTTGACCAGTGACGCACCTTCGCCGAGCCAGGCGTCGCGCCGGTCGATCGAGTAGCGCGACGGATCGTCCTCGGCGGCCTGGCGCCTCTCCTGCTCCTCGATGACGAAGCCGACGGCGAACGCTGTGACCAGGTCGATCGCGTCGTCCGCGTCGGCGGGCTTCCAGCCGGACGCGGTCCAGCGTTCGAACAACGGCTCTTTCATGCGGACCACGTCCGGGTCGGTGATTCGGGTGCCGCTGAAGATGCGGGCGCCGTCGCGGTGGAGCAGGTACTCCGAGCGCAGCACGCGGGTGTAGGCGGCGAGGTCGTCGCGCCACCCGTCGCCCGGCGGGACCGCGGCGAAGGCGCCGGCCACGCGGCGCATGACCTCGGTGGCCATCTCGTCGAGCAGCTCCTGCTTGTTGCGCACGTGCCAGTAGAGGGCGGAGGGACGGACGTCCAGCCGGGAGGCGAGTGCGCGGACGGTGACGGCGTCCATGCCCTGGTCGTCGAGGAGTTCGAGCGCCGCCGTGACGATCTGCTCCCGGGTGATGCCCTTGTTCATGGTTGACACCTTAACAGCGTTCAGGAATGCTGGACACAGCACTGAACTTAGTTAAGGAGTGCCCGTGATGCGTGCTGCAGTCGTCACCGCGCCCGGTGCGTCGCCCGTCTGTGCCGACTTGCCCGAGCCGACGGTCCCGCCCGGTTCCGCGCCCCCACACCTCGTCGGGGCCGGTCTGGACAACAACGCGCGCGGGCCGGCCACCTGGTGGCACTACGGCCGCGGCCAGATGAGGTGTCCACCGGTACGGGCGACCGGTCTGCACCGACCGCGCGCGTCCGCCCTTCGGGACGACGGCCGAGCGGTCGGCCGCTCCCTTCCGGGCGGAGGTCTCGGCCGGGGGCGGCGGATCCGCTCGCGATCGCCGCGGGCATGAACCCTGGCCTGTCGGGCTGAATGTCCTCGCCGCGCGACGCGAGGCAGCGGGGACGTCGGGCACCGTGCCGGTGCCGGGCGCCACGGGGTGTCGGGCCCGTCGGACCGTGGTCGGCCGAGGAGATGCCCGCCGAGGCGGCCCGAGTCATGGCCCGCTTCGCCGACGGGTCCCGGCAACTGCCCGCACCGCGTCCCCGCTGAGCCCGGGCGGCCAGGCATCGGCACACACCGGCCGCAGCCGCGCCGTCGTCGTGCCGGACTGAACCATCCATCAGAACGTGATCGGAGAAGGGAAAGCCATGCAGAAGAGGGCACTAGTGGTGGGGCTCGGGATCGCGGGGATGTCCGCGGCGATCGGGCTGCGCCGGGCCGGTTGGACGCCGGTGATCGTCGAACGGGCACCCGAGCGACGTACCGGGGGCTACTTCATCTTCATGTTCCCGGAGGGCGTGCAGGCCGCGGCCGACCTGGGGATCGCCGACCACCTGCACACCCGCAACCCGGAATGGCGACCGGGCGGGAACTCGTGGTCGGTGGATCGACGGGGCAGGCGGAAGCCGGCTCTGGGATTGCTGGACACGCCCAGCGGGCTGGCAGCGGTGCTGCGCAGCGACATCGAGGCCGCGTTGTGGCAGGGCATCACCGGCGACGGGGCGGAGGACCCGGTCGAGGTGCGGTTCGCGACCACTCCGGTCGAGATGACCGAGGGCGCCGGCGGGGTGCGGGTCCTGCTCGAGGACGCCGGCACCGGGAAGCAGTACCGCGAGGACTTCGACCTGGTGGTCGGCGCGGACGGGATGCGTTCGAGCGTGCGCCGGATGGTGTTCGGTCCGGACGAGGACTACCTGGCGAACTGGAAGGCGATGATCTGCGCGTTCCAGTTGAAGGAGCAGGTGCCCACGTACGAGGCGAGCGACAGGGACTCCCTGGAAGAGGCCCCTGACCACGTGTTCGACTCGATCCACCAGGTGAAGATGGACCGGTGGAGCAAGGGGCGGGTCGTGCTGGTGGGTGACGCGGCCTGGTGCATGAACACCTACTCGGCCATGGGCTCCTCGTCCTCGCTGCGCGGCGGCGCCGCACTGGGTGTGGCCCTGCGGGAGCACCCCGGCGACCTCGCCGCCGCTCTGGACGCCTGGGAGACCGGCCTGCGTCCCTACATCACCAGCCAGCGGCGCTCCGCACGGATCAAGCAACAGCGGTTCGTACCGTCCAGCCGTCCGGTCCAGGTGCTGGTTTCGGGCGTTCTCGATGTGGTCCGCAGTGTCGTCCACCGCCGACTGGCAGCGGAGTTCACCGCGGCGGCGGCCGCTGTCCCGTCCGGCCCGGCGCGGTGACGGCCATGCGGAAGAGGGCGTTGGTGGTCGGGCTCGGGATCGCGGGGATGTCCGCGGCGATCGGGCTGCGCCGGGCCGGTTGGACGCCGGTGATCGTCGAACGGGCGCCCGAGCGGCGGACCGGGGGCTACTTCGTCGGGCTGTTCCCGGAGGGCCGGCAGGCCGCCGTCGACCTGGGCATCGCCGACCACCTGCACACCCGCAACCCGGAAGGGGGAGCCGACGCGAAAGCGTGGTCGGTGGACCGCCGGGGCAGGCGCAGGCCGGCTCTGGGATTCCTGGACCAGCCCGGAGGGCCGGCAGCGGTGCTGCGCGGCGACATCGAGGCCGCGCTGTGGCAGAGCATCACGGGCGTCGAGGTGTGGTTCGGGACCGCTCCGGTCGCGATCACCGAGGGTCCTGCCGAGGTGCAGGTCCTGTTCGAGAACGCCGGCACCGGTGCCCGGTACAGCGAGAGCTTCGACCTGGTGGTCGGCGCGGACGGGATGCGTTCGAGCGTGCGCCGGACGGTGTTCGGTCCGGACGAGGACTACCTGGCGAACTGGAAGGCGATGATCTGCGCGTTCCAGTTGAAGGAGCAGGTGCCCACGTACGAGGCGAGCGACAGCGCGCGGTCTTCTCCGGGATGGACGACGACCCCGTGGTTCGCCACGTCCTGGACTCCCTGGAAGAGGCCCCTGACCACGTGTTCGACTCGGTGCACCAGGTGCGGATGCCGCGGTGGAGCAAGGGGCGGGTCGTGCTGGTGGGGGACGCGGCCTGGTGCATGAACCTGTACTCGGGCATGGGCGCCACGTCCTCGCTGCGCGGCGGCGCCGCACTGGGCGCGGCTCTGCGAGAGCACCCCGACGACCTCGCCGCCGCCCTGGACGCCTGGGAGGCCGGGCTGCGTCCGTTCATCACCAAGCACCAGCGCACCGCGCGGCTCAAGCAGCAGATGTTCGTACCGTCCAGCCGTCGGGCCGAGGCGCTGCGCTCGGTCCTCGTCGGTCTGGCCCGCAGGATCCGCGGCCGTCGGCCGGCGACCGAGGCGGGCGGGCCGCAGGCCATGGCGCTGTCCGGCACGTCGCGGTGACGACGGTGTCCGCGTCGACGAGGGACGGCACGTGTCGCCGGAGCCTGGTGCGCTGCGGGCATCGTGGTGGCCGGGGGCCTCGCGCGCCCGCGCGGCGCCCTGGGGTTCTTCGCTCGCGCGTAGATCCGGCGTTCGCGTAGATCCGGCGTCTGTTCGACGCGGGCGCTACTGACGTCGTGGCGGCGCTTCCGGGATCACACGAGGAACAGACCCGAACCGCCGAGCTGCTGACCGCTCTGACTGGCTGAGACCACAGATCGGTGCACACTCATCGAGAAACGAGGAGAAATTGCTGAAATCGCCAGTGAGGAAGAACCTGGCCATTGGGCTGGTGATCACAGTCGTCATCACGACGCTGTCGGTGGTCATGGCGGACGACGGCAGCAAGATGGCCGAGTTCAGGATGTCTCTGATGGTGGGCTTTTTGATGACGGGAGCGGTGACAGGGGGTACCTGGCTGCTGCAGCGGAGGCGTTCGGCCCCGTCTTGAGGGTGTTCCGTACGGTCGACGTGTTGACCTGCCGGCCTGCCGGCCTGCCGGCGGTGGCCCGGGGGTGTGTCAGCCGTGCCCCTGGGCCCTGTTCAGCAACTCGAAGAACGCGTCGCCGCGTACCACCTCGAACGGGTCGTCCAGGAGTGCCGCGACGGCTGCGATGTCGCTCGGTGTCCAGGTCCAGGCGTTGATGGCCGCGGCGATGAACAGGGGGCGGGCCGGGTCGCGGTCCTCGATGTGCGCCAGCAGGGCGTCCCGGAACTCCGGGCCCTTGCCCTGCGGGTAGAAGTTGCCGATCACCGGGATTCCGCCGGCGCGGGTCTGGAGGTCGCCGGTCTCCCAGGACTGGATGATGCCGCGCAGGGGCGTGTCGCGGGCGTAGGAGGTGACGACGCGTTCGTCGAAGGGGATCCAGCCGTCGCCTGCCGTGTTGCGCGGGTTGTAGGCGTACACGAGGTCCATGCCGGTGCGGCGCAGATAGCGGCCGGTCAGTTCCGTGTAGGCGCAGAGGTGTTCCTCGGGCCAGGAGGCCGGATACGTGTAACCGGCGCCGGACGGGCCGCAGATGAGGAGGTCGTTGGCGGTGGCGGTGTGCTGGTAGTGGGCGAGGAGTGCGGGGCCGAGGTCGGCGAGCAGGGGGCTGACGGTCCAGTTGACGGGGACGGTGCCGCGCGCCGGGTCGTCCCAGATGTCCCGCATGCGACGCTGGCAGTACTGCGCGTTGTCGCCCTCGCCGACGGTGAACGTGACGTAGACGCGGTTGCGGAGCCGCGCTCCCGGCCGCGTGCGGACACGGCTGGAGACGCGTGCGGGCACGCCCGCGTGGACCGTCGCGTTCATGTAGAAGTCCGTGGCGACGACCTGGACGCCGTGCCGCGAGGCGCGGTCGACGCCGCCCCATTCACCGGCCACGTCATTGGGGAACCAGCCGGTGTACGGCGTGGTCGGCGCGAGTCGGCCCAGCGCGTCGTCCAGCAGGTCACCGGTCTCGCCCGCGGGCGGCAGCCACAGGACCATGGACCTGCTCGCGACCGCGTAGTCACGGAAGTGGGGGAACGGTTCGACGCGGGTCGGTGCCGTGGTGGTGGCGGTGACGAGGTACTGGTTCCACAGGTCGACCTCGGCGGTCAGCCGCTCCGTACCGCCGGGGACGGAGAAGCGGTAGACGAAGTAGCCGCCGCCGTCGCTGAACCGGTTGGCGTCGCCGCCGACGGAGGAGTTGAGGCCGTCGAAGAGGTAGGGCTGCTCGGCCTCGGTGCCGGGGGTGAAACGGGCGATTCGGGTTCCGTCGGCGTACAGGGCTACGGAGCCCACGGACGCGCCCCAGCCGTCGTCGCCGAACGAATCCTGGAAGCGCAGGTACACGGCGTCGCCGGTGCCTCCGTCGTTCAGTTCCGGACTCAGGTCCAGCGTGCGGGTGCGGCGGTTGGAGCCGTCGCGCACACGGGACGCCTCCCTCGCGACCTCCCGCCACCGCACCCCCGCGGCGGGCACGGTGCGGGTCGGCGGCAGTCCGGCGACCAGGGTGTGGGCGCAGCGGGGGAAGAGGTGGTCGAGTTGCCAGCGGTAGGTGGCGGAGACGTCGTCGAGGTCGAAGCGGCCGCGCAGGTCGGTGACCGTTCCGAGGCCGTGGCGGTCGGCCTGCTCCGCCGTGGCCGCCACCGCGCCGGTCAGGCCGGCCAGGGTGGTCGCGACGTTGACCGAGTCGGGCACGTCCGGGTCGATCAGTACGGCGCCGCGCACCTCGCGGCGGTACCGGGCCACCAGGTCGAGGGCGTGGGCGTGCGTGGTGGTGCTCGCGCCGGTGCCGGCGAGCCAGCGCAGGTCGGTGTCCCCGGTGTCGTAACTGAAGTAGAGGCGTGGTTCGCGGCGGTTGACGACGCCCTGGAGGGTCGTGAGGAGCAGTTGGTCGTAGCCGTCGAGGGCGCTGACGTCGGCCACGTCGAGTCGGGTGGGGCGGCCGAAGGACGGAAGGAGGCGGGGCGGCGGCGCGGCCTCGGCCTCCGCCCGGGGTGGTCCTACGAGCCCGAGGCCGCCCGCCGCGGCGACCGCACCGCTCGTCCGCAGCAGAACTCTCCGTGTGACCATCGATGATCTCCGCTTCCCGTAGCCGCCACGCCCGGAATCCGACATCGTTGTCAATCGTCCGCGAGCGTAGCGAGGGATGCGGTGGTTGTCCATGGTGCGTACGGGATACGACCGGTTTCCGGCGGTTGGCCGGAGGTTGGCCGGCGGTTCGGCGAACGCCGGGTGGGGGTGCGGTCCGCCCGGCGGCACAGTCGGGTGTGCCGCCGGGCGGTGCGGTGCTCACCAGTCGTGCACGGAGCCGTCCTGGAGCCGGTTGACCGGCAGGTAGGCCGCCTCGTAGGGGTGGGCCGCCGCGAGGTCCAGGTCCAGGTCCACCCCGATGCCGGGGGCCTCGCCCGGGTGCAGGTGGCCGTCGGTGAACGTGTAGGCGTGCCGGAAGACCTCGTTGGTGAGCGGGGTGTGGCCCGAGTACTCCTGGATGCCGAAGTTGTGCACGGCGAGGTCCAGGTGGAGGGCGGCGGCCATGCCCACCGGGGAGATGTCCTCGGGGCCGTGCACCGCGGTCCTGATCTGGTACTGCGCGGCGAAGTCGAAGAGCTTGCGCAGCGGGGTGACACCGCCGAAGTGGGTGACCGCGGAACGGACGTAATCGATCAGCTGCTCGGTGATCAGCAGCTGGTAGTCGTACACGGTGTTGAAGACCTCGCCGATGGCGAGCGGCGTCGTGGTGTTCCGGCGCACCAGGCGCAGGGCCTCCTGGTTCTCGGCCGGCGTGCAGTCCTCCAGCCAGAACGGGCGGTACGGTTCCAGGTCCCTGCCGAGCCGTGCCGCCTGTACGGGGCTGAGCCGGTGGTGCGCGTCGTGGAGCAGCGGCAGTTCGGCGCCGAACTCCGCGCGGACCGCCTCGAAGACGGTGGGGGTATGGCGCAGGTAGGCGTCGGTGTCCCAGTCCTCCACGAGGGGGCGGGCCTGCTGGTGCAGGACGGGTGCGCCGCCGTCGTCGGTGCTGTGCACGCCGTACACGGCCTTCAGGCCGGGGATGCCCGACTGGATGCGCACCGCCTGGTAGCCCTCGGCGAGCCTGGCGCGTACGGAGTCGAGGAGTTCGGGGATGTCGCGGCCATTCGCGTGCCCGTAGGCGCGGACGCGGTCCCGGCCGGCGCCGCCGAGGAGCTGGTAGAGCGGCAGACCGGCCGCCTTCGCCTTGATGTCCCACAGCGCCACGTCGACGGCGGCGATCGCGGCCATGGTGACGGGGCCGCGCCGCCAGTAGGCCCCCCGGTACAGGTACTGCCAGGTGTCCTCGATCCGGTGCGGGTCGCGGCCGGTGAGCAGGGGGACGACGTGGTCGGTCAGATAGCTGACGACGGCGAGTTCGCGGCCGTTGAGGGTGGCGTCGCCGAGACCGGTGAGGCCGTCGTCGGTCGTCAGCTTCAGCGTGACGAAGTTGCGGCCCGGGCTGGTGACGACGACCTGGGCGTCGACGATCTTCATACGTGTGCTCTTTCCGGTGCGGTGGCGTGGGGCGGGGGCTGGGCTTGCTCAGCCCTTGGTGGCGCCTGCGGTCAGGCCCGCCACCAGGTACTTCTGGCCGACGACGGCGGCGATGAGGACGGGGACGGTGATGAGGGTGGCGGCGGCCATGAGACCGCCCCAGTCCGTGCTCGCGTACGAGATGAAGTTGAAGAGGGTCACGGGCACCGTCTGCGTGCGGTCGTCGGCGAAGACCAGCGCGAACATGAAGTTGTTCCAGCTGAAGACGAAGGCGAGGAGCGAGGCGGTCGCGGTGCCGGGCGCGGCCAGGGGCAGCGAGATGCGCCAGAAGGCGCCGAACGCGCTCAGGCCGTCGGTGCGGGCGGCCTCCTCCAGCTCGACCGGGAGACCCGCGAAGAAGCTGATCATGACCCACATGATCAGCGGCACGGAGACGAACATGTGGCTGAGCACCAGGACGGTGTAGGAGCCGACGAGCCCCATCTGCGCGAACAGGTAGTACCAGGGCACGAGCAGCGAGATCGCCGGCACGATGCGCGCCACGAGGATGAGCGAGCCGGTGCGGTGCATGCCGAACCGGCCCACGGCCCATGCGGCGGGTACGGCGATGACGGCGGACAGCACCGTGGACACCGCCCCGACCAGCAGGGAGTTGCCCAGGGAGCGCACGATCTGACCGGCCTCGACGATGCTGCGGAAGTTGTCGAGGGTGGGCCTGAACCACAGCCCCACGCTCGGGTCGGTCACCTGCACGTTGGTCTTGAAGGCGGCGGCGAACATCCACACCAGGGGCAGCGCGAAGACGAGTGTGACCAGAGCGATGGCCGTGCCGCGCAGCCAGGACCACTTCCGGCGCCCGCGGGCGCCGGGCGCGAGCGGCGGCCGGGACGCGGGGGTGACGGTGGCGCTCATCCGTTCTTCCTTCCGCCGCGGCGGCGCAGGAGGACCACGACACCGATGATGAACAGTGTGAACAGCACCAGGACGGCGGCGGCCAGGCCGTACTCCTGGTAGTCGAAGGTGAGTCCGTAGGCGTAGACGTTGAGCGTCTCCACCTCGAAGTCGGAGCCCCCGCCCGCGCCCTTGGTGGCGTAGAGGATGTCGAAGGTCTTGAGCGCGTCGACGGCGCGCAGGACCAGGGCCGTGGCGAGCGTGGGGGCGAGCATCGGCAGGATCACGTGGCGGAAGCGCTGCCAGGCGCTCGCGCCGTCGACGAGCGCGGCTTCCTCGGGCTCCTCGGGGAGGGTGGTCAGACCCGCGAGCAGGAGCAGCGTCATCATCGGTGTCCACTGCCACACGTCGATGAGCATCAGCACCGGCAGCGACTGGCTCACCGAGCCGAGGAACTCCTGGCGGGGCAGTCCGACACCGGCGAGCAGGTGGTTGGCGATGCCGTTGGTGGGGTCGAGGATCAGCAGCCACAGGACGCCGATCGCGACCGGGGTGGCGAGCAGCGGGATGATCAGGACGGTGCGCACCAGGCGCATACCGCGGAACGGCTTGCGCATCAGCATCGCGAGCGCGAGCCCGAGGACCGTCTCCAGGACCACGGCACCGACGGTGAAGACCAGGGTGCGGCGCGCGGCCGGCCAGAACCGGCGGGTGTCGCCGAGCGCGTCGAGGAAGTTCTGGAGACCGATGTGGCGCTTGTCGGCGTTCACCGCTCCGAAGGCGTCGGTCAGGCTGAGATCGAGGGTGAAAGCCAGCGGAAAGACGATCATCAGGCCGACGAAGAGCAGCGCCGGGGTGAGCATCGCCCATTTCAGGCGCCGGTTGGCCTGCTCGAAGGCGCGCGGCGGCCTGCTGCGGGGTGCGTCCGGCGGCCCCTGGGTGCCGGCGGGGGTGGGGGAGACCTCGGTGGCGGCCATCAGGACTCCTTGTGGCGGTTGTCGCGGACGAGGAAATCGGCGAACTCCGCGTCGGCGTCGCGCGCGACGGGCCGTACGGACTCGCCGAGGATCGCCGCGACCAGGGGGCGCCCGACGATGTCCCTGGCCCGGCCGACCTGGAGGACTCGCGGCCGGTCGTAGCCGAGGCCGCGTTCGGCGTTGACCCGCATCGACTCGGCGAGGTCCGCCGGGAAGGACGCGAGAGTGCGGGAGTCGGCCCACACGGAGCTGCGGGCGCCGGGTATGCCGTCCGACTGGAGGTCGGCGGACATGGCCGGTCCCGCGGCCCACCTGATGAACTCCCACGCCTCGTCGCGCAGCAGGGAGAACTTGTTGATGCCGAGGCTCCAGGACGGGATGTTGTGCGGCTTCGCACCGGCCGGGCCCGCGGGGAAGGGGGCGAACCCGACGGAGTCCCGCACTCCCCGGGTGGCGATCTTCGGATCGAGGAAGTTGCTGTAGATCGCGTCGGCGTCGATGTAGAAGGCGGCCTTGCCCTGCGCGAAGATCGGCATGGCCTGTTCGAGGCTCATGTTGGTGGAGCCGGGCGGGCCGGCCCGCCCGAGCAGGTCGCCGTAGTACTCGTAGGCGGCCAGTGCCTGGCGGCTGCCGATGCCCGACCTGCCGTCGACGAGGAAGTCGCCGCCGTGCGAGTACAGGAAGCTGGACCACTGGGAGACGGCGCCGCTGCGCTGGCCGCGGCCGACGTACCCGTAGAACCCCTTGTCCTTCTCGGTGAGTTCCAGTGCGGTGGACAGCAGGGCGTCCAGGGTGCGGGGCGGCCCGTCGACGAGGTCCTTGCGGTAGTACAGCGTGGGGCGTTCGGTCACCACCGGGACGCTCAGCACCTTGCCGGCCGTCACGGAGGCCTCGCGCGGGGCCTTCTGGAAGTCCGTCCAGGCGAACTCCCGGTCGCCCCCGATCCGGTCGGTGAGGTCGGCCAGCCAGTCGTTGTGCGCGAAGAGCAGCTGCTCCTGGAGGGCGCGGACCATCATGACGTCCACGTCGGTGCCCGAGGCGTTGAGCTTGACGTTGTAGCTGCTCGACAACTGGTCCGCGGTGAGCAGGGTCATCGAGACCCGGCGCCCGATCCGCTCCTCGAACTCCTTCGTCCGCCGCTTGATCGCCTGCGACCACACGTGGTTGATCGCCATGATCCGCAACGGGCTGTCGGCGGACGCCTTGCCGCCCTGCGGCGAACAGGCGCTCACCGCGCCCGCGGCGGCGGTCGCGGCCGTCCCGGCGGCCAGCCTGTTGAAGGAGCGCCTGCTCAACAGCCGACTGCTCGTGGACATCGTCGTCCTCGTCTCTGTGGAGGGTGTTGTCGGGGAGTGGGTTCCTGGCGGGTGGGGGTCATGGGGGTCCCGAACCACTGGTCCAACTGGTAGGACCAGTTTGCTGACGGGACCGTAACAGGGGGTCGAGGCTTCCGAACAGCCCCCGAGGGGAAGATCCGCACAACGGAACGGTTACGCCGCTCCGGTCGGCCCGGTCGGCCCGGCCCGGTCACTCCGGTCGGTGCGAGCGGTGGCTACCCGCCCGCTCTGCCGTTGCCCGCCCGCCGGGCCTCCGCCTGCCCCAGCAGTGTCTCGATGTGGTTGCGTGCCATGATGTCCACCTGCACATCGAGGTCTGCCCCGTACGTGCGCAGACCGAGCGTGAGGTGCTCCCGCATCCGCGTGGCCGCGAGGTCCTCGTCGCGTGCCTCGATCGCCTCGAAGATCTCCGGGTGGTGCGGCACCCCCGGCTCCCCGATCGACGGGTCAGAGTTGGAGCGGAGCATCATCTCGAACATCATGCCGCTGATCGAGGACAGCATGATCCGCAGTACGGGGTTCTTGCTCGCCACCGCGATCGCGTCGTGGAACTCCATGTCGGCCTGCGCCTTGACCACGGCGTCCGTGGCCGACTCCAGGGTCTCGCACGAGCGCCGCATCACGGCGATGTCGTCGTCCGTCGCCCGCCCGGTCGCCAGCCGGACCATCTCCACCTCCAGCGGAAGCCGCGCCTCGATGAGCTGGCGGACCGTCGGGCGGCCGGCGCGGTAGAGCGCGTCGTACTCCCTGGCCTGTCCCGAACTCTGCTCCCGGACGAAGGAACCGCGCCCCGGCGCGACCTCGATGAGGCGCTGCGCCTCAAGCCGCCTCAGTACCTCGCGCACGACATTGCGACTGGAACCGAACTGGGCCGCCAACTCGCGCTCGGAGGGCAGCTTCGCCCCGACCGCGATCTCGCCGGACCGGATTTCGTGCTCCAGCTGGCGCGCGATCCGCTCCGTCAGCAGACCGCGCTCCGCGGGTTCGGTGAGACGACCCGGCTGGGCGGAATCCGACGACGGAGGGAGAGCGGACGACTGCATGGTCGCAGCGTACAACTGTCCCGGCAGCTTGATCGCGCCGCGGGGCAAGGCGCACCCGGGCGCCGGACGCCGGGCGGTGACGCAGCGAGGTGGTGGAGGGACGGAACCGGCCCACCCAGGGGATGCCGGGCGGGCCGGAGTGCGGGGAGGGCGGGTTCAGGCCGAAGTGGCCTCCGGCAGTGGGGCCTTCTCCTCGCCGGCGGGCGGCCCCTCCCCGGGTGCCTCCGCGCGGAAGGAGCCGGGCAGGACCAGGGCCGCGAGGGCCGCGACCACGCTGAAGGCGATGATGACCCAGTACGAGCCGCCGTAGGCGCCGGCGGGGTGGCCGCCCCCGTCGCCCAGCCGCTCCTGCAGGACGATGGCGATCGCCGCGATGCCGAGCGCGCCACCGATCTGGTTGAAGATGAACAGCGCGCTGGTGGCCCGCGGCGCGCTGGCCTCGCCCACGGCCCGGTACATGAACGCCATCGTGCCGGGCGCGGTCAGGCCGATGCCGTAGCCGGTGAGACCGAGTGCGACGGAGAGCAGCGCGGTGTTGGTGCCCGAGCCGATCTGCGAGAAGGCGAGCGCACCGAGCGCGGTGATCAGCATGCCGGCCGTCGAGGTGAGTCGCGCGGTGACCTTGTTCGCGGTCTTGCCCGAGGTGATCGCGCCGGCGGCGCCGAGGAATCCGGAGGGGATCAGCAGCAGACCGGCGTGCAGGGCGCCGAACTCACGGGACTGCTGGTAGTACAACGGGGTCAGGAAGAGCAGGGCGTTGGCGACGGCGCCGACGAAGAACATGGTGATGACGGCCATGGTGAAGCCGCGCTTGTCGAACATCCGCACGTCGATGAGCGGCGCCGGGGTGCGCAGCGCGTGCACCACGTACCCCACGAGCAGCAGCACACCGGCGACGAAGGCGACCAGCACCTTCGGGGACGAGGCGTCGCCGGAGTGCGCGGCGGTCGTGAAGCTGTAGACCAGCGCGGCGAAGCCGGGGGAGAGGAGCGCCAGGCCGAGGACGTCCAGGCGCTCCTCGGGGCGGCCGGCATGCTGGTCGGCGGGCAGGGTGCGCAGCGCGAGCAGCAGGGCGACCAGGCCGATGGGCAGGTTGATCAGGAACATCCAGCGCCAGCTCACCGCGTCCACGAGGACACCGCCGAGGATGGGGCCGAGGATCGGGCCCAGGGTCAGCGGCAGCGAGATCAGCGCCATCGCCTTGGCGACCCGTGCGGGGCCCGCGGTCGTCGCGAGGACGCTCTGCACGACGGGCACGATCATGCCGCCGCCGAGCCCCTGGACCACCCGGAACACGATCAGCGACTCGATCGACCAGGCGAAGCCGGACAGCACCGAGCCGACCACGAACAGGGAGACGGCGGCGATCCACATGCTGCGGCCGCCGTAGCGGTCGACGGCCCAGCCCGCGAACGGCGTGGCGACGGCGACGGCGAGCAGATAGCCGGCGGTGACCCACTGGACCGTCGCGAGCGGCGAGCCGAACTCGCCGCTGAGCGTCTTGACGCCGACGTTGACGATCGTCTCGTCGAGCAGCGCCATCAGCAGGGCGAGCAGCAGGACACCCGCCATGCGCAGGAATGCCGGGTCGAGTCTGTCGCTCGCCGGAGCGTCTGTCTCCGCCGGCGCTGGAGCGGTTTGCGAAGCGTCCGTCGTCGTATCGGGCGTGGAGGATTCGGGTGTTCCGCGTGTCATGCGTACCGCCTGGTGTCGATGCAGTCGGGGACGGGCGCGGTCGCGCGCCGCACGCCCGGCCGGTGCCGGGGCATGCCGAGGACCGGCGTGGAACAACGCCGCTCGCTTCGTGTCTCTCACCGTAGAGCTAGATGCAGGCGCCTGCATCTAGTTTCCCGGACAGATCTGCAGTGGTCCTGCCGGACACCCGGCCGTTGGGGCAGGTTAGGGGAGGGGAGCCCATGATAAGTATGTGTACGGACATGTATTGTGCATGCAGGTGGGTATAGTGGAGGGGAGTGAACGAAGGGGAGGCGACATGTCGGCCGACGAGCGCGCCGGGCGTCCCGGTGAGTTCGACCTGTGGCGTCGGCTGACGCTGATGGTCGGTCAGCTCAACCAGTCGCTGGAGCGGCTGCTCGCGAGCGAGTACCAGATCTCGCTGCCCGAGCTGATGGTGCTCGTCGAGTTGCGGTACGGCCATGAGCGCGGCACCCGTGTCCAGGAGCTGTCCGCCGCGGTGGGGCTCGACCAGTCGTCCATGAGCCGGCTCGTGACCCGGCTGGAGAACAAGGGCCTCACGGCCCGCGTCTCCTGCGAACACGACCGCCGCGGTGTGTACTGCACGCTGACGCCCGCGGGAGCCGAGCGCGGCGAACGGGCCGAGGCCCGCTGCCGTGAGGAGCTGACGGGACTCCTCGACGTCGCCTCGTTCGACGACCGCTGGGCAGCGCTCGTCGCCCGCTTCCGGCACACGGCGGCCGGCTCCGTCGCCCCTTGATCCCGGTCGCCGCATTCCCGTCTGCCCGGCGACGCCGGCCTCCGGCCGGGGGCGCCCCCAGGGCGCGCACCTGACGGCGCCGGGCCCTCACCGGGGCGGCGCGACCAGTCGGCCCTGGTAGACGAGTGAGGCGGCCTTCTTGAGGATGCGCAGGCGGACGCCGACCGTGTAGCCGGTGACTCCGGGCACCGTCGCCAGCCGGCGGCTCAGCCAGTCGTAGAAGTCGGCGGTGCTGGTGCACATGACGATCGCCATCAGGTTCTGCGCCCCGGTCGTGGCGCAGGCGAAGACGACCCGGGGCAGCGCGGCGACGGCCGAGCCCGTCGCGTGCAGGTGGGCGGGGGACGTGGTCAGCCAGATCGCGGCGCTGAAGGGGTAGCCCAGCTTCTCCAGGGCCAGGTCCACGTCGTAGAAGAGGGTGCCCGAGCGCTCCAGCGACTCCAGGCGCCGGGCGACCCGGCCCGTGGTCCAGCCGGTGCGGTCGGCGAGCGTGGCCTGGCTCGCCCGGCCGTCCTCGGCCAGCGCGGCGAGCAGGGGCGCGTCCTCCTCGTGCGGCGCGAGGGGCGGGCCCTGCGATGCCGTGCGCGGATGGTGCTCGCGCAGGGACCGCTCCGCGTCCTCGGGGAGCGAGGGGCTGAGCCGCCTCCAGTCCGCGCCGGGCGGGGAGTAGGTGTGCAGGACCATCCGGCTGTCGATGTCCAGCACGCCCGGCGTGCGGGAGAGCTGGCGCAGGACCTCCGGCATCCGCCCCTCGTGCGGTGTCGCCATCGAACACACGATCTCGGAGCCGCCGAAGGTGATGTGCGCGAAGGAGACCTCGGGGAGCCGGGTCAGCGCGTCGGCGCACGCGTCGATCCGGTCGGGGCGCAGCGAGACCCGGACCAGGCTCGCCACCAGGCCCTGCACCGCCGGGTCGACGAGCCCCACCACCCTGACCGTGCCCGTGCGCCGCATCGTCCGGTAGCGGCGCGCGACGGTCTGTTCCGAGGCGCCGACCACCTCACCGACCAGCCGGAACGGCGCCCGGGGTGCGATATGGAGCGCGTGGAGGATATGGCTGTCCAGGGTGTCGAGCATGGAGCAAGTATGGCGTGGTGGGGACTTGGGTGCAGGTTTCCGCTGGTTGCAGGGGTTGTGTTTGATGGAAAGGACTCTGTGGAGGGAGACTCGGTGAGGCTCGATGTTCGATTTTCGGGCCGCCGGCCGACGGCGTCCGGTGCGACACGGCCCGGCCGTGCGGCTCCGACTCATGGCGGCTCCGGCCCGCGGCGGCTCCGGCCGTGCGGCCCGGTCGCGGCCGGAGCCGCCGCCCCAGGCCTCTCGTCTCTCATCGCTTCCCGCGCCGGCCCCCGGCGCCGCTAAGGAGTTGTGTTGTCCCAGTCACCGCCCTCACCCGTGGCCCGTCGCGGGGCGACCGTGGTCATGGCCTGTCTCGGGGTCTTCGTCGCCTACCTGCCGGTGACCAGCGTCTCGGTGAGCCTGACCGCCATCCAGTCGGCGCTGTCCACGACGACCTCCCAACTGGCCTGGGTGTCGGACGCCTTCGTGCTGCCGATGGCCGCCTTCATCCTCACCGCCGGCGTCTTCGGCGACGTGCACGGCCGGCGCAAGGTGTTCCTCGCCGGACTGCTGCTCTCCGCCGCCGGCGCGGCCACCTCGCTCACCGCGCACTCGATCGGCCAACTGTGGGCCGGGCAGGCGCTGTCCGGGCTCGGCGCCGCCGCGTTGCTGCCCACGACGCTGGCCCTCATCAGCCACGCCGTACCCGACCACCGCGAGCGCGGGAAGTTCATCGGCATCTGGGCGATGTGCCTGCTCGGCGCGCTCGCCGTCGGCGGTGTGCTGGCCGGGACGATCATCAGCAGCGTCAGCTGGCGCTGGATCTTCCTCGTGCCGCTGCCCGTCGCCCTCGTCGCCGTCGTCATCGCCCTGCGGGCCCTGCCCGAGTCCCGCGCTCCGCGCGCCGGGCGGCTCGACTGGCCCGGGCAGATCACCGCCGCGCTCGCCATCACCGCGCTCGTCTACGGCGTCATCGAGGGCGGCGCCGGCTCCTTCGGCGACCCGCAGGTCGTCGCCGCGCTCGCCGTCGCCGTCGTCAGCGGCGCCCTCTTCGTCGTGGTCGAGCGGCGCTCCGCCCACCCGATGCTCGACCTCGCGCTCTTCCGCAGCCCCGGCTTCACCGCCACGGCCCTCGTCGCCATGATCATGTTCCTGGGCATGATCGGCTTCTTCTTCGTGCTGAGCCTCTACTTCGGCATGGTCCAGCGGCTCGACACCCTCGGCACCGCCTGGCGCCTCCTCGTGATCACCGGGGCCGCCCTGGTCGTCAGCGGTGTCGCGGGACGCGTCATGCACCGGCTCTCGCCCCGCCTCATGATCACCACCGGTCTGCTCATGATGACGGCGGCCATGCTCACCCTGCTCGGCGCGGACGCCGGTACCTCCTTCGGCTCGCTCTCCTGGCGGCTGCTCCTGCTGGGGCTCGGCATGGGCCTGGTGACGACGCCGATGACGGCCACCGCGGTCGCCTCCGTACCGCACCCGCTGGCCGGGATGGCGGCCGCCGGCAACAACGCCTTCCGCCAGGTCGGCGGAGCGCTCGGCCCCGCCGTGCTCGGCGCCCTGCTCACCAGCCGCGCCGTCTCCTCGCTCCCCGGCCACCTCGCCGACGCGGGCGTGGACGGCGCGCTGGCCGGCCGGGTCACCGACGCGACGCGGGACTCCGGTCTCGGCGCGGTGGGCTCGCTGGCCCTCGGGCCGCAGGCGGGCCAGGTCTTCGGCGCGGTCGGGGACGCCTTCCTCGACGGCATGCGCCTGTGCCTGATCGTCTCGGCCGGCCTCACGTTCCTGGCCGCGGTCCTCGCCTTCGTCCTCCTCCACCCCGGCGTGGGACGCAACCGCTCGACGCGCGTCGCCGGCGAACCGGCCGCCGCGCGGGTGCCCGAGCCCGCGCGGACCCGGGAGACCGACGAGGCCGGCGAGGTCGGCACGGGGGCGCCCGCCTGACCTCAGGCCCGCGCCCACAGGGGCCGGGTGCCGAGTCCGGCGACGTCCAGGGCGAGTTCCGCGTACATGGCGTTGGCCCAGGAGAACCAGGGACGGGTGTAGCGCCCGGGGTCGTCCTTGTGGAACGACTCGTGCATCTGGCCCGTGCCCGCGTCGGTGGCCAGGAGCGTGCGCAGGAGGGCGACCTTCTCCGCCTCGTCGTCGCTGGTCAGGCCCTGGACGGCGAGGGCGATCGGCCAGATGTGGTCGTCCGGGGTGTGCGGGCTGCCGATGCCCTCGGCGGCCGTCCCCCGGCACCAGGTGGGGTTCGCCGAGGAGAGGACGAACCGCCGGGTGGCGAGGTAGAGCGGGTCGGTGACGGGGACGTTCGCGACGAGGGGCAGGGAGAGCAGCCCGGGCATGTTGGCGTCGTCCATCAGCAGCGTGCTGCCGCGGCCGTCGACCTCGTAGGCGTAGATCCGCCCGAACCGGGGGTGCTCCACGGTGCCGTGCCGCAGCGTGGCGGCCCGCAGTTCCGCCGCCAACCGCGTCGCGCTGTCGGCGAGTCCGGAGTCCTGGGCGTGCCGGGACAGTTCGGCCACGCCGTCGAGGGCGGCGGCGGCACACAGGTTCGCGGGGACGTTGTACCCGTAGCGGCACGCGTCGTCGCTGGGCCGGAAGCCGCTCCAGGTCATCCCGGTCCTCGCGACCGGGGTTCCCCGCCCTCCGTCGGCCAGGGTGTCGCCCGGCGGGCAGTCGTCGCGGCGGAAGCGGTACGTGGAGCGGTGTTCGTGGTCCTGCTCCGTGCGCCACACCCCGATGGCCGTGCGCGCCGTCCGAAGCGCCCCGGGGACATGGTCGGTCCGTCCGGTCGCCCTCCAGAAGCGGTGGGCCAGCAGAAGGGGGAGGGCGAGGGAGTCGACCTCGTACTTCTCCTCCCACACCCAGGGGTCGTCGCACAGGTCGCCGGGGTCGTGGGCCCGGCCGGACGGTTCGGCGTTGAAGGCGTTGGCGTAGGGGTCGTGCGCGATCTGCTGGAACTGGCGGTGGAGCACGGCCAGCACGAGGTCCTGCAGCGGCGGGTTGTCCCCGAGGAGCGCCAGGTAGGGCATCAGCTGTGTGGAGGAGTCGCGCAGCCACATGGCGGGGATGTCGCCGGTCACGACGAACGCGGTGCGGTCGGGCATCTCCTGGATGGTGCGGGCCAGCGTGTCGTCCAGGCAGCGCGTCAGCGTCTCACCGAGACGGGGGTCGCCCAGGGCGTCCAGTCGGTGGATCGCCCGCCGGACGACCGGGTGGTCCTTGACGGTGGTGGGAAAGCCCATGGGGCAGCAGCCTCTCAGCGGTCGGCCGACGGGTGGTTTCTGTGCGGGTGAGCGGGTGAGCGGGTGAGCGGTCGCGCGGGCGCAGGGCGCGCCGGCTGCTCGGCGGAGGGGTACGGATAAGGGTCAGCCCCGGTCCGGCGCGCCGCGGCGGACCACCCGGGTCGGGACGGTGACGCGGCGCGAGGGCGGCGGTTCCGCGTCGCGGTGTTCGAGGCGGTCGACCAGCAGCCGGGCGGCCTGGCGGCCGATCTCGTCCGCGTCGTACGAGACGAGGGTCAGGGGCAGACCGAGGACGTCGGAGAGGTCGAAGTCGTCGAAGCCGGCCACGGGGAGGGTGGTGTCCGCCTTGTAGAGGGCCCGGATCGAGCCCTGGCTGATGCGGTTGTTGGTGCAGAACAGGGCGGTGGGGCGCTCCGCCTGCTCCAGCAGGTCGAGGGTGGCGCGCTCGGCCGCCGCGGAGTCGACCAGCCCCTGGCGGATCAGGGCGTTGTCCGGCTCGATGCCGACCTCCTCGTGGGCCGCCCAGAAGCCGCGCAGGCGTTCCGCACCCGTGTAGAGCGCCGGCGGGTTGCCGAGGAAGGCGACGCGGGTGTGTCCGTCGGCCAGCAGGCGGGCGGTGGCCTCGCGGGCGCCGTGGAAGTCCTCGACCAGGACGCAGTCGGTGTCGAGCCCGGCGGGCGGCCGTGCGGCGAAGACGACCGGGACGTGCCGCATGGCCGCGGCCAGGTGCTGCTGGCGGCTGCCGGCCGGGACGACGATCAGCCCTTCGACCTGGTGGTCGACGAGTCCGTCGATCAGCTCGGGTTCCCGGTCGGCCTGCTCGCCGGAGTTGCTGAGCAGCACGCGGAACCCGTACTCCGTCGCGACTTCCTGGACGCCGAGCGCGAGGCGCGAGTAGAAGGGGTTGGCGAGGTTGGTGACGACGAGGCCGATCATCCCGCTGCCGCCGAGGCGGAGACTGCGCGCGGTCTGGTTGCGGCGGTAGCCCAGCCGGTCGACCGCCGCGAAGACCCGCTCGCGGGTGGCCGTCGAGACGCCGGGGTCGTTCTTGAGTACGCGTGACACGGTCATCGCGCTGACCTGCGCGAGCCTGCCGACGTCGTGCATCGTCGGCAGTCCGCCCCGCCGAGCGGTCACACCCCTGCCCCTTTCGCCGTCCACCTGCACCGGTGCCCCAGGAGGCGTCGTTCGGATCTTGCCGGGGGTCGCGGGCCCCGGCACGGGATCCGAACGGCACCCCCGCGCCGTCACGGGTCCTCCGGCGCGTCCCGCGCCCAGCGGGCGGCCCCGATCAGGGGGGCCTCCTCGGGCAGCCGGGCCGGCAGCACGGGTACCACCGGTCCGCCGGACGCGCCCAGCCCGGTGGTGAGCGCGGGGTGGACCAGGTCCCACGACCGGGCCACCGAGCCGCCGACGACCACCGCGGTGGCTTCGAAGCGGCCGAGCCACGGAGCCAGGGCCAGGCCGAGTGCGCCGAAGGCGTGGCGGAAGGCCTCCACCGCGGCGCTGTCGCCCTTCACCGCCCGTGCCGCCAGCTCGCGGACGTCGGGCAGGTGCCCGTCGGCAGCGGGGGAGAGGCGGGCGTAGTGGGACCGGATGCCCCGGCGGGAGACCGTGTCCTCCAGGGGCCGGCCGTGCACCGTCAGGCGGTGCGCGTACCCGTCGGGCGGGACGAGTGGGCCGGTGTGGACCGGACGGCCGGCGGACAGGAACGAGGAGCCGACGCCCGTACCCAGCGTCAGGCAGACCACGCGGTCGTGACCCGCCGCGGCACCGGAGCCGTACTCGCCGAGCGCGAACGCGTCGGCGTCGTTGAGGAAGCGCAACCGCTCCGCGCGGCCGCCCAGCCGCGCGCGCAGGCCCGCCCCGACGTCGACGCCGGACAGGGACTCGAACTTCCCCACGCCGGAGAAGCGGCCGACTCCGGTGGCGTAGTCGAAGGGGCCGGGCATCGCCACGCCCCAGCGTGTGTCGTGCCCGTCCGGCAGCGCGAGGGCGGCCCGGGCGATGGCGTCGAGGACGGCGTCGGCCGCCGCGTGCGCGTCCAGGGGCTCGCGGATCACCGCGGCGGGGACGGCGCGGCCGCCGACCGGGTCCACCAGCGCGGCGGTGACGTGCGTACCGCCGACGTCGAGCACCGGCACGGGCGCGACCGGGGCGGCGGGCACGACCCGGCCACTGGCGGGCACGACCCGGCCACCGGCGGTCACGGCTCGACCACCAGCGCCTTCACGATCCGCACCTCTTCGCCGCCCACCGCGCGGACGCGGTACGCGCCGACCGCGGCGGGGACGGTGAGGGTCTCCGCGAAGGCCAGTGTGTGCGTGCGGCCGTCGTCCGTCTCGATCACCGCGCCCTCGCCCGCGGCGACGTTGAGGATGTGGAAGCGGCCCGCGGTGTCGTCCCCGATCTCCGCGTCCGGCGCGACGACGAGGCGGTGCACGGCGTAGAACATCTCGGGCAGCGCGCCGACGACCTCCTCGCGCCAGCCCTCCCCGGCGCGCAGCGTACGCGGCTGCTGCACGAGGTCCTTCATGACGTCCGCCCCGCGCCGCTCCGTGTCCAGGTTGGCGAAGCCGTGCCGGTGGGGCAGGGGCCGGGAGGCTCCACGGGCGTCCTTGCGCAGCCAGTCGTACAGCCGCAGCGAGTAGAGGTACGGGGTCGCGCTCACCTCGAGGACCAGGTTGCCCGCGCCGGAGGCGTGCGGTGTGCCGGCCGGGATCATGAACAGCTGGCCGACCGTGGCCGGGTGGGACTGGACGTGGTCCTCGACCGGGACCGGCGTGCCGTGGGCGATGGAGTCCTCGACCTGGCTGCGCAGGGCCTCGACGTCGGCCTGTTCGGTAAGGCCGAGCAGCACCCGGGCGCCGTCCTCGGCGGCCGTGACGTAGTACGTCTCGTGCTGGGTGTACGGCCAGCCGAACACCTCCCGCATGTACTGCTCCCGCGGGTGCAGGTGCAGGGAGAGGTTGCCGCCGCCCACGGTGTCGAGGTAGTCGAACCGGATCGGGAAGGACGTACCGAACCTGCGGTGCGCGTCCTCACCGAGCATCTCCCGGGGGTGCAGGACGCACAGGAGCTGGAAGGGCAGCTCGACCCGGGGGCCGTCCTTCTCGCCGACCAGGACGCCGGCCTCGGGCGCGATCAGCTCGTAGCCGAGGGCGGTGTTGCCGGCCCGCGGGGTGAAGCCGAGCTCGCTCGCCGCCCACTGGCCGCCCCACGGGGTCGAGTTGAAGTACGGCCGGGTGCGCACCGGGCCCCGGGCCAGGTGGGCCAGGGTGCCGCGCAGCGCGGCGCCGTCGAGGGAGGCGGGGCGGGCGGTGTCCTGTACGTCGATCCACCGGTCGACCCGTCCCGCGATCGCGTCGCGGTGCCGGTCGAGGACCGGCCAGTCGGTGTAGAACAGGCGCACCAGGTCGCCGGGTTCGCCGGGGCGCCCCAGGTTGGCGCCGATCGGCAGCTCGCCCTTCGCCACGGCCGCCTCGGCGTACCGCTTGGGCAGGTCCGCGTACCAGAGCACGTCCGGCCCGCACAGCGCGGCACCCGGCCCGAACACCACGGTCACCCCGTCGCGCCCGGGCCGTCCGGGCCGCGGAACGGCGTCGAAGAGGTCCGCGACCTCGCCCCGCGACAGGGGGGTGAAGAACGGGTCGTCGGCCGGGACGGGCGCGGCGGCCACCCGCTCGTCGGCCGCCGCCGCGTAGTGGTCGCGGACGTCGAGCAGGTCCGCGACCCGGCCCGCGGAGCGCACGGCGTCCGCGACGCCGTCGGCCAGCGCGGTCCAGTCGAGGGCCGCCGGGCCGTCCACCGCGAGGACGAGGGGGCCGAGCGGCAGATCCGCGGCCGGGACCGACCAGCCCCCGGCCACCTCCCCGGCGACCGGCCGGTAGCTGGGCAGGGGGTCGTACGAACGAGACGCGGGCACATCTGCTCCTTACTCGGCTCCACGATGCGCGTTAACGATAACAGCGCATGGCCGAAGATGTCCATGGCCGCTTCGGGTGCTTGTTGAGGCGCCTATGCCTGGTTGACCTGCCCATATATCGAACTCCGTCACTCGCCCGGATACTTTTCCGCGTGCAACCCTTGCTACCACTGGAATGGTGTCGTTAACCTCCACGCAACACGTACCGGGCAGCTCCGGCGTTTCTTCGGCGTCGCACGCCCTGTGCTTCACATCCGGCCATGCAGGTGGCCCGATTCCGTGAAGGTGATCAATGTCAGCATCGGGCAGGACCAGCAGCGCGGCCGTGCCGCTTGCTCGGCGCCGCTTCCTTGCCGGGGTGGCCGCCGGTGCGGCCGTCCTGACGGCGGGCGGCTGCGCGCGGGGAGCGAGTACGTCCGCGCAGCCGGGGACCACGAGCATTTCCAACGACAACGCCACCTGGGACGACGGCTACCGCTCGGCCGGCCGCGAGCTGAAGAAGATCACCGGTTACGAACTCAGGCCGCTGTCGAACCCCTCGGTCACCTCGTACCAGCAGGTCGTGCAGATGACCCTGCAGACCTCGAAGTCGACCGACCTCGTCAAGTGGGCGTCCGGCTACCAGCTCAAGCGGCTGGCGCGGGCCGGCGGGCTCACCGACCTCACGCGGGTCTTCAAGGGGTACGCGGCCAAGGGGTGGGTGCGCGGTTCGTCGTGGGACGCGGTCTCCTACCGGGACAAGGCGTACGGGATCCCGCTGTACGAGTCGTACTACGTGCTCTTCTACAGCAAGCCGGTCTTCCGCAGGCTGGGCCTGTCCGTCCCGGACAGCTGGGACGCGCTGCTGCACTGCGCCGAGGTCCTCAAGCGCAACGGGATCACCCCGTTCCTCGCCAGCCAGGTGGGCGGCTGGCCCGCGATCGAGTGGTTCCAGGAGCTGGTCAGCAAGTCCGATCCCGGTTTCTACCAGCGGCTGGTGGACGGCGAGGCCTCCTACACCGACGCCCCGGCCCGCCGGGCGATGGACATCTGGCACGACTTCATGCGCAAGGGCTGGATGACGTCCCCCGACTTCGACCAGGCGCGCGGCCCCGGCGCCCTGAAGGAGGGCACGGTGGGCATGTTCCTGCACGGCACCTGGCAGGCGTCCGGGATGTCCGCGGCGGGCATGAAGCCGGGCACCGACTACGGCGCCTTCATCCTCCCGACGGTGCGCCCCGCCACCGCCAAGAGCGTCATCGCCGAGTCGGGTGTCTTCGTCGTGCCCGGCCGCGCCTCCTCGCACGAGGCGGCGATGGCGAACGTGGGGGCCTGGCTCGACCCGTCCGTCCAGCGGGTGTGGAGCGACTTCCTGGAGGACAGCTCCGCCAACCCGAAGGTGCAGGCCGGCAACCCCGTGGTGGCCGGACTCCAGCGGGACGTCGCCCGCAACCGCCGGCAGGCACTGGTCCGCTACTGGGAGGCGAGCCCGCCCAGCCTCGTCCAGGGCAACAGCAACGACCTCGGCGGCTTCATGGCGGGGCAGACCTCTCCGGCCGCGACCCTGAAGCGGATGCAGGAGCGCGCACAAGACGAATGGGCGGCCTGGAAGCGAGACGAAGCGTGAGCACCTCCACCACCGACCGACGCCCGCCGACCGCGGCCGGCGGACCCGCCGGACCCCGGCGCCCGGCCCCGCGCCTCCCGCTCGGCCACGCGTGGCAGACCACGCGGGAGCGGTTGGCGGCCGGCGGCTTCATGGCCCCGGCGGTCCTTCTGGTCACGCTGTTCCTGCTGGCCCCGTTCGTGTGGACGGTCTACCGGAGCTTCTTCAGCGACACGCGGACGGCGCCGTTCAGCTGGTTCGACAACTACGCGCTGTTCGCCTCCGACCCGGCCCTGGCCCGCTCCATCCAGAACACCCTGATGTGGGTGGTGGGCACGGTCGCGCTGCCGTTCGTGCTCGGGCTCGCCATCGCCGTCATGACCAACGCCGGGCGCCTCTCCCGCCTCGCGCGGCTGTGCGTCGTCCTGCCCTACGCGCTGTCGGGGTCCGCGGTGGCGGTGGTGTGGAACTTCATGCTCACCACCGACGGCGCCGTCAACCAGGTCCTGACCACCGTCGGCCTCGACTCCGTGGCCCAGGGCTGGCTGCTGACCTGGCCCGGCAACACCGTCGTGATGATCCTCGCCAACGCCTGGCAGGCCACCGGCGTGGCCGTGATCCTCTTCCTGGTCGGGCTGCAGTCCATCCCGCCCGAGACACTGGAGGCCGGCTCCCTGGACGGGGCGAACGGCTGGCAGCAGTTCCGCCACATCGTCCTGCCCCAGCTCCGGCCGGTGTCGATCATCGTGATCGGCATGAGCCTGGTCAACGGCCTCAAGTCCTTCGACCTGATCTGGGTGCTCACCCAGGGAGGCCCCGGGCGGGCCACCGAAACACTCGCCGTGTCCATGTACAACGAGACCTTCCTCGAACTCCGGCCCGGCGCCGGAGCGGCGATCGCGGTCGTCCTCACCGTGATCGTGCTGGCGGCCTCCTGGGTCTACCTGCGTCGTCAGCTCGACGTGAAAGGCGGATGACGATGTCACTCGGCCGCGTTCTGCGCAACGCCACCATCGCGGTACTCGCCGTGCTGTGGCTGATCCCCACCTGGCTGCTCGTCGTCAACGCGCTGGTACCGGCGGGCAGTTACTCCGGCAGCCCGCACTGGCTGCCCCAGGAGTTCGGACTGTTC
Source organism: Streptomyces olivaceus (assembly GCF_000721235.1). GTDB lineage: Bacteria > Actinomycetota > Actinomycetes > Streptomycetales > Streptomycetaceae > Streptomyces > Streptomyces olivaceus. Next base: position 76,242 of record NZ_JOFH01000027.1, read on the forward strand.
GACAACATGTCCCAGGCCTGGGAGAGGGCCAACCTCGGCCCCGCGCTCGGCAACAGCCTCCTGTACGCCGTGGTCAGCGCCGCGGCCGCCGCGGTGATCGCCGGCTTCGCCGCCTTCGCCACGATCATCATGCCCGTCAAACGGCAGGCCCTGTGGTTCTGGGTGATCTACTCCGGCACCCTGCTGCCCCTCCAGGTGTTCCTCCGCCCCCTGTTCCTCTCCTACGCGCACACGTCGCTGTACGACACCCAGATCGGCCTCGTGCTCATCTACACGGCGATCGCGGTGCCGTTCGCGTTCTTCGTCATGCGCAACTACGCCCTGACGCTGCCGCGTGAGGTCGTGGAGGCCGCGCGGATGGACGGCGCGACGTGGTGGCGGGTGTTCTGGCAGATCCACGTCCCGCTGACCCGGTCCGCCATGATCGCCGTGTTCGTCTTCCAGTTCGTGGCCGTCTGGAACGACCTGATGTTCGGCATCACCATGGTCACCAGCCGCAACATCCGGCCCGTCATGGCCGCCCTCGCCGACCTGCAGGGCAACTACTCCAACGTCGGGCCGCCCGTCGTCCTGGCCGGCGCCCTCCTGGTCTCGCTGCCGACGCTGGTGCTCTTCTTCTCCGCCCAGCGCTTCTTCGTCAGCAGCCTCAGGATCCACCGCTGAACCACCTCTGCTCTCCCCTCCCGTCGTCGTGAAGGGCACCACCCATGCTGAGATCGCTGCTCGTCCGTGCCACCACTCCGGTGATCTGCGCCGGACTCCTCTGGACCGCCGCCCCCGCGCACGCCCAGAGCCCCGCGCACACCCAGCACCCCGCAGGGGCCCGCCCGGTCACCTCCGCCACCTGGGCCGAGCGCGCCACCGACACCTACCGCGTCCTGCAACAGCACCTGTACGAGGGCCCGGACCGGCACGGGCTCTACCTGGAGCACACCCCCCGGCAGGCCGGCGACCCGGAGCACTCCTTCCTGTGGCCGTTCCGCGAGGCCGCGCAGGCGGCCGTCGACATGCAGGCACTGCCCCGCACCGGACCCTCCTACCGGCGCGACGCGGCCGAGCGCTTCGACACCGCCGAGCTGTACTTCACCGGCGGCGACCGCCCCGGCTACGCCTCCTACCTGCCCGCCCCGCTGGGCACGGGCGGCGACATCTACTACGACGACAACGCCGTGGTCGCCCTGAGCCAGCTCGACCAGTACGAGGCCACCGGCGACGCCCGCCTCCTGGAGCGGGCCGAGCAGGTCGTGCCCGTCGTCTCCCGGGCCTGGGACGACGACGCGACCAAGGCCTGCCCGGGCGGCATGGACTGGTACGACTCGCCGGACAACACCTTCCGGGCCACCAACGTCACCGCCCTCTCCGCCCAACTCGCCGCCCGCCTCTACGAGCACACCCGCGACCGCGATTACCTGGCCAAGGCGGAGCAGTGGTACGGCTGGGTGTACTCCTGCATGCGTGCGGCACCGGGCCTCTACAACAACGACCGGGGCGACGACGGCAGCACCAACGAGACCCTGTGGACCTACAACTCGGGTGCCATGATCGGCACGGCCACCGCGCTCTACCGGGGGACGGGCGACACCGGGTACCTGAAGAAGGCCCTGGAGGACGCCCGCGGCTCGCTGGCGTACTGGACGCAGGGGAGCAGGCTGCACGACCAGCCGGCCGTGTTCAACGCCTTCTACTTCAAGGACCTGCTCGACCTGGACGCGGTCCGCCACGACCCCGCCTATCTGAAGGCCATGTCCGCGTACGCGGACAGCACGTACGACTCCAACCGGGACCCCGCCACCGGGCTGTTCCGCTTCCAGCCCTCCAACGGGGGCGACTACGACCCCGAGGCCCCGGCCGCGACCCTCAACCAGTCGGCCATGGTCCAGATCTTCGCCACCCTCGCCGACGCCACCCACCAGCGCAGGCAGCCTTCCTGACGCGGCGGACCGCACCACCGCACACCCAACGCAAAGGACCTCACGCACCATGCCCAAGCCACCGCTCACCCGGCCGTCCTGGTGGGACTCCGACATCGCGCGCGACCTGCTGAAGGAGCGCGTGGCCACCACCGCCGGCCTCGGTGGCCTGCGGGTGCGCCTGTCGGGAGAGCCGCTGCTGCGCCACGACGGGAGGGGCGGCCTGCTGCAGTCCGTCCGGCTGCGGGTGAGCCGCCCCGACGGCGCACGGCCGGCGCCGCGCGTCACCACCGCCCGCGTCACCACCGGCGGCGGCACCCCCGTCCACAGCGAGATACTGCCGGGACCGGACGGCGACATCCGCCTGCTGGTTCCGGAGGTGGACGCCCCCACCCCCCTGCTGATCGAGCTGCCGGAACTGGAGGAAGGCACCCGGCTCCCCTTCGAGGCGCACCCGCAGCGCCACTGGACGCTGCACCTGGTCCAGCACTCCCACCTGGACATCGGCTACACCGACCCGCAGGGCCGGGTGATGGCGGAGAGCCGCGCCTACCTCGACTCCCTCCTCGAACTGTGCCGGGACACCGACGACTGGCCGGACCCCGCCCGGTTCCGCTGGGCCGTCGAGGGGTTCCACTCCTTCCAGGACTGGCGGGCCAACCGGCCCGCCCGCCAGGTGGAGAACCTCCTCGACCGGGTCCGCGAGGGCCGAGTCGAGCTGACGGCCATGCCGTTCAACCTGCACACCGAGACCTGCTCCACCGACGAACTGCACGAACTGATGCGCCCGATGACCGAGCTGCGCGAGCGGCACGGCATCGACATCACCACCGCCATGCAGACGGACGTACCCGGCCAGGTGGTGGGCCTGCCCGACGTCCTCACCGACCACGGCATCCGCTACCTCTCCGTGGCGCACAACTGGGCGGGCCGCGCCGTGCCCCACCTCGTGGGCGGCGAACACCTGCCCCGCCTGTTCCGCTGGCAGGCGCCGAGCGGCAACAGCGTCCTGGTCTGGCGCACGGACACCCCGCACGGCCTGGCCTACATGGAGGGCTCGATCCTCGGCTTCGACGAGTCCTACGACCACGTCGACGACCTGCTGCCCGCCTATCTCAGCGCCCTGGCCCGCTTCCCCTACCCCCACCAGGGACGCGGCATCCCCGGCTTCCCCGCGCTCGACCTGCCCGACACCGCCGACCCCTACCCGTGGGACGTGCTGCACCTGCGGGTCCTCGGCAAGTTCGCGGACAACGGCCCGCCGCGCCGCATCATCTCCGACACGGTGCGCCGCTGGAACGAGCAGTGGGCGTACCCGCAGCTGCGGGCCTCCCGCAACCAGGACTTCTTCGAGGACGCGGAGAACCGCGTCGGGGACCGCCTGGAGACCTACCGGGGCGACTGGAGCGACTGGTGGGTCGACGGCGTCGGCGCCGGTGCCGTCCCGCTGGCCGCCACCCGGCGCGGGCAGGCGGCCCTCGCCGAGGCGCAGACCGTGGCCGGGTACGCCCACCTGATGGGCGTACCCGGCAGCACCGCCGTCACCGCGGGCGCGCCGGACGTCTACCGGTCCGCCTCCCTGTTCAACGAGCACACCTGGGGCGCCGGCGACCCCTGGACCCACGGCGAGCACGGCCACGGCTCCGGCGAGCAGCAGTGGCACTGGAAGTACTCCCAGGCCGTGCGCGCCCACGACGGCGCCGAGACGCTCCTGGACGCCGCCTCCGCCCTGCTCGGCGAGGCCTTCGCCCCGGCCGACGACGCGGCCGCCTCCTTCCACGTGGTGAACACGTGCAGCTGGCCGCGGACCGAGACGGCCCGGCTCTTCCTCCCGGAGAGCACCGTCGCGCTCGGCACCGCGGTCGAGGTCCGCGACGCCCGCACCGGAGCGGCCCTGCCGTTCCTGCCGGAGGCGCAGAGCAACGACCGCCACCGCGCGGCCGGCCGCTTCCTGAACGTGCCCGTCACGGACGTACCGGCCTGCGGGACCGTGCGCCTGGACGTCGTCACCGTCGCGGAACCGGCCGAGGCCCGCGGCGAGGAGGCGGCGGGGGCGCCCGCCGCGGCGGCCACCGTCCTGGAGAACGACCGCCTGCGCGTCACCGTCGACCTGCGCGAGGCGTGCGTCTCCTCGGTCGTCGACAAGGCCACCGGCCGCGAGATGGTGCGCCAGGACGCCGTCGTCGGCCTCAACGGGTACGTGTACGACGAGTACGCCACGGCCGGCGCGTTCAACCACCAGTCCAGCAAGACGGTGGCCGACGGCTCCATGCACCTGCTCGCCTCCCGCAGCACCGCCCCGCCCGCGGCCCTCGTCGACCGCACCGCGGACGCCACCGGTCAGACGCTCGTCTACGAGTGCGCCCCGGCCGGCACCCGCCGGCTCCGCGTACGGCTGCACCTGCCGCACGGCGCGGCCCGCCTCGACATCGAGAACCGGATCGACAAGACCGCGACCCTCACCAAGGAGAGCGCCTTCTTCGCCTTCCCCTTCGCCCTCGACCACCCCGTCGTGCACACGGAGGCCACGGGCGGCGTCCTGGGCACCGACCGCGAGACCGTACCGGGCTCGGCCACCCACATGCGCGCGATCCGGCGCTGGATCGGCCTGAGCGACGGCACGCACCACGCCGCACTGGCGACGGCCGACGCCCCGCTCGTCCAGCTCGGCGGGATCGCCATCCCCTACGTCCCCTACCCGCAGTCCCTGCCGCAGGATGAGCCGGCGACCGTCTTCTCCTGGGTGCACAACAACATCTGGGACACCAACTTCCCCGCCCAGCAGGGGTTCGACCACGTCTTCCGCTACAGCGTCGGCTTCGCCGCGGGCGAGGAGGACGTCGCCGTCCACGCCCAGCGCGTCGCCGCCGTCACCAGCCACCCCCTGGTGCCGGTACGCGCCCGCGCCGCAGCCGGTGCGCGGCCGACGGCGCAGACCCGGTTCCTGACGCTGGACGACCCCCGGGTCCGCCTCGTCGGGGTCACCGTCCCCGGCGACGGGCAACTCCTGGTGCGGCTGCAGTCGGTGGCGGACACCCCCGTCACCTGCCGCCTGCGCACCCCGTTCACCGTCACCGGGGCCGCGCGCACCACCTACCTGGGCCGCGACCCGCGCGACCTCGCCGCCGAGCCGGACGGCGCCGTTCCGGTCGACCTCCCGGCGCTCGGCACGGCGGCCGTCGTGCTGCGCCTGGACCCGCCCACCGCCGTGGGCACGCCGGCGAGCGGCGCCTGACTCCCCGCCGCCGTGCGCTGCCGCCGCGTCCTCAGCCCCGGGCGATGCGGCGGTAGCGGCTGACGGCCAGGGGCATGAAGACGGCGATGATGGCGAACGCGCACAGCAGCGCGTACACCGTCGCGTGCTGGACCGGCCAGGAGTCGGGCGGGACGACGGCCGGCGGTGCCTCGTTGCCGAAGAGCGAGCGGGCCGCCGTGGCGGTCGCCGAGACCGGGTTCCACTCGGCGACCACGCGCAGCGGACCGGGCATCGTCGCCACGGAGACGAAGGCGCCCGAGACGAAGGTGACCGGGAAGAGCCAGATGAGCCCGGCGCTCTGGGCGACCTCGACGCTGCGGGCCACCAGGCCGATCGTCGCCCCGACCCACGACATGGCGAAGGCGAAGAGCAGGACCAGGCCGTAGGCGGCCACGGCGTCCAGCACCGGACCCTGCACGCGCCAGCCGACCAGGAGCCCGCACAGCGAGGTGACGACCAGCGTGACCGCGCTCATGGTGAGGTCGGACAGGGTGCGGCCGAGGATCACCGAACCGCGCGGCATCGGCAGCGCCCGGAAGCGGTCGACCATGCCCTTGTCCATGTCCGCGGCGAGCCCGATCGCGGTGAACGAGGCGTTGAAGGTGACCGCCTGCGCGAAGATCCCGCCCATCAGGAACGAGCGGTACTCCGCGCCGCCGAGGCTGCCGCCGAAGACGTAGGCGAGCAGCAGGACGAACATCAGCGGCTGGACGAGCGCGGCGACGACGGCTCCCGGCGTGCGGCGCAGGTTGAGGAGGTTGCGCCCGGCGATCAGCAGCCCGTCGCGCAGGGTGCCGAACGGTCCGCCCCGCCTGAGCGGGGTCAGGTTCACGGTCGCCATGCGTGGGCCCCCTTCCCGCCCCGGGAACGGCGCCGGGCGCCTCCGGCGGGGCCGTCCCCGCCGGGCTCCCCGCCCCGCGCCGGGGGCGGTCCGGACGCCTCGGCGCCCGCCTCCGCGCCGTGCGGACGGGGCTTGCCGGTCAGGGCGAGGAACACGTCGTCGAGGGTGGGCGGTGCCAGCGACACGTCCCGTACGGCGAGCCCGGCCGCCGCCAGCTCGGCGAGGGCGTACCGCAGTGCCGACGCGCCGTGGTCGGTGGCCACCGAGACCCGGCCGGTACGCGGGTCCACCTCCGGCCGGTACGGGCCCAGCGACGCCAGGACTCCGGCGACCGCCCCGGTGGTCCCAGGCACGGCCGCGTGGACCGTGACGCGTTCTCCGCCGACGGTCGCCTTCAGCTCGCTCGCGGTGCCGTTCGCGATGACGCGGCCGTGGTCGATGACCGCGATGGAGTCCGCGAGCTGGTCGGCCTCCTCCAGGTACTGGGTGGTGAGCAGGACGGTGGTGCCGTCCGCCACCAGGTCCTGCACGGCCTGCCAGGTGTCGGCCCGGCCCCTCGGGTCGAGACCGGTGGTGGGCTCGTCCAGGAAGACCACGGCGGGCCGCACGGTCAGGGCGCCCGCCAGGTCCAGGCGGCGGCGCATACCGCCGGAGAAACCCCCGCTGGGCCGGTCGGCCGCGTCGGTGAGCGCGAACCGGTCGAGCAGCTCGCCGGTGCGGCGCCGGGCCGCCCCGCGGCTCATGCCGTACAGCCGGGCGACGAGCTGGAGGTTCTCCCGCGCGGTCAGCCGCTCGTCGACGGCGGCGTACTGGCCGGACAGGCCGATGCGGGCCCGTACGGCCTCCGGCGCGTCGCGGACGTCGTGCCCGGCGACCGTGGCCCGGCCGCCGTCCGGGCGCAGCAGCGTGGTCAGGACGCGCACCGTGGTGGTCTTGCCCGCGCCGTTGGGGCCGAGCAGGCCGAGGACGCTGCCCGCCGGGGCCCGCAGGTCGACGCCCGCGAGCGCCCGGCGGTCGCCGAAGCTCCGGGTGAGGCCCTCGGCCACGATCGCGTCCTGCCGCCCGGCGGGCACCGGGCCCGCGTCCCCCAGCGGGGGCAGGGGCTGCCGGAGCGGCGGGAGGACGTCGGTGCCGGGTGCGCTCATCGGGCGGCCAGCGCGCTGCGCGGGGTGAGGTCCGTCCAGTGGGCGTCGACGTAGGCGATGCACGCCTCGCGCGAAACGGGGCCGTGGACCGCCTGCCAGCCCGCGGGGACGTCGGCGAACTCCGGCCACAGGGAGTGCTGCCCCTCGTCGTTGACCAGGACGCGGTGCTGGACGGCCGGGTTGTCGAACGGGTTGGTCGTGGTGAGGTTGGTGGTGGCGGAGGTGGTCATGGTGGGGTCGCTCTCCTGATTCGGTGGGCGTTCTCGTAGCGGTATCGGGCAGGTGGTCTCGTGCCGGCGGTCCCGGGGCGGCCGGGTCACGTGGCGCGCAGCGCCGCGTCCAGGACGGGCCCGACCACGGCGCGGGCGTCGGGGCGGAGCATCTGGGCGTGTCCGCACGGCACGTCGTGCACCACGAGGGCGCCGTCGACGTACGGGTCCCACAGCGGGGGGACGAGGCCGCTCGCCGGGTCCTCCTCGGTGGCGCGGAAGAAGAGCACGTCACCGCGGAACGTCCTCGGGACGTGCCGGCGCATGAGCCGGGCCTGGTCGGCGAAGTTGCCGACCATGGTCTCGATGGCGGCCGGCTCCAGCGCGCCCAGCGGGCTGCCGCTCTCGCGCAGCGCGTCCCGCACGACCGCCGCGTCCAGGGGCGCGTCGGCGTCCCACGCGGACAGGTCGACGCCGAGGGCGGTCAGCAGGGCGCGGAAGACGACGTCGTGTCCGGCGTCCTCCAGACCGTCGGCGGGCGGTACGGGGAAGGCGTCCATGATGCTCAGCAGCGCGACCTCCTCGCCCGCCTCCTGGAGCCGCACGGCGATCTCCTGGACGACGTTGCCGCCGAAGGACCAGCCGAGCAGCCGGTAGGGCCCGTGCGGCTGCACCGTGCGCAGCTGGTCGACGTAGTACGCGGCCATCGCCTCGATGCTGTCGGGGAAGTGCTCCGTGCCGTCCAGGTTGGGCGTCTGGAGCCCGTACACCGGCCGGTCGGCGACGTGCTGGAGCAGGCCCGCGTAGGGCCAGGCCAGGCCGCCGGCGGGGTGGACGCAGAACAGCGGCGGGAGGCTGCCGCCCGAACGCAGCGGCAGCAGGCAGGCCAGGTCCGCGCCGGGCCCCGCCCCGGTGCCCGCCTCCGCCTCGCGCGCCGTGAGCGCGGCCGCGAGGCCGGCCGGGGTCGGCGCCTCGAACAGCTCCCTGATGCCCAGCTCGACCCCGGTGGCCTCCCGGACCCGGGCCAGCAGGCGCGCGGCCAGCAGGGAGTGGCCGCCGAGAGTGAAGAAGTCGTCGTCGGACCAGCACCGTTCGACGTCCAGCGTCTCCGCGAACAGGGCGCACAGCAGGTCCTCGCGCGGCCCGGACGGGGCCCGCCCCGCCGCGTGGGCGAGGTGCTCCCCGCGCGGCGCCGGGAGGGCGCCCGCGTCGAGCTTGCCGCTCGCGGTGAGCGGCAGCGCGTCGAGGACGACGAAGGCGGCGGGGACCATGTACCCCGGCAGCTCCGCCGCGAGAGCCGCGCGCAGCGCGTCACGGTCCGGGGCGGCGGGCCCGCCGGACGCCCCCGGGCCGTCGCCGGGCACCACGTAGGCCACCAGCTGCTCCGTGCCGTGGGCGGCCCCGGAGCCGACCGGGCGCAGGGCCACGGCCGCGCGCCGGACGCCGGGCTGCGCCTCCAGCGCGGTGACGATCTCCCCGGGCTCCACCCGGAAGCCGCGCACCTTCACCTGGCCGTCGGCCCGGCCGCGGAACTCCAGCCGGCCGTCCGCGGTACGGCGGACGAGGTCCCCGGTGCGGTACATCCGCCCGCCCGGCGGCCCGAACGGGTCCGGCACGAAGCGCGCGGCGGTCTCCGCGGGCCGCCCCAGGTAGCCGCGGGCCAGGCTCGCGCCCGCCAGGTACAGCTCGCCGGTGGTGTTCGGCGCGGCCGGGCGCAGCAGGCGGTCCAGGACGTAGCAGCTCGTCCCGGCGACGGGCTCGCCCAGCTCGGGCCGGTCACCGCGGTCCAGCCGCGCGTACAGGGTGTCGACGGTGGCCTCCGTGGGCCCGTACAGGTTCCACACGGTGAGGCCGGGCACCTCGCGCAGCCGCCGCCACAGGCCGGGCGGCACGTCCTCGCCGCCCAGGGCGAGGACGGCCGGCCGGTGCCCCGGCGAACCCTCCGCGCACAGCCCCGCGTCCAGCAGGGCCGCCGCGTGGCTCGGCGTGGTCTCCAGCACGTCGACGCGCTCCTCGCGCACCGCCCGGACGAGGGCCGCCGGGTCGCGGCGGGTGTCGTTGTCGACGACGAGCAGTTCGTGCCCGTCGAGCATCCACAGCACCGGGTCCCAGGCGGCGTCGAAGGACAGCGACGCGGTCAGCGCCACCCGCAGCCGGTGCCGGCCGGTCGCCGCCCGGGCGGGGTCGAACAGCGTGCGCCGGTGGTGCTCCGCCAGCTGCGCCAGCGACCGGTGCTCGACGACGACGCCCTTGGGGCGCCCGGTGGAGCCGGAGGTGTGCACGACGTAGGCCGCGTCGCGGGGACCGGGGGCGGCGCCGTCCGGGAACTCGGCGGGCAGGGCGGCCAGTTCGGCCCAGGTGCCGGGGGAGTCGAGGAGCACGGTCTGCCAGGGCCCGTCGGGGATCCGGTCGGCGGTCGCCGCGGTCGCCAGCACCACGGCGGGGCGCGCGTCCGACAGTACGGCGGCCACCCGCGCCGGGGGCAGGGCGTCGTCCAGCGGGGCGTACGCACCGCCCGCGGCGAGCACCCCGAGCAGCGCGGTCAGGGAGCCGGTGGAGCGCGGCAGCAGCACGGCCACCGTCCGGTCCGCGGCCACCCCGCGGCCGCGCAGCAGGTGGGCCAGGCGGGCGCCGTCCCGGGCGAGTTCGGCGAAGGACAGCGCCTGGGCCCCGCAGCGCACCGCGATGTCGCTGCTGCGCGCCGCCGCGGCGGTGGCCGCGAAGCCCGCGACCACCGTCGGGTGCCGCGGGGCGGCCTGCGGGCCGTTCCCGTGGCCGAGGGGCCCGGCGAGCCGGGACGCGTCGAGCGGGTCGTGCCGGGACAGCGGGCTGTCCGGGTCCGCCACCACGAGCCGGAGCAGCCTGACGAAGGAGTCGGCCAGGCCCTGGGCCGTCGCCGTGTCGAACAGGTCGCGGGCGAACTCCAGTTGCCCGGTCAGCTCCCCGTCGCCGGACTGCTCGGAGAAGCTGAACGACAGGTCGAACTTGGCCGCGTCCGTGTCCACGCCCCGTACCTCGGCGTGGAGTCCGGGCAGGTCGAGCGCGGGGCGGCCGGCGTTGTTGAGGGAGAGCATGACCTGGAACAGCGGGTGCCGGGCCGGCGAGCGCGGCGGCGCCAGGTGCTCCACGAGCGACTCGAACGGCAGGTCCTGGTGCGCGTACGCGGCCAGGTCCGTCTCCCGGGCCCGCTCCAGCAGCGCGCGGAAGTCCGGGTCGCCGTCGGTGCGCACCCGCAGGGCCAGGGTGTTGACGAAGAAGCCCACCAGTCCCGCGAGCGCCTCGTCGGTGCGCCCGGCGACCGGACTGCCGACGACGACGTCGTCCCCGGCGCCGTACCGGTCCAGGAGCGCGGCGAGCACGGCGTGCAGCGCCATGAAGGTGCTGGCGCCCTCGCGCCGGGCCAGTTCCGCGAGCCTGCGTCCGTCGCTGCCGGACAGCGGGAGCGGGACGCTGCCGCCGAGGCCGGAGCCGGCGTCCGGGCGGAGCCGGTCGGCGGGCAGCGCGGTCTCGGTCGGAGCGTCCGCCAACGCGCCTCGCCAGTAGGCGAGTTGCCGTGCGTACACGCTGTCGGGATCGTCGTGGCCGCCGAGCAGGTCGCGCTGCCAGAGGGCGTAGTCGGCGTACTGCACCGGCAGTGGCGTCCAGTCGGGGGCGCGGCCCGCGACCCGGGCGGCGTACGCGGCGGCGAGGTCCTGCGCCAGCGGCCCCATCGACCAGCCGTCGGCCGCGATGTGATGCACCGTCAGCAGCAGCACGTGCTCGTCGGCCCCGGTGCGCAGCAGCTCGGCGCGCAACGGCAGGTCGCCGCCGAGGTCGAAGCCCGCCCGGGCCGCCTCGCGCAGCAACCCCGCCACCTGGTCCGGGGTGCTGGGCGTCACGGTGAGCGCCGGGCGCGCCGCACCGGGCGACAGGACCCGCTGGACCGGCGTCCCGGACCGGTCCGCCGCCTCCCGGAAGACCGTCCGCAGGCTCTCGTGCCGGGCCTCCACGTCGCCGAGCGCGCCGTGCAGCGCCGCGACGTCGAGGCGCCCGCACAGGCTCACCGCCATGGGGAGGTTGTAGGAGGCGTCGTCGGGGCGCATCCGGTTGAGGAACCACAGCCGGCGCTGGGCGAAGGACAGCGGCAGCTCCGCCGGCCGGTCGGCGCGGGCGTGCAGCGACGGACGGCCGTGCGCGGCGCCGTCGAGGTGCCGGGCGAGACCGGCCGGGGTCGGGTCCTCGAAGAGCGCGCGCACCGGTATCTCGGCGCCGAACGCGCTGCGCACGCGGTTGACGACGCGGGTGGCCAGCAGCGAGTGGCCGCCCAGGGCGAAGAAGTCCGCGTCCCGGCCGACGGAGTCCGTGCCCAGGCACTCGGCGAACAGCGCGCACAGGATCTCCTCCTGCGGGGTGCGCGGCCGCTCGCCCTGCTCCGCCAGGGCCGGCGCCGGGTCCGGGAGTCGCCCGAAGTCCGTCTTGCCGTGCGCGGTCAGCGGGATCTCCGGCACCAGCGCCAGGTGCGAGGGCGTCATGTACGCCGGGAGCCGGTCGCCGAGGAACGCGCGCAGCCCCGCGGGCGTCGGACGCGCGCAGGTCTCCGGAACGGCCCAGGCCACCAGCCTGCCGCCGCCCTCGGCCTGCCGGACGGTCACCACCGCCCGGCGCACGGCCGGGTGCGCGGTGAGCGCGGCCTCCACCTCGCCGGTCTCCACCCGGAAACCGCGGACCTTGACCTGCGAGTCCGTGCGGCCGACGAAGACCAGCGAGTGGTCCGGGCGGCGCCGGACCAGGTCGCCGGTGCGGTACATCCGGCTGCCCGCGGGACCGTACGGGTCCGCGAGGAACCGGTCGGCGGTCAGTCCCGTCGCCCCGTCGTAGCCGCGGGCCACGCCGGCCCCGGCCAGGTACAGCTCACCCGTGACACCCGGCGGCGTCGGACCCAGCCGGGAGTCGAGGACCCGGGCCCGCATGCCGGTGACCGCGTGTCCGATGGCGGGCCCGGTACCGGCCGTGACCGGCGCGATCACGCTGTCCACGGTCGTCTCGGTCGGTCCGTACAGGTTCCACACGCTCACGCCGGACAGCTCCGCCAGCTCCCGCCACAGCTTCTCGTGCACCGGCTCACCGCCCAGGGCGACGACGCGCGGCCACGGCCTGCCGGGGGCGAACAGGCCGCACACGCGCAGCTGTTCGAGGAAGGACGGGGTCGTCTCCAGCACGTCGATCCGCCGCTCGTGCAGTATCCGCACCAGCGCCTCGGGATCGTGGCGGCTCGCGTCGTCCACCAGGTGCAGCTCGTGCCCGGCGACCATCCACAGCAGCGGGTCCCAGGAGGCGTCGAAGGTCGCCGCCGCCGTCAGGGCCACCCGCAGGGGCCGGCCGTTGTTGGCGCGTTCGGCGGGTTCGATCAGGTGGCGTCCGTGGTGGCGCAGCAGGTTCGCGAGCGCGCGGTGCTCGACGACGACGCCCTTGGGCCGGCCGGTGGAGCCGGAGGTGTACAGGACGTAGGCGGGGTCGGCGCCCCGCGGCCCGTCTGCCGGCAGCGCCTCGGCCGCGGGGGCCGCGTCGGGCGCCTCGTCCAGGTACAGGGTGGGGGTGCGGGAGGCGGGCAGGGCCGCGGCGCGCTCCCGCTCGGTCAGCAGCAGCGCGGGGCGCGCGGACTCCAGGATCCGCGCGTTGCGCGCGGCCGGGTGCGCCGGGTCGAGCGGCACGTACACCGCCCCGGCCCGCAGCACCCCGAAGACGGCGGCGATCTGCCGTGCGGACCGCGGCAGCGCCACGGCGACGCGGTCACCGGGTCGGACCCCGGCCGCCGCCAGGAGCCGGGCGGTGTCCCGCAGCCCGGTCGCCAGCTCGCCGAACGACACCGTGCGCCGTCCCTCGGCCACCGCGGTGCGGTCCGGGGTGACCGCCGCCTGCGTCTCCAGCACGTCGCACACGCTGTGGACCAGCTCGTCCCCGCGCTCCGCGGAGTCGTCCCGCGCGCCCGTGTCGAGGGCCGCGAGGCGCTGGTCCTCCGTGAGCATGCCGAGGGCGCCCAGCCGGGCGTCGGGGGAGCGCAGGACCGAGCGCAGCAGCCGGACGAAGTGGCCGGCGAAGCGGCGTACGGTGCTCTCGTCGAACAGCTCGGCGCTGTACTCCACCTCGCCCGTCAGCCCGTCGGGCCGCCCGTGGGCGTCGTGGGTCTCCGTGAAGTCCCACGTCAGGTCGAACTTCGCCGTCGTCCGCCCGGACCGCAGCGGCTCCGCGTGCACACCGGGCAGGTCGAGCCGGGGGGCGGGGGTGTTGTTCAGGGCGAGCATCACCTGGAAGAGCGGGTGCCGCGAGAGCGACCGCGGCGGTGCCAGCGCCTCCACCAGCTGCTCGAACGGCAGGTCCTGCCGGCCGTAGGCGCTCAGGTCGGTCTCGCGGACCCGGTCCAGCAGCTCCCGGAAGGCGGGGTCGCCGCCGACGCCGACCCGCAGCACGAGGGTGTTGACGAAGAACCCGACGACGTCGTGGAACTCCTCCTCGTCGCGCCCGGCCACCGGCGTGCCGACGACGATGTCGTCCCCGCCGCCGAGGCGGTGCAGCAGGGTGGCGAGCACGCCGTGCAGGACCATGAACGGGCTGACGCCCGCCTCCCGCGCGAGCGCGCCGAGCGCCCGGTGGTCGGCCGCGTCCAGCCGCACCGGCACCCGCCCGCCGCGGGCCGTGGCGCGCTCCGGGCGCGGCCGGTCGTGGGGGAGCGGCAGCTCGGGCGGCAGGCCCTCCAGCGCCGCCCGGGAGGCCGCCAGCTGCCGTGCCGCGAGCGAGCCGGGGTCCTCCCGGTCGCCGAGGCGGGCGCGCTGCCGCAGGGCGTAGTCCGCGTACTGCGCGGGCAGCGGCTGCCACCGGGGCGCGTGCCCGCCGGTGCGGGCCCGGTAGGCCGCGCACAGGTCGTGCACCAGCGGGCCCATCGACCAGCCGTCGGTGACGATGTGATGCAGCGTCAGCAGAAGCAGGTACGAGCCGGGGCCGTCGCCCGCGGGCTCCGCGGTCGGGACCAGCACGGCGTGTACGGGGGGCCGCTCGGCGAGTTCGAAGCGGGGGGCCGGGACGTCCTCCGGGCGGCCGTCCGGCAGTACGGGTGCGGTGCGCAGCTCGACGCCGCAGTCGCCGGCCGGCAGCACGACCTGGTGCGGCCCCTCGGCGTCCTGCGGATAGACGGTCCGCAGGCTCTCGTGCCGTGCCAGCAGGTCGGAGAAGGCCGCCCGCAGGGCGGGTACGTCCAGGTCCCCGTCGAGCCGGACGGCGACGGGTATGTGGTAGCGGTCGCCGCCCTCGCCCATGTGCTCCAGGAGCCACAGCCGGTGCTGGGCCGCCGACAGCGGCAGCCGTGCGGGCCGCTCAGCGACGGCCCGGCCGCCCGGGGGGTCCTCGGGGCCCGCCGAGCGGCGGCCGGCGTCGACGCGCGCGGCGAGACCGGCGACGGTCGGCGCCTCGAAGAGCGCGCGCACCGGCAGCCGGACGCCGGTCCGCCCGGCGAGGTCGGCCAGCAGGCCGGTGGCCAGCAGCGAGTGGCCGCCCAGGGAGAAGAAGTCGTCGTCCCGGCCGACGTCGGCCAGACCGAGGAGGTCCGCCACCGCCGCGCACACCGCCCGCTCGGTGGCCGTGCGCGGCGGGCTCTTGGGACCCGTGGAGACGGCGGTGGCCCGGGGGAGGGCCGCGGTGTCCAGCTTCCCGTTCGGGGTGAGCGGGAGCCGGTCGGTGGCCGCGTACGCCGCGGGCACCATGTACGCCGGGAGCGAGGCCGCGAGGGCGTCGCGGACCCGGCGCCGGTCGCGGCGGACTCCGTCGCCCGCCTCGTCCGGGGTCGGCACCAGGTAGGCGGCCAGGGTCTCGTCGGCCGGACCGTCGGCGTGCAGCGCGACCGCCGCCTGCGCGATGCCGGGCAGGGCGGCGAGCGCGGCCTCGATCTCGCCGGTCTCGACCCGCTGGCCGCGGATCTTGATCTGGGTGTCGCTGCGGCCCGCGAACTCCAGCGAGCCGTTCTCGTGCCACCGTGCCAGGTCCCCGGTGCGGTACATGCGCGACCCGGGCTCCCCGAAGGGGTCCGCGAGGAAGCGGTCGGCGGTCGGCCCCGGCCGTCCGGTGTAGCCGCGGGCCACTCCTTCGCCCGCGAGGTACAGCTCACCGGTCGCCCCGTACGGCAGCAACCTCAGGGCGGTGTCCAGCAGGTAGGCGCGGGCGCCGCGGACCGGGCGTCCGATGACCGGGTCCGTGCCGCGGACGCGGGCGGTGACCGCGTCGACCGTCGTCTCGGTCGGGCCGTAGAAGTTGTAGGCGAGCAGGCCCGGTTGCGAGGAGAGCCGCTGCCACAGCTCGTCACCGACCGGCTCGCCGCCCAGCGCGATCACCGTGGGACGGTGGACCGGCGCGCCGTCCGCGCCGTCTGCCGTGGGCGTCTCGGCGGTGAGGCCGGCGGCCAGCAACTGCCCGAGGAAGCTCGGGGTGGTCTCGATGACGTCGATGCGCTCGGCGCGCAGGAAGGCGACCAGCGCCTCCGGGTCACGGCGCGTGGTGTCGTCCGCGATGTGCAGGTGGTGGCCGCCCAGCATCCACAGCAGCGGGTCCCAGGAGGCGTCGAAGGAGGTGGACGCGGTGAGCGCGACCCGCAGCCGCCGTCCCCCGGCCGACTCCGCGCTCGCGTGCGACTCCCGGCGGTGGTGGGCCAGCAGATTGCTGATCGACCGGTGCTCGACCAGCACACCCTTGGGGCGGCCCGTCGAACCGGACGTGTAGAAGAGATACGCGGCGTCCTCGGCACGCGGCACGTCGAACGGCGCGCCCGGCGCGGTGGTGCCGGACCGCGACAGGCTCCGTACGGCGGTGCCGGCGGGAGCCATGCCGGCGACCGGGCCGCCGGGCGCGCAGAGCAGGACCACCGGGGCCGCGTCGGCCAGCAGATGGGCGATGCGCTCGGCCGGGTACGTGACGTCCACCGGCAGGTAGACCGCGCCGCTGCGCAGCACCGCGAGCGGGGCGACCACGGTGTCGACCGAGCGGGGCAGCGCGACGGCCACCGTCGTGCCGGGCCCCGCGCCGTCGGCCCGCAGCGCCGAGGCGGCGGCGTCGACCGCCCGGTCCAGCTCGGCGAAGGTGAGGCCGCGCGTGCCGTCGTCGACGGCACGCGCGTCGGGCGTCTCCCGCGCCAGCCGGGCCAGCACCTCGGGCAGGGTCGGCTCGGGCACGTCGGCGTGCTCGGTGGACCCGGCGTGCTCGGTGGGCGCGGTGGCGGGGCCCGGGCGTCCGTCCACTCCGCCGTCCACGGGGGCGTCGGTTCTCGGTGCCGGTATTCGGGACCGCTCGCGCGGCCCGGTTCCCAGGGCCAGTACCCGGTCCCGCTCCTCCGGCCCGGTCAGCTCCAGGGCGCTGAGCGGCCGGTCCGGGTCCGCGGCGAACTCCTCCGTCAGCCGCAGGATCCGCTCCAGGTGTCCGGCGGCCGAAGTCCCGTCGTACAGCGCCGCGTTGGCCAGAACGTCGACGCGGGCACCGGCACCGCCCGGGGCCGGGTGCACGGCCAGTGTGAGGTCCTCCACCGGGCCGAGCGAGAGGTTGTGCAGGGTGCCGGTCGCCGGTCCGAACCGCAGGTTCTCGTCGAAGGCCAGCATGTTCACCGCCGGGCCCACGAGGGAGTCGCCCCGACCCAGGCCCAGCTCCCGGCGCAGTTCCTCGACGGGGAACCGCTGGTGCCGCAGGGCACCGCGCATCGCCGTCGTGACCTGTCGCAGCAGGTCCCGTACGGGGACCGCCGGGTCCAGGCGCAGTCTCAGCGGCACGATCTGGGACGTCATCCCCGGCGTCCGCCGTGCGATCCGGCTCCGCCGACCGGTCACCGGCATGCCGAGCAGCAGGTCGTGGGCGCCGCGCATCCGGTGGGTGTAGGCGGCCGTACCGGCGACGAACAGCGCGGGCCACGCCACCCGGCCCTGCCGGGCGCCCTCCCGCAGCCGCCGCCACCGTGCCGGGTCCAGCGCGACCGAACGCCGCAGCACCTCCGTGCCGGGCGGCCCCGTGCGGTCCGTGAGCCGCTCGGCGTGGGGTGCGCCGGCCAGCGACTCGCGCCAGTAGGCCCCGTCCTCGGCGTACTCGGCCGACCGCGCGTACTGCCGGGCGTCCGCCACCAGCGGTTCGAGCGGCAGCGGCTCGGCGGTGACCTCCTCACCGGTGGCGAGGAGACCGTACGTCGTGGCGATCCGGCCGAGCGCCGCAGCGGCGCCGTAGCCGTCCAGCACCAGGTGATGGGTGCGCAGGTACAGCAGGTGACGCGACGTCGAGAGCCGGTACAGCACGAGGGCCGTCACCGGGCCCCGCGTGACGTCGACGGGCGTGGCGAGGTCCTGGAGCATCGCCCGGTGGGCGTCCGCTTCGCCGTTCGCACTCGCGGACAGATCGACGAGAGGCACGTCGAGGGCCATGCCGTCGTGGACACGCTGACCGGCCGTTCCGCCGTCCGGAGCGTCGGTGATCGTCGTACGGAGCGCCTCGGTCTCCCGCGCCACGGAGGCGACTGCCCGGCGCAGCGTGGTGAGGTCCAACTCCCCCTCGATGTCGACGTATTCGGCGATCAGGAACCCGGCGTCCAGCGGGCGCGACTGGTGCGCGAACCACAAGGACTCCTGCGCCGGGGTCAGCGGCAGTCCGACGGCGCTCCGCTCAGTCATGTGTCCGCCCCCGTGCCGAACCGATGCGTGCCGACACCGTCGACCACCCCTCCCGATCTCACCTCGACCGGTGCGGCCGCGAATATCTCGCCGCACCGTCTCTCATGGGTGATCCGCTACGCATGGGGCCTGTGGATTGGTGTGTGATGCAAGACACGCTTTGTTACTAGTGCGTAGCACGTCCTTTTCGTGCGCATGTCAGCGATGGTCGCGGGTCGGCACGGTGTGAGCGGGAGTCGCACACCCATCCGGAGCGGGGGAGGGCTACGGATCACCCTGGTAAGGCAGGCATGGTGAGCGGTTCGCCCGCCGCCGAACCGAGTTGCAGAGGAGCGTCTTCGGATGCAGCGTGCAGGATTGGCCAAGTCGCTCGGCGGCATAGCCGTGGCAGGCGGCGCGATGGTTCTGACCCTCACCGGCGCCACGGCCGCGTCGGCCTTCGGCGGGCCGGCGGCGCCGGCGGCGGGGAAGTCGGACAGCACCTGGGCCCGGCAGGTGGTCCCCGTCGAGCGGTCCGCCTCCGGCGCGGGCGGCTACCGCGGGACCCAGGGCTTCAACCTGTGCCTGCTCTCCCGCTGTTCCATCGGCTCCGGCGACACGAGCGGCGGCGGGATCGGGCTGGTGCAGGGCGGCAACCTCTGCCTGCTCTCGTCCTGCGAGGTCCGGCCCTGACGGGGAGACCCTGACGCGTAGGCCCTGACGCGCAGGCGAGTGGGGCGGCAGCCGTACGACCGGCTGCCGCCCCCTCTCTCGCGACTCTCGCGACTGTCGCCCTCGCCCGCGTCAGCCCGCGTCGACCTCCATCTCGCCGAGCAGCGACCAGTCGTCCTGCGGCACGTTGGCGTTGACGATCCTGGGGGTCGCCGCGAGGTGGGGCGGCAGCGTCCGCCGGGCCGCCTGGAAGTGGGCCGAGCCCACGTGGGCCGCGCCGGCCTCGTCGTCCCGGAAGGCTTCCACCAGGACGTACTCGGTCGGGTCGTCGAGGCTGCGGGACCAGTCGAACCACAGGCACCCCGGTTCGGCCCGCGTCGCGCGGGTGAACTCCTCCACCACCTGCGGCCATTGGTCGGCATGCTCGGGGAGGACACGGAACTTCGCGGTGATGAAGATCAAGGCCTTGCTTCCTTCGCTGTACGTGCTTCGGGGTCCGTCACCCGGTGCCGGGTCACGGGACAAGGATCGCGCGGCCCCGGATGCGGCCGCCGTCCAGGTCGTCCAGGGCGTCCTGGAAACGGTCGAGAGGGTACTTGGCGGTGTGCAGGCGCACGCGGCCCCGCGCCGCGAGGACCATCAGCTCGCACAGGTCGTTGTAGGAGCCGACGAGGTTGCCGATGAAGTTGATCTCGGCGGAGATGATGTCGATGGTCGGGACGTCGATGTTCTCGCCGTAGCCGACCACGTGGTAGTCACCGGCCTGGCGCAGCATGCCGACACCGTCCTTGGTGGAGCCGCCCTCGCCGACGAAGTCGATCACCGCCTCCGCGCCGTGCCCGCCGGTCAGCTCGCGCACCCGCTCCACCTGGCCGCCGTCGGCGAGGACACCGTGGTCGGCCCCGACCGAGACGGCCAGGTCGACCGCGTCGGGGTTGCGGTCGACGACGACGATCTCGGCGGCGGTGAGGGCCCCGAGGACCTGGATGCCGATGTGCCCGAGACCCCCCGCACCGATCACGACGCAGCGGTCGCCGGGCCGGAGCCGCCGGGCCGCCTTGGCCGCCGCGTGGTACGCCGTCAGGCCCGCGTCGGCGAGAGCGGCGACGTCCGCCGGTTCGAGGGAGTCGTCGAGCCGCACGACACTGCGCGCGGAGGTCTTCAGGTACTCGGCGTAGCCGCCAGCCGTGTCGATGCCCGGGAAGAGGTTGTTCTCGCAGTGCACGTCGTCACCGGCCCGGCACGCCCGGCACAGCCCGCAGGTGACCAGCGGATGCACGATGACCTTGTCGCCCTCGGACACGTTGGTGACGGCGCTGCCGACCGCGTGGACCCACCCGGCGTTCTCGTGACCGATAGTGTAGGGCAGTTCCACCCCCGACTTCCCGGCCCACTGCCCCTCCAGGATGTGGATGTCGGTACGGCACACCCCGGCTCCGCCGATCCTGACGATCACGTCGTACGGGCCGGTGACCACGGGGACCGGGACCTCGGCCATTTCGAGGTGCTTGCCGTAGCCCACCACCTGGACTGCTTTCACGAGACGTTCTCCTTCGGTGGAGCGGTGAGCTGGAAGAGGTCGCCCGCCTGCACGGATTCCCCGCCCTCGGGGAATTCCTCCGGGCGCGCGGACTGGTCGGCCGCGGACCGCGGGTACCGGGTGCGCAGCAGGCCCCGGCAGAAGTGGGCGTTGCCGTCGATGGAGATGCGCACGGAGCGTGCGAACCGCAGCCGCAGCGGGATCTCCCCGGGCGGGTAGGGCCGGCCGTCGTCGTCCACGAGGGCCGGGTCGGCAGGGTCGGTGCCGAGCCCGAGGGCGGCGCGGCGGCGCAGCAGGGCCCGGGTGGCGTCGGTGTCCGGCAGGTCGCCGAGGACGACGTCGCCGAGCTGTTCCTCGGCCAGTTCGGGCCGGGCGCGCAGCAGCGCGGTGAGCGCCCGTTCCATCGCGGCGGTGTGCGCCTTGCGCCGGAAGATGCCCCGCAGCTCCTCCAGGTCCTGCTCCGCCTCGTGGCCGAACGTGCCGCGGTACCCGGCGTCGGCGGCCAGACCCCGGTTGATCAGGTCGGAGTCGTGGTGGTCGTCGAGCAGGACCGTGACCTCGCGGGCACCGGGCAGGGCGCCTAGCGCGTCCTTGGAGTCGGAGGCCATGAGGTAGGCGAAGTTCGGCGAGCAGAACGAGGTCGGCAGCCGCAGGTGCACGGTGACACGGCCGTCCTCGGCGGTCAGCGAGCGCACGAAGCCGAGGTCGGTGATGGGCTCGTCCAGCTCGGGGTCGTACACGGTGCCGAGCGCGGCGCGCGCCGCCGCCTCCAGTTGCGCGGCCCCCATGTCACACCACCGCCGGTTCGGCGAGGCCCAGCCCGGCCGGAACCTCGATGTCGTACATCGCGGCCGCGTTCAGGCCGAGGATCTTCTTCTTCTGGGCGACGGTGAGCTGCGGGTACTCGCCCGTCATGTCCTCGGGGATCCGGAAGTCGACGAACTGCTCGACGATCCACTTCGGCGTCCACAGCGCGTAGTCGCTGGAGAACTGGATGCGGTCCTCGTCCAGCCAGTACAGCAGCTCGCCGATGATCTGCGCGAAGTAGCGGGGCCGGGTGTGCATGAACGGGATCGCGACGGCGAGGCCCGCGTGCACGTTGGGCTCCTGGGTGGCGATCCAGCAGAAGTCCTCCAGGCGGGGCAGGCCGCAGTGCTCGACCACGAAGTTCAGGTCGGTGAAGTCGGTGGCCGCCGCGTCGACGTCGGCCACGTCGAAGGCGTCCCGGTCCAGCGGCCGGATCGTGGGGCCCTTGTGGACGTGGATGTTCTTGATGCCCAGCTCCTGGCAGGCCTCCAGGTAGCGGTACGTCCACTTGTCGCTGAGCTTGTAGCCGCGGGAGTCGCCCTTCCACTCGGCGGTGTAGAGCTTGACGCCCTTGAGGCCGAAGCGGGCCGCGTCCTCGCGCAGCTGCCTGAGGCCCGCCTCCTCGAAGCGCGGGTCGAAACAGTGGTTGTAGGTGAGTTTGCCGGGGTGCTCCCGCGTGAGGGCGAAGGCCTCCTCGGTCTGCCCGAACCAGTTGTTGTAGAACGCGGGGAGAGCGGCCGGCTGGAAGATCGCGTGATCGACGTACCCGTCGGTGAACAGGTCCTTCATCAGCCGCTCGCCGCCCTGGTACAGGAAGTCCTCGTACGGCCAGAGTTCGGAGGCCGGGCTCAGGTTGCGGTGGTAGTCGTAGAAGCAGTCGATGAACTGCTTGCCGTGGATGTTGCGCTGGTTCTCGGGGCGCGCGTCCCAGAGGGCGACGTGCGCGTCCACGATGAAGTAGTTCTCGCCGTCCTTGGAATACATCGGTTACTCCTCGGTGCCGCTCGACGGTACAAATGGGAGAGGCGACGGTGTCGCTCAGGAGGGGAAGGCCCGGCGGCGCGGGTCAGGCGAACTGGATGCCGCCGTCGATCATCACCGACTGGCCGGTCATGTAGTCCGAGTCCCGCGAGGCCAGGTAGGAGACGAAGGACGCGACGTCGGCGGGCTCCTCGACCCGGCCGAGCGCGATCGCCTCCGCGTGCTTCTTGATGGCCTGGCCCTTCTGGATGCCCGCCTCCTCGGCCAGCCGCTCGTCGATCAGGTCCCACATGTCGGTGCCGACGATGCCCGGGCAGTACGCGTTGACCGTGATGCCGTACCGCGCCCACTCCATCGCCGCGGCCTGCGTCAGCCCGCGTACGCCCCACTTGGACGCCGAGTAGGTGCCCAGCAGCGCGAAGGGGCGGTGCGCGACGATCGAGGCGGCACCGATGATCTTGCCGCCGCCGCCCTGGGCGATCATCTGCCGCGCGGCGGCCTGGTAGGAGAGGAAGACACCGCGCAGGTTCACGGCCATGACCTGCTCGAACTCGGCGAGCTCGGTCTCCAGCAGCGGGGTCACCCGGGCGATACCGGCGTTGGCCACGTAGACGTCGACCCGGCCGAAGCGGTCGGCCGCCGCCGCGACGAGCGCGTCGGTCTGCTCCTTGCTGGTCACGTCCGCGTGCACCGCGAGGGCCCGGCGGCCCGTCTTCTCGATGCCGGCCGCCACCGCGCTCAACTCCTCGGCCATGCCGGGGAGGTCGGCGACGACCACGTCGAGACCGTCCTCGGCCAGCCGCTCCGCGATGCCGCGGCCGATGCCGCGGGCCGCGCCGGTGACGACGGCGATCCGGGGGGTGGCGTTGTCGACGGAAGTCATGGGTCCTCCAGTGCTCGACTGCTCGACGGTGAGCGTCCGCACTCTCGTGCGGTGCTGCCCAACAGCGTGCGGGCGGGGAGAGCCGTCGACTTTTTCAATGTGGAACACACCCGGGCCCGCCCCTGATCAGGGCAGGGGGAACGTCGGGGAAAGCCGTACCGAACCACCCGTTGACAGGTGCAAACGCGTTCGTAATATGGCGGAAACACGCTCATCGGAGGCGCCATGCTCAGTGACAGCACAGCGCGCGACCGAAACATCGCGCGAGCACGCCTGAAGTTCCTGGAGAACGCGGAACTGCCTGCGGCGATTGTGCCCGAGGGCATCCTCAACTCCTGGCAGCGTTCCAAGTACCTGGGGATCGGCACGGACGAGGTGGTCGTCCCCTACCAGCCGGACTTCGACCGGGAGAGCCGCCTGGTGCGCGCCGCCACGCCCGTCCTGGACCGGCTGGAACAGGCGCTGACGGGTTCGGACGCCAGCGTGATCGTGACCGACCGCAACGGCTGGGTGCGGGACCGCCGCGTCGGGGAGAAGCGGCTCTCGGCGCACCTGGACCGGGTCCACCTGGCGCCCGGCTTCAACTACGCCGAGCAGTTCGTCGGCACGAACGGCATCGGCGTCGCGCTGGAGGAGCGCCGGCCCAACGTGGTGCTGGGCACCGAGCACTTCAACGAACGCCTGCAGGGCGTCTCCTGCGCCGCCGCCCCGATCCGCAACTCGGTCACCGGACGGGTCGAGGGGGCCATGAACCTGACCTGCTGGAACGGCCCGGCGCGCCCCCTCATGGCAGCCCTCGTGCAGGAAGCCGTCGAGGACATCGAGCGCGTGATGTACGAGTTCAGCAGCGCCCACCAGCGCGCTCTCCTGGAGGCGTTCCAGCAGGTCACCCACTACGGCGACCGGCCGGTGCTCTGCCTCGGCCAGGATCTCGTGCTCGCCAACACCGCCGCCTCGGCGCGGCTCACCGGCGACGACCACCGGCTGCTGCACGAGGCCGCCGCCGAGTTCGGGCACGCGCCCCGCACCCGCAGGGAGGTACGCCTGACCGGCGGGCAGCACGCCGTGATGCGCTGCCGGCAGGTCGACAGCCCGGCGGGCGCGGCCGGATACCTGCTGGAGCTGGCCTTCACGGACCACCCGGCCGACCGGCCCGACCCCCGTACGAGGCCGGGTACCCGCACGGAGGCGGGCGCGGCCGTGGGCCCCTGGCCGCTGCCCGGCCTGGTCGGCACGGACCCGGCCTGGAACGCGGTCTCCCGCACCGTCTCGCGCTGCGCCCGCGCCCGCACCCCGCTGCTGCTCCACGGCGAGCCCGGCACCGGCAAGGCGACCCTGGTCCGCGCCGCGCACGCGCTGACCGGTGCGGCCTCGGCCCCCGTCGTCGTGGACGCCGCCGTCCCCGGGGCCGCGGACGCCGGGCACGACCTGCCGGCCGCCCTGCGCGCGGCGCCCGCCGGACCGGGCCGCGTCCTGGTCCTGCGCAACGTCGACGCGGTACCGCCCGAGGACGAGGCCGCCGTCGCCGGGGCACTGGAGGCCGCGACGGCGCAGGGCACCTGGCTCGTCGGCACACTGCAGGGCGCACTCGGCGTGCCGGAGGCGCTGCGCAACCGCTTCCTCGAAGTGGCGGAGGTACCCGCCCTGCGGCACCGGCTCGCGGACCTCCCGGCCCTGGTCGACTGCCTGCTGCGGCGCATCGGCCCCGGCGTGGAGTGCGCCCCGGAGGCCGTGGCGCCGCTGCGCCGGCACGACTGGCCCGGCAACGTCCGCGAACTGAGCCTCGTCCTGAGCCGGGCCGCCGCGGCCCGCCGCACGTACCGGATCGAACTCGGCGACCTGCCGCCGTCCCTGCACAGCGCGGGCAGCCGGTCCCTGAGCGTGTGGGAGGCGTCCGAGCGCGACACCCTGGTCCAGGCGCTCCTGGAGGCCGACGGCAACAAGCTGCTCGCGGCCCAGCGGCTCGGCATCTCCCGGACGACGATCTACCGCAAGATGCGGGCCTACGGCATCACCCTCCCCGCCCGGGGCTGACCCGGCCGCCGGCCTCCCTCCCGGGACCGGCGGCCCGCGCCGCGTCCGGTGCTAGGGTCTGTCGTCAAATTCCCGTCGTCCGCCCGGAGGGCGGGCCTGGCGGCGTCAGGTGCGTGCTCTCGGCGTGCCGGGCGTCGACCGGCGTACTGGTTGTACGTGGTCGGCGCCCGGTGCGGCGAGAGTGCGCGATCTCCACGGCCGCCGGCGACAGCTGCGACTTGGGCAGTCCGATGCCGGGGACCTGCCAGGTGCCGTAGTACGGGTTCCAGGCGTAGTCGAACTTGCCGGAGACGTCGACGCCGCCGTAGGACAGGCGGGACGCGGCCGGGCCGATGTTGTAGAGGCTGATGATCTTGTCCGGCAGGTTCGCCCGCAGCGCCGTCACCAGGTGCACGAACGAGCTGTCGTTGGGCTGGCCGGTGCCGTTGTTGCCGTAGTCGGCGTACTCGTCGTCGAAGTCGATGCCGTCGAGGCCGTACTCGGCCACGGTGTCCGACATCTCCTTGGCGAACGCCGAAGCCGCCTCCTGGGACGGGAAGTTGGCGAACCCGGCGCCCTCGTGGTTGCCGAGCACCGAGAGCACGACCTTGATGCCCTGCTCCTGCAGCGGCCGGATCTCCGTGTCGGCGTTGTCGAGGACGCGCTGCACGTTCTCGTTGAAGTGGAGGTACGCCGACTTGCTGTTCGTGTCGTAGTTGATGTTCGCCGCGAAGATCACGGCGACGTCGAAAACGTTGTCACCGTCGGCGAGCGTGTACTTGCCGACGTTGCGCATGCTGTGGTTGTTCACCTCGACGTAGGCGACCGAGGTCGGCCCGTCCTTGGCGGCAGCGGCGGCGGGTGCGGGGGCCGCCTCCGCGTCGGTGGCGCCGCTCGCACCGGCCGTGGCGGCCGTGCCGAGGGCGAGGGCCGCGACGGCCGTGAGCGCCAGGGCGCCCGTCCGTACTCTGTTCCGTTTCCGCACCGGAGTGGACATGGTGGGTCGTCTCCCTTCGCAGGGCCGGCGCCCGACTGGTTCGGGGCGCCGAGTGGGGGACTACGAGTTTTCCGCCGCAGTGAACGAAGTCCGGCGACCGCACGCGAACCCTTCACTAATTCTCCACGCGAAGCGTCCCAACTGGGCTGCCGTCCGGCCGGATTGACCGACCGGCGAGGCCCCGCCCCGCACCCCCTACCGCGGTAGCACCCCCACATTGGCTCCCCGGTATGACGCCACGCACGCGACCGCCCCCGCACGCTCCCTCCTGCCCGCCCGGATTCCAGATTCCCGTATCCCGAATCGATTCCCGAATCCTCGCCCCCCGGACTCCCGGACTCCCGGACCCCACGGAACGGATGGACGTTCATGACGACGACCCTGCCCCCCTCGCCCCCACCCACCATGGGGAGGACCGCAGTCGGGGCGCTCGGCCTCCTCGCGCTGTCCACCGGCGCCCTGGAGTCGGTGGTGTCACCGACGATCCCGCTCCTGGAGCGCGAACTGGACCTGAGCCAGTCCGAGTCGGCGCTGCTCAGCATCGTGCTCCTCATCACCGGCGCGCTCATCACCCCGCTGGCCGGCAAGTTCGGCGACCGCTACGGCGGCAAGAAGGTCCTGATCCGGCTGATGGCGGTCGTGACGGTCGGTGGCACGGTGTCCGCCCTCGCCCCCAACCTGCCCGTGCTGCTGCTCGGCCAGGTGCTGCAGGGCGCGATGGTGGGCGCGCTGCCCCTCTCCTTCATCGTGGTGCGCAAGCACCTCCCCGCGGGCGAGTCGAAGGTGGCCATCGGCGTGGTCAGCGGACTCTTCGTCGGCGGCGGGATGGTCGGCATGCTGTCGGCCGGCCCGGTCGCCGACGCGCTCTCCCGGCACTGGATGTTCGCCCTGCCGACGCTGGCGGTCGCCGGAGCCACCCTGCTGGTGAACCGCCTGATGCCCTCCGACCCACCGGGCCGCTCCCACGGCACCCGTATCGACTGGCCCGGCCTGCTCCTGCTGAGCGGAACGTTGGTCACCCTCATGCTCGTCCTCGCGCTGGCGCCCGAGGCCGCCTCGCAGCCCCTCGCGCTCGGCGCTCTCCTCGTGATCCTGGCCGCCCTCGTCACCGCCTGGATCCGCGTCGAACGACGCGCGACCGCCCCGATGATCGACCTGCGCATGCTGGCGCGGCCCGCGATCTGGAAGGCGTGCGTGCTGACGTTCGTGATCTGCCTCGGCACGTCGACGGCGGTCTTCCTCGTCCCGCAGCTGCTCGACGAGCGCGGCGACGGGTACGGGTTCGGGGCGAGCGCCACCCAGATCGGCTTCATCCTGCTGCCCGGCGCCATCGCCGCGACGCTCGCCGGACCGCTCGGCGGCATCGGGGACCGCCGGTTCGGCTCGCGCGCCGTGGTCAACTTCGGCGTCGTCACGATGGCCGCCTCCCTGCTCGCCCTGGCGGCCGTGCACTCCGAGATCTGGCACGTCGCCGTCGCCAAGGCGCTGATCGCGCTGGCCAACGGCCTGTGCGTCACGGCCATGATGACCAGCACCGCCACGGCCGTCGACGAGAGCGACACCGGCATCGCCTCCAGCCTGATCCTGACGAGCCGGGTGCTCGGCTACGCCGTGGGCGGCCAGCTCGGCGGCGCCCTGCTTACCGCCGCAACCCCCTCCGGCTCGGAGACGGCGGCCGAATCGGCCTACGTCACCGGCTTCGTCCTGGCCGGCGTCGTCACGTCGCTGGCCCTGTTCGTCACCCGCACCATGCGCAAGGGAGTCTCGTCATGACCCGCACCGCACCCCGCCGCAAGGTCCTGATCTCCGGAGCCAGCATCGCCGGCCCCGCCCTGGCCTACTGGCTCAACCGCCACGGACACGAGGTCACGGTCGTCGAGAAGGCCGGCGCGCTCCGCAGCGGCGGCTACCCCATCGACGTACGCGGCACCGCGCTGGACGTGGTGGACCGGATGGGGCTGCTCCCCCGACTGCGCGACGCGCACATCGACCTGCGCCGCCTCACCTTCCTGAACGGCGACGGCAGCGAGGTCACGTCCCTCCACCCGCACGCCGTCACCGGCGGCGTCGAGGGACGCGACCTGGAGATCCGGCGCGGCGACCTGACGGACGCCCTGTACGAGGCGGTCCGCGACGACGTGGAGTTCCTCTTCAACGACTCCGTCGCCACCCTCGACCAGTCCGCCCACGGGGTCGACGTCACCTTCCGCGGCGGCGGCAGCCGCACCTTCGACATGGTCTTCGGCGCGGACGGCATGCACTCCGCCACCCGCAAGGCGCTCTTCGGTCCCGAGGAGCAGTTCCACCACTACCTCGGCTACTGCTTCGCGGTCTTCCCCATGCGCAACACCCTCGGCCTCTCCCACGAGACGGTCATGTGGAACACCCCGGGCAGGGCGGCGGCCCTCTACGCCACGGGCGACACCGACGAGGTCCACGCCTTCCTGAACTTCGCCCAACCCGAGCCTCCCCGCGCTGCGTTCGGCGACCCGCAGACCCAGCGAGAGCTGATCGCCAAGGTCTTCGCCGACGCCGGCTGGCAGGTGCCGGCCATCCTGACCGCCCTCCGCGACGCCGACGACGTGTTCTTCGACGCGGTCGGCCAGATCCGCATGCCCCGCTGGACCAGCGGCAGGGTCGCGCTCCTCGGCGACGCCGCGTACGCCCCCTCGTTCCTCACCGGCCAGGGCACCAGCCTCGCCCTCGTCGGCGCCTACATGCTCGCGGCGTCCCTGGCCGACCGCGACCACGCCGGGGGCTTCGCCGCGTACGAGCACGCCACCCGCGACTTCGTCACCCGGAACCAGGCCCTCGTCGGCAAGGGCGGCGCCACCCTCTTCCCGACCACGGCGTCGGCCCTGGCCCAGCGCAACACCCGCCTACGCGGCCTCAGCGCGATGCCGGTCCCGGAGCCCCGGCCGGCCCACTCGTCCCTGACCCTGCCCGGACCCGGCGACCGCGTGACGCGCCATAGTGGGTCGCGTCCTTCACACAACGGTTCATGTCGGTCCTGACGTTGATGTGCGCCCCGGGAAGAGGGCAAGCTCTCACAGCTCCACCAGGACCGCACCCACGTGGCGGCCTTCAACCAGTTCACGCAGGGCCCTGGGGGCGTTGTCGAGGCCGTGCAGCCGGGCGTGCGGGAAGGCCAGCGTGCCGTCGCGCAGCCCGGCGCCGAACCGGTTGTGCCACTCGGGGATCAGATCGAGGTGGTCCGTGTGGAGGACGGTGCCGCGCAGCGTGATGCCCCGGGTCAGCAGGGAGAAGGTGTCGATGGCCGTCGTCGGGGTGCCGGAGTCCGTGAGCTGGGCGTCCAGCGCGCCGACGAGGCCGATACGGGCACCCCGGTTGGCCACGGCGATCGATGCCTGGAGCTGTTCGCCGCCGACGCTGTCGATCACCGCGTCGACGCCCTCCGGAGCCACGGCGCGCAACTGGTCCTCGATCGGTCCCGCGCCGCGGAGCACGACGGCGTCGTAGCCGAGTTCCTCGCGCAGGATGGCCGCCTTGTGCTGCGAGCCGACGCTGCCGATGACGCGCCGGGCCCCGCGCAGTCGGGCCGCCTGCCCGGCGAGGGAGCCCACACCGCCTGCCGCACCGGTGACGAAGACCGTGTCCCCGGGCCCTACCTCGGCTCCCCGGGTGACGGCCATCCAGGCCGTGGGGCCCTGCGACAGGTAGGCCGCGGGGTCGGGCAGCAGGCCGGGGTCGACGCCCTGGACGTCGGAGGGGTCCAGCAGGGCGAACTCGCGCCAGCCGAGGTCGTACTGGACAAGATCGCCGGGGACGAACCCGGTGCCGGGAGCGGCCACGACCTCGCCGATCGCGGGGCCGTACAGCGGCTCACCGAGCGCGAAGGGACGCATCGGCACGTCGGTCGTCTCGTCCATGAGTGTCCGCATCACGGCGGCAACGCTCATGACTCTGGTGCGGACGAGGAGCCGGCCGGGCTCGGGGGAGGGCGTCGGGACCTCGGCGATCTCGAAGAGATCGTCCGTGAGCCGTGCACCCGGCGCGGGACGGGCGGCCAACCGGACCTCGCGGTGGGTGCGCAGACCGTGGTCGCCGCGGGGGGTGCGGCGGCTGTCGGAGGGTGGAGTGGTCATGGTGGTCGCCTCCGGGCTGAGTGCGCTTCGTGTGCCCTCCACGCTCCGCTTCCCGGTCGATCATGTCCAACGAACAATTTTGCTCGCAGCCATCACCTGGCGAGATGCTTGGGGGGTGGAGCTGCGTCAGTTGGAGTGCTTTGTCGCGGTGGCGGAGGAGTCGAGTTTCACGCGCGCCGCGGCCCGGTTGCACGTCGTGCAGTCGGCTGTGTCGGCGACGATCGCCTCCCTGGAGCGGGAGTTGAACTCCAGACTGCTGGAGCGCACTTCCAGGCGGGTCGAGCTCTCGGACGCGGGGCGGGTGCTGCTGCCGAAGGCCCGAGCGGTCCTCGACGCCGCGCGTGACGCGCGCGACGCGGTCGACGACGCCAACGGTGGCGTCAGAGGAACACTGCGCATAGGAACGATGAGTTCACTGGGGCAGATCGACCTGCCCTCGCTGCTGGGCCGCTTCCACCGCGAACACCCCGCTGTCTCCGTGCACCTGGCCACTGCGGCGTCGTGCGGCGGCTCACCGGGGCTCGTCGAAGCGCTCACGGAGGGGAGGCTCGACCTCGCGTTCGTCTCGATTCCCGGTCCTCCACCGGTCGGCGTGCGCTGGGAAGACATCACCAGGACGCCGTTGGACCTCGTCGTTCCCCCGGGGCACCGGCTTGCCGATCAGAGCCAGGTGGCACTCGGGGAGCTGGCAGGTGAAGGGTTCATCGACTTCCCGGTCGGTTACGGCAACCGCGCTGTGACGGATCGAGTGTTCGCCGCGGCCGGGCTTTCACGCCATGTCGTCGTCGAGATCACCGCCATCGGGGACGGCGCCGACTTCGTCCGCCACGGCTTGGGTGTGGCTCTGCTGCCCCGGGGCAGCGCGGAGCCCGGCAGCGACCTGGTCTCGCTGCCTGTCACCGGCGCGGACCTCGACTGGCCGATATCCCTGGCCACGCGCAGTGACCGGACTCCGAGCGCGGCGGCCCGCGCCTTCCAGCGCCTGGTCGGCAAGCACCTGTGGTGACTCGGCGGGGCGCGTACCGTTCCGCGCGAGGGCCGGGCGCCACGACCACTGGAGGTACCGCCGTCTGCTCCGGCAGCGAGGCATCCGCCCCGAACTCCTGAGTGCCGGTTCCGTTCCGATGTTCCCCGCCCTCCGGGGGACAGAAGCCCGCCGTCAGTTCGCCTCCGGCCCGAACCGACGCCTGTACGCAGACGGTGTGATGCCGGTCTCGCGCCGCATCAGCGTGCGCAGATTGGCAGCTGTGCCAAGCCCGCTGCGCCGCGCGACCACCTCGAACCGGGAATCGCCTCGCTCGATCAACCGGCACGCCAGAGCGAGCCGTTCCCCCGTCAGCCATGCCAGCGGCGTCGTGCCCAACTGCGCCTGGAAGCGGCGATGCAGTGTTGCCGGACTGACCGCCGCACGCGCCGCAAGGCCGGACACGGTGAGCGGTGAGTCCAACCGTTCCTGGGCCCAGGCCAGAACGGGCGCCAAGGACTCGTCCGCCGGGTCGGGCATGGGGCGCTCCACGAACTGCCGCTGCCCACCGTCCCGGTGCGCCGCGAAGACCAGCCGCCGGCTCACAGCGTTGGCGACCTCCGCGCCGTAGTCGCGGCGGACCACGTGCAGCCCAAGATCGAGCGCAGCGGCACTGCCTGCCGAGGTGAGGATGTCACCATCGTCAACGAACAGCACGTCTGCTTCGAGCCGGACAGAGGGGAAGCGGGTCCGGAAGGAATCCGCCCACTGCCAGTGCGCGGTGGCCCGGCGCCCGTCGAGGACTCCGGCCTCGGCCAGGGTGAAGGCGCCGCTGCAGAGGCCGACCAGTCGCGCGCCTCGGGCGTGTGCCCGGCGGACGGCGTCGAGCACGGCGGGACGGCGGGGTACTTCGATGTCCGGACGGTTGGGGACGATCAGAGTGTCCGCCGCGTCGGCGGCTTCCAGGCCGGCGACTCCCGTGAGCGTGAAGAAGCCGTCTCGCATCAGGGTGCGGGGCTGGGGGGAGCAGAGCCTGAAGTCGTAGAGAGCACGGCTGATCTCCGGTCTGTGCAAACCGAAGACCTCGGTCGCGCAGCCGAGCTCGAAGGGGTTCGAGTTCTCGTCCACGATCACGACGACCCGGTGTACGCCTGCTGCGCGAACTCCGTGCGAGGATTCTTTCGTCATGTGCGATTCCTAGCACTCGCGGTGGTCAGACGGTACGGCTCAGGATGAGCCCATGAGCAGCGAACCCGTCCTCCTCGGCAAGGCCCTGGCCTCCTTCGGCGCCCTGTGGAGCCCCCGCATCGTCACGAGCGTCAACGACTACGACGTCCGCATCGCCAAGGTCGAGGGCGAACATATCTGGCATGCGCACGATGACACTGACGAGTTCTTCCTCGTACTCGACGGCGAGCTGCGCATCTCCCTGCGCGAGCCCGCCGGGGAGCGCACGGTCCTGCTCCCGCAGGGAGCGGTCTTCACCGTCCCCCGAGGCACGGAGCACAAGCCGTACGCTCCGTCCGGTGCCGCCATCCTCTTGTTCGAGCCCACCGGGACACCGACCGTGGGCGATCGCCACGACGAGATCCCGGAGCACATCGACTCGACAACCGGACACGCACTCGGCGCCTGACCCGAGCACCGGGTCAGTGCACAGGGAGCCCGCGGTCCGCGGTGGTTCAGGCCGGCAGCAGGACCGGCTTGACGACCTCGCCCTTCTCGACCGCCTCGGTCCAGGCGGTGACGTCGTTCAGGGGGAAGGTCGTCACGAACCGCTCGACCGGCAGGTCCCCGCGTTCCGCCATCGCCACCAGGCGGGGGATGAGTTCGTGGGGGCGCGAGGCTCCCTCCACGACGCCTACGAGGCGTTTGCTGCCATTGACCAGGTCCATGACGTCCAGCGGGATCGTGGCGCCGGCCTGGGAGGTGCCCACGACGGCGAGGGTTCCGCCGGTGGCGAGGGCCCGGATGCCGTCCCGCAGGGCCGCCGGAGAGCCGCTGCTCTCCAGCAGGTAGGGGGCACCGCCGCCGAGTATGGACCGGACCGCTTCGTCGGAAGCGTCGCGGGAGGCGTTGACCACATGCGTGGCACCGACCTGAAGGGCCAGGTCCAGGCGGCTGTCGCGGGTGTCCACGACGACCACCTTGCGCTCCTCCAGCGCGGCCGCCATCACCGCCGACAGGCCCACGGCGCCGGCACCTATCACCACCACCGGTGCCGTGGCCGGAGGCGCGAGGACGCTCAGCACGCTGCCCGCCCCGGTCTGTACCGCGCAGCCGAAGGGTGCGAGCAGGTGCGGAGGCAGCTCGCTGTCGACGACGACCGCGTTGCGTTCGTTCACCAGAGCGTAGGTGGCGAACGCAGACTGACCGAAGAAGTTCCCGTTCACGGGCTCGCTGCCGTGCCATAGTCGCGCGGTGCCGTCCTCGCGGGTGCCGGCGGTGAAGTTGCGGGCCACGAAGTGGTCGCACTGGCTGGGGACACCGGCCCGGCACCGGCCGCAGCGCCCGCACGAGTCGAAGGTCAGCACGACCCGGTCGCCGGGCCGCAGCCCGCTCACCGAACTGCCCACTTCCTCGACCGTTCCGGTGCCCTCGTGACCGGCCACCAGCGGTGTCGGGACCGGCAGCGCTCCGGTCCGTGCCTGGATGTCGGCGTGGCACACGCCGACGGCATCGATCCGTACCAGGGCCTCGTCGGCCCTCGGCGCGTCGATCTCCAGCTCGGCAAGGGCGAATGGTGCACCGGTGGCGCCGGCCACGGCCGCGGTGACGCTACGCCGCGCGCCCACCGCGGCACTTCCCCGGCCTGGGCCGGGTGGGAAATTAGGCGCGAAGGACATGGGGTTCACCTCTCGCTCAGAAGGACGGCAGCAGAAGCCCCCGCTCTGCATGGTGGGACCCTCCACCGCGCCCCGGCGTGCCGTCAAATGCATGTCGAGCACTATTAATATGCGCTCCATGCATATCGAGAGCGTTGATCTGAATCTGCTCAAAGCGCTTGAGGTGCTGCTGGAGGAACGGCATGTCTCACGGGCGGCAGCCCGCTTCCACCTCAGCCAGTCGGCGATGAGCCGCACCCTGAGCCGGCTGCGGCAGGCATTCGCCGACGAGTTGCTCGTACGGACCGCCACCGGTTACGTCCTCACGCCGCGCGCCCGTCATATCCGGGCCGAACTGTCGGAAATCTTGCCCAGGTTGCGCAATCTGGTGACCGAGGAGAACTTCGACCCCTCGACGGCGAACGGGCTGATACGCATAGCGGCGTCCGACTATTTCCTGGCCGTTGTCGGGAGCGGAGTCTTCTCTGCCTTCTTCGAGCAGGCCCAGGGAATTTCATTGGTCGTGGAGCCGGTAAGCCCCACCACGTTCGAGGATCTCGAGCGAGGCCGTGTGGACATGGCGTTCGTCCCGACCTCGGCACCGCCCCGGATGTCCAGGCATGTGCTGTTCACCGAGGACCACGTGTGCGTGCTGGCCGAGGACCACCCGCTGACCCGGGACCGGCTGACACCGGCCGACCTGGGGGCGTATCCGCATGCCGGTGTGGCGGCCCTGGAGAGCGGGCACATGCTGGTGGAGGCACATATGGAGCGGCTCGGCATCCGCCCGCCCGCCGGGTTGACCGTTCCCTATTTCGCCGCGGCTGCCGCCGCCGTGCGCGGGACCCGGCTGATCGCGATAGTCCCCCGGCGCCTCGTGGGCCTCCTGCGTGAACCCGGGCTGCGCGTGGCCGAGGCGCCGGAGCAGTTCCCCTCTTTCGACTACCCGATGCTGTGGCATCCGCGCCTGACCGGCGACCCGGCGCATCGGTGGATGCGCTCGCTCCTGATCCGCGCCGGCGCGGCTCTCACGCCCGGGCCGGACATCGGTGCCGTGCAGGACGGACCGTCGGCCTGACAGGTGCGCGCCGGGGGTGCGAGGTCGTAGAGCGGAGCACTGGAACAAGTGGAACCTGTCGGGATGTTCTGCCCGGTCCTTACAGCTCCGTCGCCCGGTCGGCTGCGAACCCGACGAACGCGGCCCACTGGGTCGCGCCCACGCTGATTGAAGGCAGGGCGCGGTCCTTGGAGTCCCGGACGTGCACGGTCGCGGAGGCGGCGGCGACCTCGACGCAGTCTCCGCCCCCGGACCCGCTGTAGCTGCTCTTGAACCAGGACAACGGGTTCAGGCCGCGAGACGTGGGTTCGCTGGTCATAGTTCTCCCGCCGCATTCTCGATGAGACGTGCCGACTCTTCGACATTCAGGGCTTGCGAACGCAGCTTGCCATATCGTAGGCCGAATGCGCTGACCCTTGCGGGTTCGGTGATCACTACGCCAGTCTCTTGCGACTCGATGTATCCCACCTGCCTGTGCTCCAGGGTCTCCAGCACGACCATGGGGCCGTTCAGTCCGGGGTGGAAACCGCGCACCGTGGGCATGACCTGCACCTCCACGTTCCGCAGTCGCCCCTGCTGGGTCAGGTGCAGTAGCTGCTCGCGCATTACCTCCGTGCTCCCCAGAGGATTGCGCAGAGCCGCCTCGCCGATGACGAAGCTCAACTCCACCACAGGTGTCCGGGTCAGCAGCTTCTGCCGGTTGAGTCGCGCCTCCACATGCTGTTCTGCCGTCTCCTCGCCCAGCTGCGGGCAATGCCCGGCGAACAACTCCCGCGCGTACGCCTCTGTTTGCAGCAGCCCCGGCACCAGCAGCGGGTCGTAGGAGAAGCGGCTGACCGCCTCGGTCTCGATGAGCGCGAAGTCCTGGAAGAAGGTGGGCAGCTTCGCCCGCTCCACCTCGTCCTGGAGCGTGGCCAGCACCCCGCCCGCCCCCAGCACCCGTTCCGCCGCCTCCGTGAACGCCGCCTTTGCCGGGCGGCGGCCCTGTTCGATGGACGCGACCTGCTCGTACGAGTACCCGACCGCCTCGGCCAGTGCCTGCTGCGTGAGGCCCGCCTTGTCTCTGAAAAGCCGGACCAGTTTGCCGTAGCCGGCCCAGATCGCGGGCTTGTCGTCGTTGCCGTTGCCCGGCTTCTTCTGCTGGCGGGCTGCCATTCACACCACGTCCCCGATCCGTGCGTTGCCCCTTCCAACAGGGCCCGCCGCCCGCGAGGCACGCGAACGGACCCGTACAGGCCCGTACGCGACCCGTACAGCGCGTCCGGGTACGCCGAACCTCCCTGTTCAGGCTATTCACAGTGACGGGATGGTCACCCTGTGAATGCAGAAACCGCCGCTCCGGCCCGCCCGTTCACCGTGCTCCTCAGCTCCACCCGACGCGGCGCCCGCCTGGCCCGCAGCCTTGCGGTGAGCCAGCTCATCGACTGGGGCGTCCCGCACGCGGCACCCGTCGTCGCGGACACCGGCGCCGTCACGGCGGAACTCGCCGCCAACGCGGTCGCCCACGGTCGGGCGCCGGGCCGGGACTTCCGGCTCACCCTGGCGCTGGTGCCCGCGGCGGGCCGGCTCCGCATCGCCGTGTCCGACACCCGCCCCGGCCTGCTCCCGCCGCGTCCCGGCACGCTGGACGTCCCGTCTTCCGAGGCGGAGGGCGGGCGGGGCCTGCTGCTCGTGGAGGCCCTCGCGGCCGACTGGGGCTGGACGGCCGACGATCCCGTGGTCAAGACCGTCTGGGCGGAGCTCGGTCTCCCTCCGGCCTGACGCGGCCGACGCGCTACGGGCGTGGGCGGACCAGGCCGCTCTGGTAGGCGATCACGACGAGTTGGGCGCGGTCGCGGGCGTGGAGTTTGGTCATCGCGCGCTGGACGTGGCTGCGTACGGTCAGCGGGCTGACCACGAGGTGCCCGGCGATCTCGGTGTTGGACATGCCGTGCGCGACCAGGGACATGACCTCGCGTTCGCGCTCGGTGAGGGTGGTCAGGCGCGCGGGCGGGGCCAGCGGTGCCTCGGCGTCCGGTGTGGCCAGGAAGCGGGTGATGAGGGTCCGGGTCGCCGCCGGGGAGAGCAGGGACTCCCCGGCGGCGACGGTGCGGATGCCGGTCAGGAGGACGTCCGGGCCCACGTCCTTGCCCAGGAAGCCGCTGGCGCCCGCCCGCAGGGCCCTGGCGACGTTCTGGTCGTTCTCGAAGGTGGTGAGGACCAGGACCCGGGTGGCCGCCAGGTTTGGCAGTGAGCAGATGTCGGCGGTGGCAGTCAGTCCGTCGGTGTCCGGCATGCGGAGGTCCATGAGGACCACGTCCGGTACGTGGACCAGGGCGAGGTCGGTCGCCTCCCGGCCGTCGGCGGCCTCCGCGACCACGGTCATCCCGGGATCCGAGTCGATGAGGATGCGGAAGGTGGCCCGCAGCAGGGCCTGGTCGTCGGCCAGCAGGACGCGGATCGTCATCGGGCGGCGCTTTCGTCGTGGCCGGGGAGCGGGCCGTGCAGGGGGAGGGCGCAGGCGACCTCGAAGCCGCCTCCCGGCAGGGGCCCCGCGTGGAAGGTGCCGCCCGCGGCGAGGGCGCGTTCGCGCATGCCGAGGAGGCCGAAGCCGGGGCCGGGCGGGGGAGCGGGGCGGGACCCGGCGGCGGTGCCGTTGGTGACCGTGAGGGTCAGGAAGCGTGCCCCGTGGGCCAGCCGCACCTCGGCGGTGGCGGGACCGGCGTGCTTGGTGACGTTGGTGAGGGCCTCCTGGACGATCCGGTAGGCCGTCAGGTCGAGCCCCGGCGCGAGCGGTCCCGGCTCGCCCTCCGTGCTGACCGTCACGGTCACGTCGGCCGCCGCGCAGGCCGCCACCAGGTCGGGCAGCCGGGCCAGACCCGGTGCCGGCGCCAGTTCGTCGTCGGCGTCGGTGTCCTGGCGCAGCAGGCCGACGGTGGACTTGAGCTCGCGCAGGGCCGCGGCCGTGGTGTCCGACAGCCGGCCCATGATGTCGTACGCCTGCTCCGGATCGGTACGGGCCAGGTGCGTCGCGACACCCGCCTGGGCGTGGGCCAGGGTGAGGTGGTGGGCGACGACGTCGTGCAGTTCGCGGGCGATGCGCATGCGGTCCTGGACGACGCGGTGGCGGGCCTCCTCCTCGCGTTCGCGGGCGATGTGCTCGGCTCGGGCGGCGGCGTACTCGCGGCGGACGCGCACGTAGCTGCCGAACGCCGCGGACAGCGGTACCCAGGCGGCCGGATTGACCAGGCCGATCAGCCACTGGTCGCGCAGCTCGTCGTGGAAGAGCCCGGAGGCCACCAGGGCCGCCGTCGCCACCAGAGCGGCGCACCAGCCGGCCCGGCGCCGGGCGCGCAGGCTGACGGAGTACTGCGCGACCATGAGCGGGCTCATGAGCATGGCGGTCACGAGGTGGCCCAGTGCGGACACGGTCACCACGCACAGGGTCGTCACCGCCAGCACCCAGAAGGGCCACCTGCGGCGCCAGGCCAGCGCCGCGCAGGCGAGCGCGGACAGCGCGACGCCGGCCCACATCGGGGGACGGCCCGGCATCACGCCGAACGAGAGGAAGCAGCCGGAGAGTGCGATCGCGAACAGGAGCGTGAGCGTGAGCGCCTCGGTGGTCCGGCGGCTCGCCACGCGGCGCTGCCAAAGGGTGCTCATGGTGTGCTCATCGCGCGTTCTCCGGGGGGGGGCTGGGGTGCCATCGTGACAGACGCGGGCCGCTGAGCCGTCGGAGACGGTGCCGCGGCCCGCGGGCGCGCCGCTCCGGGTGCGGAACGGTTCAGGTGCGGGCGGCCTCCCGAGGCTCCTGCGGCTGAGCGTCCCCGCCGGCGGGCGCCTGGACGGGCGCGGACCGCCCGGCGAGTCCGGTGCCCTCGATGTCGACGCGCGGCAGCAGCCTGTCGAGCGGGCGGGGCAGCCACCACGCCCTGTCCCCGAGCAGGGCCAGCACGGCGGGCACCAGGGCCATGCGTACGACGAAGGCGTCGAACAGCACCGCCACGGCGAGACCGAAGCCGATCGTCTTGATCATCGACTCGCCGGAGCCGACGAAGCCCGAGAAGACCGCGATCATGATCACCGCGGCGGCGACGACCACGCGGGCGCTGTGCCGGAAGCCGCCGATCACCGCCTGCGCGGGCCGCTCCCCGTGCACGTACGCCTCCCGCATGCGCGAGACCAGGAAGACCTCGTAGTCCATCGCCAGACCGAAGACGATGCCCACCAGGAAGACCGGCATCAGGCTCATGATCGGGCCGGCCTGCTCGACGCCCAGCAGTCCGGCGCCCCATCCCCACTGGAAGACCGCCACCACCGCGCCCAGCGACGCCAGTACCGACAGCAGGAACCCGAACGCGGCCTTGAGCGGCACCAGTACGGAACGGAAGACCAGCATCAGCAGGAGCAGGGAGAGCAGCATGACGACGGCGAGGTAGGGCACGAGCGCGTCCTGCAGTGCCTGCGCGACGTCGATGTTCATCGCCGTGCTGCCGGTGACCTCGAAGACCGCACCCGTCTCGTCCTCCAGGCCGGGACGCTCGGCCCGGATGGTCTGCACGAGTTCCTTGGTGCGCTCGTCGTTCGGCGCGGTGGCCGGAACGGCCGAGAACAGCGCGGTGTCGCCGGCGCCGTTGAGCTGGGGCGGGGAGAGCGACACGACGCCGTCCGTGCCCTCGATCCGCGAGGCTATCGCCGTCACCGCGGCCTGGGGATCCGCGGCGTCCCTGACGTCCGCGACGATCGTCAACGGGCCGTTGAACCCCGGGCCGAACCCGTCGGCGAGCGCGTCGTAGGCGCGCCGCTCCGTCGTCGTGACCGGCTTGGCCTCGTCACCCGGCATGCCGAGTTGCAGGTCGGCGGCGGGCAGGGCGAGCACGCCGAGGCCCGCCACGCAGGCCAGCAGCACGGCCACCGGGCGGCGCAGCACGAACCGCGCCCAGCGGGAACCGCCGTTGTCCGCCGCGCCGGTCCGCGGTTCGCCGGCGGTGCGTTCCCCGGTGGTGTGTTCGACCGCGGTGCGTTCGCCGGCGGTGCGGGAACCGCCGCGGCGGGCCGTGCGGGACAGGACGGCCTCCGGCCACATCGCGAGCAGGGCGGGCACCAGGGTCAGAGCGACCAGAACGGCCACGACCACCGCGCCCGCCGCGCACAGCCCCATCTTCGTCAGCATCGGCACGCCGACGACGGACAGCCCGGCCAGTGCGATGACGACCGTGAGGCCGGCGAAGACCACCGCCGAACCGGCCGTACCGACCGCGAGACCCGCCGCCTCCCGCGCCGCGTGCCCGCGCTCCCGCTCCTCGCGGTAGCGGGAGACCACGAACAGGGCGTAGTCGATGCCGACCGCGAGCCCCAGCATCGAGGCGAGCGTCCCGGTGGTCATGGACAGCCCGAGCGCGCTGCCGAGCGCGAGGATCGCGCAGATGCTGATCCCGACACCGACCACGGCGGTGAGCAGCGGGAGACCGGCCGCCGCCAGGGAACCGAACGTGATCAGCAGGACGACCGCGGCGAGGCCGATACCGACGGCCTCGGCCGCGCCCCCGGTGGCCGGCTGCGAGGCGAGCGCGTTGCCGCCGACCTCCACCGTGAGACCCGAGTCGCGGGCCTCGTCGACGGCGGCCTCCAGCGCGCTCCGGTCGGCGTCGGTGAGGTCGGCGGACCCGACCTTGTAGGTCACGGTGGCGTACGCCGTGGAGGCGTCCTCGCTCACCGCGTCCGCGGCGAAGGGGCTCACGGCACCGGCGACCCGCGGCCCGTCCCCGGCGTCCGCCACGAACGCGTCGACGGCGGCCCGGTGTTCGCCGGCGGTCACCTTCTCGCCGCCGGGCGCGATGAACACGACCCGCGCGCTCGCGCCGTCGGCGTCCGAGCCCGGGAAGCGCTCCCCGATCAGGTCGAAGGCCCGCTGGGCCTCGATGCCGGGAATGAAGGACGTGCCATCGTCACCGGCGGCCGGCGCCTTGGCCGCTGCCGCCCCGGCGACGCCGAGGAGCACCGCCCACAGCAGGAGCACGAGCCGGCGCCGCCCGAAGGCGGCCCGGCCCATGCGGTACAGGAAGGTAGCCACGTGTCTGGAATCTCCGCATCCGATCTTGGGTACCTCCCCAGACT
Source organism: Streptomyces olivaceus (assembly GCF_000721235.1). Lineage (GTDB taxonomy): Bacteria > Actinomycetota > Actinomycetes > Streptomycetales > Streptomycetaceae > Streptomyces > Streptomyces olivaceus. Next base: position 117,187 of record NZ_JOFH01000027.1, read on the forward strand.
CCCGGCCCCGGCCCCGCACGGCGTCGTGCGCCTGCCGTCACTTCCCGCTGGTGCGCCTGCACGAGAGGGCGCCCTTGTCTCCTCCCTGGGGAGGACTCGCCCGGACCGGTACCCGCGCCACGCCGCGGGCTTCGTTCCCGCCGTCCGGGAAACCTGGTGCGCCATGGCGAGACTCCGAACACGGCATTCCGCGGACACCCCCGGCGGCCCGGCACTCAAGCGCGCGCTGACCACCCCGCTGCTGTACTTCTTCATCCTCGGCGACGTCCTCGGTGCCGGTGTCTACGTCCTCGTCGGGCAGGTGGCGGCCGACGCCGGGGGAGCGGTGTGGGTGCCGCTGGCCGTCGCGCTGCTGCTGGCGATGCTGACCGCCGCCTCCTACGCCGAGCTGGCGACGAAGTACCCCCGCGCGGGCGGCGCCTCCCACTACGCCACCCGGGCCTTCGGGCCGTTCGCCGGTTTCGTGGCCGGGTTCTGCATGCTGGCCGCCGGCGTCGTCTCCGTGGCCGCACTCGCCCGGGGCTTCGGCGGCGACTACCTCTCGGAGTTCGTGACGCTGCCCGTCGGACTCGTCGCCGTGCTGTTCCTCGCCCTGCTCGCGCTGGTCAACGCGCGCGGCATCAAGGAGTCGACCCGCGCCAACGTCGTCGCCACCGTCGTCGAGGTCGGCGGCCTCCTGGTCGTCGTCGCCCTCGGGGTCTGGCTGATGGTGCGCGGCGACGGCGACCTCGGGCGGCTGGGGCAGCTGGGCACCCCGGAGAAGGGGGCCGCGGCGGCCGTACTGAGCGGCTCCGTGCTGGCGTACTACTCCTTCGTCGGCTTCGAGACCTCGGTGAACGTCGCCGAGGAGACCCGCGACCCCCGCCGGTCCTACCCGCGGGCCCTGTTCGGTGCCCTCGCCACCGCGGGCGCCGTCTACGTGCTGGTGGGCATCGCGGCGTCCGTCGCCGTGCCGACGGCCACGCTGGCCCGGTCGAGCGGGCCGCTCCTGGAGGTCGTCGAGGAGGCGGGCGGCGTGCCGACCCGGCTGTTCAGCGCGATCGCCCTCGTCGCCGTCGCGAACGGTGCCCTGCTCACCGGGATCATGGCCTCCCGCCTGACCTACGGCATGGCCCGCGACGGGCTGCTGCCCGCCGCGCTGACCAAGGTGCTGCCCGGCCGCCGTACGCCGTGGGCCGCGATCGCCGTCACGACCGTGCTGTCGATGCTCCTCGCCCTCACCGGCAGCGTCACGACCCTCGCGTCCACCCTGGTCCTGCTGCTGCTCGTGGTCTTCCTCATGGTCAACACGGCCGTCCTCGTCCTGCGCCGCGACGCGGGCGAGAGCGACCACTTCCGGGCGCCGACCGCGCTGCCCGTCCTGGGCGCCGCCTCCTGCGTCGCCCTCGCCACGCAGATCGAGGCCGAGGTGTGGCTGCGCGGGCTGCTGGTCGTGGCCGTCGGCGTGGTGCTCGCCGCGGTCGCCGCCGTACGGCGGGCCGGACGGGCGCACGACGGCGAGCGCGGGTAGGGCGGGCGCGGGGAGGAGGCGTGCCGTGCGGCGGGCCCGGGTGCCAGAATGGTCGTCCCGACCGCCTCCGCCGCACCGTCCCCAGAGGTTCCCGTGACCAAGCCCGCCGCCCGTGAGCCGCAGCGTCGCAACGCGCGGTCCAACCGGGCGCGGATCCTGGCCACCGCCCGCCGGGAGCTGGGGCGGAACCCGGACACCACGCTGGAGGAGCTGGCCCGCGCCGCCGGTGTCGTACGGCGCACGCTCTTCGGTCACTTCCCGGGGCGCCCCGCGCTCCTGGAGGCCCTGGCCGAGGAGGCGTCCGAGGCACTGCGGGGCGCGACGGCCGACGGTGCCGAGCGCGCCGCCGCCGACCCGGACGAAGCGGCCGAGCGGGCCCTGGCCCGGTTCACGCTGCTGATCTGGCCCGTGGGCGACCGCTACCGCATGCTCCTGGCGCTCGCCCGGCACGATCTGGGCGAGGAGCGCGTGGCCGAGATCCTGGCCCCGGCGCGCGCCGAGGTGACCGCCGTACTGGAACGCGGCCAGCGGGACGGGGCCTTCCCCGCGCACCTGCCGCCCGCCGTACTGAGCGCCGGGCTCGAGGCGATGATCGTCGCGCTGCTCGAACAGGTCAACACCGGTGCGCTCGCGGACGACGGCACCCGTGTCACCGTCGCCATGCTCATCGCGGCGGGTGTGCCGGAGCGGCGGGCCCGGGCCGTGGTCGAGGACGTGCGCGCGGCGTCGGCAGCGCGGCCCGCCCAGGGCGAGTAGGTCACGCAGTACTCCGCCCCCCGGTGGCTCTCGCGGTGCCCGAGTCGGGCGCGGCGGCGCCGTTCCCACGCAGCACTCCCGCACAGGGCTGTCCGCACACCCTGTCCGCACAGGGATGTCGTCGTGCCCTTCCTCATCCCTTCCCGCGGGTCGGGGCGCGTCATATTTGCACGCTGGTGTGCAACAAACTACGCTCTACGTGTCTGCACATCGATGGGCAAGTAAGCAAGTGACTCGCCCCTCGCTCTCGCCCTCGCTCGCTTCCGGGAGCCCCCCATGCCCCTACTGGCCACCACCCCCGTCGAGAAGATGACCGGGCCCTACGCCCGCCGCTGGTGGGCGTTGACCGTGCTCTGCCTGAGCCTGCTGATCGTCGTCATGGCCAACACGTCCCTGATCGTGGCCGCGCCGGACATGACGGCCGACCTCGGACTGAGCAGCAGCGACCTGCAGTGGGTCATCGACGGCTACACCGTCCCGTACGCCGCGCTGATGCTGGTCCTCGGCGCGATCGGCGACAAGTACAGCCGGCGCGGCGCCCTGGTCACCGGGCTCGTGGTCTTCGCGGGCGGGTCGGTGATGGGCAGCCTGGTGCACGAGACGGGGCTGGTCGTCGCGGCCCGTGCCGTCATGGGCGTCGGTGCCGCCGTCGTCATGCCGGCCACGCTGTCGCTGCTGGTCGCGGTCTTCCCCAGGGGCGAGCGGGCCCGGGCCATCACGGCCTGGACCGCCACCTCCGGTCTCGCCATCGCGGTCGGGCCGCTGGTCGCCGGCTGGCTCCTGGAGGACCACGCCTGGGGCTCGACCTTCCTGGTCAACGTCCCCGTCGCAGTGCTCGCCGTCGTCGGCGCGCTCGTCCTCGTACCGCCGTCCAGGGCGGCCGGCACGGGCCGCGTCGACTACGTCGGCGGCCTGCTCTCCATCGTCTCGGTCGGCAGCCTGGTCTACGCGACCATCGAGGGCCCGCACTTCGGCTGGGGCGCCGGTCCGATTGCCGCGGCCGTCGTCGCCGGGGTCGGGTCCGTCGCCTTCGTCGGCTGGGAGCTGCGTCATCCGCACCCCATGCTGGACGTGCGGCGGTTCCTGCAGCGGCCGTTCAGCGGCTCCATGCTCGCGGTGCTGTTCTTCTTCTTCGGCACCTACGGCGCCATCTACTACGCCACTCAGTTCCTGCAGTTCGTGCTCGGCTACGGCGCCCTGGAGACCGGCGTACGGCTGCTGCCGCTGGCCGGGGCCGTGTTCGTCGGCGCCGCGGTGACCGGGCGGCTGACCCCGAAGCTGGGCGTCAGGGCCATGGTCGGGTCCGGCATGGCGATCGGCACCGCCGGTGTCCTCCTGCTGGTCCTGATCGACCAGGGCTCCACCTACGCCGACTTCCTCGCCCCCATGCTGCTGCTCGGCCTCGCCATCGGCCTGAGCGTCTCCCCGGCCACCGACACCATCATGGGCTCCTTCCCGGAGAGCGAACTGGGCGTCGGCGGCGGCGCCAACGACACCGCCCTCGAACTCGGCGGCTCGCTCGGCATCGCCGTCCTGGGCTCCCTGCTCGGCACCGCCTACCGCGACGAACTCGCCGGCCTGGTCGGCGACCGGCTCCCGGCCGCCGCCCTCGGCACCGCCCAGGACTCCGTGGGCGGCGGACTGGCCGTCGCCGAGCGGCTCGCCACCGACCCCGCTGCCGGACCCGAGCAGGCGCAGGCCCTCGCCGACGCCGTGCACCGGGCCTTCGCCCAGGGCGTCTCGACGACCAGCCTCGTCGGCGGCGTCATCATGGCCGCCGGCACGGTCGTCGTCCTCGCCGTGCTGCCCGGCCGCCGCGCCCGGAAGGCGGCCCAGGAGGCGGCCCAGGAGGAGACGGCCGAGGGCCGGGACGCCGAGCCGAGCCGCTCCGGCGGCTGAGCGGTCCGCGCCCGGCGTCAGTCGGCCAGCGCCGCCAACTCCTCCGGTGTGCGCGGGCCGGCCGCCGTGTCCGCCAACAGGCCCCGCGCGCGGAGCAGTCCGGCCGCCGCGACGCCCCACGGCAGCCGCAGGCCCGCCCGGCGCAGCAGGTCGGTGCGGGCCAGCGTCGCGGCGGTGGGGCCGGTGTGCAGGCCGTCGGGGGTGAGCAGCGCGGTCTCGTCCGACCAGCGCAGGGCGAGATCGACGTCGTGGGTCGCCATCACCACCGTGGTGCCGCGGGCGCGGAGCCGGTCCAGGGTGGCGAGCAGCCGTTCCTGCCCGTCCGGATCGAGACCCGCGGTCGGTTCGTCGAGGATCAGCACCCTGGGCCGCATCGCGACCGCCCCCGCGATCGCGGTCCGCTTGCGCTGCCCGTACGACAGCAGGTGCGTGGGCCGGTCGGCCAGGGCCGCGATGTCGAGCGCGGCCAGCGCCTCCCCGACCCGCGAGCGGACCTCCGCGTCCGGCAGCCCCAGGTTGAGCGGCCCGAAGGACACGTCCTGGCCGACCGAGGCCGCGAAGAGCTGGTCGTCGGGGTCCTGCACCACCAACTGCACCGTGGTCCGCAGCCGCGTCAGCCCCTTGCGGCCGTACGCGACCGGCTCCCCGTCCACCGCCAACGTCCCCGCGCTCGGCCGGAGTCCGCCGCTCAGCAGCCGCATCAGCGTGGTCTTGCCGCTGCCGTTGCGGCCGAGCAGCGCCAGCGCCCGCCCCTCGCGCACCGCGAAGTCCAGCCCCGTCAGGACCTCGGGACCCTCCTCGTACGCGAAGGACACGCCGCTCAGGGCGACGGGGTCCGGCCGCGCCGCCGACCGGGCCGGTCCGCTCACGACAGGGGTCCTTCCAGGACGAGGGAGAGGGCGGCGAGCGCCGCGAGGAGCGCGCCGCTCGCCGCCGTGAACGGCACCGAGACGCGGGCCTCGGGCACCAGCACGCGCAGGGTGCCGTCGTAGCCGCGCCCGGCCAGGCCCGACTGGAGCCGCGCCGCCCGGTCGAAGGCCCGCACGAAGGCGGTGGCGCCGAGGCCGCCCAGCGAGCGCCAGGCAGCCGCCCGGGTGGTGTGCCCCAGCCGCGCCGCCTGCGCCTCCCGGACCCGGCGCACGGAGTCGAGGAGCAGGAAACTCATCCGGTACGTCACCAGCGCCACGTCCACGACCGCCGCGGGCACCCCGGCCCGCACCAGCCTCGGCAGCAGGTCGGACATCGGCGTGGTGAACGCGAACAGCAGTACCCCCAGCGAGGCCGCCGAGGTGCGCAGCAGCAGCCCGCCCGCGCGCGCCGGACCGCCCTCGGCCGCCGACAGGAACCCTCCGGCGCCCCCGACCTGCACCAGCAGGGGCAGCGCCCCCGTCACACAGAAGCCCAGCGGCACCCGGTACGCCCGCCACAGCCGGCGCCCCGGCACGCCCGCCGGGCCGAGCAGCACCGTCAGCGCCGTCACCAGCACCAGCGCCGCGCCCGGCCAGGGCGGCAGCGAGATCGCGAGCACGGTCAGGCCGAGACCGAGCACGGCCTTGTCCACGGGATGGCGGCGGCGCCACCGGCTGCTGTGCGCCGCCGCGTCGATCGGCAGCACTCAGTCCCCTCCGGGGGTGTCCGCCGGTGCGGCCGTGGCCCCGGAGGCCGCCAACGCCCGCTCCTCGCCCTGCCGCCGCCCCCGGCGCAGGCCGAAGTAGTACGCCAGCACGCCCGCGCCGAGCGCCGCCTGCAGCGCGAACAGCGCCGACTCGACTTCTCCGGACGGCGGTTCGTACAGCGGCGAGAACCAGGGCTCGTAGTCCGGTTCGATCTCGGTGATCGCCGTCTCCGCCTCGGCGTCGGCCCCGGCGAACGGCTCCTCCTTGTGGTCGCCGAGCCCCAGCACCAGCGGCAGCACCGCGAGCGCGGCCACGGCGATCAGCAGCAGGACGTTGATCCTCGCGTTGCGGCTCATCGGGCCACCGCCTCCTGCTTCCGCTCGCCGGACCGGGTCAGCAGCACGCCCAGCCGGGTCAGTTCACCCTTGCTGGACTGCACGAGGAGCCGCATCACGATCACCGTGAGCAGGCCCTCGCTCACCGCGAGCGGGACCTGCGTGACCGCGAAGATCGAGCCGAACTTGCCGAGCGCGCCCAGGAACCCGCTGCCGGGGTCGGGGAAGGCCAGCGCCAGCTGCACGCTGGTGACGCAGTACGTGGACAGGTCGGCGACGAACGCCCCGAAGAACACGGTGACCATCAGCGGCACGTCCCAGCCGCGCAGCAGCCGGTAGACGCCGTACCCGGCCCAGGGGCCGGCGATCGCCATGGAGAAGACGTTGGCGCCGAGCGTGGTCAGTCCGCCGTGGGCGAGCAGCAGCGCCTGGAAGAGCAGGGTGATCGTGCCGAGGACCGCCATGATCGGCGGCCGGAAGAGGATCGCACCCAGGCCGGTACCGGTCGGATGCGAGCAACTTCCGGTGACGGACGGCAGTTTCAGCGCCGACAGGACGAACGTGAAGGCACCGGAGGCGCCGAGGAGCAGCGTGCTCTCCGGGTGCTCCCTGACCTCACGGGTGAGTGACCGGACTCCGTGGACGACGAACGGCGCGGACGCGACACCCCAGGCGATCGCGTGCGCCGGTGGCAGAAAGCCCTCGGCTATGTGCATGGCTCAGCAGACCCTCTCCAGCACCTCGTGGATGGACGACGCGCCTTGGCCGGTCTCCTGGCTTACGGGTACCACCGCCCGTGCTCCGCCTTCCCGGACCGCAAGCGATCCAGTGGCTGCCCGCTGGGGCCTGTCGTCACCTTCCCGCCCGCCCTTCGGGCGGACGACGGGCATGTGACGACAGGCCCCGGGGCCGGAGCCGGACTTCCCGATTCACAGTGGCGAGGGCCGCACCGGCATCACACCGGTTTCCCGTTCACCAAGGCGTGGCGACAGTAGTGCGCCGCCGGGGGAGGGCACAAGGAGGCCTCCGTCACCGTCCGCCTCGGCCGCCCCGTTCCGTGCGCCGGACCACCATGTCGCGCATCCGGGTGGTCAGCGCCGTGGCGGCGGCCGTGAGGAAGACGAAGCTGTACGTGATCTGCAGCACGGTCACGACCCGCGCGGCCTGGCCCCGCGGGGTGATGTCGCCGTACCCGACGGTGGCGAGCGTGACCACGGTGAAGTACAGCGCGTCGACCCGGGTGCGCAGGCCGCTGAACTCGCCCGGCTGCTTGGCCAGGGAGTAGTACGCGGCCGAGAAGACGTGCACGGACAGGACGATCAGCAGGGAGATGACCACACCGGGGTGGCTGTCCGGACGGTCGACGAGCACGTGCCGGACCTGCCGGAGCAGCAGCACGGCCACGGCGGTCAGCAGCACGGTGAACACCACCCAGCTCAGCACGGGCCGCTGCGGGCCCAGGTGGTCGAGGGGAAGCAGGAAGTAGGCGGCGACGGTCGCCGCCGCGATGCCGGTCCGAACGAGCCAGGGCCGGACGGCGCCCCACCCGGTCCGGGCGCCCGGAGCCCGGGGGCCGCCCGGTGCCCGGGGGCCGGTCACCGGGCCCCTCCCGGCGTCGCTGTCGGCCCTGCCGGTCCCGTCGGCCCCCTCGTCGGCGCCGCGCCCGCGGTGGGCGTCGCCCCCGCGTCCGGGCGGGTCCGGCGCACCAGTTGGGAGACGACGAAGGCGACGACCGACGCGACGACGATCAGCGGCATCTGGTCGTGGGCGTCCCGGCCGGTCAGCAGCACCGCCAGCACCGCGCTGGCCAGCGGCAGCCCCGTGACCGCGGCCGCCGCCGACGAGATGCCGAGGGCGAGGGCCGGGGTCACGCCGAAGCCGGGGAGGCCGGAGCAGGCCAGGGCCGTCGCCGTGCCCAGCAGGACGGCCGGGAAGATCGGACCGCCGCGCAGACCGCCCAGTGCGACGGCCCAGGCCAGTCCCTTGCACGCGACCAGCGCCACCAGCGCGCCCACGGACCAGGCGTGCGGATCGGCGGCGAGCCGGGCGAGAGTGGCCTGCCCGGACAGCGCGGCCTCGGCCGGGGAACGGCCGGTGATCAGCGCGTACGCGGCGAGGCAGACGCCGACCGCGGTGGCGCAGGCGACGGTGCGCGGGGCCGTGCGCTGCCGTGTCCAGGCGGCGGTGCGGTGCCCGAGCCCGCGGGCGAGCGTGACCAGTACGGCGATCAGGGCGGCCGCGGGCAGCCCCCACAGGAAGTCGCCCGCGTCCGGACCGGCGACGGGCGGCAGGTCGGGCAGGGCCAGCGCGCCGATCTCCAGACCGGTCCAGTGGCCGAAGCCGGTGAACACCAGGGCGCCCGCGGCGCTGGCCAGCAGGCACGGCAGCAGCAGCGCGACCAGCCGCGCCCCGGCCAGACCCGCGCCCTCGACCAGCAGGACGGCCGCGGCCACCGGACCGCCGAGGATGGTGGAGATCGCGGCGGTGGAACCGGCCGTGGCGACGATCGCGCTCGCCCCCGGGTCCTTGCCCGCGCCCGCCCGCCGCACCGCCAGCAGGGCGAGCCCGCTGCCGACGGCCATGAGCGGCGCCTCGGGACCCAGCACCACGCCGAGCGGCAGCGTGGCCAGCGCGGCGAGGACCGCGCCGGGCAGCTCCCGGGGTCCGACGGGCGCGCCGCCCAGCCCGTCGACCGGCAGGTGGCCGCCGCCGCCCGGCAGCCGCGTCACGATCGGCGCCAGGACCAGCCCGGCCAGGACGAGCGCGGGCAGCGGCCACCACCAGGGCGGGGCGGCGTAACCGGCCGCCCCGGGCAGCGACGTCCACACCCAGTGCTGCAACGCGTGCTGGAGGCCGACGAAGAAGAAGCAGGCGAGCGCGACGGGCACGCCCAGCAGCACGGAGAGCAGCAGCAGCCGCCGGTAGCCGGGACTGAGCAGGGTCTGCCGCAGTGACTGTTCGGCCCGGTCCGGCACCGCGTTCGCCGGGGCGGTCACGGCACCCTCCGGCGCGCTCCCCGCACGAGCGGCGGCCCACTCGTCACGTGCCCTCCTTCGTCAGGCCGGCGGCCCCCGCTCAGGCGCGGGACGCGCTCTCCTGGCGGTTGGCCAGGGCCCAGATCACGAACACGTCGATGGCCATCATGATCACGGACCAGACGGGCGAGTACGGCAGGAACAGGAACTGCGCGACCAGGCTCAGCGAGGCGAGCACGATGCCCGCCGTCCGCGCCCAGGCCATGTCCTTCAGCAGCCCGTACCCGGTGGCGAACACCAGGGCTCCGAGGACGACGTGGACGACGCCCCAGCCGGTGAGACTCATCTCGTAGACGTACGTGCCGATCCGGGCGTACACGTCGTCCTCGGCGATGGCCGCGATGCCCTGCAGGGCGGCGAGCGCGCCGCTCAGCAGCAGCAGTACGCCCGCGAAGACGACACCGCCCCGCACCCAGCCGTCGGAGCGGCCGGCCGGCCCGCCCGGCCAGGCGCCCTCGCCGCGGGAGGGCCGTCCGGGAGTGGGTTCGGCGTGCTGGCTCATGTGGGGAGTCCTCTCTGCGTGTCCCCCCGGTACGGGACCTCGGCCCGCCGCCGCGGACGGCACCGACAGGCCGTTTCGAGCCTGCGGCCCCCCGCACCCCCCGTCCACGCGAACCCGCCGGACGGGTGAGCCCCACGACACCCGCCCCTACCGCCCCCGGACGCCGCGCAGCCTTCGGGCCAGGGCTGTCACGATCGCCGCCGAACCCGCGGCGGCCAGGACCGTGCCCGTCAGGGCCAGGGCCTTCGCGCGGTGTCCCGGAGCCTGCGGCCCGGCGCCCGGTGCGGTGGCGTGTGCGCTGCCCGCGGGGCGGGGCGCAATCGTCGGACACGGAGCGTCGCCGACCGTGTCGCAGTTGGGCCGAACGGGTGACTTGGCGTAAGAATTGGCTGGTGCAGGAAATGACGGCGAGTGAAATCGGGGGGAGCCGGTGAACAGCCACGACGTCACCGATGAACAGTGGGAGGGGCTCGCCCAGGTCGTTCCGTTGCGCGGGCGCGACGCGTGGCCCTCGTCGGTCGGCCACCGGGCGATGCCGGAGGCGGCGACCGAGCACCGAAGGCGCTTCGTGGTGCTGCGGGTCAACGTGTTCGCGGACGCCCGCGAGGTCGCCGAGACCCTGATGGCGGGCATCCCGGTCCTCCTGGACCTGACCAGCGCCGAGGGCGACGTGGCCAAGCGGGTGCTGGACTTCAGTACGGGCGTCGTCTTCGGACTGGCCAACGGGATGCACCGGGTGGACCGCAACGTCTTCCTGCTGACCCCGGCCGGCACCGAGGTGAACGGGCTGATGGAGGAGGGCTCGGTCGGGGTGCCCGGCGTGTGAGGCCCCGCCCGGTCCCGGCGTGCGAGGTCCGGTCCCGGTGTGCGAAGTTCCGCCCGTTTCCGGCGCGGTGGTCCCCCGATCGTAGGAACGCCGTCCAGGCGTAACGGTTCGCCGCGTTGCGGAGCCCTACCGTCCGCATATGGCAGCGTCACCCGCGTCACCCGCGTCGACGGCGTCCCTTCCACCGCTTTCGGACCGGCCCCGCGTCACGGAGCTGCGGCTGTCCGCCTACGCCGGGCACCGCGGCTCGGTGCTGCGGCTCGGGCCGCTCACCCTGCTCACCGGGCCCAGCGGCAGCGGCAAGACCAGCGCGCTGCGGGCGTACGACGCCCTGGCCCGGCTCGGCGGCGGCGCGGAGCTGGGCGCGGTGTTCGCCGATCCCGTCGCCTGCGTGCCCGAGCGGGCCAGACCCGACGCCCAGCACCGCCGGGGTTTCCGCATCGGCTGCACGGTGGACGGGGCCGAGGGCCCGGTCCACCTCGACGTGGCCGTGCAGGCGGAGCCCGAACTGCGTGTCGTCGGGGAGCGGCTGACGGCGGACGGCGTCGTGCTGCTCCAGACCGCCCTGCGCGACCCCGGCCGCCGCGCCGTGCAGGCGGCCTGGCACACGGCCGGTCCGGCGCCCGTGACCCGCGCCCCGCTGCCGGACGACCGGCTCGGCACGCCACTGCTGCCGCTCAGGGTGGCCGGCAAGACGGACGGGCAGCGCAGGGTGCTGGCGGCGGCCGAGCAGGTGGTGGTCGCGCTGCGCTCCGTCTTCGCCTGCGATCCGCGGCCCGGCCGGATGCGGGAGCCGGTGCCCACCGGCTCCGGACGCCTGCTCGGCGGCTGCGACAACCTCGCCGACGTGCTGTGGCGCACCCGCGCCGAGTGCGGGCGGCGGCACGAGCAGTTCGTCGCGGCGGTGCGCGCCGGCTGCGCGGGCCCCGTCGCGGACGTGCTGGCCGAACCGGTCGTCGGCGGTGTCGTCCGCGCGCTCCTCGACCGGGGGGACGGCGTCCGCACCGGGCTCGCCCGGCTGGGCTACGGCGAACTGCGCTACCTCGCCCTCGCGCTGGTGCTGTTCACCGGCCCCGGGGTGCTGGAGGGCGACCCGGCCGGCGAGGTGCCCGCCGCGCCGCAGACGCTCACGGTCCTCGCCGACGGCTTCGACCGCGGCCTGGACGTGCGCCAGCGCGCGGAACTCCTGGACCTCGCGGCGCGGATGTGCCACCGCGGCCACATCCGCTTCGTCGGGTCTCTCGCCGACGCCTCGTGGGCGGCGGGGACGGACGGTGTCACGGTGGTACACCTGAACGCGTGACCGATCATTCTCCTGACCTCGTGGCCCTGCAGCGCAGGCTGGCCGAGTTCGCCGCCGCGCGGAACTGGCAGCCCTACCACACGCCTAAGAACCTCGCCGCCGCGCTGAGCGTCGAGGCGGGCGAACTCGTCGAGATCTTCCAGTGGCTGACGCCCGAGCAGTCCGCCCGGGTCATGGACGACCCCGGCTCCGCGCACCGGGTGCGGGACGAGGTCGCCGACGTGCTGGCGTACCTCCTCCAGTTCTGCCAGGTGCTCGGCGTCGACCCGCTGGCCGCGTTGGAGGCGAAGATCGAGCGGAACGAGTCCAGGTTCCTCGTGCCGGACCCGCCGGAGGGCCCGGCCGTCGGGGCCGACGGGAGGGCCGAGGGGCCGAAGCGAACCGGAACCTGAGGAGCCGAAGGCTCCGGTATCACTCTCCGGAGTCACCGGTCGATCAGGAGTCAACCTGGTGTCCGATAATTTCCGCCTTCCTCTAGCTTTTCGTCCCACACGCCTTCACTCTGGGTAGTGGACAACGGAGTTCGGGCGGACGCGCCGCGAGCGCGTCGGAAACAGACGGGGGCAGCGCATGGACGCTGTTCGGCTCATCGTGACGAGTGGGCGCGCCCTGGCCGCCGGCGGCCAGGTGCCGGACATCCTGACGGAGGTGTGGCAGGTGCAGGCCCTGGCGCAGGCGATCGGCAGCCGGCTGGCCGTCCACGGCCCGCCCGAACTGCGCGGCGAGGCCATCGGGTTGACCGAGCTGGCGGGCCGCGGCTGCGGAGTGCTGCACACTCCGCGGCTGGACCCCCGCGAGCTGCGCGCCGCCCAGCTCACCGAACTGGGCGACGCCCGCCAGGCGCTGATACGCCTGGGCACCCTGCTCGGCGAGACCGGCATAGCCCTCGTGGGAGTCGCCAGCGCCGCCGGCGACGAGGCCACGTACTGGCAGTGCATGGAGGCCATCGACGCCGCGGACGAGTCGCGGGACCGGGTCATGGAGATGCTGCGCAGACTGGCCGACCGCGACGCGGGATTACCGCAGCGGGCGGCGGGCTGACCCGCGCCGCGCGGCACCGGCCGCCCGCGCACACCCGCCGGCCGCTCCGGCGCACACCCGCCGACCGCCCGCGCACACCCGCCGACCGGCTCGCGCGCACGCGCGGGCTGACCCGCGCAGACCCCGCGCGCCGCGGACGGGCGGTGCGGTGCGGTGTGGTGCGCCCGCGCCGAGCAGGCAGGATGGGGACATGGATCTCCGCATCTTCACCGAGCCCCAGCAGGGGGCCACCTACGACACCTTGCTCACCGTGGCCAAGGCCACCGAGGACCTGGGCTTCGACGCCTTCTTCCGCAGCGACCACTATCTCCGCATGGGTTCCGTCGACGGACTGCCCGGCCCCACCGACGCCTGGATCACCCTGGCCGGCCTCGCCCGTGAGACCAAGCGCATCCGCCTCGGCACCCTGATGACCGCCGGTACCTTCCGGCTGCCCGGCGTCCTCGCCATCCAGGTCGCGCAGGTCGACCAGATGTCGGGCGGCCGCATCGAACTGGGCCTGGGCGCGGGCTGGTTCGAGGAGGAGCACAAGGCGTACGGCATCCCCTTCCCGAAGGAGAAGATCGGCCGCCTGGAGGAGCAGCTGGAGATCGTCACCGGTCTCTGGGCCACCGAGGTCGGCAAGACCTTCGACTTCCACGGCACGTACTACGACCTCACCGAGTCGCCCGCGCTGCCCAAGCCCGCGCAGGCCAGGGTGCCCGTGCTCATCGGCGGCCACGGCGCCACCCGCACCCCGCGGCTGGCCGGCCGGTACGCCGACGAGTTCAACATGCCCTTCGCCTCCATCGAGGACACCGAGCGCCAGTTCGGCCGGGTGCGGGCCGCCGCCGAGGAGGCCGGCCGCCCGGCCGGCGCCCTCACCTACTCCAACGCCCTCGTCGCCTGCGTCGGCAAGGACGACGCCGAGGTGGCCCGCCGCGCCGCCGCCATCGGGCGCGAGGTCGACGACCTGAAGGCCAACGGCCTGGCCGGCTCCCCGGCCGAGGTCGTCGAGAAGATCGGCCGGTATGCCGAGGCCGGCGCCCAGCGGATCTACTTCCAGATCCTCGACCTCGACGACCTGGACCACCTGGAGCTGATCTCCTCCCGGGTGCAGTCGCAGCTGACCTGACACCGCGGCACCGTGATGCCGCGGAGCCCCCGGGGGGAGCGGGCCCCGGGGGCTCCGCGCACCCGGCGCCCGTCCCGCCGTTCACCCGCCCGCGTCACTCGCCCGAGTCACCCGCCCGCGTCACTCGCCCTTTCCGGCCCCCTCGACACCGCCCTCGGCCGCGGCGTACGGCCGCACGGCGGCGTCGGACGGCGGTGCCGCGGGGCGGTCGCGTACCGCCAGGCGGCGGGTCAGCACGAGGAACGGCTGGGTCAGCAGCGTCGTGGCGAGGGCCATGAAGACCAGGACCGTGTAGAGCGGGGCGCTGACCAGTCCCGCCTCCAGACCGGCGTTCAGGGCGATCAGCTCGGTGAGACCGCGCGCGCTGAGCAGCACACCGACCGTGCGGGCGTCGTGCCGGTCCAGGCCGCCGAGCCGGGCCGCCACCTGCCCGCTGCCCACCTTCGTGACGACCGCCAGCACCGTCACCACCAGCAGCACCACCCAACCGGTGCCGGTCATGCTGTTCAGGGCCACGGACTGCCCGGAGAGCACGAAGAAGAACGGCAGCAGCAGGGAGCCGACCTCGTGCAGCGGGCGCAGCAGATCGGGGTCGAGCGTGCCGTCCTCCTCCCGGGGCGTCACCGCTCCGGCGAGCAGCGCCCCGAAGATCACGTGCAGTCCGAGCCAGTGCGTCACCCAGGCGGACCCGAGGGCGAAGCCGATGAGCAGCGCCAGCCGCAGCGAGGGCTCCAGGCGGGTCCGCCACAGCAGCCGGCGCAGCACCGGCCGGGCCGCCAGCGCCATCAGGGTGACGAAGCCGACCGCGAGCGCCGCCCGCCACGGCCAGTACAGTGCCGTCTCGCCCGCGCCGCTGTTGAGCATGGCGCCCGCCAGCACCGTCCAGCACACCGCGTCGAGGATGCCGGCCGCGGAGACCGCCACCACGCCCGGCACGGTACGGGTGAGGTTGTTCTCCCGCACGATCGCGGTCAGGACGGGCACCGCCGTTATCGTCAGGGCGATGCCCGCGAACACCACCGCGGCGGGGGACAGCTCCCGGCCGCCGCCCAGGTCGCGCAGGGTGTCCCGGAACAGCAGCGCGGCGCCGCACCCCACCGCCATCGGCACCACGAACGACGCCAGTGCCACGGTGACCGAGACGCGCGCCCGGTCACCCAGGATCTTCAGGTCCAGCTCGTATCCCACCGCGAAGAGGAACACCACCAGGGAGAACTGGGAGAACCCGGTCAGCGCCGGCCCGATCGCCGCCGGGAAGAGGGCGTCGTACGCCTGCGGGGCGAGCGCGCCGAGGAGGGAGGGGCCGAGGGCGATGCCCGCCGCCAGCTGGCCCACGATGTAGGGCTGCCCGAGCCGCCGGGCCAGTCCGCCGCCCGCGTGTGCGGCGACCAGGATCAGCGCCGACGCGCCCACGAGGTGGGCGACCAGCGCGTCCGGACTCAATGATGCGGGACTCGCGGTAACGAAACTCAACAGGTCTCCCCTCAAGCGCGGCCGGACGTTCCGGCCCCCGCCCGGGTATACCCAGCAGGACCGTGGTGCCCCTTCGTCGCACGGGGGCATGCGGAGGGCGCACTGTGGCCACCGGCACGCCGCCGCAGGGGGTGAACGGGCGTCCGAGTGGTCAGGATGGGGACATGGGATTCCACGTCGACTCCGAAGCCGGGCGGCTCACCCGCGTCATCCTGCACCGGCCGGATCTCGAGCTCAAGAGGCTCACCCCCAGCAACAAGGACGCCCTCCTCTTCGACGACGTGCTGTGGGTGCGCCGGGCGCGCGCCGAGCACGACGGGTTCGCCGACGTGCTCCGCGACCGCGGGGTGGCGGTGCACCTCTTCGGCGACCTGCTCACCGAGACCCTCGGCATCCCCGCCGCCCGGCGGCTCGTCCTGGACCGGGTCTTCGACGAGAAGGAGTACGGAGTGCTGGCCACGGACCACCTCCGGGCCGCCTTCGAGCCCCTGCCCGCCCGGGAACTGGCCGAGTGGCTGGTCGGCGGCATGACCAAGCGGGAGTTCCTGGACGCGCACCCCGAGCCGACCTCCGTGCGCTTCCACGCCATGGAGCTGGACGACTTCCTGCTCGGGCCGCTGCCCAACCACCTCTTCACCCGGGACACCTCGGCCTGGATCTACGACGGCGTCTCCATCAACGCGATGCGCTGGCCCGCCCGGCAGCGCGAGACGGTCCACTTCGAGGCGATCTACCGGCACCATCCGCTCTTCCGCGACCAGACGTTCCACCTCTGGTCCGAGGGGCAGGGCGACTACCCCTCCACCATCGAGGGCGGCGACGTCCTCGTCATCGGCAACGGCGCCGTGCTCATCGGCATGAGCGAGCGCACCACGCCCCAGGCCGTCGAGATGCTGGCCCACAAGCTGTTCGCCGCCGGCTCCGCGCGGACCATCGTGGCCCTCGACATGCCCAAGCGGCGGGCCTTCATGCACCTGGACACGGTGATGACGATGGTCGACGGCGACACCTTCACGCAGTACGCCGGGCTCGGCATGCTCCGCTCCTACACGATCGAGCCGGGGGCGGGCGAGAAGGACCTGAAGGTCACCGACCACCCGCCGGAGCACATGCACCGCGCGATGGCCGCCGCGCTCGGACTCGGCGAGATCCGGGTCCTCACCGCGACGCAGGACGTCCACGCCGCCGAGCGGGAGCAGTGGGACGACGGCTGCAACGTCCTGGCCGTGGAGCCGGGCGTCGTCGTCGCCTACGAGCGCAACGCCACCACAAACACCCACCTGCGCAAACGGGGCATCGAGGTGATCGAGATCCCGGGCAGCGAGCTGGGCCGGGGGAGGGGCGGGCCGCGCTGCATGAGCTGCCCGGTCGAACGGGCGGCGGTGTAGGACCGAGGGGGGAGGAGGCGAGCGGCGGTGCGAGGCGGGCCGCGGTGCAGGGCGGGCATGACCGGCGGGGCCGGCAGGACCGGCGGGGCCGGTTCGGGGACCCGGGGGAGGCTGGGTGTATAGAAATTCGGAGTATCGTATATAGTTCCAACAGTTCCCCGTTCCCGCCCGTATCCCTGGAGCGCCCCCATGGCGACAGTCCCGACCGCCCTCGCCGGCCGCCACCTCCTCAAGGAGCTGGACCTCACCGCGGACGAGTTCCGCGGCCTGGTCGAGCTGGCCGCGGAGCTGAAGGCCGCCAAGAAGGCCGGGACCGAGACCCAGTACCTGCGCGGCCGCAACATCGCGCTGATCTTCGAGAAGACCTCGACCCGCACCCGCTGCGCCTTCGAGGTCGCCGCCGCCGACCAGGGCGCCTCGACGACGTACCTGGACCCGGCCGGCTCGCAGATCGGCCACAAGGAGTCCGTGAAGGACACCGCCCGGGTGCTGGGCCGCATGTACGACGCGATCCAGTACCGGGGCGACAGCCAGCACAAGGTCGAGGAGCTGGCGGCCTTCGCGGGCGTTCCCGTCTACAACGGACTGACCGACGACTGGCACCCCACCCAGATGCTGGCCGACGTGCTCACCATGACCGAGCACGGCGACCGGCCCCTGACCGAGACCGCCTTCGCCTACCTCGGCGACGCCCGCTTCAACATGGCCAACTCCTACCTGGTCACCGGCGCCCTGCTCGGCATGGACGTGCGCGTCGTCGCCCCGAAGGCCTACTGGCCGGCCCAGGAGATCGTCGACCGGGCGCGCGAACTCGCCGAGACCAGCGGCGCCCGCGTCACGCTCACCGAGGACGTGGCCGAGGGCGTGCGCGGCGCCGGGTTCGTCGTCACCGACGTGTGGGTCTCCATGGGCGAGGCCAAGGAGGTCTGGGACGAGCGGATCAAGGCGCTCGCGCCGTACGCCGTGACCATGGACGTCCTGCGCGCCACCGGCAACCCGGACGTCAGGTTCATGCACTGCCTGCCCGCCTTCCACGACCTGGGGACCAAGGTCGGCCAGGAGATCTTCGAGACCCACGGGCTCGACTCCCTGGAGGTCACCGACGAGGTCTTCGAGTCGGAGCACTCGGTCGTCTTCGACGAGGCGGAGAACCGCCTGCACACCATCAAGGCCGTACTCGTCGCGACCCTGGCCCGGACGGGCCCCGCCCCGGCCTGAGCGGGCCCTATGCTGACCGGCGGAACCGGAGCCACCCCTTCCGGTGCCGCCGTCGCGACCACCGTCGCGTCCCCCTCGCACCACCAGAAACGAGCACCACCCGCCATGCCCGCCAGCCGCCTCAAGTCCCCCCACCTCCTGGTCGCCGAATCCGGCGCCGACCGCGAAGGCCACGGTCTCAAGCGCACGATGGGGCTGTTCCAGCTCGTCTGCTTCGGCGTCGGCGCGATCGTCGGCACCGGCATCTTCGTCGGCCTGTCCGACTCGGTCGCCGAGGCCGGCCCGGCCGTCGTCGTCTCCTTCGTCCTGGCCGCGATCACCTGCGTCTTCACCGCGTTCGCCTTCGCCGAGCTGGGCGGCGCCATCCCGGTCTCCGGCTCCTCGTACTCCTTCGCCTACGCCGGACTCGGCGAGCGCACCGCCTTCGTCGTCGGCTGGTGCCTGCTCCTGGAGTACGGCGTGTCGGTCTCGGCCGTCGCCGTCGGCTGGAGCCAGTACGTCAACGAGCTGCTCGACAGCCTCCTCGGTCTCCGGCTGCCCCAGGCGCTCTCCGCGGGCCCCGGCGAGGGCGGCGCCGTCAACCTGCCCGCGGTGGTCGTCATCGCCCTGGCCTGCGTCCTGCTGGTGCGCGGCGTGCGGGAGAGCGCCCGCGCCACGGCCGCGATGGCCGTCCTCAAGCTCGCCGTCCTGCTCGCCTTCTGCGCCATCGGCTTCTCCGCCTTCCGGGACGGCAACCTGACGCCCTTCTCCCCGGCCGGCCTCGGCGGCGTCGGCGCCGGCACCACGGCCGCCTTCTTCTCGTACATCGGCTTCGACGCGATCACCACGGCCGGCGAGGAGGCGAAGAACCCGCGCCGGGACGTCCCCGTCGCGATCCTGGTCTGCATCGGCCTGGTCACCCTGCTCTACTGCGCGGTGGCCCTGGCCGCGATCGGCGCCGTCGGCGGCGACCGGGTCGGTGACCGGCCCGCCGCGCTCTCCTACGTCGTCGACGAGGTCACCGGCTCCGCGATCGGCGGCGGCGTGATCGCCTTCGGCGCGGTCGTCGCCATCGCCTCGGTGGTGCTCGCCGTGATGTACGGCCAGACCCGCATCCTGATGTCGATGTCCCGGGACGGCCTGATCCCCCGGGTCTTCGAGAAGGTCTCGCCGCGCACCGCCACCCCCGTCGCCGGCACCCTGATCGTCGGCGTGGTCTTCGCCCTCCCGGCGGCCTTCGCCCCGCTCGACGCGGTGGTCAACCTGTGCACCATCGGCACCCTCGCCACCATGGCCGCCGTCAACGTCTCGCTGATCATGCTGCGCCGCCGCGAACCGGGCCTCGCCCGCACCTTCCGCGTGCCGCTCTACCCGGTGACGCCGCTGCTCGGGATCGGCTTCTGCCTGTACCTGATGTACGAGACGGGCGGGGCCACCTGGCTCCAGTTCGCGGTGTTCCTCGCGGTGGGACTGCTCGTGTACGCCGCCTACGGGCGCCGCCACTCCCGCCTCGCACAGGCCGCCGGCGCGTCCGTCACTCCGTAGGGCGGCGCGGCGCGGGCACCGCGGGCAGCCGGAACCAGACAGCCTTGCCGGACCCCGTGGGGCGGTGGCCGCAGGACGAGCTGAGGGCGCGGATCAGGAGCAGGCCGCGCCCGTGCTCCTGCCACGGGTCGGGCGGTTCCACCACCGGCCGGGTGAGCGCGGCGGGCGGCGCCGGGTCCGGGTCGTGCACCTCGACCTGGCAGCCGGTCGGCATCAGCTCCACCACCAGCTCGATCGGCGTACCGCCGGAGGTGTGCTCGATCGCGTTGGCGACCAGCTCCGCCGTCAGCAGCTCCGCGGTGTCGCCGTCCGCGGTGTGCTCCAGGTCGGCCAGTGCCGTGCGGACCAGGGCACGGGCCACCGGCACGGCCGCGGCGGAGTGCGGCAGCGCGATGCGCCAGGAGGCGGGGGCTTTGAAGTGATCGTGCACGGCTGGTCCGTTTCGTGGAGCAGGGCGTCCTGTCCTGCTTTCAACCGTATGAATGGTACGGCGCCGCCCGGCAGAGCCGTTCGACGGGCACCCCTCGGGACCTTCGGCCCTCGATACCGGCACCGACATCGACACCGTATCGCGCACCCGTGACGACGGTCACGGAGCGGTGATAACTTCATAGCGTCGCGAGACACCGCGCATAGTGCTCAGTGCTCAGTGCTCAGTGAGGCCGCGCCCGCCCCAGGAGGCTGCCCGTCATGAGTCCCTTCACCGGCTCCGCCGCTCCCACCCCCGAGTGGCGGCACCTGCGCGTCGAGGTCGCCGACGGTGTCGCCACCGTCACCCTCGCCCGCCCCGACAGACTCAACGCCCTCACCTTCGAGGCCTACGCCGATCTGCGGGACCTGCTCGCCGAGCTGTCCCGGGAGCGCGCGGTGCGGGCCCTGGTGCTGGCCGGCGAGGGGCGCGGCTTCTGCTCCGGCGGCGACGTCGACGAGATCATCGGCGCGACCCTGGCCATGGACACCGCCCGGCTGCTCGACTTCAACCGGATGACGGGCCAGGTGGTGCGGGCGGTACGGGAGTGCCCGTTCCCGGTGGTCGCCGCCCTGCACGGGGTCGCCGCCGGCGCGGGCGCGGTCCTCGCCCTGGCCGCCGACTTCCGGGTCGCCGACCCGTCCGCCCGCTTCGCCTTCCTCTTCACCCGTGTCGGCCTCTCCGGCGGCGACATGGGCGCCGCGTACCTGCTGCCCCGCGTGGTCGGCCTCGGCCACGCCACCCGGCTGCTGATGCTCGGCGACGCGGTGCGGGCGCCCGAGGCCGAGCGGATCGGCCTGATCAGCGAACTCACCGCCGAGGGCCGCGCCGACGAGGCCGCCCTCGCCCTCGCCCGCCGCCTCGCCGACGGCCCGGCCCTCGCCCACGCCCAGACCAAGGCCCTGCTCACGGCCGAGCTGGACATGCCGCTGGCGGCCGCGGTGGAACTGGACGCCTCGACCCAGGCCCTGCTGATGAACGGCGAGGACTACGCCGAGTTCCACGCGGCCTTCACGGAGAAGCGCCCGCCGAAATGGCGGGGGAGGTAGGGCGATATGGTGCCGGCGCGACCGGCCGCGACGACGCCGCAGCCGCACGACGACCGCCCCCGCCCTCGCCGTATCGCCGTCGTCGGCGGCGGCCCCGGCGGCCTCTACACCGCCGCCCTCCTCAAACGCCTTGCCCCCGACCGCGAGGTCACCGTCTGGGAACGAGGCGCCCCCGACGACACCTTCGGCTTCGGCGTGGTCCTCTCCGACGAGACCCTCGGCGGCATCGAACACGCCGACCCGGTCGTCTACGAGGCACTGAAGCGCGACTTCGTCCACTGGGACGACATCGACATCGTCCACCGGAACACCCGCCAGACCTCCGGAGGACACCGCTTCGCCGCCCTGGGCCGCCGCCGCCTCCTGGAGATCCTGCACGACCGCTGCCACGGCCTCGGCGTCGACCTGCGCCCGCGCACCGGGGCGCCGCCCCCGGACCGGCTCACCGAGACCCACGACCTCGTGGTCGCCGCCGACGGAGTCCGCAGCGCCACCCGCGAGGCCCACCGCGACGTCTTCCGGCCCCACGTCACCGCCCACCGCTGCCGCTACATCTGGCTGGCCGCCGACTTCGCCTTCGACGCCTTCCGGTTCGAGATCGCCGAGACCGAGCACGGCGTGATGCAGCTGCACGGCTACCCCTACGCGGCCGACGCCTCCACCGTCATCGTCGAGATGCGCGAAGAGGTCTGGCGGGCGGCCGGTTTCGACGCGCTCGACGAGGCCGAGTCCACCGCCCGCTGCGCCAAGATCTTCGCCGACGCCCTGGGCGGCCGGCCGCTCAGGGCCAACAAGTCGGCGTGGACCACCTTCCGCACGGTCGTCAACGAACGCTGGTCGCACGGCAACCTCGTCCTGCTCGGCGACGCCGCCCACACCGCCCACTTCTCCATCGGCTCCGGCACCAAGCTCGCCGTCGAGGACGCCCTCGCGCTCGCCGCCTGCCTCCAGGAGCAGCCCACCCTCGCGGCGGCGCTGGCCGCCTACGAGGAGGAGCGGCGCCCCGTCGTCGCGTCCACGCAGCGCGCGGCCAAGGCCAGCCTGGAGTGGTTCGAGGACCTGGACCGCTACCTCGACCAGCCGCCCCGCCAGTTCGCCTTCAACCTCCTCACCCGCAGCCGCCGCGTCACCCACGACAACCTGCGGTTGCGCGACGCGGAGTTCACCGGGTCCGTGGAGCGCGAGTTCGGCTGCCCGCCCGGCACCCCGCCGATGTTCACGCCGCTGCGGCTGCGCGGCCTCACTCTGCGCAACCGGGTCGTGGTCTCCCCGATGGACATGTACTCGGCCACCGACGGCGTCCCCGGCGACTTCCACCTCGTCCACCTCGGCGCCCGCGCGCTGGGCGGCGCCGGGCTGGTGATGACGGAGATGGTGTGCGTCAGCCCCGAGGGCCGCATCACCCCCGGCTGTGCGGGCCTCTACACCGGCCGGCAGGGCGAGGCGTGGCGGCGGATCACGGACTTCGTGCACGCCGAGGCACCCGGCACCGCGATCGGCGTGCAGCTGGGGCACAGCGGACGCAAGGGCTCCACCCGGCTGATGTGGGAGGGCACGGACGAACCGCTGCCCGACGGCAACTGGCCGCTGGTGGCGCCCTCCCCACTGCCGTACAAGCCGGGCAGCCAGACGCCGCGCGAGCTGTCGCGGGCGCGGCTGACGGACGTCCGGGAGCAGTTCGCCGCCGCCGGGGCCCGTGCCGCCCGGACCGGTTTCGACCTGCTCGAACTGCACTGCGCCCACGGCTACCTGCTCTCCGGCTTCCTCTCCCCGCTCACCAACCACCGCACCGACGCCTACGGCGGTTCACCCGAGAAGCGGCTGCGGTACCCGCTGGAGGTCTTCGACGCCGTACGCGAGGTCTGGCCGGCCGAGCGGCCCATGACCGTGCGCGTCTCCGCCACCGACTGGGCCGAGGGCGGCACCGGAGCCGAGGAGGCCGTGGCGATCGCCCGCGCCTTCGCGGCCCACGGCGCCGACGCCGTCGACGTGTCCACGGGCCAGGTCGTCGCCGACGAACGGCCGGAGTTCGGGCGGTCGTACCAGACGCCGTACGCCGACCGGATCCGGCACGAGGCGGGCGTCCCGGTGATCGCCGTCGGGGCGATCTCGTCGTGGGACGACGTCAACTCGCTGATCCTGGCCGGGCGCACCGACCTCTGCGCCCTCGCCCGCCCCCACCTCTACGACCCGCACTGGACCCTGCACGCGGCGGCCGAGCAGGGGTACGACGGTCCGGGCGCCGTCTGGCCGGCGCCCTACCGGGCGGGCAGCCGACCGCCGCGCACCGGGCGGACCGACGCCCCAAGGCCCCGGCTCACGCTGCACGAGCGGGACCAGGACGCGTAGCCGGTCAGGACGCGGACCAGGTCAGGACGCGTAGCCCCAGGCCCGGCAGACCGCACGCAGCCGCTCCGGGACGGCGTCCGCGTCGGGCAGCGAGCGGCCCGGCTGGACGGTGCCGGTGCGGATGTTGTCGCGCCAGTCGCCGAGGCCCCGGACCAGCTCGCTGCTGGTCTTCTTGCCGTAGTGGAGCATGGCGGGCGCGTAGTCGACGCCGAGGAACGCGCACAGGCGGCGCATCTCGTGCTCGGGGTCGCCGGTGATGTCCTCGTAGCGCACGGTGAAGCCGTCGGGGTCCGCGGTGCGGGCCTCCTCGACGGCCGTCATGTAGCGCAGCACGTCGGTGACGGCCGTGTCGTAGGGCCGCTTCTCCGGATCGCTCTCGTGCCAGGAGCGGGCGATCGAGTCGGGGTGGCGCAGGAGGAAGACGAAGCGCGCGTCGGGCCAGCAGTCCTTGAGGCGCCGGTACATGTAGGCGTTGGCCGGGGTCTTCTCGACGACGAAGTCCTTGCCGGACCTGAGCAGTTCACGGTGCAGGACGCGGTCCCACAAAAGGTGCTCCAGGTCGCCGCGCCGCAGGCCGAGTTCGCCCATCGCGCGCTCGGAGTGCCAGTTGTCGCAGGAGACCTCCAGCCGGCCGATGTGCAGCTCGTGCGGAGCGTGCAGCCGGGGGTGGGCACCCATCATCATGCGCAGCAGGGTGGAGCCGGAACGGATGGACGAGATGATGAAGACGGGCTCGCGCAGCAGCCGTTCGGTCGGGAGTTCCGCCGAGGCCGGACATCGGTACGGGGCCGCGGGCCGCTTGGTGACCGCGGGGGCCGCCGGCTTCCCTTCCTTCGCTTTCGCCTTCGCGGCATGCGGCGCTCTGCGCACCTGCAGGCCGGTGGTGACGGCGAGGGCCCGGTTCAAGTTACGTGCGAGGCTCATGCGTCCGCACGGTAGGTGAGAAACCTGAGAAGAGGGTCTGAGGATTCTGAGGGTTCCCTGGTCGCGCAGAAATGTGACGTGAATCACTGGCCGGAATGTGCGGCTTCTCCGGGAGTCGCGAAGAGCGCGCCCGCGTCGCGCAGCCGCTCGTGCAGGGCACGGAAGACGGCCGCGGAACGCGCGCCCGGCCAGTCGCCGGGCAGCAGCCGGGCGGGCAGCCCGGGGTCCGCGTAGGGCAGGTGCCGCCAGGAGTCCAGGGCGAGGAGGTAGTCGCGGTAGGCCTCCTCGGGCGGGGTGTCGGCGCGGCGCTCCCAGTCGCGCAGCACCCGCGCGTGCCGGTCGAGGAACGCCTCGTGCTCCTTGGCGACCGCGGCCAGGTCCCACCAGCGCGCCGCCGCCTCGGCGGTCGGCGTGAAGCCCAGATGCTCGCCGCGGAAGAAGTCCACGTAGGCGTCCAGGCCCAGCCGCCCCAGCGTGTGCCGGGTCTCCTCGTACAGGCGGGCCGGGGCGATCCACACGCCGGGGGCCGCGGTGCCGAAGCCGAGTCCGGCCAGCCGGGAGCGCAGCACGTGGCGCTTCTGCCGCTCCGACTCCGGCACGGAGAACACGGCGAGGACCCAGCCCTCGTCGTCGTGCGGCGCCGTGGCGTAGACGCGCCGGTCGCCGTCGTCGAGCAACTGCCGGGCCTCGGCGGAGAGCTCGTAACCCGCCGCGCCCCGCGGGGTACGGGCGGGCAGCAGCAGCCCGCGCCGTTTCAGCCGGGAGACGGACGAGCGCACCGAGGGCGCGTCCACGCCGACGGCGGCCAGCAGTCGGATCAGCTCGGCGACGGGCATCGGGCCGGGCACGAAGCGGCCGTAGGCGCCGTAGAGCGTGACGATCAGGGACCTGGGGGCGTGCTGTGCGTGCTGGTCGGACACGTTGATCATCTTATGTCGTCGGCATCAGCCCTGGTCGCCCCGGGGATCCGGACGAGCCCCGGGGCCCGGCCCGGCCCGGCGCCGCGCCGCGGATCCGGCCGGCGGCTCGGACGGTGTCCCGGGCGGCGGTCCGGAGGGCGCCTCGGGCGGCGGTCCGGAGGGTCTCCCGGTTGGTGGTCCGGGCGGCGGTGCGGGCGATGTCCCGGGCGGCGGTGCGGGTGGAGTTCCGGGTGGAGTCCCGGGTGGGGCGAGGAGGCGGTAGCGCTGGAGCTTGCCGGTCGCCGTGCGCGGCAGCGCGTCCACGAAGACGATCTCGCGCGGGCACTTGTACGGCGCCAACTCCGTGCGCAGGAACGCACGCAGCGCGTCGGCGTCCCGCTCCGCTCCCTCCCCGAGCACCGCGTGCGCCACCACCACCTGCCCCCGGTGCCCGTCGGGCCGGCCCACCACCGCCGCCTCCACGACGTCCGGATGCCGCAGCAGCGCCTCCTCGACCTCGGGTCCGGCGATGTTGTACCCGGCAGAGATGATCATGTCGTCCGCGCGTGCCACGTACCGGAAGTAGCCGTCGGGTTCGCGCACGTAGGTGTCCCCGGTGATGTTCCAGCCGTCGCGCACGTACTCCCGCTGCCGCGGGTCGGCGAGGTACCGGCACCCCACCGGGCCGCGTACGGCGAGGAGGCCCGGCTCCCCGTCGGGGACGGGCGCTCCGGACGCGTCCTGCACCCGCGCCTGCCACCCCGGCACCGGGACGCCCGTCGTGCCGGGCCGGATGGCGTCGTCCGCCGCGGAGACGAAGATGTGCAGCAACTCGGTGGCGCCGATGCCGTTGATGATGCGCAGCCCGGTCCGCTCGTGCCAGGCCCGCCAGGTCGCGGCCGGCAGGTTCTCGCCGGCCGAGACGCACCGCCGCAGGCTCGTCACGTCGTGGCCGTCCAGCTCGCCCAGCATCGTGCGGTAGGCCGTCGGCGCCGTGAACAGCACCGACACCCGGTGCTCGGACACGGCCGGCAACAGCTGTCTGGGCCCCGCCTGTTCGAGCAGCAGCGCGCTCGCCCCGGCCCGCAGCGGGAAGACGACCAGCCCGCCGAGCCCGAAGGTGAAGCCGAGCGGCGGACTGCCCGCGAACAGGTCGTCGGGGCGCGGCATGAGCACGTGCCGGGAGAACGTGTCGGCGATCGCCAGCACGTCGCGGTGGAAGTGCATGCAGCCCTTGGGGCGCCCGGTGGTCCCGGAGGTGAACGCGATCAGCGCGACGTCGTCGGCCGCGGTGTCCACGGCGGGGAAGGGCGGGCCGGGTGCGGTGCCGGTCTCCGTCCCGGACGCCGCGGCCGGTCCCGGTCCGGCGCGGTTCAGCAGGTCGTCGGGCGCGTCACTGCCGTACGTCGTGATCCGCAGCCCGGGAATCTCCGCCCTGGCCAGGTCGTCGACGGCCCGCACGTCGCACAGTGCGTGCCGCACCCGGGCGATCTCGCAGATCGCGCCCAGCTCGTGCGGGCGCTGCTGGGCCAGCACGGTGACCGCCACCGCGCCCGCCTTCAGCACCGCGAGCCAGCAGGCGGCCAGCCACGGTGTGGTCGGGCCGCGCAGCAGCACCCGGTTGCCGGGGACGACGCCGAGGTCGCCGGTGAGCAGGTGGGCGATCCGGTCGACGCGGGCCCGCAGCTCGCCGTAGGTCCACGCCGGTCCGGACGCGGTGCGGAAAGCGGGCCGGTCGTCGGGCGGGCCGGTGAGCAACTCGGCGGCGCAGTTCAGCCGTTCCGGGTACCGCAGCTCCGGGAGGTCGAGGAGCAGCTCCGGCCACTGGTCCGGGGGCGGCAGGTGATCGCGCGCGAAGGTGTCGACGTGGGCCGAGCGGTGCGGTGGCGCGTGGCGCGGATCTGCCATGGCGGTTCGCCCCCTTTGTCGTGGTGGGCTCGCGCAACGAGCGTATCGTGTCGGTGACGACAGTCAACGGGGCGCGATAACCTCGGACGCGGCCCGACGGGGGCGGGAACAGGGGCCGCGTCAGGACCCACAGCAGGGACAGCAGGGGAGAGGGACCGGCGATGACCGCATTCTCGCTCGAACCGGGACACGTCGCCTGGTGCGAAGAACTGCGCACCCTGGCCGCCGGGAGGCTGCGGCCGCTGGCGGAGCGGGGCGAGGCCGGCCGCGTCAACCGTCCCCTCCTCGCCGAACTCGGCGCGCTCGGCCTGCCGGCCCGCCTGTTCACCTCCGGTGCGCTCGACCTGTGCCTGATGCGGGAGTCCCTCGCCCACTCCTGCACGGAGGCCGAGACCGCCCTCGCCCTCCAGGGCCTCGGCGCCCATCCGGTGCACGCCCACGGCACCGAGTCCCAGCGCGCCCGCTGGCTCCCGCGGGTGGCCGACGGCAGCGCGGTGGCCGCCTTCGCCCTCACCGAGCCCGACGCGGGCTCGGACGCGGCGGCCCTGAGCCTGCGGGCGGCGCGGGACGCGGGGGCGCGTGCCGCAGCGGACGCCGGAGCGGACGCCGGGGCGGAGGAGCCGGAGGCCGGCGCCGCCCCGGCCCCCCTGAGCGCCGCCCCCGACGGCACCTCCGCCTGGCGGCTCACCGGCGAGAAGTGCTGGATCTCCAACGCCCCCGAGGCCGACTTCTACACCGTCTTCGCCCGCACCACGCCCGGCGCCGGGGCGCGCGGTGTGACCGCCTTCCTCGTGCCCGCCGACCGTCCCGGCCTCACCGGCACCCCGCTCGACATGCTCTCGCCGCACCCCATCGGCGCCCTCGCCTTCGACGCCGTACCCGTCACCGCGGCCGACGTGCTCGGCGTGCCGGACCGCGGCTTCCGGGTCGCGATGGACACCCTCAACCTCTTCCGCCCCAGCGTCGGCGCCTTCGCCGTCGGCATGGCACAGGCCGCGCTGGACGCCGCCCTCGCGCACACCGGGGCCCGCGACGCCTTCGGCGGCAAGCTGCGCGACCTGCAGGCCGTCTCCCACCAGGTCGCCGAGATGGCGCTGCGCACCGAGGCGGCCCGCCTGATGGTGTACGCGGCGGCGACGGCGTACGACACGGGCGCGCCGGACGTCCCGAAGCGGGCCGCGATGGCGAAACTCCTCGCCACCGAGACCGCCCAGTACGTCGTCGACCGCGCCGTCCAACTGCACGGCGCCCGCGCCCTGCGCCGCGGCCATCTCCTCGAACACCTCTACCGCGAGGTGCGCGCCCCGCGCGTGTACGAGGGCGCCAGCGAGGTGCAGCGCGGCATCATCGCCAAGGAGTTGTACCGCACCCAGCAGCCGACCGAGGAGGCCGGAGCATGACCGCCGAACGGGTCAACCCGCCCGAGCTGTCCCCGCCCATCGGCTTCTCCCACGCCGTCGTCGCGACCGGCACCCGCCTGGTGTTCCTGGCCGGCCAGACCGCGCTCGACGCCGGGGGCGAGGTCACCGGCGACACCCTGCCCGCTCAGTTCGAACGGGCGCTCACCAACCTCCTGGCCGCCCTGCGCGCCGCCGGGGGCGCCCCCGCCGACCTCGCCCGCGTCACCGTCTACGCGACGGATGTCGCCGCCTACCGCACCCACGCCGCCGAACTCGGCCGCATTTGGCGGGAGCTGGCCGGGCGCGACTACCCGGCGATGGCGGTCGTGGAGGTCGTACGCCTGTGGGACGAACGGGCGCTGGTGGAACTCGACGGGTTCGCCGTACTGCCGTAGACGCGCTGCCGTAAACGCACCGGCGTAGCCGAACTGGCGCGACGTACGGGCCCGAGGGCCGACCCGACGTACTGACTCGCCACCGAAGGGGTGACGGTCACCCGCGAAGACCACTCCGCCCGGTACCAGTGGAACCCCCCATTCCGACCGACCGGGAGGTCCCCCCATGCCCGTACGATCAGCGGCGCTCGCCACGGCCGCCGGCGCCGCCCTGCTTCTGCTCGCCGCCCCAGCTGCCACCGCCGACGCCGGTCTGCTCACGGAGTCGGTGGCCGTCGACCCGGTCGGCCGTGTCGCCGCGGACGGCAGTGTCACCCTGTCCGGCACCTACCGCTGCACCGGCGCCTCCGGCCCCGTCTACGTCAGCTCCACGGCGAGCCAGGGCGACTCCTCCGTCCGGGCCGGCATCGGCGGCACCCGCGCGACCTGCGACGGCCTGGAGCACCCCTGGGTCAACACGGGTACGCCCGACGCGGTCGTCCTCAAGCCCGGCGCGGCCCACGTCGAGGCCACCCTGATGGAACTGCGCCCCATGGGCATCGTGCCGCTGCCCAGCTTCCACGCGCGGCACGGCCAGGACGTGACGCTGGCCGCCGGCTGACCCGCGGCGACGGGACGGACCGTCCCGTCGCGGGCTGTCCCTCAGCCCCGATTCACCGGCCTTGTGGGGGGACGTGGTGAAGCGGGTTGGTTCTTCCGCTGCTGCGGGAGGGGCAGCGGCTCCCGAACCGCTCCCGCGTCCGCCTTCTCACTGCCCTGTGCGGTGACGACGGGTTGCCGGTGGCGCGGCGTCGCCCGTCGCGGCGGGCGGGTGAGGGTGATCTGCCGGACGGTCTGCTGGAAGCAGATCAGCGAGGCGAGTCCGGGCAGGGCCGCCGCCGCACCGTCGTCGAGCGTCCGGGGCGCCTGCGCGACGCACAGGAACATGGCGATGGCCGAGAAGAGCAGGACCACGGCCCAGGAGTGCACCGCGCGGCGCTGGTGCAACGCAGCCCGCAGCACCGCCAGCGATGCCACCAGCCACGGTCCGTAGACCAGGAGCGGCCACCAGGACACCACGCCGTTGCTGGTGCGGGTCACGGCGGCCAGGCGCAGCGGCTCGTAGGCGACCATGCCCCCGAACAGGCTCACCGAGGCCGCGATGACCGCGGCGAGGGCGGCGACGAACAGGCTCGCGGCACGCAGCCTGCTCATCCTCCGCCGCACCCTGCGGTGACTGGCGGGCGCGTCCCGCAACGGCGGCAGTTCCGCGGTGATCTCCTGCAGATTGCTCAGCGGCGTGCCCGGTACGGGCGCGATCGACGACCCGTCCGCGGTGTACGGGGCGGCGGAGTTCTGCTGCTCCGCCGGATACGGGGCGAACTGCTGCTGCTCCGCCGGGTGGGAGGCGAGGAGTTGCTGCTCCGCCGGGTAGGAGGCGAAAGGTCGCTGCTCCGCCGGGTACGCGGGGGTCGGCGCGTGCTGCTGTTCCACCGCGTCCTGGAGCAGGAAGGCCAGCTCCTCGGCCGGGTCCCAGCCGGGCTCGGGCGGGACCAGGGTCTCCTGGTAGGCCTGCTCGGGTGCCCGGTGGCGGCCGGTGCCGGTGGTACGGAACGGGCCTTCGGCGTACGGCATGTAAGGGTGAGTGTGCTCTTCGTACATGACGCGCGGGTCACTCCGTCCGGGTGCGGGCCGGTGACGGACTGTGATTTCTTTCGGGTCGGTCGGTGTACGCGACAAGTGCCGGAAATTCCCCGTGTTCCGCGGTCATATCCGAAGTAACGTCTGCCTACTCCTTCGGATGCGCGGCAGTCGAGTGAACGAATTCTGCGATTCTTTTCCCATCCCGAATTCACACCGGTATCAGGTCCGTTCCACCGCCGACTCCGGCGCGGGGGCCGCCGCCGCGCCGGAGTCGGGCTGCGGCTTGCCGGACACGGCCGCGACGACGGCGTCCGCCTCCTCGTCCGGCTCCGGGAACAGCAGGCCCAGGGCGGTGTAGACCACCAGCGAGGTGACCAGCGGGGTGGCGACGACCGCGGTCTGGGACGCCCCGTCCAGGCCGTACTTGACGAGGAAGTAGCCGCCGAGACCGAGCGCCCAGGAGGCCAGGGCCGCCCGTGGGCCGCACCGGCGGAAGGCGGGCAGCAGACCCAGGAGCATCGGTATGGAGATCGGCCCCATGACGGCCGCGACCATGCCCACGATGATGCCGAGCACGCCGCCGAAGTGGTCGGCCTCGATGGCCACGACCATCGACAGGGCGATGAAGACGACCGTGACCACGCGCGCGGCCAGCAGGCCCGTCCGCGTGCTCAGGCCGCGGAAGCGCGGGGAGAGCGCCGGGAGGATGTCGCGGGTGACGACGGCGGAGATGGCGTTCGCGTCGGAGGAGGCCATGGCCATGGTGTGGGAGAACATGCCGGACAGGGTCAGCCCCACCAGGCCCATGGGCAGGTAGGACTGCGCCATCAGCGCGTACGTCTGCTCGGGGTCGGCGACGTCCGGCATCAGCACGGGCGCGGCGACCGCCGGGAACAGCAGTACGGCGGGCCACACGAGGTAGAGCACGGCCGACAGCCCCGCCGAACGGCGGGCGGCCCGCGGGGAGTCGGTGGCCATGTAGCGCTGGGCCAGGTTCCACATGCCGCCGTTGTACTCGAAGAGCTTCACCACGACGTACGCGGTGAGGAAGCCCGCCGTGTAGGGGCCGACGAGGGGATCCGTGTGCCCGTCCGGCAGGTCGTGCCACAGGGTGCCCAGGCCGGAGAGGCCGCCCAGCCGGTCCAGGACCACCCACATCATCGCGAGCGCGGCCACGCCCTGGATCACGAACTGGCCCAGCTCGGTGAGGGCGTCCGCCCAGAGCCCGCCCACCGTGCAGTACAGGAGCGTGACGACCCCGGTCAGCAGGATGCCGGCCGTCATCGACATGCCGGTGAAGACCCTGAGGAGCACGGCCACCGAGGCCCACTTGGCGGCGACGTCGAAGACCTTGAGCAGGGCACCGCTCCAGGCCAGCGCCTGCTGGGCCGGCACGTTGTAGCGGCGGGCGAGGTACTCCAGCGGGGAGGAGACCCGGAAGTGCCGGCGCAGCCGGTTCCACCGGGGTGCGAAGAGCCAGGCGCCGACCGCGGTGCCCACGGCGAGCGGCAGGAACGCCCATACGTAGATCGTGATGCCGTAGCTGTAGGCGACCGCGGCGTAGGCGACGAACACGGCGGCGCTGTAGCCGGACATGTGGTGCGAGATGCCGGTCAGCCACCAGGGCATCCGCCCGCCGCCGGTGAAGTAGTCGGACACGTCGCTGACGCGCCGGTGGGACCACAGGCCGATCAGGACCATCACCACGAAGTAGCCGCCGACGGCGACCCAGTCGAGCCAGTGCATGGGCAGACCTTCTTCGTTGCTCGGGCAGGGAGCGCGCCGAAATATTTCGGAGCGCGGTCGCATCTCTTCCTCTTGAAGTCCACGTATGTGAACCTGTTGCATGAGTGCGAACTGCTCGGTGAATGTAAGTCTGCCCTTTCAGCCCGTCAAGGCATGGGGAAGGGCCGGCCTTTGACGGAAGAGTGGAGAGTGGGAGGCCGTCTGACCGCGTGGGCGTTGTTCGTCGAGGTCAGTCGCGCCGAGCCCGGGACGTTCGAAACTTTCGCGCCTGGGACCGGCGTGGGAGTCGACACCGTGGCCCGGTGCGGGCGGGGCGGTGCCCTGCCCGCACCGGGCCACGGCGCGTCATCCGGACGGGTTCAGCACTCCTCACTGACCTTGATCGTCACCACATCGGTCTGTGTGACCGTGCCGTCGTCGGCCCAGAACTCGGCGGTGTACGTGCCGGCCGGGGCGGGTGCGATCGACAGTGGCAGCCAGATATTGATGGTCAGACCCCCGTCCTCGGGGTCACGTACGTTCGTGCCCGGGGCGAGGGTCGAGACCTCGTCGCTGGTCGAGCCGGCCGGCAGCTTCCGCAGCCCGGCCGTGATCGTGGACGACCAGGTGCCCTCGACGGCTCCGACGGCGTAGGTGCGGGGCCATCCCCGATCCGGCTTCACGCAGTACTGGTTGTTGCCGTGCAGCGTCCATGTGTCCGCCTCGACGGCGGAAGCCGGCGCCGCGCCGACGAGCGGCAACGCGATCACGGACGCCAGGCCTACGAGTAATCCGGCTCTGCGGCACGTCTTCTTCATCAGGACCTCCTGGAGGGGGGGGCACAAGGCGGCATGGGGGGGAGGGAGGCGGGGCGAAGTCGTCCGCCGGGCCGTCGTGGCGGGCCGGCGGCCATCACGAGTGTCACGCCGGGGCGCCCCGGCAACAAGGCCTTGTTGTACTTTCAATGACCTGTGTCCTGATAACGCTGCCGAGCGCCGTCGGTACGTCCCGCAGAACCGTTTCGACGGGCATTTCGGCGCGCTTGCCGCGCGCTTGTTCCGGTGGATTCAGGCCCGGTAGTCGTCCGTCAGCATCGCGGAGGCCAGCTCGACCCGGGAACGGTAGCCGGTACGTTTGAAGAGCCTGCCCAGCCGGCTCTCCACGCTCTTCTCGCTGCTGCCCAGCGCGGCGGCGAGTTCGCGGTTGGTCAGCCCCTCGGTCACCAAGGTGGCAAGGAGCCGCTCGTTCTCCGCGGTGACGACCGCCCTGTGCGGCACGGTGACGCCCCGTGCGCGCATCAGGTTGCGCAGCTGTGCCCTGCGCAGCAGCGCGTCCAGGCCGCCGTAGAGCGCGTACGCCTCGTGCAGCAGCCCGGAGTCGGCCACCTCGTGGCGGACCGCCAGGGTCAGCGTGTCGGCCAGCTCCAGCGGCTGCGCGCGCTGCCGGGCGAGTCCGATCGCCTCCGCCGCGGCGGCCCGGTCGCCCTCCACGGTCGCGGTGGCGAGCAGGTGGCACAGGCGGGCCCGGCCGGTGCCGGTCAGCTCGGCCGTCCGGCCGGTCTCCGCCACGGCCCGCCGTGCCGCGGCGCGGTCGCCGCGGGCCAGTTCCAGCCCCGCCGACCTCAGCCACAGGACGTCCGTGCCGACCACCAGGCCCCGGTCGGCGGCCAGGGCCAGTCCCCGGGCGACGACGTCGAGGGCGCCTTCGACGTCCCCCAGGGCCTCGTCCAGGCACGATTCCGCCACGGCCAGCAGATGCAGCATCACCGGCTGCACGGAACGCGCCCGCTCGATCACCGCGCGGGCCTCGGTGAGCCGGCCGCGCGCACCGAGTATCACGCTCGTCTCCCGGGACACCAGGGTGTGGCTGGGCGCGTAGCCGACGGACAGACCGGTGGCCAGGCCGAGCCGGGCCGTGTCGAGGGCGCGGTCCCAGTGCCCGCTCTGGCTGTCGGCCACCACCTGGTCGGGCAGCGTCCGGTAGGCGGAGGGCGGGTCGTGGGCCGCCAGCAGCCGGTCCGCGCGGTCCTGTTCGCCGAAGGCCATCAGCACCCGGGCCAGCTGCCACAGCCGCTCGAAGCGGAAGCGGTGCCCCGAGGTCCACAGGGGCCAGTCGGTCGGGTGGGTGACGGCCTGCTCGAACGGTTCGAAGCGGCCCATGTACGCCCCGGTGCACTCGCTGACGAGCAGCCCGAGCCCGGCGAAGACGTCCTCGTCCCGATGCCAGACGTGCCGCAGGAGTGCCAGGTGCTCGTCCGCCTCCCGCCACCGGTCCAGGTGGCACAGGGCGATGCACCGGGTCACCACGCGATGCCACTGCCTGCCCGGCAGCGAGCGCCAGCCGCCGTCGCACAGCTCGGTGAGCGCGGCGGTGTCCAGGGTTCCTGCCAGGGCGACGACGTACGCCAGCTGGATCTCCAGCAGCGTCGCGGAGTCGACGTGGTCCGCGTACTCGGACAAGACCTTCCACGCGCTGTCGATCGCCTCGGTGAAGCGCAGTTGCAGGCAGCAGGTGGTGGCGTGGGCGACCAGCACCCGGGCGCGCTGCCGCGGCTCCGTGGTCAGCTCGGCGGCGGCGCGCAGCCAGCGTTCCGCACAGTACCCGTCGTCCAGCATGGCCGCGGTGCCCCGGGCGAGCAGTTCACCGGCGGCCCGCTGGGCGTCCACGGAGCGCCCCGCGACGACCAGTTGATCGGCCAGGTAGCGGTCGTCCGCCACGGCGTCGCCCGCCCAGATCGCGGTGACCGCCAGCCGGGCCAGGCTGCGCCGCTCCCAGGGGCCGAGGCAGCCGGTCAGGGCGGAGGCGAGCAGCGGCAGCCGGAAGCGCCACCGCCCGTCCTCGGCCTCCTGCCGCAGCACGCCCTCCACGGACAGCTCCGACAGCGCGCCCCGGACCTCCTCCTCGTCCCGGCCCACCGCCCGGGCGATCAGCCCGGTGGCCGCGGTGCCCAGCGGGAGCATGACCGCCGCCGCCTTGGCCACCGCCCAGACCGTTCCGCCCAGCCGGCGCAGATACTCGATCGGCGGCAGGTCGAGGGGCAGTTCGGGCGGCCGGTCCGGCGACGTGAGGTACACGTGCCGGTCGTACACCTGCAGTCCGCCGGTGCGCAGGTGCCCCGCCACGGCCGCGAGCACGGCGGCGGGCCTGCCCCGGCACTCCCGCTGCAGACTGGACAGCAGCGCGGCCGTCGGCCGAGCCTGCAGGGTGTGGGCGATCAGCGCAGCCACCTCCTGCTCGCCCAGCGGGCGCAGCGGCACCACCTCGGCGAGCGAGGCGGCCCGCAGCTGCTCCAGCACGGCCCGCTCGCTCGCCGGATCGGCCGGCGAGGGGCGCACCGTGCAGACGACGGTGACCGGGCCGCCCGCCAGCACGCGGGTGAGCGACAGCAGCACGGCCCGCGACGCGGGGTCGGCCCAGTGCGCGTCGTCGATCAGCACCGTCAGCTTGTCGTTCACGGTGAGAGCCGACCGCAGCTCGGCGGCGAGCTGGCGGCCCGCCTCGCCGAGGGACACCACGGCCGTGGCCCGCGCCGTACGCCTGGCGTCACCGCTCCGGAGCGCGGCGATCTCGGCGCAGAGGCGGGAGGCGAGGGAGTAGGGACGGTCGCGTTCGTTGCGTGCCACCCGCAGCGACAGGGGAGTGAACCCCCGTGCGGTCAACTCGGCCCGGACCGCGGCCAGCAGCGAGCTGCGCCCCATGCCGATGGGGCCGGTGACCAGGACGAGCGGTGCCGCGTCCGACGAGACGGCCAGCTCGGCGACGTGCGCCACGACGGCGTCACGGCCGAACGGTGCCGGAGCCGACCGGGCCGCGTCGGGCGCATCACGCCAGTGGTCGATCACGGTCCCAGTATGCCCGCAGCGTCAGCCAACGGACTGTTCAAAAGTATATGATCAGTGAGCAGCGTCGGCCGGGCACGAACAGGGCTTCTACAGGACGAAGTTGGGCGTTCGGCATGGCACGGCGGTCCGGTGGGACTTGGCCGTGCGAGGCGTCGCAGAAGGAGGACCGGCAGTGGCCCGAACGCGCGCCGCGGTGCGGGGCAGGGACCAGGAACTGACGGCGCTGCGTACCGCGCTGGCTCCCGACGGCGGACGCCTGATCGTCCTCACGGGCCCGGCCGGAATCGGCCGGACCGCGCTGCTGGACAGCGTCGCGCGGCTGCTGGCCGCGGACGGGGCGCGGGTCCTGCCGCTGCGGCTCGGCACCGGACCGGACGGCGGCGGTGACCCCTACGCCCTCGCCGCGCTGGTACGCGCCGTGCGTGAGCGGTTCGAGCAGTTGCAGGAGAGCGGGCTGAGCGAGGCGCTCAGCGCGGTGGCCCAACTGCGCGACGCACGAGGGCGGGAGAGAGGCGGCTGGACGCCGGCGGTGGTCGCCGCGCTGGACGGTCTGTTCGAGACCGTCGGCCGGCGGGAACGCGTCGCACTCCTCGTCGACGACGCGCACGCGGTGGCCGAGCCCGCGCCGGTGCTGAGCGCGGCCCGCCGGGCCGGCTGCCTTGTGGTGGCGACCTGCGAGGAGGGCGCCGAGCGCGGCCCGGGACTCGCCGAACTGCTGACCGACGCCGACCGGGTGATGACGATCGGTCCGCTCGCCGACGACGTCGCGCTGTCCCTGGTCCGCCGCGCGGCGGGAGCACGCCTCGACGAGTCGGTGGTGACCGCTCTGCGCACGGCGCTGGGGCCCCTCCTCGGCAACCCGGGCACCGTCCTCGGCACGCTCGACGCACTGCGCCGCAGCGGCCGCCTCGTCACCTTCGAGGGCCGGCTGTGCCTGAGCGATCCGGCCGAGCCGGTGGCGCTCCCGGCCGACCACCCGCTTCTGCGCCGCGCGTCCGCACTGGGCGGCACCGCGGTCCGGCTGCTGGGCGCGGTCGCGCTCCTGGACGGCCTCGATCTGGACGCCCTGCCACCGCTGGCCGACATCCTGGAGGCCGACCCCGTCGACTGCGGCCGGGGGCTCGACCTGCTGATCGAGGCGGGCGTGCTGACGGCCGGCCCGGACGGCCGGATCGCCTGCCGGTGCCCGGCCCTGGCCGCCACCGCGGCCGGCCGCTTCCGCGCCCGCCGCGGCACCGCGCTGCACGCGGCGCTGGCGGAGCGACTGCTGGCCGGCCACCGGCGGTCCGGCGGCGTCGACCCCGTGGTGCTCGCCGACCACGTCGCGCGCGGCGGAGCGAGCGTCACGCTCGACGACGACACGGTCCGGCAGCTGCTCACCATGGGCGCGGCCGCCGAGCAGGAGGAACCGGAGCGCGCCACCCTGTGGTACGCGGCCGCACTGCGCCGCCTGCCGCCGACCGGGCCCGAACACGCCCGCACCCTGTGCAGACTGCTCCTCCTGGTCGTCCGGACCGGCCGGTACGAGCTGCTGCGCGAGCCGCTGACCCGGTACGCGGAGCACGGCTGCGCGGAGGAGTCCGTGGACGAGATCCGCCTCGCCGCCATCCTCCTCGCCCTGCACAGCGGCGTACCGCCCGCCGAACGCGCCGTACGGGAACTGCTGGACGCGCCGTTCCCGGGCCGCGGGCCCACCGCCTTCTCGGAGTGGTGGTTCGACCGCCGCCTCGCCCCCGACCCACGCCGCCACCCGGCGACGGACGGCGACACGGTGGCCGGTGCGGGTGCGGGTGCGGGTGCGGGTGCGGGTGCCGGTGCCGGTACGCGGGCCGGGGCCGAGCCGCGGGGGTGGGCAGAAGTCACGGCAGAGGCCGGGGCGTTGACGGGCGGCGAGGCCGAGACCCCGGCCGGGGGCAAGGCTTCGGTGGGGGGCGGTGCCGGTGACAGATCCGGAGCCGGAGCCGTAGCCCGGGACGGGACAGCCGCCGGGGACGGGGCGCGGGGCGGGGCCGGGCGGTCGGATCTGCTCAGCGCCGCGCTCTGCGGTGACGTCGCCGCCTGCGAGCGGGTCTGGCGCAGCTCGGGCGGCGCCGCGCCCTCGCCCGAGTTGGACCGGTTGCGCCAGGCCGCCCTGGTCGCCGACATGGCCGACGTGGCCCGGCTGGTGATCGGCGCCGACTACCGGGTGCCGGAGACCGGTGTACTCGGCGCCTACCACCGGGTCGTGCGGGGCTACGCCGACGCCGACTGGACGCGGGCCATGTCCGCCGTACGGGAGCTGGAACTCTCCCCGGCCGAGGACACGCTGGCGCGCCACGCGGCGCGGCTGCTCGCCGTGGACATGTGCGCCGCCCGCGGCGAGTTCGGGCAGGCCTCCCGGTGGCTGACCGCGGCGACGCGGGCGCCCCGGCTCGCCGTGCTGCGCACCTGGGCGCGGGTCGCCCTGGCGGCGAGGAAGGGCGACGACGGCCAGGCGGTGCGGGTGGCGTTGCTGGCCGGACCGCGGCTGCGCCGGGCCGGACTGCGCACCGGTCTGTCCATCCTGCTGTCGCGGGCGCTGCGGATCGCCGTACTCGGCGACGACCACGAGGGGGCCGCCGAACTGCTGGCGGAGATCGAGCTGTTGCCCCACGAGCACCACGTGGACGCGCAGGAGAGCCTGCTGCTGGCGCGGGGCCTGGTCCACCGCGACCCGGAGTGCGCCCGGGAGGCCACCGACCTGATCCGCGAGCGGGGCGACCTGCCCGCGCTGATGGAGTCCTGCCTGGCCGTCGCCCGGTTCGCGCCCGACCCCCGGCCCTGGCTGCGCGAGGCCCACGCCCTGGCCACCCGGTGCGGGGCGGCGGCACTCCTCGAACGCGTCCGCGAGGTGACACGTGAGCGCGGGGTGCCCGCACCGCGCGCCCGCGGCCGGCGCGACGCCCTGGCCGTCACCGAGCAGCGGATCATCGAGCTGATCGGCGAGGGCCTGACGAACCGGCAGATCGCACTGCGCCTGCGGCTCAGCGAGAAGACCGTGGAGAACTACCTCACCCGCCTGTTCGCCCGCACCGGCTGCCGCTCGCGGGTCGAGCTGGCCGCGGCCAGCCTGACCGGCCGGCTCGCCCGGACCCCGACCTGAGCGTGCCCGTATCCCGCCCGCCGGGACCGAAGATGCCAACGACCGGTCCCACTCGGGCCCTCGCGCCCCGGCGGTGACGACAGGCCCGTACGCCGTGCCTAGCGTCGAGCGCATGACCGAAATCGATGTGCCTCGGGTCGCCGATCGCGAACTGGCAGCGATTGTGGGGGCCGAGGTCGAGGACCGCTGGCCGAACGACGTCTCCGGCCTCGACGAGATCGTCCGCTACGGACTGGTGCCCTTCGGGAAGATGATGGGCCCCTGGCTGGTGACCCACTCCGCCCTCGCGGTGGGCGGCGACCTGCCGACCGTCCTGCCCGCCGCCGTGGCCGTGGAGTGTGTCCAGGTCGGCGCGATGATGCACGACGACATCATCGACGACGACGGAGAACGGCGCAGCAAGCCCGCCGCCCACACCGTGTACGGGCAGCCGACGGCGATCGTCGGCGGGGACGGGCTCTTCTTCCACGGCTTCGCCGCCCTCGCCGAGTGCCAGGAGGCGGGCGCGCCCGCGGAACGGGTGGCGCAGGCCCTGGTCGTCCTCTCCAAGGCGGGCCTGCGTATCGGGGACGCCGCCATCCGGGAGATCCGGATGAGCCGTGAGGTCTGCTCCGTCGACGACTACCTCGGCATGATCGCGGACAAGAGCGGCGCCCTGCTGTGGATGGCCTGCGGCGTCGGCGCCACACTCGGCGGCGGCAACGACAAGGACC
Organism: Streptomyces olivaceus; assembly: GCF_000721235.1. Lineage (GTDB taxonomy): Bacteria > Actinomycetota > Actinomycetes > Streptomycetales > Streptomycetaceae > Streptomyces > Streptomyces olivaceus. The sequence continues at coordinate 157,144 of NZ_JOFH01000027.1, forward strand.
TGCGGGCGCTCAGCCAGTACAGCGACCGGCTGGGCATCGCCTACCAGATCCGCGACGACCTCATGGCCTACGACGGCACCCGGGCGGGCAAGCCCAACGTCTCCGACGTCCGCAACGGCCGCCCCACCCTGCCCGTGCTGCTCGCCCACGAGCGTGCCCCCGTGGCAGAGCAGCAGCACATCGAGCGACTGCTCGCCGACACGGCCGTACCGGTCGAGGAGCGCTACGGGGCCATGGCGCGGCTGGTGCACGACCACGACGGCGTCGCCGCGGCGCGCGAGGTGTCGCACCGCTACGTGGACATGGCCGCGGCCGCCCTGGAGAGCCTGCCGCCCGGCGTCCACCGGGACGCGCTGGCCGACCTCACCGTCCCGGGGCGCCTGGTATAGCGCGGACCGAACACGAGGAGCCCGTCCGATGACCTCCCCGAACTATGCGACGTATCTGCACCTCCCCGAACTGCTGGACCTCCAGCGCCCGTTGACACCGGTCGACCAGCAGGACCTCAGTGACAGCGAACGGCTCTTCATCGTCGTGCACCAGGCGTCCGAGACCCTGCTCAGCCAAGTGCTGGTCGACCTGCGGCACATCGCCTCCGGGCAGTGCGGACGGCGGTGCCACGACCGGCGCGCCCAGCGGGCGACACGGCTGGTGGGCGCCCTGGAAGGACAGCTGAAGCTGCTGCACCACACGCTGCCGCGGGAGGACTTCCTGCTCTTCCGGCACCGGTTCGGCACGGCGAGCGGAGTGCAGTCGAAGCAGTTCCACGAACTTTTCGCCCGGGTGCGGAAGCTGACGAAGCACGGTGACGAGGACGGCCCCGCGGCTGATCCGGAGCTGCTGACGGCGCTGGACGAAGCCGTACGGCGCTGGCGGCACACCCACATCGAACTGGTCGCCCACATGCTCGGCGACCGGCCGGGCTCGGCCGAGACCTCCGGGCTGCGCTGGCTGGCCGCCCGGCTGGACGGCAGCTCCGACACCGCCTCCTACAGCAGCTCTGACACCGTCTCCTACACCGACTCCTACAGCAGCTCTGACACCGTCTCCTACACCGCCTCCTACGGCAGCTCCGACATCGCCTCCGGCACCGCCTCCCACAACGCCGAACCGAGCGCCGCAGAACCGAGCGCCGCCGAACAGCAGGGCGCCTGCCCCGTGGCCGGGGGACGCCCGTCCACCGGGCAACAGGCCGCCGGATCCGAGGCCGAGGGACCCCGGGCCACCCAACCCCCCACCGCCGGACGGCAACCCGTCACCGCGCCCCGGCGGGCCGCCGCAGCCGGCGGCCTCGGGCACGTGGTCGTCGTGGGCGGCAGCGTCGCGGGGCTGCTGACCGCGCACGTCCTGGCCGGCCACGCCGAACGGGTGACGGTGCTCGAACGCGACCAGTACGAGGACACACCGGGCCCGCGCGCCGGGGTGCCCCAGTCGCGCCACACCCACGTCCTGCTCACCAGCGGCATGAACGCCCTGGAGGAACTGCTGCCCGGCCTGCTGCCCGAACTGGAGGACGCGGGGGCACCGCGGCTCGCGGTCCCCGGCGACCTCGGCGTGTGGCAGGCGGGCCAGTGGATATCGCGCCGCAACCCCTCCCGGCCGATCATGACCCCCTCCCGCCCGCTCCTGGAACACCACGTCCGCCGACGCGTCCTGGACGACCCCCGGGTCCACGTCCGCACCGGTGTCGAGGTGACCGGCCTGCTCGGCCGCCCAGGACACATCACCGGCGTCGCGGTCCGCGCCCGCGGCGGCGACCACCCCGCCCGGCAGGAGATCGAGGCCGACCTCGTGGTGGACGCCTCCGGCCGGGCCAGCCGCACCCCCGCGTGGCTGGCCGACCTGGGCGCACCGGCACCCGCCGAGGAACTCGTGGAGACCGGACGGGCCTACGCCACCTGCGTCTTCCACGCCGACCACCCGCCCGAGGACCTCGACGGCTTCTACATCGTCCCCGACGCCGGCCAGCCGCTCGGCGCGATCGTGCTGCCCGTCGAGGGCGACCGCTGGATGGTCACCCTGTCGGGGCCGCGCGGCGAGGCACCGCCCGGCGACGCCGAGGGCTTCGTCGAGTTCGCGGGCCGCCTGCCGCACCCCGCGCCGCACAAGTGGCTCCGCTCGGCACGCCCGGCCGGGCGGCCCGCGGGCTACCGGCACACCGCCAACCGGCGCCGCCGCTACGACCGCCCGGGGCAGCACAACACCGGACTGCTCGTCGTCGGGGACGCGGCGTGCGCGCTCAACCCCGTCTACGGACAGGGCCTGTCCGTCGCCGCCCTGAACGCGGTCGCCCTCCGCGAGGAACTGGCCGGGAAGCGCGCCGTCCCGTCCCGCACCCTGCAACGGGCGGTGTTCCGCTCCGCCCGCCGCGCCTGGGACGTCGCGACGGGCGCCGACAGCCCCATGCCGGGCGTCACCGGCAACGCGGTGCGCTCCGGGCCCGCCGCGCGGCTGCTGACCCGGTACCTCGACCGGGTGCGCGCGCACGTGCCCCACGACCCGGTCGTCTGCGGCACCCAGCGCGACGTCCTCTTCCTGCTGGCCCCGCCCCGCACGCTCGTCACCTCCCCCTGGGTGCTGCGGCGGGCCCTGCTGAGCCCGGCCGGGCCCGACCGGTCCGCGCCCCCCACTCCATGACCGTCACGAGCCGACAGCGAAGGTGCGCCATGCGACACGTCAGCGTGGATCCGGACCGCCCGGGAAGACACCGGTTCCGAACCCGGTCCCGGCCACCCCTGCGTCGTACGGGCGGCCGGTGGTCCGCATGACGACGACGCCGGCCCCCGGCCTGACCGCGGTCCTCGACACCACCCGGACCCTCCTCGAACCCGCCCTGCGCGAGGCCGTCGCCACGCACCTGGGCCCGCAGATGAACAGGATCGCCCGCTACCACTTCGGCTGGTCCGACGCCGAGGGGCGCCCGACCGGTGCCTGGGGCGGCAAGATGATCCGGCCCAACCTGGCCCTGCTCTCGGCCCGCGCGGCCGGTGCCGAGGCCGAGGACGGACTGCCCGCCGCGGTCGCCATAGAACTCGTGCACAACTTCTCGCTGCTGCACGACGACATCATGGACGGCGACGAGACCCGGCGGGGCCGGGCCACCGCCTGGACCGTCTTCGGCGTGCCGGGCGCCATCCTGGCCGGCGACGCCCTGGTCGCCGCCGCGACGTGCGTCCTGCTGGCCGCACCGGCCGCGGGCGCCCGTTCCGCCACCCTGGCGCTGACGGCCGCGACCCGGCGGATGATCGACGGCCAGGCCGCCGACTCCGAGTTCGAGCGGCGCGAGGACGTGACCCTCGCCGAGTGCGTCCGCATGGCCGGCGACAAGACCGGCGCCCTGCTGGGCAGCGCCTGCGCGCTCGGCGCCGACCTGCAGGGCGCCGAACCGCGCCTGGTCGAACGGCTCGAAGCCTTCGGCGAGCACATCGGGCTCGCCTTCCAGCTCGTCGACGACCTGCTGGGCATCTGGGGCGAGTCCGCGCACACCGGCAAACAGGTGGGGGCCGACCTGCGGGTCCGCAAGAAGTCCCTGCCCGTGGTGGCGGCCCTGAACGCGCCCGGGACGGACGAGCTGCGCGCCCTGTATCTGCGACCGGAGCCGCTGACCGAACCCGACATCCGGCGGGTCACCACGCTCGTGGAACGGGCGGGCGGACGGGACTGGGCGCAGAACGAGGCGGACCGGCAGATCGCCGCGGCCGAGGAGTGCCTGACCGCCGTCGACCTCCCGGACGACGTGCGCGGCGCGTTCACGGAGGTCGCCGGGTTCGTCGTCGGCCGCCGCCTCTAGGGTCTGTCGTCAAATTCCCGTCTGCCTGGCGACGCCATGCACGCTCCCCCACTGCCTTAAGGGCGTGGGAGGTGCCCCCACTCGCCGCACCGGGCGCCGACCACGTACAACCCGTCCCCATCGGCGGACGGGCCGCCCAGTGCCCGTTCGCCCCCGTCGCCGAGCTGTACGACACGCAGAAGGAGGACGAGCTCAGCCGCGTCAAGGTGCCCAGCCCGATGCTGGGCGAGTTCGACGCGGTGCTCGTCACCCGGTACGACGACGTCAAGGACGTACTCGCCGACGAGGGCCTGCGGATGGGCGGCTCCATGCCGTACCAGCCCGGCAACCTGCTGAGCTACGACGGCCCCGAACACACCAGGCTGCGGCGGATGCTGACCGCGTCGTTCACCACCAAACGGGCGCGCGAGCTGCGGCCGGGCATCGAGGCCGTGGTCGCGTCCTCGCTGGACGCGGTCGAGGAGGCCGGTCCGGGCGCCGACCTGGTGCAACTCTTCAGCACCCCGATCCCGACGCTCGTCATCTGCGAACTCCTCGGCGTGCCCTACACCGACCGCGAGGGCTTCCAGCGCCGTACCGCCCTCGCACTGGACTTCACCCAGAGCCGCGAGGTCCAGATGGAGAAGGCCGCCGAGATGATGGCCTACATGGCCCAACTCGTGGCCCGGCACCGGGAGAACGCGGGCGACAACGTGCTGGGCCGCGTGGTGCGCGAGTACGGCGACCAGCTGAGCGACGAGGAGCTGGCCGGCATCGGCAACATGCTGCTCATCGCCGGGCACGAGACGATCGCCAACACCCTCTCCTCCAGCATCGCGCTGCTGCTCCAGCACCCCGAGCAGCTCGCGGCCGTGCGCGACGACCCCTCGGTGACCGACAGCGCCGTGGAGGAGCTGCTGCGCTACATCGCCCCGGCCACCATCCTGCCGCGCCAGGCCGCCGGGGACATCTGCGTGCGCGACCAGGAGATCCACAAGGGCGAGCACGTCGTGCCGTCCGTGCTGGCCGCCAACCGCGACCTCGGCACCGCCGACCAGGACCTGGACAGCCTCGACGTGCGCCGCCCCGCGCAGCGCCACCTCACCTTCGGCTTCGGCCCGCACCAGTGCCTGGGCCAGCAACTGGCCCGCATGGAACTGCGGGTCGCGCTGCCCGCCCTGTTCACCAGGTTCCCCACGCTGCGCTCGGCGGTCCCGCTCGACGACCTGGAGTACCGCACCAACGCGCTGGTCTTCGGCGTCAACGCCCTGCCGGTCACCTGGTGACCGGCGGCGGGAGAGGGAGCCACCCATGAAGATCGAGGTCGACGACACCAGGTGCTTCGCCGTCGGCAACTGCGCCCTGCACGCGCCGGCGGTCTTCGACCAGAACGACGAGGACGGCAGGGTGGTCGTACTCGACCCCGCCCCGTCCGAGCAGCAGTACGCACAGGTCCGGGAGGCGGCCTCGCGGTGTCCGGCCGCGGTCATCGTCCTGCACGAGGACGCCCCGGACCGGCCCGGCACAATCCCGAGGGAAGAGTGATGTTCGACGTAGAAGTGCCGGTCCTCGTGGTCGGCGGCGGTGGCTGCGGGCTCGCCGCGTCGGTGTTCCTGTCCGACGTCGGGGTGCGGCACCTGGTGGTGGAGCGGCGTGAGTCGACGTCCGTCCTGCCCAGGGCGCACTACCTGAACCAGCGCACCATGGAGGTGTTCCGCCAGCACGGCGTCGCCGACGACGTGTACGGGATCAGCTGCCCGCTGCCGAACATGAGCGAGATCGCCTGGCGCACCTCGCTCGGCGGCGACGGTCCCGCGGACGGGCGTGAACTGCACCGGATGGAGGCCTTCGGGGGAGGCGGCACCGCCGGACCCTACGCCGCCCACAGCACCGGGCCCTCCACCAACCTCCCGCAGCACCGGCTCGAACCGATGCTGCGCCGGCACGCGGAGCGCCGGGCGCCCGGAAGCCTGCTCTTCCACCACCAGATGGAGGAGTTCACGCAGGACGAGCACGGGGTCGTGGCCCGGGTGACCGACCGGAGCACCGGCGAGGTGGGCACCGTACGCGCCCGGTACCTGCTGGGAGCCGACGGCGGCCGCGGCGTCGGGGACGCGCTCGGCATCCGGATGGACGGCGCGGGCGGCGCCTTCACCATCATCTCCGTGCACTTCAGCGCCGACCTCTCCCGCTGGTGGAGCGACCCGGTGCTGATGACGCACATCTTCGGCCTCGACGGCGAGGTCTCGGTACTCGTCGCCTCCGGGCCCGACTGGGGTGCCGCGTCCCAGGAGTGGGCCCTGCACTTCCGGGTGCCGCCCGGCACGGCGGCGGGCGGCCTCGACGCGGACACGATCACGGGCCGCGTCCGGGAGCTGCTGAAGCTGCCCGCGGACCTCGGGGTGCGGATCCACCACGTGAGCGAGTACCGGCCGGAGGCGGTCGTGGCCCGCTCGTTCCGCTCCGGCCGCGTCTTCCTCGCCGGTGACGCGGCACACCGGCAGCCGCCCGCCGCGGGCGGCGGCCTCAACACGGCGATCCAGGACGTCCACAACCTCGCCTGGAAGCTCGGGGCCGTGCTGGAGGGCCGGGCCGGCGACGCGCTGCTCGACTCCTACGAGGCGGAGCGGCTGCCCGTCGCCCGGCGCAACGTCGGCTGGGCGATGGGCTGTCTGCTCAACTACGGTTCCCTCTTCGCGGCCCTCGGCATGGCGCACGGGAAACCGGAGGCCACCGAGGCCAGTATCCGCGAGCTCCTCGCCGACACCCCGATGGGCGAGACCCGGCGGTCCGTGGTCCGGGAGGTGTTCGGCACCCAGCGCATCGAGTACCAGGCACACGACATCGAGCTCGGCCACCACTACGCCTCCGGCGCCGTCGTCGCGGACGGCACCCCGCCGCCGCCCCGCGACCCGTGGGGCGCGGTGCACCACCCGACGACCCGCCCGGGGCACCGGCTCCCGCACGTGTGGCTGCGGGACGGCGACGCCCGGCGCTCCACGCACGACCTGGTCCCCGGCGACGGCGGTTTCCTCCTGCTCACCGGTCCGCTGGGCGAGGGCTGGGCGGCGGCCGCCAAGAAGGCCGCCGCCGACCACGGGGTGGCGATCACCGTGGTGCCCGTCGGCGGCGAACCCGGCGCGGCGGGCCACCGGGACACCGAGGGCGCCTGGACAGGGGTGCGGGGCGTCGACGACGACGGCGCCGTTCTCGTACGGCCCGACCAGCACGTCGCCTGGCGCAGCGTGCGGGGCAGCCGCCGTGCCGACCACGAACTGGGTGAGGTCCTCGACACCGTGCTCGGCCGCTCCGGCGCGGCGAACGGCGGGTGCTGACCATGCCCTCGACCGACGGCGAGCGCCTCGTCCACACCTTCCTGACGTCGATGGGGCCGACCCCGGCCGACGTCCGCACGGCCGTGGAGACCTACCTCACCGACGACTGCGTGTGGGAGAACCCCGGCTCCCCGGTGTGCCGGGGCAAGGCGGAGATCCTCCGGCTCATGCCGCCCGACTTCGCGCGCCTGAAGGTGAGGTTCGGGCACCTGGCCACGGCGGGGGAGACCGTCCTCGTCGAACGCCTGGAGGACATGCTCCGCGCCGACGGCACCCACATCGCGCGCAACCTGAAGGTGATGGGCGCCTTCGACCTGCGGGCCGGACGGATCCGCGCCTGGCGGGACTACTTCGACCACACCCACCTCATCACCGACAGCCCGGAGTGGTGACCATGACAGACATCCGATCGGAGACGGCGGAACTGCGGGCCGAACTCGTGGAGACGGTCCACAAGTTCGGCCCGGTCTTCGCGGACGGCGTCGCCGAGGGGGAGCGGGAGCGACGGCTGCCCGACGCCACGGTCCGCGCCATCGACCAGTCCCAGCTGGCCATGCTGTGGACCGCGAAGTCCTACGGCGGCCTGGAGACCGACGTGCGGACCATGAGCGAGGTGGCCAAGGTCCTCTCCCACTACTGCCCGTCCACCTCCTGGGTGGTCAACAACGTCAACGGCTCCAACCTGCTCGCCGCGAAGTTCCCGCGGGCGGCGCTGGACGAGGTGTTCGGGGACGCCCCCGGCGCCAAACTGGCGTCGGTCTTCGCGGCCGCGGGCACGGCGGTACGCACCCCCGGCGGCTACCGGCTGACGGGCTCCTGGCCGTACGGCACCGGCATCCTGCACGACGACTGGGCGATCCTGGTCGCCCGGGAGGTGGACGCCGACGGGGAGCCGGTCGGCGGGCTCTCCATGCTCGTGCCGGCCCGGGACCTGACCGTCGAGGACACCTGGCGCACCGTGGGCATGCGGGCCACCGGCAGCCACACCGTCGTCCTGCGAGACATATTCGTCCCCGAACACCGGGTGATCAGCGGCGAGTTGCAGCGCAGCCGGGAGAGCGCCACCGACCTCGGCCTGCCGCCCCTGTTCCGTACGGCGGCGATCGCCGCCATGGCCGTCGTCTGCGCCTCCGTGGTGCTCGGCGCCGGCCAGGCGGCCCGCGCCCTCGTCGTGGAGAAGGCGCCGACGCGGGGGATCGCGCCCTCCAAGTACACCCGTCAGACGGACTCACGGACGTTCGTGTCCTCGCTCGGCCGCACCGCCCTGTCGATCGACGCCGCCGAGATGCACGTGGCACGGGCCGCGACCGCCCTCGACGACGCCGCGTACGACGCCGTCGCGCTGCCGGACAGCGAACTCCTGCGCATCCGCGGCGACGTGGGCCAGGCGGTGAGCCTGGTGACCACCGCCCTCGACGAACTGCTGTGGGCCCACGGGGCGGCGTCCTTCGCCGAGTCGAACCCGCTGCAGCGGTACTGGCGGGACGCCAACACCGCGGCCCGCCACGCGATGCTCAACGTGCACGTCGGCCACGAGCTATACGGCGGTTCCTTCTTCGGTCTCGACCCCATCGTGCCCAGCCTCTGAGACCCCCTCCCGCGCCGCCCTCCTTCAGGCACCTCCCCTTCCGACCCGACCCACGAGGGATCCCCCATGGTCTGGCTGCCCCCCTTTCTCATCCCGATGTCTGAGGTCCCGCCCGTGACGGTGGGGGCGGCCGACGTCTCGGACCTGCTCTTCGCGGCCGTCGCCGGACCGACCGCGCTGGGCTGGATGGTGACGTACGTCCTGGCGATCCGGCAGGCCCGCCGGGACGGGCGCACAGGGATACCCGCGTACCTCATCGCGGTGAACATCGCCTGGGAGTTCAGCCTGACCTTCCTGCTGGAGCAGACACCGACCCAGCGGCAGATCAACTTCCTGTGGCTGGTCTTCAACGTCTTCCTGTTCGCGCAGGCCCTGCGGTACGGGCCGCGCGACTACCCCGGCCTCTCCGCGCGCACCTTCCGGTGGACGCTCGCCGGTGTGCTGGTGTGGGCGTCGGTCGTCGTCATGGTCGGCGCCAACGAGCTGCACGACGTCGACGGCATGTACACCGGCATGATCATCCAGGTGCCGCTGAGCGCCGCGTTCATCCTCATGCTCAGGCGGCGCGGATCCAGTGCGGGCCAGTCGATGCACATCGCGGTCGCCAAGACCGTGGGGTCCCTCTTCGCCGGCCTGACCGCCGTGATCGTCTATCCCTCCCACCACCTGCTGCAGGTGCTGGTGCCGACCTACGTCGTCCTGGACGTCGCCTACGTGGTGCTGCTGCGCCGGACGATGCTCCGCGAGGGACGGCCGCTGTGGGCCTTCCGCCACCCGGCGGCCGGTGCCGGGGTCCCCGCCGGGACCCCGGCACCGGCCGCCGGGCGGGCGCCGGTGTCCCGGGCGGGTGCCGGCTCCCGGTCAGATGACGCCACTGCGTAGGGCGTAGGCCACCGCGTGCGGCCGGTTGCGCAGGTTGAGGCGCTGGGTGACCCCGAAGACGACCCGTTTGACCGCGCGTTCCGACAGGCACATCCGGACGGCGATCTCGGCGGTGTCCAGCCCCTCCGACATCAGCCGCAGGACGTCGATCTCCCGGGGAGTCAGCCCGGAGGTGTGCAGGCCGTGCGGTGACAGGACCTCGCGCTGCATCCACTCGAACTGCCGGAGCAGTTCGCCCAGCAGCTTCGTGGGGAGCACGCCACCGCCGGACGCGGCGGTCAGCACCGTCTCCCGGATGCGCTCGCTGGTGGCGGCGACCCGCGGCAGGACCGCGACCACGTTGCACTCCACCGCGGTGAAGAGGTCCGCGCGGTCGATCTGCGACGGGATGAGCACCACCGGTATCCGTAAGGAGCTCTTCAGCCTGCGCAGGGTCGAGGTGACGTCCACGGTCAGGCGCTCGGTGACGAACACGGCCACGTCGGCCGGGCCGGTGCTCCCCACCGCGACCACTTCTATGCCCGGCGCGGCGGCGAGCTGACCGCTGATCGCCGAGTGCGTCAGCGGATCCGGTGCCCTGACCAGGACCTTCGCCGGCCGGATCGCGGCCTTGGCGGGGTTCTCTCCGGCGGTCTGCGTCCTCGTGGTCCGCGTCCCGGTGGGGAGCGGCCCGGTTTTCTCCGTCTGGGTGTTGGCAGTCATGGCAAGCCTCCGAAAACAGTCGGCGCTATGGCCGGAGCATGTCCGTCCCGAGGCCGGTTCCGGGCATGGCGGTGCCCGAGCCGGTGATCGCTGTGCTTCTTTCTCCGTCCGTGCGGCCGGCCCGGTCAGCAACAGGGCAGGGCGGACGGACCGCCGAGGGACGCGTCCAGTGGTGCCCCGTGTACGGCGAGCGCCTGTGCGTCAGGCACGGGTACGGCAGGCACGGGTACGGCAACCACGGGTACTGCAAGCACTGGTACGGCAGGCACGGGTACGTCAAGCGCGTGTACGGCAAGCACGTCAAAGCTCCCCGAAAGTGGCCTTCAGTGGTCATTGACAGTCGGAAAAGCGACGTGAATGACCTTACTGTGGTCCACTTCGGGGAGCCGGGTGAGCGACCCCTTTTCGTTCCCCTAAGGGGAATCCCTCATTCAACCGGTGACGACCGTGACGGAGCCTCCTGCCTGCTCGTCCATCGTCTCGGCGAGGCTCAGCGCCTCCTCGATGAGGGTCTCGACGATCTTTGACTCGGGGACGGTCTTGACGACCTCGCCCTTGACGAAGATCTGCCCCTTGCCGTTGCCGGACGCCACCCCGAGGTCGGCCTCGCGCGCCTCGCCGGGGCCGTTGACCACGCACCCCATCACGGCGACCCGCAGGGGCACCTCCATGCCCTCCAGGCCGGCGGTGACCTCGTCGGCGAGCTTGTAGACGTCCACCTGCGCCCGGCCGCACGAGGGGCAGGAGACGATCTCCAGCTTGCGCGGCCGCAGGTTGAGCGACTGCAGGATCTGCGCACCGACCTTGACCTCCTCCACCGGCGGCGCCGAGAGGGAGACCCGGATGGTGTCGCCGATGCCCTGGCGCAGCAGCGCCCCGAAGGCCACGGCGGACTTGACGGTGCCCTGGAACGCCGGCCCCGCCTCGGTGACGCCCAGGTGCAGCGGGTAGTCGCACTGCTCGGCGAGGATCTCGTAGGCGCGGATCATGACCACGGGGTCGTTGTGCTTGACCGAGATCTTCAGTTCGTGGAAGTCGTGTTCGGCGAAGAGCGACGCCTCCCACAGCGCCGACTCGGCCAGCGCCTCCGGAGTGGCCTTCCCGTACTTGCGCATCAGGCGCGCGTCCAGCGACCCGGCGTTCACCCCGATCCGGATCGGGGTGCCGTGGTCCTTGGCGGCGCGGGCGATCTCGCCCACCTTGTCGTCGAACTTCTTGATGTTGCCCGGGTTGACCCGCACCGCCGCACAGCCGGCCTCGATCGCCGCGAAGACGTACTTCGGCTGGAAGTGGATGTCGGCGATCACCGGGATCTTCGACTTGCGGGCGATCGCGGGCAGCGCCTCGGCGTCGTCCGCGCTCGGGCAGGCGACCCGCACGATGTCGCAGCCCGCGGCGGTGAGTTCGGCGATCTGCTGGAGGGTGGCGTTGACGTCGGCCGTGACGGTCGTCGTCATCGACTGCACCGACACGGGATGGTCACTGCCCACACCGACCGGCCCGACCTGCAACTGGCGGGTCTTGCGGCGGTCGGCGAGCGTGACGGGCGGCGTAGCGGGCATTCCGAGCGCGACCTGGGTCACCGTGGAGTCCTCTCCCGACGGGGTGCCGGTGGTGTGGGGGATGGCGCCGCGGCATGGTGCAGCGCGAGCGCGGTGTCGGCGACGGACCGCGCGGTGAGGCCGTGTTCGGCGAGGATGTCCGGCCGCTCGCCGTGGTCGAGGAAGGCGTGCGGCAGCCCCAGGGCGTGCACCGGCGCCGGCACCCGGGCATCGGCGCACGCCTGTGCCAGGGCGGCGCCCACCCCGCCGGCGCGCACCCCGTCCTCGACGGACAGGGTCAGCGTGTGCCGGGCGGCCAGATGGACCAGGTCGGGGGAGACCGGCAGGACCCAGCGCGGGTCGACGACCGTGACCCCGACGCCCTCGGCGGCGAGCAGCTCCGCCGCGCCCAGCGCCGTACCCGCGAGCACCCCGGTGCTGACGAGCAGCACGTCCAGCGGCCGGGACCGGGTGCGGTGCAGTACGTCCAGGCCCTGCATCCGGCCCAGCGCCGGGATCTCCGGCCCCGCGCCGCCCTTCGGGAAGCGCAGCGCGGTGGGGCCGTCCCCGATGTCCAGCGCCTCCTCCAGCAGTTCCGTGAGACGGGCGGGGTCCCGGGGCGCGGCGACCCGCATGCCCGGCACCGTGCCCAGCAGGGAGAGGTCCCACATGCCGTGGTGGCTGGGGCCGTCGGGACCGGTGACGCCCGCTCGGTCCAGGACGAAGGTCACCGGCAGCCCGTGCAGGGCCACGTCCATCATGACCTGGTCCACGGCCCGGTTGAGGAACGTGGCGTACAGGCACACCACGGGGTGCAGCCCGGCCATGGCCATCCCCGCGGCACTGGTGACCGCGTGCTGCTCGGCGATGCCGGTGTCGAAGACCCGGTCCGGGAAGCTCCGGGCGAACCGGTGCAGTCCGACCGGCCGCAGCATCGCCGCGGTCAGCGCGACGACGTCGGGACGCCTCGCGCCGATCCGCTCCATCTCCGAGCCGAAGGTGCCCGTCCACGAGGGCGAACCGCCGCCCCGCGGCAGGCCCGTGGCGGAGTCGACGACGCCGATGCCGTGCATGCGGTCGGCCTCGTCGTTCTCGGCGTGGACGTACCCCCGGCCCTTCTCGGTGACGCAGTGGACGACGACCGGGCCGGTCAGCCCCGCCGCCCGGCGGAACGCCTCCTCGACGGCGGCGACGTCGTGCCCGTCCACCGGACCGAGGTAGGCGAAGCCCATGGTCTCGAAGAGGTTGGGCCCCTGGTGGGAACCGGCCCGCAGGGCGGTCAGGTGCTCGGCCAGCCCACCGACGGTGGGATCGTAGGAGCGGCCGTTGTCGTTGAGTACGACGATCACCGAACCGCCGCCGCTGCCCAGGTTGTTCATCGCCTCCCAGGCCATGCCGCCGGTCAGCGCGCCGTCCCCGGTGACCGCGACCACGCGGCGGTGGTCCTCACCGAGCAGCCGCTGGGCCTTGGCCAGGCCGTCCGCGTAGGACAGCGCGGTGGAGGCGTGCGAGTTCTCCACCAGATCGTGCTCGGACTCCTCGCGCAGGGGGTAGCCGGACAGGCCCCCGGCCGCGCGCAGCGAGTCGAAGGCGGCCTGCCGGCCGGTGAGCAGCTTGTGGACGTAGGACTGGTGGCCGGTGTCGAACACCACGCGGTCCACGGGGGAGTCGAACACCCGGTGCAGCGCGATGGTCAGCTCCACCACACCGAGGTTCGGACCGAGGTGTCCGCCGGTCGCGCACACCTTCTCGATCAGGAAGTCCCGGATCTCGCCCGCCAGGGCGGGCAGTTGGTCCGGGTGCAGCCCTTTGAGGTCCTCGGAGCCGGTGATCCGGCCGAGCACAGAGAATGACACGTCTCGCCTCGCTCAGCTGGGGCGGCCGTCCGCCGGCGGACGCGGCCGAGCGCGTACCGCCGAGGGAAGGTCGAAATGTATGTCTTCGCGAGTGATCTCGCGTTCCTCGACGTCGACCGGGCCGAAGCCCTTCAGCCACGTCACCACCTCCGTCACCAGGGCGGGCGGCGCCGAGGCACCGGCCGTCAGCCCCACCGTCCGCACCCCGTCCAGCCACTCCTCGGGGATGTCCGCGGCCCGGTCGATCAGCTCGGCCCGGGTGCCCCCGCGGCGCGCCATCTCCACCAGCCGTACCGAGTTGGAGGAGTTCTCCGACCCGACGACCAGGACGAGGTCCGACTCCGCGACGATCGCCGAGAGCGCGGCCTGCCGGTTGGTGGTGGCGTAGCAGATGTCGTCCGACGGCGGCTCCTGGAGCAGCGGGAACGTCTCCCGCAGCGCCCCGACGACCTCCGCGGTCTCGTCGACGGCCAGCGTGGTCTGGGTGAGGTACGACACGGCCCGCCCGTCGGCCGTCGGGAGCGCGCGCGCCTCCTCCGCCGTCTCGACCAGCACCATGGACCCGGGCGCCTCGCCCATGGTGCCCTCGACCTCCTCGTGTCCGGCGTGCCCCACGAGGACGACGGTGTCGCCCCGGGCGGCGAAACGGCGCGCCTCCGCGTGCACCTTGGCGACCAGGGGACAGGTTCCGTCGATCACCTCCAGACCGCGCCGGGCCGCCTCGTCGCGCACCGCGGGCGAGACCCCGTGTGCGGAGAAGACCACCGTCGAGCCGTCGGGCACCTCGTCCAGTTCGTCGACGAACACCGCGCCACGATCCGCCAGATCGTCGACGACGGTGACGTTGTGCACGATCTGCTTGCGGACGTAGACGGGGGCGCCGCGGGATTCCAGCGCCCGCTCGACGATCTCGATGGCCCGTTCGACACCCGCGCAGAAGGACCGGGGACCGGCCAGCAGGACGCGACGGCGTACCCCGCTGCCCGCGTACGTATCCGAGCTCACATCAGTCACGGCCCGGACACTAGGGACGACGCCTCCCCGCCCTCAACGCCCGTTTCCACTTTCCGGAACGGCCGCGTGAACGGCCGCCCGCCCCGCGGCACCCGCGCCCCGCCCGCCGAAAGGGCCCGATACCGAGACCCCACGGGCCAGCCGACCCCGCCGATCTTGAGCCCGCCGAGCGCGCCCGGGTAGGCATGGAACGGTCAAGGGCGCCGGGGCGACGGGAGTATCGCATGGACGACGAGCGAGACCTTCCGGTGCCCGGCACCGCCGGAGGCCCGCTGCGCAAGGCGCTCGCCGTCCTGGAGGTACTGGCCGAGGCGCCGGGGCCGCTGACCCTGTCGGAGCTGTCCCGCCTGGCGGACCTCCCCAAGTCCACGCTGCACCGCCTGATGCGCGTGCTGACCGACAACGGCCTCGCGGTGCGCAAGGAGTCCAAGTCCTACGAACTCGGCACGTACCTCTCGCGACTGGCCGCCACCGGCGGCGGCCCGCCCCCGGCACACGGGCCCGACTACCCGGTCACGCCCTTCCTGCTGGACCTGTTCCGCCGGACCAACCGCATCGTCAGCCTCGGCACCCTCGCAGGCACCAGGGTCCGGCACACCGGCACCCTCTACGGCCAGGAACACGCCCGCCTGGCGATGGCCCTGCGGCAGCCGGTCCCCGCGCACACGTCGGCGGCCGGCCGGCTCCTGCTCGCGATGGCCGGGCAGAACCCGGCGGACGTCCTGGCCGCCACGGCGCCCGGATCACGCGCGCTCCCGGCGAGAACGGACGCGATGCGCCGCGAGTTCGCCCGCATCCGGCGCACGGGCCTGTCCTACGCCAGGAGCGAGCGCATCCCCGAACTGGTCGAACTGGCCGCCCCGGTCCGCCTCGGCCGAACCGGTCCGCCGGCCGCGATCGTGGTGGCCGACACGGCCACCAACCGGGATCTGCGCAGCGTCGCGCGGACCCTGCGGAACACGGTGGACGCGATCGAACGCGACCTTGCCGCCGTGTGCTGACGACGGCGATCGAACGGGACCGCGCCGCTGTACGCCGACGGCGGCGATCGAATGAGACTCGCCGCTGTGCGCCGGCGGTGGCGGTGGCGAATGAACGGCACCTCGCCGCTGCGTGCTGGCGAATGAACGAGACCTCGCCGCTGCGTGCCGACGGCGGCGAATGGACGGCACCTCGCCGCTCCGCGCTGACCGGCGGTCGGCAGATGCGACACCGAGGCCGCGACAACCGGAGGCGAACGATGATCGACCGCGAGACCTTCGTGGAGCTGATGAGCGGGGTGTGCGCCCCGGTCACGGTGGTGACGACGGCCACCGCCGACGGGCGCCCGCACGGCAGCACCGTCTCCAGCTTCACCTCACTCTCCCTGGACCCGCCCCTGGCGAGCTTCGCCCTGGACCGCGGCTCCGGCCTCCTGCCCCACCTGCACCAGGGCGCCCGTGTCGGCGTCAACATCCTCGCCGCCCACCAGCACGCCCTGGCCGCGTCCTTCGCCCGCCGATGCCCCGGCACGGGCTCCAAGTTCGACGGCATCACCTGGACCACCCGCGCCGGCCTCCCGCACCTCCCCGACTCCGCCGGCTGGACCGCGGGCCGCGTCGAACGCCATGTGCCCGGCGGCGACCACGTCCTCCTGGTCATCTCCGTCGAGGAGGCCCACTCGACACCCGCGGCCCCGCTGGTCTACCTCCGCAGATCCTTCGGCACGTACTCCGGGCTGCCGGCGGGCGGTTGACCCGGCGCCCCACCCGCCGGGGGCGAAGCCCCCCGCCCCCGGCTTCCGGGAGCGGCCGGGCTACGTCACCCTGCTCTCCGCTTCCCCCGCCGCTGCCCGCAGCACCGACGACGGCACCCGCGCCCGCGGCCGGCCCGGCGGGTAGAACTGCCGGGCCCAGTGGCGGAACGGGCCGATCGGGCCGTCGCCGCGGGCCAGCCGGGGCGGAGACACGTACCGTTTCGTCGCCCAGACCGGGAAGTCCTGGGACACGAAAGCGCAGTTGCCCCGGAACATCACACCCCCCAGCAGCCGGTGTGCCGAGCCGCTCACCCAGCGGGCCAGCGGCGCCGGGAGGGCGGCCGGCTCGGCCACCTCGAAACGGCTCGTCTGGCGCAGCTGGAACGCCGCGGGCGCGATCATCGTGGTCGTGTACACGGCACAGGTGCGCACCCCGAACCGAGGGAGCGCCGTGCACACGTGCACCCGGCTGATCCCGTTCCCCTCCAGCGTCACCTCCAGCGGGCTCGCGCCCAGCAGCGGCACCCGCTCCTCGGAGCGCACGGAGATCCGGAAGGACCGCCCCTCGAAGACCGCCGGCTCGGCCACCTCCGACGCGCCCCAGCCGTGCAGCGGCGTGAAGTGCCCGATGTCCACCGTGTTCTCGACCACGTCCTGGCTGTGCCCCGCCATCTCCCACGCGGCCACCCGCGGCGCCCGCGTCCCGAGCGTGTGCCAGGGCGTCAGCTCCCAGTCCGGCGCCCGCCCGTCGTGGTGCCGCCACACGAAGACGGCGCCGTCGACCTCCCGCACCGGCAGCAGGGTCAGGTCCGAGGACGGCGGCGGGGGCGTGCCGTACCCCGTCCGCGTGCAGGCGCCGTCCGGGCCGAAGGCGAAGCGGTGGAAGGGGCACAGCAGTTCGTCGCCCTCCAGCGCGCCGAGCCCGAGGTGCGCCCCCAGGTGCGGACAGTACGGGCGGACCGCCCGCACCTCGCCGTCGCGGAGCCGGTAGAGCACCACGTCCTCGCCCTGGAGCGGCCGGGTCAGCAGGGCCCCCCGCACCACCTCCGAGGAGAACGCCACCGAGAACCAGCCGTCGGGGTACGGCAGGACCGGCTCGTGCGCGTCGGCCGGGCTCGGACCCTCCGTGAGCGCCCGGGTGTGGCCGCGCCTCACAGCTCGACCAGCACTTTGCCGAAGGACGCCGCGCGGTCGGTGTACAGGCTGCGGTAGGCGGCGGGAATGGCGTCGAAACCGTGATGCACGGTCTGCTGGTAGCGGATCTCGCCGGCGCGCACCAGCGGCCCCAGCTCGGCGTGCATCGCCGCCCAGTTGTCCTCGGTGAACCACTCCAGCGCGAAGACCCCACGGATCGTCGTGCGCGGGAACATGATGTACGGCAGCAGCCGGGGCCCGGTCCACTCGCCGCCGACCTGGCTCGCCCACTGCCAGCACACCGCGACCCGGCTGTCCACGGTGAGCATCGTGAAGACGGTGTCGGTCATGACCCCGCCGAGGTTGTCGAAGTACCGGTCGATGCCGCCGGGAGCCGCCTTCGCCAGGTCTTCGCGGAGCTGCGCCGGGTCTCCGTCGTGCCGGAAGACGACGACGGCGTCGAAGCCGAGCGCCGTCAGCCGCGCCGCCTTCTCCGGCGAACCGGTCGTGCCCACCACCCGCGCGCCGGCCCGCTTCGCCAACTGCCCGACCAGCGTGCCGATCGCGCCGGACGCGCCGCTGATCAGGACCGTGTCGCCGGGCCGTACGGCCAGGAAGGTGGTGAGGGTGGCCCACGCGGTCATCCCGGCGCCGCCGAGGATGCCGAGCGCGGTGCTCAGCGGCAGCGCCTCGTCGTAGTGGGCCGGGTCCAGCTTCCGGTACGCGGGGAAGACCATCGGGAACGTGCCGGTCTGCCACAGCGCCCCCGCGCCGTTGCTGACCAGGTGGGTGCGCCAGCCGCCGAAGCCCTGCACGAGGTCCCCGACGCCGAACATCGCCCGCGGTCCGGCCGCCAGCACCTCCATGATCGAGTCGGCGCCCATGTGGTCGCCCACCGGTGTGTCCAGGGCGATCCCGTGGAGGTACGGGTCGACGGAGACGTACCGCGTGCGCAGCAGCATCTCGTCCTCGGCCAGGTCGGTGTCGAGCTCCTCCGCCACCTTCTCGTACATCCGGCCCACGTCCGGCACGCCCTCGTTGTGCTCGCTGACGATCCACTTCTCGGTTTTCACGGGGTGGCTCCTGCGGGTTCGATGAGTTGTACGGGGAGAGGGGAGCCGTCGTCGACGGAGGCGGTGAACGGCCGCCCGTCGTCGCGGCAGACGAAGTGCATGACGTGCCGTCCCGAGGCCGCGGCCCGGATCAGGCCGCCGGTGGTGGCCCAGACGCCGGACAGATAGAAGTCCGCGAGCCCCGGCAGTCCCGGACCGTGTCGCTTGACCTCCTGCTCCACGGTCTCGCCGCTGTCCACGAACGGCTGCCAGCCGAGCACCGTGCCGTCGTAGTTGCCGGTGTAGCGGACCTGGGTGAGCGGGGTGGACACGTCCCGCACCACGATCGCGTCCCGCAGCCCGGGGTGCCGCTCGTCGAGGAAGTCCACGATCGTGTCCCGCACCTGCCGCTTGGCCCGCTGGTAGTCGCGACCGCGCCCGACCGGCAGCGTGTGCAGCTCCTCGCCGCGGCGGATCCGGGTGAACTGCTCGGGACCGGTGCTCAGCTCCCGCCACGGCGCGATGTCGCAGAAGTACGTGGCGTACACCACGGAGGTGCCCGGCGGCGACAGCTCCGGGTAGTGGCGGCTGCGGAACTGCACGTTGACGCTGGGGTGCCGGATGCCGGTGAGCCGTTCCGCGACCGCGTCCTCCAGGAGGTACGTGGTACAGGGCTCGCCGTCCGGGAAGGGCCGGCGCAGCCCGAGGAAGACCGTGAGGTAGCCGGGGAAGACCATGCCGGGTTCCGTGATGGTCCGGGTGTACAGCTCCCGGTACGTGTCGGTGAGGTAGCGGCCCTTCAGCAGGTCGAGGAGCGTGGTGCGCCCGTCGCAGGCGGAGACCACGATGTCCGCCCGCAGCTCCGTGCCGTCGCTCAGCCGGACCCCGGCCGCCCGGTCGTTCTCCACCAGGATCTCCACGACCCTGGCGTTGTACACGACCTCGCCGCCGAGCCCCCGGTAGCGCTCCTCGACCGAGCGGGCCAGGCCCAGCGAGCCGCCCTCGGGGACACCGGCCGAGGCGTCGGCGTGCGCCGCGAGCTGGAAGTAGAACGGCAGCACGGGGAAGTTGGGATGCTTCTCGTACAGGATGAAGTTGAACGCCTCGCGCAGCAGCGGGTCCCGGAAGCGCTGCGAGTAGTCCCGCATCAGCGTGCCGATGGAGCGCCGGATCACGTTGAAGTAGGGGACCAGGGACGCCAGCATCCGCCAGCGCTCCAGGCGGCCCATGAGCCCGACCGGGGTGAGGAACGGGTAGCGGGCCAGTGCCTTGCGGAAGGTCCGCAGCCCGGCGCAGAAGTCGCGGATCACCCGGGCGTCGCCGGGGGAGAGGCCGAGCAGGTGCGCTTCGAGGCGGTCCGGATCGGAGTAGAAGTGGACCGCCCGCCCGTCCCGGCCGCGCACCGTGTTGAACACGTCGAAGTTGCGCATCCGCTTGCCCTGGAGCGCGCCGAGCTCCAGCCAGATCTGGTGCATCTCGTTGCCCGGCCCGCTGCCGAGCAGCCAGCTCACACAGCAGTCGAGGGTGAAGTCACCCCGGTCCCAGGCAGTGCAGGAGCCGCCCGGGATCTCGTGCATCTCCAGCACCCTGCTGCGATAGCCGTTCATCTGGGCGTAGCAGCCGGTGGAGAGCCCGCCGAGCCCTCCGCCGACGATCAGCATGGTCCTTCTGGTCATTCGGCCACCGCCGCCTTCCCGGCGTCGCCCCGCTGTTCGAGTCGTGGCAGCCGGCCCAGCTTCCCGGGATGCCACGGCCCGGCACCCTCGCTCGGCCAGGCCCGGAACTCCCGGCCCAGCTCGTCGCAGAGGAACTGGACCGCGTACCGGCCGCTGGTCGCGGCCCGGATCAGGCCGCCCATCCCGGTCCACTGCCCGGCCATCGAGAAGCCGCTCAGCCCCGGCAGCCGCATCCGGCCCCGGTCCACCAGCGCGGTCGACACGTCGTCGGCCTCGGAGAACGCCTTCCAGGCCAGGATGCTGCCGTAGGTGTTGCCGGTGTACCGCTCCGTCGTCGCCGGCGTCGCCACGTCCACCAGCTCGATCCGCTCCTCGATGCCCGGATGACGCTCGGTCAGGAAGCCCCGCAGGAAGTCGACGACCTCCTGCTTGCGCTCCCGGTACGCCCGCCGGTCCGCCTTCCGCAGCTCCTGCCAGGACCGGTGGTCGGTGAAGTACGTGCAGTGCAGCACCGACTTCCCGGCCGGCGCGAAGCCGTCGGCGTAGTCGGACCGCCGCTGCACCACCAGACTGTGCTGGAGGCTCCCCGGCAGTGCCGCGCCCCGCTCCGGACCGAGGAGGTACGTCGTGCTGTGCGGCTCACCGGCGGGCAGCGGGCCGTCGATCCCGACGAACGCGGAGACCACCGCCGGGTACAGGTTGTCCGGGCGGTCCAGCAGCTCCGTGTACAGCCGCTCGGTGTGCGGGCTGCTCCACCGCCCCTCCAGCAGCCGGTCCAGCACCGTCGGCCCGTCGCAGGCGGCGATCACATGGTCGGCGAAGTGCTCCTGCCCGTCCCGCAGCCGTACGCCGACCGCCCGCCCGTCCTCGACGAGGATCCGCTCCACCCGGGCGCGGTAGCCGACGTGCCCGCCGAGCCCCGTGTACCGCTCCTCCACCGACCGGGCCAGACCCAGCGAACCGCCTTCCGGGAAGCCCGCGTTGCCGTTGAAGGCGCAGGACATCGTGAAGAGGAAGGGGAGCAGCGGGAAGCCGGTCAGCTCCTGGAGGAACATGTTCGGGAACGCCTGGCGCAGCAGCGGGTCCTCGAAGCGGTCCGCGAACCGGCGCATCGGCGTGGCCGCGGTGCGCCAGTACAGCCGGAACGCCGGCAGGATCGCGAGCAGCGTTCGCGCCTTCTCCGTCAGGGACTTCAGCGGCGGCGGCTTCAGCTCCCAGTGCGGGGCGAGCCCCGCGAAGCGCCTGAGGTCCCGGCAGAACGCCCGGATCAGGCGCTCGTCGCCGGGCGAGAGCTCCAGCAGGTGCTGCTGGAGCCGGTCCGGGTCGTTGTAGAACGTGACGGACCGGCCGTCCTCCGCCACCACCCGGTTGAACTGGTCGAAATGAGTGATCCGCTTCCCGTCCAGCGCCCCGAGCTCGCGCCACACGTCGTTCGCCCCGGTCCCGGCTCCCGTGCCGATCAGCCAGTCGATGCAGTAGTCGAAGAGGTAGCCCTGCCGGGCCCAGGCGGTGCAGCAGCCCCCTGGCAGCACGTGCTTCTCGAAGATCCGGCTCTCCAGCCCACTCATCTGCGCGTAGCAGCCGGCGGCCAGTCCCGACATGCCCGCGCCGATGATGATCACCCGGGGCCGCCCGCCGGGAGGCCGGGCCTCCCAGCGGGGCCCGCCGTCACGCACTCCCATTCGCGGCACCTCCCGTCAGCAGCGCCCGGACCAGCTCCGCGTTCCCGTCGAGGAACGAGCCGTCGAGCATCTCGGCGTGCCGCCCGTGCCCCTCGCGTACGGTGCACCCGGCGGCGGTGCCCCCGTGCCAGCCGCCGGGCTCGTCCACCGCGAAGCGGAGCAGCTTGTCCTGGTCGGAGATGACCGCGATCGGCGCGTCGAGCACACCGAGCGACGGGTGAGCAGCGCAGTGCGCCAGGTACTCGCGGGCCTGCTCCACGGTCTCCCGGGCGACGATCTCGGAACCGGTGTGCCGCCGCAGGTGCTCCGCGAGCTCCGCCTCGAACTCGGCCAGGTGCTCCTCGCCGAGGGCGACGGCCTCGGCCATCCGGTACGAGTCCATGATCAGGACGAGGTCCACCGCGCGGCCCCGCCGCTCCAGCTCCCCGGCGATCTCGAACGCGAGGTTGCCGCCGAGGGAGTAGCCGAACAGCGTGTACGGCCCGCCCGGGTGCAGCTCCTCGGCCAGATCCGCGTACCGGGCCGCCTTGTCCGGGCCCGACAGGTAGTTGAACGCGGCGAAGCGGTGCTCGGGCAGCCGCGCCGCGAGCTGCCGGTACACCAGCCCGTGCCCGCCCGCGGGCGGCAGGCAGAACACCGTCGCCGCCGGGTCCGCGCCCGGGTTGAACCACAGGTACGGCTCGGCGCCGGGCAGCCGACCGGTGACGACGTCCTCCAGGGTGCGGGCCATGCCGTGCAGGGTGCTGGTCTTGAACAGCCGCCCGACCGGCACGGACGCGTTGAACTCGGTCCGCAGGTGGTGGATCAGCTGGATCAGCTTGATCGAGCTGCCGCCCGCCTCGAAGAAGTCGTCCCGCAGCCCCGGCCGCTCCAGCCCGAGCAGCGACCGCCAGTGCGCCGCCATCCGTGTCTCGTACAGCGTCACCGGCGGTTCGTACCTCTCCGGTCCCGCCTCCGCGCGCGGCTTTGGCAGCGCGTCGAGATCGACCTTGCCGTTCGCGGTCAGCGGCAGCGCGGACAGCTCCGTGAAGTGCGCCGGGATCAGATACGTCGGCAGCTGCTCCGCGAGGTGGCGGCGCAGCTCCCGGGCGTCGGCCGCCGCGCCCGGCGCGGGCACGCAGTAGGCGCACAGCACGTTCTCGCCCGTCTCGTCCCGCCGTACCGTCACGCACACCTGCGCCAGCTCGGGCCGGGCGGCCAGCCGCGCCTCGATCTCCCCGGTCTCCACCCGGTGGCCGCGCACCTTCACCTGCCCGTCGCGCCGCCCGAGGAGGTGCAGTACCCCCTCCGCGTCCCAGTGCCCGAGGTCCCCCGTCCGGTACAGCCGTACGGGTTCGCCGCCCGGTTCGAGGGTCACGAACCGCTCGGCCGTCCGCTCCGGATCGCCCAGGCAGCGGTCGGCGACGCCGGCGCCGCCGATCCACAGCTCACCGGCCACCCCCGGCGGCACCGGCTCGCCGTGCCGGTCGAGGACGTACAGCTCGCTGTTGGGCAGCGGCCGGCCGACCGGCACCATCCGGCCCGGCTCCAGCCCCTCCGCCGGCCCCTCGTAGTAGGCGCTGTCGATGGTGGCCTCGGTCAGCCCGTACGAGTTGACCACCCGGGTCCCCGGCCCGCACAGCGCGACGAGTCTGTGGTGCTCGTCCGCCCGCCAGGCGTCCGAGCCGACGATCACCAGGCGCATGAACTCCAGGCCCAGCCCCTCCCGTTCGCAGTGCGCCAGCAGCCCACGCGCCACCGACGGCACGAACTCGCCGCAGTCCACGCCCTCCGCGCGCATGGTCCGGTAGAGCCGCGCGGTGTCGAAGAGGAGGTCCCGGTCGACGAGGACCAGCGTCCCGCCCGAACTCAGCGCCCGGACCAGGTCCCCGGTGAACACGTCGAAGGAGAGGCCCGCCATCTGCAGGTGCACCCGGACGTCGGTGTCCAGCCGGTACTCCTGCTGCCAGGCGACGAACACCGAGGCCAGGTTGCGGTGGCTGACCCGCACCGCCTTGGGGCGGCCGGTGGAACCCGAGGTGTGGATCACGTATGCCGTCTGGTCGAGGTCCACGGCCGGCTCCGGCCGCTCCTCGGTCCCCGGCCGGTCCAGCTCGTCGAGGGTGACCGGCCGTCCCGGCAGCCGGGCCGCCCCGCCGCGCCGCCCGTCGGTCAGGACCAGCGTGGCCCCGGCGTTCTCCGTCAGCTCGGCCAGCCGCTCCGCCGGGTGGTCCGGGTCCAGCGGCAGATACGCGCCCCCGGCCCGCCACACCGCGAGCAGCGCGATCACCAGCTCCGGCGACTTCGCCAGACGCACCGCCACCACCGTCCCGGCGCCGACGCCGCGTTCGCGCAGCGAGGCCGCCACGCGCCGCGAGCGCTGGTCCAGCTCCCGATAGCCGAGCCGCCGCCCGTCCGGCACGGACACCGCGACCGCCTCCGGGAACTGCGCGGCGATCTTCCCGATCAGCTCGTGCACCGGAACGTCGTGGTCGATCCGCCGGCCGACGCCGCCGAACCCGGTGACGATCCGCTCCCGTTCCCCGGCCCCCAGCATCGGCAGCCGTCCCGCCGGGCGCTCGCCCTCCGCGCGGGTCAGGCCGTCGAGGAGGTTTTGGTAGTGCGCGGCCATCCGACGCACCGTTGCCGCGTCGAACAGGTCGGTGTTGTACTTCAGCACGCAGTGGAAGCGCCCGTCGGACCGGTCCTCGTACGCGGACAGCGTGACATCGAACTGCCCCTCCTCCTCAGGGAGTTCGATGTACTCCAGGGTGTACCCGAAGCGCTCCACGGCCACCTTGTGGGTGAGCAGGATGAACATCGCCTGGAAGACCGCCGAGCGGCTCGGGTCGTGCTGGAGGCCCAACTCCTCCACGAGCAGCACGAACGGGTACTCCTGATGGTCGAGGCCCCCGAGGACCGTGTCCCGCACCCGGCCAAGCAGCTCGGCCACCGACGGCTCCCCGGCCAGGCTCACGTGCAGCGGCAGTGGATTGACGAAGTAGCCGTAGACGGAGGCGAGCTCCTCCTCGGTGCGCCCGGTGACGGGGCTGCCGACCACGATCTCGTCCTGCCCCGACCAGCGGTGCAGCAGCAGGTAGTACGCGGTGAGCAGCACCGTGAACACGGTGACGTTGTGCTCCCGGGCCAGCGTCTGCACCCGGGCGCTGAGTTCGTCGTCGAGCTGGAAGAACTCGGAGGCGCCGTTGTCGGTCTGCACCGGCGGGCGCGGCCGGTCGGTGGGCAGTTCGAGCGCCGGGGCCTCCCGCGGCAGGTGCTCCCGCCAGTACTCCAGCATCCGCCGCGCCTCGGGCCCGGCCAGGAAGCGGTTGTGCCGGTTGAGGAAGTCCAGGTAGCGGGCCCGGACCGGGGCCAGCTCCGCCGGCCGGCCGGTGCGCAGCCCGTGGTAGACCTCGAACAGCTCCTCGATGAAGACGAAGGTGGAGATCGCGTCCGAGACGATGTGGTGGACCGCCTTCATCAGCACCCAGCGGTCCGGGGCCCGCCGGAACAGCCGCAGCCGCACCAGAGGATCCCGCTCCAGGTCGTACGGCCTGCGGTACTCCGCCACCAGCCGGGCGCGGACCTCGTCCCAGGGCAGCCCGGACACATCGAGAAGACCGGTGTCGGCGACGGCCTCGGGCCGCACCCGCTGGACCGGACGCCCGTCCTCGGTGGTGATGTTGACGCGCAGGCTCGGATGCCGGGCGATCAGCGTCCGGAAGGCATCGAACAGCAGCTCCGGGTCGAGCTCCGCGCGCACCTCCACCGCGCCGCCGATGTTGTACGCGAAGCCGTCCGGGTTGAGCTGCCGTAGGAACCACAGGGCCTGCTGGTTGTGGGTGAGCGGGTAGCACGCCTCGTCGGTGAACAACTCCACCGCCGTCTCCGCCACCGGACCCCCGGCCGCCGCGAGTTCGCTCAGCCCCGCGTGCAGCCGCTCGGTCAGCTCGCTCACCGGCCCATTGCTGAGCAGCGCCACCACCGGGAGCGAGACCCCCAGCTCGGTGTGGGTCCGCGCCCGCAGCTCCATGGCGAGCAGCGAGTCCAGACCGAGCGAGCCGAGCCGGGCGTCCGCGTCGACCAGCTCCGGCCGCACCCGCAGCACACCCGCCGCGAGGGCCGCGAACCGCTCGGCCACCAACGCCGTACGCGCCGCCTCGTCGGCGGCGCGGAACGCGGCGAGCAGACTGCCGCCCTGCCCCGCCGGGACCTCCCGCGCCGCCGCGGCGGCGAGCGCCGACACCAGCGGCGGCGGGGTGGGATACCAGGCCAGGAACACCGGCCAGTCCACCACCGCGGCCACCAGCAACTGGGCCCGGTCCTGCCCGATCACCCGCTCCAGGACCGCCATGCCCGCCTCCGGCGCCAGCGAGCTCATCCCGCGCGCGTCCCGGTAGTGGGCGACCAGCCCGAGCTCCTCGATCATGCCGGTGGCCCACGGCCCCCAGTCCAGGCTGAGCGCGGGCAGACCGAGCGCCCGGCGGTGATGGGCGAGCGCGTCCAGGAACGCGTTCCCGGCCGCGTAGTTGACCTGACCGGCCGTGGTCAGCAGCGAGGCGACCGACGCGAACAGTACGAAGTGCTCGACCGGCTCGTCGCGCAGCAGCCGGTGCAGCAGGTACCCGCCGTGCGCCTTCGGCCCGTAGCCCGCGTCGAACGCCTCGCGGTCCAACGACGGCAGCAGGACGTCCCGCACCTGTCCCGCGAGGTGGAACACGCCCCGCACCGGCGGCAGACCGGCGGCCCGACGCCCGGCCAGCCAGCCCTCCATGGCCGCCGCGTCGGTCACGTCCACCGCGGCGACCAGCACCTCTGCGCCGAGCGCTTCCAGCTCGCGCAGGAATGCGACCCGCCGCCCCTCGGGGCCGCCCGGATCGAGCCCCCGCCACGCGCCGCGCTCCGGCACGCCGGTGCGGCCGAGCAGGACCAGGCGCCGGGCCCCGCGCCGTACCAGGGTGCGGCAGAGCAGCCGCCCCAGCGCCCCGAACGCGCCCGTGACCAGATAGGCGCCGTCCGCGCGCAGCCGCAGCGGCAGCGGACGGGTCAGCCCCGCGGGCGGACGCAGCCGGCTGAGGTGCCGCCGCCCGGACCGCAGCGCGATCTCGCCCTCGCCGTCGTCCGCCGTGAGCGCGCGCAGCAGCACCTCGGCCTCGCCGGGACCCCCGGCCGGGTCGAGATCGATCAGTTTGCCGCTGTGACCGGTGAGCTCCTGCTGCCACAGCACTCGGCCGATGCCCCAGGCGGGTGCGCCGAACGGCTCCACCGGCTCGCCCGGAACCACCGCCTGGGCACCCCGGGTGACGATGTGCAGGCGTCCCTGCGGGCACGCCTCGGGCAGCACCTGGGCGAGCAGGACGAGCGAGTAGCCGCCGAGAGTGCCGATACCGTCGAGGTCCGCCGCGCCGACCGTGTCCAGCGGGGGCAGATCGAGGTTCCACAGATGCACCACGGCGCCGAACCCCGGCCCGAGTTCGTCGAACAGCCTGCGCAGATCGGTCGCCGAATCGGGTCGCACGGTCACGTGCCCGGCCCCGCTTCGGTATCGGCTGCCCGGGCGGACCAGCCGGCACCGCCCGCCGCGCGCCACGACCGCCTCGGCCATCCGCGCGCCGAGCCCGCCCTCGTCGGCGAAGACCACCAGGCCGGGCGCGGGGCAGCCGTCGGGACCGGCCCCGCTCCCCTCGGCGGTCCCGACGTCCTCCGGCGCCTCGGTGGACGTCTCCGCCTTGGTGGGCGCCTCCTCCCAGACCACCTCGGCCAGCCAGCCGTCGATGGTGCCGAGCTTCACCGAGGAGGCCCCCCGGTCCACCGCCGCCGCGCGGAAGCGGCTGATCCGGCCGAGCGGCGTCCCGTCCTCGGCGTACAGGGCGAGGTCGCCGACCAGTTCCTCGTCGCTCTCCGCGGTCACCGTCGCGTGCGCCCACAGGGCCGCCCGGTCGCCGACCGCGTCCAGCCGCAGCTCCGCGACGCCGACGGGCAGCCGGATCCCGGCGGACCGGCCGTCGCCCGGCGTCATCGCGGTGAGCATGGTCTGGAAGCAGGCGTCCAGGAGCACGGGGTGCACATGGCAGTCCGCGGCCCCGTCGCCCATGCCCGGGGTGGGCCGGATCAGCGACAGCGCCTCGCCGGGCCCCGTCCACACCTCGTCGATCGCCCGGAACGCCGGGCCGTAGTGGTAGCCGAGCGCCGACAGCTCGCCGTAGCACGCCTCCCCGTCGAGCCGGCGCCCCGCCCGCGCCCGTACCGCGTCCGTGTCCAGCGGTTGTGCGAGCCGGCGTGGCTGCCCGGTGCGGACGACTCCGCTCGCGTGGACCGTACGGTCCGGAGCCCCGGTCCCGGAACCGGCGAGGGAGGCGATGGTGAACCCGGCCTCCTCCGGCGCGAAGGCCAGCTGAACGGTCGTCGCCTCGCCGTCGGGCAGGAACAGGGCCCGGGAGAACTCGACGTCGGCCAGGGTCGCCGTGTCGCCGCCGGTCAGCGCCCGGACCGCCTGCGCGGCCATCTCCAGGTACCCGGCGGCCGGGAAGACCGTGCTGCCCTCGATCCGGTGGTCGGCCAGGTACGGCAGCCGCTCGGTGTCCAGGCGGCTCTCCCAGGTCGGCTGCAGCGCGGAGGACCGCCGGCCGAGCAGTGGGTGGTCCAGCCGGCCGAGCCGGATCTGCTCCACCGGCGCGGGCTCCACCCAGTACCGCTCCCGCTGCCACGGATAGCCCGGCAGCGGCACCGGCCGCCCCACGGGCTGGAGCACCGACCAGTCCACGTCGACGCCCAGCGTGTACAGCTCCGCGAGGGAGCGGGCGAACCGCTCGGGCTCGTCCTCCCGGCGCCGGATCGACGGCAGCGTCACCCCCTCGACGGCCCGGCCCTCCAGGCACTCCCGGATCGAGTGGCCGAGCACCGGGTGCGGACCGATCTCCAGGAACAGCGTGTACCCGTCGTCGACCAGCCGGTCGACCGCGGCACGGAACCGGACGGGCCGCCGGACGTTCTCCCACCAGTACGCGGCGTCCAGCTCCGGCCCCCGCGCACGCCCCTCGCGGGCGGTCGGATACAGCGGGAGTCCGGCGGCGCGCGGCGCGATCCCGGCCAGCGCCTCGTGCAGCTCGGCCTCGATCGGGTCCATCCGCACGCTGTGGTACGGCACTTCGACGTCGAGGAACCGGGCGAAGACCTGCTCCCGCTCCAGCCGCCCGGCGAGCTCCCGGAGGGTGTCCCGGTCCCCGGACAGCGTCACCGACGCCGGGCTGTTCACGGCGGCGACCGACACGCGGTCCCGGTACGGGCGGACCAGCCGCTCGGCCTCCTCCTCGGACAGGTTCGCCGCCAGCATCACGCCGGTGCCCGCGAGCCGGTGCTGGAGGGCGCTGCGCGCCAGCGCGATCCGGACGGCGTCCTCCAGGCCGTACACCCCGGCCTGGTGGAAGGCCGCGATCTCGCCGGTGCTGTGCCCGACGACGGCGTCCGGCCGCACCCCGTGGTGTTCCCACAGCGCCGCGAGCCCCGCCTGGACGGCGAAGTTGGCGGGCTGGGCGAGCCAGGTCTCGGCCATCCGGGACTCCGCCTCGGGCCGGGTCAGCTCGTCGAGCAGCGACCAGCCCGCCTGGCGCCGGACCTCCCGGTCGCAGCGCTCGACCGCCTCCCGGAACACGGGCTCGGCGTCCAGGAGTTCGCGCCCCATGCCCCACCACTGCGGCCCCATGCCGGTGAACACCCACACCAGCCGCTGCGCCCCGGGCTCCCGGAGGCGGCCCCGCACGGCCCGGGCGTGCTGCTCCCCGCGCTCGCAGGCGGCCAGTACCTCGTCGAGGGAGCCGGGTGGGCCGAGGGGGGAGTGGACGACGGCGAGGCGCTCCTCGAAGTGCTGGCGGCGGTGGGCCAGGGTGTGCCCGAGGTCCGCGAGGGACACTCCGGCGGCAAGTTCGCGGCGGACGCCCGCGGCCAGTTCGGCCGGGCCCGACGCGTGCCGGGCGCTCAGCGGGAGGACCGAGACGGCGGGCGTCCGGGCCGTCGCGCGCGGCTCCTTTGGCGGGCGGGGCGGCGCCTCCTCCAGCAGGACGTGGGCGTTGGTGCCGCCGAAGCCGAAGGAGTTGACGCCGGCCCGCGCGGGTCCCTGGTGCTCCGGCCAGTCGACCGGTGCGGTCGGGATCTCGAAGGGCAGCGCGGCGAAGTCGATGGCGGGGTTGGGCTGTTCGAGGTTCAGGTGCGGTGGGATGCGGCGGTGCCGGAGGGCCAGCGCCGTCTTGATCAGGCCCGCGACGCCGGCGGCGGCCTCCGTGTGCCCGATGTTGGTCTTGACCGAGCCGACGTAGCACCGTGCCCCGGGCGCCCGGCCCTGCGCCAGCACCCGGCCCAGCGCCCGCGCTTCGATCGGGTCGCCGACGGGGGTGGAGGTGCCGTGCGCCTCGACGTACTGGAGGCTGCCCGGTGTCACCCCCGCCTCGGCGCAGACCCGCTCGATGAGCGTGGCCTGGGCGTCGGCGCTGGGCACGGTGATGCCGTTGGTGCGTCCGTCCTGGTTCACCCCGCTGCCGATCACCACGGCGTGCACCGGGTCGCCGTCGCGCAGCGCGTCCGAGAGGCGCTTGAGCACCACGACTCCGACGCCCTCGGCCCGTACGTACCCGTCGGCGGAGGCGTCGAAGGCGCGGGAGCGTCCGTCGGTGGAGAGGAAGCCGCCCTTGGTCTCGGCGATGGTGTACTGCGGCGCGAGGTGCAGCAGGGTGCCTCCGGCCAGGGCGAGTTCGCTCTCGCCGCGCTGCAGGCTCTGGCAGGCCAGGTGGACCGCGACCAGGGACGAGCTGCACGCCGTGTCGATCGAGACGCTGGGGCCGCGGAAGTCGAGGCAGTGCGAGATGCGGTTCGAGACCATCGTCATCATCGTGCCGGTCGCGGTGTGCGCGGCCAGCGTCTCGAAGCCGAGGTCGGCGAACTGCAGGATCTTGTAGTCCAGGGTGAAGGCGCCGATGAAGACGCCGACGTCCCGCCCGGCCAGTTCGGCGGGCCGCTGCCCGCCGTCCTCCAGCGCCTCCCAGGACACCTCCAGAAGCTTGCGCTGCTGCGGGTCCATGTGCTCGGCTTCGCGCGGGCTGATCCCGAAGAAGTGCGGGTCGAACTCGTCGAAGCCGTCGATGTAGCCGCCCCGGCCGCCGGTCAGCCGGCCCGGCTTGGCCCGGTCGCGGCTGCCGAGGGTCGTGGTGTCGTACCGGTCCGCCGGGGTGGGGACGAGACAGTCCCGGCCTTCGATCAGATTGCGCCAGAAGGACCGGTGGTCACCCGCGTGTCCGGGGAGCCGGCAGCCGATGCCGATGATGGCGACCTTGTCGCGGTGGGCGGCGCTGGGTGAGTCCGTCATGGTCCAATCCGTTGGAGACGACGCCTGGGTACGGGCCGGGCGGGGGCGTATGGGGGCACGACGCCGGTACGGGGCGGGGAGGTCGCGGTACGGAGCGGGTGTGCGCGGTACAGCGGGCATCGCGGTACGGGGGGGACTACGCGGTGTGGGTCGGGCGGCGCACGGGGTGGAGCAGGCTGGCGACGATCGAGCCGGTCTCCGGGAACGTGGCGGGGTCCTTGACACCGACGATCGCCGGGCGGCGGTCCGGTCGCCAGGTGAAACTGCCGAAGAGGCGGTCCCAGACCGAGAGGTCCACGCCGAAGTGACCGGCCTCGGCCAGGTCGGCGCTGTGGTGCAGCCGGTGTTGCTCGGGACTGGCCAGGACGTGGTGGAGCGGACCGAGCCGGACGTCCACGTTCGCGTGCACGAAATAGCCTTGGACAAGGGTGAAGAGTGCCACCGCGAAAAGGCAGTCGGCGGAGAATCCGAGAAATCCCAGTGCCAATTGGACCGTGCCCTGTTTGAAGGCGACGTCCAGTAGGTGGTTGACGCCGTTATTGGCGACGTTCACCTTTCCGGGGACGTGATGAATTCCGTGTACCTTCCACAGCCACCGATTGGAATGCGCCCAGCGGTGGGCGAGGTAGCCGGTCAGCGAGGAGGCCAGCAGCGCGAGGGGCACCTCGGCCCCGAGCGCGAGCCCCGGTCCCGTGACGGGGGTCGCGGCCAGAACGGCCGCGACGACCGACTGGCCGAGCACGGCGCCGACCATGGTGAACCCGAAATAGGCTGCGTACCAGCACAGTTCCCGGCCGCTCGGGTGCCAGTCGGTCCGGTGCGGGATCAGCCGCTCCAGCGCCGCGAGATAGACGATGGTGCCGACCAGGAAGAACTGGATGGCCTGGCCCCGGTCCCAGCCGAAGCGCAGAACCGAGGCGAAGAGCCAGACCGCGGACAAGAGCAGAATCGGGTACGCGGCATAGCGGAGACACTCGCGGGCGGACGCGCCGGCGGCCCACACATTCGCCGGCAGCGACCCCGTATCGGGTCGATCTTCCATGCGGAGAATCTCCATCACATCCGAATAGGGAGTTCGCAGAGTAGCAGCGGACGTGAGGGGTCGTGAATGAGGGAACGGCGCTTTTTGGTCAGCGCGGTAAGGGGGCGTGCGAGGGTGAATTATAAGGCGCGCGAGGGTAATTAATAAGAAGAAACTCTTTTCAACGTTCGGTGCCCGTGGGGCGGGGCGGAGGGCACGGGGTGCCGGTGACCGGAAGTAACGATTCCGCACTCGCACGGGCGGCGCCGGCCATGCCGGTCGCCACCCGCATAGAGAGCGGTTACTGCCGAGTCCCGGGCCCGGCGGATATGCCCGAAACCATCGCTCCCTGCTCTTCGTGGCGGCGACACGGGCCCGGGACGGTGTGGACGTCTTCTGGCACGGAAAGCCCAGCCCGTTCCTCGACGACTCGTGAGTCGCCCGATTTGTACGGCTCGTGTTCCGCCCGTGGCCCCGCACGCGCTCCCACGGGACCGGGCGCGCTGGATCTCGTGCCGGTGGCGGACCGGGTCACTGTCGCGCAGGCTGTTGACGGCCTCGCGGGGCACGAGTCCGTCCGTCACGCCCGCGATGACCATGCGCTGGTATTCCAGCCCTTGAACCGGAACATCGTGCACCCCGGTGGAGCCGTTCGGGCCGTCGGAGCGGATCTCCACCGAGTCGATACCGTGCAGCTTGAGCGTGTAGGCCGTCTCGGCCGCCATCTGATTCGTCGGCACGCAGATCGCGATCTGCTCGTGCGGAATGGCCGTGTCCGAGTCGGCGTCCCACTCCTCGATGAGCGCGGCCACGCCTTCCCGCTCGGAAGCCCAGTCCGGGAAGGCGTGCCCGGCCGGCAGCCCTCCACTGAGCACCGACCGGTAGCCGGCCAGGGTTTCCTCGCTGCCGTCGAGGTCGTCGTACGTGGTTTCGCCCGGCACGCCGAGGGCGGAGGGCAGGATCTGCCGCGTCGTGCGGTAGCTGAGGCTCAGCTTCGAGGAACGACCGCGGATGTTGACACCGAGACTGCCCAGCGTCACCCGGTTCTTGTAGATGCGCTGGTGGGTGTCGCCGACCAGGAACAGGTCGTCGGCGCCGCGAGGTGCCATCGCATGCAGCATCTTCCAATGTGCCGTCCGAGCCGGTCCAGCCGCTGGGTGAAGCGTTCGGCGAGCTGCCAGATCTCGGCTCGCTCGGCGCGGCCGATGTTCCTGCCGCGTCCGGCGCGCCGGGCCCCGGTCAGAGTGAGAACCTCGGGAGTGAAGCCGTCGAGCATGCTCGTAGTCAGCTGGGCGCTGTCGCCACCGCCGTGCTCAAGGAACTGCAGCACGTTGCTTCAGTGCAGTCAGGCACGCCGGCGTCGCTTGTGGGCCGGCTCGTCGACGAGGGCCGCGTCACCGTCGTCCAGGATGGTGAGCCCCGTCCACACGGGAGGGGTGCGTCTGCCGTCGGCGGCCAGTACCAGACGGCAACCCGACGCGTCGGGACCGCAGAGCAGGCGTACGGGTCCGGCGCCCCCGGCCGGCCTGCCGCCGCGCAGCGCCGCCCTGAGCCCCTCGCCGGCCTCTTCGCCGGTGAGCGCGAGGTACTCTCCCCGACGAGCCCGGCCTGGTCGGTGGCGAGCGCGTTCATCGGGTACAGCAGCACGGCCTTGATCCCGGCCCGCCCCTCGGCCTTCTGCCGCCGGCAGTGATCCAGTACGGGGATCAGGAAGGACTCGCGGTCTTGCCGGACCCGGTACCGGTGGTCACCAGCGTCGGCCGGGCGGGCCCGT
Source organism: Streptomyces olivaceus (assembly GCF_000721235.1). Taxonomy (GTDB): domain Bacteria; phylum Actinomycetota; class Actinomycetes; order Streptomycetales; family Streptomycetaceae; genus Streptomyces; species Streptomyces olivaceus. The sequence continues at coordinate 191,239 of NZ_JOFH01000027.1, forward strand.
GCAGCGTGGAGAGCCGCGCCCACGCCTTGGCCTGGTGCCGCCACGGGGCGAACCCCGGAAAGCCGGCCGACCACTCCCGCTCCCGCTTCCAGCCGTCGTCGGCGACGTGGAACGGCGTCCTGATCCGCAGGTAGGGCCCGCGGAAGATACCGGTCTCCGGATGCCCGAGGAAGCGTTCGAGCGCGCCGCGGGTGTCTTCGTCGGCGAGGGCGTACGTCGTCGTGAGGTACTGCGTCAGACTGCCGCGGAGCTGCGCGGCGGCCATGGTGGGCTTCACGACCGTCCCCTTGCAATGCCGGTGCCATGGTGATCGATACCACCGCATAGGGGGTGGCTGACAGCCCATACAGTGGTGAACCGGGCCTGTCCTGGCTAGCCGGCTTTCTTCCAGCCGGCCAGTTCGTCGGCGAAGTCGCGGAACGACCGGTAGTTGCAGACGCCCTCGACACCGACGGAAATCTTCGACACTCGGTTCGGGCCGCCCCGGAACGCCAGAGCCCCGAAGCCCCCACGTTCCGCCGGCGCCGGCTCGATCCCATCGCGCGTCACGTCTCCCAGGAACTCAAACGCGTGTAACACATTCGACTTGCCCGCCGCGTTCGGCCCGACCATGACGGTCAGAGGCCCCAGCGGCAGCTTCGTGTCGGTCAGGGTGCGGCAGCTGCGCACCGTGAGACCGAGTATGCGGTGGCTCAAGCCTCGCGCCCATCGTGGAACGGCCGGGCTACGACCCGGCACCGAACTGGTCGGCGCACGGCGGACGGTCCCCGACATACGTCTGAGTGCCGCTCAGTTCACCTCGTGAGTCGTCCACTTGGTACGTCCGACCACCGAGTGTCACGAAGCATACAACCTGCGTCACACCGTCACCAGGTACTCGCGTACTTCAGCCATCCGGACCGAAAGGGCTCTCTTTCCCACGGCGTGAGGTTCGCGGACCCTGACGGGGAGGGAAAGCGCGCGGGCCGTGCCGAGGGGGAGCCGCGATGTCCGAACCGCTCTACGTTCCCGTTCTGCCGGTCCGCCAGCATGCCCGGATGGCTTACGAGCGCCTCCGGCCCGACATACAGGCGTCGGTCGCGCCGCTCTGGAACCTCCCGCCCTCTCCGGGGACGACTCCGGCGCAGCTCGAGAAGGCCCGCTGGCAGAAGGAGCTGCGCCGGGTGAGGGGCGTGCACCGGCGCCATCCGGGCTGGATCGACGCCCCGTTCGCCGAAGCCGCGCAGGCCTCGGCACTCGCCGGGATCCTGGCAGAGTGCAGCGCACTCAACCACCTGCTCCGCCCGGTGACCGGTCCGGAGCGGGGCGAGGCCCAGCAGACGGCCGCGCTGGAGACCGCCCGCCGCTGCGGCTGCGGGGTCGGTGTCCGGGTCCGCATGCCGGGGGAGTGGGGCGGAGCCGTCACCGAGGCCGTCGGGGCCCTGATGGGCCGGGTCGACCGGGAGGTGCCCGTCGATCTGCTGCTGGACCTGGGTGCCGTCCTGCCCGGTCGCCCCGACGCGGGAAAGGAGGCGCTGCGCGCTCTGGACGCCCTCGTGGCACTGGCCGGCGACTGGCGGACCGTCGCCGTACTCGGCGGGGCGTTCCCACACGTCACCGACGACATGATGCGGTACGGCGAGCCGCACGAGGAGCCCCGCGCCGACTGGGACGCGTGGCACGAGGTGCGGGCCGCCCGCCGGGATCGCCTCTCGCGGCTGAGATACGGCGACTATGGAGTGCAGCCTGCCGCAGCGCTGGCCACGGAGCCGGGTAACGGAGGCCCGCCCTGGGGCGTCCTCCGCTACACCACCGACCACTCGTTCGTGCTGTGCAAGGTGCGGAACGGAGGGCCGGACCGTACGGCGGGCATCCGGACAGCCGCCCGCCGGATCCGTGACCTGCCGGACTTCCGTACAGCGGTCGCGAGTGCCGGGGAGACCTGGCTGCGCGACTGCGCCGACGGTCCCACGACGGACAGCGAGGGCACCGGAACGCACACCCAGTGGCTCTGGGCGGGCGGCGTCCAGCACATGACACACGTCGTCCGGTCCCTGCCCGGCACTTGACCGACCCCTGTGCAAGGGCCGTTCCTCCTCAGTCGAGCACCGGCGCCAGGAGCTCCTCGCCCGCCAGGACGCGCCACGCGGGGATCCGGATCACGCGGCCCACCGGGCACGTCTTCGCCCCGTGGCCCCCGGACGGAAGCCCGGTCAGGAGGTCGCCCCGCGCGTGGGTCAGCCGCAGGTGCCGTGCCGGGTTGGTACCGGGCGACGGGCCGAGGTCGATCAGGACCGCCGTGTTCTGCCCGGCCTCGGTGAACAGCAGGTCCACCGGGTGGCCGCCGACCACCGCCGCCCGCTCCAGGTCGGTGATCCCGCGCTCGGCGAGGTACTGCTGGAGCCGGTCGGCGAGTTCCTCGCGGAACCCGGTCGCCGGCGTGGCCGCCACCACCGGCCCCTCGGCCTCCTCGGTGTCCGCCCCCAGAAGCGCCGAACGTTCGGCGAGCAGGGTCGGCAGACCGCTCTGCCCCTGCCAAAATCCGTGCGCGCCCACGGTGATCAGCTGGGACTTCGCCCGGGTCACCGCCACGTTCCACAGATTGACCTGGCTCGCGACCCAATGGGTCGTCCTCGGCGGGGTGTTGTGCGTGGCCACGGGGCTCAGCACCATCACGTCGCGCTGCCCGCCCTGGAAGGCGTGCACGGTGCCGACCCGGACGCGATCGTCGTCGCGCCACACCCGCGCCAACGCCTCCTTCTGCGCCCGGAAGGGCGTGACCACACCCACGGTGGCGTCCTGCGGCAGCCGCTCCAGCAGTTCGTCCACCACCCGTCGTACCGCCTCCGCCTCCGCCTGGTTGCGCCAGGACCGCCCGTTGCCACCCAGCGCCGACTCGCCGCGCGGCACGTCGACCCAGCCCAGCGCGGGCGCCGGATCGGCCTCTCCCGCCGGGTCGACGGCCGGGACCTGCCGCCGTACGTCGGTGAGCACCTGCAACTGGCCCGCGTAGCAGTAGCCGTTGACGATGTCGGCGATCCGCGGGTGGCACCGGTAGTGCTCGTCGAGGAGCAACGCGGAGTCACCGTGCTGCTCGGCCGCGTGGTACGAGGAGTAGACGTGGTAGGTGAGCCGGTGGTGTTCCAGCTGCGCCGCGCTCAGCCCGGCCCGGACCCGCGCCCGCTGTTCCTGCTGGGGTGACACGCCGGGGATGTGCCCCAGCTGCATCGGATCGCCGATGATCAGCGCCCTTCGGGCCCGGAACAGCAGGGGAAGCACCGACGGGATGGAACACTGGCTCGCCTCGTCGATGACGACGAGGTCGAACAGCTTCGGGGTCAGTTGCAGCTGCCGCACCGAGTGCGTGCTGACGGCCCACCCCTTGATGTGTGCCATGAGGTTCTTCTGGCTGCGCTGGAAGCCCGAGCGGCTCCGCAGTGCCTGGAGCCGCTGCTGCATGAGCGCCCGCCCTCGCGTCAACGCCTCGGCGGACAGCGCCCGCGACAGTTCCGCCGACAGTTCGGAGAGCGTGCCGGCCGCCTCCAGCCGTGACCGTCGCAGCCCGTCCTCGTCCCATCCCGTCTGCCGGGGGACCAGCGCCCGCACCTCCCGTTCCACCGCCACGGTGTCCGCCAGCGACTCCAGCAACTCAGCCGGAACCGGCCGCCCGGTCGCCCACTCCGGCCACGACGGCAGGTCCGGCCGATCCGGTACGTCCGGTCGATCCTCTTCCGTGCCGGCGGTCGCCGCCGCGACGAGCGCGGCCAGCGCCCGTCCCCGACGCCACGGGCCGAACAGCCACCAAGGGGCACCGGCCACCTTCCGCGCCCGGTCCTCCCAGCGCCCCAGAGCGACCGAACCGTCCTCGCCCGCCGCCGCCCACACCCGTTCGAGGAGCGGCAGCGGCAGTTCCAGCGCTTCCGCCCGTTCCGACCGGTCCCGGAGCAGCTCCAGCAGGCGCCCCTCCTCGCCGACGTGTCGCGCGGCCTGCGCCTCCAGCCCCTCGGCGGTCTTGCGCGCGCTGCGCAACTGCCCGCCCACGGTGGCCGAACCGCGTTGCGGCGCCTGGACGGGCTCGCCCAGCAGCCCTTCCAGCTTGGCCGCCTCCCGCACCAGTGCCTCGGTGTTGCCCGTCCGCATCAGCAGCCCGGGAGCGATGTCGTCGCAGCGTTCGGCGACGACGTCCACGGCCTCGTTGTTCGTCGAGGCGACCAGCACGGACTGCCCGGCGGCGACACAGGTGGTGACGACGGCGGTGACGACCTCGCTCTTGCCCGTGCCGGGCGGCCCGGTCGCCACCGTCAGGGGCCGCGTCATCGCCGAGGAGATGACCGACTCCTGGCTCTCGTTGCACGGCCCCGGAGCCACCACAGTGACGGACGCGCCCCGCGCACCGCCCTCGCCGCCGCTCAGCAGGGCGTCCAGGGCGGTGCCGGGGATCTGCCCGGTCCGGGCCGACATCTGCAGCAGGTTGTCCACCAGAGCCTCGGTGGCCTTGGCCTCCACACCCGAGGGCACCAGCAGGACGGCCGCGTTGTGCGCGCCGGGCCGCAGCGCCTGCATCACGGTCCGTTCGCTGAGCGCGGACGGGTCGAGCGGCTCCAGTTCCGGCAACCCCAGCGCATCCAGCAACTCCCGTACGGCACGCAGCATCTGCGCGTCGTTGCCCTCCTGCCAGGACGGCTGCCAGTGTGCGATGAGGTCGGCCGCGTCGCCCGCTTCGAGGAGTTCCGAGACGACGCCCGTGTGCAAGGAGGGAACGCCACTGGGCCGGAGCACGTCCCGGCCCTCCTCGTCCGGGGCCAGTTCCATCTGCTGGATGAGCAGCGGCGCCAGCTCCACCGTCGTACGCCGCCCCCGGGCCCCGCCGTCGCGTACCGGCAGGGTGATCGCGGGGTAGCCGTACCAGTACTCCTGCTGCCTCCCCGTGTCACCGCCGCTCGCACCGGCCGGCTTGCCCTGCGGCTTGGGCAGCTCCCCCGGTGCGGGAAAGACGGCACCCCGGCCGGACTGGATGGTTTCCTCGCCCTGACCCAGCAGGAAGTACTTCGAGCCGCGCCCGCTGTCCCGGTCGGGCCGCATGCCGGCCGCCGACGTAGCGGCGAGGCACTGCGCGTAGTACCGCAGCAGCCGCTCCCAGTCGACGCCGTCCCGGGCATCGAGCGCGGCCAGTTCCTGGGCCTTCAGCAGGGCGGGGGATCTCCGGGCCGCCTCGGCCGCGTCGCGCGGCAGCGCCGGGAGGCGCACCGGACGGGCCACCGACCGGGCGAAGGGCAACTGGTTCGTGGCCCTGATCGTGGACTTGGTGGGCCGCTGCTCCTCCGGTACGCCGTCGCGCCTCATCTGCGCGGTCAGGTACTCGAAGAGGTCGTCCGGAGTGATCCAGCCGCCTTCCTTGATCCGTCCGTTGCGCAGCCCCTCCACGATCTCCCCGGTGAACCGGGACGTACCGAGACTCGAACCCTCCGGCGCCATCGCGGACGCGGACTGGAGGGCGTCGGACGCGGTGATGAAGTACACGCCCGTCGGCCGTAGCAGCGTGCTCGGCGCGGGCCGGGCACGCTCCTCCGCCGGCCCCTTCGCGGTCCATCCCTGGACGACGGAGCCGCTGGAGCAGCAGTCCAGCAGCACCAGCTTCGAGGCGGCCCGGCACGACTGGAGCATCCGTTCCAGGAACTCCGCCGGGACCGCCGTACCCGGCAGGTCGCCCGGGTCGGTGTCCCGGGTCAGGAAGTACAGCTGGTTGTCGTCCTCGCAGAACTCGCCGTGCCCGCTGAAGTACAGCAGTGCCGTCTCGCTGGGCTGCCGCGCGTTCAGGAACGTCTCGACGGCGTGCAGCATCTCCGCGCGCGTCGGCTCGGCGACCGTCGCGCAGTCGTTGTACATGCCGATCTCGGTGTTCTCCAGCACGGCCCGCATGTAGTGCAGATCGGCGCGCACGGGCGGCAGATCTCGGTACGCGTCACTGTCGTACGTGGACACGCCCACGAGCATGGCGAACCGGTCGTTGTCGGTCATCCGCGCTCAGCCCGCCGCAGGGCTGTCGCCGGACCCGTCGAGCTCCGTGCGGCGGGGTGCCTCACCGCCGCCCGCGAGGAACCGTACGATCCGCTCGTCGTCCTCGCGGGCCTCCTTCCCGGTGATGTGCAGGGTCGCCCCGTCCGGCCGCTTCACGACGATCGTCCGCTGTGGCACCCGTGCCAGCCAGATCTGCACCCCGGCGGCGACCAGCGATCCGGCGCTGATCAGTACGCCGATGGTGTCGGCAGTGAGCCCGCCCTTGAGTGACACGTCGGCCGGCGCGACCGTGTCCCGCCGGGGAACGTCCAGCGCCGCCTCTGGATCGGTGTCGGCGATCTGCGTGAGCAGCTCCCGTGCTTCCTTACGCGCGCGCAACGGGTCATCGTCGAGGATGGAGATCCGGTACCCGGTATGTTCCTCGGGCGTGGTGGTCACAGCGCGTCCCCTCGATCTGCGGTGTGCCTGGTGGAGGCATGAGCGGACGACGATAGTCGGCGGGTTCGACAGCGGGCGCCCGTGTTTCCGAAACCCGTCAGGCGTTGGCGGGAAAGTGACCGATGGGAGACGGAGCGGGGGCCTCCCCGGGCAGCCATAGTTCCGCCCAGGCGGTCTTGCCGGGCCCGTCGGCGCGAGGAGCGACGGCCCAACGGGTCGCCAGTTGGGCGACGATGAGCAGACCCCGCCCTGACTCCTCTTCGCCGGACGGCTCCTGGATGGTGAGCAGCGGTACGCGTTCGGTGCGGGTGTCGGTGACCTCGACCCGCAGGGTGCGCGGGCCGCCGGCGGTCTCGGCCAGCCGTAGGTGGAAGTCCCGCCCGGCGACATGCCCGTGCCGTACGGCGTTGGCGGCCAGCTCCGACGTGATCAGCGACAGCGTCTCGTTGGCGTCGCCGGTGTACGGGTAGCCCCAGGAGTCCAGCCGGTGGGAGACGAGGCGACGGGCGAGGCGTGCACCGCGGGTGGACGACGTGAACCGCATCGCGAACTCGCGGCTGACAGGGCAGGGCGCCGCCCCCGGTGCGGGGGAAGTTTCGTTGTTCATGTGGTCCACGCTGACGTGCCGGTTCTACCGTGACGAGACACGACGTGCACACGCGCGGTAGCTGTAGGTGACGGGTCGGTGCGTGTAGGCGGGGCGGAGCGTGACGGTCGGCGCGGGGGCGCGTTGGCCGGGGAGGCGGTGCGGAGCATGAGCGAGGTGGCTGGATTGGCCGAGGAGGAGTCCGGGGCGGAGGGGGAGGAGCGGGAGCCGGGGGTGGGCTCCGGCATCTTGCGGGTCTTCGGGCGTCAGTTGAAGCGGTTCCGGGTACGAGCGGGGCTGGAGCGGGCCGTGTTCGGCTCGACGACCGGTTACTCCGTGTCGACCATCGCCGCGTACGAGCAGGGGCGCCGGGTGCCGCCGCCGAAGTTCATCGACCAGGCGGATGAGGTGCTGGACGCGGGTGGGGTCCTCCAGGAGATGAAGGAGGAGGTTGCGCGAGCGCAGTATCCCGCGTTCTTTCGGGATGCGGCCAGGTTGGAGGCTGAGGCGGTCGAGGTGTGGGTGTACGCGACCCAAGCTGTGCCTGGACTGCTTCAGACCGAGGAGTACATGCGGGCTGTATTCGGCATGTGGCGCCCATTGCTGGACGAGGAAACCGTGGAACAGAGGGTGGCGGCGCGTCTGACTCGCCAGCACATCTTCGATCGGAAGCCAGGGGCGCTGCTCAGCTTCGTGCTGGACGAGGCAGTGTTGCGTAGGCCGCTTGGTGGCTGGGGAGTCATGCGCGGCCAACTGGAGCACCTGATGCTGGTTGCCGAGTTCCGGAACGTAGAAGTTCAGGTGCTGCCACTGGACCGGGACGACAACGCCGGGGTTGACGGACCGTTCACCGTGTTGCAGCGTGCGGATGGCGATCAAGTGGCTTACCTGGAGGCCCAGGGACGCAGCACAATGGTCAGCGACCGGCGCGAGGTCCAGGGAATCGTGTCGCGCTACGGGATCGTCCGTGCGCAGGCTCTCACCCCACGCGAGTCGCTGGCGTTCGTCGAAAAGCTGCTTGGAGAGGTGTGAAGGTGAAAACTACGGGCGCGGCGGTGGAACTGCACTGGTTCAGGAGCAGCTACAGCGGTGGGGCCGGGGGCGAGTGCGTCGAGGTGGCCGCCTGTCCTCAGGCGATCCACGTGCGCGACTCCAAGGACATAGCCCGCCGTGGCATTTCAGTCGACGAGGTGGCCTGGAAAGCGTTTGTAGGCTTCGCCGTCAGGTAGAGCGTCGAGGGTCTGCCCCCTGGCAAGGCGCCAGGGGGCAGACCTGTGTCCGGCGAGGCTCGTCGACTACGCCTGTACGGCTTCGCGGACGGGCGGTGTCCAGCGCCCGGCGGCGATCTCCGCGTCCAGGCGGGCCTGGAAGTGAGTGTGCGCGGCCCTCATCTCGGCCTCTCGGTCGGCCTTGTAGAAGGGAGCGTGGTAGCCCTCCGGGGGTGGCGTGCGCTCCGGCTCCTCCAGGTGGGCCAGGAGGTCGAGGTAGTCCTGCTTAGCCTCGCGCTTTCACCAAGCGGGGTGTCCGAGGTTTGATCAAATAAGCGGAGAGTGCTCCTGACCTGCAACGATGGGACTTGTCTAGGGTCCTGTTGACTGCACGGGAAGAAACACTCTCCAGGTGAAGAAGCGTATCGGGTCGTACCCGCGTGTCCGTATCGAGGGCGGCGGCCGGGGGCGTGGTCTCGCAGGCCGGGGGCGTGCTGCTGGTCGAGACCGTCCGCAAGGCCGGCTTGGACACCGCGATATCAGCGGCGCTGACGCCGTGGCGGAAGGCCCGGGCGGTGCACGATCCAGGCAAGATCCTGCTGGACGTGGCCCTGGCGGTCGTGTTGGGCGGGGACTGCCTCGCGGATGTCGCCATGCTGCGGGCCGAGCCGGCTGTGTTCGGGCCGGTGGCCTCCGACCCGACGGTCTCCCGCCTCGTCAACTCCCTCGCCGCCTCCGGCGAGGAAGCATGGGCGGCGATCCGTGCCGCGCGGGCCGAAGCACGCGACCGGGCCTGGCGGTTGGCCGGCCGGGATGCGCCTGATGCGGGCGGGACGGTGACCGTCGACCTCGACGGGGTGCTGGTTGTCGCGCACTCCGACAAGGAGGACGCCGCACCGACCTGGAAGCGGACCTACGGCCATCATCCGCTGATGGGGTTCGTGGACCACGGACCGGGCGGCACCGGTGAGCCGGTGGTGGCCCTGCTCAGGCCGGGCAACGCGGGTTCGAACACCGCCGCCGACCACGTCACCGCCGCCCAACTGGCCTTGGCCCAGCTGCCGAAGAAGTACCGGCGCGGGCGCCGGACCCTGATCCGCACCGATTCCGCGGGCGGCACTCACGACTTCGTCGCATGGCTCGCCCGGCGGGGACGGTGGCTGTCCTACTCCGTCGGCATGGTGATCACCGACGCGATCCACCAGCACGTGCTCAAGGTTCCCGCCTCGGCCTGGACGGCGGCCGTCGAGGCGGACGGCGAGGTCCGGGACGGTGCCTGGGTCGCCGAGCTCACCGGAGACGTCCTGGACGGCCGGCCCACGGGCATGCGGCTGATTGTCAGGAAGGAACGGCCGCACCCAGGAGCCCAGTTGCGGCTCACGGATGCGGACGGCATGAGGCTGACCTGCTTTGCCACCAACACCACGGGGCGCCCAATCGCCGAGCTCGAGCTCCGTCACCGGCTGCGGGCCCGGGCCGAGGACCGCATCCGGGCCGCCCGGGCCACCGGCCTGCGGAACCTTCCCCTGCACGACACCGCCCAGAACCGCATCTGGCTGGAGATCATGCAGATCGCACTGGACCTGCCGGCCTGGATGCCGATGCTCGCGCTGACCGGAAAGGCCCGCCTCTGGGAACCCCGCCGCCTGCGACTCCGACTGTTCACCACGGCCGGACAGCTCGTCACCACCGGCCGTCGGCGGATCATCCGACTGGCCGGACACTGGCCCTGGACCAGCCACATCACCGCCGCCCTCGACCGACTCGCACTCCTACCGAACCCCGGCTGACCAGCGAATCCACCCGCCCCTACGAAAGAACCCTCCAACCGGAGCAGTGGAACCCGGCGTCCACCCGAGACGACACTCGGACCCTCAACCTGCCCAGCCTCCGCCACCAGCAACAAGATGGGCCGCCGACTCCGTCGGCGACCCATCAAGAAAGATCGAGGTTAGACCACTCCGTGCCGGTCAGGCCGGTCTCTCACACCGGATACGCCGTATGGATATGGCCGTCGCGGATGACGACTTCCACGTCCCTGGTCTCCCGTCCGCTGCCGTTGATGCCCACAGGCTCGCCGTGTTCGAAGCGGTGCAGGTGGCTGTCCTGTCCGGCTCTGGCGCGGGGGTTGGGGGTGGCGGGGGTGCCGTCGACGCCCTCGCGGAGCCGTCGGCCCAGGACGAAGTCGTCGCCCTCCCAGAAGAAGTCCTCGTAGAACTCACCGGGCAGCGAGGGTTCCGGCCCCGTCGGGTCGGCGTTCTCCCGCACGCGGTCCTGGGCGCCGGGGCCGTGCTGGCCCTCGATGTGGGTCTCCCGTTGCTCCGTGATGCCGTGCCTGCTGCTCTCGCAGCTCACCAGCCCCCACGGGTCGGTCCAGCGAAGGGGGTCGAGGACGTAGGCGTGGTGGTTCGGCGCGGGAGCGAGGCCCAGAGGGTCCGGGCTGATGTAGCGGGCGTTCTCGGGGTCGTAGTAGCGCCGGAAGTTGTAATGGAATCCGGTTTCCGGGTCGTGGTACTGGCCCGGGAAGCGCAGAGGACAGCCGACCGGCCCCTCTGAGCCGCCCACCGGCGTGCCCCACAGCGTCGTGCGCGCCCGCCAGGCGACCCGCCCCTCCTCGTCGACCAGTTCGGTGGGGGTGCCCACCAGGTCGGTGACGATGGCGTAGAAGCGGCGGTCGACCTCGTCCTGGTCGATCTGCAGCAGCACACGGTCTGTGCCGGGAGCCCATTCCCAGCTTCGGGTGGGACCGCCGGCGGAACTGCGCTGTTCCACCAGGTGGGAGCCGTCCCAGGTAAAGACTGTCTCCTCGACCGGCAGACCTCCGTCGGACAGCAGGCGCTTGGCGACGCGGCGGCCGAGGCCGTCGTAGACGTACGCCCAGCGACGACCGTCCGGGGTCGTGACCTGAGTGAGCCGGTCCTCGGTGTCCCACACGTAGGTCCACTCCCGCGTCCCCCCGGACAGCAGCTTGCGCGTCTGCCGCACGAGGCGCCCCTGTGCGTCGTGGACGTAGGTGATGTGTCCGGCCCTGCGGATGAGCGTTCCGTCGTGGATTCGCTCCCCTTGCGGGCCCTCCGGTGCGTCCGCCCGGCTCATGTTGCCCGCCGCGTCGAAGGCGTAGCGCTCGGACCAGTCGCTGGCGGAAACCGTCTCTACCCGGCCGAGACGGTCATGGCTGAACCGGCGGGTGCCGTGGGTCTGGTCCTCGACGGCGGTCAGACCGCCGTCCGGTCCGTACGTGTACGAGCGGTGCAACAGGGTCTCGTCCGGTGAACCCGTGTCGGAGGCGATGCGGCCGAGGACCCTCTGCTCCGTCAAACGGTGGCCGGCGTCCCACTCCTGCGTCAGCACCGCCGTCTCCCCGAGCCGCCGCTCGGTCTCGTGGCCCGAGGTCCCGTAGGCGAAGGACAGCGAGCTGTCGGCGAGCTGGACCCGGGTCGGCCGGTTGTTCGCGTCCCATTCCCAATGGCTGACGGCGCCCGACGGAGTCCGGCGTTCCGTCCGCCGGCCGAGTGCGTCGTACGACGTGTGGACCGCGCGGCCGTTGCACTCTTCGGAGACGACGCGGCCCACCACGTCGCGCTCGAACGTGAGCGTCGTCTCGGGGGTGACCGCCGTGACGAGCCGGCCCGAGGAGTCGTAGGCGAAGGTTGCGATCGCCTCGCCGGACCGTCGCTCCACGACCCGGCCGCACGTGTCCCGCACATAGGAGGTGATCTCGCCGGCGCCGTTGGTGCGCCGGATCAGACGGCCCGCGGCGTCGTAGGTGTAGGCGACGGCGCGGCCGTTGAAGTCCACTTCGCCGACGAGGCGGCCCGCCGGGTCGTAGGTGTACGACCACACCGCACCCGACGCGCTCGTCACGGACGTGAGCCGCAGTTCGGTGTCGTACGCGAACCACGTCGTCGAACCGTCCGCATCCGTCCTGGAGTGGATCCGGTCGAAGTGGGTGAAGGTGTGGGTCGTGCTCCGGCCGTCGAGGCCGGTGTAGCGGAGGATGTTGCCCTCGCCGTCGTAGGACCAGCTTTCGCCGCTGCCGTCGGCCATGACGCGCTCGGCGGGGTAGCCCTCCACCGTCCAGGTGGTGCGTGTCGCCGCGCCGGCGGCGTCGACGGTACCCACGATGCGGCCGAAGGCGTCGCGGGTGACGCGCGACGTACCGCCCAGTGGCGCGGTGACGGAATCGGGCAGCCCGAGCGGCCCCGGGTGGACGCGGTGGGTCGCACCGAGGGCGTTGGTCACGCCGAGCAGTCCACCGGAGGGTTCATGGGCGTAGGTGGTGACGGCACCATCGGCGTCGACGGTCGCCGCCGGGTGGCCGTGCTCGTCGTACGCGTAGCCTCGCCTGCCACCGTTCGGCAACGTGATCCACAGGGGACGGCCGGAGGGGTCGTACTCACAGGTTGTGACCGTGCCGTCGGGACGGACCACAGAGATGAGGTTGCCACGCTCGTCGTAGCTGTAACGGGATGTGTGGCCCAGCGGATTGGTGCGTGAGAGCAGCTGGTTGTACGCGTCCCACTCGGCGTGGGTGGTGTTGCCGAGCGCGTCGGTCTGGCCGACGACCTGCCGGCGTTCGTTGTACCGGTAGGTCGTGGTGTGGCCGAGCGAGTCGGTGTAGCGGGTCTCCCGACCTTCCAGGTCGTAGGCGACGGAGCAGGACAGGAACCCGTCGGCGCCTTCACCGCGTACGCAACGGTCCTGGTCGTCGTAGGTGAAGCGGTACCAGGTGCCGTTGCGGTCGGTCCAGGATGTGATGCGTCCCTGGAGGTCGTAGGTGTACCTGAGGGGAAGACCGCTGGAGTTGTAGATCTCCGTCAGGTGACCCTCGGCGCTGTAGCCGTAGCGCCGCAGCGTCGTGCCGTCCGGCCCCGCCTCCTCGTCGCGCAGCCGCAGGCCGACTATGCGGTTGCCCTCGGTGTCGATGTGCACATGGCGGCCGCCGGAGTCGCGGACGGCGACGGGGGCGCCGGTGTCGTCCCGGTCGATGTCGATGCGCCGTCCACCGCGGTCGGTCACGGCGGCCAGGGGAAGGGTGAACGCCTCGTACGCGGCGACGGGCCCGGCGAGCGGGGCGAAGTGGCGGGTGTGTCCGGAGGCCGGGTCGGTGATGCGGAGGGGACTCTCGGGAGAGCCGTCCCAGTCCAGCGGCCAGCGCGGGCCCTCCGTCGGCGTGACCGACGTACCGGGGACGGGCACGGGATACACGAGGATCATGCCGTCCTCAGCGGCGAAGACGACGCCTTCCGCGTCCAGCTCAAGGCGCTCGTCGAACGTCGAGGCCCAGGACGAGCCGAACCAAGAACCCCAGTTGTACGTCGAGAGGTGCGTACGCCGCAGCACGAGCGGGAGGAGCCCGGGAAGCTCGGCGTCGGTCTCCTCCACGAGCATCTCGCCGGAGACCATGTCGATGGGGTCGCCGTTCTTGCAGCGCCCCTTGGCCGGTTTGCTCTTGCCGACCGCGTCGTCGGCTCCCTTGCGCAGGCCTCGTCCCAGGCCTTTGGCCATCGCCTTGAGGCCACCCTTGCCCAGTGCTTTCGCTCCTGTCGCTTGCCGAGCGTCGTGATGCCCTTGCCGCCCGGTATGCAATCCAGGGCCGCGAACCCCACGTCCCACAGCGACGCTTCGCCTTTGCGGTATTTGTTGAGTGTGTCGGCGAGGACGACGAGGGCGGCAACGACGACGATCGCGGCCAGGATCGGTCCGCCGATGATCATTGCGACAACGCCGACCACTGTCACGACGACCTTGCAGACCGCGACGATGGTGTCCCAGTTGTCGGTGAACCAGTCGCCGATGTCCTCCCACCACGACCGGTTCTGGATGCCGGCGTCGGACGCTTCGTCGATCTTGTTCTTGGTCTCGCGGGCGGCGTCCTCGCGCATGGTGCGGGCGTCTTCGGCCATCTTCTTCGCCGCGTCCAGGGCACTCTGTGCGTCGTTGACGGCCGCCTGCGCGTTCGTCTGCGCCGTCTTGGCATGCCGCACGTCCCGGGTGGCTGCCCGCACCTTCCCCTCGTCCGGCTTGTCGGAGTCCGACTTGCTGCCGGTCGGGTCGTCCTTGTACTTGTCTGCCTCCTTCGACGCCCGGGTCACCCAGGAGTCGGCAGAGGAGAGCGTCGACTGCGCCGAGGAGAGGTCGGCACGGGCCTCGCGCGCCTTCACCAGCGCCCTGTCCGCCAGAGCCTGGGCACGCTCCAGCTTCGGCCAGAAGTCCGTGAGAGCGTCACCGCACATCCCGTAGGACTTCTCTAGCTTCTTCAAGTTCTTCGGGACGCCCGAGAACTCCTCCTTGAAGACCGTGGCCGACTTGCCCGCCCACTCCGCGAGTGTGCTCTCGCCTGCCATGTTCTTGACCAGGCGCAGGGCGTCGGACACGTCGTCGGCGAAGTCGTGCAGGACTTTAGCCAGCCTGCGCACTCGTTGCGGATCGCCGGGGGCCGGGTCCTTGTCCAAATCGAGGACATGCCAGTCCGTTGGCCGGTTGCCCATGTTCTTCCCCCGTCGCATGGCTCCAGTCAAGGCACGTACGCCTCAGTAAAGTTACTTGATGTCCAGCTCATAGACTCGGGGCGTGAGCCACAACGAAGAGACACCCGGCGTCGGCGCTTCCGACGGACAGCAAGGGGAGCGGACCGGGCCGGAGTCGCAGCATCTGGCTGAGCTCGGACCAAGGGAGATGTACGAAGCGGCGGAGAAGCTGTGCCGCACGACGAACGGCGACGGCCCCCCTGAAGCCTCGGCGGCACGAGCTGTCGGGCAGATCGCCGAGACTCTGGCCGACACGCGTTCCCGGGACAGTGCGACGTTCGCTGTGGACCTCGTGAGCCGGCTGCTGCCCGAAGTGGCCATGCCTCCTGACGAAGGCGATCGACTGCTGCGTTCCGTAGCTGCCAAGGTGGTCAAGTCCCAGCATCTGCGTGACATCGAACCTCTGTTCCGTGAGATGCCGGACGGGATTCCGGATCCGGCAGTCGAGCTACGGGCCTGTCTTCTCGGAGAGCTGGCGCTGATCGGCTCGGGTGTAGGTCGCCGCTCGCTGGAGGCGTACGCCGAGAAGCTGCGTGAGCTGGGGCATCCGCTGGCCCGCCTGCCAGGGGCGCGGCTGGACATCGAGCACCGGTTCGCCGTTCGTGTCCGGGGGCTGGGGGCGGTCAAGTCCGCGAAGCAGTTGCGGTCGCGTTTCCCGGAGGCCCCCTCGACCGACGGCGGCGCCGTCGCAGGCTGCGGGGCCGGGGACGCCCGGGACGACGGTCGGGCGAACGCGGCCGCCCGACCGTTCACGGCCGGCGGCTGGGCCCGTGAGCCCGAGGCACGGTTCTTCACGCTGCCGAGCCCGCTCGGCCCCGACGACTTCGGCATCTCGTTCATCAAGGAACTGTCCTTGCGCTGTCTGGCGGGTGAGGGCAGCCGCCGGGGGAGCGCGCTCGCCTGCGTGACGACACCCGACGATGTGCTCAACGAACTGTTCTCGGCTTCGTACGTCGGAGGAGTGAACGGCCATGGGCAGGGCGGTGCGTATGCGCGGCTGTATGCCTGGGAGAGCTTCTACGCACTCATGGGGTTGCCCACCGATGTACCCCTCTTGAAAGCGGTGCGGCACGCGGCGGATTACCGGTGGCTGCGGTTCATGGCGTTCACGGACTGGTTCCACCACGACACCTCGGATCTGGCTTTCGCCGTGCTCGATCCCACCCGGACTCGGGTCGCGGTGCTGGCGGCGACCGATACCGATGCCCACCGTGACGCTCTCGGATAGCGGGACACCGTTCCTGGGACCCGGTCCAGCCGATGGCCGGGCGTCTGCCGGACGGGAACATGCAGGCCCTGCAGCAGCTGAGGCGCGTCCCCCGGCCCGGCTGGGCGCGGAGCTCCGCGCCCAGCCCGGCTGACACAACCTCGTCCCGCGCGTCCTCGTGCGCCACCTCGCCCGGCACCGGGACGCCGGCCTTCAGGGCGACCCCGAAAGGTGACTGCGCCGTTTCGTCGAGTGAGGCACCTGTTTCCGCAGGGTGACGAGAGGTGACCGTCGGGTGGCCGGTTCTGTGAGGGCGCGCACAGGACTCACGTCACACCGGGCCCGGGTTAGTAGACGTCGGACGGCCACTCGCCGTGTGGTGGCCGGCCGTCCGAGGCCATCACGCGGCCGGTCTGCGAAGCGGCGTAGTAGGTCACACACTTGTCGCGACGCCGGAGTACTCCGCAGTGTGTTCGGCGTACCGGGGAGCCGAGCGCCGGGACCGGACGGGAAGAGCCCGTCCGCGATCCAGACACCGGCCCTGATGACGCGAAGCCCGCGTCCAACGCGGACACCGCGTCGCCGACCCCCCGTCGGCCTCCCCATCACGTTCCCGAATGGAGAGGTACACCCGTGCACGCCACCATGCGCCGCCCCGGCTTCCGCAAGTCCGCCATGGCCTCCCTCGCCACTGCGGGCGCCGCCGCCGTCACCCTCGCCCTCGCCCCGAGCCCGGCACACGGCGCCGAGCCGGCCAAGACGTCCACCGCGCAGGCCCAGGCCCAGACCGACAAGATCAAGGCCATCGTCAAGGCCGGCGAGAAGAAGCACGGCGACGACCTCGACGGCTGGATCCGCACCGCCCTGGACGTCATGGACGCCAAGAACATCCCGGGCACCTACGAAGGCCTGCACCGCAACATCATGCGCGAGTCGTCCGGCAATCCGAAGGCGCAGAACAACTGGGACGTCAACGCCCAGAACGGCATCCCCTCGAAGGGCCTGCTCCAGACGATCCAGCCGACGTTCGACACCTACCACGTCAAGGGCACGAAGGACTCCATCACCGACCCGGTCGCCAACATCGTCGCCGCCTGCAACTACGCGGCCGACAAGTACGGCTCCATGGACAACGTCGACTCCGCCTACTGACCGGCGGACCCACCGACCGCCTGAGTCCCCGGGACAACCGGTCCCGCGCGGAGGCCGGCGGGGCCCAGGCAACGCGGCGGGGCCGGAGGACGACACGTCTCTCCGGCCCCGCCTGCGGTCGCACCCCCGTGCGTCCCGCCGATTCGGACGTGATTACTCGATGTCCGGGTCATCGGCCTCTTCGAGGAGACGGGTCGCGAGGTCGTCGGCCCACTCCACGGCCCAGAAGCGGAGAGCGTTGATCGTGGCGTCCTCGAGCCCATAGGCGGCGAAGGCTTCGTCGTCGGTCCACTCGGCGCCCGTGAGGTTGGATTGCAGGTCCTCGCGCTCGAAGCGGCCACGAGCGTGGCGACGGCCGAACTCCTCGAGGTCGGCATTGGACCAGCGGTGTGAGGCCGCGAACACGTCGATCAGGTCGCGGGGCGCTCCGCGGTCGGCGAGGGCGCGGACCTTGGTTCCGATCACGTCCTCCTCCGCGAGGACGGGCCCGTAGGGGCTCTGTGCGACTGGCCGCCAGAAGATCTCCTTGAGGATGTCGACTTCGCATTCGTGTCCGGTGGCAGGGTCGGTCACGGTGAAGCGGGCGGACAGCGGGGCGGTTTCCAGGGCGTGCACCTTCCAGCCGCGGGCTTCCAGGCCGGCGCGGAGCGTGGCGGCGATGTCGGCCATGGGTGCCGGGTTCTCGGTGGCGAGGTCGAGGTCATGGCTGGGGCGGCTGACGAGGCGGTGCGCTCGCACGGCGTATCCGCCGGTGAGGACCAGGGGATAGGGGGGAACCGAGGGCGATCACATCCGCCAGAAGCCGCGTGTGCAGCTCCGGCATGTCCGTCACGCGGCGGCCCGGGTGCGGGAGGCGAGCTTAGGGAAGGCGTCTTCCCATACGGTGCGCACGCTGCGGCCGACGAGGGTGCGCAGCACTGGCCACAGCTGGAGGAGCAGGCCCTGGTTGAGGTAGTGGGGCAGGTCGTCGTGCAGACCCTCGTGCAGGACGGTGCGGTACAGCCCCATACGCTGGCGCGGCTTGCCCAGGTCGTACGAGGTCATTCCCGACCACGCCATGTGCAGCGGAAGCTCCACGATCCCCTGAGTGGGGCCCTGCAACTCGTCCAGCGACTCCGGCAGGCGCCGCCGAAACTTCTCCCGGTACAACGCGAGGTCCTCAGCGGCCGCGTCCGAGAGGCTGCTCGGCACGGGTGCGGGGCGCTGTGGGGTGGGGGGCATACCTCCATTATGACCGTAGGGGAGCGGTCAGGGGCATGATGCGCGAGCTTGCCTCCGCAGTGGGCGGGACGGGCACCGGCGCGTGGAGGGTGTTTGGGCGTGACAGCAAGGCGGTGAGTCGAGAACCCGACCCGGCCTGTTCTCCTTCGTGAGTCGCTCAGGTCGGCGCCCGTCCGGACGGGCAATCCGTCCCTCAACTCCTGGGAGCGGCAGTCTCCGGGCTCGGCCCGAAAGTCCCTGAGGAGTCCCACAGATGAAACCGAATCCCCTCCTGGCTCGCATACGTGCAGGTCAGAAGGGGATTCACGTTAGTTTTTCCTAGAACCCTCAGATGTCCCGGAAGATCTCGATCTGCGCCCCGATCGAGTTCAGCCGCTCCGCGAGGTCCTCGTAACCGCGGTTGATGACGTAGACGTTGCGCAGGACCGACGTGCCCTCGGCGGCCATCATCGCCAGGAGGACGACCACGGCGGGGCGCAGGGCCGGCGGGCACATCATCTCGGCGGCGCGCCAGCGGGTGGGGCCCTCGACCAGGACGCGGTGGGGGTCCAGGAGCTGGAGGCGGCCGCCGAGGCGGTTGAGGTCGGTGAGGTAGATGGCGCGGTTGTCGTAGACCCAGTCGTGGATGAGGGTCTGGCCCTGGGCCGAGGCCGCGATGGCCGCGAAGAAGGGGACGTTGTCGATGTTCAGGCCCGGGAAGGGCATCGGGTGGATCTTGTCGATCGGGGCTTCGAGCTTGGAGGGGCGGACGGTGAGGTCCACCAGGCGGGTGCGGCCGTTGTCGGCGAAGTACTCCGGCGTGCGGTCGTGGTCGAGGCCCATCTCCTCCAGGACCGCCAGCTCGATCTCCAGGAACTCGATCGGCACCCGGCGGACGGTCAGTTCGGACTCCGTGACCACGGCTGCCGCCACCAGGCTCATCGCCTCGACCGGGTCCTCGGAGGGGGAGTAGTCCACGTCGGCGTCGATGACCGGCATGCCGTGCACGGTGAGGGTGGTGGTGCCGATGCCTTCGACGCGGACGCCGAGGGCCTCCAGGAAGAAGCAGAGGTCCTGGACCATGTAGTTCGAGGAGGCGTTGCGGATGACGGTGACGCCGTCGTGGCGGGCCGCGGCCAGCAGGGCGTTCTCCGTGACCGTGTCGCCGCGCTCGGTCAGCACGATCGGGCGGCCCGGGCGGACGGAGCGGTCGACCACCGCGTGGTAGTGGCCCTCGGTCGCGGCGACGTCCAGGCCGAAGCGGCGCAGCGCGATCATGTGCGGCTCGATGGTGCGGGTGCCGAGGTCGCAGCCGCCGGCGTAGGGCAGCCGGAAGCGGTCCATACGGTGCAGCAGCGGACCGAGGAACATGATGATGGAGCGGGTGCGCACGGCCGCCTCGGCGTCGATGGCCTCCATGTCCAGCTCGGCCGGCGGCACGATCTCCAGGTCGACGCCGTCGTTGATCCAGCGGGCGCGCACCCCGATGGAGCTGAGCACCTCCAGGAGGCGGTAGACCTCCTCGATGCGGGCGACCCGGCGCAGTACCGTGCGCCCCTTGTTCAGGAGTGAGGCGCACAGCAGCGCCACACAGGCGTTCTTGCTGGTCTTGACGTCGATGGCGCCCGAGAGGCGCCGGCCGCCGACCACCCGCAGGTGCATCGGACCCGCGTAGCCGAGCGAGACGATCTCACTGTCCAGCGCTTCGCCGATACGGGCGATCATCTCAAGGCTGATGTTCTGGTTGCCGCGCTCGATGCGGTTGACGGCGCTCTGGCTGGTGTTGAGCGCCTCCGCGAGCTGTGACTGCGTCCAGCCGCGGTGCTGCCGGGCGTCACGGATGAGCTTGCCGATGCGTACGAGGTAGTCGTCTGCCATGAGCTTGAGGTTATCTCAGATATGAGATCGCGCCTCCCGGGGGGTCCGTTCGGGTGACGCGGGGTCAAAGCCCCCTCGTCAGCGCCTCGGCGCCTCAGCGGTGCCGGCTCGTCGTCGTGCGGCGCCAGCCGAAGGGGCCCGGCGAATCCATCGATGTCGTACGACGTCCGGTGCTGCTGCGGGTGTGGCGCGGGCCGTTCCGGCCTCCGGTCGTGATGGACCACGAGTGTTTGTTGATGTTCAGCCGCACTACGGGAAGGATCCGGAAACTCTTGCGGAACGTGAGTGGCATCGTGCCCCCCTTCCGGGTCGTGCCGGGATGCCGACGCTTCCCGGCACGCATCGGATACCCGGGTTCGGCGTAGTGATGGCCGCACGGGTCACCCGGACGGGGCGCGGGAGCGTATGCGGCGCTGTGGTGGGGCGCACGCCACATGGCGCCCGGGCATGACCAGACCGGCCCTATGTACTAGAGTTATCTCGACATCGAGATATCTGCCGAGGCGTACCTCAGCCGCCACCCTGGTAAGGGCTACCTAACTTAGCCTTACCTCAGCGAATCCGCCAGGGCGGCGCGGCGGCAGGATGCGGTGGTACGCGCACATGAATGAAGGAGACTGTCGTGTCGGCGAACAGCTTCGACGCCCGC
Source organism: Streptomyces olivaceus (assembly GCF_000721235.1). Classification (GTDB taxonomy): domain Bacteria; phylum Actinomycetota; class Actinomycetes; order Streptomycetales; family Streptomycetaceae; genus Streptomyces; species Streptomyces olivaceus. Next base: position 212,084 of record NZ_JOFH01000027.1, read on the forward strand.
AGCACGCTGCAGGTGGGCGACGAGTCGTACGAGATCTTCCGGCTGGACAAGGTCGAGGGCTCCGCGCGCCTTCCCTACAGCCTGAAGGTCCTGCTGGAGAACCTGCTCCGTACCGAGGACGGCGCGAACATCACCGCCGACCACATCCGCGCCCTCGGGGGCTGGGACTCGCAGGCCCAGCCGTCGCAGGAGATCCAGTTCACGCCGGCCCGCGTGATCATGCAGGACTTCACCGGCGTGCCCTGTGTCGTGGACCTCGCCACCATGCGTGAGGCCGTCAAGGAGCTCGGCGGCGACGCCAACAAGATCAACCCGCTCTCCCCGGCCGAGATGGTCATCGACCACTCCGTCATCGCCGACAAGTTCGGCACCAACGACGCGTTCAAGCAGAACGTCGACCTGGAGTACGGCCGCAACAAGGAGCGCTACCAGTTCCTGCGCTGGGGCCAGACCGCCTTCGACGACTTCAAGGTCGTCCCGCCCGGCACCGGCATCGTCCACCAGGTCAACATCGAGCACCTGGCCCGCGTCGTCATGACCCGCGACGGCAAGGCCTACCCCGACACCCTGGTCGGCACCGACTCGCACACCACCATGGTCAACGGCCTCGGCGTCCTCGGCTGGGGCGTCGGCGGCATCGAGGCCGAGGCCGCGATGCTCGGCCAGCCGGTCTCCATGCTCATCCCGCGCGTCGTCGGCTTCAAGCTGACCGGCGAGCTGACCCCCGGCACCACCGCCACCGACCTGGTGCTGACCATCACCGAGATGCTGCGCAAGCACGGCGTCGTCGGCAAGTTCGTCGAGTTCTACGGCGAGGGCGTGGCCGCCACCAGCCTCGCCAACCGCGCCACCATCGGCAACATGTCGCCGGAGTTCGGCTCCACCGCCGCGATCTTCCCGGTCGACGACGAGACGCTGAACTACATGCGCCTGACCGGCCGCAGCGACCAGCAGGTCGCCCTGGTCGAGGCGTACGCCAAGCAGCAGGGCCTCTGGCTGGACCCGAAGGCCGAGCCGGACTTCTCCGAGAAGCTGGAGCTGGACCTCTCCACGGTCGTCCCCTCCATCGCCGGCCCGAAGCGCCCGCAGGACCGCATCGTCCTGGCCAACGCCGCCCAGCAGTTCAAGACCGACGTCCTCAACTACGTGGACGTCGTGGACGAGGCGGGCAAGGAGTCCTTCCCGGCCTCCGACTCCCCGGCCGTCACCCCGAACGGCGCCCCGTCCAACCCGGTCCGCGTGACCGCCCCCGACGGCACCTCGTACGAGCTGGACCACGGTGCGGTGACGGTCGCGGCCATCACCTCCTGCACCAACACCTCCAACCCGTACGTCATGGTCGCCGCCGCCCTGGTCGCCAAGAAGGCGGTCGAGAAGGGCCTGACCCGCAAGCCGTGGGTCAAGACCACCCTCGCCCCGGGCTCCAAGGTCGTCACCGACTACTTCGAGAAGGCGGGCCTGACCCCCTACCTCGACAAGGTCGGCTTCAACCTCGTCGGCTACGGCTGCACCACCTGCATCGGCAACTCCGGCCCGCTGCCGGAGGAGGTCTCCAAGGCCGTCAACGACCACGACCTCGCCGTCACCTCGGTGCTCTCCGGCAACCGCAACTTCGAGGGCCGGATCAACCCCGACGTCAAGATGAACTACCTGGCGTCCCCGCCGCTGGTCGTCGCCTACGCCCTCGCCGGCTCCATGAAGGTCGACGTCACCAAGGACGCCCTGGGCCACGACCAGGACGGCAACCCGGTCTTCCTCAAGGACATCTGGCCCTCCGAGGCCGAGGTGAACGACGTCGTCGCCAACGCCATCGGCGAGGACATGTTCTCCAAGTCCTACAGCGACGTCTTCGCGGGCGACGCCCAGTGGCAGGCGCTGTCCATCCCGACCGGCGACACCTTCGAGTGGGACGCCGAGTCCACCTACGTGCGCAAGCCCCCGTACTTCGAGGGCATGGGCATGGAGCCGGCCCCGGTCGAGGACATCTCCGGCGCCCGGGTGCTCGCCAAGCTGGGCGACTCGGTCACCACCGACCACATCTCGCCCGCCGGTGCCATCAAGGCCGACACCCCGGCCGGCAAGTACCTCACGGAGCACGGCGTCGAGCGCCGCGACTTCAACAGCTACGGCTCGCGCCGCGGCAACCACGAGATCATGATCCGCGGCACCTTCGCCAACATCCGCCTGCGCAACCAGATCGCGCCGGGCACCGAGGGCGGCTACACCCGCGACTTCACGCAGGCCGACGGGCCGGTGTCGTTCATCTACGACGCCTCCCGCAACTACATCGAGCAGGGCACCCCGCTCGTCGTCCTGGCCGGCAAGGAGTACGGCTCCGGCTCGTCCCGCGACTGGGCCGCCAAGGGCACCGCGCTCCTCGGCGTCAAGGCCGTCGTCGCCGAGTCCTACGAGCGCATCCACCGCTCGAACCTCATCGGCATGGGCGTCCTGCCGCTCCAGTTCCCGGAGGGCCGCACCGCCGAGTCCCTCGGCCTGACCGGCGAGGAGACCTTCTCCGTCTCCGGCGTCACCGAGCTGAACGACGGCACCACCCCGCGCACGGTGAAGGTCACCACTGACACGGGCGTCGAGTTCGACGCGGTCGTCCGCATCGACACTCCCGGCGAGGCGGACTACTACCGCAACGGCGGCATCCTGCAGTACGTGCTGCGCAGCCTGATCCGCAAGTAGGCGGCAGCAGTACACAACGGTCGAGGGCCGCACCCCCTGTTTCGAAGGGGGGTGCGGCCCTCGCCGTGTGCCGAGCGTGTGCCGAAGGGGTCGGCTGCCTACGACAGCAGCTCCACCTCCGACAGCGTGTGCTCGCCGTCCAGGACCAGGCGGTACTTCGCGTACGTGCCCGGTGACTTCACCGAGAACGCCCGCGTCTGGCGGTCCCAGGCGAAGGACTCGCCGGAGCGCCGGTCCAGCGTCCGCCACGTCTTGCCGTCGGCCGAGCCCTGGAGCTTCCAGCCGGCCGGGGCCCTGGTGTGGTCCGCCGACGAGGTCAGCGTGTACTGGAGCGCCTTGGCGCCCTTGTCCGCGACCGGCAGGTCCACCGACGTCACGGTCGCGTCGGTGGCCGACGTGTTGTCGAACAGCGCGCCCTCGCCCGTGACCGCGTCGGCGCGCGGGGTCGGCACCTCGTCGTCCTTCGTGATCGACGGCGGCGCCGCGTTCTCGCCGGTGCCCCACGAGGACGGCTTCGCGCCCATGTCGAACTCCAGGACGCCGCCCTTCGAGATCAGCGAGTGGGGTAGCGAAGTGGAGGTCCAGCGCTTGCCGTTGACCTTCAGGCCCTGCACGTAGACGTTCTTCGTGCTGTTCTTCGGCGCCTTGACGACCAGCTTGCGGCCGTTCTCCAGGTGGACCGTCGCCTTGGTGAACAGCGGGGACCCGACGGCGTACTCGCCACTGCCCATCACCAGCGGGTAGAAGCCGAGCGAGGAGAAGAGGAACCAGGCCGACTGCTCGCCGTTGTCCTCGTCACCGTGGTAGCCCTGGCCGATCTCGCTGCCGGTGTACAGCCGCTGGAGCACCTCGCGGATGTTCTTCTGCGTCTTGTACGGCTGGCCGGCCGCGTCGTACATGTACAGGGCGTGGTGGGCGACCTGGTTGGAGTGCCCGTACATGCCCATGCGGACGTCCCGCGCCTCGGTCATCTCGTGGATGACGCCGCCGTAGGAGCCCTTCAGGTCGGGGGAGGCCGTCTCCGGGGTGGAGAGGTACTTGTCGAGCTTGTCGCCGAGGCCGTCCCGGCCGCCGTACAGGTTGGCGAGGCCGCGGCTGTCCTGCGGGGCGGTGAAGGCGTAGCCCCAGCCGTTGGTCTCCGTGTAGTCGTAGCCCCACACGCGCGGGTCGTACTTCTCGGAGTCGACGCGCCAGTTGCCCTTGGTGTCCTTGCCCTGGAAGAAGCCGGCCTTCGAGTCGAAGAGGTTGACGTAGTCCTGGGCGCGGTTGAGGAAGTACGCCGACTCGTCCTTGTACCGCTTCTCGCCGGTCTCCTTGTAGAGCTTCTCGCCCATCTTGGCGATGCCGTAGTCGTTGAGGTAGCCCTCCAGCGCCCACGACAGGCCCTCGTGCGTCTCGGTGCCGGTGTAGCCGAGGAACGGCGAGGTCTCCATGCCCTTGCGGCCCACGCCCGAGGACGGCGGCACCACGGTGGCGTTCTTGAGGGCCGCGTCGTACGCCGCCTTCGCGTCGAAGTCGACGCCCTTGACGTAGGCGTCCGCGAAGGCCACGTCCGAGGAGGTGCCGGTCATCAGGTCCGCGTAGCCCGGGGAGGACCAGCGCGAGGTCCAGCCGCCGTCCTTGTAGTGCTGCACGAAGCCGTCGACCAGCTCACCGGCCTTGGAGGGGGTGAGGAAGGAGTACGCGGGCCAGGTGGTCCGGTACGTGTCCCAGAAGCCGTTGTTGACGTAGACCTTGCCGTCCACGACCTTGGCGCCGGTCTCGGTCGGCGTGTTCTCCTTGACCGCCTTGGAGAACGGGGAGGCGTACTTGTACTTCCCGTCGACCTTCTCGTGGCCCGAGTTCGGGTACAGGTACAGCCGGTACAGGCTGGAGTACAGCGTGGTCAGCTGGTCCCGCGTGGCGCCCTCGACCTCGACCTTGCCGAGGATCGTGTCCCACTGCTTCTGGGCGTCGCGCTTGACCTTCTCGAAGGAGGCGCGCTTCGGGAGCTCCTGGCGCAGGTTGTCCTTCGCCTGGTCGACGCCGAGCAGCGAGGTGGCGATGCGCATCGTCACGGCGCGGTCGCGGCCGGCGTCGAAGCGCAGGTGGCCCTTGACGCCGCCGGTGTCCTCGCCGCCGGTGACCTTGCTGTCGAACTCGCCGTAGACGAAGAGCCGGGTGGCGCCCGCGGAGCCGCCGGACTTGACGTCCGAGTAGCCGCTGAAGGTGCCGTTCTCCTTGTCCAGGGTCAGGCCGCCCTTGTCCTCGACGTTGTCGAAGATCACGCTCGCGTCGTCACCGGGGTAGGTGAAGCGCATCATCGCCGCGTGGTCGGTCGGCGCCATCTCGGCCTTGAGGCCGTTCTCGAACCGCACCCCGTAGTAGTACGGCCGGGCGGTCTCGTTCTCGTGCCGGAAGGCCAGCTCGCGGGCGTCCCGGCTCGTGTCGGGGGTGCCGGAGGCGGCCGACGGCATCACCTGGAAGGTCTGCCGGTCGCCCATCCACGGGCTCGGCTCGTGACTCGCGCCGAACGCCTGCAGGGTGGGCAGGTTGTCGTCGTTGTTGCCGCTCGCGTAGTCGTACAGCCAGCTGGTCGTCCCGGCGTTGGTCACCGGCGTCCAGAAGTTGAAGCCGTGCGGCACGGCGGTCGCGGGGAAGTTGTTGCCGCGCGAGAAGCTGCCGCTGGAGTTGGTGCCGCGGGTGGTGAGCGCGTAGTCGGACAGGTGGGCCTCGGGGCGCTCGGGCTCCGCCCGCTTGATCTCCACGTCGTCCAGCCAGCCGCGGAACTTCGCCGGGCCCTTGGGGGAGTCGTACGCCACCAGGATCCGGTCGACGGTCTTGCCGGCGGCGACCGAGCCGATGCCCGACTCGACGCTGTTCCACTGGTTGACGTAGAGGATCTTGGCGTCGCCCTGGCCGCGCGGCGTCAGCGGGAACCCGTGCTGGTCGGTGGCCTCGAGGTCGCTCAGGTAGGTGCCGTCGGTGAAGGCGAGGTCGACGGAGACGTTCGTGGCGTCGTAGTCGAGGTCGCGGTCGGCCATCGCGGGGAAGATCTTGTACGACAGCTCGGTGCGCCGGTCGACCTTCACGTCGACGTCGAAGACCTTGTTGTACGAGTAGGCCCGGCCGTCCGCGGTGTGCCGGCCCGCGTAGCGCAGCGCGTGCGTGCCGGTGAAGCCCGCGTTCGCCTTCGCGGTGGGCGAGCTGGTGGGGCCCTCGTCGACGAAGGCGAGCATGTCCTCGGGCGCCGGGGTCTCGGCGTCGCCCGTGGAGAACTGGACGTCGCCGAGCTGGAGCGCGTCGCCCGCCCCGTTGTTCTTGGTGAACTCCAGGCGGAAGTGCTGGAACTCGGCGGTCTCGGCGAGGTCGTAGGTCTTCGTCGTGAACGGTTCGCCGAAGGTCTCGCCGGAGCGGGTGTCCAGCGTCTGCCAGCTCTCGCCGTCCGTCGAGCCCTTCAACGTCCAGTCGCGCGGGTCGCGTTCGGAGTGGTCGTTGGCGGAGGTGAGCGCGTACTTGACGATCTTCGTCGGCGCGTCCAGGTCGAACTCGACCCAGCCGGTCGGCGCGAAGGTCAGCCACTTGGTGCCCGGCTCGTTGTCGGCGAGGTTCTCCTTCACCTCCCCGCCGTTGGTGTTCTCGGCGCTGGCGCGCACGCGGGTGACGTGTTCGGTGACGTTGCCGGGTATGCCGGTGCTGAAGCCGCCGTCGACGCCCGAGGACCGCTTGCCGCCGTCCGCGCCGGTGTCCACGGTGCTGACCCAGTCCGGGGCCGGGTCGCCGTCCTCGAAGGACGACGTGAACTCCCGGTCGGTCTTCGCGGGTGCGTTCGGCAGTGCGACCGCCGCCCCTTGAGAACCCACCGCCAAAGCGAAGGCGGTCGTCATGACGACCGCCGGACCCCATCTGTGCCGAACTCTGTACTGCATGTCCTGGCCACCCTCCCAGCGCGTGGGACAACGTTGTCAATTCAACTGCGCAAGGACCAGTAGGGGTCAAGTGGCATGTGATGTCAAGGGTGTTGGATGTGGCGTTCGGGGGTTATGCCAGGGATTCTTACGGCATGCGGCGCACCGGCCACTCATATTTCCGGGAGGTCTCAACTCGGAAAAGACGTACCGCCAACCTTGCATTCGATCTTGCTCAGTCGGCGGAAAGTGGACTATACCTGTCGGCCACCGGGGGAACCCGGGGAAACCGCGACGGGACCCCCGCCGGGCGCCCGAACAGCAGTGGAAGCACGAGTGGCAGCACGGCAGTACCGCACTTCCTGCACGAACCAGCACGACCCGATCGCGGTGCCGGTCAGGATCCGGTTCACCGCCTGAGTCCTGGAGAAGGCGAGGACTTGAGCATGGGATCCACTTCCGCCGAGAACAACGGTACGGGCGTCGGCCGCCGCGATCTGATCAAGCGGTCCGCCGCGCTCGGCCTGATCTCCGTACCCACGATGGGTTTTCTGTCCGCCTGCGCCAGCGGCGGCGGTGGCTCCCAGGAGAAGGCCGAGGCGGGCGAGAAGTCCGAGAAGAACCCGCTCGCCGTCAATGACAGCGCCCAGATGGAATTCGTCCTCTTCGACGGAGGCTTCGGCAAGGAGTACGCCGAGGACGCCGTGAAGCTGTACGAGAAGGCCTATCCCGGCGCCAAGGTGAAGTTCGCCGCCACCCAGAAGATCCAGTCGACCCTGCAGCCGCGTTTCAACGGCGGCAACCCGCCCGACCTCGTCGACAACTCCGGCGCCGAGCAGATGGACATGGGCGTCCTGGTCGGCAAGAAGCAACTCGCCGACCTCACCCCGCTCCTTGACGCCCCGTCCTACGACGACCCCGCCAAGAAGGTCCGCGACACCCTGCGCCCCGGCATCGTGGAGATGGGCCAGTTCGACGGCGACCCGGTCTGGATCCTGTACTACGCCTACACGGTGTACGGCAACTGGTACTCCCAGAAGGCGCTGGACTCCCTCGACGCGGAGTACCCGAAGACCTGGGACGAGATGCTCGCGGTCTGCGCGAAGGCCAAGAAGAAGGGCATGGCCGGCTGGACGTACGCGGGCAAGTACCCGTACTACATCCCCTTCTCCATGTCCCCGATGATCGCCAAGGTCGGCGGCGTCGAGGTGATCGACGCCATCGACAACCTGGAGCCGAACGCCTGGAAGCACCCGGCGGTCAAGACGGTCTTCGAGGCCTGGTACGAGCTGTTCAAGAAGGGCTACGTCCTCAAGGGCACCCCGGGCCTGGACCACATCCAGTCGCAGACCGCCTGGGCCAAGGGCGACGCCCTGTTCCTCCCCAACGGCTCCTGGGTGGAGAACGAGTCGGCGAAGGTCATCCCCGCCGACTTCCAGCTCACCGTCTCCGCGCCGCCCGGCATCGACGACTCCGACAAGATGCCGTTCGGCACCATGTGGGCCTCCGGCGGCGAGCCCTTCATCGTCCCCGCCAAGGCGGCCAACGGCGCCGGCGGCATGGAGCAGCTGCGCATCATGCTCAGCGAGGCCTCCTCCAGGAACTTCACCGGCAAGGTCAAGTCCCTGAGCGCCTACAACGGCGGCACCGACGGCATCGAGCTGACCCCGGGCCTCAAGTCCGGTGTCGCGGCGCTGGAGCTGGCCGGCGAGAACGTGGTCAACCCGCGCATGCAGGACTGGTACGTGCAGCTCCAGAAGGAGAAGATCGGCGTCGCCTGCCTGGGCGAGATGATGGCCGGCCGGCTCACCCCGGCCGAGACCATCAAGAAAATCCAGGGCTACGCCGACGACGCCGCCAAGGACTCGTCGATCAAGCACTACAAGCACCAGTGAGGACGCGTCACCAGGGCCTGTCCGGCGCCGCCGCGGCGCCGGACAGGCCCTGGCGGCGCCGCCCGCGCGCAGATCGGGGTCGGTAGCAATGCAGCACGGCAAGTACCGGTTCATCGTGGGGTTCCTGGCGGTTCCCCTGGGGCTGTACGCGCTCTTCGTCATCTGGCCGTTCATCCAGTCCATCTACTACTCGTTCACCGACTGGACGGGCCTGAGCCCCGAGTTCTCGATGGTCGGCTTCGACAACTACTCGCGGCTGCTCGACGACGACATCTTCTGGAAGTCCCTGCAGCACAGCGTGCTGTTCGCCCTGCTGGTGCCGCTGGTCACCCTCGGCCTGGCGCTCTTCTTCGCCTTCATGATCAACGTGGGCGGACGGCGCCGCCGAGGCGGGCCCGCGATCACCGGCGTCCGCGGCTCCGGCTTCTACAAGATCGTGTACTTCTTCCCGCAGGTGCTCTCGATCGCGATCGTCGCCCTGCTGTTCCAGTTCGCGTACAACCCCGACAGCGGAGCGATCAACTCGCTGCTGCGCGGGATCGGCCTGGACTCCGTGCAGCCGCTGTGGCTCGGCGACCCGAACATCGCCCTGTGGTGCGTGATGGCGGTGCTGGTCTGGTCCACCGTCGGCTTCTTCGTCGTCCTCTTCTCCGCGGGCATGGCCTCCATCCCGGCGGAGCTGTACGAGGCCGCGCTGCTGGACGGGGCGAACCGCTCCACCACCTTCTTCAAGGTCACCCTGCCGCTGCTGTGGGACACCGTGCAGTCCGGCTGGGTCTACATGGGCATCCTCGCGCTCGGCGCCGAGTCGTTCGCGGTCGTGCAGATCATGACGACCGGGCCGGGCGGACCCGACTACTCGACCACCGTGATGGTCCTGTACGTGTACCAGAAGGCGTTCCGGGACGGTCAGGCCGCCTACGCCACCACCATCGGCGTCGCCCTGCTCGTCGTCACGCTGGCCTTCGCGGCCGTCGTGATGCGGCTGGGCCGGCGCGAGCGGCTGGAGTACTGATCACATGACGACGACCGACACCCCCGCCCCCGTACCGGCCGAGCCCGGCACGCCCGTCGACAAGGGCGGGGCGCCGTCCGACGGGCCCCGGAAGGGGAAGAAGGAGGGCACCGCCCTCAACGTCTTCTCCCACGGCGTCCTGGTCATCTGGGCGATCATGGTCGGCCTGCCGCTGGTGTGGGCGGTGATGACGTCCTTCAAGGACGACGCCTCCATCTTCGGCTCGCCCTGGTCGCTGCCCGACAGACTGAACTTCGACAACTGGTCGCGGGCCTGGTCCCAGGCCCACATGAGCGACTACTTCCTCAACACCGTCCTGGTGGTGGGATTCTCGCTCGTCGGCACCCTGGTCCTCGGCTCCATGGCGGCCTACGTCCTGGCCCGGTTCGAGTTCCCCGGCAACCGGTTCATCTATTACTTGTTCATCGCCGGCATGAGTTTCCCGATCATGCTCGCGCTGGTCCCGCTGTTCTACGTCGTGGACAACATGGGCCTGCTGAACACCCTCCCCGGGTTGGTCCTGGTCTACATCGCCTACTCACTGCCCTTCACGGTGTTCTTCCTGACCGGGTTCTTCCGCTCCCTGCCGAGTTCGGTGGCCGAAGCCGCCTTCGTGGACGGCGCCTCGCACACCCGGACCTTCTTCCAGGTCATGCTGCCGATGGCCAAGCCCGGCCTGATCAGCGTGGGGATCTTCAACTTCCTGGGGCAGTGGAACCAGTACATGCTGCCCACCGTGCTGAACACGGACCCCGACAAACACGTCCTCACCCAGGGCCTGGTGCAGCTCGCGGTCAGCCAGGGCTACAAGGGCGACTGGTCGGGCCTGTTCGCGGGCCTGGTGATGGCGATGCTGCCGGTGCTGGCCGCGTACATCGTCTTCCAGCGCCAGGTGGTCCAGGGGCTCACGGCCGGTGCCCTGAAATAGCGCTCAGGAGACCCCGCACGCCGCCCCCGGGACACCGGGGGCGGCGTGCGCGTGTGCGCGGGACGCCTGTGCGGGGCACCCGGATGCGGTTCAACCTCTTGACGGGAGGCGACCCGAACGGCTCAGCTTAGAGTTCACTAGTTGGACATTGGACGGGGTCTCATCGAAGCGGCCCCGCGCGCAGGAGGTCGTCGTGGAGACTCCCGGGTCGCAGTCGTCGCTGCACCGAGCCAACCTGGAACGCGTCGTACGGGCGGTACGGCTCGCCGGGTCGCTCACGCAGGCGGAGATCGCGAGGACGACGGGGCTGTCCGCGGCCACGGTCTCGAACATCGTGCGGGAACTGAAGAACGGCGGGACCGTCGAGGTCACCCCCACCTCCGCGGGCGGACGCCGGGCCCGCAGCGTCTCGCTGAGCGGGGACGCCGGTATCGTCATCGGCGTCGACTTCGGACACACCCACCTGCGTGTCGCGGTCGGGAACCTCGCCCACCAGGTGCTCGCCGAGGAGTCCGAGCCGCTGGACGTCGACGCTTCCTCGGACCAGGGCTTCGACCGGGCGGAACAGCTGGTCAGCCGCCTGATCACGGCCACCGGCGTCGACCGTGCCAAGATCGCCGGAGTGGGCCTCGGCGTGCCCGGGCCGATCGACGTGGAGTCCGGGACGCTGGGCTCGACGGCGATCCTGCCCGGCTGGAGCGGCATCCGGCCCGCCGAGGAACTGCGGGGCCGGCTCGGCGTTCCGGTGCACGTGGACAACGACGCCAACCTCGGCGCGCTGGGCGAGCTGGTCTGGGGGAGCGGCCGGGGGGTGCGGGACCTGGCGTACATCAAGGTCGCCAGCGGTGTCGGCGCGGGCCTGGTGATCAACGGGAAGATCTACCGCGGTCCCGGCGGCACGGCGGGGGAGATCGGCCACATCACCCTCGACGAGGGCGGCCCGGTCTGCCGCTGCGGAAACCGGGGTTGCCTGGAGACCTTCGCCGCAGCACGCTATGTGCTGCCGCTGCTCCAGCCCAGCCACGGCACCGGCCTGACGATGGAGGGCATCGTGCGGCTGGCGCGGGACGGCGACCCGGGCTGCCGTCGGGTGATCGCCGACGTCGGCCGCCACATCGGCAGCGGAGTCGCCCACCTCTGCAACCTGCTCAACCCGAGCCGGGTCGTCCTCGGCGGCGATCTCGCCGAGGCCGGCGAACTGGTCCTCGGGCCCATAAGAGAATCCGTCGGACGCTATGCCATCCCCAGTGCGGCGCGGCGCCTTACCGTGCTCCCGGGGGCACTTGGCGGCCGTGCGGAAGTGCTCGGCGCCCTGGCCCTGGCGCTCAGTGAGATGGGCGACTCGACGCTGCTCGACGGAGGCGCGACCGGCGCTCTGCCGGCGGCGACGCATGCCTTCACTTAGAGCACGGATGGCACCGTTGTCATCTCGTTAAGGATTTACTTCTTGACGTCGCACGTGCGGCCGAGTTGACTTCCAGCCACCTCGGCCGCAGCGACGCGGCCTCGTCAGGGAGGTTTGTGAAGTGAACACGCGTATGCGTCGTGCCGCCGTTGCCCTCGCCACCGGCGCCATGGCCGTCTCGCTCGCCGCCTGTGGCAGTGCCAAGGAGTCCAGCGACAACAACGACTCCGACTCGGCGGCGAAGAAGGGCGACGACATCACGGTCGGCCTGCTTCTTCCGGAGAACCAGACCGCGCGGTACGAGAAGTTCGACAAGCCCTTGATCGAGAAGAAGGTCAAGGAGCTCACGAACAACAAGGGCAAGATCCAGTACGCCAACGCCAAGCAGGACGCCAGCCTGCAGGCGCAGCAGGTCGACACGATGGTGACCAACAAGGTCGACGCGCTGATCGTGGACGCGGTGGACTTCAAGTCCATCGCCGGCTCCGTCAAGAAGGCCCACGACGCCGGCATCAAGGTCGTCGCCTTCGACCGCCTGGCCGAGGGCCCGATCGACGCCTACACCTCGTTCGACAACTTCACCGTCGGCAAGACGCAGGCCGAGGCGCTCCTGGAGGCGCTGGGCGACAAGGCCAAGGACAGCCAGGTCGTCATGATGAACGGTTCCTCCACGGACCCGAACGCCGCCCAGTACAAGGAGGGCGCCCACTCCGTCCTCGACGGTAAGGTGAAGATCGGCCGCGAGTACGACACCAAGGAGTGGAAGGCGGAGAACGCCAACGCGAACATGGACGCGGCGATCTCCGCCCTCGGCAAGGACAAGATCGACGGCGTCTACTCCGCCAACGACGGCATGGCGGGCGGTCTCATCACCGCCCTGAAGCGGGCCGGTATCGCCGACATCCCGGTCACCGGGCAGGACGCCGAGCTGAACGCCGTGCAGCGCATCGTCACCGGCGAGCAGTACATGAGCGTCTTCAAGTCCTACCCGAAGGAGGGCGAGGTCGCCGCCGAGATGGCCGTCGCCCTGGCTCAGGGGAAGTCGCTCGACTCCATCGCCACCAGCAAGATCGACAACGGCACCGTCAAGGACGTTCCGGCCGTCCTCGTCCCGGTCGTCTCGCTGACCAAGGACAACATCAAGGAGACCGTCGTCAAGGACGGTTTCTACACGGTCGACGAGATCTGCACCGACCGGTACAAGGCCGCGTGCGACAAGATCGGCCTGAAGTAGGCGGACCCGCGCCCCGGGCCGGCCGAGCCGCCCGGGACCTCCGCCCCCGCTCCTCCGGCGCCCCGCCCACACCAGCCCCGCACGCTGCGCGGGGCGCCGGACGGAACACCCCCCATACATAACTGCTGCACAACCTCCCGCCGGGTCAGGCGGCGAAGGAGTTGGTTCACGTGTCCGCTACGCCCGTGCTGGCGTTGCGCGGGGTCTCCAAGCGATTCGGTGCCGTCCAGGCGCTCACCGACGTAGAGCTTGAGGTCCACGCCGGTGAGGTGGTCGCCCTGGTGGGCGACAACGGTGCCGGAAAGTCCACGCTGGTCAAGACGATCGCCGGCGTGCACCCCATCGACGAGGGCGCCATCGAGTGGGGCGGCCGGTCCGTCTCCATCAACAGGCCGCACGACGCCCAGAGCCTCGGTATCGCGACCGTCTACCAGGACCTCGCGCTGTGCGACAACATCGACGTCGTCGGCAACCTCTACCTGGGCCGGGAGATCCGCAAGCGCGGCGTCCTGGACGAGGTGGAGATGGAGCGCCGCTCCCGGGAGCTGCTGGACACGCTGTCCATCCGCATACCCAGCGTCCGCATCCCGATCGCCTCGCTCTCCGGCGGTCAGCGCCAGGTCGTGGCGATCGCCCGCTCCATGCTCGGCGAGCCCAAGCTGGTCATCCTCGACGAGCCGACCGCCGCCCTCGGCGTCGAGCAGACGGCGCAGGTCCTCGACCTGGTCGAGCGGCTGCGCGAGCGCGGCCACGCCGTCATCCTCATCAGCCACAACATGGCCGACGTCAAGGCCGTCGCGGACAAGGTCGCCGTGCTGCGCCTCGGACGCAACAACGGCATCTTCGAGGTCAAGTCGACCTCCCAGGAAGAGATCATCTCCGCCATCACGGGCGCCACGGAGAACGCCGTGACCCGTCGTGCGGCGCGCACCAATGGGGAGATCAAGAAGTGAGCATCGACAAGACCTCAGCACCCGCCGACGAGACGTCGGCGGAGAACCCCGACGCGGCCCCCGCCGCGGTCGCCGTGGTCGACCCGCGGCTGCTGGTGCGCGAGCAGGGCTTCGCCGGCTACCTCGGCGAGTTCAAGCGGAAGATGAAGGCCGGCGACCTCGGGTCCATCCCGGTCGTGGTCGGTCTGCTGGTCATCTGGGCCATCTTCACCAGCCTCAACTCCAACTTCCTCACCGCCGGCAACTTCTCCGACATGTCGGTCGCGATGGTCGGCACCGGCATGATCGCTGTCGGCATCGTCTTCGTGCTGCTGCTCGGCGAGATCGACCTGTCGGTCGGTTCGGTCAGCGGTGTCGCGGGCGCCACCTTCGCCGTGCTCAACATCACGCACGGGATGAACGAGGTCCTGGCCCTGGTCCTGGCCATCCTCACCGGCACCGTGGCCGGCGCGCTGCACGGCTTCTTCTTCGCCAGGATCGGTGTCCCGGCCTTCGCCGTCACGCTGGCCGGCCTGCTGTTCTGGCAGGGCGCCATGCTGCAGATCCTCGGCAGCAACGGCACCATCAACCTGGACAGCGACGGCATCGTCGTCAAGCTGACCAGCTACTACTTCAGCGACGTGGCGGCCGCCTACGGCCTGGCGATCGTCGTGACGGCGGGCTACTTCCTCTCCGCCTTCTTCGACAACCGCCGCCGCGCCGCCGCCGGGGTGCCGTCCCGGCCGCTGAGCGAGATCATCGTCCGCACGGTGCTGCTGGCCGTGCTGGCCTTCGTCGTCGCGATCGTCTTCAACCAGTACAAGGGCCTGCCGCTGGCCGTGGTGATCTTCCTGGCGTTCCTGCTGCTCACGGACTTCGTCCTGCGCCGCACCGCCTACGGTCGCAAGATCTTCGCGCTCGGCGGCAGCGTCGAGGCGTCCCGCCGGGCCGGCATCAACGTGGAGCTGGTGCGGATCTCGGTCTTCGCGATCGCCGGCACCTTCGCCGCGATCGGCGGCCTCTTCGTCGCGTCGAAGATCGCGTCCGCCAACCAGGGCGCGGGTACCGGTGAGTTCCTGATGAACGTCATCGCCGCGGCCGTGATCGGCGGCACGTCCCTCTTCGGCGGCCGCGGCCGCACGTGGGACGCGCTGCTCGGTGTGATGGTCATCGTCTCGATCCAGTACGGCCTCGCCCTGCAGGGCATCGCCTCGCCGGTCCAGTACATGATCACCGGCGGTGTGCTCCTCGCGACCGTCGTCATCGACGCGGTCACCCGCAAGACGCAGAAGACGGCCGGGCGCGCGTAGCGCGCATCCGGCCGGCCACAGCGGTCCGCCCGTCCCGTCCGGCCCCGTGCCGACCGGGGCGGGCGGACCGCTGCGTTCCGGTCGGTCCCGTCGGGGGCGTCGCGGGGCGGCCGGCGGGGCAGACGTAGAAGGGTCCGCCGCTGGGTAAGGCCGAACGCGTGACGTACGACGCACCGCCCGGACACGTTCCGCCACGGCGGAACATTAGACTCGGGCAGGCCCGGCAACAGCTCTACTGCAAGGAGGCACGGGTGCCGCTGCTGACCCGCATCACGGGACCGCGCGATCTGGACCGGCTCAGCCTGGAAGAGCTGAACCAGCTGGCCGAGGAGATCCGTACCTTCCTCGTCGACGCCGTGTCCAAGACCGGCGGCCACCTCGGCCCCAACCTCGGCGTGGTGGAACTGACCCTCGCCCTGCACCGCGTCTTCGACTCGCCGAAGGACAAGGTGCTCTGGGACACCGGCCACCAGTCCTACGTCCACAAGCTGCTCACCGGCCGCCAGGACTTCTCCAAGCTGAAGATGAAGGGCGGCCTGTCCGGCTACCCCTCGCAGGGCGAGTCCGAGCACGACGTCATCGAGAACAGCCACGCCTCCACGGTCCTCGGCTGGGCCGACGGCATCGCCAAGGCCAACCAGGTCATGGAGCGCGACGACCGCGTCGTCGCCGTCATCGGCGACGGAGCCCTCACCGGCGGCATGGCCTGGGAGGCGCTGAACAACATCGCCGCCGCCAAGGACCGCCCCCTGGTCATCGTCGTCAACGACAACGAGCGCTCCTACGCCCCCACCATCGGCGGCCTCGCCGACCACCTGGCGACCCTGCGCACCACCGACGGCTACGAGCGCTTCCTGGCCCGCGGCAAGGACCTCCTGGAGCGCACCCCGGTCGTCGGCCGCCCGCTCTACGACACCCTGCACGGCGCCAAGAAGGGCCTGAAGGACTTCATCGCCCCGCAGGGCATGTTCGAGGACCTCGGCCTGAAGTACGTCGGCCCGATCGACGGCCACGACGTCGAGGCCCTGGAGTCCGCCCTCACCCGCGCCAAGCGCTTCGGCGGCCCGGTCATCGTGCACTGCCTCACCGAGAAGGGCCGCGGCTACCAGCCCGCCCTGGCGGACGAGGCCGACCGCTTCCACGCCGTCGGCAAGATCCACCCCGACACGGGCCTGCCCATCTCCTCCTCCGGCGCCGACTGGACCAGCGTCTTCGGCGAGGAGATGCTCAAGCTCGGCGAGGAGCGCCGCGACGTCGTCGCCATCACGGCGGCCATGCTCCAGCCGGTCGGCCTGGAGAAGTTCGCCAAGGCCTTCCCCGACCGGGTCTACGACGTCGGCATCGCCGAGCAGCACGGCGCCGTCTCCGCGGCCGGCCTCGCGCACGGCGGCGTCCACCCGGTCTTCGCCGTGTACGCCACCTTCCTCAACCGCGCCTTCGACCAGGTCCTGATGGACGTGGCCCTGCACAAGTGCGGCGTGACCTTCGTCCTGGACCGCGCCGGTGTCACCGGCACCGACGGCGCCTCGCACAACGGCATGTGGGACATGTCGATCCTCCAGGTCGTCCCCGGCCTCAGGCTCGCCGCCCCGCGCGACGCCGACCAGGTCCGCGCCCAGCTGCGCGAGGCCGTCGAGGTCGACGACGCGCCGACCGTGGTCCGCTTCTCCAAGGGCGCCGTCGGCCCCGCCGTGCCCGCCGTCGGACGGGTCGGCGGCATGGACGTCCTGCGCGCCCCCGGCACCGACACCCCCGACGTCCTCCTGGTCTCCGTCGGCGCCCTGGCGCCGATGTGCCTGGAGGTCGCCGACCTGCTGAACAAGCAGGGCATCTCCACCACCGTGGTCGACCCGCGCTGGGTCAAGCCCGTCGACGAGGCCATGGCCCCGCTCGCCGAGCGGCACCGCGTGGTCGTCACCGTCGAGGACAACTCCCGCGTCGGCGGGGTCGGCTCCGCCGTCGCCCAGGCCCTGCGCGACGCGGGCGTCGACGTGCCGCTGCGCGACTTCGGCATCCCGCCGCGCTTCCTCGACCACGCCACCCGCGCCGAGGTCCTCGCCGAGATCGGGCTCACCGCGCCCGACATCGCGCGCCAGGTGACCGGCCTGGTCGCCAAGCTCGACGGCCGGTACGACCGGGCGGGTGCCGAGGTGGACCAGGTGGAGGCCGCGCGCGACTGACGCCGCGCACTCCCCGCTCGGCCGAATGGGCCGGTTCCCCCACTCGTTGCAGTAGCGGAACCGGTCCATCCGCGTGAATGCGCCCACGCCGGGGCATACGCAGTACGCCCCCTCTCGATCATGTCGAGGACGACAAGCGTGGGAGGACCCGTGAGCAGCAGCAGTATCTTCAGGACCAAGAAGATCGAGCAGTCGATCAGTGACACGGAGGAACCGGAGCACGGGCTCAAGAAGTCCCTGTCGGCCCTCGACCTGACCGTCTTCGGCATCGGCGTCGTCATCGGCACCGGCATCTTCGTCCTGACCGGCACGGTCGCCAAGGACAACGCCGGGCCCTCCGTGGCCCTGGCCTTCGTCCTCGCCGGCGTCGTCTGCGCCCTCGCCGCGCTCTGCTACGCCGAGTTCGCCTCCTCGGTGCCGGTGGCCGGATCGGCGTACACCTTCTCCTACGCCTCGCTGGGCGAACTGCCGGCCTGGATCATCGGCTGGGACCTGATTCTGGAGTTCGCGCTCGGCACGGCGGTGGTGGCCGTCGGCTGGTCGGGCTACCTCCGCTCACTGCTGGACAACGCGGGCTGGCACCTGCCCGCCGAGCTGGGCGGCCGGGACGGCGCCGACGGCTTCGGCTTCGACATCCTCGCCGCCGCCCTGGTGCTGGTGCTCACCGCGATCCTCGTCCTCGGCATGAAGCTGTCGGCGCGGGTCACCTCGGTCGTCGTCGCCATCAAGGTCGCCGTCGTCCTCATCGTGATCGTCGCGGGCGCCTTCTTCGTCAAGGGCGCCAACTACGACCCGTTCATCCCGAAGGCGCAGCCCGTGGAGGCGGGCGGGGGCCTGCACTCGCCCCTGGTCCAGCTGATGTTCGGCTGGGCGCCGTCCAACTTCGGGGTGATGGGCATCTTCACCGCCGCCTCGGTCGTCTTCTTCGCCTTCATCGGCTTCGACGTCGTCGCCACGGCCGCCGAGGAGACCAAGAACCCGCAGCGCGACATGCCCCGCGGCATCCTCGGCTCGCTGATCATCTGCACCCTGCTGTACGTCGGCGTCTCCATCGTCGTCACCGGCATGCAGCACTACACCCAGCTCTCCGTCGACGCCCCGCTCGCCGACGCGTTCAAGGCCACGGGGCACCCGTTCTTCTCCGGTGTGATCAGCTTCGGGGCCGCCGTCGGCCTGACGACGGTCTGCATGATCCTGCTGCTCGGCCAGAGCCGGGTGTTCTTCGCGATGAGCCGCGACGGGCTGCTGCCGCGCTTCTTCTCCCACGTCCACCCGAAGTTCCGCACCCCGTACCGGCCGACCATCCTGCTCGGCGTGGTCATCGCGATCGTGGCCGGCTTCACCAGCCTGAGCGAGCTGGCCGAACTGGTGAACATCGGCACGCTCTTCGCCTTCGTCGTCGTCGCGATCAGCGTGATCATCCTGCGCCGCACCCGCCCCGACCTGCCCCGCGCCTTCCGCACCCCGCTGGTCCCGCTGCTGCCGATCGTGTCGGTGGCCGCCTCGCTGTGGCTGATGCTCAACCTGCCCGCCGAGACCTGGGTCCGCTTCGGCATCTGGATGGCGATCGGCTTCGTCGTGTACTTCCTCTACGGCCGCACCCACAGCCGCCTGGCGCGCGGCGAGGAGGCCCCGGCCGACCGGACGGGAGCCCCGTAGGCGGGGGGCGGGAGTGCCGGCGGAAACGGTCCGCGGGGCCGGGCTTCAGACGGGGCGTACCGTCCTCGGGCCCGCCACCTCCGCGCCCAGCGCCGTCACCCGGCGGCGCAGCTCGCGGTCGGCGGTCACGACCAGCACGGGGCGCTCCCCGGCCGTCCGCGCGACCAGCGCGACCATGTGGTCGTCGCCACTGCCGGGCGCCGCCTCCACCCGCACGCCGGGCACGGACTCCACCCCGCGGGCCGCGCCCTCGACGACGAGCACGATTTCCACCGGCCCGGACCGCCCCGGCACCCCGTCCGCCGCCAGCCGGTCCCGCAGCCGCTCCGCGGCCCCGTGCCGGTCCCGCCACCAGCCGTCGGGCACCGACCCGACGACGTTCGCGGCGTCCACGACCACGAGCGCGGTGCCGTCCTGCCTGCCCTCAGCGTCCATGCCGCCAGGGTCGCACGCACACCCCCGGGACAGCCCGGGGGACGGCGGCATAAAATGATCAGGTGAACGGCGAGTGGCTCATACGCGGCCGGGACGGCCGACTCAGTGTCTACCTGATGGCCCAGGACGCCGTCCTGTGGCGGGCGGAGGAGCTTGCGGGCGGTGCCTGGACCGCCGCCCGCAGGATCGGCGGCGACCGGCGGCTCAGCTCCGTCGCGGGGATCGGCCGGGGTGCCGACGGCTACACGCACCTGGCCGCCTGGTCCCCCACCCCCTCCGGCGGGGCGGAGCTGGTCCACACCACCCACTTCCGCCCGCTCCTCGCGCCCCTCGACTGGGCCCCGGCCGGCCATCCCGACGGCAAGGGCGGGATCACCGGCGGGCCCGCCGTCGCGGTCGACGACCAGGGCCGCGGGCACGTCTTCGCGCGCAACGAGGGCGGCGGGGTCTCCAAGCTCGCCCAGAAGTACAAGGGCGGCTGGCACCCCTGGCGCGACCTCAAGGGCGCCGACCTCCAGGGCCCGCCCGCCGCCGTGCCCGGCCGGGCCGGACGCATGGAGGTGTACGCCGCCGGCTCCGGCACGCTCCAGTACTGGCGCCAGGAGGAGCCCGCCACCCGGTTCGACCTGGTGGAGGCCGTGGAGTGCGAGGCCCGCCCAGGGACCCTGCGCGCCCTGGCCACCTCGGACGAGTCCACCACCCTGTTCTTCACCGACGGCTCGGACCGCCTGTGCGTGTGGCGCCCCGGTACGAAGCCCGTGCCCCTGCTGTCCGCGGCCGGTCCCGGCCCCGTCGCCGCCACCCGCGCCGCGATAGACGGCCACGACTGCACGCTCGTCGCCCAGCGCTCGGCCGGCAGCGGCCGCGTCGTCTTCGCCGCCTACCCCTCGGAGCAGGAGGAACTCGGCGCGAGCTGGACGGAGTCGGGGCCCGCGCTGCCGGACGACGCCCTGGTGTCCCTGGCCCGGGACGCCGACGGGCGGGTGGTGGCGGCGACGCTGTCCCCGTCCGGCGGTCAGCTGCTGCTGAGCCGGCAGAAGGACGAGGCGGGTCTGGCGCTGGGGGCCTGGCAGGCCGTCTGACGGCCCCCTGCACCGCCCCGCGCGGCCAGGCACGAGAAGAGGGGCCCCGCCTCGGCAGGGGCCCCTCAGTCGTCGTTGTACGGCCGTTACGCGGGCACGCTCGCCACGCCGGCCGCCAGGAACCGCTTCCCGTTCACGCGCTCGGCGACGCCCTCGCGGTCCAGGTACGGCGTGACGCCGCCCAGGTGGAAGGGCCAGCCGGCGCCGGTGATCAGGCAGAGGTCGATGTCCTGGGCCTCGGCGACGACGCCCTCGTCGAGCATCAGGCCGATCTCCTGGGCCACCGCGTCCAGGACGCGGTCGCGGACCTGCTCCTCGGTGAGGACGGAGTCGCCCTGCTTGAGGAGCGCGGCGACCTCCGGGTCCAGCTCGGGCTTTCCGCTGTCGTAGACGTAGAAGCCGCGCTTGCCGGCCTCGACGACCGCCTTTAGGTTCGGGGAGACCGTGAAGCGCTCGGGGAAGGCCCGGTTGAGGGTCTCCGAGACATGCAGGCCGATGGCCGGGCCGACCAGTTCGAGGAGGACCAGCGGGGACATCGGCAGGCCGAGCGGCTCCACCGCCTTCTCCGCCACCGGCACCGGGGTGCCCTCGTCGATGACGTTCTGGATCTCGCCCATGAAGCGGGTCAGGATGCGGTTGACCACGAACGCCGGGGCGTCCTTGACGAGGACCGCGGTCTTCTTCAGCTTCTTGGCGACGCCGAACGCCGTGGCCAGCGCGGCCTCGTCGGTCTGCTCGCCGCGGACGATTTCCAGCAGGGGGAGGATCGCGACCGGGTTGAAGAAGTGGAAGCCGACGACCCGCTCGGGGTGCTTCAGCTTCGAGGCCATCTCGGAGACGGAGAGCGAGGAGGTGTTCGTGGCGAGGATCGCGTGCGCGGGCGCCACGGCCTCGACCTCGGCGAAGACCTTCTGCTTGACGCCCATCTCCTCGAAGACGGCCTCGATGACGAAGTCCGCGTCCGCGAAGCCCTCGGCCTTGTCCAGCACGCCGGAGACGAGGCCCTTCAGCCGGTTCGCCTTGTCCTGGTTGACACGGCCCTTGCCGAGCAGCTTGTCGATCTCGGCGTGGACGTAGCCCACACCCTTGTCGACGCGCTCCTGGTCGATGTCGGTCAGGACGACCGGCACCTCCAGGCGGCGCAGGAAGAGCAGCGCCAGCTGGGAGGCCATCAGACCGGCGCCGACGACGCCCACCTTGGTGACCGGGCGGGCCAGGTTCTTGTCCGGGGCGCCGGCCGGGCGCTTGCCGCGCTTCTGGACCAGGTTGAAGGCGTAGATGCCGGAGCGCAGCTCGCCGCCCATGATCAGGTCGGCGAGGGCCGCGTCCTCGGCGTCGTAGCCCTGCTGGAGGTCGCCGTTCTTGGCGGCGGCGATGATGTCCAGGGCGCGGTAGGCGGCCGGGGCGGCGCCGTGCACCTTGCCGTCGGCGATGAACCGGCCCTTGGCGACCGCCTGGTCCCAGGCCTCGCCGCGGTCGATCACCGGGCGCTCGACGGCGATCTCGCCCTTGAGGACGGACGCCGTCCAGAGCAGCGACTGCTCCAGGAAGTCCGCGCCCTCGAAGATCGCGTCGGCGATGCCGAGTTCGTGGACCTGCGCGCCCTTGAGCTGCTTGTTCTGGTTGAGGCTGTTCTCGATGATCACCGAGACGGCCTTGTCGGCGCCGATCAGGTTCGGCAGCAGCGTGCAGCCGCCCCAGCCGGGGACCAGGCCGAGGAAGACCTCGGGCAGCGAGAACGCCGGGAGGGCCGCCGACACCGTGCGGTAGGTGCAGTGCAGGCCGATCTCGACGCCGCCGCCCATGGAGGCGCCGTTGTAGTACGCGAAGGACGGCACCGCGAGGTTCGCGAGGCGCTTGAGGACGTCGTGGCCGCCCTTGCCGATGGCCAGCGCGTCCTCGTGCCGCTTCAGCAGCTCGACGCCCTTGAGGTCGGCGCCGACGGCGAAGATGAACGGCTTGCCGGTGACGCCGACGCCGACGATGTCGCCGTCCGCGGCCTCCTTCTCGACCTGGTCGATCGCGGCGTCGATGTTCGCCAGCGACTGCGGGCCGAGGGTGGTCGGCTTCTTGTGGTCGTGCCCGTTGTCCAGGGTGATCAGCGCGAAGCGGCCCGCGCCGAGGGGCAGGTCGAAGTGGCGTACGTGCGCCTGCGTGACGACCTCGTCCGGGAACAGCTCGGCCGCACCCTTCAACAGCTCTGCGGTGGTGCTCACTTGTCCCCCTCGAAGTGCGGGTTCTCCCAGACGACCGTCGCGCCCATGCCGAAGCCGACGCACATGGTGGTCAGGCCGTAGCGGACGTGCGGCTGCTCCTCGAACTGGCGGGCCAGCTGCGTCATCAGCCGGACGCCCGAGGAGGCCAGCGGGTGGCCGAAGGCGATCGCGCCGCCGTACTGGTTGACGCGCGCGTCGTCGTCGGCGATGCCGTAGTGCTCCAGGAACGCGAGGACCTGGACGGCGAAGGCCTCGTTGATCTCGAACAGGCCGATGTCGTCGATGGACAGCCCGGCCTGGGCCAGGGCCTTCTCCGTCGCCGGGATCGGGCCGTAGCCCATGACCTCCGGCTCGACGCCCGCGAAGGAGTACGCCACCAGGCGCATCTTGACGGGAAGGTCGTTCTCGCGGGCGAAGTCCTCACTCGCGATGATCGAGGCGGTGGCGCCGTCGTTCAGACCGGCCGCGTTGCCCGCGGTGACCCGGCCGTGCACCCGGAACGGCGTCTTGAGGCCCGCCAGGTTCTCCAGCGTGGTGCCGGGGCGCATCGGCTCGTCGGCGGTGACCAGGCCCCAGCCCGTCTCGCCGGCCTCTTCGTTGGTGCGGCGCACCGAGACCGGCACCAGGTCGGCCTGGATCTGGCCGTTGGCGTAGGCCTTGGCGGCCTTCTCCTGCGAGCGCACGGCGTACTCGTCGGCGCGCTGCTTGGTGATGCCCGGGTAGCGGTCGTGCAGGTTCTCGGCGGTCATGCCCATGAACAGGGCGGACTCGTCGACCAGCTTCTCGCTGACGAACCGCGGGTTCGGGTCCACGCCCTCGCCCATCGGGTGGCGGCCCATGTGCTCGACCCCGCCCGCGACGGCGACGTCGTACGCGCCGAAGGCGACCGAGCCGGCCACCGTGGTGACGGCGGTCAGGGCGCCCGCGCACATGCGGTCGATGGAGTAGCCGGGGACCGAGGTGGGCAGGCCCGCCAGGATGCCGGCGGTGCGGCCGATGGTCAGGCCCTGGTCGCCGATCTGCGTGGTCGCGGCGACGGCGACCTCGTCGATCTTCTTCGGGTCGAGACCGGGGTTGCGGCGCAGCAGCTCCCGGATCGCCTTCACGACCAGGTCGTCGGCGCGGGTCTCGTGGTAGACGCCCTTCGGGCCCGCCTTGCCGAACGGGGTGCGGACGCCGTCGACGAAGACGACGTCCCTGACGGTACGAGGCACGATGGCTCTCCTCCAGGGTGCGGGGTGGCACTGCTGCGGCACGCATGCGCTGAGCGCGCGCTCAGTCCCATGCTACTTATGAGTAACGTAGCTGCCCAGTCCCCCCGGCGGGAGCGGCGAAGGTCACACCGCCCGTCACACCGCCGGCGGACCCGCCCGGCCCGGCGCCCGGGCCCGTCGGCGGACGGCCGGACCCGGCGCCCGCGCCCGTCGGCGGCCCCTCGGACCCGGCACCCTGGCCGAAACCCGCCGCCCGCCACCCCGGGTCGCTCTCCGGTACGACGGGCCGGTGGGTCGGGTCGGCGGCTCTCAGTCCGAGCCCTCGGCCAGCGCCGTCACCAGGACCGGTGTCACCTGCTCCACCTGCCAGGGCCGGGCCCCGTGCCCGGCGAGGGCCGCGCTCACCGACTCGGCGTCGACGGCCGCGGGCGGCTCCCAGCAGACCCGGCGCACCGTGTCCGGGGTGATCAGGTTCTCCTGCGGCATGTTCAGCCGCTCGGCGAGCGCCGTCACCGCCGCGCGCGCCGCGGTCAGCCGGGTCGCGGCGGCCGGGTCCTTGTCGGCCCAGGCCCGCGGCGGCGGGGGGCCGGTGACCGGCTGGCCCGGCGGGGGCAGCTGCGACTCGGACAGCGCCCTGGCCCGGTCGACCGCGTCCTGCCACTGCTCCAGCTGCCGGCGGCCGACCCGCCCGAAGCCGTTCAACGCGCCCAGCGCGTGCGCGTTGGGCGGCAGCGCGAGGGCCGCCTCGACGATCGCCGCGTCCCCGAGCACCTTGCCGGGCGAGACGTCCCGGCGCTGCGCGATCCGGTCCCGGGCCTGCCACAGCTCGCGCACGACCGCCAGCTGACGGCGCCGGCGCACCTTGTGCATGCCGGACGTGCGGCGCCACGGGTCCTTGCGGGGCTCGGGCGGCGGGGCCGAGGCGATCGCGTCGAACTCCTGCCGCGCCCACTCCAGCTTGCCCTGCCGGTCCAGCTCCTTCTCCAGCGCGTCGCGCAGGTCGACGAGGAGTTCGACGTCGAGCGCCGCGTAGCGCAGCCACGGCTCGGGCAGCGGGCGGGTCGACCAGTCGACGGCCGAGTGGCCCTTCTCCAGCACGAAGCCCAGGACGTTCTCCACCATCGCGCCCAGCCCGACGCGCGGGAACCCCGCGAGCCGTCCGGCCAGCTCGGTGTCGAAGATACGGGTGGGCACCATCCCTATTTCGCGCAGGCACGGCAGGTCCTGGGTGGCGGCGTGCAGCACCCACTCGGCGTCCGCGATCGCCGCGCCGAGGCCGGAGAGGTCGGGACAGGCCACCGGGTCGATCAGCGCGGTCCCCGCGCCCTCCCGGCGCAGCTGCACCAGGTACGCGCGCTGGCCGTAGCGGTACCCGGAGGCGCGCTCGGCGTCGACGGCGACGGGGCCGCGGCCGGCGGCGAAGGCGGCGGTCACTTCGGCGAGGGCGCCGGCGTCGGCGATCACCGGTGGAATGCCCTCGCGTGGTTCGAGCAAGGGGGTCGGCGCCTGACTCGCAGAAGATCCGGCGTCGTCCGGAGGGGCGCCTCCGGTGGTTCGCAGTGGACGGTCTGCTGCGGTTTCGTGGGCGCCGGGGGGTCGTAAACCAGTCAGGTCAGTGAAAGACGGGCTGCACGGGACCTTCGGGGGAGGGGAGCGGAGGGGGCGGGGGGAGTGGGGGAGTGGAGGGGGCGGGCAGGTGCGGGGTGGTCAGTGGATGATGCCGGTGCGCAGGGCCACCGCGACCATCCCGGCGCGGTCGCCCGTGCCGAGCTTGCGGGCGATGCGCGCGAGGTGGCTCTTGACGGTCAGGGCGGACAGGCCCATCGAGACGCCGATCGCCTTGTTGGACTGGCCCTCCGCGACCAGCCGCAGCACCTCGACCTCGCGGCCGGAGAGTTCGCGGTAGCCGCCCGGGTGGCTCGGGGCGCCCGGGTGGCGGCGGTGCAGCCGGGCGGCGGCGGCGCCGATGGGGGCGGCGCCCGGGCGGGTGGGGAGCCCGACGTTGGTGCGGGTGCCGGTGACGACGTAGCCCTTGACGCCGCCGGCGAGGGCGTTGCGCACGGCGCCGATGTCGTCGGCGGCGGACAGGGCGAGGCCGTTGGGCCAGCCCGCGGCGCGGGTCTCCGACAGCAGGGTCAGGCCGGAGCCGTCGGGGAGGTGTACTTCCGCGACGCAGATGTCGCGGGGGTTGCCGATGCGGGGACGAGCCTCCGCGACGGACGAGGCCTCGATGACGTCGCGCACACCGAGCGCCCACAGATGGCGGGTGACGGTGGAACGGACGCGCTGATCGGCCACGACCACCATGGCGGTCGGCTTGTTCGGGCGGTAGGCGACCAGGCTTGCAGGCTGCTCGAGGAGAACGGACACCAGGCCTCCTGGGGTGCGGGACGGGGCCGGCTCGTGGGGGTGAAGCCGGGACGAACCGTGCTTTCAAGGTCACAGTCGTCTTCGGCAGCGAGCCCGTCCGCCTTTAGAGAATGATCACGATCTAGTGAGTAACAATCCGAGCAATTCGGACACACTGTCGATCATTCGAAGATCGAACGCTTCCGCACTTTGTCGATACGTGGCCGAATGTGGCTGTGTCGACAAAGTGACGGAACGTTTCCTGGGTGGGGGTCATGCCCTGACGAATAGGTGTAATTCGGGCGAGGGATTGAGGGGTGGAGGAGTGGCCGCACAGCGGAGCGCCCGGCCGTCGGGACGGCCGGGCGCTGGGGTGGTCGGTGCGGCTGGTCGGTCAGCGTGACTGCGGGCCGCGTCGCTGCGGCAGTGTGACGACCGACGCGTCGCCGGGCGCCGCCGGCGGCAGACCCGCGACCTGGGCCAGCAGATCGCACCACGAGGAGAGGTGCCCCGCGGTGTCCGGGACGCCGCCCAGGCCCTCGCGCGGCGTCCAGGACGCCCGGATCTCGATCTGCGAGGCGGACGGCCGCGCCGAGAGTCCCCCGAAATAGTGGGAACTCGCGCGTGTGACCGTGCCGCTGGGCTCGCCGTACGCCAGTCCGCGCGCCTCCAGCGCGCCGGTGAGCCAGGACCAGCACACGTCCGGCAGCAGCGGGTCCGCGGCCATCTCCGGCTCCAGCTCGGCACGCACCAGCGTCACCAGCCGGAAGGTCCCGTGCCAGCCGTCGTGGCCGGCCGGATCGTGCAGCAGCACCAGCCGCCCGTCCGCCAGGTCCTCGTCGCCGTCGACGACCGCGGCCTCCAGGGCATACGCGTACGGGGCCAGCCGCTGCGGCGCGCGTGTCGCCTCGACCTCCACCTGCGGCCGCAGCCGCGCCGACCGCAGCGCCTCGACGGCGGCCGTGAAGGCCGAGGGCGCGGTACTCCCCTTGTTCCCGTTGTGCCGGGCCTCCTCCTGGGCCCCCTTCGCCTCGTCCGTTCCGCCAGCGTCGTCCGACAATCGTCCCTGAGCCGCAGCCATGCGGGGAACATTAAGCGGAACGGCGGCTCGGCGCAGGGAGGGACACCCGCGTGCGGGCGCGATGTCCGGATCCTGCGGTTCGGAGGGGCCCGCGCGGGCCGTTCCCCCCGTGGTCCGGCGCCGTGCGGGGCTCGTGGGAGACTTGCCGATGTGAGTGCCAACCAGAGCCCCGCGGGCAAGCAGCCGACCGCCACGTACGACTCCGCCTTCCTCAGGGCGTGCAGGCGTGAGCCGGTGCCGCACACCCCCGTGTGGTTCATGCGGCAGGCGGGGCGCTCGCTGCCGGAGTACCTCAAGGCGCGCGAGGGCATCCCGATGCTCGAGTCCTGCATGCGGCCGGAACTGGTCGCCGAGATCACCCTCCAGCCGGTGCGGCGGCATGGCGTGGACGCGGCGGTCTACTTCAGCGACATCGTGGTCCCGCTCAAGGCCATCGGCATCGACCTCGACATCAAGCCGGGGGTCGGACCGGTGATCGCCGAACCGATCCGCACCCGCGCGGACCTGGCACGGCTGCGTCAGCTCACCCCCGAGGACGTCGCCTACGTCACCGAGGCCTTCGGCCTGCTCACCCGTGAACTGGGCGCCACCCCGCTGATCGGCTTCGCCGGTGCGCCGTTCACCCTCGCGAGCTACCTCGTGGAGGGCGGCCCGTCCCGCAACCACGAGCACACCAAGGCGCTCATGTACGGCGACCCGCAGTTGTGGGCCGACCTCCTGGACCGGCTCGCGGACATCACGGCCGCCTTCCTGAGGGTACAGATCGAGGCGGGGGCGAGCGCCGTCCAGCTCTTCGACTCCTGGGTCGGCGCCCTCTCTCCCGCGGACTACCGCCGCTCGGTGCTGCCCGCCTCCCGCAAGGTCTTCGAAGCCGTCTCGGAGTACGGCGTGCCGCGCGTCCACTTCGGCGTCGGCACCGGCGAGCTGCTCGGTCTGCTGGGCGAGGCCGGCGCGGACGTCGTCGGCGTCGACTGGCGTGTCCCGCTGGACGAGGCGGCCCGCCGCGTCGGCCCCGGCAAGGCGCTGCAGGGCAACCTGGACCCGGCCGTCCTCTTCGCCGGGCGCGAGGCGGTGGAGACCAAGACCCGCGAGATCCTGGACGCGGCGGCGGGCCTGGAGGGCCACGTCTTCAACCTCGGCCACGGTGTGCTGCCCACCACCGACCCGGACGCGCTGACCCGCCTCACGGAGTACGTCCACACGCAGACGGCCCGCTGAGCCGCGCGGTCGCGAAGCCGGCGGGGCCCCCGGCGCGGGACGCTCAGAAGGCGTCCGCGCCCGCCAGGATCTCCGCGGCGGCCACGCCGGAGGCGGCGCTCGCGCCGTGGGTGAAGATCTGGGCCGCCGCGGCGCCGTGGGTGCCGGGCAGGCCCATCTCGACCACGATCGCGTCCGGGCGGGCCGCGGTCAGGCCGGTCACGGCGCGGCTCATCCAGGTGTGCCGGGCCGCGTCGCGCGCGACGACGACCAGCGGACGTCCCGCGGCCGGTGCGAGGGCGCAGCTCTCCAGCGCCACCGTCCCCTCCTCCAGTTCCTGGCCGCGCACCCGTACCGAGGTCGTGCCGGGCAGCCGCTCCCGCAGCGGGCCTGCCACGCCCCAGGGGGTCTCCTTGCCGATGGCCATGTTGGTCACCGGCGCCAGCTCGACCACGTGCGGCGGCGCCGTCAGCGGCAGGGCCTCGCGCGCGGCGCCGGTGACCCGGACGGCACGGCGCGCGGCGACCTGCCCGATGCCCTCGCCGGCCGCCGGTGCCGGGGAGGCCGAGGCGCCGGCCCGCAGCCCGGCCGACCAGGCGGCGAACTCCCGTACCCGGCCCGCCGCGTCGGCCAGCCGCTCCTCGGGGAGCTCCCCGTCCGTCACCGCGGCGACCAGCGCCTTGACCAGCAGCGCGGTGGTGGCCTCCTCGGCGCTCTCGCCGCCGACGCAGATGGCGTCCACCCCGGCCGCGACGGCCTTCACCGTGGCGCCGTCGATGCCGTACCGGCGGGTGACGGCGCCCATCTCGATGGCGTCGCTGACCACCAGGCCGTCGAAGCCCAGCTCGTCGCGGAGCAGGTCGTGCAGGATGCGCCGGCTCAGCGTGGCCGGGAGGTCGGGGTCGTAAGCCGGTACCAGCAGGTGACCGCTCATCACCGCGCGGACCCCGGCCGCGACGGCCGCCCGGAACGGGGGCAGCGCCTGGGCGGCGATCTCGTCCGGCCCGGCCCCGTACGCGGGCAGGTCGTGGTGGGAGTCGACGGCTACGTCCCCGTGGCCCGGGAAGTGCTTGGCGCAGGCGGCCACGCCGGAGGACTGGAGGCCGCGGATCCACGCGGCGGTGTGCCGGGACACCACGTCGGGGGCCGAGCCGAAGGAGCGTACGCCGATGATCGGGTTGTCCGGGTTGGAGTTGACGTCCGCGCTCGGCGCGTAGTCGAGGCTCACTCCGGCGGTGCGCAGCTGCCGGCCGAGGTCGGCGGCGACGGCCTCGGTCAGGTCCGTGTCGTCGACGGTGCCGAGCGCGAAGTTGCCCGGCCGGGACGAGCCCGTGGCGGACTCGATCCGGGTGACGTCACCCGCCTCCTCGTCGATCGCCACGATCAACTCGGGATTCTCCGCGCGTAGTTGTTCAGTCAGCCGGGCGACCTGCTCGGTGGAGACGATGTTGCGGGAGAAGAGCACGACGGAGGCCAGTCCGTCGCCGATGTCGCGCAGGACCCAGTCGGGCGCCTCGGTGCCCACGAAGCCCGGCTGCAGAACGGAGAGCGCGAGCCGACGCAACTCGCTGCTGTGCTTGCTGGTGCCCATCGACCGCGCCTTTCGGAGCCTTTCGGAGAGGATTCTTGGTATAGACCAAGAAGGTGCGCGTTCAGGTTAACCAGGCGTGTCAAGAGGGGATCCGCCCAACTCGGAAGTAACAACTGACCTCGTCGAAAGGAGTGTTGACACCCTCCCTTGGTCTAGTCCATTGTGAGGCGCACGTTCGGCGAGGGACACCTGTGACAGCCGTTTCCGCGCCGGGCGCCTGCCGCGGCCGACTGCGAAGCCGCCCGCGCGGCGACACCTCCCGTACGACGACTTCCGTGACGACCACCCCGGACGAGACGACCCCTTTGGACGAGAGCGTGGACCGGGCGACGCCCTGAGCGGGGCGACCCCCCGTCCGCCGAGCCGCCCTCGTCGACCCGTTCCCGCCCCGTGACGCGAGCGGGCCCCGCTGCCACCACCGACCTCAGGTGCGACGGCCCGACCGCCGTCGCACGCACCGCCGTTGCCCGCACGGGGCGACGGCGAGGATCTGGAGCACCCCATGGCGACGCCCGATTCCTACCTCCACCGAGCCCCGTCGGACCTGCCCTACTTCAGCGCGGACGCCGACACGTACCTGGTCCGCACCC
This sequence comes from Streptomyces olivaceus, assembly GCF_000721235.1. Lineage (GTDB taxonomy): Bacteria > Actinomycetota > Actinomycetes > Streptomycetales > Streptomycetaceae > Streptomyces > Streptomyces olivaceus. Next base: position 242,975 of record NZ_JOFH01000027.1, read on the forward strand.
AGTTGCGCGACCTCGACAAGACCCGGCCGCTGCGGGTGCTGTCCGAGGAGGACTTCGCCCACTGGCAGACGTACGGATACGTCGTGGTGAAGGAGGCCATACCCGCCTCCTCCGCGCGCCGGCTGCTCGACTTCGCCTGGGAGTTCCAGGGCCTCGACCCCGAGCGCCCCGACACCTGGTACCAGGAGCGCGAGTACCGCTCCGACCTCGACCGGGAGCTGCACATCTACGGCTTCGTCGAGGCCTACCAGCACCAGCTCATCTGGGACAGCCGCCAGGCGCAGCGCGTCTACGACGCCTTCGTCGACGTCTGGGACTGCGAGGAGCTGTGGGTCACCCTGGACCGGCTCAACCTCAACCCGCCCAACACGGGCAACCGGGACCGCGCCCTCATCGACAAGCCCGAGCGCGGCTTCGACATCGAACTGCACTGGGACGTCGACACCACGCAGGGCGTCCTGCCCCAGCGCGTCCAGGGCATCATCGCCCTCAACGACACCAAGCCCGACCACGGCGGCTTCCAGTGCTGCCCCGAGCTGTTCCGGCGCTTCGACCGCTGGAAGGCCCTCCAGCCCGACGGCCGCGACCCCATCCGGCCCGCGATCGACCGCGAGGACATGCCCGTCGTACGGCCCGACCTGGAGGCCGGCGACCTGCTCATCTGGAACGGCCTGCTGGCCCACGGCGTCGCGCCCAACATCTCCGGCGACGGCGTGCGCGCCGTGCAGTACCTGTCGATGATGCCCGCCCTCGAGACCCACCACGCCCTGCGCGACTCCCGCGTCGACTCCTGGCGGAACCTCACCACCCCCGACTGGAACGCCACCCTCCTCGGCGACGCCCACCGGCACGAGTCCGAGCGCTACGGCCCCGCCGAACTGACCGAACTCGGCGCCAGACTGCTCGGCCTCAAGTCCTGGCACGCCGACGCGGCCACGGACGGGGCGACCGACGAGGCCACCGGGGACGCCGCATGCGCCGCATCTGCCTGACCCTGCCCACCAACCGGCACTGCCCGGAGACGATCGCGGCCCTCGGCGCGGAAGCCGCCCACGCCGCCGACCACTTCGACGTCGAGGTCCATCTGCTGGTCCTCGACTCCTGCGGGCCCGCGGACCACGCCGCCCACGCCGACGCCGTACGGCGCCTGCCCGCGCACCCCCGGATCACCGCGCACCACCTCGACGAGGCCGGCCAGCGCGACTTCCTGGCCCGCGTGACGGCACGCTCCGGCAGCGCCAAGCCCGAGCTGCTGCTCGACCTGATGCTCCCCGACGGACTGTCCTACGGCGCCTGCACCAACCGCGCCTTCCTGATCGCGGCCGCGCTCGGCTGCGAGTCCGTCCACCGCAGGGACTCCGACAGCCGCTACCAGAGCGTGGACGGGCGGACCGTCTTCCCCGTCCACCACGAGCTGCTCTCCCTCGGCGCACGCGCCGCCGACGCCGCGGGCGGCGTCACCGAGCCGGTCCGCCTCCCGGACGACCTCCTCGGCCGGCGGGTCGCCATGGTCGGCAGCTCCTTCGTCGGCGAACTCTCCGTCGACATCGCGCGGATACGGGACGCCGACCCCGCCGTCTACCACGACGTCGTCTCCCTCTGGGCGCCGGAGGACTGGTCCGCCGAGCAGAAGCGCGCCCTCGTGGAGGAGTCCTTCGCCGGCGCGGGCACCGAGCCCTTCACGGCGGACCGCTCGCTGCTGACCGTGGTCGACCCCATGCGGGTCGACATGTGCAACATCGCCTTCCACGGCCCGAGCGTCAGCGAACGCGTGCCGCTGCCACCGGCCCGGGACACCATCGGCAGCGACTACTTCCTCATCCACCTCGTGCACGACGCGCGGCTGCCCGGCGTGCTCCACAACCGCAACATCGTCAACTACTACACGGGCGAACGCAGGACGGGACCCGGCTTCCTCGCCTACCAGACCCGCTTCGCCAAGTTCCTGCTGTCGATGCTCTACTTCCACTTCGTCTACGACCGGATGGCCGACGCCGGTGACGCCCTCCTGGACGCACACGGCCGGGTCCGCCCCGCCGCCGTGGCGGCCCTGGCCCGCGAGAGCACCGGCCTGGACACCGGCGAGAACGTCCGCAGGCTCGACGCCCTCGACGCCGCCTACCGCCGACTCGGCGGCCGGTACGCCGAGTTCGCCGACCACCTGGCCGGACGGCGCGCGCGCCTCCTCGACGAGGCACGCGACGACATGGCGGACTTCGCGGTGCTGACGGAGGCCTGGGAGGGGCTGGTGGCCGCCGCCGGCGACACGCCCCTGACCCGCCCGCCGGGGCGGTCCCGGTGAGCGCGGCCGCCGGGACGGACCCGGTCAGAGCGCTGCCGACGGGCGCGGTCCTCAGCGAGCCCCTGGCCGCCGCCCTCGCCGCCGCCACCGAGGACCGGATCGTCTACGACCTGGCCGGCATCGGCCGGAGCCTGGACACCCTGCGGGCCGAACTGCCCGGCGTACAGGTGCGGTTCGCGCTCAAGGCCTGCCCGCTCGACGAGGTCCTCGGCGTCCTCGCCCGCCGGGGCGCCGGGGTCGACGCCGCCAGCCCCGGCGAGGTGGAGCAGGCGCTGCGGGCCGGGGTCCCGGCCGGGCGCGTGCACTACGGCAACACCGTCAAGTCCGACCGGCACATCGCCGAGGCGTACCGGCTGGGCGTGCGCACCTTCGCCACCGACAGCGCCGAGGACGTGGCCGCCCTCGCCGTCCACGCGCCCGGCGCCCGAGTCTTCTGCCGGGTGGCGACCGGCGGGGCGGGGGCCGTGTGGGGACTGAGCAACAAGTTCGGCTGCCCGCCCGAGGACGCCGTCGACGTGCTGGCCCGGGCCCGGGACGCCGGTCTCGTCCCGGCCGGGCTGTCCGTGCACGTCGGCTCCCAGCAGATGACCGGCGAAGCCTGGCACGCCGCCGTCGACGACCTGGGCGACGTACTGCGCGCCCTGGACCGGCGCGGCATCCGCGTCGACCACGTCAACCTCGGCGGCGGACTGCCCGCGCTCGGCTACCGCGACCGGCGCGGCGCGCTCCTCGACCCGCCGCTGGACAAGATCTTCCGGGTGATCCGGGAGGGCACGGACGAACTGCGCCGCGTCCACGGGGGTCCCCTGGACTTCGTCGTCGAACCGGGGCGGCACCTCGTCGCCGACCACGGCGCGATCCGCGCCCACGTCACCCGCCTCGCCGAGCGCCGCGGAGCGGGCGGCGAGCGGCAGTACTGGCTCTACCTGAGCTGCGGCAAGTTCAACGGACTCTACGAGATGGACGCGCTCCAGTACCCCCTGCACTTCCCGGGCCACACCGCAGGGCCGCGGGTGCCCGCCGTCGTCGCCGGACCCACCTGCGACAGCGACGACGCCTACTCCCACGAGGAGGGACTGGTCCGGGTACCCGCCGCGCTGGCCTCCGGCGACCCGGTCTGGGTGCTGTCCTGCGGCGCGTACGCGACCAGCTACACCACCCTCGGATTCAACGGCTTCGCCCCGCTCCCGCACGCCTGGGCCGACCGCCCGGAGGGGACCGGCGCCGATGGATGAGACCGTGCGCGTACGGCTCCTCGCCGACCGGGACTGGGACGCCGTGGTCGCGCTGGAGCGGGACGCCTACAGCGGCCTCGGCCTGTCGGAGGACCGGGCCGCGCTGCAGTCCCGGGCGGCGGCGTCGCCGGACACCTGCTTCGTCGTGGACGTCGGCCCCCGCACCGCCGGCTACGTCCTCGCCCTGCCCTACCCGCCGCACCGCTACCCCGACCTGGCCCGGACGGAGGACGCGGAACCGCCGGCGCACCCGTCCGGCTCGTCCAGCCCGTCCAGCGGGTCCGGTGGCTGGGGCAACCTCCACCTGCACGACATCGTCGTGGCGCCCGGCCTGCGCCGGCGCGGGCTCGCCAGCCACCTCCTGCACCACCTCACCGGCACGGCCAGGGCCCGCGGCGACGAGCGGATCTCGCTGGTCGCCGTGGGCGGCACCGAAGGCTTCTGGACGGCGCGCGGCTTCGTCGCCCAGCCCGGCGTCGTGCCCGCCGGCGCGTACGGCGGCGGGGCCGTCTACATGTCCAAGCCGGTCCCGGCCCGTCCGTCCCCGTCCCCGCCCGCAACCACCCTGCGCGAAGTGAGCTGATGCGCGTGTCCCGCCTGAACGACCCCTTCCTGCGCGGCCAGTTGGCGATCGCCGCGCTCTTCCTCTCCCTGGGATTCCAGTACGCCACCTGGGCGGCCCGGATCCCGGTGCTCAAGTCCGACCTGGACCTGAGCGCGGGCGAGGTGGGTGTGCTCCTGATGGCCGCGGGGGTCGGCTCGGCGGTGACGTTCCCCGCAGTGGCGTACCTGATGCGCCGCCTGGGCTCGCGCCGCCTGGCCCTGCTCTCCCAGCTCGGCCTGGCCCTCGCGCTGCCCGCCCTCGCGGCGGCCCCCAACTACCCGGTGGCCCTCCTGGTCATGTGCGCGGACGGCGTCCTGGTCGGCGGCCTGAACGTGGCCATGAACGCGCAGGGCGCGGCCCTGGAGACACGGCACGAACGCAACACGATGGCGAGGCTGCACGCCACATTCAGCGCCGGTTCCCTGCTCGCCGCCCTCGTCGCCTCCGGCATGACCGCGGCGACCGACTCGGTCCTGGCCCACTTCGGCGTCGCCGCGGTCCTCCTGGCGGCCCTGAACCTGACGTCCCGCACGGGCCTGCTGGAGCAGGACGCCCCCGCGCAGGACGCCCCCGCCGAGGACACCCCGGCCGAGACCGCCGCCCCGGAACCGGCCCGGCGCCGATGGACCCTCCCCTCCCGCCTGACCCTGTGGATGTGCTGCGCGATGGTCTTCGGCACGGTCGCCGAGGGGGCCATGAACGACTGGTCCGCCCTCTACCTCAGGGACGTCGCCGAGGCCTCGGCGGAACTGGCCCCGCTGGGCATCGCCGTCGTCTCCGGCATGATGGTCGTCGCCCGTGTCTTCGCCGACGGCTGGCGCGCCCGCTGGGGCGACGGCCGCGTCGTCCTCGTCGGCAGCACCGCGGCCGGCGCCGGTCTCGCCGCCGCCCTGGTCAGTGGCGGTGTCGCGCCCGCCCTCGCCGGGTTCGCCTGCATGGGCCTGGGCATCGCCGCCGTGACCCCCTGCGTCTACGCCGCCGCGGCCCGGCAGGGGTCGGACGCGCTGACGCTGGTCGCCGCCATGGGCACCACCGGCCTGCTGGCCGGCCCGCCCCTGATCGGCTTCATCGCGAGCGCGAGCAGCCTCGCCTGGGGCATGGGCGCGGTGGCCGCGTCCGCCGTCGCCGTCGCCCTGTGCGGCACCCGTATCCGCTGGACCGCGACGCCGGTCGTGCGGGAGGAGGCGGCCGCCTGAGTACGGGGCGCCGCACGCCGCTCAGGGTGCCGGGTGTGCCTGCCGGACCGCCGCGTCCGTGGTCGAGGCCAGCGGCAGGTGGTCCGCGGTGCCGGTGATCCGGAACAGCCGTGCCACGGTCGGGTGGAAGGGCCCGGAGACGGCCAGCCTTCGCCCCTGCTCCGCGTACCGCAGCCGGGCTTCGAGGAGCAGGTTGAGGAGACTGGAGTCGGCGAACTCGGTCCCGGACAGGTCCACCACCGTCACAGGGGCGTTCGCCCGCCAGGCCCGCGCCATCGACTCGTGGAGCTCGTTGACCACGTCGATGTCGACCTCTCCGGCGACCGCCACCACGAACGCCTGTTCGCTCTCTCTGACTGTGACCAGCTGTTCGTCGCTCATGCTCCGCACTCTGCCAGCTCGTGTTCATCGGCTCCAAGACGGCCCCGTGTGACGTCCCTCCCGCGGAACGCGAGGTCACCGGTGGTACTCGTCCTGCCGCCCGGGCGGGTTGCCCGGGTGCAAGGATTGCGGGATAGTTGTCACTCGGCAAGTTAATGTGTGAAGACCGCGCGCGTGAGGTGAGGTGAGGGCCCGGATCCGGGCCCCCGATCGATGGCTGTTCTCCCGGAGGGTGCCGGCACGGACACCGCTGACGCGGTGGGTGCCGCGAACGCCCCGTACCCGGTGGTGGTCGTGGACGCGGCGGGACGGGTCGTACAGCTCAACGACGCGGCCTCGGCGCTGCTGCCGGCCGCCCGCCTCCACGAGCCGCTGTCCTCGCCCGCCTGGCTCGCCCGCGCGCAGCACTCCGAAGGGCCCGGCGACGTCAACGGCGCGTGGGGCGGACGCCACTTCTCGGCACAGCGCACCCGCCTCGCCGGCGGCGGCACGGCATGGTGGCTGGTGGACGAGACCGCCTACCGGTCGGTGGCGGCGGAACTCGCCGCCGAGCGGGAGCGCACCCGCTTCCTGGCGGAGGCGTCCAGCGCCCTGCTGTCCTCGCTGAACCTGGACCGCTGCATGGAGGTGACCGCGAGCCTGGCCGCCGACCACCTGGCCGACGCCGCGCTGGTCGTCGCCCCGGCCGGGGGCCGCAGACTGCCCGTGGTCGTCTGCGACCAGGACGGACGTCTCGCCCACGTCGCGGTGTCCGGCACGCCGGATTCCGTGCCGGGACTGGCCGAGGCGCTGCGCGGTTTCCCGCCGGTGCCCTCGCGCTGGATAGATCCCGCCACCGCCCCCGACTGGCTCGTCCCCGAGGGCTTCGGGCCGGTCGGCTCACTGGTCGTCACCCCCCTGCCCGGACACGGCGTGCCGGCCGGTGCGCTGATCCTGTTGCGCCGGGCGCGGCAGAGCGCCTTCAGCGCGTCGGAGGAGGCCTTCGCCGGGCTGTTCGCCGCCCGCGCCGGTGCGGCGCTGTCCGCCGCGCGGCTGTACGCCGAGCAGAACGCCGTCGCGGACACCCTCGTCCAGGCCCTCCTCCCGCCGACGCTGCACCGGGTGGAGGGAGTGGAGTTCGCCGGCGGTTACCGGGCCAGCGTGGACACCGACCTGATCGGCGGCGACTTCTACGACGTCCACCCGCCCGGCGAGGACTGCCCCGAGACCCTCGCCGTGCTGGGAGACGTGGCGGGCAAGGGGCTGGAGGCCGCCGTGCTCACCGGCAGGATCCGCAACACGCTGCACGCCCTGCTCCCGATGGCCGACGACCACGCACGGATGCTGCGGCGCGTCAACGACGCCATGCGCGGCGCCGGCCCGGTGCGGTTCGCCACGCTCGTGCTCGCCTCCGTGCGCCGCGAGGGCCGCGACGTGCTGCTGCGGCTGACGTCGGCCGGTCACCCCGTGCCGTTGATCGTGCGGCGGGACGGCCGGGTCGAGGAGGCCGACACCGGGGGCACGCTGATCGGCGTCCTGCCGGCGATCGAGTCCCGCACCGCCCACGTGCGGCTGGCCCCGGGCGAGACGTGCCTGCTGTACACCGACGGCGTCACCGAGGCCAAGGGAGGGCCGCTCGGCGACAGCATGTTCGGCGAGGGGCGTCTGCAGCGGGCCCTGGCCGAATGCGCCGGCCTCCCGGCCGAGGCCGTCGTGGAGCGCGTCCAGATGCTCACCGACGAATGGATCGGCGACGGCCGCCACGACGACATCGCCGTCCTGGCCGTCACCGCACCGCGCGCCGCCTGACCGGGAGCGAAGGGGCCGGGAGCGAAGGGGCGGGGAGCGAAGGGGCCGGGCCCGGACGGCTCCGCCAGGAGCGATCCGCCCCGGCGGCAGGCGAGATGGAGGCCATGGGACGATATGGTTCACATGTGCCCCGAACGAGGCGGTCACGCGGGAGTGGCCGCCGGAGCAGCGGGCGGGGGCGACGGCCGAAGCCCTGCGAGCGGGGCGAGGCCCGCTTCTCCCACCCGTGCGGCGGGAACGACCAGCCCGATGGAGTGCCCCACATGAACGCGCGAGCCACCTCGCCCCCGCCCCGGTCCGGGGAAGCGGCCGAAGCGGCGTGCGAGGTCGTCGAACTCCTGGAAGTGCTGTGGGAACGCGGCCGCGACGCCGCCCAGGTCACTCCGGTGTCCTCGTCGCAGCTGCGGGTGCTCTACAGCCTGGAGCGGGAGGACGGCATCAACCTGCGCACACTCGGCGAGGTCCTCGGCTGCTCCCCGCCGTCGGCCAGCCGGCTCTGCGACCGGTTGCAGGCCCTCGGCTTCGTGGAGCGGACCCCCAGTCCCGCCAGCCGCAGGGAGCTGATGCTCCACCTGACCAAGCGGGGCGAGACCTATCTGCGCGACCTCAGGGCCCAGCGCGAGGACGTACTGCGCGCGGTGATCGAGACCATGCCCCGCTCGACCCGGGCGGCCCTGCTCAAGGGGCTGTCCGCCTTCCGGGACGCCGTGGAGGGGACCACCCTGGTCCGCCGGGTCGACCGGACCGGCCGGACGGCCTGAGTACCGGCCCCGGCGGCGGGGCATACGGTAGCGGTGAGTCAGCCGGTACGAAGGACGGGTCACGGGCGGGGTTCCACCCGGCCGGTCCGGCGGTGGAGCGGAGCCGGCAGTACGGATCGGGGTGCGTGTTGATCACGATGACGTCGTCCGACGGAGGCGTCTCGGACGCCCGGCGTGCCGCGAAGGCGTTCGTCGCCCGGCAGTGGCCCGACGCCGACCTCGGCGCGCTGGCGCTGGTGGTGTCCGAACTGGTCGCCAACGCCGCCCGCCACGCCGGTGGCTGGTGGCGCCTGACGGTACGTGCGGAGGGGCGGGCGATCGTCGTGGACGTCGACGACCGGAGCCCCGCGGTGCCCACCGCACGTGTCGCGGACACCGACGGGCTGGGCGGCCACGGACTGAACATCGTGCGGGAGCTCTTCGGCCCGGTGGAGATACTCCCGCGCGGCGACGGCAAGACGGTCCGGGTGCGGTGGGCCGCGGGCCGGCCGGCGTACGGCACCGCGTCGGGACCGTACCCGGACGGCGCCTCAGGCCTGGTCGGGCGTGAGCCGTAGCCGCTCGTGCTCCATGACCGGCAGCGGGTGTCCGGCGCCGTGCTCCACCGGCCGGCGGTGATCGGGTGCGGGCGCGGGTGCGACGAAGTAGTCGCTGTCCTTGGGCCGGTTGGCCGTCGCCCCCCTCGGGCGGGGGGCGGGCTCCAGGTGCGGGATGTACTTGGAGCACTGGACATAGGCCTCGTCCACCGTCAGATGGACCCAGAGGGCCGGCTTCCGGCTCTGGGCGGTGTCGACGGGCAGGTGCGGATAGACGCTCCGCTGCTCCGCGTCACTGACCACCTTCGCCCTGCCGTTGACGTGGAGCCCTATGTGGTGATGCGTGAAGTCGATGAAGAGCAGGCCCAGGTGCGGGTTCTCGAGGATGTTCCCGTTGCCCGCGTGGACCCCGTTGCCCCGGTACTCGGGGTAGGTCAGGGTGTCCGCGTCGAGGTCGATGACGAAACCCGGGGGACCGGCCCGGAAACCGGTGTCGCAGTTGCCGGCCGCGTCGGCGGTCGACAGGAAGACCATGGTCTGCTGCCGGACGAACTCCCGCATCATCGGGGTGAGTTGGGGTTGGACCTGCCGGTCGTAGAAGACGGCGGCACGGTCGGTCGTCCCCAGGTGGCTCTGCAGGAGGCGTTCGCCTGCGGAACCCGGGCCTGCGGGCCGGTTGTTCATATGCGGTAGTCCTCTTCCTGCGCCTGGTGGACCGGCTCCAGAGGGGCGTCCAGCACCGGGACGCCCAACGGGTCGTGGTGGATGCGGAAGGCGGGCATCCCGCACCGCAGGAGTGCCTGCCGGGTGGCGGCGATCATGCCGGGAGGCCCGCTGACGAACGCCTCCGCGTGCTCCCACGGGCCGGACGCGGCGATCACCTCCGGCAGGAAGCCCTGGGCGCCGGGGATGTCCTCGTGGGAGACGGCGGCCCGGACCGACAGCCAGTGGTGGCGCTGCGCCATGCGGAGCATGTCGTTGAACCCGTACAGCTCGTTGCCGGTGCGGGCCCCGACGAACAGGTGCACCCGCCGCTCCGGAGGGCGCTGCTCCGCCGCGAGTTGTTCGATCAGGGCCCTGACCGGAGCCAGACCCGTACCGCCCGCCGCGAACACGAGATCCTGGGCGGAGGCCGCCGAGAGCAGCATGTCGCCCTCGGGAGGGCCGAGGCGCACGACGTCGCCGACCCGGGCCCGGTAGACGAGCGCGTGGCTCACGTGGCCGCCGGACACGTGACGCACGTGGAAGGTCAGGGTCGAGTCGGCCCGCGGGGCGTTGGCCGGGGAGTAGTGGCGCCACACGCGGGGCCGCCACGGCGTCTCCATGCTGACGTACTGGCCGGCCTGGTAGGGGTAGGCCGGGTTCGTCGCCACGGTGATCTCCGCCAGGGCGTTGCCCAGGTGGCGGTGGCCGACGACGCGGGCCTCCCACACCGCGGGGCGCAGCCGGGTGTCGTCGTTGGCGGCGAGGATCATCGCCTCGGAGGCGATCTGGTAGGCGCGCTGCCAGGCCTGGGCCGTCTCCGGCGTCCAGGCGGGCCCCGCGTAGCGGGCCAGCGTCTGCAGGAGGCATTCCCCGACCGCCGCGTAATGCTCCGTCAGGGTCCCGAACTTGCGGTGGTCGCGGCCGAGTCGGGAGCAGAAGCGGGCCAGGTGCTCGGGCGAGTCGACGAGATCCACGATGCGCAGCAGGGCACGCAGCAGCCGGTCCCGCTGCACGTCCATGTCCTGCGGGAAGAGGTCACGGACGCCGGGATACCGCACGAACAGGATGGCGTAGAAGTAGACGGCCAGGTCCGCGGCCTGCGGTTCGAGCAGGGCGAGGCTGCTGCGGACCACGTCGCACTCCGCCGGGCTCAGGGGCTCCGGAAGCGCGTTCGCCGCACGGGGCGGAGGCTCCGGCTGACGCTCGGTCCCGGGCGCCGGCGGCCCGCCGTGGCGGCCCTCGGCGTGAGGGTGGTCGGTGCCCAGCGTCACACGGCGCTCCGCTCCTTGACCGGCGCCGTTCTGACTCCCGCGTTGCTGCGCTGACCGTGCACGTCGCTCTCGTCTCCCACTCGGGTGCCGCTTGACTGAGCACTCACCGCTGAGTACTTCACTGCTGATCATTTGCCCGACGGCAACTTTTAGCGTACGAGGGCGTCGCCGGCAAACGAGTGACACGCTGGGAGAGACTACACATCCATGACCATGCCCATGGCATACGCGTCACACAAGCGTCACGAACATGTTTCGTACGTGCCGGGCCCCGCGGCCGCGTCCGCGGCGATCACCGCCGCCCGACGCGCGACGTCCGGCGGACCGGGTTCAGTGACGCCCGTTCCAGTCGAGGCACACGACCAGCGCGTCGTCGTCCAGCGGCGTCTGCCCGCGGTACGTCGCCAGTTCGCGCAGCACCGCGCCGGGCACCTGCGGCGGGGGAAGGAGCCGGGTCGAGGCGAGTGACCGGGCCAGGGCCCGCTCCCCGTACATCTCGCCGGCGGCGGACGCGGTGTCGTAGACGCCGTCGCTGCCGATCAGGAGGCGGTCGCCGGGACGTACCCGGAACTCCTCACACGTGTAGGGCGTGTCGCCGAACATGCCGAGGGGCAGTTGGGCGTCGAACGGCATCGCGGTCACCTGCTTGTCCCTCAGCCGCCAGAGCCTCGGGGACCCCGCGTCCACGGCCCGGACCTCGCCGGTCGCGAGGTCGAAGCGGAGCAGCAGCACCGAGACGTGGGCCGCACCGCGGTACTGCGCGTACACCGCCTGGTCGGCGAGGCACGCCTGGTCGGCCAGGCCGAGGCCGGCGCGCCGGGCGTTGCGCATGGCGTTGACGGCCAGGTTGGTCAGGAGCGCGGCCTCGATGCCCTCGCCCATGCCGTTGGTGACGGTCAGCGTCAGGTGCTCGGCGGAGGCGGACCAGTCGAAGTTGTCCCCGAGGATCGAGTACGCGGGTTCGAGATGGCCCCCCAGGGAGAACTCGGGTCGCGAACACGCCCGCCCCGGCAGCAACTGCCACTGCATCTCGGCGGCCAGCGTCAGCCGCGCGGCCCGCCTGGCCAGTACGTAGAGGTCGGTGTCGCGCTCCGCGACGAGGATCTCGTGGCCCAGGACGTCGCAGATGTGCTGCATCTCCGGGATCAGGGCCTAGGCGTAGCGGTCCTCCGGCATGGTGACCGACAGCACACCCATGCGGTCGCCGCGGATGGTCACCGGGAAGTGCACGGTCACCGCGTGCCCGTCGGGGTCGGGGAGCACGTACGGTTCCTGGGATCCGAACGCCCGGCCCTGCGGGCTGTCATGGATCATGACCGGCTCCGTGCTGAACGGCACGGTCTCGACCGCCTGCAGCGACCTCATCCCGTAGTCGGCCAGCCGCAACTCGACGCGTACGGCGCCGTACTGCTCCATGAGGGCTGCCGTGACGATGTCGAGCAGGGCGTTCGGCGTCGCCGCGCGCAGCGCGCGCTCGACCGCGGTGAGTCGGTCCACACCCTCTCGCTTTCCCCGTCCCCGCAGCCGTTCGCCGCCCGGTTCGTCCGATTATACGTCCCGCGGTGACGGCGCTTCCCCGGGCTCCTACCAGGGAGGCCGCGCCCGCCGGCCGAAGAGCGCGCCGCGCGGCGGGGGCGGTGGGGGAGTGCCGGGCCTGAGCGGCCAGGCGAGGAGCGCCCCGACCGCGAAGCCGGCCACGTGCGCCACGTAGGCGACGGTGCCTGCGTCGGAGACACCCTGGCCCGCGGAGTAGAACGCCTGAAGGACGAACCACAGGCCCAGGACGACCCAGGCGGGCAGCCGCAGCGGCAGGAAGATCAGGAAGGGCACCAGCACCCAGACCCGCGCCTTCGGATACAGCACCAGATAGGCGCCGAGCACCCCGGCGATCGCGCCGGACGCGCCGATCAGCGGGGCGCCCGAGCCCGCGTTCAGCAGGGCGAAACCGTAGGTCGCCGCGTAGCCGCAGACGCCGTAGAAGAGCAGGTAGCGCAGGTGGCCCAGCCGGTCCTCGACGTTGTTGCCGAAGATCCACAGGAACAGCATGTTGCCCAGCAGGTGCAGCCAGCCGCCGTGCAGGAACATCGCGGTCAGGACGCTCAGCTCCGGCGACTTGTCGTAGCCGGGCGGCGCCACCACGCACCCCGGCCCCTGCGGGCCGACCCCGGTGTCGCCCGTCGGCACCAGGCGGGGCATCCGGTGCTGGAGCAGTTCCTGCGGCACCGCCGCCCAGCGGTCCAGGAAGGCCTGGAGGTCGCACATCTGCGCCAGGCCGCCGTCGCCCGTCACGGACCCGGTCATGCCGGGGGTGAACAGGAACACCAGGATGTTCGCGAGGACCAGCGCGTACGTCACCCAGGGGGTGCGGCGCGCCGGGTTCACGTCATGGACGGGGATGACCACGGGACAGTACTGCCCGCCCGGCGGGCGGCGAATCGGTTCGCCCGTTGAACGCCGCCGTCCGTGTGTACGTATCCCCTCCCAACCGCCCGTGTTCCGGGGAAGGCGGGGCACGGGGACGACGTGAGGAACTGGCGATGAACGAACGGGTCACACCGGCCGCGACGATGCAGGCCCTGCCCGACGGCGAGGCCGAGGTCGCGCTCGTGGTGCGGCTGCCCTGGGAGGACGTGGCCCGGCTCGGCCAGGAGGCCGGGCGGCTGGCCGCGCAGCTGCAGCGGCCGGTGACGCTGGACGAGGCGGTGAGCCACCGGCTGCGCTCCGTGCGGGCCTCCCACGCCAGGCCGGCCGGTGAGCAGCCGCCCGCGGTGGGCGCCCCCGCGCCGACGGCCGGCGCCGCCCCCGTGAGCCCCCCGGCCTCGGTGTCGTCCCTGCCGGCGCGGCCCCCGGCCGAGCAGGCGCGGCAGGCCATCGACCGCATCAACGGGACGGCGTGAGGACCGGTGCCGCCCCGGCCTCGGGTCGCCCGGCCTCGGGTCGCCCGGTCCCGGATCGCCCGGTCTCGGGTTGCCCGGTCCCGGATCGCCCGGTCTCGGGTTGCCCGGTCCCGGATCGCCCGGTCTCGGGTTGCCCCGGGCCGCCTCGTCTCAGCGCTGCTGCTCCACCACCCGCGCCGCCTTGCGGGCCGCCACCAGGACGGGGTCCCAGACCGGCGAGAAGGGTGGCGCGTAGCCCAGGTCCAGGGCGGTCATCCGCTCGACCGTCATCCCGGCCGTGAGGGCCACCGCGGCGACGTCGACCCGCTTGCCCGCGCCCTCGCGGCCGACGATCTGCACGCCGAGGAGCCTGCCGGTGCGGTGCTCGGCGAGCATCTTCACGGTCATGGGGGAGGCGTCCGGGTAGTAGCCCGCGCGGCTGGTGGACTCGATCGTCGCCGTCACGAACCGCAGCCCCGCCCGCAGCGCGTCCTTCTCGCGCAGCCCGGTCCGCGCGATCTCCAGGTCGCAGACCTTGCTGACCGCGGTGCCGACCACGCCCGGGAAGGTGGCGTAACCGCCGCCCGCGTTGGTGCCGATGACCTGGCCGTGCTTGTTGGCGTGCGTGCCCAGCGGGATGTGCCGCTCCCGCCCGGAGACCAGGTCGAGGACCTCCACGCAGTCGCCGCCCGCCCAGATGTTCTCGTGCCCGCGCACCCGCATGGCCAGGTCCGTCAGCAGTCCGCCGTGGGCGCCGAGCGGGAGACCGGCCGCCTCGGCGAGGCCCGTCTCCGGCCGTACGCCGACGCCGAGGACCACGACGTCCGCCGGATACTCCCCGTCCTCGGTGGCCACCGCCCGGACCCGGCCGTCGTCGCCGGTCAGCACCTCGGTGACCGCGGCGCCGTTCACCATCGTGATGCCGAGGCCCTCCATGGCCGTGCGCACCATGCGGCCCATGTCCGGGTCGAGCGTCGACATCGGCTCCCGGCCGCGGTTGACGACCGTCACCTCGTAGCCGCGGTTGATCAGCGCCTCGGCCATCTCCACGCCGATGTACCCGGCGCCGACGACCACCGCGTGCCGGCCCCGCGTGCCGGCCAGCGTGTCGAGCAGCGCCTGCCCGTCGTCCAGCGTCTGCACCCCGTGCACGCCGGGCGCGTCGATGCCCGGCAGCTCCGGCCGGATCGGCCGCGCGCCGGTGCCGATCACGAGCTTGTCGTACGCCGTCCAGTACTGCGCCCCGGAGTCGAGGTCCCGCGCGCGCACCCGCCCGCCGGCCACGTCGATCTCCGTGACCTCGGTGCGCATCCTGAGGTCGATGTCCCGGGCGCGGTGCTCCTCCGGCGTACGGGCGATCAGGAGGTCCCGGTCGGACACGTCGCCGCCGACCCAGTACGGGATGCCGCACGCCGAGAACGAGCTGAAGTGGCCGCGTTCGAACGCCACGATCTCCAGTTCCGCCGGGCCCTTCAGCCGGCGGGCCTGCGACGCGGCGGACATGCCCGCCGCATCGCCGCCGACCACGACCAGCCGCTCCCCGGCGTGCCTTCCGGTACCGCCCGCACCGCTCATGCCCATCCCCGTGCCCGTGCCGATGCTCATGCGGACACGCTACGCGGGCGGGCGTCGCGGGGACCGACCGCACGCGCGGGACCAGCGGCCCGCCACCAGGGCCACCCGGCCCCGGGGCGGGCGCGGCGCGGTCTGAGACGCTGAGGGACATGTGCGCAAGTGAGAACCCGAGTGAGGACCCGGCGGGTGAGCGGCCCGCGGGCCCGGAACACGTGGTCGTGGTCGGAGCCGGCATCGCCGGACTGGCCGCCGCCCACCGCCTCCTGGAGCACGGCGTCCGGGTGACCGTGGTGGAGGCGTCCGACCGCGTCGGCGGCAAGCTGCTGCCCGGCGAGATCGCCGGAGTCCGCGTCGACCTCGGGGCCGAGTCGATGCTGGCCCGCCGTCCCGAGGCCGTCGGCCTGGCCCGCGCCGCCGGTCTCGCCGACCGGCTCCAGCCGCCGTCCACCGCGACGGCCTCCCTGTGGACCCGCGGCGCCCTGCGCCCCATGCCCAAGGGCCACGTCATGGGGGTCCCCGGCACCGCCGCCGCCCTGTCCGGCGTGCTCTCCGAGGAGGGGCTCGCCCGCATCGGGCGCGACGCCGAACTGCCCCGCACCGAGGTCGGCGAGGACGTGGCGGTGGGGGAGTACGTCGCGGCGCGCCTGGGCCGCGAGGTCGTCGACCGCCTCGTCGAACCGCTGCTCGGCGGCGTCTACGCGGGCGACGCCTACCGCATCTCCCTGCGCTCGGCCGTGCCGCAGCTCTTCGAGGCCGCCCGCACCCACGCCTCCCTCACCGAGGCGGTCCGCGCGCTCCAGGGCCGCACGGCCACCTCCCCGCCGAGCGGGCCGGTGTTCACGGGCATCGAGGGCGGCGTCGGCACGCTCCCGCTCGCCGTCGCCGAGTCGGTCCGCGCGCGCGGCGGCGAGATCGTCACCGGCGCGCCCGTCACGGAGCTGCGGCACACGGCCGGCGGCGGCTGGCGGGTCGTCGCCGGGGACCGGGTGCGGCACGCCGCGGCGGTCGTCGTCGCCGTGCCCGCACGCCCCGCCGCCGAGCTGCTGCGCGCCGAGGCGCCCGCCGCCGCGGCCGAGCTGTCCGCGGTGGAGTACGCCTCGATGGCCCTGATCACCCTCGCCTACCGCCGCTCGGACGCCGCCGCGCTCCCCGAGGGCAGCGGCTTCCTCGTACCGCCCGTCGACGGGCACACCATCAAGGCGTCCACCTTCGCCTCCCGCAAGTGGGGCTGGATCGCCGACGAGGACCCGGACCTGGTCGTCCTGCGCACCTCGGTGGGCCGGTACGGCGACACGGAGATCCTCGGCCGCGACGACGCGGGCCTCGTCGCCGTCTCCCGGCACGACCTGCGCGAGGCCACCGGACTGGCCGCCGCGCCGGTCGCCACCCGCGTCACCCGCTGGCAGGACGGCCTGCCGCAGTACCCGGTCGGCCACCACGCGCGCGTGGCCCGGGTCCGCGAGCACGTCGCGGGACTCCCGGGCCTCGCGGTGTGCGGCGCGGCCTACGACGGTGTCGGCATCCCGGCGAGCATCGCGAGCGCGTACGCCGCCGTCGACCAGGTCCGGGGCGACCTGCGCGGTGTGGAGGAGCTCACGGCCCACCCGGTGCAGAGCCTGCACGGCGGAGCGGGAGAATAGGGCCATGAGTGACGACGCCTCCACCCCCGCGGCCGAGCGCACCCCCAACAAGGGCAAGCTGGCCAAGGACCTCAACGAGGTCATCCGCTACACCCTCTGGTCCGTCTTCAAGCTCAAGGACACCCTCCCCGAGGACCGCGCCGGTTACGCCGACGAGGTCCAGGAGCTGTTCGACCAGCTCGCCGCCAAGGACGTGACGATCCGCGGCACCTACGACCTGTCCGGCCTGCGCGCCGACGCCGACCTCATGATCTGGTGGCACGCCGAGACCGCCGACCAGCTCCAGGAGGCGTACAACCTCTTCCGCCGCACCAGGCTGGGCCGCGCGCTGGAGCCGGTCTGGTCGAACATGGCGCTGCACCGCCCCGCCGAGTTCAACCGCTCGCACATCCCGGCCTTCCTGGCCGACGAGACGCCGCGGAACTACATCAGCGTCTACCCGTTCGTGCGCTCGTACGACTGGTATCTGCTGCCCGACGAGGACCGCCGGCGCATGCTCGCGGACCACGGCAAGATGGCCCGCGGCTTCCCGGACGTGCGCGCCAACACGGTCGCCTCCTTCTCGCTGGGCGACTACGAGTGGATCCTCGCCTTCGAGGCCGACGAACTGCACCGCATCGTCGACCTCATGCGCCACCTGCGCGGCTCCGAGGCCCGCCGCCACGTCCGCGAGGAGATCCCCTTCTACACGGGGCGCCGTAAGGAGATCGGCGAGCTGGTTGCCGGGCTCGCCTAGTCAGGTCCTCGGCTTCGGTTGAGGCCGCGGCTCCGGGCGTGGGGCGCACGACGTGTCCCGCGCCGGGAGGCGGCCCTCCAGCAGGTACGCCTCCAAGTGGTCGTTGACGCAGGCGTTCGGACCCGCCGCGACGCCGTGCGTCCCGGCGTCCCGCTCGGTCACCAGGACCGAGCCCGACAGCCGCCGCCGCAGCTCCAGCGCGCCCTCGTACGGCGTCGCCGCGTCGCGTTCCGCGGCCAGGACCAGCGTCGGCGGCAGCTCACCCGGCGCGGTGCGCACGTCGAGCGGCTGCTGCCGGGGCGCCCGCCAGTAGGCGCACGGCAGGTTCGCCCACACGTTGTCCCAGGTCTCGAACGGCGCCCGGCGGGCCAGCCGCGTGTTGTCCCGGTCCCAGACCCGGAAGTCGGTCGGCCACGGCGCGTCGTTGCACTCGACGGCCGTGTACACGGCGTTGGAGTTCTCCGCCGCGACCGAGCCCTCCTCGGTGCGCGTGCCCGCCTGGTCGACCAGCGGCTGCGGATCGCCCTTCAGGTACGCCGACAGCGCCTCGGCGCGGTGCGGCCAGTAGTCGTCGTAGTACCCGGCCTTCAGCATCGCCCCCTGCAACTGCGCGGGCCCCACCGTCCCGCCCGCCGGCTCCGCGGCCAGCCGCGCGCTCGCCTCGTCGTAGCCGTCCTGCACCTTCCTCGGCGTGTCGCCGAGCCCGTACTCGGCGTCGTGCTCGGCGACCCACTCCTTGAAGTCGTCCCAGCGGTCCTCGAACGCCTCGGACTGGTCGAGGTTGTTGCGGTACCAGACCTGCTCTGGGTCCGGGTTCACCACCGCGTCGAACACCATCCGCCGCACGTGCGACGGGAACAGTTCGGCGTACAGCGCCCCCAGGTAGGTGCCGTACGACGCGCCCATGAAGGTGAGCCGCCGCTCGCCCAGCGCCGCGCGGACGACCTCCAGGTCACGGGCGTTGTTGAGCGAGTGGTAGTGGCGCAGCGCGTCCCCGGCGCGTGCGGCGCAGTCGTGCGCGTACGTCTCCGCCTCGGCGGCGCGCTCCGCCTTGTACGCGTCCGAGGGCTGCGTCGGAGCGGGCCGGGGCCCCTTGAAGAAGTCGCCGGGGTCCTGGCAGGACAGCGGCGCGGAGGGCGCGACGCCGCGCGGGGCGTAGCCGACGAGGTCGTAGGCGGCGGCGATGCGCTTCCACTCGGGCACCATGCCCACCAGCGGGAAGTACAGCCCCGAGGCGCCGGGGCCGCCCGGGTTGTAGAGGAGGGCGCCCTGGCCGGGGACCTTGTGCTTGCCGTTGTCCGGGTCCTTGTGGGTGGCCGGTACGCGGCTGACGGCGAGTTCGATCTGCTTGCCGTCGGGGTGCGCGTAGTCCAGGGGCACGCTGACCGTGCCGCAGCGGATGCCGCCCGGCAGTTCCTCCGCCTTCGGGCAGGGGCCGAACGTGATCCCGGCCGCCGCCGCGCGCCCGGCGGCCACGGCGGTGCCGCGTGCCTCGGGGGACTCGGGGCCCGCCGGGGCCGTCGCCCGGGCCGGGCCGGCGGCGAGGGTGGTCAGCAGCAAGGACCCGGCGGCCGAGTAGAGGACGGCAGCTCGCATCGCGTATCCCTTCGGTGGCGCGGGGGTGACAGAAGGGATGTTTGGCGCGCCGGAGGTGCGGGGCAAGCACCGGCCGCGGGTGTCGGCGCCGAGTGCCTCCGTGCGCCCCCGCGGGCCCGGCGGGTCAGACCCGGCGCTCGCGGTGCCCCTCGGCGTACTCCTCCCGGTGTGCGAAGGCCGCACGCAGGTCCGGTTCGCCGATCGCGTGGACGCCCCGCACGGCGACCGAGGTGAGGAAGGTCCGGTCGTCCGCCGTGCCGTCGGCCCGCTGCACGAGGGCGCCGATCAGCCGCTGCCCGGCGGGTGAGGCCCAGCGCGAGTACGGGTGGACCTCCATGCGCGTGATGACGAGGCACCCCAGGGTCAGGGCGAGCGGCAGCGCGAACCAGAGGGCGACCAGAAGGCGCGGCTCGGTGGTGGGGAGGGGCAGGGCCAGGGCGGCGAGGCCGAGCGCGCACACGGTGGCCGCGGCGGCCCGCACCCGCCGCACCCCGTCCGCGACGCCGCCGGCGCCGCCGTCGGGCACGGCGAGGCCCGCGCCCACCAGCCGGTCGGCCAGGCCCCGTACGGCGTCGGCGGTTGCCGCGGCGGCCCGTACCGGTGCTATCCGCGACTGCCCCTCCGGCCCTATCGCTCCGATGACCGACCGCTCCATGTCGTCGCGCCCGCACGGATCCACGACCGTCGCCCAGCCGGTGTGCGCGAGCAGCAGCCGCCGCTGACGCGCCATCGACACGAGCGTCAGGTCGGCCACCCGCCGTGGGCCGCCGGACAGGAACGCCGCCTCGTACAGCGTCAGCGCGTGCTCACGGGCGACGGAGCGCGGGGCGGCCGCGGCCGCTGCCGCGGCCCGCACGGCGGCCAGGCACAGGCGCAGACACGCGAGCCCGGCCACGGCCCAGGCCGACAGGAGGAAAAGGACCCAGAACATGACGTACTTGTATGTCAAAGGCTTTCACGCGCGCCATGCCCTGTTCACATTCCGGGACGCGGTGGTGCGGGTGGGTGACGTTCCGTCCGGCGACGGTCCCCCGCGGCGGTGCGAGGTTCAACGGCGCAGCAGGACGCGCCTGGTCGCACGGGCCAGCCGGGCCCCGGGCCGGGCCGACCGCGGTACCGGTCCCGAGCGTTCCCGCCACCACTCCCGCAACTCCCGCCGCACATCCCGGAAGATGCCCTCCGGTCCCGCCCCGGCCCGCAGCACGTGCTCGGCGAAGTCGAGTGCGTCCCGCCGGTAGCCGCCGGTCATCGGGCGCGTCCGCGCGTAGGCGAGGAAGGCCGGCCGGTACCGCGGGCCCAGGATCACCGGCAGTTCGGGCGCGACCTTCGCGACCACGTCGGCCCGCTTGCCGGCCAGCGCCCGCGCCTGCACCCCGAGCCGGGCCCGGTCGAACCCCTCGGGCACGGGCGCCCCCGCCACCAGCGAGGCCAGCAGCGCGTGCTGCGCGCGTCCGAGCCGCTGCCGTACGGCGTCGCCGGCGCCGGCGACGGCGCCGGAACCTCGGGGTACGGCCCGGCGTGGCCCCGCCGGGTCCGGGCCGCCGGACGCCCCGCGCGCCCGTCCCTCGGCGAGGGCCGCACGGATCGACGCCACCTCGCCCGCCAACTCCTCCCCCTCGGGGAAGTTCTCGTCCCGCTCCAGCAGCACGCCCGGCGGTGCGACGCGCGAGGCGAGGTCGGTCAGGATGTCGAGCACCGGCCGCGGAACGGGGTGGGCGTGGCTGTCGTGCCAGACGCCGTCCCGTTCGAAGCCGCCCGCGACATGGACGTAGGCGATGGCCTCCAGGGGCAGTTCACCGAGCGCCTCGGCCGGGTCCTCGCCGCGATTGACGTGGTTGGTGTGCAGGTTCGCGACGTCGATCAGCAGCCGCACGCCGGTCCGGTCGGCCAGCTCGTACAGGAACTGCCCCTCCGTCAGCTCCTCGTCCGGCCACGAGAAGAGCGCGGCGATGTTCTCCACGGCGAGCGGGACGGGCAGCGCGTCCTGCGCGATGCGCACGTTCTCGCACAGCACGTCGAGGGCGTCGCGGGTGCGCGGCACGGGCAGGAGGTGCCCGGCCTCCAGCAGGGGCGACGCGCCCGGCGCCCCGCCCGCCCGCACGAACGCGATGTGCTCGGTGACCAGCGGCGCCCCGAGTACCCCGGCCCGCTCCGCCAGTGCCGCCAGCCGCCCCGCGTCCGGCCGTTCGGCGCCGCCGAGTCCGAGCGAGACGCCGTGCGGCACGACGGTCACGCCGCGCCGGCGCAGCCGCAGCAGCGAGTCGGGCAGGCGCCCGGGACACAGGTTCTCGGACACGGCCTCGACCCAGTCGATGCCGGGCATCCGCTCGACGACGTCCGCGATCTCCGGCCGCCATCCGATGCCCGTCCCCAGTCGCATGATCGGCTCCATGGCCGCCACCTCCCCTCGTGCGCACATGTCGGGGGTATCGCCCACCCGGCCCGGGCCGAACCCCGGCCGGGCCGTCTTCAGCATGATCTAGCACGAAACCCCTGGCGTTCATGCCCGGGAGGAAGTGCTTCTTAACACTGCTCTGACCCGCGCGGGAGCACGGGTCTACATTACTGACCTCAGCTGGGACGTTTCTGTTTCTCGATGTACTCCTTGATGACGGCGAGGGGTGCGCCGCCGGCGGAGGCGGCGAAGTAGGACGGCGACCAGAAGTGTTCGCCCCACAAGTACATGCGGATGTGGTCGGGGAATTCCTGCCGCAGGCGGCGGGCGGAGACTCCTTTGAGGGAGCCGACGAGTCGGGAGATGGCGACCTTGGGCGGGTAGTGCACGAGCAGGTGGACGTGATCGCGTTCGCCGTTGAACTCCCGCAGCTCGGTGCCGAAATCGGTGCACACGTCGCGCATGACCTCTTCACACCGCCGGAGGATCTCGTCAGTGAAGGGCCCGCGCCGGTACTTGGGGGTAAAGACCAAGTGCACGTGGAGGGTGTGGACGACGCTACGACCCCTGTGGATGTCGGGAATAGGCTCCCAGCGTGGTGACATAGACCAATGCTACGATCGCGTCTGTGAAGCTCGTGGCGCAGGTCAAGCTCGTGCCGGATGCCGTGCAGGCATCCGCGCTCGAGCGCACCCTGACCACGGTCAATGGCGCCGCGAACTGGGTGTCGGCGGTGGCGTTCGAGCGCGGTCTGCCGCGCGAGTACGAGCTGCGCACGCACACCTACGCCGAACTCAAAGCACGGGGGCTGGGGGCGCAGGCCGCGCAACACGTCATCAAGAAGGTGCGCGACGGCTACACCACGCTCAAGGCCAACATCCGAGCCGGAAACCTCGGCAGGGAAGGCTCCGGGCGTCGCCGCAAGGCCGAGTCCAAGCCGGTCGCCTTTCGCCCCGACGCCGCCCAGCCCTATGACGACCGATGCCTGAGCTGGCAGTACGACCAGCAGACCGTGTCCATCTGGACCGTGGACGGCCGGGTCAGGAACGTCCCGTTCGTGTGCTCCGCCGACGCGCTCAAGCTGCTGAAGGCGCACCGGCAGGGCGAATCCGACCTGATCGCGCGCGACGGCGTGTTCTATCTCGTCGCCACCTGTGACGTTGTGGCGGCCGAGAGGTACGAGCCGGACGGCTTCATCGGCGTGGACCTCGGCATCGCCAACATCGCCACCGCCTCCACCGGCTACCTCGCCGCCGGGCGCGGCCTCAACCGGTACCGCAAGCGACAGCTCGCCCTGCGGGCCAAGCTCCAGAAGAAGCGCACCAAGAGCGCCAAGCGACGGCTCAGGGCCCGCGCCCGCAAGGAAGCCCGGCACGCCGCCAACCAGAACCACATCATCTCCAAGACGATCGTGACCGAGGCTGAACGCACCGGGCGCGGCCTGGCCCTGGAAGAACTCAAGGGCATCCGCAACCGGGTACGGCTCCGCAAGCCCCAACGGGTCGCGCTCCACTCCTGGGCGTTCGCCCAGCTCGGAGGCTTCATCGTCTACAAGGCCGAGCGGGCCGGTGTGCCGCTGGTCTTCGTTGATCCTGCGTACACGTCACAGACGTGTGCCGAGTGCGGACACGTCGACAAACGCAACCGTGTCGACCAGGGGCTTTTCATCTGCCGGGGGTGCGGGGTCGTTGCCCACGCCGACCGGAACGCTTCCCACAACATCGCCACCCGTGGCGAGAGTGTGTGGAACGCGGGGCGTGAGTCACGCGTCCCTGCCACCCCATAACGGGGCGTCTGGACGGAGGAGTCCACCTCAGCAGCCAGCTGGGCACTACCTCCAAGCCCGGTCCTTTCAGGGCCGGGTCAAGTTGACAGCAACATCTGAGCTTTCGCGTGGGCGGGGCGGCTACCGCCGCAGCGCCGGGTGGTCCGCCACCACCGTGCACGAGCCCGGCGCGATCTCCGTGAAGCCCGCGTCGCGCACCACCGGAAGGCCGCCGGTGGTCAGGCCGCTCCAGCGGGACGGGTCCGCGGTGCGTACCGACAGCGGGAACCCCGCGTCGCGCCACGCCGCCCGCTCGCCGTCGGACAGTTCCCACCAGGCGAGCTGCGCACCGTGTCCGGCCTGGGCCATCGCCTTGCCCGCCGACATGTCCAGGCCGGGGTTCATCCAGAGCACCGGCGTGGCGGGGTCGGCCCCGGCCGGCGGCTCGGGGTCGTCGAGGTCGGTGCCGGAGACCTGGAGCCGGGCCAGGTCCTTCGGCCAGCCGTCCAACGGCACCGGCGGAAACACCCGCACCTCGGCCGTTTTCCCGCCGACCGTGATGCCGGGCAGCGCCTCGGCCCGCCGCCACTCGGCGCCGCGGGCCCGCCGCACGACCTTGCGGATCCGCGCGTCCTGCCAGTCCCGCACCGCCCGCGCCCACTCGCCGTCACCGGTCGACCGCTCGTCCCCGAGCATCACCAGCACCGCCCGGGCCGCGGTCTCCAGCGCGTCGGTACGGTGCGGCGGCGCCGCCCGCTCGATGCGCACGACGAGCGGCAGCACGAACTGCGGCGCGAGATCACGGTCCCCGGCCTCGGCCCGGAAGGGGCTGTCGGGGGCGGGGACGGAGGCGGGGTCGGTAACGGGAACGGGCATCGCCGGATCATTGCTCACCCCGACAGTCTGCCAACCGTCCGCCCGCGCCCCGCGAGAGGATGGCCCCATGCGACCCGAGCTACGGCTGAACGGCGTGGGGCGCCGCTACGGCGTCCGCGGCCCCTGGGTGCTGCGCGGCGTCGAGCTGGACGTGGCGCCCGGCACCCTGGTCCGCGTCGAGGGCACCAACGGCACCGGCAAGTCGACCCTGCTGCGCCTGCTCGCCGGCATCGACGCCCCCACCGAGGGCCGGGTCACCGGCCGGCCGCGCACCGCCTACGTCCCCGAACGCTTCCCGCCCGCCCTGCCCTTCACCGCCCTCCAGTACCTCACCCACCTCGGCAGCGTCCACGGGCTGCCCCGCCGGTCGGCGGCGCGTGCGGCGGGGGAGTGGCTGGAGCGGCTCGGGGCCGGGCAGTACGCCGGCACACAGCTTGCCCGGTTGTCCAAGGGCAGCAGCCAGAAGGTGGCGGTGGCGCAGGCCCTGCTCGCCGAGCCGGAGCTGCTCGTCCTCGACGAGGCCTGGACCGGGCTCGACGCGGAGGCACGCGGAGAGCTGGAACGGGCGGCCGCCGAGCGGACGGCGGCGGGCGGGGCCGTCGTCTTCGTCGACCACGACCCGCGCCGCCTGGCCGACGCGCCCGACGCCGTGTACGCGGTCCGCGACGGCGCCCTGCACCGTCGTACCGCCCCGGCCGGCGTCCCGGACGGGCCGCGTGTCGTCGTCCGGGTGCGGGGTCCGTCCGATGCCGCCCTGCCCGCCGACGTGCGCCGGACCGTCGTCCGGGCCGAGGAGACCGGCCCCGGTCGCCACACGCTCGCCGTCCCCGCCTCGCACTCCGACGTGGTGCTGCGCACGCTGCTGACCGCCCGGCCGCCCTGGCACGTGGTGAGCGTGCACGCCCCGGAGGACCGGCGATGACCGCTCTCCTGCGCTACCAGGCGGCCCTGCTGCTGCGCTCCCAGCGCTGGCTGCCGCCCGTCGTCCTGTACGCCGCCGCCCTCGGCATCGGCGTGCAGGGCGGGCAGCCGGTGCTCGACTCGCTGGGCTGGTCGGCGGCCGTGCTGCTGCCGGTCGCGGCCTGGCTGGTGCGGATCTCCGTCACGGGTGAGCCGTCCGCCGCCCGGGGCTGTGCGGCGGCGGCACGCGGTCCGGGGCGGGCCCACCTGGCGTCCGTGCTGGTGGCGCTGGCCGCCGCGGTCGTCCTGGGCGCGGCGGCGACCGTCGTCGTGGCGCTCATCAGCGACCCCGTCAGCACCGGACGCGGCACGCGCGTGGCCCTGCTCCCGGCGGCGGGTGCCGGACTGCTCGCCGCGCTGGTGTGCGCCCTGCTCGGCACCGCCGTCGGCGCGCTCACCACCTGGCCGGTGCTGCGCTCGCCCGGCCGCGCGGTCCCCGCCCTGCTGCTGGCGGCCCTGCTGGCGCTGGTGGCGTCGGGCTCCCCGGCGCGGGCGGCGGTCAGCGGCCTGGTCACTGGGTCGAGATCGGGCGCGGTCCCCCTGCCGCTGCTGCCGCTGGCGGCCGCCGCGGCACTCGCCTCGGCCGCGACCGCGGCGGCCTGTGCGCTCAGCTCGCGCAGACCCTCGTCCTGAGCGGGCCGGTCAGCCCGAGCAGGCCGTGCGTAGGGCCTCCTGCCATGCGCAGACCGGGCAGAGCGTGATGCCCTTGTACGACTCCGGATACTCCGTCGGCTCCCGGCACAGGACGCAGTCCGCGTACGGAGGGCCCTCGGCCTCCGGCGGCCGGGCGGCGTCGAAGGGGGAGTGGTCGTCCGGGGCCCGGTCGGAATCGCCGCTCATCCCTCCAGGGTAGACCGGAGTGTCCCGGCGGTCCGCAGCCCCCGCACACGACGGCCGACCTCCGGCTCATCCCTGGGGATCGAAGGCAGATTGGCCGTATCCCGCCTGCCGTCCCTCGACCCCGCAGAGGCTTAATGAGGCTCCCGCGCCACGCGCTGCGCGGGCGGTCGTGACGAAGGGTACGGGGGAACCATGGATCACACGGGCGGCATTGGCGTACCACCTCCCGGGAGACCCTCCGGGCCCTTGCCGGGGATTCCGCCCCGGCCTTCGTCCCCGCCGCCGCAGTCGCCCTCCCGGATACCGCCGGTGCCGCTGCCTCCGCGCAAGGGAAAGCCGCTGCAACTCCAGGTCCTGCGGCACATCCTGTGGGTCGGGTCGGCGGCGGTTCCGCTGCCCAACGTCAGCTGGGTCGAAGTGTTCAGGCTGAGGCCCGACTGGGGCAAGGCCGGCCTCTACCTCCTGCTGGTGGTGGTCAGCGCCTCCTTGTTCTCCGACCGGCTCGGCTCCCTGGACGAGGGGGGCGGCCCCACCCTGGTGGTCCTGGCCGGGTTCGCCCTGGTCGTCGTCGGCGCCGTCCTGCTCTCGTCGCGGAAGCCGGTGCTGATCTTCGAGCTGAACAGCGGTTCCAGGGTGGTCCTCACCCTGCCGACCATGGATGAACTGCGGGCGATCGCCGGGCAGATCGTGTACGCGATCGATCACCCGGAGTACGAGTTCACCGCCGTCCTTGAGCAGCACAACACCACGAACGACTTCGGTTCCGTCGTCAACTTGAACGGCGGCAGGGGGAACACGGGGATGAAACTGTGAGCGACACGTCGAACTACTACGGAGACGTCGTCAACGTGCACGGCGGCGAAAGGGTCATCGGCATCTACCACAACACCGCTCCGGACACCGAGCTGCGAGCCGCCGTGGCGGACCTCACCCGCCTCCTCGGCGAGCTGCGTCCGGTGCTGTCCCCGGACCAGGCCCGGACCGTGGACGACGCGCTGCCCGCGCTCACCCCCGACCGGGCCGCGCTGCGTGAGCGCGGCATGATCCTGGCGTCCGTCTCGCAGATCGCGGCGATCGTGGGCGAGGTGGGCAGGCCCGTCATGGAGGCGCTGGGTCGGCTGCTCGCGCTGCTGGGCTGACGGGCCTCATCGCGCGTCCCTCCGTTCCTGGACCGTGACGACGATCTTCTTCCCGGCGTGCAGCCCCCTCTCCAGGTGGCGGTGTGCCTCGACGATGTCGTCTAGGGCGAACACCTCGCCGACGGCGGGCCGCAGCGCACCGAGGCGTACGCCGGCGTTCAGGAAGGCCGCCATGCGTCTCACCACGACGGCGTCGAGGGTGTGCTCGAAGCTCCGGTAGCTGAAGACCCTGAGCGGCGTGCCGGTCGGGGAGGGCGTGGGCCGGGGGTCCAGGAAGCCCGCGGCGACCAGTGTGCCGCCGGGGCGGGCCGCCCTCAGGAGATCCTGCTGGCCGGGGCCCCTGACGAGGTCGAGGACGATGTCGGCGCCGGCCCCGCCGGTGTGGTGGCGGACGGCTTCGACGACGTCCGCGCGGTCGGTGGCGACGACCGCGGCGGCGCCCGCGGCGAGCAGGTCGTCCCGGTTCGCGGTGTGCCGGGTGACGGCGAGGGGCACGGCGCCGATCTGACGGGCGACCTGGAGGGCCGCGCGGCCGACGCCGCCGGACGCGGCGGTGACGAGGACGTGGTCGCCGGGCCGCATCCCCGCCTTCTCGACGAGCGCGCCGTAGGCGGTGGAGTACCCGACCCAGACCGCCGCCGCCTCCGTGACCGCGAGCCCGGCCGGCCGGGCGACGACCTGGCTCGCGGGGACCGTGGTGTACTCGGCGTAGCTGCCCCGGGCGCTCGGGTCCGGAACGGCAGCGAGAACGACCGGATCGCCGACCTCCAGCCCGGTGGCTCCGGGGCCCAGCGCGTCGACGACGCCGGTTCCCTCGATGCCGAGGCGGGCGTGCGGCAGGGGGACGGTCGCGGGCGAGGTGCCCGCACGCATCATCCGGTCGAGCGGGTTGAGGGCGAACGCCTCGATCCTGACCCGTACCTCGCCGGCGGCGGGTTCGACGACCGGCTCCTCGACGACGTGCATGACCTCCGGCCCGCCGAACTCGTCGAACACGACGACTCGTGGCATGGTGACTCCTCTGTGTCCGCTGCTGGTTTCGTTGCTCACGGAAGACGCTACGGAGCCGTCGGGTACCTCCTGGTACCTTCGAATGTCATGCGGAACGTGGCTGGACCAGCCTTCCTCGCCGACTGCCCCACGCGCCTGGCGGTCGAGATCATCTCCGACAAGTGGGCCGTGCTCGTGCTCTTCGGGCTCAGTCATCGGCCGCGCAGGCACGGTGAGCTCGTGGACCTCATCGGCGGCATCTCGCGCAAGGTGCTCACCCAGACGCTGCGCCGGCTCCAGCAGTACGGTCTGGTCGAACGCCGTGCCGAAGCGCCACGGCGGGTCGAGTACCGCCTCACCGACCTGGGCCTGACCCTCGTGGAGCCCATCGAGGTCCTGACGGACTGGGTGAGGGACCACGGCGAGGCCGTCGTCGCCTTCCAGGAGGCGGCGGAAGCGGCCGACCCGGCCCGGGTTCGCGCGGCGGGCTGATCGCAGGCCGGTCCCGGACCGTCAGGCGCGGCCGTTCGCCGCGCCCACCAGGTCCGAGACCTTGACGAAGCGGTAGCCCCGGCTGCGGAGTTCGGGAACCACCGCCCGCACCACTTCCTCGGTCACCGGGGCCGCGCTGCGCGTGCAGTGCATGACCACGACCGATCCCGGCCGGGCTCCGTCGAGCACCTGCCGGGTCACCGCGTCGGCGTCCGTGGCGAAGGCGTCGCCGCTCACCACGTCCCACTGCACGGCGGTGACACCGGTGGCGGACAGTTCCTTCAGGGCCGCCTTGTCGTAGCAGCCGCCGGGGAAGCGGAAGTACGGCATCGGGTTCGGCACCCCGGCCTTCTCGAACGCCGTGTACGCCCGCTCCAGGTCCGCGCGCATGTCGTCCTCGGCCACCGTCGGCAGGCCGTAGCAGTCGTCGGTGTAGGCGTAGTGGCTGTAGGAGTGGTTGGCGATCTCGAACTGCCGGTCGCGGCCGATGGAGCGGGCCTTGTCCGGGTACTCCTCGGCCCACCGGCCGGTCATGAACACCGTCGCCGGCACCTTCAGCTCCCGCAGCGCCGCGATCAGCTGCGGATTGTCGAACCGTTCGCCCGACGCGGCGCGCGGCCCCTGGTCGGCGGTCATGTCGGCGTCGAAGGTGAGGGCGATCAGCTTGCCGTCCCGGGTGCCGTCCTGTTCGCCGTGGGTCGTGCCGTCCGTGCGGGGGCCGTGCTCGAAGACGGGGGTGAGACCGCCGGGGCCGGGGGCGAGGGTGGGGGTGGGGGTCCGGGAGGCGGAGGAGGACGGGGCGGGGGCCGAGGGCGCCGGGCGGGGAGCCACCTCGGCCGCGGTGGTCCCGCAGGCGGTGAGGGCGGCGCCCAGGACACAGAGCGCGGTGGCGCGTCGTACGAGAGTGATCACCGTACGAACGTAGGAGTGAGATGTTCTGTTTGTGTTACTAAATGGGGTGACGTGCCGGTTCGGTCACCCGCCCGGTCCAGGCCCTCCGGCGCCGTCAGATGTCCCGCTGCTCCAGCGGCTTCGTCGCCGGGCCCTCGATGACCTTGCCGTCCGTGCCGAAGCGGGAGCCGTGGCAGGGGCACTCCCAGGCGCGCTCGGCCGCGTTGAAGTCGACGAGACAGCCCAGGTGGGTGCAGCGTGGCGAGACGGCGTGCAGGGTGCCCTCCTCGTTCCGGTAGACCGCGAGCCGGTCTCCGCCCGCCCGCACGACGGCGCCCTCGCCCGGCGGCAGTGAGTCCACCGGCGGCGCGGGCCGCAGCCGGTCGCCGACGAAGTGCCGGGCCACCTCGGCCTGCGTCTTGAGCAGCGACGGCGCCTCGCGCACCGCCGTACGCAGCCGGCGCGGGTCGTAGAGCCCGCTCCACGCGCACTCCTCGCCGGTGACCTGCGCGGTGAGCAGCCGGCCCGCCATGATGCCGCCGCTCAGCCCCCAGCCGCCGAAGCCGGTGGCGACGTACGTGTGGTGCGCGCCCGGGTGCAGCGGGCCCACCATCGGCACGGTGTCGGTCGGGTCGATGTCCTGCGTGGCCCAGGCGTGGGTGCGCTCGACGCCGGGGAAGTACTCGTCCGCCCAGGCGGCCAGGCGCTCGAAGCGCTCGCGGGTGTCGCCCGTGCCGGGGGTGAAGTGCTCCCCGGTGACGATCAGCAGGCGGCGGCCCGCCTCGTCCAGGGGTGCCGTGCGCACCGAGCGGGTGTTCTGCTCCGGCGTGATGTACATGCCGTCGATGTCGCGGTCCGCCCCGACGGTCCCGGCGACGACCAGCTCGCGGCGCGGGGAGAGCCGGGCGAAGAGCAGGGCGCGGTCGAAGACGGGGTAGTGCGTGGCCACCACCACGTCCCGGGCGGTGACCGACGCCCCCGTGCCGGTGGACACGCGGCACGGCGTGCCCTCGTCCAGACCGTGGACGACGGTGTCCTCGAAGATCAGCCCGCCCCGCGCCTCCAGGTCCGCGGCGAGCGCCCGCAGGTACTTGAGCGGGTGGAACTGGGCCTGCCCGGTCACCCTCACGGCGCCCGCCACCGGGAACGGCAGCCCGGTCTCCGTCACGAACGACGCCGGCAGCCCCGCCTCCCGCGCGGCGTCCGCCTCCGCCCGCACCTCGTCGACGCGGTCCGGGGCGCGGACGTACGTGTACGCGTCGCGCGTCTCCCACTCGCAGTCGATGCCCAGCTCGGCGACGATCCCGGCGGCGTGCTCGATCGCCTCGGACTGCGAGCGGGCGTACAGCCGGGCGCCCTCCGCGCCTCGGGTGCGGCGCAGCCTGTCGTAGACCAGGGTGTGCTGGACGGTCAGCTTGGCGCTGGTGTAGCCGGTGACGCCGGCGGCGACCCGCCCGGCCTCCAGGACCGCCACACTGCGCCCGGCCCGCGCCAGCTCCCAGGCGGCGCTGAGCCCCGCGACACCGGCGCCGATCACGGCGACGTCGACGTCGAGATCCTCGGCGAGCGCGGGGCGGGGCGCGCCGCCCGGTGCTGTCTGCAGCCAGTACGAGCCGTTGACCTGCACGTTCTGAGTCATGCGGCCCGGGTACCCCGGGGCCGCCGCTTCAGTGGCAGGCTTCGGCGACCGGACGGTGCGCCCCGCCTGTTCCGTACCGCTACCTGCGCCAGGGCCCCGTCACCGCGAAGGTGGTGCCCGGTGTGTAGCAGTTGACGTACATCGTGTCGCCGTCGGGGGAGAAGGTGACGCCGGCGAACTCACCCCACTCGGGTTCCTCCTCCGTGCCGATGTTCTGGGCGCCGCGGGCCATGGCGTACACCTCGCCGCGCCGCGTCACGCCGAAGACGTGCTGCGCGCCGTTGCCGTCCTCGCAGACCATGAGGCCGCCGCTGGGTGCCAGGCAGATGTTGTCCGGGGACTCGCCCGGCAGCTGCACGTCGGTGTCCGGACCGAAGACGATCACCAGGGTGAGCCGGCGCCGCTCGGGGTCGTAGCGCCAGATCTGGCCGTAGTGGTCGGCGGCCGAGCCCTCGTCGCTGTGGGCGAAGGACGACACGAAGTACACGCTGCTCCCGCCCCAGTAGCAGCCCTCCAGCTTCTGCGCGTGGGTGATGCCGCCCCGGCCGAAGTCCTGGAAGCGGATGGGTGTCCCGTCGGCCAGCGGGTCGGGGACGTCCACCCACTCGATGCGGTCGAAGGTGGCGCCCGTCTCCTGGATCGAGGAGAGGTCGGGCACGCCGGGCACGCGCATCGCCTGCAGCCTGCCGCCCGCCCGCAGCGATCCCCTGCCGCCCAGCGGCTTCTCGGGCAGGAAGCGGTAGAAGAGGCCGAAGGGCCGCTCGAAGGCGTCCTCCGTCTCGTACACCACGCCCCGCCGCGGGTCGACGGCGATCGCCTCGTGCTGGAAGCGGCCCATCGCGGTCAGCGGCACCGCGCCGGTGCGGTGCGGGTCGACCGGGTCGACCTCGAAGATGAAGCCGTGGTCCTTGGTGTAGCCGTTGGTGCCGGCCCGGTCCTCGGTCTCCTCGCAGGTCAGCCAGGTGTGCCAGGGCGTGGGCCCGCCCGCGCAGTTGACGGCCGTGCCGGCGACGGCGACCCGCTCGGACAGGACGCGGTTGCGGGAGTCCAGCTCAAGGGCCGTACAGCCGCCCTTGCCCTCCGGGTCGTACGTCAGGCCCTCGACGGTCGGGACCGGGACGCGGCCGTCGGCGCGGTTCTCGTGGTTGCGGACGAGGTGGGTGTGGCCGTGTCTGCCGGGGCCCTGCCCGGGGAAGGCCGACATGCCGTCGTGGTTGGAGGGCACCCTGCCCTCGCCGGAGCGCAGTTCGTCGCCCTCGCGGGACAGCACGCGGTAGTGGAAGCCCTTGGGCAGGTCGAGCAGGCCGTCGGGGTCGGGGACGAGGGGGCCGTAGCCGGTGTGGCCCAGGGACTGGGCGGCCGCGGTGCCGGCGAAGAGCTCCGAGAGGGCGCCGGTGAAGGCGATGCCTGCGCCCAGGGCTCCGGTACGGGCCAGCACCTGGCGTCGGGTTGCGGACATGGGGAAACCTTCCTGCTGGCGGACAGGACAGTGACCCCGCAGTGTCTATCACCTGCCAGGAGCCCCGGGAACCACGCGTGCCCCTCGTGTCACGACGGCGTCCCCGCACGGGTGTCGGGGTTGCCGCGACTGCCGGGGGCGCCGGGGGCGCCGCGACCGTCGGCGTCGCCGAGGACGATCGGGCCGCCGAGGCGGGCCGGGCCGCGACGCAAGCCGCCCGGCACTTCCCGCGGGGGCGCGCGGGAAGTGCCGGACGGGGTCGACGGGCTACACCGGCGCCTTCGCCACCGGAGCCCTCTCCGGCTCCGTGACCTTCACCGGGTCGGTGCCGGCGGAGCTGTGCCGTTCGGCCCAGTTCTCCAGGGCCGTGCGGCAGGCGTGGTCCAGGTGGTGCAGCCCGGACAGGTCCAGCTCGACCGGGCGGTCCTGCGGCAGCGCCTCCAGGCTCTCCAGGATCTTCGGGAGCCGCAGGAAGGTCGCGTTGCCCGTCAGGTGGACCTGGACGGGACCCGCGCCCTTGTCGACGATCTCCAGCTTCAGGTGCGAGGCCTCCCAGGCGGTCTTGACCACGGACAGGGCCAGACCGATCAGCACGCCCTCGAACATGTTCACCGCGACGATCGAGACGGCCGTGACCACCAGGATCAGCGCCTCGCCGCGGTGACCGCGCCACAGCGCCACGACGCCCTTGAACGGGATCAGCTTCCAGCCCGCGTGCACCAGGATGCCGGCCAGCGCGGGCAGCGGGATCAGGGCCAGCGCCGACGGCAGCAGCGCGGCGAACAGCAGCAGCCACACGCCGTGCAGTACCCGGGACGCCTTCGTCCGGGCGCCGGCGCTCACGTTGGCGGAGCTGCGCACGATGACCGCGGTCATCGGCAGCGCGCCGAGCACACCGCACACCGTGTTGCCCGCGCCCTGCGCCATCAGCTCCTTGTTGTACTCGGTGCGCGGACCGGTGTGCAGCCGGTCCACCGCGGCGGCGCTGAACAGGCTCTCGGCCGAGGCGATCAGGGTGAACGCGACGATCGTGCCCAGCAGGCCCACGCTCGCCAGCTGGCCGAACGCGTCGGCGCCGGGCGGCTGGATGGAGTCCAGCAGGCCGTTGACCTCGACCGTGGCGACCGACAGACCGAACGCCGCCGTGACCGCCGTGGCCAGCACGACCGCGGCCAGCGCGCCGGGCAGGGTCTGCGCGGCCTTCGGCAGCCGCTTCCACAGCACCATCACGGCGATGGTGCCCGCGCCGAGGGCCAGCGAGGTGAGTGCCTCGGCGCTGCCGACCGCGTCGGCGGCGGCCCCGGGCAGGCCGATGATCTTGTCGATGCCGGAGGCGGGTGCCTCCAGGCCGGCGGCCGAGTAGAGCTGTCCGGCGATGAGCACGAGGCCGATGCCGGCCAGCATGCCCTCGACCACCGACAGGGAGATCGCCCGGAACCAGCGGCCCAGCTTCAGGGCGCCCATCGCGAGCTGGATGAGCCCGGTGGCGAGCACGATCACACCGAGCGCGGGCAGCCCGTACTCGTCGACCGCGCCGAAGACCAGCACGGTCAGACCGGCGGCCGGGCCGGAGACCTGGAGGCTGCTGCCCGGCAGGAAACCGGTGATCAGACCGCCCACGATGCCGGTGATCAGGCCGAGTTCGGCCGGGACGCCGGAGGCGACGGCCACGCCCACGCACAGCGGGAGCGCGACCAGGAAGACGACGAGGGAGGCGGTGAAATCCTTCCGCCAGTGCGGGAACTTGCGGCTCTGGTTCGATATGAGAGACATGTCGGCACTCACAGCGTCTCGAACGCGTCGGTGTCCGCGCTGTGCTGGCGCACGAGGCCGGTGTGGACCTCGTAGTACCAGCCGTGCACGCGAAGCCGGCCGTCCGCCAGGCGCTGTTCGACGCACGGGTAGGAGCGCAGGCGCAGCAGCTGCGCCAGCACGTGGTGCTGGACGGCCTCGGCGACCGTGGGGTCGGTGGTGTCGCACGGCTTCGGCTCGTCCGCGGCGTGCGCCAGCCAGTCGCGCACGGCGGGTACGGCGGTCAGGTCGTCGCCGCGCACCAGCGCGCCGACGGCGCCGCAGTGCGAGTGGCCGCAGACCACGATGTCGGTGACGCCGAGCACCGTGACGGCGTACTCGATGGTGGCGGTCTCGCCGCTGGGGCGCTCGCCGGCGTAGGGCGGGACGATGTTGCCCGCGGTGCGCAGCTCGAAGAGCTGGCCGGGCCGGGCGCCCGTGATGAGGGCCGGTACGACCCGGGAGTCGGAGCAGGTGATGAACAGGACTTCGGGCGACTGGCCTGCGGCGTGCCCGGCGAACTCCTCAGGGCGCTGTCCGAACGTACGGGCGTTGTCGATGAGGGGCTGCTGCATGATGCGGGTTTCCTCCTGGCGCGCAGTGGGGGCGCGTCGGACGGGCGGGGCAGTGGTGGGGGAGGTGCCGTGCCGCTCAGCAGCGGAAGACCTGGAGGGCCGCCGGGGAGTGGTCCGCCGCGGCTCTGGACCGGGGTCCGGCCGCCCCGCCGGACAGGAGGGGAGTGTCGGCCGCCGGGTCGCGCTGCCCCCGGAGCGAGTGCTCGGGCAGCTCGGGCCGGGGCGCGGTGGTGGCGCGGTGGCGGTCGCCGCGGACGCGTGCGGGACCGTGCGGATGTCCCGAACGGCCGGTGTCGTGGCACGCGACCCGCTCCTCGTGCGACGAGGGGCCGGAGGCGATGATTCCGGACTGAGCGTTGGCCATGGCATCGCGGTGCGTATGCGCGATTGCGAAGGAAGCCGAGGGGGCGAGGAACTGGAGGGCCACGAGGAGGGCGGCGAGGAGTGGAATCCGCAGCCGGGCGTTCGAGCCTCGGAACATGAGCCCCCTCCAGGTACTTCGTGCTTCGCTGTGCGCCCGGGCATGGTCGGTGCACGGGTCATGACTCGGTCAACGCAGGGTCAATGCGCAGTCAAGAGTCACGTTAACCCTGCGAAGAGCTTTGCAGGGTTAACGTAGCGTTACGGGCTGAAGAGAGCCTGAAAATCGCGGGTTGCTTGGCGCGAAGAGGCCGTTTGCGGGGCGGCGTACGGGCGTTGCCCGGGGGCGAAGGCGCACTCGGCTGTACGGCCGCGCTCCGGCCTGTGGCTGTACACCGGGCGTATGGCTTTACCCGTGGGCGTACGACTGTAGGTCCGGGGTACGGCTGCACCCCGGGCGTACGGGGGTTCTCAGCGAGCGTCGACGAGGGGCGCGGCGTCCCTGGCCAGCGCGGTGAGGCGGGAGATCGCCCGGAAGTACTTCTTGCGGTAGCCGCCCTTCAGCATCTCCTCGCCGAAGAGCCGGTCGAAGGGCTCCCCGGAGGTCAGGACGGGCACCTCACGGTCGTAGAGCCGGTCC
Source organism: Streptomyces olivaceus (assembly GCF_000721235.1). Lineage (GTDB taxonomy): Bacteria > Actinomycetota > Actinomycetes > Streptomycetales > Streptomycetaceae > Streptomyces > Streptomyces olivaceus. The sequence continues at coordinate 278,989 of NZ_JOFH01000027.1, forward strand.
GCGAGCACCACGAGCCGCAGGGCCGTCGACTGGTCGGGGACGGGACGCACTCCCGTCAGGCACACCGCCGAGAGGCCGTCGGTCAGCGCACCGTAGCGGCTGGGGTGGACCCGGGCGAGGTGGTCGAGGAGCGCGGTGAAGTCGTCCAGGGAGGCGCCCTCGGTGGCCCGGGCCGCCCGGGTGACCTGCTCCTCGGAGTAGGGCGCCGGGGCCTCGGGCAGACCGCGGTGGCGGTAGTCCTCGCCGTCGATGCGCAGGGCGCGGAAGTGGGCGGACAGGCCCTGTATCTCCCGCATGAAGTCCGCCGCCGCGAACCGGCCCTCCCCGAGCTTGCCGGGCAGCGTGTTGGAGGTGGCGGCCAGCGCGACGCCCGCCTCCACGAGCCGGGCGAGCAGGCTGGAGACGAGGACGGTGTCGCCCGGGTCGTCCAGCTCGAACTCGTCGATGCACAGCAGGCGGTGCCCGGAGAGGGTCTGCACGGTCTGCTGGAAGCCGAGGGCGCCGACCAGGTTGGTCAGCTCCACGAAGGTGCCGAAGGCCTTGCGGGACGGCTCGGCGTCGGTGGCGTGCCACAGGGAGGCCAGCAGGTGGGTCTTGCCGACGCCGTAGCCGCCGTCGAGGTAGACGCCGCGGGGTCCTGCGGGGACCTTCGGCGCCCTGCCGCGCCCGAACCCGAAGAGGCCCCGCCTGCCGGCGGCCGGGCCGGGTGCCTGGCCGAGACCGTTCGCGAACTCCTCCAGGACGTGCACGGCCTCGCGCTGGCTGGGCTGGTTCGGGTCCGGGAGGTACGTGCTGAAGCGGACCGAGTCGAAACGCGGCGGCGGGACCATCTCGGCGACCAGGCGGTCCGCGGGCACCCGCGGCTCGCGGGAGCACAGGGACAGCGGGGCCGTCCCGGCTATCGGAGTGCGGTCGGAGGCGGGGGTGGAGGAGGGCGACACGGTCGTCAATGGTAGGCCCTGTTCGAAGAGGACACGGCAGGCCCTGTCCGGGAGGGGGCGGTGCGGCCTCTGCGAAGGGACGCGGTGCGACCTGTGGGGAGGGAGGGGGGAGGGCCGGGCGGCGGGGTTCGGGCCGCGGGCGCGTGGAACACTGCACGGCATGCGACGCCTGTTCCCCGTGACCGACCGGCCGGCCGGCCCGGACCCCGCCCCGTCCGGCGCCCGCTCCGGTGCCGATGCCGGCTTCGGAGCCGACGCGACCGACGGGGATCGGGACCGGGAGTGGAGCCTGGCCGAGCTGGCGGCGGCGTACGCCTACCCGGTGCCGGACGGGCGGCGGCAGACCTGGCTGCGGGCCAACATGGTGTCCACCCTCGACGGTGCCGCCCAGCACGACGGCCGCTCCCAGCCCATCTCCAGCGCGGCCGACATGCGCGTCTTCGGCACCCTGCGCGCGCTGGCCGACGTGGTGATCGCGGGCGCCGAGACCGTACGGCAGGAGGGGTACCGCCCGGCACGCGCGCGTGCCGAGTTCGCCGAGGGGAGGCGGGCCGCCGGGCAGGAGCCCGTGCCGGCGGTCGCGGTGGTCAGCGCGAGCCTGGAGCTGGACTTCTCGCTGCCGCTGTTCACTGCCCCGGCCGTGCCCACCCTCGTCCTGACCGGTGCCGCCGCGGCCCCGGACCGGATCGAGGCCGCCGAGCGGGCCGGCGCCCGGGTGGTGATCGCCGGTGACGGTGTCGGCGTGGACCCGGCCCGTGCGCTGCGGGAACTGGCCGCCCTCGGCCATACCCGGCTGCTGACCGAGGGCGGTCCGCGCCTCCTCGGGCAGTTCGTCGCGGCCGGGGTGCTGGACGAGCTGTGCCTGACCGTGTCGCCGATGCTCGCCGCCGGGGACGCCCAGCGGATCGCGGGCGGACCCTCGGTGGAGGTGCCCCGGCGGTTCACGCTGGCGTCCCTCCTGGAGGAGGAAGGTTTCCTCTTCAGCCGTTACCGGCGCGCCTGAGCCGTTCCCGGAGCCGGCCCCGGTCGGGGCGGGTGACGCCCCGGACGCGGCTGCCGAATAGAGGTTCGATCCGTACCGCGCTCCCGGGAATCGGCGGAATCTCCCGTTCCGTTTGGTTCGCGCCGGGCACACTGAATCCGGCAGTACCCGTGCGATCACGGGGCAGGATGGTTTCCGCAGGGTCCGGCACGGCCTACGGAGGGTGGGTTCACGGACCCTCGAAGGAGAAGGGGCGCCTGGTGTTCACAAGCGTTTTGATGATCGAGAAGGCCCTGACGTCCGCCGACGTGGAGTTCGTCACCACCTTGCACGGCGAGGAGACGGTCGCCTTCCACGTGCTGCTCCAGCCGCGCGGCGACCAGGCCGACCGGCTGCTGCGGGCCATCGACGACGTCGCGCTCGGCGAGCTCGACGACGCCGTGCGGGAGAACGAGACCCCCGAGGGCGACGACGCGCAGGGCGTCGGCAGACGGGCGCTGGAGGTGTCCCTCACCGCCCTGCGCGCGTCCGGGGCCGAGGCCGAGGGCCGGCTGATCGAGGACCACCCGCTGGACGAGCTGAAGTCCCTGGTCCTGGAGATCGGCGCGGACGAGGTGATCGTCCTGACCGATCCCCACTACGTGGAGGAGTTCTTCCACCGGGACTGGGCCTCCCGGGCCCGGCACAAGGTCGGCGTACCGGTCCTGAAACTGTTCTCCCACAGCAAGGCATAGGCTGGGGCCGCGCCCCGGCGAGGGGCGCGGCACCGCCGGGCGGCGCACCGCCCGGCGCACCACGCAGCAGACCACCTCTCGCGCACCACGACGCGCCGCACCCCTGGGGAGAACAGCGCATGGCACCCGGCCTTCCTACCGCCATGGACCGACCGCACTTCATCGGCATCGGCGGCGCCGGGATGTCGGGCATCGCCAAGGTCCTCGCCCAGCGGGGCGCGGCGGTGGCGGGCAGCGACGCCAAGGAGTCCGCGACCGCCGGGGCGCTGCGCGCGCTGGGCGCCACGGTGCACATCGGGCACGCGGCCGGGCACCTCGCCGACGACGCGAGCTGCGTGGTCGTGTCCTCCGCGATCCGCGAGGACAACCCGGAGCTGGCCCGCGCCGCCGAACTGGGCATCCCGGTCGTGCACCGTTCCGACGCGCTCGCCGCCCTGATGAACGGGCTGCGCCCCCTCGCGGTGGCCGGCACGCACGGCAAGACCACCACCACCTCGATGCTGGCCGTCTCCCTGTCCGAGCTGGGTCTGAACCCGTCGTACGCGATCGGCGGCGACCTCGACGAGCCGGGCTCCAACGCCCTGCACGGCTCCGGCGAGATCTTCGTCGCCGAGGCGGACGAAAGCGACCGCAGCTTCCACAGGTACGCCCCCGAGGTCGCCATCGTCCTCAATGTGGAGCTGGACCACCACGCCAACTACGCGTCCATGGACGAGATCTACGAGTCCTTCGAGACCTTCGCCGACAGGATCGTCCCGGGCGGCACGCTGGTGATCGCGGCCGACCACGAGGGCGCCCGGGAGCTGACCCGGCGGCTGGCCGGCACGGTGCGGACGGTGACCTACGGGGAGTCCGAGGACGCCGACGTACGCATCCTGTCGGTCGTCCCGCAGGGCCTGAAGAGCGAGGTCACCGTCGTCCTGGACGGTGCCGAGCTGACCTTCGGCGTCTCCGTCCCCGGCCGCCACTACGCCCACAACGCCGTCGCCGCCCTCGCCGCGGGCGCCGCCCTCGGTGTCCCCGCCGCCGAGCTGGCTCCCGCGCTGGCCGCCTACACGGGCGTCAAGCGGCGCCTCCAGCTCAAGGGCGAGGCGGCCGGCGTCCAGGTCGTCGACTCCTACGCGCACCACCCCACCGAGATGACCGCCGACCTGGAGGCCATGCGCGCCGCGGTCGGCGACGCCCGCATCCTGGTCCTCTTCCAGCCGCACCTCTTCTCCCGCACCCAGGAACTGGGCAAGGAGATGGGCCAGGCGCTGGCCCTCGCCGACGCCTCGGTCGTCCTCGACATCTACCCGGCCCGCGAGGACCCGATCCCGGGCATCACCAGCGACCTGATCGTCGAAGCGGCGCGGTCCGCCGGCGCCGACGTCACCCCGGTCCACGACAAGGACGCGGCGCCCGCCGCGGTCGCGGGAATGGCGAAGGCCGGTGATCTCGTTCTCACCATGGGCGCGGGCGATGTCACCGACCTCGGACCGCGCATCCTGGACGAGCTGTCGAGCCAGGCGAACCAGTAAGTAAGGGGCTGAGAACTCATGTCGTACGACGTCGAGAAGCCGGACGAGCAGTGGCGGAAGGAACTGGCCCCGGCCGAGTACGCCGTTCTGCGCGAGGCCGCCACGGAGCCCGCCTTCACCGGTGAGTACACCGACACCAAGACCGAGGGCGTCTACTCCTGCCGGGCCTGCGGCGCGGAGCTGTTCACCTCCACCACCAAGTTCGAGTCGCACTGCGGCTGGCCGTCCTTCTTCGACCCGAAGGACACCGACGCGGTCGAGCTGATCGAGGACCGCTCCCACGGCATGGTCCGCACGGAGGTCCGCTGCGCCCGCTGCGGCTCCCACCTGGGCCACGTCTTCAAGGGCGAGGGCTACCCGACCCCGACCGACCAGCGGTACTGCATCAACAGCATCTCGCTGCGGCTGGAGCCGGAGCGGGGCTGACGCGGAATCCCGCTGTGCGCGGCCGCCCGGCTGCCTACCCTGGCCCGGAGGGCTGTCGGAGTCCGGCCGCGCACGGATGGCAGGGGTTGCGTATGGAAGCCGAACTGGCGGCGCTCGCCGCCTCCGGGGCCACCACACTGGTGGGACTCATGGTGTCGGAGACCTGGGAGCAGGCGCGGCACCGGCTGTCCAGGTTCTTCGCCCGCGACGGCGACGAGAACGCCGTCGCGGCGGAGCTGCGGTCGTCGCGGAGTGACCTGGTGGCGGCCCGCGACGGCGCCGACGCCGAGGCCGTCGCGGACATCGAGGCGGCCTGGCGGGCCCGGCTGAGGCGGGCCCTGCTGTCCGATCCCGAGGCGGCCCGGGAGCTGAGGGCGCTGCTGGCCGAGATCGCTCCGTCGGACGGTACGGGGGAGGCGGCCGGTGCGGTGCACAACACCGTCAGCGGCGGCGTCCAGCACGGCCCGGTGCTCCAGGGCGGGCGGTTCTCGGGGGTGAGTTTCCACGGGGCGGGCCGGCCGGTGCCGAATCTCGACAATCTCCCTTGCGCGGGTGATCGTCCCAGTACTCTCGGCGAGACGTGATCTTTTACGGCGATCCGATCGTCGTACGAGCAACTAGGAGTCCCGTGTACGCCGAGCTGTACAGCGCCGCCCTCCCCCTCATGGACGCCGGTTCCTTCGACTGGGAGTTGTTCCGCTGGATCTGGTGACCCCGCCCGTGCCGGTCCCCGAAGCGGGACGGCGGGGACCGGCGGGACGGTGTCCCGCCAGGAACCGGAGCAGTTCCGCCGCCTCCGTCTCCGCGCCCAGGGCGCGGTAGCGGGCGGCGGCCCGCTCACCGTAGGTCTCGGCGAGGCCTACGGTGCGCCGGGACAGGACCGTTGTCCGGGCCAGTCCCGCCAGCGCCTGGGCGGAACCGAGAGCGTAGTGAATCCGTTCCGCCACCTCCAGAGCCCGCTCGTAGCCCTGTGACGCCAGATCGAGCCGCCCCGACTCGCGCTGGACGTCCGCTGCCCCGAGGGACGCGCGAATCGTCTCGTACGGGTTGTCGATGTCGGCGGCGACGCGTTCCGCCATCGCGAAGTGGAGGAGGGCCTCGCCCCGGCGCCCCGACTCTGCGTAGGCCCGCCCCGCGAGGATCAGCGCGTCGGCCTCTCCCAGGCTGTCGCCGCTGGCGCGGTGAACGGCGAGGGTGCGCCGGAAGTGGGTGAGCGCCTCGTCGGTGCGGCCCATCGCCTGGTGCACCGCCCCGAGGTTCGTCGACACGGTCGCCACGTCCGTGCGGCCGCCGTACCGTCGCATCCATACCAGAGATTCCTCGTAGCAGGCGCGCGCGTCCGCGTAGCGGCCCTGGAGGAAGTGCAGCTCACCGCGGTTGTTCTGGGCCCGCGCCAGTCCGTGGAGGTCGTGCAGGCTCTCGTGGATCGTCCCCATCCGCTCGACCTTCTCGAGCGCCTGGTCGTACCGTCCCAGATAGGACAGGGCAGCCCCCTGCACGTTGAGGCAGTCGGCCTCCCCGGCAGGGTCGCCGACCGTGCGGTACAGCGCCCGCGCCTCCTCCAGGACGGGCAGCGCGCTCTCGCCGTGGCCCGCCGCGAGCCGGGCCCGGCCGGACTGGAACAGAGCGTCGGCCCTGCCGTGCTCGTCGTGCAGCTCCTCGTGGATCGCGAGGGCCTCGGTCGCGCAGTCCAGGGCCTCGCCGTGGTTGCGCTGCGCCAGGAGATCCGCGCGGTCCGTCAGGGTGCGGGCGAGCAGGGCGCGGTCGCCGGACCCGCGCAGCACGGGCAGTGCCGCCTCGAACAGCCGTGAGGCGTCGCCCCACGCACCCCAGAGCTTGAGGGGGCCGGCCAGGACCCGCGGGAACAGCGCCGCGTACTGCGGGTGCCGGTCGGCCGCCATGCGCGCGACCGCCGTGAGGTTGGCGCGTTCCACGGTCAGCCACACCGAGGCCTCGTCGGCGTCGGAGAGGGCGGGGACGGAGGCGGTGGTCTGCCGGGGTGGTGGAAGGGGGAACGCGCGGCGGTGCGGGCGGATGAGTAGGTCTGCTCGGTGGGCCGTGGCCAAGTAGTGGTGGGCGAGGCGGCCGGTCGCGGCGGTTCGGGTCCGTTCGGTGTCCGTGTCCAGGCCCACCTGGGCGGCGTACGAGCGGGTGAGGTCGTGCAGGCGGTAGCGGCCGAGCACCGGCTCCTCCAGGAGGCTGGCGTCGAGCAGTTCCTCGACGCACTGCTCCAGCAGCGCGGGGTCCTCGGCGCCGGTGAGCGCGGTGGCGGCGGGCAGCGCCAGGTCCGGGCCGGGGTGGAGGGCCAGCAGGCGGAACAACTCCTGTGCGGGTGCGTCGAGTTCGGCGTAGGAGAACCTGAACACGGCGCTGATCAGCGAGTCGAACTCCTGGAGCGGGCGGCTGGCGTGCCGCAGCCGGTCGAACAGGTGCCGCAGGTCCCACGCGCCCCGGTGGCGGAAGCGGCTGGCCAGGACCTGGAGGGCCAGCGGGTGGCATGCGCAGGCGGCCGCGATCCGCCGCAGGTTCTCCGGGTCGGCGGCCACCCGGGAGGCACCGGCGACGCGGGTGAAGAGGGACTCCGCCTCCTGCCCCGACAGCGTGTCCAGGAGCAGCGGAGCCGCCCCGTCCAGCCCGGCGAGCCGGTTCCGCGTCGTCACCAGGACCCGGCAGGCGGGGGAGCCGGGGAGCAGCGGGGCGACCTGGGCGGCGTCCCGTACGTTGTCCAGGACGAGCAGCGCACGGCGCCGCGCGGTCCACTCGCGCCACTTGGCGGCGCGCTCGTCCAGGGTGGCCGGCAGCGTGCCGTCGCACCCGGCGGTGTGCAGCAGGACGGCCAGGGCGTCGGACGGGTCCAGCGGTTGCTGACCGCTGTGGCCGCGCAGGTCGACGTAGAACTGGGCGTCCGGGTAGACCGGGGCCAGTTGGTGTGCCGCGTGTACCGCGAGAGCCGTCTTGCCGATGCCGGGCATGCCGTGGATGACGGTGACCGGGAGTGCCGTGCCGGCACCGCCGCCCGTCGCCTCTCGGCCGCCGCCGGCTCGGGTCCCGGTCCCGGCGAGGAGGATGCGCAGCTCGCCCGACCGTCCGACGAAGTCCGGGATGTCGCGCGGCAGGCAGTTGAGGGACTCCGCCGGGGCCGCTGAGACGGCGAGAGCCGCCGGGACGGGCGGGGTGTCGGTGCCGGCGGCGCCGGTCCGCAGGAGGTCGTGGTCCTGCTCCAGCATCCGCAGATGGAGCTGCTGCAACTCCGCGGTCGGCTCGATGCCCTGGCTGCGGTGCAGGCGCGTACGGGTGTCCCGGAAGACGGTCAGGGCCTCGTCGTGGCGGCCCGAACGGTACAGCGCCAGCATCAGCGAGCCGATCACCCGCTGCGCGAACGGGTTCTGCGAGGCGAGCTCCTGCAGTTCACCCAGGAGGTCCGCGTGGCGGCCCAGTTCCATCTCCAGGCGTATCCGCTCCTCGCGCACCCGGCGGTGGTCCTCGGCCAGCCGTGCCCGCGTCGACTGGGCCCAGGAGTTGTCGGCGAACTCGGCCAGCGGCTCACCGTGCCACTGAGCCTCGGCGGCGCGCAGCAGCCCGACGGCGACTTCGCGGTCCCGGCCGGCGGCGGCAACGGCCTGCGAGCGCAGCCGGTTGAAGCGCAGCAGGTCGATGTCGCCGGGATCGGCGCGCAGTTGGTACGCCCGGGAGGAGTGCCGGCGCACCTGTGCCAGGTCGTCGCCGACCGCGCGGCGCAGCCGACGGCGGAGCCTGGACAGGTACGTGTGCAGCGTGTCCACGGCGGTCGGCGGTGGCTCACCGTCCCAGACCCGGTCCATCAGCGTGTCCACCGTGACCGGCTCGCCGCGCGCGTGCAGCAGCACCGCCAGTACACAGCGCTCCTTCAGCGATCCGAGTGCGTGCTGCCGCTGGTCGTGCCAGAGCTCGAGAGGTCCCAGAACGAGAAGGTCCACCGTCTCCCCCGATGGGTGCGCTGCGTACCACGGTCTTGGCGCAGGTGTGACACGAACCACTGTTCTACGGTCGCACCGGGGCGTCAGGGGTGGGATCGCGGGCGCACGGGGGCAGCGACGGGGCGCACGGACACCGGCCGCCGGGGGACTGCCACAGGAGTGCAGGATTCCTGCAAGCCCGCCGTCCAGCCCTCCGGGCATCCCCCTCCCATCGGCCGCGCGGCGGCGCGGCCGCACGGAACAGCCGTGCAGACCACGCAGACCGCAGGGAAGGACCGGGGGATCTCAACATGAGTCTGACAGTGCCGGAGCCGCACGCGCGGCACGTGCCGGTGCGCATGGACGTCGACCGCTGGGCCACGCACCGGAGCCGCCGCAGGCTCCTGGTCGTGGTGCACACCGTCGTCACGGGCCAGCGACTGCTCGACGCGATACGCCTGTTGGAGGGCGACAACCGGGTGCAGACCTTCTTCACCCAGGCGCCCGACGTGTTCAGCAACGGGGTGGAGGCCTTTCTCGAACGGCTGGGCGGTCTCGTACTGCCCTGGAACCAGGCGGTGTTGACCCGCTTCGACCTCGCGCTGGCCGCCGGCCACGGAAACCTGCACGACCTGCAGACGCCGGTGGTGGTACTGCCGCACGGCGCCGGGCACAACAAGGTCGTCCACGCCGTGCCGGGGGACCGCCCGGCGGCGCACCGGGGTGCCTACGGGCTCAGCAGGCAGCGCCTGATGCGGGACGGCGCGGTGGTGCCCGAGGCGATCGTGCTGGCCCACCAGGAGGAGCTGACCCGGCTCGGGCAGGACTGCCCGGAGGCGGTGCCGGCCGCGGAGGTGGTGGGCGATCCGTGTTTCGACCGTGTCGCCGCCAGCCTGCCCCTGCGGGCCCTGTACCGGGAGGCACTGGGCGTCAGGGGCCGCCTGCGGCTGGTCCTCGCCTGCTCCACCTGGGGGCCCGACTCGCTGCTGGGACACGGCTGGAGCACACTGGAGCGCCTGGTCGCCGAACTGCCCAAGGACGAGTACCGGACCGCCGCGCTCCTGCACCCGCACGTCTGGAACGCCCACGGCCACTGGCAGGTCCGCGCCTGGCTCGCCGAACTGGTGCGCGCGGGCCTGATCCTGGTCAGCCCGCACGCCGACTGGACCGGGGCGGTGGTCGCCGCCGACCACATCGTGGGCGACCACGGATCGGTCTCGCTCTACGGCGCGATGACCGGAGCGCCGGTGCTGATGGCCGGCCGCTCGGACGCGGCCGTGGACCCCGGCTCGCCGATGGCCGAGCTGATGTCCTTCGCACCGCGGCTGCGCGAGGACCGCCCGGTGTGGCAGCAGCTCAAACGGAGCTCCGTGCTCCGGCGTGCGCAGCGGTACGAGCGGGTCGCGGCCCGGATCACCTCGGAACCCGGCCGGTTCGCACGCCGGATGCGTGCGCTGCTCTACCGCAAGCTGCGCCTGCGCGCCCCCGCCGTCCGCGGGCCCGTCGCGGAACCCGCGGGCCTGCCCCTGACGGTGCGCTACGACGACCCCGGCGCGGGGGTGTCGCGGTGATGCCGCTCGCCGTGGCCTCTCTGACGGCGACCGCCCTGACGGCGGACCGTGCCGACGGCGGTGCGGTCCACCGGGTGCGGACCGTGCTGGTCGACCCGGTGTCCGGGGCGCTGACCGTGGATGAGCACGTCAGGGTGCGGTGCTCCGCGCCGACCGGATGGGCGATCCTCGGCGACGTGCTGATCGCGCCCGGCGCCGGTGCCCGGTGGACCGCCCGGCTCGCCTACTCCTGCCCCGGCGCCCTGGTGGTGGCGGTGCACAGCGGAGGCCGCTGCTGGCTGCGGGCGGGAGCGGGGGGAGCGGCGGCGGCTGCCGTCGGACCCGTGGCCGTGGCCGTGTCCGTGTTCGAGGTCCGCGGGCCGGGGCGTGCGCGGGGCACCTGGGACCGGCTCGCCTCGCTGGCCCACTCGTGCCTGGTGGCGGGGGTGCCGGGGACGGAACTGGGGGCGGCCGTCGCGGCTCTGGAGCCTGCGGTCGGCAGTCTGTCTCCGGGCCGTGCGGGGGCCGGACCACGGTCGGCCTACCGCCCGGAGGCATCGCCTTCCAGCCGTTCGAGCCGGTCGAGCCGTTCGAGCCGTTCGCGAAGCGCCTCGGCGCCCGCCGAGCCCGACCGGCCCGCCGAGGCGTAGAGATCCAGCGCCTCGCGGCAGCGGTCCGCGGCGAGTTGCCGCCGCCCGTGCCGCTCGGAGACCTCGGCCAGGGCTCCGAGCGCGCGGGCGGCCTCGTACGCCGACGGCGCGCGCAGGGCGGCCAGGGCCTCGGACAACTGCTCCTCCGCTGCTTCGAGCCGGCCCAGCGCGAGGTGCGCGCGCCCCAGGCAGGTGGCGGCGCGCGCGGCGTTGTACGTGTCGCCCGAGGCGGCCAGCGCGCCCCGGGCCGCACCGGCATGACGGAGCGCCTCCTCGGCCCGCCCCTCGTCCAGCGCGAGGTCGGCGAGGTTGAGGCCGGCCAGTGCGCCCGCCCGCCGGTCCCCGTGGGCCGGCAGCTCGGCGGCGGCACGCCGGAAGAGGTCCGCGGCGCTCCGCGGCTGCCCGAGCCGCTGGAGGGCGAGCCCCCGGTAGTTGAGAGTGCGGGCGTGCCCCCGCCCGTCGCCGGCCGCGAGGAAGAGGCGCGCGGCCCGCTCGAACATCTCCAGTGCGCGGCCGGGGCTCCCGGAGCCCAGTTCCCCGACCCCGCCCGACGTGAGCATCCGGCACTCGGCCGCCGTGTCCCCCAGCGCCTGCGCCGCCGCCAGCCCCGCCCGGTGCGAGGCGGTCCACTCGGGGTAGAACTTCCGCCGCAGGAAGAGCGGCCACAGGGCGTCGGCGAGCTGCCAGCAGACCGTGGGGAACCCGGCGGCGGGCGCCTGCTGGAGCACAGCCATCAGGGTCGGCAACTCCCGCTCCAGCCAGTCCAGGGCGGCTTCCGGGCCGGGGCCCACCTCCGCCACGACCACGGGCCCCGGACCGTAGTCCCGGGGCATGGTCCGGTGCTGGGGGTCCAGAATCTCCTCGGCGCGGGTGGCGCTCGCCAGACAGTGGTCGGCGATGCGCCGCAGCGCCCGCGCCCGCGCGTCCGGCGGCTCGTCCTCGGCGGCCTTCGCGGCGGCGTGCAGCCGGACGAGGTCGTGGAAGCGGTGCCGTTCTCCGGCCGCCTCCACCAGCAGACTCGCGTCGTGCAGCGCTTCGAGCAGGGCGGCCGCGTCCTCCGCGCCACGGCCCGCAACGCCTCCTCCGTCCGCACCATCTCGTCCGTCTGCACCATCTCGTCCGTCCGCACCGCCTCCTCCGTCCGCACCGCCTCCTCCGTCCCCTCCGTCCGCGGCCAGCAGGGCGGCGGCCACCGAGCCGTCGAACTCCCGGCCCGGGTGCAGCCCCAGCAGCCGGTAGAGCCGGGCGGCCGGTGCGGGCAGTGCCCGGTAGGACACGTCCAGCGTCGCCAGGACGTCGTGGTCGCCGTCGATGGCCAGTGCCTCCAGTCGCCGTCGTTCCTCGCCCAGGGCGCGGACCATCGTGCTGATCGGCCGCCCGGGACGCGCCGCGAGGCGGGCACCGGCGACCCGGACGGCCAGCGGCAGCCCGGCGCACAGCTCGACCAGGGTGCGGGCGTCGTCGGGCTGCTCGCTCACCCGGTCGTCCGACAGGGTGTCCGCGAGCAGGTCGACGGCCGCCTCGGGGGCCAGCGGCTCCAGATGGACGGGACGGCAGCCGTCGACGGTCAGCCCCGGAAGCCTCCTGCGGCTGGTCACCGCGGTCACGCTGCCGCCCGCCGGCAGCAACGGACGCACCTGGGCCGCGGTCACCGCGTCGTCGAGCAGGACCACCAGCCGCCGGTTCGCGGTCAGCGACCGGTACAGCGCCGTCCGTTCGGCCGGCCGTGCGGGGAGTTGCTGGGCGGAGACGCCCAGGGCGCGCAGGAAGCGGGCGAGCACCTCCGCCGGATGGGCCGGCCCGTCGGACGCCTGCGCCCCGAGGTCCGCGTGGAGCTGGCCGTCCGGGAAGCCGGAACGCAGGGCGTGCAGCCAGCTCAGCGCGAGAGTGGTCTTGCCGACACCGCCGAGCCCGCTCAGCGCGGCCAGGACCGGCCGGTCGTCCCGTGCGGCGCGCGCCCGGTGCCGTTCCAGCGCCGCCAGTTCACGCGAGCGGTCGATCACCTTCAGGAGAGGGGGCAGCTGCCAAGGAGTCCGCTCGGGGCCTCGCGGACCGGTGTGACCGAAGTGGATGCCGCCGTGCACGGACCCCGCCTGTACGACGGGTCCGTGCACCGTCCCGCTCAGCTCGTTGTGCGACTCCTGACCGCCGCTGCGCACCCGCGCCCCCGCCCCGTGCACGTCGCCACCGACCCCTTGGCGGAGTCTTCTGACGGATCGATCCTTTCCGCCAGGGGGCGCGGATATCCCCGGAAACGGGGACGAACACAGAGGGGAACGGTCGCAGGCGGCCACCGGAGGGTCCGATCCGGTCTCCACGCGTCGCGAAGCGCTCAGTGGCCGGTGGCCGGGAGGGTGACGGTGAAGACCGTGGCGCCCGGTTCGCCGGTCAGTTCGACCGTGCCGCCGTGCGCCCGCACCAGGGAGGCCGCGACGGACAGGCCCAGGCCGCTGCCGCCGCGGTCGCGGCTGCGGGCCTTGTCGACGCGGTAGAAACGGTCGAAGATCCGCTCCCGGTCCGCCGCCGGGATGCCCGGACCCGTGTCGGCCACCGACACCCGGGCTGCCTCGGGCGTGCCGGAGAGTGTGACCGAGACCGCGGTGCCGGGCGGGGTGTGCACCGCCGCGTTGGTGAGCAGGTTGTCGAGCACCTGCCGGACGCGCTGCGGGTCCAGGTGCGCCCGCACCGCCGCCGGCCCGGTCCGCAGCGTCAGCGGATGCCCGGGATGCCCGGCGCGGAAGGCGTCGGCGGCCTGCCGCACCAGCTCCGTGAGGTCCGTGTCCTCCCGGCGCAGCGGCGCCTCCACCTCGTCCGCGTCCAGCCGGGCGAGCAGCAGCAGGTCGTCCAGGAGCCCGCCCATCCGGGCCGCCTCGGCGCGCAGGCGGGCCAGGTGCCGCTCCCGTTCGGCGGGTTCGTTGGCCGCCGCGTACTGGAAGAGGTCGGCGTAGCCCCGTACCGACATCAGCGGTGTGCGCAGTTCGTGGGAGGCGTCGGCGACGAACCGGCGCAGGCGCTGCTCGGCCTCCGCGCGGACCGCGAGCGACGCGTCGATGTGCTCCAGCATGGTGTTGAAGGCGGTCCGCAGCTCCGCCACCTCCTGCCCGCCGTCGCGGCCGTCGGCCCGCAGCGGCAGCCGGGCGGCCGACTCGGTCAGGTCGTGCGAGGCGATGCCGTGCGCCGTGCTCGCCATGTCGCTCAGCGGCTTCAGACCGCGCCGCAGCATCCGCCGCCCGAACACCACCAGGGCCGCCAGCGCCAGCCCGAAGACGATCACCTGCACCGTCACCAGCTGGTCCACGGTGTCCTCGACGTCCCCCATGGGCGCGGCGCTGACCAGCACCACGCCGGGCTCCACCTCGCAGGCCCGCAGCAGGTACGGGCCGTGCCCGCCGATCCGCACGGTGCGGGTGATGTCCTTCTCGGAGCGGGCCATCGTCCGGGCCAGCTCGGTCAGGGAGCGGCTGTCCGCCGGCACCTCGGCGGGCGTGCGCAGGTCCGCCGAGCCGCCGGAGACGTCGTACACGGCGGTGTACCAGCCGTAGTACGGCTTGCGCTGCACCGTGCCGTGCGCCGCCGCGTCCTTGGACTGCACGACCTGCACCAGCTTCATCTGGTCGGCGAGCTGCCGCTCCAGGTAGTCCCGCATGTACGCCGTCAGCACCGTGCCGACGACCGCGAACACCACCAGCGACAGCACCCCGAGGCCCAGTGCGAGCCGGGTACCGAGCCGCAGCCCGCGGTAGGCGCGCCAGAGCCGCCGGATCACCGGGCCGCCCGGCGCAGCGCGTAGCCGAAGCCCCGCACCGTCTGGATCAGCGGCTCCGCCCCGTCGGCGTCCGGCGCGGTCTCGTCCAGCTTGCGGCGCAGCCGGCTGACGACCAGCTCCACGACGTTGGACCGGCCGCCGAAGCCGTACTCCCACACGTGGTCGAGGATCTGCGCCTTGGTCAGCACGGTCGGCGACTTGCGCATCAGGTAGCGCAGCACCTCGTACTCGGTCGGGGTCAGCGACAGCCGCCGCTCGCCCCGGCGCACCTCGCGGGTGTCCTCGTCCATGGTCAGGTCCGCCACCCGCAGCACCGACCGCTGGAAACCGGGCCCGGCGCTGCGCCGCAGCACGGTCCGCAGCCGGGCCATCAGCTCCTCCACGGCGAACGGTTTGACCAGGTAGTCGTCGCCGCCCCGGGTCAGCCCCGCCACCCGGTCGGCCACCCCGTCGCGCGCCGTCAGGAACACCACCGGCACCATCGTGCCCGAGCGGCGCAGCCGGTCCAGGACGCCGAAACCGTCGACGTCCGGCAGCATCAGGTCGAGCACCACGATGTCCGGCCGGAAGTCGCCGGCCAGCCGCAGCGCCTGCTCGCCGGAGTTGGCGGTGACCGCCTCCCAGCCCTCGTAGCGGGCGACGGTGGCCACGAGATCGGCGATGGGCGGGTCGTCGTCCACCACGAGCAGTCGTACTTTCTCCACCCGCTCATACTGCGCCACCGGCCGCCCGCGCCCCATACCGCGGGTACGGCCGTTCCGTGATCGATAACTACTTGAAAGTCGCCCGACAGGAAAACGACAGGCCGGCCGGGTGAAGCTCGGTGCCGTGACCACAGTCCCGAGCGCCCCCCACCGCCCGCCGCCGCCCGCACCGGCCCTGCGTCCCAGGGCCGTGGCCCGGACCGGCCTGTACGCGATCCTCGCCGCCAACGCCGTCGCCGTGGCCGTCCTCTTCGCGCAGGCGGGGTTCGCCGCCAACACGCTCGTCGTCCTCGGCCGCCTCACCGGCCTCTACGGGGCCCTGCTCATGGCCTTCCAACTGGTCCTGGTGGCCCGCCTGCCCTGGTTCGACCGGCGGATCGGCATGGACCGGCTGACCTCCTGGCACCGCTGGACCGGCTTCGCCGTCCTGTGGACGCTCCTCGCCCACGTCGTCTTCATCACCTTCGGCTACGGCCGCTCGTCCGGCATGGACCCGCTCAACCAGCTCGTCGACCTCGCCGAGACCGTCGAGGGCGTGCTGCGCGCGCTGGTCGAGCTGGCCCTCCTCGTCGTCGTGGGAGCGGTGTCGGCGCGCGCCGCCCGGCGCAGGATGGCGTACGAGACCTGGCACTTCCTCCACCTGTACACCTACGTCGCGGTGGTCCTCGCCTTCACCCACCAGGTCGCCGCCGGGACGTCGTTCACCTCCTCGCCCGCCGCGACGGCGTACTGGTACACCCTGTGGGGCGCGGCCCTCGGCGCGGTGCTGGCCGGCCGGGTCGTCCTGCCGCTGTGGCGCAACCTGCGCCACCGGCTGCGCGTCACCGCCGTCGTCCCCGAGAACGACCACGTCGTCTCCGTCTACCTCACCGGCCGCGACCTGGACCGGCTGCCCGCGCGGGCCGGGCAGTTCTTCCTCTGGCGCTTCCTGACCCGCGACCGCTGGTGGCAGGCGAACCCCTTCTCGCTCTCCATGGCCCCCGACGGCCGGCAGCTCCGCCTCACCGTCAAGACCGCGGGCGACGGCACCGCCGCCCTGCGCCGCATCGAGCCCGGCACCCGCGTCTTCGCCGAGGGCCCCTACGGCGCCTTCACCGCCCTGCACCGCACCCGCCCCGACACCCTGCTGGTCGCCGGGGGCGTCGGCGTCACCCCGATCCGGGCCCTCCTGGAGGAACTGCCCGGACACGCCGTGCTGGTGTACCGCGTCGCCACCGACCGCGACGCCGTCCTCCACGACGAACTGCGCGACCTCGCGCACGCCAAGGGCGCGGAACTGCACCTGGTCACCGGGCCCGCCGTCCCCGACCGGCTCGGCCCGCGCGGCCTCGCCGCCCTCGTCCCCGACGTCGCCGACCGGGACGTCTACGTCTGCGGCCCGCCCGGCATGACCACCGCGGTCCTCGCCACCCTGCGCGAACTGGGCGTGCCCAAGGCGCAGATCCACGCCGAACGCTTCAGCCTCGCCGGTTGACCCCGCCCCGCCGGACGACCCCGCCCCGCCCCGGTCCGCCGTCGTACCCCGGTCCGCCGTCGTACCCCGGTCCGCCGCCGCGCCCCGTCCCGCCGTCGTACCCCGGTCCGCCGCCGCGCTCCGACCCGCCGTCGTACCCCGGTTCGCCATCGCCCGCCGCCCTGTCCCGCCGCCCCGCCGAGAGGAACCCCGCACCGTGAAGCGCGCACTGCCCGTGCTGGTCCTGAGCATCGCCGGTCTCGTACCGGTCTGGCGCTACGCCCCGTCCCCCGAGGCCGTGACCGCCCCGGCCGCCTCGTCGGAGGCGTCGGTCGCCCCCGCCGCGCCGTCCGGCGGTTCCACCGTCGCCGCCGGTCCCGTCGTCGGCACCGAGAAGGGCCCCGTCCAGGTGGAGGTCACCTTCGAGGAGCGGCGGATCACGGCCGTACGCATGCTCCAGCAGCCCGACCACCCGCAGACCACGGCCGCCGTGCCCCGGCTGATCGAGGAGACGCTCGACGCGCAGAGCGCCGACGTGGACACCGTCTCCGGCGCCACGATCACCAGCGACGGCTACCGCGAGTCCCTGCAGGCCGCCATCGACGCGCAGGCCGCACAGGGCGCCGGTGCCTGACGTGCGGCGCGTCGAGCACGTCATGGGCTTCCCGGTCTCCCTCCGCCTCGACGATCCCGTGGGCCCCGGCGGCGTCCCCGAGGCGGCCGTGGACGGTGTCTTCGCGTGGCTGCGGGAGGTCGACGCGCGCTTCAGCCCGTTCCGGCCCGACAGCGAGGTGAGCCGCCTCGACCGCGGCGAAGTGCCCCGGCCGAGCGCCCAGCTGCGGGAGGTGCTCGACCTGTGCGAGGAGTACCGGGCCGCCACCGGCGGCGCCTTCGACGTCCGGCTGCCGGGCCGGGGCCTGGACCCCTGCGCGGTGGTCAAGGGCTGGTCGGTGCAGCGGGCGGCCGAGTCGCTGCGCGCGGCCGGGGCCCGCGGCTTCTGCCTCAACGCCGGCGGTGACGTGGTCGCCGCCGGCGGGCCCTGGCGGGTCGGCGTACGCCACCCCGAGCACGCCGACCGGCTGTGCACCGTCCTGGAGGTCGCCGACGGGGCGGTCGCGACCTCCGCCCGCTACGAACGCGGCGACCACATCGTCGACGGCCGCACCGGCCGCCCGGCGACCGGGCTGCTCGCCGTCACCGTCGTGGCCCCGACCCTCACCGAGGCGGACGCGGTCGCCACGGCGGCCTTCGCGATGGGCACCGAGGGCGTCGCGTGGGCCGCCGCCCGCGAGGGCTGCGAGGTCTTCGCCGTGGACGCCGGCCGCCGGGTGCTGCGCACCCCCGGGCTGCCGGTCGCGGGGGCGGCCCCCGGCCCCGGGCCCGCGGCCGGAAAGGAGCACACCGCGGCACCGGTGTGAACCCCCGGTCGGCGGGAAGAAGTCGCCCCGAACCGAAGGGCCCCGCAGATCCGCCGTCTACACTCGACCGGCGACGGCCCCACCGACCGCGGCCGGAGCGGGCAGCTTCTGCCAGACCCGAAGGGTATTCGGCGTTTTGATACGCATGGAATCAGTCACCAAACGCTATGCGGACGGGACGGTGGCGGTCGACCGGCTGTCCCTGGAGATACCCGACCGCGCCATCACGGTCCTCGTCGGTCCCTCGGGCTGCGGCAAGACGACCACCCTGAGAATGATCAACAGGATGGTCGAGCCCTCCGAGGGAACGATCCTGCTGGACGGCGAGGACCTCCAGCAGCAGCCCGTCACCACCCTGCGCCGGTCGATGGGCTACGTC
The DNA here is from genome assembly GCF_000721235.1 of Streptomyces olivaceus. Taxonomy (GTDB): domain Bacteria; phylum Actinomycetota; class Actinomycetes; order Streptomycetales; family Streptomycetaceae; genus Streptomyces; species Streptomyces olivaceus. The sequence goes on from NZ_JOFH01000027.1 coordinate 297,447, forward strand.
ATCCAGAACGCCGGGCTCTTCCAGCACCGGACGATCCTCGACAACATCGCCACCGTGCCCCGCATGACCGGCTGGGGCAAGCAGAAGTCCCGGGAGCGGGCCGCGGAGCTGATGGAGCGGGTCGGCCTCGACTCCTCCCTCGGCAAGCGGTACCCGTACCAGCTCTCCGGCGGCCAGCAGCAGCGCGTCGGCGTGGCCCGGGCGCTCGCCGCCGACCCGCCCGTCCTGCTCATGGACGAGCCGTTCTCCGCCGTGGACCCCGTCGTCCGCAAGGGGCTCCAGGACGAGCTGCTGCGCATCCAGGACGAGCTGGGCAAGACCATCGTCTTCGTCACGCACGACATCGACGAGGCCATCAAACTGGGCACCATGGTCGCGGTGATGCGCACCGGCGGCCACCTCGCCCAGTTCGCGCCGCCCGCCGAGCTGCTCTCCGACCCCGCCGACGCGTTCGTCGAGGACTTCCTCGGCGCCGACCGCGGCATCCGGGGGCTGTCCTTCTTCCCGTCCACCGGCCTGGAGCTGGCCACCGGCCCCGTCGTACGGGTGGACGCCACCGCCGAGCAGCTCACCGCGCCCGGCGCGCCCTACCTGCTGGTGACCGACGCGGACGACCGCCCGCTGGGCTGGGCCGAGCCGCGGGAGCTGCGGGCCGGCGAGATCACCGCCGACGCGCTGCTGCCGTACGGGCGGCCGTTCGTGGCCGGCACCGACTCGCTGCGCGCCGCCCTCGACTGCGCCGTCCTGTCGCCCACCGGCTGGGCGGTCGCGGTCGACGCCGAGGGCCGGGTGACCGGCGTCGCCTCGCAGGCGACCATCGGCGAGGCCATCCGTGCGGCCCACGGCACGGGGAGCACCGCCGGCACGCGGGCCGGGGAGCGCACCGGCGACGCGGCGGCCGACGGTCCCGCCGACGTGACGAAGGTCGCGCCGTGAACGGCTTCTTCGACATCCCGAGCGACCTCGACAACACGTACTTCGGCCTGATCGGCCTGCACCTGCGCGAGGCACTGCTGCCGGTGCTCGTCGGCCTGCTGGCCGCGCTGCCCGTCGCCCAGCTCTGCGTGCGCTTCCGCTGGCTGTACCCGCCGGTGCTCGGCGTGACCACCGTCTTCTACGCCGTCCCCTCGCTGGCCGTCTTCGTCGTCCTCATCGACTACACCGGCCAGACCGAGCTGACCGTGATGATCCCGCTGGCCGTCTACAGCCTGGTCGTCCTCGTCCCGGCGATCGTCGACGGTGTGCGGTCGGTGCCCGAGGAGACGCTGGCCGCGTCCACCGCCATGGGCTTCGGACCCGTACGCCGCTACCTCCAGGTGCAGCTGCCGATCGCCGTGCCCGCGATCCTCGCCGGGCTGCGGGTCGCCGTGTCGGCGAGCATCTCCCTGGTCAGCGTCGGCGCCCTCATCGGCAACCAGGGCGCCCTCGGCAACCTGCTCGCGGACGCCCAGAAGTACGGCCGGCCCGAGCTGGCGGTCAACTCCGTCCTCACCACCGCCGTACTGGCCGTCCTGTGCGACGCACTGCTCGTCCTGGTCCGCAACCTGCTGACGCCGTGGATGCCGCGCGGCGGGGGCGGGCGCCGCCCGAAGCAGGCCGCGGAGCGGCCCGAACCGCAGGAGGCGGCGACCCGGTGAACGTCCTCAACTTCGTCAACGCCTTCTTCAGCGACAGCGCCCACTGGCACGGCTACGACGGCATCCCGCAGCGCCTGCTGGAACACGTCCAGTACACGCTGATGGCGCTCGGCCTCGCGGCGGCCGTCGGGCTGCCCGTCGGGCTGCTGACCGGGCACACCGGGCGCGGCGGCAACGCCGTCGCCTTCGTCGCCACCGCCGCCCGCGCCCTGCCCAGCTTCGGCCTGCTGGTACTGATCGCCGTCGTCGTCGGCATCGGCCTGCTGCCCGTGATGGTGCCGCTCGTCGTGCTCGCGATCCCGCCCATCCTGGTCACCACCTACGAGGCGGTCCGCTCCGTCGACCCCTCGCCGGTGGACGCCGCCCGGGGCATGGGCATGCACGAGTCGAGCATCCTCTTCCGCGTCGAACTGCCCGTCGCCCTCCCGCTCGTCCTGAGCGGACTGCGCTCGGCGGCCATCCAGGTCGTCTCCACGGCGACCATCGCCGCCTACGTCAGCCTCGGCGGGATCGGGCGCTACATCATCGACGGGCTCTACCAGCGCAACTACGAGAAGGTGGTCGGCGGCGCCTCGCTGGTGGCCGTCCTGGCACTCGTCACCCTCGCCGTCTTCTGGGCGGCCGGGCGGCTGGCCGTCTCGCCGGGGGTGCGCAGGCGCTGACGCCGGGGCGGGCGGGAGCGGTGGCGGCGGTGGCAGCGGTGGCGGCTGGGAGCGAGTGGGGCAAACCGTAACCAGGCCGTTCTTGACTGTCGTACAGCCGGATCGTTTGGATCGGTGGATGACTTCTAGCACGAAGAGCAGCAGGTCCAGGACCAGGCACACCGGCGCGGCGGCCGTCGCGCTCACCGCTGCGGCGGCGCTGCTCGCGGGCTGTTCCTCCGACTCCGAAGACACCTCCGACAACCCGCTTGCGGGCGACAAGGCGGAGGCGGGCACCGTCGTCGTCGGTTCGAACAACTTCGCCGAGAGCACCCTGCTCGCCGACATCTACGGCGAGGCGCTCAAGGCCAAGGGCCTCAAGGTCACCTACAAGCACAACATAGGCAGCCGGGAGACGACGTACGGCCTGATGAAGAACGGCTCCGTCACAGTGCTGCCGGAGTACAACGGCTCGCTCCTCGCCTACCTCGACCCCAAGGCCGAGCAGGGGTCCGCCGACGCCGTCAACGAGGCGGTGAAGGGCAAGCTCGACAAGAAGCTCACGCTCCTCGAGTCCTCGCCGGCCGAGAACAAGGACTCGGTGACCGTCAACGCCGAGACCGCGAAGAAGCACGGCCTCACCGCCGAGTCGACCCTCGCCGACCTCAAGGACGCCGCACCGGACCTGGTGATCGGCGGCTCGCCGGAGTTCCAGACCCGGCAGCAGGGGCTCAAGGGGCTGGAGTCGGTCTACGGCCTGAAGTTCAAGTCCTTCAAGGCGCTCGACGCGGGCGGCCCGCTGACCCAGTCGGCGCTGACCAAGAACGACGTGCAGGCGGCGGACCTCTTCACCACCGACCCGACCATCGTCAAGGAGAAGTTCGTCGTCCTGAAGGACTCGGAGAACCTCTTCGGCCACGCCAACGTGACTCCGCTGGTCACCAAGGAGGGGCTGTCCGACGAGGGCGTCGCCGCGCTCAACGCGGTCTCCGCCAAGCTGGACACGGAGACGCTCCTCGACCTGGACGCCCAGGTCCAGCTGGACAAGAAGGACCCGCTGGACGTGGCCAAGGAGTGGCTCAAGTCCGCGGGTCTCTCCTGACGCGTTCCGGCACCCTCCCGACGTTCGGCGGCGTCTCCTGACGTTCGCCGACGTCTCTTGACGCCAGACGCCCGTTACGACGCCGCGGCCCCGGTCGCGGCGTCGATCAGCTGGTCGATCAGGGCGATGAGCACGTCCCGGCTGGAGGTCCGCTCCCGCGCGTCGCACAGCAGCACCTGGACGTGGTCCGGCAGCGCGAGCGCCTCGCGGATCTCCGCGGCCGGGTACGGGTGGCGGCCGTGGAAGCCGTTGACGCCGACGACGAAGGGGATGCCCCGCCGCTCGAAGAAGTCGATCGCGGCGAAACTCGACTCGGGCCTGCGGACGTCGACCAGGACCACCGCCCCGAGCGCCCCGATCGCCAGGTCGTTCCACATGAACCAGAACCGCTGCTGTCCGGGCGTGCCGAACAGGTACAGCACCAGGTCCCGGGTGATGGTGATCCGCCCGAAGTCCAGGGCCACGGTCGTGGCCCGCTTCTCCTCGATGCCGGCGAGATCGTCGATGTCGAGTCCCGCCGCGGTCAGCGGCTCCTCGGTACGCAGCGGGGCGATCTCGCTCACCGACCCGACCATGGTGGTCTTGCCGACGCCGAAGCCCCCGGCGATGAGGATCTTGACGGCATCCGGCGCGGCGGAGCGCGCGGTGGGGCGGGGGGATGCCGTGGGCGCCGGAGCGGCGCGGTCAGAGCCGGCCAAGGCCGTCCCTCACTTTCTGCAGCAGGTCCAGGTCCGGTGTGGCGAGGTTGACCGGGTGCGGCGGCCGGGCCGTGATCCGGTCCGCCTCCACCAGGTCCGAGAGCAGGATCACGACCACGCTCACCGGCAGGTCGAGGCGGGCCGCGACCTCCGCCACGGCCACCGGCCTGGCGCACAGCCGCAGGATCCGCAGGTGCTCGGGCTGCGGACGCGCGGCCCGGTCGGGCTGCGGATCGCACGCGGTCACCGTCGTGATGAGCGTGAAGTCGGCGCGGCTGGGCCGGGTCCGGCCGCCGGTCAGGGTGAACGGCCGTACGAGCCGGCCCCCCGCGTCGCCTCCGGTCACGTCACTCGCCGGGGCCGGCGGTGGCCCGCGGTGCCGCGCTCAGGTGCTCGCCGATCTTCTTCACCAGCATGTTCATCTGGTACGCCACGACGCCGACGTCGGCGTTCGGCCCGGTGAGCACGACCAGGTGCGCGCCGGGGCCGGCGGAGGTGAGGATCAGGTAGCTGTTGGCCATCTCGATGAGCGCCTGGCGGACCGGGCCGCCGCGGAAGTCCATGCTGACGCCCTTGCTCAGACTCATCAGCCCCGAGGCGGTCGCCGCCAGCCGCTCCGCGTCGTCCCGCAGGAACCCGGTGGACTTGCTGACGACCAGTCCGTCCTCGGAGAGCACCACCGCCTGGTTCACGTCGGCGACCCGCTCCACGAGTCCGGTGAGCAATTGATCCAGCTCGGTGTGCGTGGCGGGGGAGGGTCGGGTCATCGGCTGTCCTTCGTCGGCGATCGGCGGTCGGCAGGGGGAGTCGAGGGGGCGGCTGAGGAGAAAACCTGGCCGTCGGAGGCGGAGTGGTCGCCGGGGGTGGGGCCGGCGCCGTGGTCGGGGCCGGCGTCGTGGCCGGGGTGGGCCGGAGGCCCGGCGGGGTCGGGGCCGAAGTGGGTGCCGTTCATGCCGTCGTCCGTGCCGTCGTGCGCGTCGTCGTCGGTCTGGGCCCGCAGCGAGCCGCGCTGGAAACCGGCGAGGGAGGAGGCGGCGCGCTCGGCCGTGAAGTCGGCCCAGTCGTCGGACGAACCGTTCCTGCCGCCCCGGCCGCCGAGGTCCTCGTCGCGCAGTTCGGCGGCGAGGCTGGTCTGCGGCACCCTCCGGGGCAGCGGCGCCAGACCGCCCCGCTCGGCGGAGTCGGCGGCCGGCGCGGACCGGCTCACGGGGAGCGGCCGCGGCGGCCGTACGGGCCGTTGCGCGGGAGCAGCGCCGTTCGACGCCGGCCCGGCGGGCGAGGCCGTCCGTCCGGCTCCGCCGACTGCCGCGGTCACGGCGAAGTCACCGGAGGAGCCGGGGGATCCGGGGGAGCCGAGGGAGCCGGAGGGACCCGAAGACGGGGAGGCGGCGGAGGCGGCGGAGGAGACGGACGGGCGGGCCGAGCCGGCCGGGTCCGCCATGTCGGACGTGGGCACCGCGGGTATCCCCCTCCCGTCGCCGGACCCGCTCCCGCCGGTCACGTCACGGACCACGATCTCGTACGGGATCAGCACGATCGCCGTGGTCCCGCCGTACGGCGACGGGCGCAGCGTGACGGTGACGCCGTGCCGGTGCGCGAGGCGTGCCACCACGAACATGCCGAGCCGCAGGTCGTCGGCGAGGGCCACCACGTCGAACTGCGGCGCCACCGCCAGCTGTTCGTTGAAGGAGGCGTAGTCCTCCTCCGACATGCCGAGCCCGCGGTCCTCGATCTCGATCGCCAGACCCTTGGCCACCAGCGCCGCCCGCACACCGACCGGGTTGGGGGCGGGGGAGTACGCGGTCGCGTTGTCGATCAGCTCGGCGAGCAGGTGGATCACGTCCGCCACCGCGGGCGGGGCGAGGCCGACCTCCTCGTCGGCGTGCAGCTCCACGCGCTGGTACTCGGCGACCTCGCCGACGGCGCTGCGCAGGATGTCGACCAGCGAGACGGGCTCGCGCCAGGTGCGCCGGGGCTGCTCGCCGCTGATGATGACGAGGTTTTCCTCGTAGCGGCGCAACTGGCTCGCCGTGGAGTCCAGTTCGTACAGCCCCTTGAGGATCTCGGGGTCGGTGTGCTCGCGTTCCAGCGCGTCCAGCTTGCCGAGCTGCATGTTGACGAGGTTCTGGCTCTGCCGGGCGATGCCCAGGATCACCTTCTGGAAGCCGCGCCGGGTGTCGGCCAGTTCGACCGCGGTGTGCACGGCGGTGCGCTGGGCCGTGTTGAACGCCTGCGCGACCTGGCCGAGTTCGTCGTGCCCGTAGTCCAGCGGCGGCGTCGCCGACTCCACGTCGACCTTCTCGCCCCGCTCCAGCCGGGCCACCACGTCGGGCAGCCGCTCCTCGGCCAGGCCGAGCGTGGCCAGCCGCAGCCCGCGCAGGCGCCGGGAGAGCGAACGGGTGATGCGCCAGGAGATGAAGACGCAGAGCAGCAGGGCCACCAGGCCGCCCGCGCTGAGGATGCCGGCCTTGATCAGCAGGCCGCGGGCCTCACCGGCGCTGCGGTCGAGGAGTCCCTCGGTCTGCTGCCGGATGAGCTGGCCGTACTGGACGCGGATCTTCTCGAAGGCGGTGACCCAGCGCTGCCGCGCGTCGGGCAGGTCGATCCGGTTCTCCCCGCCCGCCGTGCGGGCCGCGAGCACCTGGTCCTCGACGTCCTGCATCGACTTCCACTCGGCGCTCGCGAGGATCCGCTCGGTCTGCGTCTTCGCGCTGCCGCTCAGGGAGGGCACGATCTGGCTCTGCACCAGCCAGCGGCGGGTGTGCACCAGCTGGGTGAATCGCGTCCACTGCTCGTCGTCCATCCGGTCGGACGGCCAGGCCAGCGTGAGCCGGGCGTCCTCCTGGGAGGCCAGCTCGGCGGCCTGCTCCAGGGAGACCAGCGGGCCCGCCTGCGAAGTGAGGTCGCCGTCGTCGACCTGGGAGAGCTCCTGGAAGGCGTGGATCTGGTCGTCGACGATCGAGGTGAACTGGTCGAGCGCCTGCTCGGAGGTGATGTCGGTGGGGTTGTCCACCTGGCTGCGGTAGTACTCCAGGCTGGTCACCGAGCCGAGCACCGAGTACAGCCGGTCCGAGATACGGGAGGGGGCGCGGTCGATCGCGTTGGACTGGCCGACCAGTTGCGCGACCGCCGCGTCCGTCTTCTCGCGCTGCTCGTCCAGTGCCGTCCGGTCGCCGTCCGGCGCGGCCAGCCACGCGGCCGACAGGCTGCGCTCCTGCTGCAGGGCCAGGGTGGCCTCGGTGCCCATGGCGCCGGTGTCGCGGCTCAACTGCGTCTGGGCACGCAGCTGCAGTCCCTCCGAGAACATCTGGATCGTCGTGACGCTCCACATCCCGGCGAGGGTGACGCCCGGAACCAGCGCGAGGAGGATCAGGGAGAGACGTATGGAGCCGAGGCGGCGCCGGGCACCCTTCTTCCGTGTCTTCCGTGCAGGCATTGTCGTCCTAGGCGATCAGTGGGTGGGGGCGGATATGCGCCGGCGTCGGCTGCCGCGGGGCCCGGTCACCGGGTGCCTCCCGCAGCGTACTTGCCGACCTCGTCGGCGTTCTCGCGGGTCACGAACGCGGGCCCGGTCAGGACCGGGGCCTCGGTGCCGCCGCTGACGTTGCCGTTGGTGCGGTACAGCCACAGGGCGTCCACCGAGAGGTAGCCCTGGAGGTACGGCTGCTGGTCGACGGCGAACTGGATGTCCCCGCGCTTGATGGCGGCGATCAGGTCCTCGCTGAGGTCGAAGGTGGCCACCTTCGCCTTGCTGCCCGCATCGTCGACCGAGTCGACCGCGGTCAGGGCGAACGCCGCGCCGTTCATGACCACCTCGTCGATGCTGTTGTCCTGCTTCAGCCGGGCGGTGACGGACGTGCGGACGGCCTCCATGTCGCTGCCCTCGACGTAGAGCATCTCTGTCTCGCCCTCGAAGGTCTTCTTCACGCCGGCGCAGCGTGCCTCCACGGCGACGTTGCCCCGCTCGTGGATGACGCACAGGGCGTGCTTGGCCTTGAGGGAGTTCAGCTTGTCGCCGACGGCGCGGCCGGCGACGCTCTCGTCCTGGCCGAAGTAGGTCAACAGGCCGGTCCCACGCCAGGCGTCCATGCCGGAGTTGAGGCCGACGACGGGGATGCCGGCGGCCTTGGCCTCGGCCACCGGTGCCTTCATGGCCTGCGTTTTGGCCAGCGTCACGGCGATGCCGTCGACCTTGTCGCGGACGGCGTCGCGCACCAGGTCGGCCTGGTCGGCGGTGTCGGCGTCGCCCGCGTAGGTGAGGTCGACGCCGTCCTTCGCGGCCGCCGCCTCCGCGCCCTTGCGGACCCGGTCCCAGAAGGCGTCGCCCTCGTCGCCGTGGGTGACCATGACGATCCTCATCCGGTTGGATCCGGACCCGCCCGCGGCGTCTGCCGCCGAGCCGTCCTCGTCCCCGCCGAATACGGAGCAGCCTGCGGCCAGCAGACAGACGGCCGCGGCGAAGGCCGCGGCGCGCAGAGGTCTGAAGGAGTGGGTGGACGGGTGAGATGTACTCATGGGGGTTGGGGCACCTCGCTGTGCAGCCGAGCAGGAGGAACGGGACGAGCGTCCCGGAGCCGCGGGTCAGTGCGCCAACCGGGTGAAACTCGCCTGGCCGGAGCAAACCGTGTGTGACGGCTGGGAGTCAAGTGATCAGCGACCTGGTGTGAGTCGTCGGTGCCGCATCGTGATGAACGCGGTCGGCGAAAGCGGGCGGAAGCGGAATCCCGGGCGGTATGCAGCCACGGGGGCGCACGTCCGCCGTGCTCGGCACCCGACGTCCGGCACCGGGCGTCCGGCACCGGGTATCCGGCACCGGGTATCCGGAATCGGGTACCGGGCGGGCGGCGCCGGGTATTTGGAATCGGGTGCCGGGCGGGCGGCGCCCGGCGTCCGTGCTCCGGGTGCGTGCCGGAGCGCGGATGCCGGGCGGTCCGTGCGCCGGGTGGTCAGGCGGTGCCGCCCGCGCCCTGCTCCAGGGGCGGCGGGGCCGTGCGTGCGGCCCGTGCCGCCTTCCTGCGGCGTCGGCGGTCGCGGCGCGACTCCTGGTCCGGAAGCCAGCCGAAGACCAGGCAGCTGCCGACGCAGCCGAGGAGCAGCCCGACGAGGAAGCCGCCCAGGTTGGAGGTGATCCAGGTGCCCAGGGAGGCCAGCACGCCGATGAGGGAGTAGAAGAGGCGCTGGGCGGGGTTCACCAGCGCCAGCACTCCGCACAGCAGCATCACGACCGGCAGCAGGTACCCGGCGGCGCCCTGCATGCCGACGTGGATCACGACCTTGAAGGACGCCTTCATGGTGAACAGGACCTCGGCCCCGCCCAGGGCGAGCAGCAGACCGCCCCAGAACGGCCGTCCGGACCGCCAGTCGCGGAACGCGGCCCGGAAGCCCCTGCGCCGGTCGCCGGGCATCAGCAGCCCGACCCGCTGAAGCGCAGCTTGAGGCCGGGCAGCTTGAACACCGCGGCCGTGGTGGCGTAGTTGGTCTGACGCAGGTTCTTGATGTGCACGGTGTCGGCCTGCTGGCTGAAGACGCCGATCGGTCCGCGCCCCTTCGGTCCCGCCTTGTCCAGCGTGCCGGCGTCGTTGCCGATCTCGATGTTGTTGAAGGAGGCGTCGCCCGACAGGAACGTCGAGTCGGTCGTCAGATCGCTCGCGGAGACCCGGGTGCTCCCGTCGCCCGCGGTGATGAGGAGGTTGGTGCCGCCCAGGTCGACGCTCTGGCACAGCTTGGTGAGCTTGGCGTTCTCGATCACCGAGGTGACGACCAGTACCTGGCCGCCGGTGTCGCCGGCGTTCGGACTGCCCTCGGCCATGTTGTCGAGTCCGCCGAACTGGGCGAATCCGTTGCCGTCGAGTTCCGTGGCGGTGACGGTGAAGGGCATGCCGGAGATGGCGAACTGCACGCCGAGGGCGCCCTGGGCGGTGAGGACCGCCAGAGTCGCGGTGACGGCGGCGGCGGGCACCGCGAGGACCGCGGCCCGGCGCAGCCTGACCCGGCCGGGTCTCGCGTGCTCGGAGGTGTTGCCGGCGGACGGGGTGTCGTCCGGGGACGGGGCCATGTCTGCTCCCAGAGGCATAGTGAACGCGGTTCGGGCTTCAGTGGCGCGTTGTCCTGGCGCGGACAGCGGCTGGGGCGCACGTCTCCCGTCAACTCCCGGCGGTTGCAGGGGCGTTCACGTTACGCACCAGTAGCCATTCGGGAAGTTACCGGTGGTTACAGTGCAGGGTCAAGCAAGTTGTGAGTAAAGAGTGGGGGTTGCGTGCCGCCTGCCGCTTTCTCTGTGCGGTGACCTCTGCGTTGCGCGAGAATGCGGGCTTCCTTCGTCCATCTGCTTGACGCAGACACGACATCAGCCTTACAACTGGCTCTGTTTCCCGGATCCGTGGCGCCGGATCCGTTCCCGCGGCGCTCGCCGCTTTCCCGGCCCCGTTCTCCACGGGGGCTCCGCCGCACTCGCGGGTCAGACCCGCGCCCGCCGGTGTCGCACCGTCCGCCGGCGGCTCCGCGCCGCGTGCACCACCGTTCCCACGCTCCGAGCCCGGCACCGCACCGCGCCCGCCGGACCGTCACGGCACCCGTCACGGACGCACGGTTCCCGGACCCCGGCACACCGGCCCGGCCGGGACTCCGCGCGCCGGTCCGATTCCGCTTCACCGAACCCCACTTCAGAGAAGAGGCAGCCGCATGCGTACCCGTACCCTGCTCACCCTCACCGCCGCCGTCGCCGCCCTCGCCCTGCCGGCCGCGGTCCCCGCCGCGGCCGCCGCCGACACCCCGGTCCTCACCACCGGCACCGCCGGCGGCACACCCGTCGCGGTGGGGGACACCCTCACCGCCCCGCTGGCGAGCGGCACCAGTGCCACCTTCCGCTCCAGCGCGGGCGGCAGCAGCGGCGTCTCCTGCACGTCCTCGCAGTTCACCGTCACCGTCACCGACAACCCCACGGCCCCCGGCACGGCCGCCGAGTCGCTCACCGCCCACACCTTCGACAGCGCCAGTTGCTCCAGCAACGTCACCGGCGTCCTCGGTGTCACCGGCATCCAGGTCGCCAACCTGCCCTACACCACCACCGTCTCCTCCGAGGGAGCCGTTGCCGTCACCCCGCCGAGTGGTTCCACCGTCCGCACCACCGTGTCCCTGCGCACCCTGCTCGGCAGCATCAACTGCGTCTACGAGGCCCCGGGCCTGAGCGGGACGGCGGCCAACGACGACAACTCGATCGCCTTCGCCGACCAGCACTTCACCAAGGTCTCCGGCTCCGGACTCTGTTTCGCCGACGGCTACTTCACCGCCACCTACGCGCCCGTGACCGACGGCAGCGCGACCGTCTTCGTCAACTGACGGAAACCGCCCCGGCACCGTCCCGGCACGGCGTCGAAACCCCCGGTCCGCCCGGCCCGCCCCGCAACGGGCGGACCGGGCCCCGGCACGTGCGGACGGCCGGCAAGGGTCCTGATCTGACGGGCAGTTAGCCGGTGAGTTATCGTGTACAGGGGGTGCAGACAGGCGGCACAGCCTGTGAGTTCCAGCCCAGGAGAGATCAGTCGATGGCGAGGCAGCTACGCGCCGAGCAGACCCGCGCGACGATCGTCGGCGCCGCCGCCGACCTGTTCGACCGTCGCGGCTACGAGTCGACCAGCCTGAGCGAGATCGTCGCCCACGCCGGTGTCACCAAGGGTGCCCTGTACTTCCACTTCGCGGCGAAGGAGGACCTCGCCCACGCCATCATGGAGATCCAGTCCACGACCTCGCGCCGACTGGCGACGGAGCTGGCCGCCCGGGGCTACACCGCGCTGGAGTCGCTGATGCGGCTCACCTTCGGCATGGCCCGGCTGTGCGAGGAGGGTCCGGTCCTGCGCGCCGGACTGCGGCTGGCCGCCGGGGGAGTGCCGGTACGGCCGCCGCTGGCGCACCCCTTCACCGAGTGGCGGGAGATCGCCACCTCCCGGCTGCTGGACGCCGTCCGGCAGTCCGACGTGCACCCGGACATCGACGTGGCCTCCGTCGCCCACACCCTCGTCTGCTCCATCGTCGGCACCCGGCTCGTGAGCGGCGCCCTGGAACCTGCCGGGCGGCAGCCGCGCCGGCTGGCCGAGATGTGGCACATCCTGATCCGCGGCATGGTCCCGGTGACCCGGCGCGCCCGCTACGTCACCCTCGCGGCCCGCCTGGAACGCGAGACGCCCACGGCCTGACGGAGCCCGGGGTCCCGCGTGCCCGGCGGGTGCGCGGCCAGGCCGCCGTCCGCCGCGCGGGAGGCGGTTCCCCCGACGGCCCGCGCGGTACGGTGAGGCGCATGCCCGCCACCCCGGCCGAGTCCGCCCCCGTCATCCTCGGCGACGAGCCGGGGTCCTTCCCGCACGGCGTGCTCGCCGAGCGGCACCCCGCCATCGTCCGGCAGGTACGTGCGGCGTTCCCCTACGGCCCCGAAGTGCGGGACGCCCTCGACGCGCTCCTCGCGAGCTGCGCCGACGGGGTGGTCGAACCGGTGCCCGCCGGAGCCGACCCCACCGGCCGCGACCGGGAGCGCTGGGCGGGCTGGGGCATGGACGCCTACGCCGGCCGCTCCTGGTACGACGTGCCCTGGCTGTGGGCCGAGAGCCACTTCTACCGCCGGCTCCTCGACGCCGTCGGGTACTTCGGCCCCGGCGTCTGGCAAGGCGTCGACCCCTTCCGGCCCGCCAAGCTCGCCGAACTCGACGCCCCGGAGACCGGCGAGGAACTCGCCGCCCTCGACACGCTCGCCGACCTGCCCGCCGAGGAGCGGATCCGGGCCCTGCTGCACGGCTCGCTCTGGGGAAACCGCGCGGACCTCGGCTTCCGCCTCTCCGAGGGCGGCACCGGCACCCGGGAACAGGTGGACGCCCTGGTCGCCGACGACAGCGACGCCCTGTGGTCCCTGCTGCCGCCCGCCGGGACCGGCCCCACCGGCCCCACCGGCGCCGCGGGCGCTGCGACACCCGCCCGCCCCAGGACCTTGTGCCTCGTCGCCGACAACGCCGGCCGGGAGCTTGTCCCCGACCTGCTCCTCGTGTCGCACCTGCTCGCCGAGGGCCGCGTCGACCGGGCGGTGCTGCACCTCAAGCCGTACCCCTACTACGTCTCCGACGCCACGCCCGCCGACCTGCTCGACGCGCTGCGGCGCCTCACCGCGGCGGGCGGCACGGCGGCGGCGTACGGCGAACGGCTGTGGAACGCGCTGGCCGACGGCCGCGTCACCGTCCGCGCCCACCCCTTCTCCTGCGCGCCCCTGCCGTACGCGGAGATGCCCGACGACCTGCGCGCGGAGTTCGCCGCGGCCACCGTCACCGTCCTCAAGGGAGACCTGAACTACCGCCGCCTGGTGGGTGACCGGTGGTGGCCGCCGACCACGTCCTTCGCGGACGCCACCGGGTACTTCCCCGGCCCGGTCGCCGCACTGCGCACCCTGAAGTCCGACGTGGTCACCGGCCTGACCGCCGGGACCGAGGCGGCCCTCGAGGCGAGCGGGGAGCGGCGCTGGCGGACGAGCGGGACGCACGCGCTGATCCAGGTGCGGCGCTGAGCGGGTCCGGGCGGTGCGCCGGGCCGGCAGGAGCGAGGTGCTGAGCCGGCCGCGCGAGATGCCGGGCCGATGCGAGCGAGGTACCGAGCGCGGAAAGTTCCCGGATTCGGCGCTTGTTCACGCGATGGTGTGATCATGTGCGGCCCGGGGGATGTGCCCGAAGTGCCCTGGGTAGGGCCCGGCCATGACGCAACAGCCGTTCGAACTCCCGCACTTCTACCTGCCGCATCCCGCGCGCCTCAATCCCCATCTCGACGAGGCCCGCGCCCACTCGACGACGTGGGCCCGCGAGATGGGCATGCTGGAGGGATCCGGGGTCTGGGAGCAGTCCGACCTCGATGCGCACGACTACGGACTGCTCTGCGCCTACACCCACCCCGACTGCGACGGACCGGCGCTCTCCCTGATCACCGACTGGTACGTGTGGGTCTTCTTCTTCGACGACCACTTCCTGGAGAAGTACAAGCGCACCCAGGACCGCCTCGGCGGCAAGGCGCACCTGGACCGGCTGCCCCTGTTCATGCCCCTGGACCCCACCGCCGGCATGCCCGAGCCGGAGAACCCGGTCGAGGCCGGCCTCGCCGACCTCTGGACACGGACGGTGCCGGCCATGTCGGCCGACTGGCGCCGCCGCTTCGCGGTCGCCACCGAGCACCTGCTCAACGAGTCCCTGTGGGAGCTGTCCAACATCAACGAGGGGCGGATCGCCAACCCCGTCGAGTACATCGAGATGCGCCGCAAGGTCGGCGGCGCCCCCTGGTCGGCGGGCCTGGTGGAGTACGCGACGGCGGAGGTGCCCGCCGCCGTCGCCGGGACCCGGCCGCTCAGGGTGCTGATGGAGACCTTCTCCGACGCCGTCCACCTGCGCAACGACCTCTTCTCCTACCAGCGGGAGGTCGAGGACGAGGGCGAGCTGAGCAACGGCGTGCTGGTCCTGGAGACCTTCTTCGACTGCACCACCCAGGAGGCCGCCGAGCTGGTCAACGACGTCCTCACCTCCCGGCTGCACCAGTTCGAGCACACGGCGTTCACCGAAGTGCCCGCGGTGGCCCTGGAGAAGGGGCTGGCGCCGTCCGGTGCCGCCGCCGTCGCCGCCTACACGAAGGGGTTGCAGGACTGGCAGTCCGGCGGGCACGAATGGCACCTGCGCTCCAGCCGGTACATGAACAAGGGCGCGCTGCCCACCGCCGGCTGGCAGGCCCTGACCGGCCCCGGCACCTCGGCCGCGGACGTCGGCGCGCTGCTCGCCGCCGCGGCCGCCGGACGCGCCCGCCCCTACGCCTGGACCCCCTTCCAGAAGGTCGGACCGTCCGTCATCCCGGACATCCGCATGCCGTACCCGCTGGAGCTGAGCCCCGCCCTGGAGGGCGCCCGGCGCCATCTGTTCGAGTGGTGCGCGGAGATGGGCATCCTCAGCGAGGGCGTCTGGGACGAGGACAAGCTCGCGAGCTGCGACCTCCCGCTGTGCGCCGCCGGCCTCGACCCGGACGCCACCCAGGACCAGCTCGACCTCGCCTCCGGCTGGCTCGCCTTCGGGACCTACGGCGACGACTACTACCCGCTGGTCTACGGCCACCGCCGCGACCTGGCCGCGGCCCGCCTGACCACCGCCCGGCTGTCGGCCTGCATGCCGCTCGACGGCGAACCGGTCCCGCCGCCGGCCAACGCCATGGAGCGCTCCCTGATCGACCTGTGGGCGCGTACGACGGCCGGGATGACGCCCGAGGAGCGGGAACCCCTGAAGACGGCCGTCGACACGATGACCGAGGCCTGGGTGTGGGAGCTGGCCAACCAGATCCAGAACCGCGTCCCCGACCCGGTGGACTACCTGGAGATGCGGCGGGCCACCTTCGGCTCCGACCTCACCCTGGGCCTGTGCCGCGCCGGCCACGGCCCCTCGGTGCCGCCCGAGGTCTACCGCAGCGGCCCCGTCCGCTCCCTGGAGAACGCCGCGATCGACTACGCCTGCCTGCTCAACGACGTCTTCTCCTACCAGAAGGAGATCGAGTACGAGGGCGAGATCCACAACGCGGTGTTCGTCGTGCAGAACTTCTTCGGCGTCGACTACCCCGCCGCCCTCCGCGTCGTGCAGGACCTGATGAACCAGCGCATGCGCCAGTTCGAGCACGTCGTCGCACACGAACTGCCCGTCGTCTACGACGACTTCCAGCTCTCCGACGAGGCGCGGGAGATCATGCACGGCTACGTGACCGACCTGCAGAACTGGATGGCGGGCATCCTCAACTGGCACCGCAACGTGCCGCGCTACAAGGCGGAGTACCTCGCGGGGCGCACCCACGGTTTCCTCCCGGACCGGATCCCGGCCGTGCCCGTCTCCGCGTCCCTGTCGGTGCCCGTCTCCGAGTGGGGAAGGAGCCCCGTGCCGACGCCCTGACCGACGTTCAGTCTCACTCTTTCGTGGCTCGTCACGCGCCGGTGCGCCGGGTAGAGCACTTCCCGGAGGCGATCCATGGAACAGACAGCGTTGCGTCCCAAGCCGATGCCCGGCCGGGAACCGGGCCGCGGCACCGAACCCGCCGCCGCCCGGCGTCCGCGGCCCGGGCGCCGGCGCCGCCGGGTCACCACCGTGCTGCTCGGCGTGCTCGCCGCGCTCGTGCTGCTCCTCGCGGGCGTGGGGCTCGGCACGGTGGGTGCCACGGTGGCGGGCATGAGCAGACTCGCCGAGATGCAGCGCGGGCCGGCGGCGCAGGAACCGGGCGCGGGGGCCTCGCCGGGCCACCGGGCAGCCCCGGCGCACCCGTCGGCCGCCCCCTCGCCGTCCCCGGCGCCGGCCGGGGCGACCCTCGGGGTGGAGGCCGTGGACGACCGGAAACCCGGGGCCCGGATCGTGGGCGTCCACATGCCCGGCCCCGGATTCGCGGCGGGGCTGGTCCGGGGCGACGTACTCCTCACCTTCGGTACGACCCGCGTCGACTCGGCCGCCGACCTCGCCCACGCGGTGGCCCGTGCCCGCCCGGGCAAGGGGGTCAGAATCACCGTGCGCCACGAGAGCGGCGGCTACCAGCAGCTCACCGCCGTCCCGGGCGTCGTCACGTGACCGCGGGCGGGCGGCTCGGGACCGGCCGGTGCCGCCCGCACGCGTGCGGCACGCGTGCGGCGCGCACCGGGCCGGGACCGAGGCCCGCGTTGCGGCCGGGCGTCGCCCCTTGACGGGTGATCCACGTCAATTGGCTCGCGCTGACCCCGTGCCGGGGGCAGGATGCTGCTCGTAGTGACTTCGTCCTTCGCACTCGCCCCTTCGCCCAGGGAGGCCCGGATGACCGGCAGCCACGCCGCCGCTTCCTTCACCGCCGACGACTACCGGGCCCGCATGGACCGCGCCGCGCGTGCGGCCGCCGGCGCCGGGCTGGCCGGACTCCTGGTCGCCCCGGGCCCGGACCTCGTGTGGCTCACCGGCTACACGCCGCCGGCCGACACCGAGCGCCTCACCCTCCTCGTCCTTGCCCCCGACCGCGACCCCGTGCTCGTCGTCCCGGCGCTGGAGGCCCCCGACGCCCGGAACGCCACCGGCGCGTCCGCGCTGACCCTGCACGACTGGACCGACGGCAAGGACCCCTACGCGGCCACCGCCGCCCTCCTCGGTGCGTCCGGGCGTTTCGGCATCAGCGACAACGCCTGGGCCATGCATCTGCTCGCCCTCCAGCGGACCCTGCCCGGCACCTCCTACGCCTCCCTCACCGAGGCGCTGCCCATGCTGCGCGCCGTGAAGGACGCGGCCGAGCTGGACCTGGTGGCGGCGGCGGGCGCGGCGGCAGACGCGGCCTTCGAGGAGATCCGCGACGTGCGTTTCGGCGGCCGCCGCGAGTCGGAGGTCGCCGCCGACCTGGCCGGGCTGCTGCGCCGGTTCGGGCACTCCCAGGTCGATTTCACCATCGTCGCCTCGGGGCCGAACGGCGCCAACCCGCACCACGAGGTGGGCGACCGCGTCATCGAGGACGGCGACATGGTCGTTCTCGACTTCGGCGGCCTGAAGGACGGCTACGGCTCGGACACCTCCCGCACCGTCCACGTCGGCGAACCCACCGACGAGGAGCGCCGGGTGCACGACCTGGTGCGCGAGGCGCAGGAGGCCGGCTTCCGCGCGGTGCGGCCCGGCGCCGCCTGCCAGGACGTCGACCGGGCCGCCCGCGCGGTCATCGCCGGCGCCGGATACGGCGAGTACTTCATCCACCGCACCGGGCACGGCATCGGCGTCACCACGCACGAACCGCCCTACATGATCGAGGGCGAGGAGCAGCCCCTCGTGCCCGGCATGTGCTTCTCCGTCGAGCCCGGCGTCTACCTGCCCGGCCGGTTCGGGGTGCGCATCGAGGACATCGTCACCGTCACCGAGGACGGCGGCCGGCGCTTCAACGACACGACCCGGGAGCTGGTCGTCGTGGAGTGACCGGACGCGGCGGGACCCGGGACGTCCGGAAGACGCGGCGCCCCCCGGCGGACGCCGCAGACCTGGCAGACCCGGCAGACCCGGAAGACGGCGGCGCGACCATGACCCAGGCACCGACACCCACCGCGGACACCGTCCGCCGACTGGTCGGCTCCCTGCTCGGCGGAAGCACGGAACCCGACGTCCGGCCCGTCGCCGCGGGCGCCGACCCCGCCACCTGGTGGGTCGGCCCCCGGCACGTGCTGCGGCTGGCCCCCGACCGCGACGCCGCCGTGCGCCAGCGCCGCGAGCTGCGCCTGCGCGAGCTGGTCCGGCCGTGCGTGCCGGTCGCGGTGCCGACGAGCGTGGCGCACGGCGAGTGGGCGCCCGGACTGACCTACACGCTGGACGCCAGGCTGACCGGGGGCTCGGGGGAGGACCACGACGTGTCCGCCCTGGGCGAGGCGGACCTCGCGGCGCTGCTGACCGGGATGCGCGAGGTGCCGGCCCGGCAGGCCGAGGCCCTGGGCGTGCCCCGGGCCGCCCCGCGCTCCCTGGAGACACTGCGCCGGACCGCCGAGCGGGCCGCCCGGCGCCTGGCCGAGGCCGACGAGTTCGACCCGGCCCGGCCCGAGCGGCTGACCGGCCAGGCAGCGGCCCAGCTAGGTGCCCAGCAGGGCACGGCGGTCCTCGTCCACCACGCCCTGGCCGGCGAACACCTCGTGGTCGGCGCCGACGGCCGGGTGCGCGGCGTCCTCGGCTGGACCGACGCGGTCCTCGGCGACCCGGCCGAGGACATCGCGGGGCTGGCCCTCTGCGTCGGCGCACCCGCCGCGGTCCGCGCCGCCACCCTCGCCGGCTACGGCGCCCGCCCCTGCCTGCGCGGCCTGTGGCTGGCCCGCTGCGACACGGTCGTCCAGCTCGCCGACGCGCTCCACGGGCGGTCCGGTCCGCCCCCGGCCGCCCTGCTCAGGACGCGGCTGCGGCGCGCCTGGGAGCCGATCCTGCTGGAACGCGTGACGGAACTACGCGGAGACGACCCGGACGAGGCGCCCTGAAGCCCTTCGGCCCCCGGCCCTCGGCGTCCCCGGGCGCCGCGCCGCCGCCGCGCCCGTGCCGCCCCTCATTCCCCCTCGCTCCTGTCGCCCCCTGTCACCCCTGCACCCCCTGTCACTCCTGTACGAGTACCACGCTCGACTCGCCCGGCAGGTGGAGGAGGCCGTCCGGGCCCGGGCCCGTCACCGGTTCCCACGCGGCCAGGACGCGTGCGGGGCGGTTGCCCAGGGGGATCGCCGCCGGTCCGGGGCCCAGATTGACGGCCACCCGGATGTCGCCGCGCCGGAAGGCCAGCCAGCGGGCCGCCGCGTCGTAGGCCACCCTGCTGTCCGCGAGGTCGGGGTCGGTCAGGTCCGGCTGCCCGGCGCGCAGGGCGACCAGCCGCCGGTACCAGTCCAGCACGCGCGCGTGCGGCTCGCGTCCGGGCTCGGACCAGTCGAGGCAGGAGCGCTCGCGCGTCGCCGGGTCCTGCGGGTCGGGCACGTCCTCCTCCCGCCAGCCGTGCGCGGCGAACTCGCGCCGCCTGCCGTCGCGCACGGCCCGCGCCAGCTCCGGGTCGGTGTGGTCGGTGAAGAACTGCCACGGCGTACCGGCCGCCCACTCCTCGCCCATGAACAGCATCGGAGTGAAGGGCGCCGTCAGCGTCAGGGTGGCCGCGCAGGCCGCCAGGCCGGGGGAGACGAGGGCGGCCAGCCGGTCGCCCTGGGCGCGGTTGCCGATCTGGTCGTGGGTCTGGCTGTAGCCGGTCAGCCGGTGTGCGGCGGTGCGGGCCCGGTCGAGCGGGCGGCCGTGGCCGCGGCCCCGGAAGCTGGACCAGGTGCCGTCGTGGAAGTAGCCGCGGGTCAGCGTCTTGGCGAGCGCCGCCAGCGGATCGCGCGCGAAGTCGGCGTAGTAGCCCTGCGACTCGCCGGTCAGCGCGGTGTGCAGGGCGTGGTGGAAGTCGTCGTTCCACTGCGCGTGCACGCCCAGACCGCCCTCCGCGCGCGGCGTGATGATCCGCGGGTCGTTCAGGTCGGACTCGGCGATCAGGAACAGCGGGCGGCCCAGGTCGGCCGCGAGCGCGTCCACCGCGGCCGACAGCTGCTCCAGGAAGTGGCACGCGCGCGTGTCCACCAGGGCGTGCACCGCGTCCAGGCGCAGCCCGTCGAGCCGGTAGTCCCGCAGCCAGGCCAGCGCGCTGCCCACCAGGTACGCCCGGACCTCGTCCGACCCCGGCGCGTCCAGGTTGACGGCCACGCCCCAGGGCGTGTGGTGGGTGTCGGTGAAGTACGGGCCGAAGGCCGGCAGGTAGTTGCCCGAGGGGCCCAGGTGGTTGTGGACCACGTCCAGGACGACGCCCAGGCCCAGTTCGTGGGCCCGGTCCACGAACCGTTTCAGTGCCTCGGGCCCGCCGTACGGCTCGTGCACCGCCCACAGCGAGACGCCCTCGTATCCCCAGCCGTGCCGGCCGGGGAAGGGGCACAGGGGCATCAACTGCACGTGGGTGACGCCCAGTTCCACCAGATGGTCCAGGCGTGCGGCGGCGGCGTCGAGCGTTCCCCCGGGCGTGAAGGTGCCCACGTGCAGCTCGTACAGGACGCCGCCGGGCAGTGGGCGCCCGGCCCACGGCGTACGCCACGGGTACCGGTCGTGGTCGACGACCGCGCTGAGTCCGTCGGGACCGTCCGGCTGCCGGCGCGAGCGCGGGTCGGGCAGCACCGGCCCGTCGTCCACCGCGAAGCCGTACCGCGAGCCGTCACGCGCCTCGCTCCGGCCGCACCACCACCCCGGCCGC
Organism: Streptomyces olivaceus; assembly: GCF_000721235.1. Lineage (GTDB taxonomy): Bacteria > Actinomycetota > Actinomycetes > Streptomycetales > Streptomycetaceae > Streptomyces > Streptomyces olivaceus. The sequence goes on from NZ_JOFH01000027.1 coordinate 318,283, forward strand.
TCCGGATCCTGCTCCAGCGTGCGCGTGACGCCGTCGCACTCCAGCGTCACCCGGCCGGCCTGCGGTGCCCACACCTCGAACTGCACGGACGGTTCCCCTTCGTCTGCCCACCGTGACACAGCCCGTCCATGGTCCTGCATCGGCGGCCGGTCCGCCGGGGAATGCCGCCGCCCGCCGCGGGTGTCGTCGGCGCACCGCGCGCGGCGGCCGTTCCCGCGTCTTCTGGACACGTCGCCGCGACTGACCGACAATCACCTGCGTGACGTCGTCCTTCGAGTTCAACACGTACCCCGCGCGGTTGTCGGACGCGGAGCGCGACAAGGCGCTCAAGGTGCTGCGGGACGGCGCCGCCATGGGACGGCTGTCCCACGACACCTTCGTCCGCAGGATGGAGCTGGCGCTCACCGCCCGCCGCCCGGAGGAGCTGGCGGTGCTCACCGCCGACCTGAACACCGAGGGACGGCTGTCGCGGCTGGTGTTCGGGACCGTCGAGGCGGTGTCCGGGTTCGGCGCCCGGCTCGCCACGGCCTGGCGGGCCGAGCGGCTGCCCAAGCTGCTGCTGCCGCACCCCGGCACCGGTCATCCGCTGCGCATAGGGCGCGATCCGGCGAGCGGGCTGCGGCTGAGCCACGAGACGGTCTCCCGGGTGCACGCGGAACTCAGCCGCCAGGGCGGCATGTGGGTGCTGCGCGACCTGGGTTCGACCAACGGAACCACCGTCAACGGACGGCGGGTCATCGGTGCCGCCGTGGTCCGCGACGGCGACCAGATCGGGTTTGGACGGATGGCCTTCCGCCTCGCGGGGGACTGAGACCGGGCCGCCGCCGAGCACACCCGTGGCCCCGGCTTCACCGGGGGTGATGAGCCCTTGACCGGCGCCATCCCTTTGCGTTTCGCGGTGTTGACGTACCCCCCAAGTCGTGACTGACTGTGCGTACACCGCGCACACCAGGTGTATCGACGGCCCGCATCGTGGAGGTGTGCCCTGCCGCCCCTCCTGCGCTATCCGACCGTAGACGAGCTGGGCGCCCGGGCCGACGCACTCGTCGCACGTCATCCCCGGCACGCCCGGCTGCGCCGCGTCGGCACGTCCCGCGCGGGCGCCCCGCTGCTGCTGCTGTCGGTCGGCCGCGGCAGCCGCCAGGTCCTCGTCGTCGCCGGACCGCACGCCAACGAGCCCGTGGGCGGCGCCACCGCCCTGCGGCTCGCCGAACGGGCCGTCGCCGACCTCCGCCTCACCGAGGGCGCCGACGCCACCTGGAACCTGCTGCTGTGCGTCGACCCCGACGGTCTGCGCCGCAACGAGGGATGGCTGTCAGGCCCATACACGCTCGGCCGCTACGCCCGCAACTTCTTCCGGCCCGGCTTCCTGGAGCAGCCCGAGTGGCTGCCCGACGGACCCGACCGCGCCGCCCTGCCCGAGACGCGCACCCTGCTCGGACTCCAGGAGGAGCTGCGTCCGTTCCTCCAGTGCTCCCTGCACGGCGTCGACGTGGGCGGCGGCTTCGTCGAGCTGACCCACGAGCTGCCCGGCATCGCCGGCCGCGTTTCCCACACCGCCGCCCGGCTCGGCGTACCCCGCGAACTGGGCGCCTACGACACCCTGTACTGGCCCCAGCTCGGGCCCGCCGTCTACCGCATCCCGCCACCCCGCCGCGGCGACTTCACCGCGGCCATCACCGAGGCCGCCGTCGACTCCACGTGGTGCCACCCGCAGCGCTACGGCACCGTCACCGCGGTCGTCGAGGCGCCGATGTGGGGCGTGGCGGCCGTGGCGGACGCCTCTCCCCCCTCCGACCGGGACGCGATGCTGCGCTTCGTGAGCCACACCCTGCGGCAGGACGCCCGGCGGCTGCAGCGCCTCCTCGCCCGGATCCGGCCGCACCTCGCCGCCGTGCCCGGCGCCGCGCACCTGCTCGCCCCGGTCGACGACTACCTGCTCGTCTGCCCCGGACTCGCGGACACCTGGGACCCCGACACCGACGACGGGTCGGGCCGCCCGCTGCCGCCGATGAGCACCGCCCACCTGGTCGCGCTGCGGCTGGCCGGACGGCGCCTCGCCCTGCGGACCGCCGGGCTGCTCCACCAGTTGGTCACCCGCGCGGGGGCCGATCCGGAGGGTGTCCTGCCGGAACTCGACCGGCTCGTCGACGAGGGCTGCGCCGACTACCTGGACGGCTGCGGGGCCCGCTGGATACCCGTCGCCCGGCAGGTGGAGTACCAGACCCGCGTCGTCCTGGCCGCCTTCGAACTGGCCGGGCGGCGCCCCGCGGAGGACCCCCGCCCGGTCGAGGCGGGCCGGGGCCCGGGAGCAGCGGTGCCGATGCACCGGGAGTGACCTCCCCGCCGGGCCGGCGTCATTGGTCCCTCACCCGCTCGAGAAGCGCCACCGGCGTGTCGGCGAACAGCTCCTCCACGCGCGCGTGCCCCGTGAACTCCCGCCCCGGTGCGAGCGTGTCGGCCCACCGTCCCGGCGGCAGCGGCAGCGTCGTCCCGCGCCAGCCGCCCTCCTGGGCCAGCCGCAGCGACAGCCGGGTCACGGCCGTCACCACGTCACCGGAGCGGGCGAACGCCACGCAGTGCTCCGCCGCGGGCCCCTCGGCGCGCACGGGTTCGTACGTCGCCGCGCCGCCGAAGGCCCCGGGCCGCCGCGCCCGCAGCGCGAGCGCCGCCCGGGTCACCACCGTCTTGCCCGCGCCACCCGCGCCACCCGCGCCACCCGCGCCACCCGCGCCACCCGCGCCGCCCGCGCCGCCCGCGCCGCCCGCGCCGCCCGCGCCGCCCGCGCCACCCGCGCTGCCCGCGCCACCCGCGCCATCCATGCTGCCCGCGCCACCCGCGCTGCCCGAGTCGCCCGTGCCGCCCGCGCACTCCCGACTCTCCCCGTCGCTCCCGGTTGCCGGGTGGGACGTCGGGAAGTCGACCGGTCGCCGGTTGTCCGGGTCCACCAGGGTCAGGTACTCGTGCTCGGTGCCCTGGTAGAGGTCCGGCACGCCTGGCATCGTCAGATGGACCAGGGCGGTGCCGAGGACGTTGGCGCGCACGTGCGGTTCCACGGCCTTGCGCAGCTCGGCCACCCGCTCGCCCGGCGCCCCGCACGGCCCCGCCGCCACGAACGCCTCCACCGCCTCCTCGTACGACGCCACCCGCTCCGTCCAGCCGGTGTGCAGGCCCGCCTCGCGCACGTGCTTGAGCAGCGCGTCCCGGACCCGCCCGCCGTCCGCCGGGCCCAGCCCGAACACCGTCTGCCAGGCCGCCCACGCGAGCTGGGGGTCCGGCGCCCCCTCACCCGCGCGGGCGACCTCCGTCAGGACGTCCGCCCACCGCGCGGGACACTCGGTCAGCACCGCGAGGGCCGCGCGCACGTCGGCGCTGCGCTTGGTGTCGTGGGTCGACACCACCGTGCCCGTCGCGGGCCAGTCGCGCTGCACGCGCGCGCAGTAGGCGTGGAAGACCTCCGGATCGAGGGCCGGACCCCCCGGGTTCCCGCCCACCTCCGTCGCCGACAGCAGCGGCACGTAGCGGTAGAAGGCCGTGTCCTCGACGGACTTGGCCCGCAGCGCGGAGGCGGTCTGCGCGAACCGGGCCCGGAACTCCTCGTGGTCGGGTCCGTCCCCGTACCGCCCCAGGACCAGGTCCCGTACGACGTCCACCGCGCCGGCCTCCTCGGGCACCGCGAACGCGAGCCGCGCCTCGGCCGCCGCCTCCCCGGTGACGACCTCCCCGGCGTCGGCCGCCGTGTACGGCCGGTACACCTCCAGCCGCACCAGCAGTTCCCGCAACGCCGTGCCCAGCGCCCACGGTGCCCGGTCGCGCGGCGCGGGCTGCGGCGAGGCGGCGCACAGGCGGTGGGCCAGCCGGGTCAGGCGGTCCAGCTCGGTGGCCAGCTCGTGCGTCAGCACCCGGTACGCCGCCCGCCGCACCGTCGCCGCCCAGTCGCCGCCCCGGTCCGGCTGCGGGGCGGCGAAGGCCCGGTACCGTCCGAGGAGTTCCCCGTACCCCGCCGGGTCGGTGAAGAGCCCGTCGACGTGGCGCAGGGCGTCGTAGCCGGTCGTCCCGGCGACGGGCCAGGCGTCGGGGAGCCGCTCCCCGTCCGCGAGGATCTTCTCGACCACGGTCCACCGCCCGCCGGTCGCCTCGTGCAGCCGCGCCAGGTAGGCGCCCGGGTCGGCGAGCCCGTCGGGGTGGTCGACGCGCAGCCCGTCGACGACGCCCTCGCGCAGCAGCCGCAGCACCGTGGCGTGGGTGGCCTCGAACACCTCCGGGTCCTCCACCCGCAGGCCGATCAGCTCCGAGATGCTGAAGAACCGCCGGTAGTTCAGCTCGGTGCGGGCCAGCCGCCACCACACCGGGCGGTACCACTGCGCGTCCAGGAGCTGCGGCAGCGGCAGGTCCGCGGTGCCGTCCCGCAGCGGGAACGCGTGCTCGTGGTAGCGCAGTACGCCGCCGTCGGCCCGGAGGTCGTCCAGCACCTCGCCGACCGGGGCCCCGAGCACCGGCAGCAGCACCTGGCCGCCGCCCGCCCGCCAGTCGATGTCGAACCACCGCGCGTACGGCGACTCGGGGCCCTCGCGCAGCACCTCCCACAGGGCGCGGTTGTGGCGCGGCGACATCGCCATGTGGTTGGGCACGATGTCCACCACCAGGCCGAGACCGTGCTCCCGCGCGGTGCGCGCCAGCGCGCGCAGCCCCTCCTCGCCGCCCAGCTCCGCGCGCACGCGCGCGTGGTCGACGACGTCGTAGCCGTGCCGCGAGCCCGGGACCGCCTCCAGGACGGGGGACAGGTGCAGGTGCGACACGCCGAGCGAGGCCAGGTACGGCACGGCCGCCGCCGCGGCCTCGAAGCGGAAGTCGGGCTGCAGTTGCAGCCGGTAGGTGGCCGACGGGACGGGGGAGGCGGCCGGGGACGGCACCGGGCCGGGTCGCTCAGGTGTCATGGAGACCTACGTACCCGCCCCGCCGCCTTTCGTGTCACCGGCCCCCTGCACGGGTGAAGGAAGCGCGCCCCGGGCCGGCCCTTCACACCGGCCGCTGCAGCACCGTCAGACTCCGGTCCACCAGGGTCAGCCGGTCCCCGGCCTGCACCTTGGGGCCCGTCTGCGAGGGGACCGGATCCGGGCGGGAGGTGTCCACGACGACCTCCCACTGCCGGCCGTGGTCGACCGGCACGACGAAGTCGAGCGGCTTGGGGGAGGCGTTGAACATCAGCAGGAAGGAGTCGTCGGCGATGCGCTCCCCGCGCGGTCCGGGTTCCGAGATCGCGTTGCCGTTCAGGAACACGGTGAGCGCCGAGGCCCGCGCGGAGTTCCAGTCCCGCTGCGTCATCTCCGTCCCCTCCGGAGTGAACCAGGCGATGTCCGACAGCTCGTCGTGCGTGCCCTGCACCGGCCGGCCGTGGAAGAAGCGCCGTCGCCGGAAGACCGGATGGTCCTTGCGCAGCCACACCATCGCGCGGACGAACTCCAGCAGCCCGGAGCCCGTGTCCCCGCCACCGCCGCTGTTACTGCTTCCGCCGCCACTGCCACCCCGGTCGCCGCCACCACCGCCACGCACGCCACCGCCGTCGTCGGGCCACGCCACCCACGCCAGTTCGTTGTCCTGGCAGTAGGCGTTGTTGTTGCCGCGCTGGGTGCGGGCGAACTCGTCGCCGTGACTGATCATCGGGACGCCCTGGGAGAGCAGCAGCGTGGCGGCGAGGTTGCGCATCTGCCGGGCCCGCAGCTCCAGCACCGCCGGGTCGTCGGTGTCGCCCTCGACGCCGCAGTTCCAGGAGCGGTTGTGGCTCTCGCCGTCCCGGTTGTCCTCGCCGTTGGCCTGGTTGTGCTTGTCGTTGTAGGCCACCATGTCGTGCAGGGTGAAGCCGTCGTGGCAGGTCACGAAGTTGATCGAGGCCAGCGGCCGGCGCCCGTCGTCCTGGTAGAGGTCGGAGGAGCCCGTCAGCCGGGACGCGAACTCCGCCAGGGTCCGCTGCTCGCCCCGCCACAGGTCCCGCACCGTGTCCCGGTACTTGCCGTTCCACTCCGTCCACAGCGGCGGGAAGTTGCCCACCTGGTAGCCGCCCTCGCCCACGTCCCAGGGCTCGGCGATCAGCTTCACCTGCGAGACCACCGGGTCCTGCTGCACCAGGTCGAAGAACGACGACAACCGGTCCACCTCGTGGAACTGCCGGGCCAGAGTGGCCGCGAGGTCGAAGCGGAACCCGTCGACGTGCATCTCGGTGACCCAGTACCGCAGCGAGTCCATGATCATCTGGAGTACGTGCGGCGACCGCATGAGCAGCGAGTTCCCGGTGCCCGTGGTGTCCGTGTAGTAGCGCGGGTCGTCGGCCAGCCGGTAGTACGAGGGGTTGTCGAGGCCCTTGAGGGACAGGGTCGGGCCCAGGTGGTTGCCCTCGGCGGTGTGGTTGTAGACCACGTCCAGGATCACCTCGATCCCGGCCTCGTGCAGCGCCTTGACCGCCGACTTGAACTCCAGCACCTGCTGGCCGCGGTCGCCCCAGGAGGCGTACGCGTTGTGCGGGGCGAAGAAGCCGACCGTGTTGTAGCCCCAGTAGTTGTTCAGCCCCATGTCCACCAGGCGGTGGTCGTTGACGAACTGGTGCACCGGCATCAGCTCCAGCGCCGTCACCCCCAGCTCGGTGAGGTGTTCGACGATCGCCGGGTGCGCGAGGGCCGCGTACGTCCCGCGCAGCTCCTCCGGCAGGCCCGGGTGGCGCATCGTCAGGCCCTTGACGTGGGCCTCGTAGATCACCGTGTGGTGGTACTCCGTCCGGGGGCGCCGGTCGTCGCCCCAGTCGAAGTACGGGTTGACCACGACCGACGTCATCGTGTGCGGCGCCGAGTCGAGGTCGTTGCGCCGTTCGGGTTCGCCGAAGTGGTAGCCGTACACCTCCTCGCCCCACTGGACCGCCCCGCTGATCGCACGGGCGTACGGATCGAGCAGCAGCTTGGCGCTGTTGCAGCGCAGCCCGCGCTCCGGGGCGTACGGGCCGTGCACGCGGTAGCCGTACCGCTGCCCGGGCATCACGCCCGGCACGTAGGCGTGCCGCACGAAGGCGTCGCTCTCCCGCAGCTCGATCGCGGTCTCCGAGCCGTCGTCGTGCAGCAGACACAGCTCCGCTCGGTCGGCGGCCTCCGTGAAGACCGCGAAGTTGGTGCCGGCGCCGTCGTACGTGGCACCCAGTGGATACGCCTCTCCAGGCCAGACCTGCATGGACACGACTCTTTCAGGTATGGGGCGCCCGTGCGGACGCCTTGGCTCCGAGTCCTTCGGAAGTCTCCCCGAAAGTGAGGCGACGACCTGGCACGTATGTCCTCCTACCCACCCACAGGCGTTCCGCTCCGCCCGCGCCCCGGGACGGTCGCGCGGGCCCGGTCGCGGCACCCGGCCGCGTCACCGCTATGAATCCGCTCACTCCCCGGTGTCACGGCGAACGGAACGGGCTTGTGGATCAAGGGAATTGGTAAAACCGGCCCGTCCATCGGGCTGCACCGCGGACCGCTCCCGGAGTACCCTTCCTTGATCGTTGGGACGGGGTGTCCCCGGCAGTGACCGGGGGAGCGGAAGGCGGTACACGGGTGGGCTCGGGAGGGCTGGAGCTGCCTCCTGGTGACGACGGTCACCAGGAGAACTCCACGGACGTCCCGCCCGGTGCGGTGTCCCTGGCGCGGCCGATGAACGCGGGCGCGATCGGTCCGGAACTGGACTGGGACTCCGACGCCTGGCACGAGGTGCGCACCCGTGCGCAGCGGGCGGGCCGGGCCTACATCTGGCTCAACCTCGTCGAACAGCGGCTCCGCGCGGTCGTGGCGGCCGTCCTCAGACCGGTCTACGAGCCCGTCCACGGCGACGACTGGGTGGTCGCCGCGGCCGGACCCGCCGGTCAGGAGTGGGTGCAGCGGGCCGTCGCGGTGCGCGAGGTCAGCCGTCGCAAGGGCTACCTCCTGGACCCGGCCGACGACAACGTCCTCAGCTTCCTCACCCTGCCCCAGCTGCGCGAGCTGATGGTGCAGCACTGGCCCTGCTTCGAGCCCTACGTGGACGAGCGCCGCGACGTCGAACTCGCCCTGGACGAGCTGGAGGTCACCCGCAACGTCGTCTCCCGCAACCGGGCGCTGTCCGAGGCGGTGCTCGCCCAGGCCGAGCGGGCCTCCGGACGGCTCCTGGAGGTCCTCGGCGCGGGCAGCGACGTGCCGTCCGCGCGCCGGCTGCCGGTCGACGCGGTGGAGGACCTGGTCGGCGACCGCTACGCCGACGTCGTCGCCGTGCACTCGGACCGGGTGCGGCTGCTGCGCCAGTTCCCCGCCGAGGACCTGTTCGGCGGCGCCCGCCGCGTGGACGCCCTCGGCATCGGCCTCAACCTGCTCGTGCAGAACTTCTCCGGCCGCCGCCTGCTGCGGATGGCCGAGGCCGGCGGCCGGGTGCGGCTGCTCTTCCTGAACCCGGCCTCCAGCGCCATCAAACGCCGCGAGCGCGAACTGGGCATCAAGCGGGGCGAGCTGAGCCGCGCGGTGGAGATGAACATCCTGCACATGCGCCGGGTGCGGGCCCGGCTGCGGGACCCCGGCGCCTTCGAGATCCAGGTCTTCGACGAGACGCCCCGCTTCACCGCCTACCTCGTCGACGGGGACGGCGCCGACGGCATCGCGGTCGTGCAGTCCTACCTGCGCCGCACCCGGGGCATGGAGGCGCCGGTCCTCGTCCTGCGCAACGGACGCAACGACGCGAAGGTCGTGAAGTCGGACCAGGTGGACGATGCGGGACTCTTCCCCACCTATCGTGAGGAGTTCGAGCTGATGTGGGCGGATTCGCGACCGGTGTCGTGAAGGACGGGTCCCGTGCCCGGCGCGACCGCAAGCGGAATGCGACCCTCTGATTGTCAGTGGCCCGTGGGAAGGTGGAGACCACTGGGGGAACGCACCACCAAGAAGGGGGACCGCCCATGGGCTGGCACCGGGAGCTGCTGATCGGCTTCGACCTGGAGACGACGGGCACCGATCCGCGCGAGGCGCGCATCGTCATGGGTGCGGTGATCGAGGTGAGGGGCGGCGAGCCGCTCGGCCGGCGGGAGTGGCTGGCCGACCCGGGCGTGGAGATTCCGGCCGACGCGGTGGCGGTGCACGGCATCACCGGCGAGCGCGCCGCCCGCGAGGGCCGGCCCGCCGACGAGGTCGCGGACGCCGTCGCCGGCGTGCTCACGGACCACTGGCTGGCGGGCGTCCCGGTCGTCGCCTACAACGCGGCCTTCGACCTCAGCCTGCTCTCGGCCGAACTGCGCCGTTACGGACTGCCGTCCTTGCGCGACCGCCTCGGCGGCCTCGACCCCGCCCCCGTCATCGACCCGTACACCATCGACCGTGCCGTCGACCGCTACCGCAGGGGCAAGCGCAATCTGGAAGCGGTCTGCCGGGAGTACGGGGTCGCGCTCGACACCGCCCACGACGCCACGGCCGACGCCCTCGCCGCCGCCCGGCTGGCCTGCGCGATAGCCGGCCGCCACCCCAAGGTCGCGTCCCTCGGCCCGGCGGAGCTGCACCACCGCCAGATCGAGTGGTACGCCGAATGGGCGGCGGACTTCCAGAGCTTCCTGCGCCGCAAGGGCGACCCCGCGGCCGTCGTCGACGGCACGTGGCCGCTGCGCGAGCCGGCGGACGAACGGGTCTGACGCCCGCGGCGGGTCCGTACGGCCGCGGCGGGTCCGTACGGGCACGGCGCCGTCCGTAGGGGCACGGCGGGTCCGTACGAGCCCAGGCCCAGTCCCCGCCTGTCGGTGTCCGTCCCGCCCCTCCCCGCGTCCTCAGAAGGGGTGCCAGCGCACCGACGTGTCCCCGTCCCGCAGCGACGCCACCCTGCGCCGGAACTCGGCCAGCGCCCGCGGGTTGCCCGGCGCGTGCTGGGCCACCCATGCGCAGCTCGCCGTCTCCCGGGCGCCGCGCAGCACCGCGCAGCCGTCCCACTCGCGCACGTCCCAGCCGTAGGTCGCGGTGAACGCGTCGTACGCCTCGGCGGGCAGCCCGTAGCGGTCCCGGCTGAGGGCGAGGACCACCAGGTCGTGCTCGCGCAGGTCGGCGGAGAAGGTCTCCAGGTCGACCAGGACCGGTCCGTCCGGACCGACGTGCACGTTGCGGGGCAGCGCGTCGCCGTGGATCGGGCCGGGCGCCAGGTGCGGGGTGATCGCCGCGGCGGCCGACGCGAAGCCGTCCCGGCGCTCACGCAGATACGCGGCGTCCGCGGGGTCGATCACGTCGCCCGCGAGGCGCAGCCACCGCTCCACACCGCCCAGCAGTTCGCGGGGCGGCAGTTCGAAGTAAGGGAGGGGCAGTTCGTGGACGAGCCGGAGCAGCGCGGCCACGTCCCGGGGCTCGGCGGGCCGCACCGGGTCGGGCAGCCGCCGCCACACGGTCACCGGGTGCCCGTCGACGGACAGCGCCGTCGGATCGGCCGCCCGCACCGCCGGCACGCCGGCCTCCGCGAGCCACACCGCGACGGCCAGTTCCCGGCGGGCCCGCTCCAGGAGTTCCGCGTCGCGGCCCACCTTGACCACGAGGTCACCGGCGGTGAAGACGGCGTTCTCGCCGAGGGCCAGCAGCCGCGCCTCGCGCGCCGGGCCGGGCAGTACCCCCGCCGCGGCCAGCACCTCCCGAGCCCGTGCCTCGTCCATCGTGCTGCGCCTCCGTGCCCTCGGTGTGCTCGTCGTTCTCGTCGTGCGTCGCTCAGTGTCGCATTCGCACTGGTCGAGGCGGATGCGTGGTCCCTTGACTGACCGCGGTCACTTCACGACCATGACGAGGCCCGACCGAGCAGCGCAAAGGGGTTGAATACGTGACATTGGTGACCGATCCGAGAGGACCGGCACGCCGTGCGCCCGGCGGAGGCCGCCCGGGCGGCGGGGCCGGCCACGGCGCCTGGTTCCTCGTGCTGCCCGCGCTGATCCCCATCCTGGTGCTCAGCGTGGGACCGCTGCTCTACGGCATCCTGCTGGCGTTCACCGACGCTCAGTCCGGCCGCACGGAACCCACCCGGTGGATCGGCACGCTGAACTTCCAGGACCTGCTGCACGACACGCTGTTCTGGGAGTCGTTCCGCATCGGCCTGGTGTGGGCGGCCGGGGTGACGGTGCCGCAGTTCCTGCTCGCGCTCGGTCTCGCCCTCCTCCTCAACCAGAACCTCCGCCTGCGCTGGCTGGCCCGTGCCCTCGCGATCATCCCCTGGGCCATGCCCGAGGTGGTCGTCGGCATCATGTGGCGGCTGGTCTACAACGCGGACGCGGGCATCCTCAACGAGACCCTGCGCGACCTCGGCCTCGGCAACGGCCACGACTGGCTCAGCGGTCTCGCCACCGCCCTGCCCGCCGTCATCGTCGTCGGCGTCTGGGCCGGGATGCCGCAGACGACCGTCGCCCTGCTCGCCGGGCTCCAGAACACCCCGCGCGAACTGCACGAGGCGGCCGCCGTCGACGGCGCCGGAGCCTGGCGCCGCTTCCGCACGGTCACCTGGCCCGCGCTCAGACCCGTCGCCCTCGCCATCACCGCGCTCAACCTCATCTGGAACTTCAACTCCTTCGCCCTGGTCTACGTCCTCACCAGCGGCGGCCCCGGCGGACGCACCCGGCTGCCCATGCTCTTCGCCTACGAAGAGGCCTTCCGGTACGGGCAGTTCGGCTACGCGGCGGCTATGGGGTGCGTCATGGTCGCCCTGATCTCGGTGCTGCTCGCCGTCTTCCTGGCCGGCCGGCTGCGGGGAGGTGACGAGGCGTGAGGACCTCGACCGCGGCCCGCGCCGGCCAGTACGTGGCGCTGCTCGCCTACCTCGTCTTCCTGGCCTTCCCGTTCCTCTGGCTGATCTCCACCGCGTTCAAACCGCCGCGCGAACTGGGCAGCCTGCATCCCACCTGGATCCCCGAGCACCCCACCCTCGACAACTTCCGCCAGGCCTTCGACGAGCAGCCGCTGCTGCACGCCGCGCTCAACTCCCTGCTGGCCGCAGTCGGCGCCGCCGTGATCGCGGTGCTGATCGCGACACCGACGGCGTACGTCATGGCCCGCTACCGCGGCCGGTTCGCCAAGGCGGCCACCGGGTGGGTCGTGGTCAGCCAGGCCTTCCCCTTCGTTCTGCTGATCATCCCGCTCTTCCTGGTCCTGAAGAACCTCCGGCTGATCAACTCCGTCCCCGGCCTCGTGATGGTCTACGTCGTGTGGTCGCTGCCGTTCGCGCTGTGGATGCTCGCGGGGTACGTCCGCGCCGTGCCGGCCGAGTTGGAGGAGGCGGCGGCGGTCGACGGCGCCGGACGGCTGCGGATCCTGGTGTCGGTGACCGCGCCGCTGCTCGCACCGGGGATCGTGGCGACGGCCCTGTTCGCGTTCGTCACCGCCTGGAACGAGTTCTTCTTCGCACTGGTGCTGCTGAAGACACCGGAGAAACAGACGCTGCCCGTGATCCTCACCCACTTCATCGGAGCCGAGGGCGTGGCCGACCTCGGGCCGCTCGCCGCGGCGGCCTTCCTCGCGACGCTCCCCTCCCTGCTCGTCTTCGCGCTCATCCAGCGGCGGATCACGGGCGGCATGCTCGCCGGGGCGGTGAAGAGCTGATGCGCACCAGAACCGTCACGCTGCTCACCGCCCTCGTCCTGCTCCTCGCCGGCTGCTCGGCGGGCGGCGACGAGACCGACGACGGCCGGATCACCCTGCGCTTCCAGTCCCTCGCCTGGCAGGACGAGTCCGTGCGGGTCAACAGGGAACTGGTGCGGGAGTGGAACGCCACCCACCCGGACGTACGCGTCGAGTACGTCCAGGGCAGCTGGGACAGCGTCCACGACCAGCTCCTCACCTCCTTCGAGGGAGGGGAGGCGCCCGACATCATCCACGACGCCTCCGACGACCTCGCGGACTTCGCCCACGGCGGCTACCTCGCCGACCTGACGGACCTGCTGCCCGGGCGGCTGAAGTCGGACATCCCGCAGCGCACCTGGGAGACGGCCGCCTTCGGCGACGGGGTGTACGGCGTGCCGTTCCTCCAGGAGCCGCGCGTCCTCATCGCCAACGCCACCCTGCTCGAACGGTCGGGCGTGCGGATCCCGACGCCGGAACACCCGTGGACCTGGGCGGAGTTCCGGCAGGTGACGAAGAGACTGAGCGGCGACGGCAGGTACGGGGTGGCCTGGCCGCTCAAGGAACCCGTCTCCGCCACGCTCAACCTCTCCCTGTCCGCCGGCGGCGAGCTGTTCCACCGGGGCGCGGACGGGCGGGTCACGGTGCGCTTCGAGGAGGGCGACCGCGTGGTGCCCCGCACCATCCACGACCAGGTCAACACCGACCGCAGCGCGTCCTCCACCACCCTGGGCAGCGGCGGCTCCGACACCCTGCCCGGGTTCTTCGCCGGCAAGTACGCCATGGTGCCGCTCGGCTTCTCCTACCGGCAGCAGATCGAACAGCAGGCCCCCGAGGGCTTCGACTGGCGGGTGCTGCCCGCCCCGGCGGGCGCCGACGGGCTCGCCCAGGGCGTCAGCCCGCAGACCCTGTCGATCGCCGAGGACACCCCGCACAAGAAGGAGGCCGCCGCGTTCCTCGACTTCCTCCTCCAGCCCGGCAACATGGTGCGCCTCGCCCTCGGCGACTGGATGCTGCCGACCGGCGAACAGGCCCTGAAGGACCCCGCCCTGCACACCGCCGAGCGCGGCTGGGCCACCGGCACCGCCCTCGCCGCCCACCTGCGCCCGGCGCCCGCGCAGTCCGTCCGGGGCTACGCCGAGTGGAAGGACAAGGTGGCGACACCGGCGCTCCAGGAGTACTACAGCGGCGCCATCGGCCTGGACGAACTGCGCGAGAGACTGGAGGAGGACGGAAACCTCGTACTCGCCCGCTACCAGCGCTGACGGCCGTATACGGCCTGCGCCGACGGTCGCACGTGGCCCGAGCCGACAGCTGCCCGCCGCCCGTACCCGCCTGCGTCGGCTGTACCCGCCCGTGTCGGCTGTACCCGCCCGTGTCGGCTGTACCCGCCCGTGTCGGCCAGGGCCGCCCGTGTCGGCCGGGGCCGCGCGCGGGAAAACCGGTTGCCCGGCGGGCGCCGGGCGGCCTAGCGTCGCCTCCGTGGCAGCTTTCAACGCGATCTTCAACTCCGGTCTCGGCCGGGGCTGCACGTACTCCATCAGGATGCGTCGTGGCCCCGGTGCCCTGACCGGCCCGGGGTCCCCCCGCCGCTGACGCACGACGCGTCCGGCGCGTCCGACGTGTGTCCGACGCGCGTGCGGCGGGGCTGAGCCTCCGCATCCCTTTTCGCCTTCGTCTTCCGGTCAGGGCCTTCGGCTGCCCTTTTCCCCTTCACGGAAGACAAGGACCGCAGGCCATGGCCCGCCCCACTTCGCGTGCCCGCACGCTCTCGCAGAACTTCCTCGCCGACCGCGCCACCGCCGAGCACGTCGCCCGGCTCGCCGCCCCCGACCGCGGACACCCGCCCCTGCTGCTCGAAGTAGGCGCGGGCCGGGGCGCCCTGACCGAACCGCTCGCCCGCCGCAGCCGGGAGCTGCACGCCTACGAGATCGACGCCCGGCTCGTCCCCGGACTCCGCGCCCGGTTCGCGTCCGCCCCGCACGTACGGGTCGTCGCCGGTGACTTCCTCGCCGCCCGGCCCCCGCACCGGCCGTTCTCGGTCGCCGGGAACGTGCCCTTCTCGCGCACCGCGGACATCGTCGACTGGTGCCTGTCCGCCCCCGGCTGCACCGACGCCACCCTCCTCACCCAGCTCGAGTACGCCCGCAAACGCACCGGCGACTACGGCCGCTGGACGCTGCTGACGGTACGCACCTGGCCGAGCCACACCTGGCGTTTGGCGGGCCGGGTCGACCGGTACCGCTTCCGGCCCGCGCCGCGCGTCGACGCCGGCCTCCTCCGCATCCGGCGCCGCCCTGTCCCGCTGCTCACCGGCGCCGCACTCCGCGGCTGGACCGACCTGGTCGAGCTGGGCTTCTCCGGCGTCGGCGGCTCCCTGCACGCCTCCCTGCGACGGGCCCACCCGCGCCGCCGGGTGGACGCCGCCTTCCGCGCCGCGCGGCTCGATCCCGGCCTGCTCGTCGGAGAGGTCGCGCCGGACCGGTGGCTGCGGCTGTACGAGGAGCTGGCGCCGTGACGCGAATTGAGTTGCACGAGACGTCTCGTCTCGCATACGGTCGCCGCATGACCAGTCCCGCTCACATCGCCATGTTCTCCATCGCCGCCCACGGCCACGTGAACCCCAGCCTGGAGGTGATCCGCGAGCTCGTCGCGCGAGGGCACCGGGTGACGTACGCGATCCCGCCGCTGCTCGCGGACAAGGTCGCCGGGGCGGGCGCCGAGCCCAAGCTCTGGAACAGCACCCTGCCCGGCCCCGACGCCGACCCGGAGGCGTGGGGGAGCACCCTGCTCGACAACGTCGAGCCGTTCCTGGACGACGCGATCCAGTCGCTCCCGCAGCTCGCCGAGGCGTACGAGGGCGACGAACCGGACCTGATCCTGCACGACATCGCCTCCTACACCGCCCGCGTCCTCGGCCGCCGCTGGGACGTGCCCGTGGTCTCCCTGTCGCCCTGCATGGTCGCCTGGGAGGGGTACGAGCAGGAGGTCGGCGAGCCGATGTGGGAGGAGCCGCTGAAGACGGAGCGCGGGCAGGCGTACTACGCCCGCTTCCACGCGTGGCTGGAGGAGAACGGGATCACCGACCACCCCGACCCGTTCGTCGGCCGCCCCGACCGCTCCCTGGTGCTGATCCCCAAGGCGCTGCAGCCCAACGCCGAAAGGGTCGACGAGGAGACGTACACCTTCGTCGGCGCCTGCCAGGGAGACCGCACCGCCGAGGGCGACTGGACGCGTCCCGAGGGCGCGGACAAGGTCGTGCTCGTCTCCCTCGGGTCCGCCTTCACCAAGCAGCCGGCGTTCTACCGGGAGTGCGTCAGGGCGTTCGGCGAGCTGCCAGGGTGGCACACGGTGCTCCAGGTCGGCAGGCATGTCGACCCGCCCGAGCTGGGCGACGTACCGGACAACGTCGAGGTCCGCACATGGGTACCGCAGTTGGCGATCCTCCAGCAGGCCGACCTGTTCGTCACCCACGCGGGCGCCGGCGGCAGCCAGGAGGGCCTGGCGACCGCCACCCCGATGATCGCCGTACCGCAGGCCGCGGACCAGTTCGGCAACGCCGACATGCTCCAGGGCCTCGGCGTCGCCCGCACGCTCCCGACCGAGGAGGCCACCGCCGAGGCGCTGCGCACCGCCGCCCTCGCCCTGGTCGACGACCCGGAGGTGGCAGGGCGCCTGACGGAGATCCGGGCGCAGATGACCCAGGAGGGAGGCACCCGGCGCGCCGCCGACCTCATCGAGGCGCAGCTGCCCGCCGCGCGGCGCTGACCCTGCCGGGATGCTGCCGCGCTGCCACCCCCGTGGAGAGAACTGTCGACCAAGTCACAGGTGCGCATAGTGGTTGAAGGCTGCACACGTATCGGCGAGAGTGGCGGACACGGCCGCCGCGCTCGCCCCCACGGGGCGCGGCGGCCGTAGGGCCTGTCGTCACATTCCCGTCTGCCCGGCGACGCCATGCACGCTCCCCCACTGCCTTAAGGGCGTGGGAGGTGCTCCCACTCGCCGCACCGGGCGCCGACCACGTACGACCAGTACGCCGGTCGACGCCCGGCACTCCCCCAGCCTCCGGCCGGGGGGACCCCCAGAGCACGCACCTGACGCCGCCTGGCCCGCCCTTCGGGCGGACGCAGAGCGGGCAGGCCGTGTTCACGTCCGAGCACGGTGACGAGGAGTCGCTGGCCGCCGAGTTGGCGCGGGCGATCGAGAAGCGCTTCGGCTTCCCCGTGGACGTCCTCGTCCGCGACCACGCCTACCTCCGGGCGGTCGCCGAGGCCTGCCCCTTCCCGGCCGCCGACCTGGAGCCCAAGCAGCTCCACGTCACCTACTTCTCCGCACCGGTCGACGAGGAACGCTTCGCGCCGGTCGACCGGTCCGCCTTCCGGCCGGAGGAGTTCCGCCTCGGCGACCGTGCCCTGTACCTGTACGCGCCGGACGGCCTCGGCCGCTCCAGGCTCGCCGAGGCACTGGCCAGGCCGCGGGTGAACAAGGGCCTGACCGCCACCACCCGCAACTGGAACACCGTCACCAGGCTCGTGGAGCTGACCGGCGCCTGAGCGCGGGCGTGCCCTCAGGCCACGACCGCCGCCGGCACCGGCACCCGCGCCGCGTCGTACCGCTCCAGCAGGACCCGCGCCACCTCCGGCGAGGGCCCCAGGACGTCCGCAAGCACGTCCGCCCCGGCCGCGCCCCGCGCGATGCGGTCCGGCAGGAAGCCGGGCGCCAGTACGTACGGCGCGACCGCGACGCGGGCGCAGCCCAGCTCGCGCAGCTGCCGTACGGCGTCCTCGGTGCGCGGGAGGGATGCGGAGGCGAACGCAGGCCGCACGGCGCACCAGCCGGTGCGCCGCCACTCCCGCGCGATGTCAGCGATCACTGCGCTCGCCTCCGGGTCGGAGGACCCCGCCGAGGCCAGCACGACCCCGGTCGAGGACTTGTCGGCGGGCGCGAGCCCCGCCTCGTACAGCCGCCGCTCCAGCGCCGCGAGGAGCAGGGGGGAGGGCCCGAGCACCTCCGCCTGGCGGACCCTGAGCCGCGGCGGCGCGTCCGCGAGGACCGCCGGGATGTCCGCCTTGGCGTGGAAGGCGCGGGTCAGCAGCAGCGGGAGGGCCACCACGTCCCGCACGCCCTCCGTCTCCAGGGACTCCAGGACGCCCCGCACCGAGGGCACGTTGAAGTCCAGGAAACCGGTCTCCACCCGTACGTCGGGGCGCAGCGCCCTGACCCGGCGGACCAGGGCGTGCACGGTCGCGGCGTGCCGCGGATCGCGGCTGCCGTGGGCGATGACCAGGAGTACGGGGCGGCCCGGCGCGGACATGGCGTACCTCAGCTCTTCACCAGCAGGCCGCGGCTGCGCAGGACCCACCGCTCCAGCGGACTGAAGATGATCAGATCGATGGCGATGCCGACGACCAGGATGAGCAGGATCGCCTCGAAGACCATGGCCATGTCGCTGGCGTTGCGGCCGTTCTCCAGGAGCTGGCCGAGGCCCACCCCGAGGTCCGGGAACGAGGCGATGATCTCGGCGGCCATCAGGGAGCGCCACGAGAACGCCCAGCCCTGCTTGAGTCCGGCGACGTAACCGGGCAGCGCGGCCGGCAGGACGATGTGCCAGGTGCCCTTCAGCCCGGTCGCGCCCAGCGTCCGGCCGGCCCGCAGGAAGAGCGGGGAGATCTGGTCGACGCCGGAGACCAGGCCGTTGGCGATCGAGGGGACCGCGCCGAGCAGGATCACGGCGTACATCATCGAGTTGTTCAGGCCCAGCCAGATCACGGCCGGCGGCACCCAGGCCACCGACGGCAGCGACTGGAGGCCGGACAGGATGGGCCCGATCGCCGCGCGCACCACCTTCACCCGTGCCACCAGCAGCCCCAGCGGGGTGCCGATGACCAGCGCGAGGCAGAAGCCGAGCAGCCCGCGCGAGACGCTGGTCCAGATGTAGCCGAGCAGCTCGCCCTGGAGCCAGGCGTCCTGCACGACCGACCAGACGTCCGACGGGGCGGGCAGCTTGGACGGGTCGTCGACGATCTTGAAGGAGACCAGCGCCTGCCACACCGCGAGCACCAGCAGCACGGCGACGGCGGGCGGCAGGATCTTCTGCGTGAACGTCTGCCGGAAGGGCGTACGGCCGCTCTGCCGGGTCTCCAGGGCGTCGAGGCCCGCCTCCAGACCGGCGAGATCTCCCGCGTCCCCGCCGGCGCGACCGCCCGCGTCCTCGGCGGGCGTCGTGGTCTCAGTGCTGGCCATGGCGGCGGATCTCCCCACGCAGTTCTTCGGTGATCTCGACGGACAGCTCGGCGACCTGGCCATCCTCGATCCGGCGCGGCTGCGGGATGCCGACCGTCCACTCGCGCGCCACGCGCCCGGGACGCGACGACAGCAGTACGACGCGTTCGGCGAGGCGGACGGCCTCGCGGACGTTGTGCGTGACGAACAGGACGGACACCTGCGTCTCGCGCCAGATACGGGTCAGTTCGTCGTGCAGCACGTCGCGCGTGATGGCGTCCAGGGCCGCGAACGGCTCGTCCATCAGCAGCAGCTTGCTCTCCTGGGCGAGCGCGCGGGCCAGGGCGACGCGCTGGCGCATGCCGCCCGACAGCTCGTGCACCCGCTTGCCGTGCGCGCCCTTGAGCCGGACCAGCTGGAGCAGCTCCTCCGCCTTGCCTCGGCGCTCGGGCTTGGGAACGCCCCGCAGCTTGAGGGCCAGCTCGATGTTCTTGCCGGCGGTGAGCCAGGGGAACAGGGCGTGCTCCTGGAACATGAGGGCCGGGCGGCCGTCCGTGGTGATGCCGCCCGCGCTGGGCCGGTCCAGGCCCGCCACCAGGTTGAGCAGCGTGGACTTGCCGCAGCCGGAGGCTCCCAGGAGGGTGACGAACTCGCCGGGCGCGACATCGAGGGTGATGTCGTCCAGGACGAGCTGCTGCCCGGCGGGGCCCGCGAAGGACTTCGACACGTGGTCGATCCGGGCGGCGGGGGCGGCCGGCTCCGTGCCGTCGGCGGCCTTGGCGAGGGTCGTGGTCGTGGCCATGGTCGTCACCTCCTGGGGTGGTCGGATCCGGGGCTTACTTGGCGCCGAGTCCGGCGTCGTCGACCGCGGGCTCGCCCTTGGCCTTGAGGACCTTGTTGAGCAGCGTGAGGTCGTAGATGCCGTTCAGGTCGGGCTTCTCCAGCAGACCGGCCTTGACGGCGTGCTCGGCCTGGGCGTCGAGGGTGGCGGCCAGCGGGTCGTCGGTGAGCTTGATCGACTCCCACGACGGGTCGAGCACGTCGGCCGGCAGGGCCTTGCCGGAGTCCTTCTTCAACTGCTCGTTGGCCGCGGCCTTCGCCTCGTCCGGGTTGTCCGCGATCCACTTGTTGGTGTCGACCGAGGCGCCCAGGACCGCCTCGACGGCCTTCGGGTGCTCCTTGAGGAACTTCTGGGACACGATGATGTTCGTGATCACGAACTTCTCGTCCGGCCACAGCGAGGACTCGTCGAGCAGCACCTTGCCGCCCTCGGCGACCAGCTTGGACGCGGTCGGCTCCGGCACCCAGGCGCCGTCGAGGGAGCCGGACTTGTAGGCGTCCGGGGTGACCTTGTTGTCGCTGCGGACGACGGTGACGTCGCCCTTGCCGCTCTGCGCGTCGACCTTCCAGCCCTGCTCGGCGATCCAGTTGAGGAACGCCACGTCCTGCGTGTTGCCCAGCTGCGGCGTCGCGATCCGCTTGCCCTTGACGTCGTCCAGGGACTTGATCTTGTCCGGATTGACGACGAGCTTCACGCCGCCCGAGGCCGAACCGCCGATGATGCGCAGGTTCTTGCCGCCGGACTTGGTGTAGCCGTTGACCGACGGGGAGGGGCCGATCCAGCCGATGTCGATGGAGCCGGAGTTCAGCGCCTCGATCTCGGACGGACCCGCGTTGAACACCGCGTACTTGGCCTCGGTGCCGCCCAGCTCCTTCTGGAAGAAGCCCTTCTGGTTGGCGACCAGCGGCGTGGCGTGGGTGATGTTGCCGAAGTAGCCGATCCGGACGGAGTCGAGACCGTCGATCTTCTCGGCGCCGTCGGCGACCTTGGCGCTGTCGTCGTCCTTGGACTCGGAGCCGTAGCCGCAGGCGGCCAGGGTGAGCAGGGGCAGGGCGGCTACGACCGCGAGAGTGCGGCGCAGAGCGGTGCTGGCAGGCACGGGAGGGGTTCCTCTCGTTGGCCCGGAGCTCACGCCTGTCGGTTGGTCCGAGAAGTCAGGTCGCGGCCGGGAGGTCGGCAGGTCTTCGGCGGTACGGGTGGGGGGTCAGGGCGCGTCGTTCGGATCTTGCCGGGGTCGCGGGGTCTGGCACGCACATCTGCGGCGTTGTCGTCGGTTGCCAGGGCTCCGCCCTGTCGCCCTCCTCCGCCTTGCAGCTGCACGCACCAGACCCCGCTCGGCCCGGTGCAAAGGTGCCGTGGGCCGTAGCCGGCCTGATCCGAACGACACCCCCTTGGGCGCGCGAGCAGTGCGCGTACGTCAGCACGCACATCGCGCCACTCCGCCCTGGCCCGCGCCGAGGGCGCCGCTGCCGACGCGGCCGCCCTCCTTCGCGAACGTGGAGTAGAAGTCGGGGGAGTTCATCGTCAGAAGTCCCATCCGGCGTCGTCCGCCTCGTCCTTGACCGGCTCGGGCGCGGCGAAGGACTCGCCGGCCATGCCGGCGGTGAGCGTGGTGCCGTCGCCGGGGTCGATCAGGATGAAGGAACCCGTGCGGCGGGAGTCGGCGTAGGAGTCGGCGGGCAGCGGCTCGGCGGTGCGGATCTTGACGCGGCCGATGTCGTTGGCGACGAGCTGCCCCGGGTGCGGGTGCAGGGACAGGTCGTCCAGGGTGAGCCGGGCCGGGATGTCCTTGACGATCGCCTTGACGGTGCGGGTGCCGTGCTTGAGGAGCACCCGGTGGCCGACGGTGAGCGGCGCGTCGGCGACGTGGCAGACGGTGGCCTCGACGTCCTGCGTGGTGGCCGGGGCGTCCTCGCGGGGCACGATCAGGTCGCCGCGGGAGACGTCGATGTCGTCCTCCAGGAGCAGCGTCACCGACTGCGGCGTCCACGCGGCCTCCACCGGCTCGCCCAGCAGGTCGATGCCGGAGACCTTCGAGGTGCGGCCGGACGGCAGGACGGTGACCTCGTCGCCGACGCGGAAGGTGCCGGCGGCTATCTGGCCCGCGTAGCCCCGGTAGTCGGGGTGCTCGGCGGTCTGCGGGCGGATCACGTACTGCACGGGCAGCCGGGCGTGGCAGTGCGCCAGGTCGTGGCTGACCGGGACGGTCTCCAGGTGTTCGAGGACGGTCGGGCCGCCGTACCAGTCCATGACCGCGGACGCCTCGACCACGTTGTCGCCCTCAAGGGCCGAGATCGGGATCGCGGTGACCTCGGGGACGCCCAGCTCGGTGGCGTACGCCGTGAACTCCTCGGCGATGGCGGCGAACACGGGCTCCTTGTAGTCGACCAGGTCCATCTTGTTGACGGCGAGGACGACGTGCGGGACCCGCAGCAGGGCGGCGATCGCGGCGTGCCGGCGGGTCTGCTCGACGACGCCGTTGCGGGCGTCGACGAGGATGACCGTCAGCTCGGCGGTGGAGGCGCCGGTGACCATGTTCCGCGTGTACTGCACGTGCCCCGGGGTGTCGGCCAGGATGAACCGGCGGCGCGGGGTGGCGAAGTAGCGGTAGGCCACGTCGATGGTGATGCCCTGCTCGCGCTCGGCCCGCAGGCCGTCGGTGAGCAGCGCGAGGTCCGGGGTCTCCTGGCCGCGGCTCGCGGAGGCGCGCTCCACGGCCTCCAGCTGGTCGGTGAGGACCGACTTGGAGTCGTGCAGCAGGCGGCCGACCAGCGTGGACTTGCCGTCGTCGACCGAGCCGGCGGTGGCGAACCGCAGCAGGGTCGTCTCCGACAGCTGCCAGACCAGCGCCTCGGCGGAGGCGGAGGCGGCGGACGCCCGGGACGCGGTGGATCCGCCGGACGCGGTGGGCGCGCCGGGCTCGATGGGTTCGGTGGTGCTGGTCATGGCTAGAAGTACCCCTCGCGCTTGCGGTCTTCCATCGCGGCCTCGGACATCTTGTCGTCGGCACGGGTGGCGCCGCGTTCGGTGAGGCGGGAGACGGCGATCTCGGCGATCACCTTCTCGATGCTGTCGGCGTCCGAGTCGACGGCTCCGGTGCAGGACATGTCGCCTACCGTGCGGTAGCGGACCTTGCGCTCGACCACCGTCTCGCCGTCCTTCGGGCCGCCCCACTCGCCCGCGGTCAGCCACATGCCGCCGCGCCCGAAGACCTCGCGCTCGTGGGCGTAGTAGATCGCCGGCAGTTCGATGCCCTCGCGGGCGATGTACTGCCACACGTCCAGCTCGGTCCAGTTGGAGAGCGGGAAGACGCGGACGTGCTCGCCGGGGGCGTGGCGGCCGTTGTACAGGTTCCACAGCTCGGGGCGCTGGCGGCGCGGGTCCCACTGGGAGAACTCGTCGCGCAGCGAGAACACCCGCTCCTTCGCCCGCGCCTTCTCCTCGTCCCGGCGCCCGCCGCCGAACACGGCGTCGAACTTCTCGGCCTGGATCTTCTCGGTCAGCGGCAGGGTCTGCAGCGGGTTGCGGGTGCCGTCCGCGCGCTCCTTGAGCACGCCCCGGTCGATGTAGTCCTGCACGGACGCCACGTGCAGGCGCAGACCGTGCTTCTCGACGGTGCGGTCGCGGTAGTCCAGGACCTCGGGGAAGTTGTGCCCGGTGTCCACGTGCAGCAGCGAGAACGGCACCGGTGCCGGCGCGAACGCCTTCAGCGCCAGGTGCAGCATCAGGATGGAGTCCTTGCCGCCGGAGAAGAGGATCACCGGACGCTCGAACTCGCCCGCGA
Organism: Streptomyces olivaceus; assembly: GCF_000721235.1. GTDB lineage: Bacteria > Actinomycetota > Actinomycetes > Streptomycetales > Streptomycetaceae > Streptomyces > Streptomyces olivaceus. The sequence continues at coordinate 341,735 of NZ_JOFH01000027.1, forward strand.
CCTCGCGGAAGATGTGCACCGCCTCGGACTCCAGGGCGTCGAGGTGGGAGAGGGCGTACGGGCTGTCCGCCTCCTCCGCCTCCTGCGCGGCGGCCGCGGACGTCAAGGACGTCGTCATGCCAGTCCCCTTTCGGTGAGCAGCGCGTGGACCGCCGCGGCGGACTCCTGCACGGTCTGGTCCTGCGACTCGATGCGCAGGTCGGGCCTGACGGGTTCCTCGTACGGGTCGTCCACCCCGGTGAGCCCCGTCAGCTCGCCCGCGGCCTGCTTGGCGTACAGGCCCTTCACGTCGCGCACCGAGCACACCTCGACGGGCGTGGCCACGTGCACCTCGACGTACGCCGTGCCGCCTGCCTCGTGGCGTTCGCGGACCGCGTCGCGGCTGTCCGCGTAGGGCGCGATCACCGGGACCAGCGCGACGACGCCGTTGCGGGCGAGCAGCTCGGCGACGAAGCCGATGCGCTGCACGTTGGTGTGCCGGTCCGCCCGGCTGAAGCCGAGGCCCCGGGAGAGGAACTCGCGGATCTCGTCGCCGTCGAGCAGCTCGACGCGCCGGCCCTCCTCGCGAAGGCGCCCGGCCAGCTCGTGGGCGATAATGGTCTTCCCGGCGCTGGGCAGCCCCGTGAGCCAGACGGTGGCTCCGGTCGTCACGTGGTTCTCCCTGGATCTCGAAGGGCCCGATGGGGTCGGTCCGGTGGTCGTCATGTCAGCCGTGCAGTCCGCACTCGGTCTTGGAGCGGCCCGCCCAGCGTCCGGCGCGGGCGTCCTCGCCCTCCAGCACCCGCCGGGTGCAGGGCGCGCAGCCCACGGAGGCATAGCCGTCGGTCAGCAACGGGTTGGTGAGGACGCCGTGCTCGTCGACGTACGTTTGCACATCTTCCTGTGACCACCTGGCGATGGGAGAGACCTTCACCTTGCCCCGCTTCTCGTCCCAGCCGACGACCGGCGTGTTCGCCCTGGTCTCCGACTCGTCGCGGCGCAGCCCGGTCGCCCAGGCCTGGTAGCCCCGCAGCCCCTCCTCCAGCGGCTTCACCTTGCGCAGCGCGCAGCACAGGTCGGGGTCGCGGTCGTGCAGCCGCGGGCCGTACTCGGCGTCCTGCTCGGCGACGGTCTGGCGCGGGGTGAGCGTAATGACGTTCACGTCCATCACGGCCTCCACCGCGTCCCGGGTGCCGATGGTCTCCTCGAAGTGGTAACCGGTGTCGAGGAAGACCACGTCCACGCCGGGCAGGGCGCGGGAGGCGAGGTGGGCGACGACGGCGTCCTCCATGGACGAGGTCACGCAGAACCGGGGGCCGAAGGTGTCCGCCGCCCACTGGAGGATCTCCAGCGCGGAGGCGTCCTCCAGCTCGCGGCCCGCCCGCTCGGCGAGTGCCTTGAGATCGTCGGTCGTACGCTCTTCCTGAACCGCGGTCATATCGGTTCCCCTCCCGTGGGGTTGGGCTGCAGCCCCCGGGCGAGCAGCCCGAGGAACTTCAGCTGGAATGCGCGGTTGCACGCCCCGCATTCCCAGGCGCCGTGGCCCTGCTCGCCCGGACGCAGGTCCTCGTCGCCGCAGTAGGGGCAGTAGAAGGGCGCGGCGCGCTCGCTCACGACAGGGCCTCCTCGGAGGCGCGGGCCGCCCAGGTGGCGAACCGCTCGCCGTCCTCGCGCTCGGCCCGGTAGCGGGTGAGCACCCGCTCCACGTAGTCCGGCAGCTGCTCGGCCGTGACCTTCAGTCCGCGCACCTTGCGGCCGAAGCCCGGCTCCAGGCCGAGCGCGCCGCCCAGGTGCACCTGGTACCCCTCGACCTGCTCGCCGCTCTCGTCGAGCATCAGCTGGCCCTTGAGGCCGATGTCCGCGGTCTGGATGCGGGCGCAGGCGTTCGGGCAGCCGTTGAGGTTGATGGTGAGGGGCTCGTCGAAGTCCGGGAGGCGGCGCTCCAGTTCGTCGATGAGCGAGGCGCCGCGCGCCTTGGTCTCGACGATCGCGAGCTTGCAGAACTCGATGCCGGTGCAGGCCATGGTGCCGCGCCGGAAGGTGGAGGGGCGGGCGGTGAGGTCCAGCGCCTCCAGGGACTCCACCAGGGAGTCGACCTGTCCCTCCTCGACGTCGAGAATGATCATCTTCTGTTCGACCGTGGTGCGCACGCGCTGCGAGCCGTGCGCCTCGGCCAGGTCGGCGACCTTGGTCAGGACCGTGCCGTCGACCCGGCCCACGCGCGGGGCGAAGCCGACGTAGTAGCGGCCGTCGCGCTGCCGGTGCACGCCGATGTGGTCGCGCCAGCGGCTGGTGGGGTCGGCGGGCGCAGGACCGTCGGTCAGCTTCCGCTGCAGGTACTCGTCCTCCAGCACCTGCCGGAACTTCTCCGCGCCCCAGTCGGCGACGAGGAACTTCAGGCGGGCGCGGTTGCGCAGCCGCCGGTAGCCGTAGTCGCGGAAGATGGAGATGACGCCCTCGTAGACGTCCGGGACGTCCTCGATCGGCACCCAGGCGTTCAGCCGCACGCCCAGCTTGGGGTTGGTGGACAGACCGCCGCCGACCCACAGGTCGAAGCCGGGTCCGTGCTCGGGGTGCTCGACGCCGACGAAGGCCACGTCGTTGATCTCGTGCACCACGTCGAGGACCGGCGACCCGGAGATCGCGGTCTTGAACTTGCGGGGGAGGTTCGAGTACGCCGGGTTGTTCAGGACCCGGCGCTTCATCTCCTCCAGGGCCGGCGTGCCGTCGATGATCTCGTCCTCGGCGATGCCGGCCACCGGGGAGCCGATCATCACCCGGGGCGTGTCGCCGCAGGCGGTCACCGTGGAGAGGCCGACGCCCTCCAGGCGGTTCCAGATCTCCGGCACGTCCTCGATCCGGATCCAGTGGTACTGGACGTTCTGCCGGTCGGTGATGTCGGCCGTGCCGCGCGCGAACTCCTGCGAGATCTCGCCGACCACCCGCAGCTGGGCGGTGGTCAGCGCGCCGCCGTCGATGCGGACGCGGAGCATGAAGTACCGGTCGTCCAGCTCCTCCGGCTCCAGAACGGCCGTCTTGCCGCCGTCGATGCCCTGGCGGCGCTGGGTGTAGAGCCCCCACCAGCGCATGCGTCCGCGCAGGTCACCGGGGTCGATCGAGTCGAAACCGCGCTTGGAGTAGATCGTCTCAATGCGTGTCCGCACGTTGAGACCGTCGTCGTCCTTCTTGGTCTGCTCGTTCCCGTTGAGCGGAGTGAAGTGCCCGGCCGCCCACTGGCCCTCGCCGCGGTGACGGCTCACCTTGCGGCGCGGGGTCGCGGCAGCGGGTTCGGGCGGGGTGGCGGCCATGGGTGACACGTCCTTTGGAAGCAGCATCGAACAGGTGCCGGCGCGCAGCGCCGTCGATGAGGGGTGGCGGTCGGGTGGCGGGTGGGAGGCTCTGACCTGCGCGCGGGGCGCACGGGCACTACGTGGGCATACGTGAGGACACGCGTGCGCGTCGTTGCGCAGAGCGAGACGAGGGGGGGATCCGGTGGTGCTGGAGGGTGCTCTCAGCGGCCCGGACAGATGGCGCTGGACATGCGGCCGAGGTCGACGTGGCGCCGACTCACCAAGGCAATTCCAGTTCCAGACATGACGGAAGCGTGGCACGGCGATCTGGAGGCAGTCCAGCATTATCCGAGATGTGGACACCCCTGTCTCGCTGTACGAGACACGGTGTCGTTGGTCACACGGACGGCCGCGCGTCCCGTCATCCGGGGGAAAGGGCAGGTGTCGGTGCAGGTCAGGAGGGGAAGGCACCCGGCCACGGTCCAGGAGTCGCCACCTCCGCCTCCTCCTCGACCCTGGTGTCGAACAGCCGGAAGCCCCGGCGCTGGTAGTTGTCCATCGCGTACGCGCCGTCCTTGCTGCAGGTGTGCAGCCAGACCCGCTTGGTGCCGGCCAGCCCCGGCCAGCGCTCCGCCAGGTCCCAGGCGCGGGCCGTGCCGTACGACAGGAGGTGGCCGCCGATGCGCCGCCCGCGGAAGGCGGGGATCAGGCCGAAGTACTCGATCTCCACGACCCCGTCGTCCCCGGGCGCCAGTTCGACGAAACCGGCGGGGGTGCCGCGGTCGTGGGCGACCCAGGTCTCCACACCCGGCCGCTCCAGGTGCTCCCGCCACCGCGCGTGGGTCCAGCCGAGCCGGTCCGTCCAGCGGATGTCGCCGCCGACCGAGGCGTACAGGAAGCGGCTGAACTCGGGGGAGGGCACCTCGGCGCGGACGATCCGCACGTCCCCCTCCGGCGCGGCGGCCGGCAGCAGGTCGGTGGGTGCCGTCTGCTCCAGGGACCACGTGGTCACGGCGATGTTGGTCATGCCGGTCAGGGAACCACCCGCCCCGGGATCTGTCGATCCCGGGGCGGCCCTGCCCGGGTGACGCCGTTAGTCGAGGGCGTCCGTGATCGACGACAGCGGGAGCGAGAAGAGCATGTTCTCCGACTGCGACCAGACCTCGCCGGTGCGTTCCGAGTACGACAGGGAGCCCGCCGATCCGCTCCAGCACTGCTGCGACTGGTCGGCCCCGCACTCCGCGGCCCGGGCGCCCTCCGTGTCCTGGCGCCACAGGGTCCCGCGCCCGTCCTGCCCGCCGGCCGCGCGTCCCAGGTACCACTCCGAGTGGGCCGTGCCGGGCGGGCGGTAGGACAGTACGCCCCCGACCTCGGCGGCGCCCGTCTCGTACGCCTCCGCCGCGTTCACCCCTCCCGCGGCGTCCGTGACCGGGAGTCCGGTGCGCTCGGGGTCCGTGCTCGTGCCCAGGGCGTAGCGCCAGAGCCGGGTGGGGCGGTCGGCGTCCGCGGTCACCCGCTCGCTCGCCACGAGGCTGTCGGGGGCCGTGCCCCGGTCCAGCGAGATCGCGCCGGGGCGGGCCGCGCCGTCCGTGTCGGGCAGCCGGTACGAGGCGACGGCGGGCAGCACGTACCGGTGGCCGTTGGCCGCCCAGCCCCCGGGCACCCGCCCGACGGCGTTCGCCGCGGTGGTGGCGCGCTGGATCCGCTCGACGTCGTACACGTACAGCGCGTCGCGGTCCCCGGCGGCGGTGGTGACGAGCAGCTTGTCCTGGTACCAGACCATGCCGGAGACGGGCGAGGCCAGGCCCCGGTAGTCGTGGCCACCGTCGACCGGGACGGTCAGCAGCGCCGAGGTGTAGCCGAGGCGGTCGGGGTCGTCGGCGTCGACGAACGAGACCCGGGCGAGGCCGCCTCCGGGCGTGCCGTCGTCGCGGCTCCAGGCGGAGAGGATCACGCGGTGGGTGCCCCAGAGGCCGTCCTCGTCGGCGTCCCCGGACGTGGTGACCGCGCCGGGACGCCAGCCGTCGGTGTCGGCGTCGTCCCAGCAGTAGGCGCGGGTCGCGGCGGGCGAGACGGGCAGCGCCTCCCGCTCTCCGGCCGTGCAGTCGCCGGCCTTGCGCAGGGTGCGGTCGGCGGAGTCGAGTACGGCGTCGACGCCGACCGGTTCGCCCATCGAGGCGGAGAGCCGGTCGAGCCAGGGCTCCGGAACGCGGTGCTCGGTCAGCCGCAGCGCGTCGGTCTCGGCGGCGGAGGTGAGGGGCTTGAGGGTGCCGGGGTCGTCGGCGACCGTGGCCTGCGAGGTGGTGATCAGGGTGGCGGCGCCGGTCAGGGCGAGGGCGGCCCCGGTCAGGGCCGCGCGCAGGGCCCGACCTCGCCTGCGTCGACGGTGTCTGCCTCGATGCTTCATGGAACCTCCACGGACACCGGACCAACTGTGCTCGACGGTGGCCGCGTTGACCGAGGAGCGGATGGGGCGGTCCTGCGGAGGATGCTACGGCACCCGGTCGGCTCTGTGGCCGCGGACGATGCAAATATGCGAAATCGGCGGGTCTTTACAGCCATTCGGGGGGCGCTCGTCCCAGCGGTTGGACACTCCGCCCCGGCCGGCGGTCGGACACTCCCCCCGGCCAGTGGTCGGACACCTCGCCCCGGCCGGCGGTCGGACACCTCGTCCCGGGCGACACGCCGTCCGCACGGCGCGTCGCCCGGGACGAACCGGCCGAACGCGCAGGCGTCAAGGCACCGGCGTCGACGCCCGTTTCTCCACCACTGCCGGGGCGGTCGAGTGGGGCAGCAGGTCGCGGGGGTCGGGCGGCAGCAGGACCTCGACCTCGGCGTCCTCGCAGAAACGATACGGCCGGTGTTCGAGATAGGCCCCCAGATACCTGCGCACCCGGGACATCTCGGCCCGGACCGTCACCGTGCGTGCCGGGTCGCCGAACATGTCCTCGGCCAGCGCGGCCGCGCTGCGCCCGCTGCGGCGCACCGCCAGCAGGTAGAGCAACTCGGCGTGCCGGGGACTCAGTTCCCGCGTCCACTCCTCCGCACCGCCCAGCACCCGCACCGACCAGCGGCGCGGCTGCCCGAGGTCCAGGACGATCCGGGTGGTGCCCTGCGGCACCGGGCCCTCGGCGGCCCGCACCAACCAGCCCTCGCCGAGCGGCTCCACGGTGCACGCCCCGAACACCGGCAGCCACCGCGCCCCCGGCTCCGGCGACTTGGGCAGCGCCACCCGCTCCAGGTAGGGCATCCCGGTCACCGCCGCCGTCCAGCCGTCCCGGTCGGCCACCAGCGCCCGCCCCGCCAGCCGGGCCAGCACCGGCGCGGCCACCGCCCGCAACCGCTCCAGCGACTGCGTGTGCAGTTCCCGCAGCCGGGCCTCGGCCAGCTTGGCCACCGAGTCCACCCAGGCCAGCGTCGCCGGATGCATCGACTCCAGCGGCCCGCTCACGTCGACCACGCCGAGCAGCCGGCCGGTGCGCGGGTCGGTGATGGGTGCCCCGGCGCAGGTCCATGACGTCTGGGACCGAACGAAGTGCTCGGAGGCGAAGACCTGTACGGGGCGCCGGGTCACCGCCGGTGTCCCCAGGCCGTTGGTGCCGACCACCTCCTCCTGCCAGTCCGCGCCGAGTTCGAGTCCGAGAGTGTCGGCCCGGCGCAGCACCCGCGCGCTGCCCTCCCGCCACAGCACCCGGCCGTCCTCGTCGGCGACCACCATGATGTGGTGCGCGATGTCGGCGACGGACAGCAGCGCCTCCCGCAGCAACGGCAGGACGTGCCGCAGCGGCGTGGCCTCCCGACGCCGCCGGATCTCGTCCGGGGGCAGCAGCCCGGAGCGGAAGTCGTGGTCCGGGTCGACGCCGCTGCGCAGCATCCGCGCCCAGGACTGCTCGATCACCGGGCGCGGCGCCACCGGGGCCGGACCGCCCGACAGTCTCGCCGAGCGGACCGCGCTGAGCATCCGGGCCGCGCGCGCCGTGTCGGCGGCGGCGAACTGCGTCACGTCCATCGGCGAGAGCGCCACAGGTACTCGTCCTCCCGGAAGCCGGTGAATGTTCGTCTCATAGTGACCGGTTGCCCAAGCCGGGCGGACACAGTCCGCACACGACCGACCGCACGTTGCAACCCTCTGCAACCCTGGTGGACGCCGCAACGGTCGTCCAAACTCGAACGACGCCGTCCCGAGCGGCGTACGCGGCCTGAACGGGCCCGTGTGGCGGGGGTGGTGCCGTGTCGGCGCAGCACCACCCCCGCACCGCGCGGCGGTGTTCAGGCCATCGGCCGGGCCCGCTCGACCACCGACGCCAGATCCAGTGTCGGCGGCAGGGTTCCGAAGACCGCGCCCCCGTCGCCGCCCAGCCGGGAGGCGCAGAACGCGTCCGCGACCTCCGGCGGCGCGTGCCGCACGAGCAACGCGCCCTGCAGCACCAGCGCCAGCCGCTCCGCCAGCAGCCGCGCCCGCCCCTCGGCGGCCTCCAGGTCGGCCAGTTCCGTCAGTACGGTGCGGATCGCCGCGTCCAGCCGGTGGTCGGCGCCGCGTGCCGCACCCACCTCCGTCAGGTAGGCGTCCAGCGCCGCCGGCTCCCGGCCCAGCGCCCGCAGCACGTCCAGCGCCTGCACGTTCCCGGCGCCCTCCCAGACCGAGTTCAGCGGCGACTCGCGCACCAGCCGGGGCAGGCCGGACTCCTCGACGTACCCGTTGCCGCCCAGGCACTCGGCCGCCTCGACCACCACCGGGGCGCACCGCTTGGTCACCCAGTACTTGGCCGCCGGCACCGCCAGGCGCAGCAGCGCCCGCTCCCGCTCGTCACCGCCCTCGGCGGCGTCGCAGGCCGCCGCCAGCCGCAGCCCGAGCACCGTCGCGGCCTCCGACTCGACCGCGAGGTCGGCGAGGACGTTGCGCATCAGCGGCTTGTCGGCCAGCCTCCCGCCGAACGCCTCCCGGTGCGCGCAGTGGTGCACCGCCTGCGCCACCGCCTGCCGCATCAGACCCGCCGAGCCCAGCACGCAGTCCAGCCGGGTGGCGGCCACCATCCCGATGACGGCGGGCACCCCCCGCCCCTCCTCGCCGACCCGGCGCGCCCAGGTTCCGGCGAACTCCACCTCCGCCGAGGCGTTGGACCGGTTGCCCAGCTTGTCCTTGAGCCGCTGGATCAGGAACACGTTGCGGGTGCCGTCCGCCAGTACGCGCGGCACCAGGAAGCAGGTCAGCCCGCCCGGCGCCTGCGCCAGCACCAGGAAGCCGTCCGACATCGGCGCCGAGCAGAACCACTTGTGCCCCCGCAGCTCGTACGTGCCCTCCTCGGCCAGCGGCCGCGCCGACGTGGTGTTGGCCCGTACGTCGCTGCCGCCCTGCTTCTCCGTCATGCCCATCCCGAAGAGCGCGCCGGCCTTCAGCCGGGCCGGGCGCAGCTCCCGGTCGTAGACCCGCGAGGCCAGCCGCGGCTCCCACTCGGCGGCCAGGTCCGCGTCGGCGCGCAGGGCCGGGACCGCCGCGTGGGTCATCGACAGCGGGCAGCAGTTGCCCGCCTCCACCTGCGTCCACAGGACGAACCCGGCCGCGCGCCGCACGTGACCGCCCGGCCGGGACCAGGCGTCCGTCAGGCCCGCCGCGACGCCCTTGCCCAGGAGCCGGTGCCAGGCCGGGTGGAAGTCGACCTCGTCGACGCGGTGCCCGTACCGGTCGTGGGTGCGCAGCACCGGCGGGTTCGCGTCGGCCTGCGTGCCCCACTCCTGGACCTGGCGGGATCCGCAGGTGTTGCCGAGCCCCGACAGCTCCGCCAGCGCCTCCTCGTGCAGCCCGGGCGGCAGGTGCCGCTCGACGGCGTCCGCCAGGGCACGGTCGGCGGAGAAGACGTCGTAGCCGGTCAGCGGCGGCGCCTGATTCGTCACGGTGTGGGTACTGCCTGCCATGACCGTGAACCTACCGCGCGGGAGCGCCGGCCGCGGACCCGGACCGGCCGGAGGGCATCCGCGGATGAGCGCCGCCCGCCACGGCGGATACCTTTAGCACGTGCAGCCAGCAAGTGAATCCCCCGAACTGCCGTCCGGCCGGCTCCACCGTGCCCGGGTTCTGTACCGGAATGTGTCCAAACGCAGGACCGCCTGGCTGTTGCTCAAGGACACGGTCAACTCGTGCATGGAGTACCGCATCCTCGGCCTGGCCGCCGAGGCCGCGTTCTTCACGCTGCTCTCGGTGCCGCCGCTGCTGCTGAGCCTGCTCGGACTGCTCGGCTACGTCGACTCCTGGATCGGCGCCGACACCACCGAGAGCCTGCGCAACAACATCCTGGACGCCTCCCGCACGGTGCTCTCCGAGAGGGGCGTCAAGCAGATCACCGAGCCGATCCTGGACGACGTGACCAAGGGCGGCCGGCCCGACGTCATCTCCATCGGCTTCCTGTTCGCCGTCTGGTCGGGCTCCCGCGCGGTGAACGTCTTCATCGACACCATCACCGTGATGTACGGGCTCGACGGCGTCCGGGGGATCGTCAAGACGCGGCTGATGGCCTTCCTGCTCTTCATCGTGGCGCTGCTGCTCGGGGCGGTCGCGCTGCCGCTGATGGTGGCCGGACCGGACGCCGTGGTCCGCGTGGTGCCCTGGTCGACGACGGTCGTCCAGGTCCTGTACTGGCCGGTCGTGATCGTCCTGTCCGTGGCCTTCCTGACCACGCTCTACCACGTCTCCGTGCCCGTGCGCTCACCGTGGATCGAGGACGTCCCCGGCGCGCTGGTCGCCCTCGCCATGTGGGTGGTCGGCAGCGCCCTGCTCCGCGTCTACCTCACCAACACCGTCGAGGGCCCCACCATCTACGGCTCGCTCGCCGCGCCCGTCGCCGTACTGCTGTGGATCGGCGTGTCGGCGTTCGCGGTGCTCGTCGGCGCCGCCGTCAACGCGGCCATCGACCGGGTCTGGCCGGCCGCCGCCACCGCCGCCGCCCGCGAGTCCAACGAGCGGCTGCGCCAGGCCCAGGTCGCCGAGTACGTGGCCCGCTCCGCGGCGAACGGCGACAGCGACCCGGACATGCCGTCCGAGTTCCCGGAGCGCTGGTCCCGCTTCCTGCCCCCCGAGGACGTCACGGCCCGCCTGCGCACCCACGCGAAGAACGCGCCGCCCGCGAACCACGGCCAGGTGCACACCCACCACGACGACGGCCACGGCAACGGCCACGACAGACCGGCGGACTCCCCGTAGAAACACGACAGACCGGCGGGCTCCCCGTAGAGAGGGGACACCGCGACCGGCCTGTCGGTGGGACGCGCCCTACCGCGCCGGCCCGGGACCACCCTCGCCGGCGGCCGGCTCGTGGCGGGCCCGGGCCGCCGCGCCCAGCGGCACGGCGTCGGCCCCCAGCGTCGCCCGCAGCAGTTTGACGGGGTGGCCGCTGATCGGCGGCTCGGCGGCGAGCGGCCCCTGGATCAGCGGTTCGAGCAGCGTCCAGGAACCGCTGACGCCGCCTCCGATCACGACCGTGTCGATGTCGACCAGTCCGGCCGTCATCGTGATCGCGCGGGCGACACCGGCGCCCGCCGCCGCGTACACGGCGTGCGCGTCGGCATCCCCCTCCCGCGCCGCCTCGGCCACCTCGCGGGCGGTCAGCTCCCGCCCGGTGCGCTCGCCGTAACGGGCCCGCAGGGAACGGGCGGAGGCCAGCGTCTCCAGATGGCCGCGGCCGCCGCAGGTGCACGGCAGATCGCCGAAGCCCGGGATGTGGCCGATCTCGCCGGCCGCGCCGTGCGCACCGGCGCGCAGCTCGCCGCCCGTCCACAGCGCCCCGCCGACGCCGGTGCCCAGCGTCATGCCGAGGACGTCCGCCTCGCCCGTCGCCGCACCGCAGGCGATCTCCCCGCGCAGGAACGCGTTGACGTCGTTGTCGAGGAAGACGGGGACGCCCAGCGCGGCGCGCAGCGCGGCGGTCACGGGGAAACCGGCCCAGTCGGTGAACGAGTCGCTCGCCACCAGGATGTGACCGGAGGCGCTGTCGACCACCCCGGCCGCGCCCACCCCCACGGCGGCGAGCCGGCCGGGCGTACGCGCCCGGACCACGGCCAGCGCGTCGAGTACGGCGGCGATCATCGCCCGGCCGCCGGAGCGCGCCGGGGTGGCCGTGTCCGCGCGGTCGAGCACCTTCAGTTCCGCGTCGCAGAGCACCACCTGGGTGGTGGTTCCCCCGATGTCGACCCCCGCGTAGACGGGGCTGTCGGGACCGCTCACCCCTGCTCCTCCGTCCGCCCGGCGGCGAGGGTCGCCAGCCGCTCGGCCCTGCGGCCGCGCTGGACGATCGGGTCGGGCACGGGCACCGCCGCCAGCAGGCGCCGGGTGTAGTCGGTCTCCGGGTGCAGCAGGGTGGCCGACGTGAGCCCCTGCTCCTCGGCCCGCCCCGCCCGCATCACGACCACCCGGCGGGCGAACTGCTGCACGACGGCCAGGTCGTGGGAGACGAAGAGGCAGGCGAAGCCCAGCTCCTCCTGCAGCTCGCCGATCACTTCGAGCACCGCCTCCTGCACGCTCACGTCCAGGGCGCTGGTGGGTTCGTCCGCCACCAGCAGCCGCGGCCCGAGGACCAGGGCGCGCGCCAGACTCACGCGCTGGCGCTGGCCGCCGGACAGCTCGCGGGGCGCGCGCCGCGCCACCTCCCGCGGCAGCCTGACCCGGTCGAGCACGTCGCCGACCAGCGACTCCCGCTCCCGCCCGGACAGGGTGCGGCGGTGGACCCGCAGCGGCTCCGCGACGCACTCGCCGACCGTCATGCGGGGGTCGAGCGAGGCGACCGGGTCCTGGAGGACGACGCCGACGCCGGCCCGCAGCGCACGCCGGGCCCGCGCACGGGTACGGGCCAGGTCGGCGCCGAACAGGGTGACGGAGCCCGCCGTCGGCGCGACGAGGCCGAGCGCCACCCGGGACGCGGTGGACTTGCCGGAGCCCGACTCGCCGACCAGGCCGAGGGTCTCGCCGGGGCGGACGGCGAAGGAGACACCCCGCAGGGCGTGCACCGCCTGCTTCCCGCGGCCGAAGACCACCGACACGTCCGTCAGCTCCACCGCGGGCTCCTCGGCGGACCCGGCCCCGACGGACCCGGCCCCGACGGACCCGGCCCCGGCGGGCTCCGCCGTGTCACCCCCTCCGGCGGCCTCCGAGACGGAGAGCCGCGGTACGGCGGACAGCAGCCGCTTGGTGTAGTCGTGCGAGGGGCGCAGCAGTACGTCCTCGACGGACCCGGTCTCCACGACGGCGCCCTGGTACATCACGGCGACCCGGTCGGCGAAGTCCGCGACGACGCCCATGTTGTGGGTGACCAGCAGGACGCCCGTGCCGGTCTCCGCCGCCAGGCGGCGCAGCAGGTCGAGGATCTCGGCCTGCACGGTCACGTCGAGCGCGGTGGTGGGCTCGTCGGCGATCAGCAGGGCCGGTTCGTTGGCGATGGCCATGGCGATGACGACGCGCTGGCGCTGGCCGCCGGAGAGCTGGAACGGGTAGGCACGGGCCCGCTGCTCCGGCTCGGGGATACCGACCCGGCGCAGCAGTTCGACGGCGCGCGCGGCGGCGTCGGCCGCGGAGACCCGGCGGTGGTTGCGGATCACCTCGGCGATCTGCCTGCCGACCCGGGTGAGCGGATCGAGCGCGGTGGCCGGCTCCTGGAACACCATGGAGACGGTCTTTCCGCGCAGCCCGGACAGCTGCTCCTCGTCGGCGCCCACGATGTCGGTGCCGTCGACGACGGCCCTCCCGGTGGCGCGGGCGTTGCCGGCGAGCAGCCCCATCGCCGCCAGCGCGACGGTGGACTTGCCGGAGCCCGACTCGCCGACCAGGGCGAGGGTCTCGCCGGGCGCCACGTGCAGGGACACGCCGCGCACCGCCCGCACCGTGCCGGTCTCCGTGGTGAAGACGACGCCCAGGTCGTCGAGGTCGAGGATGTGCCCGCCGTCCGGGGCGGGAGCGGCCGGTGGTCGAACGGCGCTCATGCGCGCCCCCTCACGTCGAATGCGTCCCGGAGTCCGTCCCCGATCGCGTTGAACGCCCACACCACCAGGATGATGGCGAGGCCGGGTGGCACGATCAGCCACCAGTAGCCCGAGTAGGCGGCGGTCATGCCGGAGGAGAGCATGCCGCCCCAGTCGGTGGACGGGGGCTGGACGCCCAGTCCGAGGTAGGACACGTAGGCCACCAGCAGGATCGCGTCGGCGATCTGGAAGGTGGCCGCCACGATGACGGTCGACACCGAGTTCGGCAGGATGTGCCGGGTGATGGCGCGCGCGTGGCCGCCGCCGGTCGCGCGGAGGGTGAGGACGAAGTCGCGGTTCTTCAGCGTCAGGGTCTCCGCCCGCACCAGCCGCGAGGGCACGAGCCAGGAGATGAGCCCGAGGATCAGGACCAGCCCGCTGAGGTCGGGGGTGGTGATCGCGGAGACCACCAGCAGGATGAACAGGGCGGGGATGGCGATGCCCGCGTCCACCACGCGCATCATCACCGCGTCGATCCAGCCGCCCGCGTAACCGGCCGCCGCGCCCCACAGGGTGCCGATGACCGTGGCGAGGACGCCGGCCGACAGACCGACGATCAGGGAGACCTTGCCGCCGTACATCAGCCGGCCCAGCTCGTCGTGGCCGACCGCGTCGGTACCGAGCCAGTGGGCGCCGCTGGGCGACTCGTTGACCTGCTGGAGCAGGGTGTGGGTCTGGTCGGTGGAGTAGAGCAGCGGGCCCACGAAGCAGAACAGCACGAAGAAGACGACCACGCCGAGCCCGACCACGGCGAGGCGGTTGCGCAGGAAGCGGCGGACCGCGAGCCGGGTGTTGGAGGCGGCGAGTTCGGGCTGAACGGCCGGAGTGTCCAGGGACGTGAGGGAACTCATGACCGACCTGCCTTCACTCGGGGGTCGATGACGCGTTGCAGGACGTCGGCCAGGAGGCTGCCGGTCACCGTGGCGATCGAGATGACCAGGACGCACCCCAGCAGCACGGGGTAGTCGGAGGACTGGGCGGCGGTCCAGAACAGCAGCCCCATTCCCGGGTAGTTGAAGAGCTGCTCCACGACCAGGGCGCCGCCGAAGAGGACCGGGATGTAGTAGCCGAGCATGGCGACCACGGGGGTCAGCGAGTTGCGGAAGACGTGCCGGGTCAGGATCGCCCGGGGGCGGGTGCCGCCGGCCCGCGCGGTGCGCACGTAGTCCTCGCCGAGGTTCTCCAGGGTGGCCGAGCGCATGTAGCGGCTGAAGACCGCGACCATCGTGGCGGCGCCGGCCACCACCGGCAGTACCAGGCCCTGGGGCTGGGCGAGGATGTCGCCGACGCTGTTGCCCTGGGGCGCCTGTGCCGGGAACCAGGGCAGGACCTGGCTGAACACGAGGACCAGGATCAGCCCGAGGAAGTAGACGGGGGTGGAGTAGGCGATGAAGCTGAGCGTGGTGATGACGTAGTCGACCGGCTTGTTGCGGCGGACGGCCTGCCACACGCCGAGCGGCACCGCGAACAGCAGGCCGATGACGGCCGACAGGACGGTCAGCAGCAGCGTCTTCGGCAGCCGTTCGGTGATCAGCTGCGAGACGGGTTCGTTGAGGGTGTACGACATGCCGAAGTCACCGTGGACCAGCTGGTTCAGGTAGTACACGTACTGGACCGGCAGCGGCCGGTCGAGCCCCTGCTCGTGATTGAACGCGGTGATCTGCGAGGCGGTGGCCTGGGGGCCGAGGATGCCGCGGGCGGGCCCCCCGGGGAGGGCGTGCAGCAGGCAGAACACCACGACGGTCACGAGGAGGACCACCGCCAGTGCCTGCAGGACACGCCTGATCAGGAAGGAGTAAGTGCTCATGGGGTTCCGGGTGGCTGAGTGGGGACGGGGCGGCCGGGGCGGCCGGGGGTGAGTGGGGCCGGGCGCCGGCTCACTCGGTCCACGCCCACATGGCGGGGTGGAAGTTGGCGAGGGAGTCCTGGGCGAACCCGCCGAGTCCGTCCCTGATCACGGAGACCTGGTAGTCGGGCTCGGGGAGCCAGATGACGGGCAGGTCCTCGGCGAGGGCCTTGCTGTAGTCGAGCATGGCGTCGGGCGACGACGACGTGGTGGTCCGGTCGATCAGCTCGTCCACCTCGGGGTTGGAGTAGTTGCCGAAGTTCGAGCCGCCGCCGCTCGCGAAGAGCGCGTCACCGCTGGGGTAGGCGGGGAAGTACCAGCTGCCCGCGCTGCCGAAGAAGGAGAGCTGCCAGTCGCAGGCGGGGTCGTCCTCCTCGCACTGCCCGGTCTGCGAGAGGACCGAGTTGACCGGCGCGGTCTTGATGTCGAAGTCGATGCCGGTCTCCTCGAAGGAGGACTGCAGGGCGCTCATCATGTTGTCCGTCTCCGTGGAGCCGGACTGGGAGAGCACCCGCATCCTGAACTCGGTGCCCTTCTCGACGCCTTCGCCGCAGTGCCCCGCGCCCTCGCCCGGCGAGGTGCACACCATGGTGCCGTCCCGCTCGCTCCAGCCGTGGTCCGTCAGCAGTGCGCGCGCCCGGGAGTTGGAGAACGGATAGGGCTCGGCCTTCTGCTCGCCGGAGAGGAAGGCGGACGCCTGGCCCTGCGGGACGGGACCGTAGGTGGGTACGGCGGTGCCGTTGTAGAGCACCTTCGCCAGGGTCTTCTGGTCGACGGACATCTGGACGGCCTGCCGCGCGTACGGCTGCCGGAAGACCGCGCCCATCTCCGGGTTGTTGAAGTTGTACGGCATGTAGGTGACGGCCCAGCCGGACCACCGCTCGACGTGGTAGCCGAGGTCCGTGAAGGACTTCTTGATCCCGAGGTCGGATGCCCTGATGTAGCCGTAGTCGACGGTGCCGGCCCGCAACGCGTTCTCCTCGGCGGCCACGGTGGTGAAGGAGAGCAGGTTGACCTGCTTCACGTGGGCCGCGCCCCCGCCGTCGTACTTCTCGTTCTCGACCAGCTCGACGCGGCCGGAGGTGGAGAAGGACTTGAGCCGGTACGGGCCGCTGACCGTCTTCCACAGCGGGTCGCTCGCGTAGCGGGAGATCTTCTTGCCCGCGTCGATCAGGTACGTCCAGACCTTCTTCGCGCCGGCCGGAGTGCGGTCGAGGTCGGAGACGTCCCCCGAGTCGCTGGTCCTGTCCCACGCGTGCTGGGGCATCACCCGGATCATGCTCAGCTCGTTGGCGAGCATCCACTGCCGGTTGTAGGCGCGGTCGAAGGCGAGCGTGAAGTGCCGGTCGTCGAGGGTCTTGAACGAGGTCCACACGTCCGGGGCCTTGCCCGGACTGTAGCTGGCCCACGACTTCTTGTTCTCCCTGACCAGGTTGAACCAGAACTCGACGTCCCGGGCGGTGACCGGCTCGCCGTCGCTCCAGTGGCGGTCGCCGAGGGTGACGGTGACGCTCTTGTTGTCCGCGGCGAACTCCGCGTCCGTCGCCAGCGAGTTGTCCTTGTTCCAGCCGATCTCGCCGGTGGAGCCGTCGTAGGCGATCAGCGGTTCCCACAGGGACTGGGAAATGGAGGCGTTGTTGGTGTTGAGGTGCCCCGGCGTCCCGATCGGCACGATCCAGTTGGGGGTGAAGTTCGCCGGAAGGGCGTAGTTGATCTCGTTCTTCGAGCCGGAGGGGGCGGAGACACCGCCCGCGCAGCCGCTGAGCAGCACGCCCACGGCCGCGCATGCGCCGACGGCGAGCGCCCGGCGTCGGCGCGCCGCTGTGCGAGCAGGGGACATGTGACTCCTCCAGGTGAGTGGCGTGGAGGTCAGCTAACGCCTGCCCCGGCGCAGGTACAAACAAAGTTTCGTAACAACTAAGTATCTCCGTTTCTGAAAAAAGTCCGGGCAGTGATCGAAACGCTGTTTCCAGTGACAACCGCCATTTCCAGAACGGAATTACCGGCGTACTGTCGGCCACGGACCGACCATGGGGAAGTAAGCACGTACATGAATGAAATAAGTACGCGGGGCCGGCGGACGGCGGGCACCTCGGCGCTGGCGGCGCGCGCCCTCGAACTCGTCGCCTCCGGCCGGGCGACCTCCCGGGCCCAGCTCGCCGAGCTGCTCGGCGCCGCGGCCTCCAGCGTCTCGGTGGCCGTGGCCCAGCTCGTCGAGCACGGCCTCGTCGCCGAGGAGGGGACCCAGTCCTCCACCGGCGGGCGCCCGCGCAAGGTGCTCCGACTCGGCGGCCAGGACGAGTACGCCGTCGCCGCCGACCTGGGCGGCAGCCACGCCCGCGTCGGAGTCGTCCTGCCCGGCGGTGAGCTGCGGGACGTCTCGACCGTGCCGCTGGTGATCGCCGACGGCCCGCAGGCGGCCCTGTCGAGGCTCGCCGGCATCCTGGAGGAGCTGGTCGCACGGCACGGCGGGGCACGGCTGCGCGGCGTCGGCCTCTCGCTGCCCGGCCCGGTCGACACCGCCACGGGACGCGTCGTACAGCCCTCCCGGATGCCGGGCTGGAACCGCTTCCCCGTCGAGTCCTGGCTCCGGGAGCGCTTCGCGGTCCCCGCCGTCGCCGACAACGACGCCAACTGCATGGCCGTCGGCGAGCACACCGCCCGCAAGGGGCGCCACCAGCAGGTGATCATGGTCAAGACGGGCACCGCGATCGGCGCCGCCGCCCTCGTCGACGGCAGGCTCTACCGCGGCGGCACGGGTGCGGCCGGGGAGATCACCCACATCCGCATCGCCCGCGGTCACCACGTCCCCTGCTCCTGCGGCAACACCGACTGCCTGGAAACGGTCGCCTCGGGCGCCGCCCTCGTCCGGGTGCTGCGGGACGAGGGCGTCGACGTCACCAGCGCCGAGGACGTGGTCCGGCTGGCCACCGACGCGCACCCGGAGGCCAACCGGGCGGTGCGCAGGGCCGGGGACTACCTCGGCCAGGTGCTCGCCGCGAACGTCAACTTCTTCAACCCGGACGCCGTCTACCTGGGCGGCATCCTCTCCACCGTCGAACCCTTCGTCGCCGCGGTCCGCAGCCAGCTCTACGAGAGCTGCCACCCGCTGGTCACCGAGCACCTCGCCATCGAACGCGCGGTACTCGGCGCCGACGCCGGTCTCCTGGGCGCCGGGCAGTTCGCCCTCCAGCGCGCGCTGGCACAGGCCCTGCGCGAGGTCGGCGGAGCCCAACTGGACCCGGACCGGTTCCACGCCTCCACCTCCTAAGCCTCTCCCTGAGCCTCTACGGCCTTTCCGACCTGCATGAACTGCATGAATTGCACGAACGAGGAGCCATGTCACACCCCAGCACCCCTGGCAGCCCCGCCGCCTCCGCCGCCCCCGCCCGGCGCCCCGTCATCGCCATCGCCGGACTCGGCATCGAGTCGTCCACCTTCTCGCCCGCCCGCACCGAGGCACCCGCCTTCCACCCCTCCCGCGGCCAGGAGGTCCTGGACCGCTACCCCTTCCTCGCCCCGGGCGGAGAACTGCGCGAGGCGGCCGACTGGCACGGCGCCCTGGTCGGCAAGTCGCTGCCCGGCGGCACCGTCACCGCCGCGGCCTGGGAGGAACTCACCGCGGAACTCCTCACCCGCCTCGCCGCCCTGCCCGCCCCCGACGGCCTCTGGTTCGACATCCACGGCGCCATGACCGTCGAGGGCGTCGACGACGCCGAGGCGCTGCTCCTCCAGAAGGTGCGCTCCGTCGTCGGCGACGGCGTGATCGTCTCGACCTCCATGGACCTGCACGGCAACGTCTCCCGTGCCCTCGTCCACCGCAGCGACCTGATCACCTGCTACCGGATGGCCCCGCACGAGGACCACATGGAGACCAAGGAGCGCGCCGTCCGCAACCTCCTGGCCCACCTCGCCTCCGGCGCCCCCCGCCCGCTGAAGGCCTGGGTACCGGTCCCCGTCCTGCTGGCCGGCGAGCAGACCTCCACCCGGATCGAGCCCGCGAAGAGCGTGTACGCGGCCGTCGACGAGGTCGAGGCGCGGGACGGCGTGACCGACGCGGCGATCTGGGTCGGCTACGCCTGGGCCGACGAACCCCGCAACCGGGCCGCGGTGGTCGTCACCGGCCACGACGAGCACGCCGTGTCGACGGGCGCCGAACGACTGGCCCGCGGCTTCTGGGAGGCCCGCCGCGACTTCGACTTCGTCGCCCCCACCGGCACCTTCGACGCCATCCTGGACGAGGCCCTGGCCGGCGGGCGGCGCCCGTACTACGTCAGCGACACCGGCGACAACCCCACCGCGGGCGGCGCCGGCGACGTGACCTGGGGCCTGGCCCGGCTGCTGGCCCGCCCCGAGTTCCAGCAGGAGGACGGGCCGACCGTCCTGTACGCCTCGGTGCCGGGCCCCGAGGCCGTACGGCAGGCCGTCGCCGCGGGCGTCGGGGCCACGGTGACGGTGACGGCGGGCGCCGAGGTCGACGACCGGCACGCCGGTCCGGTCACCCTCACCGGCGTCGTGCACGCCGTCCGGCACGGCGACCGCGACGCGCGGACCGAGGTGGTCGTACGCGTCGGCAGCGCGTACGTGATCCTCACCGAGCTGCGCAAGCCCTACCACCACGAGCACGACTTCACCGACCTGGACCTCGACCCGCGCGGCGCCGACGTCGTTGTCGTGAAGATCGGCTACCTGGAACCCGAGCTGTTCGCGATGGCCGCCGACTGGAAGATGGCCCTCACCCCCGGCGGCGTCGACCAGGACCTCGTCCGCCTCGGCCACCGCCGCATCCGCCGGCCCATGTTCCCCTTCGATCCCGACATGGCCGCCCCGGATCTCTCCGCCCGCCTCGTCCCCGCCGCCGACCAGCCGCTGACCGGGGCCGACGAGTGAGCGCCCGCCCCCGCGCGGACCGGGGTACGCTGGCCCACGGGCCGGGCCGGTCCGCGCCCCCGGCGTAGCCTGGCACGCGTGTACGCGGAACGGGTGTCCCGGCTGACCGGCGCGGTGGTGTGGACCAGTACCCCGACGGAGCCCGGCCCGGGACGGGTCCTCCCCGACGGCTGCATGGACCTGCTCTGGCACGACGGCCGCCTCCTGGTCGCGGGCCCCGACACGCGCGCCTACGTCACCGGAAGCGGCCAGAGCCTCTGGGCGGGCGTCCGCTTCCACCCCGGCACCGCCCCCGCCCTCCTCGGCGTACCCGCCGCCGCACTGCGCGACCGGCGCGTCGACCTCGCCGACCTCTGGCCGGCCGCCCGCGCACGGCGCCTGACCGCGCGGGTGAACGCCGCCCCCGACCCGGCGAGCGGCCTGGAGGAGGCAGCGCTCTCCGTGGCCGCCGACACCGGCCCGCCCGACCCCCTCGTGCGCCGGATCGTCGCCGCCCTCGACGCGGGCCGTCCCGTCGCCGCCACCGCCGACGCGCTCGGCATCGGCGCCCGCCGGCTGCACCGCCGCTCCCTGGCGGCCTTCGGCTACGGCCCCAAGACGCTGGCCCGCGTCCTGCGGCTGCAACGCGCCCTCGCCCTGGCCCGCGGCGGCACGCCCCTCGCCGAGACGGCCGCCCGCACCGGGTACGCGGACCAAGCGCATCTCGCGCGGGACGTGCGCGAGTTGACGGGCCTGCCGCCGGGCGATCTCCTGGGCCGGCGCGGGTAGCTCTGCCAGTGGGCCGCCGCGGCTGGCGGAGTCACTGGGCGGCCACGGATGGCGGAGCTACTGGACCGCCGCCGTGCCCAGCGGCGCGAAGAGGTCCACGCCGTGGCCGTCGGGGTCGGCCAGCACGGCGTACCGCTGTCCCCAGGGGGCGTCCCAGGGCTCGCGCTCGCCGCGGCTGCCCGCGCCGGTCAGCTCCGCGTACAGGGAGTCCACCTCGGCAGGCGTGTCGCACAGCAGCGCGAGCGAGTGCCGCCCGCCCCCGGCCGGCGGCTCCCACCCCGGCGTGAAGGAACGGACGGAGTCCTCGGTGTCCAGCAGCAGCCGGATACCGCCGGGCAGCCCGGCCTCGGCGTGCGGCTGCTCCCCGGAGCCCTCCGGGAACGCGAAGCCGAGGTGGCGGTAGAAGGCCACGGAGGCGGCCATGTCGGAGACGATGAGGCTGATGGCGTCGAATCGTGCGGTCATGGCGCCACCGTAGGCAGGACGGTCCGGACCGGTCTTGAAGAAACCGGACACCCGGCGGAACCGCTCCGATTCAAGTGGCTTGGCTCAGAAGCAGCTCAAGCCGCTTGATCCGGACCGGCGCCGGAGTCGACGATGACCATATGTTCGGACGGAGCAAACCACTGGAACTCAATGTCGTCGTCCTGCGCGACGCCGACGTCATCGCCCACGGCATCCGGCAGGCGCTCGCCGACGCGACGCCCGAGGAACGGCCGGGACTGGAACGCGCCGCCGCCCTGGTCGCGCAGGCCGCCGCGGGCTCCGACGCGGAACTGCGCGCCCGCTGGGTCCACGAACGCCTCGCCGCGGCGGGCCACGAGGGCCCCGCCGACTCCGTGCAGGCCATCAAGACCCTGCGCGAGTCCGCCCCCGGCCTCAGCCTGCTCTCGGCCGTCCAGCTGGCCAAGGACGCCGCCGCTACTTCGTGAACCCCGCCACGGTGTCAAGGCCGGCCTGCCGCAGTGTCCGCTGGACGGCGGGGCGGGCACCCCGGACCGTCAGCGCGACGGGCTCCGGCGTCCGGGTGACCGTCCGCAGCAGCGCGTAGGCGCACGACAGGTCGATGTGCTCCAGGCCGCTCATCTCCAGGGTCCAGGCGCCCGTCTTCCGCAGCCGCGGTTCGAGCAGCAGCTCCTCCAGCACGCCCAGCGCGCGGGCGTCCAGGTCCCCGGCGAAGGCCAGGACCGCGTGCCGCTCGTCGGCCTCGGTGATCCTTACGGGTGCGTCCGTCACGACAACCTCCTCGGTGGCACGGTGCGGGCCTGCGCGTGGCCTCCATTGTCCCTCAGCCGGGGCGGCAGGGGCGCCCCGGAATAGATCCGTACGCCGGGACGCTCTGGCATGAGCAGTGCAGCTGTGCGGTGAAGGGCTGGTGAGGCGGGATGGCAGGCCAGACGAACCCCGTGGTGAGCACACCCCACGGGGCGGTGCGCGGCAGGTACGAGCACGGTGTCGCCGTGTTCCGGGGCATCCCCTACGCGGCACCCCCCTTCGGACCAGGCCGCCGCTTCCACCCGCCCGCCCCGCCCGAGCCCTGGGACGGCATCCGCGACGCGGTCTCCTTCGGCCCCACAGCGCCGAAACCGCCCTACTCCGAGGCCTTCGCCCGCTACCTCTCCGACCCGGCGATCCCCGGCGACGACTGCCTCAACCTCAACGTCTGGACCCCCGAACCCGGCCCCGGCGCCCGCCTACCCGTCCTGGTCTGGCTGCACGGCGGCGCCCTGACCAGGGGCTCCTCCGCCGTACCGGTCTACGACGGCCACACCTTCGCCCGCGACGGAGTGGTCTGCGTCTCGATCAACTACCGACTGGGTGTGGAGGGCTACGGCCTGTTCCCGGACGCCCCCGCCAACGCCGGCCTGCGCGACCAGATCGCCGCGCTCGAATGGGTGCGGGACTCGATCGCGGCCTTCGGCGGCGACCCCGACCGCGTCACCGTCGCCGGCCAGTCCGCGGGCGCCATCAGCACCGGCGCGCTCCTCGCCGCCCCGCGGGCCCAGGGCCTGTTCCGGCGGGCCGTGCTCCAGAGCGGCGCACCCGAAGTCTCCGACCGGGACAAGGTACGGCGCATGGTCCGTCGCATGGCCGCCCGCCTGAAGATCCCGGCCACCGCCGAGGCCTTCGCCGCCGCCGACCGCGACCAGCTGCTGCGGGCCCAGGCCGAGGTGGGCCGGTTCAGCAGCCCCGTACTCGGCGGCCCCGGGTTCGGCCTCGTCGTCGACGGCGACGTACTGCCCCGCGATCCGCTGGAGGCGCTCGTCGACGGCGCTACGTCACCCGACGTCGACCTCATGATGGGCTGGACCCGCGACGAGTACCGGCTCTGGCTGGTCCCCGGCGGCCTCGTCGAACGCGTCGACCGTCTCGGCGCCGTCGCCCTCGCCGGGGCCCGCGCCCGCTGCCACTGCGGCAACGAGGTCATCCGCGGCTACCGCGCGCTGCACCCCGACGCGGGCGCCGCCGAGACCGTCGGCCAACTGGTCACCGACCACCTGCTCCGCATCCCGATGCACCGCGTGGCCGACGCGCGCCCCGCCTCCTCCACGTACGTCTACGAGTTCGCCTGGCCGTCCACCCTCCCCGACCTGGGCTCCTGCCACGCCCTGGAGCTGGGCTTCGTCTTCGACTCCGGCGACGGCCCCGACGCCCGCAGACTCGCGGGCGAGGGCGCTCCGCAGGACCTCGCCGACGCGATGCACGGAGCGTGGGTCCGCTTCGCCGAGACCGGCGCCCCGGGCTGGCCGTCATGGGACGCCACGCACCCCGTACGCATCTTCGGCGACGGCCCCCCGCACACGGCCCACGGCCCGCTGGACGCCGAGTACGACCTGTGGAAGACCGACGTCACCGCGCCGTCGCGAGGAACGCGGCCCAGGCGGTTGGTGAAACGGTGACGTGTCCCTGCGGGGCTTTGGAGTCGCGGATGTGGATGGCGGTGGGGGCGGTGGCGACCTCGACGCAGTTGCCGCCTTCGCTGCCGCTGTAGCTCGACTTGAACCACCGAAGTGCGGTGCTGCTCATTGCTCTCCTAGGAGACGGTCCAGTAGATCCCTCGTGTCCTCGGGGGTGAGGGCCTGAGACCGCAGCATCGCACACTTCTGCGTAAGGATCCCCACCTCATCGGGATCAGCGATCAGTTGGCTGCCACGCTGGTTCTCCGTGTAGGCGAGCCGCTGGTGGTCGGGCGTTTCGAGCAGGACGAACGGGCCGTCGAGCGAGGCGTGACTGGCACGGTCCAAGGGCAACACCTGCAGCATGAGCCCAGGTAGCTCGGAGCACGCGCGAAGGTGCCGGAGCTGCTCTGTCCAAACCTGTCGGCCACCGAAGGGCGCGTGGACGACCGGTTCCCAGACCACGAAGCAGGTGATCGGGGGTTCCTTGCCCTGCAAGATCCCCTGCCGCTCGATACGAGCCGCCGCCAGTCGGGCAATCGTGTCCTCGTCATAGACCGGCACACGACTGCGGAACACCGCCCACGCGTACGCCTCCGTCTGGAGCAGACCCGGCAACACCTGGTTCTCGTACGACGAGATGGCGATGGCCTCCCGCTCCCTGTCCAGGAACTCCTCCGCCCACAGCGGAACCAGATCCACCTCCGGCATCCTGCTCAGCGCGACCGACAACGCCCCCTTTGTGCCGAGGAATCGTCGAGTTGCTCGGCGAGGTCCGGCTTCAGCGGGCGTCGGCCTTGTTCGATCGAGGCGATCTGCTGCTCGCCGATGACGAACCGCTCGCCCAGCGACCGCTGCGTGAGCCCTGCCGCCTGCCGGTAGAGGGCGAGCAGCGCACCCACCATCTTCATCGCGGAGGCGTTCCTCCGTGTCGTCGTGCCCATGAGGTCGAACTCCCCGTCCGTGCGCGTACGTTCACCATCGCGCACCCGTACAGACCGCCCGTACGTCCCTGCGCACTGTTCCATGATGACCACGGAGCGTGACTCTCGTCACGTGAACAACGAAACTCCACCCCCCTCCCCACGTGAGCGTTTCTACCGCCGTGAGCGCCGGTCCGTCCCCGCCGCACGGGCGTTCGCGCACGAGGTGCTCGCCGACTGGGGTGTGCGTGAGCGCGCGGACGACGTGGCGCTGTGCGTGAGCGAACTGGCGACCAACGCGTTGGTGCACGGCGCACCACCCGGCCGAGGCTTCCTGCTGCGGCTGCTCCCCTGCGGGGACGGTGTGCGCGTCGAGGTCCACGACAGCGGGGACGGGGTACCGGCCGTACCCCAGGCCCCCGACCGATCGGACGAGAGCGGGCGCGGACTGCTACTGGTGTCAGAGCTGGCCGACAAGTGGGGAGTGGCGGAACGGGCACCTGGCAAGGTGGTGTGGTGCGAGTGGACCGGCGCTCGGGCCAGGGATGGGGCCCTGCCCCGATGAACTTGCGTGTCGCGCAACAGGTATGTGAGGGCGCAGAACAGGGGCGGGGGGCGTTACCGCGGGTGCGGGGACGACCGTCGTGCTTGGCCATGAACTCGGCTTTGTTCGTTTGTTGCGGCTCTGGTCCACTTCGTGTGGTCGCGTACGCAGGGTGACTGTTGATCTTCGTGTGATGGCGGTCGAGTTCGCCCGAAAATCGCTGGGTTGGATGGTGGTGTGGTCGACAGTCCTTCGCCGTGAACACAGTGCGGCCGCAGCTGAATGAGCTGCTGTTCTCCTCGGTGGAGGGCGTGTTGGTGGAAGCGGTTGAGGTGACCGACACAGTCGTCCGGATCGATGCCCGTACGACCGCAGGGCAGGTGGCCTGTCCGGGGTGTGGATGCTGGTCTGGGCGAATACATGGCTCCTGCCTGCGATTTCCTCGCGATCTACCGACGGCGGGCAAGTTCGTCGTGATGTCGTTGCGGGTGCGGCGATTCGTCTGCGAGGAGGAATCCTGCGAGCGGAAGACCTTCGCCGAGCAAGTGACCGGCCTCACCCGCAGGTTCGGGCGACGGACCGAGCGGTTGCGGTCGACGCTGGTGTCGGTCGGGCTTGCGCTCGCGGGCCGGGCCGGCGCCCGGATGACGGACGCCTTCAAGGTTCCGGTCAGCCGGAACACGCTGTTGAGGCTGATCGCCTCGCTTCGGGACCCCGTCACCACCACACCCCGTGTGGTCGGCGTGGACGAATACGCCCAGCGCAAGGGCCGCGTCGAAACACGTCGCCCGATCGATCTCCTTCCCGACCGGGAGGCCGATACGCTCGCGGCCTGGCTCGCCGAGCGGCCCGGCATCGAGATCATCTGCCGTGACCGGGCCCCATTTTTCACCGAAGGCGCCACCCGCGGCGCCCCGCAGGCCCTCCAGGTCGCTGACCGATGGCACCTCTGGCACAACCTGGGCGAAGCCGCCGAGAAATGCGTCTACCGGCACCGCGGCTGCTTACGCCCCACGCCGGAACAGCCAGAGGAACCCCAGCAGCATGAGCCGGAGCCGGCCGCCTCATCTCCCTGGCCGACAGGACACCGGTTCGCCGAACGCACCCGTGCCAAGCACGCCACCATCCACGCTCTCCTCGCCGCCGGTCACAGCAAGCGGTCCGTCGCCCGGCAGCTCGACATGACCCTCAACACGATCCTGCGGTTCTCCCGCGCCGCCACCCCGGAGGAGATGTTCACCGGGCAGTGGCAAAACCGTACGACCAGGCTCGACGCCTACAAGCCCTACCTCGATCAGCGCTGGCAGGAAGGCTGCACCAACGCCTGGAAACTCTGGGAGGAGATCAAGGAACAGGGCTACCCCCGCGGCTATGCCAGTGTCCGCGACTACGTCAGCAGGACTCTTCGCGGCAAGCCCCAACCGGTCGGCCCCCGCCCACCGACAGCTCGCGCCGTTACACGCTGGCTCCTCACACACCCCGACGCACTGCCCGAAGTCGACCGACTCCAGCTCAAAACCGTCCTGGCCAACTGCCCCGAACTGATGGCACTCTCCGAACACGTGCGCACTTTCGGCCACATGGTCGCTCACCTTCGAGGCGATCAGTTGCCGGCCTGGATCGAAGCGGTAACTTCCACTACCGACCTGCCCAGCCTCCGGCACTTCGCCCAGCACCTCGAACGCGACCTCGACGCCGTCACCGCCGGCCTCACACTGCCCTGGAACTCCGGCGTCGTCGAAGGCCACGTCAACCGGATCAAGATGCTCAAGCGCCAGATGTTCGGCCGTGCCGGCTTTGCTCTCCTGCGGAAACGGGTCCTCCTCGCTCCGTGACGGCAGCACACGATCAGACAGTGGCTTTGGCCGCGACCCGTGTAAGCAGCTTGTCCCGCAGAGAGGGCCACTCATCCGCGAGCACGCTGTAGTACAGCGAATCACGGCGTGTGCCGTCCTGACGCACCATGTGACTGCGCAGCGTCCCTTCATAGACGAGACCCAGCCGTGTCAGGGCCTGCTGGGACCGCACATTGAGGTTGTCGGTGCGCAAGGCGACTCGGGCGAGACCCAGATCGTCGAAGGCGTGCCCGAAGAGCAGCAGCTTCGACTCGGCGTTATAGGGGCCGCCCCAGCAAGAACGATCGAACCACGTCGCGCCTATCTCCGCGCGGCCCTCAGCCAGGTCAAGCTCATACAGACTGGTCGAACCGATCACGGCCTTGTCCCTCAGACGCTGGACCGCAAAACACCTCCGGGCTCGGTCCGCCAGCATCTGGCTGATCATCGCCTGCATCTCTTCCAGATAACCGGGCCGAGGCCGGGGCATCCACTGCCACACCTCGGGATCCGACGCAGAGGGAAAGAGATCTTCAGCATGGTCGACGGACAGCGGGATGAGACGGACGGCGCGGCCGAGGAGGGAGTCATTGCTCATCACTGCACCGTAGCTTCGGGCCCGCTGCCTCACGGCCTAGATGGAGATCACATTGCCGTCGTCACGCACAGCGACCGCACCACAGGAAGTGGACCAGAGCCTTTGTTGCGACAGCAGTTGTCGATGAGGTTGGGCAGCACTTACCGATCTTCGGCGCGTTCGTTGTTCAGCAGATTTGACGGCGGCCGAGAGTGAGTGAGTCGGCGCAACGTGTTGCGCGTGCTAAAGGCGGTAGTCCCGGTCCTCGCCCTGGTGGTGGTGACGGCCGGGTGTTCCTCGTCCGAGGGCGGGGACGAGCAGCGGCTGACCGCGCAGCGGGAGAACTACTGCACGCAGCTGGGGGCGTGGCAGAAGGCGCGGAACG